>CAMZCM010000006.1 GCA_947305005.1 uncultured Prevotellaceae bacterium | reverse complement strand
GAGATTACAAATCACGTGCTCTGGCCAACTGAGCTAAAGAGGCGGGTGGGAAAGCGATCTGCATCGCGCCGCTACAACCAACTACCCTTGCTGCGGTCAAGCCCTGGGGGATTCGAAGGGAGCTGGCCGTACAGGACTTTCCCATGTCTGCTGTACGTAGCGCTTTACTCTTTAGGCACTCTGGTTTCGCGGAGAGACGGGGATTCGAACCCCGGAACCGCTTTGGACGGTTACACGCTTTCCAGGCGTGCCTCTTCAGCCACTCGAGCATCTCTCCTCGTGTGCTGTTTGAGTTTTGCGGGTGCAAAAGTAGTCCTTTTCTTCGACATTGCCAAATAAAATGAAGGAAAAATGTCGAAATAATTAAGAAGGGCGGCTACCAAGAGGCAACCACCCTTCCTGAATAGGCTATATTAGAGACTTTAGCGGCTTAGGAATTGTACTCCTGCCAGCTCTTGATTTTGATGTCTTTCTCACCGAGTGTGGTGAATGCTTCGATGAAGGCCTTGGCCAAACGGGTGTTGGTCATCAAAGGAATATTGTGGTCGATGGCAGCACGACGGATGCGATAACCGTTGGTGAGCTCGCGCTTTGTACGGTTCTTTGGCACATTGACAATGAGGTCGAAGCGGTGTTGAGCAATCAAACTGAGCACGTTCTGGTCATCGTCCTCATCGGGCCAGCTGACGGAACGAGCAAAGACACCGTTCTCGTTGAGGAAGGCTGCCGTGCCACCTGTTGCATATACGTCAAAGCCCTTACGGACAAGCTGACGAGCGGGCTCGAGGAGGTCAAGCTTACCTTTCACACCACCAGAGGAGATGAGGACGGCTTTCTTCGGGAGACGGTAACCGGTAGCGATGAGTGCGTTGAGAAGAGCCTCGTTGAGGTCGTCGCCCAAGCAACCCACCTCACCGGTAGAACTCATATCTACGCCCAGCACGGGGTCAGCATTCTGCAGACGAGCAAAGCTGAACTGGCTGGCCTTAACACCGATGCGGTCAATGTCGAACTCGCTCTTCTCAGCACGCTGATAGGGAGCGTCGAGCATGATCTTGGTGGCTGTCTCGATGAAGTTGCGCTTCAGGATCTTGGACACAAAGGGGAAGGAACGTGATGCACGCAGGTTGCACTCGATGACCTTCACCTCGCGGTTCTTAGCCAAGAACTGGATGTTGAAGGGACCGCTGATATTCAGCTCGGCTGCAATCTTGCGGGCAATCTTCTTCATCTGACGGATGGTGGAGAAATAAACGTTCTGAGCGGGGAAGATCATGGTGGCGTCACCAGAGTGAACGCCAGCATATTCTACGTGCTCAGAGATTGCATACTCAACAATCTCGCCCTTGTCAGCAACAGCATCGAACTCAATCTCCTTGGTCTCCTGCATGAACTGGGAGACTACGACAGGATATTCGTGTGACACTTCCGTAGCAAGCTGCAGGAAGCGCTCGAGCTCCTCATCGCTGTAGCAGACATTCATGGCAGCGCCAGAGAGGACGTAGCTGGGACGTACGAGGACGGGGTAGCCAACCTCAGAGATGAATTCCTTGATATCCTCGAGGCTGGTGAGGGCACGCCATGCAGGCTGATCTACACCGAGCTTATCAAGCATTGCAGAGAACTTATCGCGGTTCTCAGCACGGTCAATATCCACGGGAGAGGTACCCAGAACAGGAACGCCCTGACGATGGAGCTTCATAGCCAGGTTATTGGGAATCTGTCCGCCTACGCTGACGATGACGCCACGCGGCTGCTCCAGGTCGAGCACATCGAGAACACGCTCCAGTGTCAGCTCATCGAAGTAGAGGCGGTCGCACATATCGTAGTCGGTAGATACCGTCTCAGGGTTATAGTTAATCATGATGGACTTATAACCCAACTTGCGCGCAGTGTTGATGGCGTTCACAGAACACCAGTCGAACTCTACGCTGGAACCGATACGATAAGCACCTGAGCCAAGCACAATCACAGATTTCTCGTTGTTGTAATAGGTGATATCGTGGAGCGGGCTGTAGGAAGCGCCCTTCTGGCCGAGGGTGAAAGCATCCTGGAAAGCAGGAGCGTGTGTGTAGGTGAAGTAGAGGTAGTTGGTGAGTTCGGGATGCTCGCTGGCAACGGTGGGGATGCGCTTCACAGAAGGCATGATGCCACGCTGCTTGCGATAACGGCGTACCTCAAGGTTCTCCTTCTCAAAGTTGCCGGAAGTGGGTTTCAAAACGAAACGGGCAATCTGGAAGTCGCTGAAGCCAGCTTGCTTCACTTCGAGCAGGAACTCATCAGGAATAGCCTCAAGACTGTCGTAGCTTTCCAGCTGGTGCTTGAGGTCCACAATGTGCTTCATACGGGTGATGAACCAGGGGTCAATCTTCGTAAGCTCCTCAATGCGCTCTACGGTATAGCCTTTCTCCAAAGCCTCAGCAATCGCGAAGATACGGAGGTCGGTGGGGTTCTCGAGAGCATCGTCGAGGTCATCGAACTTAACGTGGTCGTTGCCTACGAAACCGTGCATACCCTGCCCTATCATGCGAAGACCTTTCTGCAGCATCTCTTCGAAGGAACGACCGATGGACATAATCTCACCGACGCTCTTCATGGAAGAACCAATCTGACGGGAGACGCCCACAAACTTGGTAAGGTCCCAACGAGGAATCTTACAGATCATATAGTCAAGAGAGGGAGCCACATAAGCGCTGTTGGTGGTACCCATCTCACCGATTTGGTCGAGGGTGTAGCCAAGAGCAATCTTAGCAGCTACGAAAGCCAGAGGATAACCTGTTGCCTTAGAAGCGAGGGCGCTGGAGCGAGACAGACGGGCGTTGATCTCAATGATGCGATAGTCGTTGGTGACAGCGTTAAAGGCAAACTGAATGTTGCACTCGCCGACGATGCCGAGGTGCTTCACGCACTTGATGGTGATGTCCTGAAGCATCTTCACCTGATCTTCTGTGAGTGAGCAGGTAGGAGCAACAACGATAGACTCACCCGTGTGGATGCCGAGCGGGTCGAAGTTCTCCATAGAGGCTACGGTGAAGCAGCGGTCGTTGGCATCACGGATGCACTCGAACTCAATCTCCTTCCAGCCCTTCAGGCTCTCCTCAACGAGAATCTGAGGTGCGAAGGTGAAGGCGCTCTCTGCAATCTCGATGAACTTCTCCTCATTGGGGCAGATACCGGAGCCGAGACCGCCGAGGGCGTAAGCAGAACGAATCATGATGGGGAAGCCAATCTCATGGGCAGCTTTGAGGGCATCGTCCATATTCTCGACAGCATGGCTGACAGGTACTTTCAGATCCACCTCAGCCAGCTTCTTCACGAAGCGGTCACGGTCTTCAGTATCCATGATAGCTTCCACGCTGGTACCGAGCACCTCAACACCATATTCTTTCAAGGTGCCGTTGAGGTAAAGTTCCGTACCGCAGTTGAGCGCTGTCTGCCCACCAAAGGCAAGAAGGATGCCGTCAGGACGTTCCTTCTTAATGATTTCAGTTACAAAATAAGGGGTGACGGGTTGGAAATAAACCTTGTCAGCAATACCTTCAGAGGTCTGAATAGTGGCAATATTGGGGTTAACGAGTACGCTGGATATGCCTTCCTCGCGCAACGCTTTCAGAGCCTGTGACCCTGAGTAGTCGAACTCACCTGCCTGTCCGATCTTCAAAGCACCGCTGCCCAAGACAAGCACTTTTTTCATGTTCTTTTTCATAAAGTTATATTATTTTGTTAACTGAATATGATGGTTTTATTCTTGTATGTAAGAATCTTACGTTCAATATGTTTGGTGACGGCTCGTGAGAGCACAATCTTCTCCAGGTCCTTGCCTTTGAGGACAAGGCTTTCGGGAGTGTCTTTATGAGTGATGCGCGCCACATCCTGCTCGATGATAGGACCGGCGTCGAGGTCTGCCGTTACATAATGACTGGTCGCACCGATGATCTTAACGCCACGTTCCCATGCCTGATGATAGGGCTTCGCCCCGATGAACGCAGGCAGGAAGGAGTGATGGATGTTGATGATGTGATGCGGATAGCGGGCGATCATCTCATCGCTGATGATCTGCATGTAGCGGGCCAGTACGATAAACGTGATGCGCTCACGCTTCAACAGCTCCATCTCAGCTGTTTCAACCTCTTCCTTGTTCGAATGGTCTTTCTTGATGGACCATACATAATAAGGTATATTGAACTGCTCTGCGACAAAGCGCAGGTCCTCATGGTTGCTGATGATACACGGGATATCCACATTCCACTCGCCAGCCTTATAACGAGCCAGCAGGTCATAAAGACAATGGCTCATCTTACTAACGAAGATAGCCATTCTCGGACGTTCATCGGAAAAATATAAGTTGAAGGTCATCTGGTAACGCTGCGAATAGAGCGTCGTGAGATATTCTTGAATCTTTTCACGCGGAATGAGGAACTTATCCAACTCCCATTCTATACGCATGAAAAACATCCCGTCTTCACGGTCCACATATTGATCCAAATAGACAATGTTACCCTGATTATCAGTAATGAATTTAGTTACTTCCGAGATAATTCCCGGCTGGTCGGGGCAATGAAGTAACAGAATTGCGGTAGATTGCATACAGAGTGAATAACGCATTTTTAATTCCGCGTGCAAAGGTAAGCATAATTTGCGAAAGATGGTTGTCATTATTAAAGAAAATTTCAAATCATAACAGCATTTTGCAAATTCTTATGTACTTTTGTCGCAAATTTGTAATGACAAGATGATTTATCCCGATACTTTTGAAGAGAAAATCGGCATGGCGGACATCCGCAAACTGTTACGTGCACAATGTCTTAGCCCATTAGGGATGCAACGCGTGGATGAGATGGCTTTCATGACGGACGTGGAACAGATTCGCGAACGGCATCAGCAAGTAGGCGAATATGTACGGCTCATGGAAGAGGTGGAAACGTTTCCCGACCAAGGATATGAAGACGTGCGACCAGTATTGCAGCGTATTCGCATCGAGGGAACATTCATTGAAACGGACGAGATGATGGGTTTGAAGCGCTCGCTGGAAACCATAGACGGAGTGATGAGAGTGCTCAAAGCTTCAAGCGACTACCCTGCCCTCGCCCGTATGGTTGGCGCTGCCCTCACCTTCCCTATACTCATTAACCGCATCAATGCCATCATTGACAAATTCGGGAAAGTCAAGGATTCCGCTTCCCTAGAGCTGTCACGAATCCGCCGTGAGTTGAGCAGTGCTGAAGGAAGTGTCAGTCGCGTGTTATATCATATAATAAGGAACGCGCAGGCGGAAGGGACGATTGCAGCAGATGTAACCCCGACAATGCGCGACGGCCGTCTGGTGATTCCTGTAGCACCTGCCCTCAAACGTAAGATAAAAGGTATCGTTCATGACGAGAGTGCAACAGGGAAGACGGTTTTCATAGAGCCACAGGAAGCGGTGGAAGCCAATAACCGCATCCGCGAACTGGAGGGTGAAGAGAAACGCGAAGTAATCCGCATCCTAAAAGAGTTTACTGACGAGGTGCGGCCACAGGTACCCCAATTGTTAGACAGCTATGAGATGCTGGCGGATGTGGAATTCGTGCGTGCCAAAGCACATTTAGCCCAGCTCATCGGTGCCTTGACCACCACGGAACCACAAATCGCCAACCATCCGCTGATTGACTGGACACTGGCCGTTCATCCGTTGCTGAAACGATCGTTAGAGAAACACGGCAAGAAAGTCGTTCCTTTGGATATTGCACTGACACGTCGCCAACGCATCTTGTTGATTTCAGGACCTAACGCGGGTGGCAAGAGTGTCTGTCTGAAGACGGTCGGGCTGCTGCAATACATGTTGCAATGTGGTCTGCCCATCAACGTGGGAGAGCACTCCAAATTAGGAATTTTTGAACATATTATGATTGATATTGGCGATGAGCAGAGCATTGAAGACGAACTTTCAACCTATAGTTCTCACTTGCTGAATATGAAGCAGATGATGAGACGTTCAGACCCGACATCGCTGTTGCTCATTGATGAGTTCGGAGGAGGAACGGAACCACAGATAGGCGGGGCAATGGCCGAAGCCATCATGAAGCGATTTGTAGCTTGCGGCACCTTTGGCATCATTACTACTCACTACCAGAACCTCAAACATTTTGCCGAAGAAACGGCTGGTGTCATCAATGGCGCAATGCTTTATGACCGCCACCTGATGCAGCCCTTGTTCCAATTGCAAATAGGCAACCCAGGCTCCTCCTTTGCTGTGGAAATAGCCCGCAAGATAGGTATTCCCGAAGAGGTGATTGCCGATGCTTCGGACATCGTAGGACGCGACTATATCAATGCCGACAAATGGTTGCAGGATATTGTGCGCGACAAACGCTACTGGGAAACCAAGCGACAGACGGTGCACAACCGCGAGAAACAGTTAGAGAAGGAGATATCCCGTTACGAAAAAGAGAACGAGGAACTGCAGCAACAGCGCAAGACCATTCTCCGTAAGGCAAAGGAAGAAGCCGAACATCTGGTTCAAGAAGCCAATGCGCGCATAGAAAACACGATTCGTGAAATCCGCGAGGCGCAGGCTGAAAAAGAAGAGACACGCCGTGTTCGCCAACAGCTCGATGACTTCCGTAACAAAGAACTGAAACAAGAAGAACGAAAGGAGCATAAAGGCCGAACGTCAGAAGATAAAAAGGTAGATTCCAACTATGTTCGCATCAAAGGACAAAACACGGTTGGAGAGCTGCTCTCCACGGACGGGAAGCAAGCAGTTGTACTATTCGGGCAGATTCGTACCATCGTGAAAGCAAACCGATTAGAGCCTGCACAGCCTCCCAAGAAGCAAGAGACGAAGACAGGTGTCACCTTTTTGAGTCGTGAGACGCAATCAGCCATGCGGGAGAAAGCGCTGAACTTCAAACAAGATATTGATGTGCGTGGAATGCGAGGCGATGAAGCCATCAATGCAATCACACATTTTATTGATGATGCCACCCAAGTTGGTGTTGCACGTGTACGCATTCTGCATGGAACGGGAACAGGTATTCTACGACAACTGATCCGTCAATATCTGAAGACGGTTCCTGCAGTCATAGATGCACATGATGAACACGTTCAATTCGGTGGAGCCGGCATTACTGTAGTGGATTTTGTGTAAGAAAAAGAGGATAAATATCCTCAAACGACAAGAAAGTGAAGCCAAAAAGGTTACAAGTCATAAAAAAACACTACCTTTGCATTCAAATTCTTCAAACTCATGGCAAATCAGAATAATCGAGATGTCACCGTAAGTCAGCAGACACGTGCCTACGCAGCCTACTACGGATTATGGGCAGGTCTCTGCTGGATAGGTAGCTTCGCGCTGAGTATGATAGGGTTGCAAACACCTCTTGCTGGCAACCTTGGTCTCCTACTGGGTTTATTATCCATCTATTTCGTGGTTCGTTTGATGCGAGGCTTCCGAGAGAATGTCGCTCCTCTCCCACTACGCCGCGCCTGGTACATGGCGTGGATGATTTTTGCTGCTGCTGCCCTGCTTTGCACGGCCGCCCAATACATCTATTTTGCGTATATCGACGGAGGTCTGCTTATGCGCACCTACAGCGAGCTCATGCAACAACCTGAGGTAATGACTGCGATGCAGCAGATGTTACCCGGAGAGAATGTAGAAGAGTTAATGAATCAGGCATTCGCTGCTTTTGCTGCAACGCCGCCCTCACAACTTGCATTCCAGTTCCTATTCTGGAATCTCATCTTAGCTACAATCTTTGCTGTCCCTACTGCCTTTTTTGCCTACAAAGGACAAAGCAAGAATCAATAACGACATTTAAACACTTAGCATAGTCACATCGATGGATATCTCTGTCATTGTTCCTCTTTACAACGAAGCTGAATCACTGCCTGAACTCCACGCTTGGATCAAACGCGTGATGGACGCTAACGGCTTCACCTATGAAATTATCTTTGTCAACGATGGTTCTACGGATTCATCATGGACGGTCATTGAACGATTAGCGGCAGAGAACCCTGAGGTCAAGGGAATCAAGTTCCGCCGTAACTACGGAAAAAGTCCTGCCTTATACTGCGGCTTCCATCGTGCAGAAGGTGACGTCGTGATTACGATGGACGCAGACCTGCAAGATTCTCCCGACGAGATTCCAGAACTCCGACGTATGATTGTGGAGGACGGCTACGATCTTGTCAGTGGTTACAAGCAAAAGCGTTACGATCCACTATCAAAGACCATACCCACCAAACTCTTCAATGCTACAGCCCGCAAGGTCAGCGGCATCAAGAACCTGCATGATTTCAATTGTGGCCTGAAAGCCTATCGTCGCGACGTCATCAAGAACATTGAGGTATATGGTGAGATGCACCGCTATATCCCCTATCTGGCCAAGAACGCCGGCTTCGACAAGATCGGCGAGAAAGTTGTGCATCATCAGGCACGTAAATATGGAAAGACCAAGTTCGGGCTCGACCGTTTCGTCAATGGTTATCTGGATCTGCTTTCGTTGTGGTTCCTGAGTCGCTTCGGCTTGAAACCCATGCATGTCTTCGGCCTCTTGGGTACGCTCATGTTCTTCTTCGGCTTCATCGCTGTTATCGTGGTCGGTGCCAATAAGCTCTATGCACTTGCCAACGGGATTCCTGCCCGCTTGGTTACGGATTCTCCCTATTTCTATATCTCATTGACGATGATGATTCTGGGTACACAGCTCTTCGTCGCAGGTTTCCTTGGAGACCTGATCAGTCGCAGTTCAGAACAACGGAACAATTACCAGATTGAAAAAGAGATTTGAGTGATTATAGATTAAGGATTAGGGATTAAAGATTAGGGAATTGAAAGTTAAAGATTTCATATATCTCCTGTTTGCGCTTCCACTGCTGTCCTGCGAAAGCGTCACGTGCCCCATCAATAACACGGTAGCCTGTGTCTATGGTTTCTATGCCTCAGCTCGAACAAGCGACGGAACATTTGTTGAAGGTGCAGCTATCAGTATCGGCGACACCCTGACCATCACAGCTATGGGTGCTGATTCTGTCATAGCCAACCGTCTGATTAACAAAAACGGCGTGAGCTTGCCTGTTAGTTTTTATGGTGATACAGACTCGCTGATGTTTACATTTATCGATGCTCAGGGTGCCGTCGGGCGCGATACAATTCGCATTGATAAAACTAATCGTGCGCATCTCGACGATCCCTCCTGTCCGCTTCACATGTGGCATACTATCACCGCCGTGCAATCTACCCGTCATCTGATAGATACAGTGCTCATCAATCATTCTGACATCAACTATGATGGCCTTGAGAACCTTCAAATATATTTCCGTACGGCTCAGTAGCATCCTGCTTGCACTTTGCTTATCCTTGTCATCGCATACGGTTTCTGCACAAGAGATTCAATTCGGTGAGAAGGAGCAAAAGTCCGTGCACCTCATTGATGGCATTGCCGTTGGTGCAGACATCTTGGGCTTTGGATTAAAGGCGATGGGGAGCGACTGGTCACAAATGGAAGTGATGGCTAGAATCAATATGTTAGACAAATACTTCCCTATCTTTGAGATGGGTATAGGCGAGGCTGATCACGAAGGCGTGGATTTGGACAATCATTTTACCGTTCGTGCCCCTTATTTCCGCATTGGTGCAGATTATAACTTCACGAAGAAGCATAACGGGAACCGTCTGTTCCTTGGCCTACGTTATGGTTTCTCTTTCTTCAACTATAACATTGACTCTCCCACTCCACTTGAAGATCCAATATGGGGAGCAAAGCAAGAAGTTAACTTCAGCGATCTCAGCGGCAACTCGCATTGGGCAGAACTCGTATTTGGATTGGAAACCCGCCTATGGTCAATTGTCCATTTAGGTTGGGATGTCAGGATGAAACTACGCATCGTGGAGAATCCCCATTCTATCGGTTCGCCTTGGTATGTTCCAGGGTTTGGTCTCAATGATACGACCAGCTGGGGAGGCTCTTTTAAAGTACTATTTGATATATAATCATGAATGATCCATTGAACCCGATTCACAATATTCAGGAACCCGAAGAACAGGAAGAGCAGGAACAGAAACCACGATTTACGCCCCTCACCCCTTTCGACAAGCCGAAGTCACAGTGGCGTCGTTGGCATCTCCCTGTTTTGGCTGTTCTGGTTATCGCCTCCTTTTTGATTATCAACAAACGCAATGCTCCTGCTCCCTTCCAAAAGGATGAAGGCGCTGTCTTCGGAACCTTCTACCACATCACTTATCAGTCTTCCACCAACATGAAGAAGGAGATTGAGGAAGAGTTGCGCCGCGTTGATGCCAGCCTTAGTATGTTTAACCCTGAGAGTGTCATCAGCCAGTTAAATCAGGGTAAGGATATCGTCGCCGATTCCCTGTTCTGCCAAATCTTCACCCTTAGCGAACGTATCAGCGAAGCAACAGACGGTGCCTTTGACATCACTGTCGCTCCACTCGTCAATGCCTGGGGCTTTGGTTACAAGAATGGTTGCCTACCGGACAGTGCCACCATCGATAGTCTTCTGCAATTCGTAGGGTATCGACATATCCGTCTGACGCCGGAAGGACGCCTACAGAAGGAAGATCCACGAATGGTTCTTGATTGCTCAGCCATTGCCAAAGGATTTGGTGTGGATGTCGTAGCTGCTTACTTACGCCGACAAAGTATTGAGAACTTCATGGTAGAGATTGGCGGCGAAATCGTGGTTGAAGGTAATAATCCCAAAGGCGAAGCATGGCACGTTGGCGTCAACAAACCCAACGATGACCCCACAAGTACCAATAACGAATTGGAAACGGTGCTTTCTCTCACCGACTGCGCGATGGCCACAAGCGGTAACTATCGTAATTACTACACCACGGAAGATGGTCGCCGCATCGCCCATACCATCAATCCCTCTACCGGCTATCCGGCTCAACAGTCCATTCTTTCCGCAACGGTCATTGCCCCTACTTGTGCAATAGCCGATGCCTTTGCCACCTCGTTTATGGTGATGGGGCTTGAGCGTGCTCAAGAAATACTGCAACGTCATCAGGAACTGCAGGTTTTCCTCATCTATGACTCCCTTGGTCAAAACAAAATATATTCTACTATTCAAGAATGAGCCGACCTTTCCCACAGCAATCCATACGCCACCTGTTGCTGCTCTTCACTCTCCTGATGAGCTGCGGCAGTGCATTTGCTGAAGTAAAGGTACAAAGATTCTTCAAATGGTTTGACCAGTGGCTTGAGGCAGGCCAGCTCGAAGGGATTGATACGCTTTATGTCGGGGTTCCACAATTAAACCATCAGGTCTATGTCGGCTCCTACGTCTATTGGCATAACTATAAGATGCACATGCCCTTTGATATTGTCGATGCTTCCACGTTCATACCGGGCATTCATGACAGCGACCGCTATGACATTAATGCTCATACATGGCAAACGGAACTGGAGTTAGGTATTGACTGGAAAGGCCTTGCCCTGGAAATCCCTATTCCCATCCGCAACAAATACCAACTCAGTCTTGGTTTGGCCAAGAACGGATCTGTCTGGGGCGCTCGTATTCGCTATAAGTATCTCCCTCACATGTCCGGTTCCTGTAATATCGGAGACCGCGAAATCGACGAGGAATCAAATGCTCTCAAGATCTTCTATCTTGAAGGTTACTATGTGCTCTTTCACAAGAAGTTCTCGCTCTCTGCAGGTCTTTATGCAGACATGGTTCAGAAACGTAGTGCAGGTAGTCCGCTCATCTACGCCAACTTCTACCAGAGCATCTACGACGTGAGCAAGACTTTTCCCGCCAACTTCGATCATTTCCGTACAAGACAAATTTCACTGGGTGCTGGCTATGCCTACAATTTCTCTTTCCTCGAAGGAAAGCTCGTATTCCATACATCGTTGGTTCCCATGTTCTCCTTTTATAACCACTTGGCACACTATACGAACTACGATGACGGTCAGGACCTGAAACAGTGGGCAGACTTCTATGATGCAGCAGACGGTGAAGCCCCTCGTTTGAAAGTCAATGCCTTCGCACGCTTTGCTGCCAATTACAGTTTCAGCCATTATATTATCTCTTTGCTTGCCAACTACCGCTACTTTGGGTATAGCAATACAAAGAACCTGAAAATCACGAACCAGGAAGCGGATTTCCAGATTAACCTCTGCCGCCGCTTCTGACGCCTCTCTCCTTAGGATTTCATCACTTCATGTAAGCGTCCGAAAGCATCAAACGCTTGGCGTGTGGATAACCATAACGTCAGGATGAGGGACAGCATAGAGGCGGACATTGTAATCACGACAATCATCATCTGGTATTTCACAGCCACATCAGGTGCAGAGCCACCAAGAATCTGTCCGATCATTGTGCCAGGTAAGGCAACAATACCCATCACTGCCATATTAGCGATGCAAGGCGTAAAACTCTTAATGACCGCTTCGCGCATAAATGGCAGCCAAGCCTCAAAGCGCGTAGCGCCATTACCTAATAGATAATAATAGGTGGCTTGCTCACGTTGTAGGCCGCTATAAAAAGTACTCAACGTCAACACATTTACGCCCAGCATATTGCCCATTAAGATGCCCATGACAGGGATGAAATAGCGAGCAGTAAAAGGATGGTCCAGCTGCAGAACCAGACAAAGGAAATAGAAACCTATTAGGAGCGCAGAGACCATGAAGCTGCTGAATGCAGGAATCGCCACAATGCGCCAACGCAGACGCGTCCTTGTGCCAATCGTATGGGTGGCAATCACCGCCATGATAATCACCCAGAGTGTATTCAGCCAGGGATTATCCCATTCAAAGAGATAACGTAAATAGATGCTGATAAGAAACAATTGCACAATCATTCGTCCTGCAGCAATAAGCGTAGCACGAACAAGTCCCGTACGCAACAACCATAGGAAAAAGAGCGGGATGAGCAAGAGCAATAATCCAATAGCAAGAGAGAGAAGAGAGATATCCATCAAGCATCTAAAATTCTAAAACGCGGCAAAGATACGCAAATTTATGCCAAGCCCGCAACAATCGTTCATTTATTTGCTTTTTTCCTTTGCACGAAAAAGAGAAATAGCTATTTTTGCGCTGTTTTGCGGATTTAACTACAAATTAATATGAAGAAGATTCTGTTTTTGACACTGTGTGTCCTGTCTGTATCTATCGGCGCTCATGCGCAGGATAACAAGAGTTTCAAACAAGCCTACAAGGATTATTTCCTCATGGGCGTGGCGGTGAACCAACGTAACATCTCCGAATCGGAGCAAGCCGAATTGGTGAAGCGGGAGTTCAGTAGCATCACGGCTGAAAACGACATGAAGCCCATCTCCGTACACCCCGCAGAGGGTAAGTGGACATGGGAACGTGCCGACCGCATCGCTGATTTCTGCCGTCAAAATGGCATCAAGCTGCGTGGTCACACCCTGATGTGGCACAATCAGATGTGCGATTGGATGTTCTATGATAAGAAACACAGACTGGTCAAGAAAGAAGTCCTCTTCGAACGTATGCGTGAACATATTTATACTGTAGTGAACCGCTACAAGGATGTTGTCTATGCTTGGGATGTGTTCAACGAGTGCATCGCTGACGGCGGTCCACGTCGCGGCGAGGCCGACCAACCGCTGCGTGAATCCACGTTCTATAAGATCTGCGGCAACGATGAGTTCATCCGCAAGGCCTTCCAGTTTGCTCGCGAGGCCGACCCCAATGCGCTTCTTTTCTATAACGACTACAACGAGTGCGACCCCGTGAAGCGCGACCGTATCTATAATATGGTCAAAGAAATGAAAGCCGCCGGCGTGCCCATCGACGGTATCGGTATGCAAGGCCACTACAACATCTATGGCCCCTCAGAGGAAGACATGGAGGCAGCTGTCAGCAAGTATGCTGAGATTGTAGATCATATTCATGTCACTGAACTGGACATCCGTGCCAATCAGGAGATGGGTGGTCAGCTGCGTTTCAACCGTAACGAAGGTGCAACCATCAGCAACGACCAGAAGTTGCTGCAGGAGGCTCAGTATGCCGCTGTGTTCCGTGTAATGCGTCGTCATGCCGACAAAGTGGATTGCGTCACCTTCTGGAACCTGAGCGACCGCGACTCCTGGCTGGGCGTTAACAACTATCCCCTGCCCTTCGACAGAGATTATAAGCCAAAGAACGTCTATCGTGTCATTCGTGATTTCATCCCCGCAACCGACAATCCTGACATCAAAGAGGATTTCAAGCCTTCTGCCACCTGCCAGCCTCGTCAGGAGTATCCACAGGTAAACTCTCAGGGCTATGTCCGCTTCCGCGTGAATGCTCCTGGTGCCCGCTACGTCATCGCTTCTGCCGGTCACGGCGGCGGCATGGGTGGCACTGTGTTGAAGAAACAGAAAGACGGGACTTGGATGGGAACCACCCTGTTGCCTGAGGATGAAGGTTTCCACTACTACACCCTCTCTATCGACGGCGCCCAGGTCATCGACCCCGGCACTAATAGCTACTACGGCGGTGCACGTTGGATGAGCGGTGTGGAGGTCCCGGCTCACGATGATGCCTTCTATGCAGAACGTTCTGACATCGAGCACGGCAACGTGCAGAAGATACTCTTCCCCAGCAAGGTGAAAGGCGACCAGCTGCGCGTGGCATACGTCTATACCCCTGCTGGCTACGACAAGAATCCGAAACAGCGTTACCCTGTCCTCTATCTGCAGCACGGATGGGGAGAGAACGAGACATCATGGCCTGTTCAGGGAAAAGCCAACATCATCATGGATAACCTGATTGCCGAGGGCAAAGCACTTCCCTTCATCGTAGTGATGACTTACGGTATGACCAACGATGTGGTCTTCGGCCGTCCCTTCGACCGTGGCCGCGTAGCCGAAGATTTCCAGAAAGTGCTCGTTGACGAACTGGTTCCCTACGTGGACAGCCATTTCCGCACCAAGACCGACAAGAAGAACCGTGCGATGGCTGGTCTCTCAATGGGCGGTATGGAAACACACTCTATCACGCTGGCTCGCCCCGAGACCTTTGGACACTACGGCATCCTCAGCGGCGGCATCTACACACCCGATGAAATCAAGGACAAGAATCAAGTAGATTACATCTTCATCAGCTGTGGCAGCAAGGAAGGTCCCGATCGTGTCCGCAAGGCCGTTGCTGATCTGCAAGCCGCTGGTTTCAACGCCGAAAGCTACATCTCTGAGGGCACAGCCCACGAGTTCCTCACCTGGCGCCGCAGCCTCTACATGATGGCCCAGAAACTGTTCAAGTAATTCTAAGGAAACTACGACTCATCCACGACAACTAAACAGCGCGATAGAAAGATGTCAACCATCCGACTATCGCGCTGACTTTTTGCGGAGCTACTGTTGAACAATTGCGGAGCTACTGTTCCGCAAAATTTCCGCTACTGTTCCGCAAAATCACCTTATGTGTTTTGCCATCTGATGTACACGCCGTCAGCACCGTCGCGCCGCAGATGGCGAGGATAAGTAGGGATTTTCTCATTATTGTTTAATGTTTTATTGTTTCTGTTTTTTTATTGCTGTCCGCTACAACTTAAACACACATCAGCTTGCAGGTGTAGCGCAGGTCGTCGCCGCTGAGCTGCCACTGTTTGCCCTAGTAGTTCCATCTATTGATTGAAATTCGGCTACAAAGGTAAGATTTATTTTGAAATTCTGTTCAATTCTTCCGTTAAACCTGTAAAAAACTAGAAAAATTTTTGACTATTCACAATAAAAAATATAGAGAAGCGGTGACCGACGGTCATCGCTTCTCTGGTTATCATTCTATCATTTTTAATTCAACTTCCGCTTCTGCCTCCTTGATTAGAGTGCGAAGGAGAGACCGCAGACGAGATACATCATTTCTGCGCGCGGGTTAGCGGTAAGGCCCACGAAGACAGGCAGATGAGCGCTCTTAAGGGCGATGTCTTTGGTGGCACGCAAACTGACGTCGGTCACACAGAAGCCATTGGCCTTGTAGGTGTCGTTGGCGTAGGGAGTAGCACCGAGGGTTGCCTTCCACTCAAGACCGCCGAGGCTGAAAGGTGCCGAGAGCTCGAAGTAGCTACTGTAAGCACGCTTGCCCTCTTCATTAACACCTACTACGCCAGCGAAATTGGTGAACCACTGTACACTCAGGAAACCGAAGTCGTAGCCGATGTTGGCCTCAAAAGTATGAGTGGTCTTATCGTCCTTGTACTGGAAGTAGCTACCTTTGGAGAACCAGTAGTCGGTCACCCCGATATTGAATCCGCCGATGCTGTAAGCCAGCGTGAGATCCAACTCCTTATCGTCAGCAGCGTTGGCAAGTCCTACACTACCCCATGTGGAGAGACTCAGTCCTTTCCAAGCCACGCTGAGAGAGGGTTGCAGGCTCACATTGCCCAGATCCTGACCACGCCAGATGTATTCATTCACGAGGTCGGCGCCAACAGTGGCTTCTACTTTATCTTGAGCTTCTGCCGTAGCAACACCGACTACAGTCAGGAGAATAAACATAAACTTTTTCATAAGGCTATATTTTTTGTTGTCCTAAAACTTTAATCTTTAATCCTTAATCCTTAATCAGTTATAACACGTCTCTCCGTGCTCATAGATATCCAGACCTTCATCCTCAATGCGGGCAGGAACGCGGAGCCCGTGGAGTTTCTTGATTCCATAGAAGAGAAGGAAGCCGCAAGCAGCTGCCCAGAGGTCAATAACCAGGATACCAAAGCACTCAGCACCGAAGAAGCCCCAACCGTGACCGTAGAAAGCACCGTTAGAGGT
The DNA here is from genome assembly GCA_947305005.1 of uncultured Prevotellaceae bacterium. Taxonomy (GTDB): domain Bacteria; phylum Bacteroidota; class Bacteroidia; order Bacteroidales; family Bacteroidaceae; genus Physcousia. The sequence continues at coordinate 117,309 of CAMZCM010000006.1, read as the reverse complement.
GGAGAGTAAACCGGTCATGAGTGTGCCGAGGATACCGCAGACACCGTGTACAGAGCTTGCGCCTACGGGATCGTCGATGTGAAGCACATGGTCAATGAACTCAATGGCGAAGACCAGAACGGTACCACAGACGAGACCGATGATGACAGCACCCAGGGGCGATACGAGGTCGCAACCGGCTGTGATACCCACGAGACCTGCAAGCACGCCGTTCAACGTCAGTGAGAACGAAGGCTTCTTGTACTTCAACCAGGTGAGGAACATAGTGGCAACACCACCTGCTGCTGCAGCGAGGTTTGTGGTCAGGAACACGTGAGAGATAGCAATGCGATTCACCTCACCAGAGGCTGCGAGCTGTGAGCCGGGGTTGAAACCAAACCATCCCATCCACAGGATGAAGACACCCAGAGCGGCTAAGGTCAGAGAGTGACCAGGGATAGCGCGGCTCTTGCCGTCCTTACCATATTTACCACGACGAGCACCCAGTGCCATTGCGCCGATGAGAGCCAGCACACCGCCTACAGAGTGAACGATGGCAGAACCAGCGAAATCGTGGAAAATATCACCAAAGGTGGTCATCATGAAGCTGTCGGCAGCATCGTTGCAGAGCCAGCCACCGCCCCATGTCCAGTGACCCTCGATGGGATAGATTAACAGCGAGATGAAAGCGCTATAAATGACATACATAGAGAACTTGGTACGTTCAGCCATAGCACCGCTGACGATGGTGGCAGAGGTAGCGCAGAAAACGGTCTCGAAAATCAGGAAGCCCTCGACAGGCAGCTCACCTTTGTAGAAGGAGAGGTCACCGAAGTTGGGCAAACCGACGAAACCACCCAGCACATCGCCGCCGAACATAAGGCCGAAGCCAATGAACCAGAACAGCAGAGAGCCGAACATGAAATCTACGAAGTTCTTGAACAGGATGTTAGCCGTGTTCTTGCTGCGCGTAAAACCAGCCTCACACAGCGCAAAACCGGGCTGCATAAAGAACACCAACATAGCGGCCAATAACATCCAAACAGTATCTAATGATAAAGCAACGTCGTTCATAATAGTATATAAATAATGTGTTATCCTACTTTATTTCTTATCTCTCAACACTGTGTCGCCGTGCTCACCTGTGCGGATGCTCCATGTGTCAATCATGTCACTGACGAAAATTCGGCCGTCGCCGACCTCTCCCGTGTGGGCTGTGTCGATAATCACCTTCACGGTGGGCTCCACAAACTGATCGCGGCAGACAATGGTTACAGCAACTCGCTCGATGACATCCGTTGAGTACTGCACGCCACGATAAATGCGCTCCTGTCGGCTCTGGCCGATTCCGTGTACGTCGTGATACTCGAACCAGTCGATGTCAGAACTGAGCAATGCTTCCTTGACATCCTCAAACTTGGTCTTGCGAATAATCGCTTCAATCTTTTTCATACCTTAAACATTTAATTACTGAGCGTCCTATAAATAACACATTGCAATGTTTTCGCTGCAAAGATATGACATTTTGTTGTTATATTCCAAATATTGTGTCATTTTGATATATTGCAAATACTCTTTTCTTGATGTTTGTCAATTAATATCGAAGAATTTTAGTAAATTTATGCTGAAAACACTTGATAATTCAACAAAATGTATTTACTTTGCACCGAAATCAAAACAAAGTGACACCATACACCTATAATTAAAAGCAAAATGTCAACGATGATACATTTTACAAAAATGCATGGAGCGGGCAACGACTACATCTATGTCGATACAGACAAATGCCCAATCGCTGACCCTGTTGCAGCTGCTATCGCCTGGAGTCGTTCGCACACGGGCATCGGTAGCGACGGTCTGGTGCTTATAGGACGGTCACAAATCCCCGAGGCAGACTTGCCTGCGACGAGTCAGCTCACGCTCGGCCATCAGCAAGCGAGCTTGCATGGCTCTCGCTCAATCGCTGACTTTACGATGCGAATCTTCAACGCCGACGGTTCGGAAGCGATGATGTGCGGCAACGCCAGCCGCTGCATCGGCAAATATGTCTATGAAAAGGGACTGACAGACAAGACAGAGATCCGGTTGCTCACGCTGTCAGGCGTGAAAGTGCTGGGACTGCATATTCGCGACGGCAAGGTTGAATCCGTCACAGTAGATATGGGAACACCCGCGCTCGCGAACGAAAAGCAGTTTGCGCCTTGTGAAACAGCGCTGCCGGAAGGTTGTTTTGTCTGTATGGGCAACCCACACTACGTTATCTTCGTGGATGATATCAATTCAGTAGATGTGGCCGGCAAAGGCTCTCTGCTGGAACATCACTCCGCTTTCCCGGAACGCGCTAATATCGAATTCGCCGAAATGCGTCCTGACGGCATTCGGATGCGCGTCTGGGAGCGCGGAAGTGGTATCACCATGGCCTGTGGCACAGGAGCCTGTGCTACGGCTGTTGCAGCATACAAGACAGGACGCGCAGGTCGCCAGAGCCATATCATCATGGACGGCGGCGCTCTCGACATCGAATGGCGAAAGGCTGATAATCATATTTATATGACGGGGCCTGCCGAGTTCGTCTTCGAAGGAGACATTGAACTATCGAAATAACGTAATAACGAAATATCGAAAAATCACATTATCGCAATATGGCATTAGTTAACGAAAATTTTCTCAATCTGTCGAGCAACTATTTGTTTGCAGACATCGCCAAGAAGGTGAAGGCGTTCAAGGCGGAGCACGCTGAGGCTGACATCATCTCCCTCGGCATCGGCGATGTGACACAGCCGCTGTGTCCTGCCGTCATCGAGGCGCTGCATCGCGCTGCTGACGAAATGGGAATAGCCGCCAGTTTCCGTGGCTACGGCCCCGAACAGGGCTACGACTTTCTGCGCGACGCCATTGTGAATCATGATTTCCGTGCTCATGGCATCGACATCAATATAGACGAGATCTTTGTCAACGACGGCGCCAAGAGCGACACAGGTAACTTCCAAGAGTTGCTGCACGTGGGCAACATCATCGCCGTCACCGACCCAGTATATCCCGTGTACGTGGATTCCAATATGATGGCTGGACGACGAATCGTGAAGCTTCCCTGCTCGGCCGAGAACAACTTTGTGCCCGATCTGCCCAAGCAGCCGGTGGATGTCATCTACCTCTGCTACCCCAACAACCCGACAGGCACAGCGCTGACACACAAAGAATTGTACAAATGGGTAAACTACGCAATCGATAACAATGCACTCATCCTGTACGATGCTGCCTACGAGGCTTACATCCAGAGCGATAAGACGCCTCACAGCATCTACGAGATTCCTGGAGCCAAACATTGCGCTGTTGAGTTCCACTCGTTCTCCAAGACAGCCGGCTTCACAGGTGTGCGCTGCGGTTATACAGTGGTGCCCAAAGAGGTGACGGTAACGACGCTCGCCTGTGAGCACGTGGCGCTGAACCCGCTGTGGAACCGTCGCCAGTGCACCAAGTTCAACGGAACCAGTTATCTCAGCCAGCGCGCCGCAGAGGCCATCTACACGAAAGACGGCCGCCAGCAGGTGCAGCAAACCATCGACTATTATATGCATAACGCCAGTCTGATGCGCCAAACCTTACAGGGATTAGGCCTGAAGGTGTGGGGCGGCGAGGACGCTCCCTACCTGTGGCTCCAGACGCCCAAGAGCCTGACGTCGTGGGAGTTCTTCGGACAACTGCTCGAAAAAGCCAATGTGGTGTGCACCCCTGGCGTAGGCTTTGGAGAATGCGGCGAAGGATTTGTCCGTCTGACAGCCTTCGGCACACGTGAGAAGACGGAAGAAGCATTAGAGAGATTAAAAGCTTATATATCAACCCTTTAATTCAATACAATTATGGCAAACGAATTAAGACTTCAAGTTGTAGGCGAGGCTTTTAAGAAAAAGCCCCTTGATGTAGAAACACCTGCGGAACGTCCGTGTGAGTATTTCGGCAAAAAAGTGTTCAATCGTGAGAAGATGTACAAATATCTGCCCAAGGATGTCTATGAGCAGATGATTGATGTCATTGACAACGGTGCACACTTGGATCGTAAGGTAGCCGATGCTGTGGCTTCAGGAATGATGCAGTGGGCCAAGGAGAACGGTGTGACTCACTATACACACTGGTTTCAGCCCCTCACCGAAGGTACGGCAGAGAAGCACGACAGCTTCATCGAACACGACGGCAAGGGCGGAATGATCGAGGAGTTCAGCGGCAAGCTGCTTGTGCAGCAGGAGCCCGATGCTTCCAGCTTCCCCAGCGGCGGCATCCGCAGCACCTTCGAGGCACGCGGTTACTCTGCATGGGACCCCACGAGCCCCGTCTTCATCATGGATGACACGCTGATTATCCCGACAGTCTTTATTTCATATAGCGGTGAGGCGCTCGACTACAAGGCTCCCCTACTCCGCGCCCTCAAGGCCGTGAACATCGCTGCCACCGAGGTCTGCCATTATTTCGATCCCGCAGTGAAGAAAGTGACCAGCAACCTCGGTTGGGAACAGGAGTATTTCCTCGTGGATGAAGGGCTCTATGCCGCACGTCCCGACCTGTTGCTCACCGGTCGCACGCTGATGGGCCACGATTCTGCCAAGAACCAGCAGATGGACGACCACTACTTCGGTGCTATCCCCGAGCGTGTGGCTGCTTTCATGCGTGATCTGGAGATCCAGGCCTTAGAGCTCGGCATCCCCTGCAAGACACGTCACAACGAGGTGGCTCCCAACCAGTTCGAGGTAGCTCCTATCTTCGAAGACACCAACCTCGCTGTGGATCACAATATGTTGCTGATGTCGCTGATGAAGCGCGTAGCCCGCAAACACGGCTTCCGTGCCCTCTTGCACGAGAAACCCTTCGCAGGCATTAACGGCTCCGGTAAACACAACAACTGGTCCTTGAGCACCGATACCGGCGTACTGCTTCACGCTCCCGGCAAAACACCCGAAGCCAACCTGCGCTTCGCCACCTTCATCGTGGAGACATTGATGGGTGTGTATAAGCACAACGGTTTGCTGAAAGCCTCCATCATGAGTGCCACCAACGCCCACCGTCTTGGCGCCAACGAGGCACCTCCTGCCATCATCTCCAGCTTCCTCGGCAAGCAGCTCAGCGAGCTCCTCGACCATATCGAGAAGGCCGACAAAGACGATCTCTTCCGTCTCGACGGCAAGCAAGGTATGAAAATGGATATTCCCGAGATTCCTGAACTGCTCATCGATAACACCGACCGCAACCGCACCAGCCCCTTCGCCTTCACTGGTAACCGATTCGAGTTCCGTGCCGTTGGTTCTGAGGCGAACTGCGCCAGCGCCATGATTACGCTGAACGCCGCTGTGGCAGAGGCTCTCGTTGACTTCAAGAAACGTGTTGATGCCCGCATCGCCGAGACATCAAAGAAGTTCGATGGTACAGAGCACAACGCTACCTTCCACGCTATCATCGACGTCCTCCGCGAGGACATCAAGACCTGCAAACCCATCCGCTTCGACGGCAACGGCTACAGCGACGAATGGAAGGCAGAAGCTGCTAAGCGCGGCCTCGACGTAGAGACCAGCTGCCCCGTCATCTTCGAGCGCTACCTCGATGCAGACAGTATCGCTATGTTCGAGAAGTTAGGTGTGATGACAAAGAAGGAACTGGAAGCCCGCAACGAGGTGAAATGGGAGACCTACACCAAGAAGATCCAGATTGAAGCCCGCGTGCTCGGCGACCTCTCCATGAACCACATTATCCCCGTCGCTACACACTACCAGAGCCAGCTGCTGAAGAACGTAGAAAATATGAGGGCGGTGTTCTCACAGGAGAAAGCCGACCAGCTCAGCGCCCGTAACCTGAAACTCATCGAGGAGATTGCTACACGCACAGCAACCATCGAGACACAGGTTGAGGAACTTGTAGCAGCCCGCAAGGTGGCTAACAAGATTGAGGACGAGCACAAGAAGGCCATCGCCTACCACGACACTATCGCCCCCTACTTCGATTCCATCCGCTATCAGATCGACAAGCTCGAGCTCATCGTTGACGATGCTTGCTGGCCGCTTCCGAAGTACCGCGAACTGCTGTTTATCCGCTAATCATTTCATCCCTTTTATACTTGATGTGAAGTGAACCCCAGAAGTTAGACAGAATACTTCTGGGGTTCATTATGTATAGACATCACAGTTTAGAAGAAAAGAAAGAAATCATCCGCTTTCATGAGTCAGGAGCAAGCATGTGTGAGTTGATGAAACATTTTCATGTCCGTGACCATTATCTTTATATTCTGTTTGGCAGATATGAGAAATATGGCATGGATGGTCTGGAAAAGTTTAAGGAGCGACGCATTACAGACACATTAAAGCAGTCCGTAATAGAAGAATATGAAAAAGATTGCTTACCTTTGTGGCGGATTTGCGTAGAGTATGACGTTAGCTTTGCCAGTGTATGCTGCTGGGTTCGTCAGTACAAGCACGGCGGTTATGAGGAATTGCTGCGTCATGGTCCTCGTGGACGACCAAGGAAAGATATGGGACGACCAAAGAAGAAAGAGCCAGAGACAGAATTAGAGAAGCTTCAAGCCCGTGTACGCTGGCTTGAGGCAGAGAATGCCCTGTTAAAAAAAGCAAAGGCCTTAATGGAAGAAGAGGAGTCCAGGCTGCGAGGTTCTGGACACAGACCATCCAGACATTAAGGCCGCAGTATGGTCTCGACTTGCTGTTGGAGATCAGGGGGATGGCTCGCTCTACATTCTATTACCATCTGAAAGCCCTCGAAAAGAGTGATAGATATGAGGTAGAGAAGAAGCGAATATGTGAAATATTCCATGAGAGTAAAGGCCGCTATGGCTATCGCCGCATCACCATGCAGCTCCATAACGAAGGCATTACCATCAATCACAAGACGGTGGAGAGGATGATGAAGGAGCAAGGGCTAAGATGCCTGATACGCAAGAAGCGATACCGCTCCTACAAAGGCACAATAGGCAAGATTGCCCCAAACATCCTGGACAGGGACCTCAAGGCGGACAAACCTTACCAGAAGCTTGTCACGGACGTATCGCAGATTGCTATAGGTGACAAGAAGAGTTTTCTCTCGCCTGTATTGGACTTGTTCAACGGTGAAGTACTGGGTTATGATATATCTGACAGGGCTGATCTCTCACAGATAAACAATATGCTAAGTGAGGTCTTTGCAATTACGGACAAACTTCCAAAAGACTGGGGCACAATACTGCATTCCGACCAGGGATGGCAGTACCAGCACAAAAGTTATCAAGATGCCTTGGAGAAGCATGGAATCAAGCAAAGCATGTCACGTAAGGGTAACTGTCTGGACAACTCCGTCATGGAGAATTTCTTCGGGCTTATGAAGTCGGAACTGCTGTATGCAAACGATTATAAGTCCATGGAACTGTTTAAGAAGGATCTAAAGGAATATATTGATTGGTATAACAATAAAAGGATAAAAATGAAGTTAAAAGGAATGAGCCCGGTGCAATACCGAGCTCAATACCTTAGGGAATAATTAACGTGTTTAACGTCCAACTTCTTGGGGGCACTTCAGTTTGGATTATTAATAACTGACAGAGATGAAAAATAGATGGTTTTTCTTCTTGCTCTTAGCCCAATGGTCAATGATCAATGGCCAATGGTCAATGGCTCAAGCCCAGCAATTTGTGGAGGACTCCGTGAAGGTGGATGGCTACATGCGGCGGTTTGATGTGTTCCTGCCTGAAGGAATCAAGCCTGATGCACCGCTGGTGTTTTACCTGCACGGATATGGGGGAGGTATATATCGCAAGAACCCGATGGTGGAGACTGCAAGGCGTGAGGGCTTTGCTGTGTGTATTCCTCAAGGATTGAAAGACCCGAAGGGGAAGCCCAGTTGGAATGTGGGCTATCCATTTCAGGAGGGCTGGAAAGTGGATGACGTGAAGTTGCTCTGCAAAATAGCGGCATACGTGCAGAAGCGATACCATCTGAGTCGGGAAAACACCTTCCTGACCGGTATGTCCAATGGCGGTGAGATGTGTTATCTGATGGCTTATTCCAAGCAGAAGGCGTTCAAGGCGGTGGCTCCCATTGCCGGCTTGACGATGGTGTGGATGTATCGAAACCTAGAAGCCAGGAAGCCCATACCCTTATTCGAGATACACGGCACGGAGGACCATACATCGGAATGGACGGGCGACCTCGATAACAAAGGCGGCTGGGGTGCCTATATGCCTGTGCCGCTGGCTGTCGGTTACTGGGTGGCCAAGAACCGTTGTACAAAAGAAGAAACAGAGCGTATGGAGAGCCTGAACAAGGAGAACGGACACTATGTCATCAAACACCGCTTCACCGAGAGTTCGACAGGTTGTGATGTGTGGCTCTACGAAGTCGTTGGCGGAAAGCACACCACACATACTGAGGACCTCCATACAGGCGATGAGATCTGGAACTTTTTCAAGAAATATGTGAAATAGAAGTTATGAAAAGATATGCAGTAGGACTTGGCGAGATCCTGTGGGATTGCTTGCCAGAGGGGAAAAAACTGGGCGGAGCGCCTGCCAACTTCGCTTTCCATGCGGGGGTGCTTGGTGCAGATACCGTAGCTGTCAGCGCCATCGGAAATGATGCTTTGGGCGATGAGATTCTTCGTGAGTTAGATGGGAAAGGGCTCAAGTATCTGCTGCCACGAGTGGAACAAGCGACGGGAACGGTGCAAGTGACGCTGGACGGCGAGGGAATCCCCACGTATGAGATCAAGACGGGCGTTGCTTGGGACAACATACCGTTGTTGCCGGGAATGGTGCAACTTGCCGAAAAATGTAATTGCGTGTGCTTCGGTTCATTGGCTCAGCGTAGCGAAGTAAGCAGAAATACCATCAAAGAATTCCTGAGGCATACGCCAGACGACTGCCTGAGAATCTTCGACATTAACCTTCGGCAGCATTTCTATACGAAAGAACTCATTCACGACAACCTGCTTGCCTGCAACGTGCTGAAGATTAACGACGAAGAGCTGGGTATCGTTTCTAAACTCTTCGGTTTTACAGACCTGTCTATTGAAGAGAAATGTCGTCGTTTGCTTGGAGACTACCACTTGAAGTTGGTCATCCTCACTTGTGGCGTGAACGGCAGTTACGTCTTCGCGTCCAACCAAAAGAGTTTCCTAGAAACGCCCAAAGTGGAAGTCGCTGATACCGTAGGAGCAGGCGACAGCTTCACTGGAGCCTTTGCGGCTTCCTTGCTTGCAGGGCACACCATCCTCGAGGCGCATCAATTAGCGGTAAAGGTAAGCGCGTATATCTGTACACAGAAGGGTGCGATGCATTCTTTTGGCAATAGTTAATCAATAATTAACAATAGAAATGAAAAAGTCTATCATCACCCTTGCTGCTGTCCTCATCAACAGCCTCAGCGGATTGTCTGTCTGTGCCCAGCCATTGACAGAGATTCCCAACTATAGTGCCTACATCCTCACACCGCCTGCTCCCAAGATACCTCGCATCAATAGCGCAAAGGTCTTCGGGGCCACTCCTGGTGCTCCTTTCTTTTATTGTATTGCCGCAACAGGCGAACGTCCGATGACATTTGAGGCTACAGGGTTGCCAAAGGGATTGAAGCTGGATAAGCAGACCGGTCATATCACAGGACGAGTGAAGCGTGCCGGCACCTATCAAGTGAAGCTCTATGCCACCAACTCACTTGGAAAAGCTGAACGCGATTTGCGCATAGAGATTGGTAACACCATAGCTTTGACTCCACCCATGGGATGGAACTCGTGGAATTGCTGGGGCAGAAGCGTCAGCCAAGAGAAAGTAATGAGCTCTGCTCGTGCTATGGTAGAGAAAGGACTTGTGAACTACGGGTGGACCTACATCAACATTGATGACGGATGGCAGGGCATTCGTGGCGGGAAGCACAATGCCATACAGCCCAACAGCAAGTTCCCTGCTATGCAGCAGTTAGCTGACTCGCTGCACGCCTGGGGTCTGAAACTGGGCATCTACTCAGGTCCATGGATCGGCACCTACGCAGGACACATCGGCAGCTATTCTGACAACCCCGATGGTACCTACGATTGGATCAAGGAGGGTAAGCATGACGAAAGCTATCGCTACTTCCAGCCCGAGGATAAGGAAGCCCGCAGGCAACACTGGTACCTTGGCATGTATTCCTTTGCAGAGAATGATGCACGTCAGTGGGCCGACTGGGGTGTGGACTACCTGAAATACGACTGGAATCCCAACGACTACTACCACACCACAGAGATGTGGGACGCCCTGCATGCCACGGGACGCGACATCATCCTCAGCCTCTCCAACTCTGCGCCTTACGGTTCTGCGCCCGTCTGGCTGGAGAAGACCAACTGCTACCGCACGACGGGTGACATCCGCGACACCTGGGAGAGCTTTTCTAAGATTGGCTTCGAAGGACAGGATATGTGGATTGCCTTCAATCGTCCCGGTCACTGGGCAGATGCCGACATGCTTGTCCTCGGAATGGTGGGCTGGGGACCTAACCTGCACTATACCCGCCTGACTCCAGACGAACAGTACACGCATATCTCCCTCTGGGCATTGCTGGCTTCTCCAATGCTCATCGGGTGCGACATGGCACAGCTCGACCCGTTCACCATCAGCCTGCTCTGCAACAACGAGGTCAACGATATCAACCAAGACCCGCTGGGCATTCAGGCCTATCCTCGCTACCGCAGCAAGGACTATGTGACATACGTCAAGCAATTGGAGAACGGCTCGATGGCTATCGGCCTTTTCAACCTCACGGACAAGCCGCAGACTATAGGTTTTGTACCTCACTCCCTAGGCATGCGCGCCCCGCAGACCATCCGCGACGTATGGCGCCAGCAGGACCTCAAAACCATCGATGTCAAGGAACGCTTTGAAACCGAAGTGAACCCGCATGGCGTAATGCTCCTGAAACTCTATCCCGGCAACCCGCACCGCCGCATCGTGGAATCAGCCCGGGGTGTAGAGCGGATTATCCCTACCACACAAAAATAGCCATAGTCCATAATCAAAGAGGAGTACAAGCAGATGTTCTATTACAAGCGGATAAGCGTGGAACCGAGGTTGCCCAGCTGCACAGCATAGACACCAGCGGCGAGGTTGGGGAGCTGGAGCGTACCGGAGGTGACGGTCTGCAGGACGGGACGGCCAGAGAGGTCAAAAAGCGTAATGGGCGCTTCGCCATCGAGACTATCGATGTAGAGCGTACGGCCCTCGACACGGAAGGTGAGGCCGGCAGGCTGGTGATGAGAGATTTCGGGGATATCGGTGAGCTGAAGGATGTCAAGCAAGCCGGCATAGGCGTCAATCTCACCATAACCGTAGTAGTTGTTCTTCTCATAGCCAGAGAACTCGGGTTCGGGCTGATGACAGGTACGCTCCAATACCCCTTTGATGTCCTCAGGTGTGAGGTCGGGCTTGGCCTGCAACCACAAGGCAATGATTCCGGCAGCGATGGGACTGGCCATCGACGTGCCACTCATGGCCAACATAGCAAAATATTCACCGAAGACTTTGTGTTGGTACACAATCAGCGGTCCTACTTTGTCAAAAGTTTGTTGTTCATCATGATTTACTTTATAGAAACCATTATATGCAGAGATGACGTTAAACCCAGGAGCTACAACTTCGGGTTTCACGAGACCACTTGCAGTAGGACCGCAAGAACTAAAAGCAGCCAAATGGCCCTCTTGACTAGCCAATTGATCAGTAGTGTTGACCTCATTCCAAAAATTGATAAATGTGCTGCGGTGGTGCATAGCACCAACGGAGATGATGCGATTTATGCTGGCAGGATAGCCAATGGTGCCCAAATGGCAACCACGAGAAGTATTAGGATTTTCGTCACCGAATTCGATAACACACTTATTGGTAGTTGTGCCAAGCACCTCCAATTCCACGGGCGTGTCAACGAAAATCCGTCCAAACACTCTCAAAATCGAGTCCTTAGGACTAACTAAATTCATCATGTAATCATCTTTGAAGATGGTCTGGATTTGATAGCCAACCGTACCATAGACGGCTGGATTGATATCGACAAAGAGGTCCACTTCGGGGGTGGAGAGAACATAATTATGCAAATTGGTAGATGTTACCTCTTCAAAATCGCGCGTGTCAATAAAGAGGGTATCGGAGAGATTCGGGAATAAATAGCCAACCCTGAAATCGACACCGGGCTTAGTTCTTATATTATGTTCAAAGTTCGCTATGTAGCCTCCGTAATACATTTCAATATCCAAAGGCTGGTCGGCCTCTTTTTTCAAGTATGTCATATTGAGGCCTGAGTTGCCAGCTGCTGCAACAATAATATGTCCAGGTCCTAATAGCTGGTTGATTACTTGCTCATAGAGTTCGGTATCGTAATAAAAATCGAATGGAGTGCCATAGCTACAATTCACCACGCAGGGCTGTCCAGCAGCGTCGGCTTGTTCAAAGATCTTGTAGAGCTCCACTAATTCAGTGACATCAGACATGGCAACCTGCAAGATGACATTGTCCATGGGCAGGTCAGTAGGAAGATGGCGTTGAATGTAATCCCGTAAGCTTTCATAATATGCATCAGTCATAGTATACAAGGGGATGTAGGCACCCATGATGTCTGCCTCAGGAGCCATACCCACATAGTGGCCGTTCAGACCGTCACCCGCCATAGAGCCCAACACGTGGGTGCCATGGTTTTCTTTATCGGCATTGGTGCAATGACGAGCAGCCAGCACCAGTTCTGGTGAGGAATAAATCATACCCAATAGATCGTCGTTGGCACAGGGAGCCTGCGGATCCCAGAACCACTTGATACGCGAAGTACCGTCATCGTTGCGGAAAGCGGGATGGGTGAAGTCGAAGCCGACATCTATCACGCCAGCAACAACACCTTTCCCTGTAAAGGCCTGAGGGAGGGAAGTGGTCTGAGGTTTGAGGTTAGAAGTAAGAGAGTTCTCAAAGCCCCAGGCTTTGGTGACACCCGTGAGGATGGCAGAGGTGTCGTTCAGCAACTGCGGGGGCTCATTAGCCTCCATACACAAGATGCAGGGGCTTTCATTGAGCACGCCGAGGCTGTCGGTCGGCAGGAAGGCAGCACAAATGCCATCACCGAAATTCTGCCACACTACCCCGCCCTTCTCGCGAACGGTAGCGGCTTCGTCGGTGCTCTGAACGAGCGTCAGGATATAATTCCTAACCGTGCGCCCTTTCACCTTCAGCGATCCGCCATTCTGTTTCACGGCCTTCTGCTGTTGCTGATACTGGTTCAGCAACCAATGCGACATTTTCGTCTTCTTCAATGGGCCCTGTGCCCCAATGGTCATTGCGCAGCATAGGACGACTGCAAGCGTCATCAGTTTCTGTTTCATTCTATCTTATTTTAAACTCTTAAACCCTTACAAACGAATCAGTGTGGAACCCAGCTGGCCCAACTGCACGGCATAGACACCAGCAGCGAGGTTGGGGAGCTGGAGCGTGCCAGAGGTGAAGGTCTGCAGGACGGGACGACCTGTGAGGTCGTAGAGCGTGATAGGCGCTTCATCTGCTAAGCCGTCAATGTAAAGGGTGTTGCCATCGACACGGAAGGTGAGGCCGGCGGGCTGGTGATGGGAGATTTCGGGGATGTCGGTGAGCTGGAGAATATCCAGCAGACCGGCATAGGCATCAATCTCGCCATAGCCATAGTAATTGTTCTTCTCGGTGCCAGAGAACTCCGGTTCGGGCTGGTGGCTGGTACGCTCCAATACCCCCTTGATGTCCTCTGGTGTGAGGTCGGGGTTGGCCTGCAACCACAAGGCAACGATGCCAGCTGTGATGGGACAAGCCATCGACGTACCGCTCATACCCCACATGCCATACTCCTTGCCGAAGACAGTGGCCTTATAGGCTGTCAGGGTGTCTTCGTATATCTTTGTTTTCTCAGCGCTACCATCCTTGAGATAAAAACTATTCATGGCAGAGATGATGTTGTGTCCAGGGGCCACCACATCCGGCTTCGTCAACCCATTGGCGCCCGGTCCACATGAGCTGAAAGCGACCAGCTGTCCTTCCTGACTGCCCATCTTCTTGTAAGTAGCCGATTCACCCAAGATGTTGGTGAAAGACGAGCGATGATGCATGGCACCCACTGTGATGGCACGCTCCAGGCTGGCAGGATAGCCAATCGTACCCTGATTGCATCCGCGTGAGTTCGAGTAGCCCTTGGAGCTGAAGGTGAGTTTGGTGTCAGAAAGGGTTGAAGCAATGATATCAAGCTCCACAGGTGTATCAATAAGGATTGTTCCCTGCATCTTCTTAGGATGGGTGAACACATCTAAATCCGGCATGAAAATGACCTGGTAGCCGGAAAAGCCTTCCACATAGTCCATCTGCTTCAAAACGAGTTGGAAATTAGGACGTTCAATCGGGCATAGTTTCATGCCTGCTATCTCAATAAAATCTATTTCGCGGGTGTCTATGACAAAGGGCTCCTGTACATCCTCAATGGTCACTGTCATCTTGAAGTCTGCCCCACCGGTCTTGCGAATATCCATCTGATACGCGTATATACCCTTCGTCATCTCACAATCGAAAAAAAGGTCTTGTTTGAGCGGCTCACTGGCTTCCTTATGGAGATAGGTCTTTTGATGACCCGAGTTGCCAGCACCGATTAACAGGACACGTCCAGGGCCAAGCATCCTGTTGAGGACAACCTCGTAAAGAGAGTAGTCATCGACGAAAGTATGAGACATGCCAAAGCTCCAGTTGACGACACAAGGCTTACCGGCGGCATCGGCGACCTTGAACAGCTCATGGAGTTCCACGAGTTGGAGAGCTGCCGTGAGTTGGGACTGCACAGCCACATCTTCCATATCCGGGTATTCCGCGAGATGCTTCTTGATATAGTTGTTCAAAGGTGCCAGATTCTCTTCCGTTGTCTCTGGTGACAAAAGGATATGAGCACCTATGATGTCGGCTTCAGGAGCCATACCTACATAACGGCCATTCAGACCGTTACCTGCCATGGAGCCCAACACGTGGGTGCCGTGAGGAGCATTGGTGACAGCATCGCTGGAGCACTGGGCTGCCAGCACTTTTTCGGGCGTATCGTAGATAGTTCCATAGGCATCAGGGTCGCTATTTTGGGCCAATGGATCCCAGAACCATTTGATGCGCGAGGAGCCGTCATCGTTGCGGAAGGCAGGATGCGTGAAGTCAAAGCCGACGTCCATCACACCGGCAATAACGCCCTTTCCGGTGAAAGCCTGAGGGATGGAAGAGGTCTGAGGTTTGAAGTTAGAAGTAAGAGAGTTTTCGAAGCCCCAGGCTTTGGTTACACCCGTGATGACAGCAGAGGTGTCGTTTGTCAGTTGTGCGGGTGCATTGGCCTCCATGCACAGAATCGAGGGGCTTTCATTGAGCACGCCAAGGCTGTCGGTCGGCAGAAAGGCGGCACAAATGCCGTCACCGAAATCCTGAAGCACGACCCCGCCCTTCTCACGGACAGAAGCGGCTTCGTCGGTACTCTGAACGAGCGTCAGGATATAGTTCCGAACCGTGCGGCCTTTCACCTTCAGCGGACCGCCATTCTGTTTCACGGCCATCTGCTGTTGCTGATATTGGTTCTGCAACCAAGGCGACATCTTCGTTTTCTTGATGGGACCCTGTGCCCATGCACTGTGTCCATCTGCCAGTGCCAGAACCGTCAGCACGGCAACCAAGAGATGTTGTAAAATGTTTCTTTTCATATTGCTTTTTCAAATTTTCGTATTGCATTCTCAAATTGGTGGCAAAATTACACTTTTTATTACAAATAAGGTGTGCAAAATTCCATAAAGGTGTACAAAAATCCACAATAAGGTGTACAAAAATCCACAATGTAATGTATATTTGTAGCGAAATTAAAAATCATTTATGAAAATCATTATTTCACAAGAGATTGAGCAAGTGTGTCCCGAGTTTGTCGGAGCCTGTGTAGAAGCCACCGTTGTCAACACTTCGTATAACGAGGCATTGTGGAAAGAGATAGAAGCCCTTTGCAACAAGTTCTGTGGGGAGTTGACAACAGAGTCATTGAAAGAAATCACCAGTATCGCAGCCACCAGACGAGTGTATAAAGCATGTGGAAAAGACCCGTCAAGATATCGTCCTGCATCTGAAGCCTTGATTCGTCGTGTCCTACAAGGTAAAGAACTCTATCAACAGAACACCTTGGTCGATCTGGTTAATCTCGCCTCTATAGCGTATGGTTACAGCATCGGTGGCTTTGATGCGGATAAGTTTGAAGGGGATACGCTGACATTAGGCATCGGACGAGAAGGTGAGCCCTACGAGGGCATCGGACGAGGCTTCATCAACATTCAAGGATTGCCCGTATATCGTGATGCAGTGGGTGGCGTCGGCACACCGACAAGTGATAACGAACGGACGAAGATGAGCCTCGAAACCAAGCATCTGGTCGTCCTCATCAATGGTTATGATGGTAATGAGCAGCGCGTCAGAGAGAATGCCGAATACATTCAGACCTTACTCCGTAAGTACTGTCAAAGCGAAGGTGGTTCTTACTTTTTATATTCTTAAGAAAGCACTCCGACAGGATATTGCATGGTGGAACAATGTAAAGAACCATGCTGGCGGATGAGAACGCGACAATCTATAGGCACAATATCATATTTTGGAAAAGCTTTCTGGAGTTGTGCACGAGCGAGGTCGTCATTGACAGGCTGACCATAGGTGGGCATCAGAACGGCGCCATTGACAACGAGGAAGTTCGCATAGGTGGCCGGCAGACGATGGCCATCATCCAGATCCAAGATAGGGGCTGGCAACGGAAGCGGAATGAGATGATAGCCACCTTCGGCTTCCATACTGCGAAGTTGCTGTTCCATTGCACGAAGGGCTTCGTAATGTTCGTCGGCTGAATCAGTGCAACGCACATAAGCAATGGTGTTATTGGGGCAGAAACGGGCAAGGGTATCGATATGGCTGTCGGTATCATCACCAGCGAGATAACCATGATCCAGCCAAAGAACACGTTCCGCGTGGAAATAGCGAAGCAAACGTTCTTCTATCTGCTGCTGAGTAAGGTCTGGATTGCGCTGAGGAGAAAGCAGACATTCGCTGGTGGTCATCAATGTGCCTTGGCCGTCACTCTCAATGCTACCACCTTCAAAAACGAAGTCGAGATGGGACTCATAGGTGCCGCGCAATAGACAATCAGACAAATGGCTATTGACAAGATGACTGTTGATGGCATTGTCAAGGTCGGCAGGGAACTTATTGCCCCAGCCATTAAAACAGAAGTCAAGGAGACACGGGCCAGCTTCGGTCATTAAAGTGAGGAATGCGTGATCGCGCGACCACGTGTCATTCGTAGGGCACTCGAAATAGCGGACATGAGGGAGCAGACGTGAGGGTATGCGCTCATGAAGAAGGCCTTTAATACGTTCTGGCTCAGGAGTCACTATCAGCAAAAGCTCATTGCGCACCAGAATCTCAAGAGCTATATGAACAAAACAATCATCCACCTCATCCAACAAATCCGCCCAATCAGTGGCTGCATGAGGCCAAGTGAGCTGTACACCGCTCTGCGGGAACCACTCAGCAGGAAAGAAAGTGGAACGAATCTCTGTCTGTTCCGGACCTGCCGCCTCAGGCAACTGCATGTGAAGCGTGAGGTCAGAAATGGTAGGGGTTGAAGGAGTGAAGTGAAGAGCCAATAGAGATTAGGGATTAAGGATTAAAGATTAGGGATTAAAGATTGTCGTTATCGCGGAAGCGGGTGAGGATGTCCTGATAGGCATCAATGCGACGATCGCGAAGGAAGGGCCACCAACGGCGCACTTGCTCAGAACGCTGCAAGTCAATATCAACAACCAGGACCTCAGGGTCGGTGGTAGAAGCCTCAGCTAACAATTCTCCTTGGGGGCCAGCCACAAAGCTGCTGCCCCAAAAAAGAATACCCTGTGTCTGCCCACTTGGATCGGGCTCATGCCCTACCCGATTCACAGCAATGACGGGAAGGCCGTTGGCGACAGCGTGGCCCCTTTGAACGAGCTGCCAAGCATTGCGCTGGCGTGTTTGTTCCTCAGCCGTGTCACTGCTCTCATAGCCAATAGCAGTGGGATAGATAAGCAGGTCAGCACCAGCCAACGCCATCAGACGAGCACCTTCGGGGTACCACTGATCCCAGCAAACCTGAACGCCCAGGTTACCAACTGAAGTCTTGATGGGTCGGAAACCAAGGTCGCCGGGAGTGAAATAGAATTTCTCGTAGTAAGCAGGGTCATCAGGGATGTGCATCTTACGATGAATGCCCGCAATGCTACCATCGCGTTCCATCACGACAGCCGTGTTATGATAAAGCCCAGAAGCACGACGTTCAAAGAGGCTCGTGACGATAACCACATCATGTTCTCGTGCCAAGGCGCCAAAGAACTCGGTGGAGGGGCCTGGAATCGGTTCAGCCAAATCAAAGGAATCAACGGATTCGACCTGACAGAAATAAGGCGTGTTGTGAAGTTCCTGCAGGACAACCAGTTGAGCACCACAAGCGGCGGCATCAGCAATCGCTGAGGCCAAACGGGTACGATTATCAGCAGCATCTGGCGTGCAGGCTTGTTGGACAAGAGCTACTTTCATTGGTGTATGAGATTATGCTACTTATGAATAGTGATCACTTGGTCACAGAAACCAAGGAGAACAGGATCGTGAGAAACAATCAGGGCAGAACGGTTGTCATCATGACATGCACGAAGGAGGGCAAGGCCCACACGTTGTGTGGTGTCCTCGTCGAGAGCCGAAGAAGGCTCGTCCAGGAGCAACAAAGGCTTAGGCATGGCAAGGGCAGCCGCCAGAAGGAGACGCTGGCGCTGGCCGCCAGAAAGCTTGGCGGCATCCAGTTCCAACAACGAAGCATCGAGCGCTAAAGAACCCATCAGGCGCTGAATGGCTTCTGTTGAAACCATAGAATGGTTAACGGTCAGATCGTGAGTGAGCTTCAGCAAGTCGCGCCCAATGGCTGCAGGTGGCTGTAACTCCTGAGGGACATAAGCCGTTTGCCGACGAATCTCATGAATATGTGTTGCATCAAGCGGCAAACCAAAGACCTCAATAGTCCCTGCCGTCAGAGGCACAAAACCAAGAAGAGCACGCAGGAGTGATGTCTTTCCGCAGCCGCTCTCGCCCGAGATACCAACAAGCTGGCCTCGGTTGACGGTGAGGTTCAAGTCGCTGAAAAGCGAACGCTCACCAAAAGCAAGGGTGGCAGAGCGGAGAGTAATCATTAATTGGCAGCGGTGAATTCCTCCAGGAAACGGACATCATTCTCGGAGAACATACGCAGATCCTTCACCTGATATTTCAGATTG
Organism: uncultured Prevotellaceae bacterium; assembly: GCA_947305005.1. Lineage (GTDB taxonomy): Bacteria > Bacteroidota > Bacteroidia > Bacteroidales > Bacteroidaceae > Physcousia. The sequence goes on along the minus strand of CAMZCM010000006.1, from coordinate 98,001 downwards.
GCAATACGCTCAATACCCATACCGAAAGCATAGCCCGTATAGACGGTGCTGTCTATGCCATTGGCTTCGAGTACAGCAGGATCTACCATTCCGCAGCCGAGGATTTCGAGCCATCCGGAACCCTTACACATGGAACAGCCCTTACCACCGCAAATGGTGCAGCTGACATCCATTTCAGCAGAAGGTTCTGTGAAGGGGAAATAGCTGGGACGCAGACGGATCTGTGTATCAGGACCGAACATCTCCTGAGCAAAGAGCAAGAGCACTTGCTTCAAGTCCTTAAAGCTGACATTCTTATCCACATACAATCCTTCAACCTGATGGAAGAAGCAATGAGCACGGGCGCTGACAGCCTCATTACGATAAACACGACCAGGGCATATCACACGGATGGGAGGCTGCTGCTTCTCCATCACACGTGCCTGCACACTGGAAGTGTGTGAACGCAGAATAATGTCAGGATGTGCCTCTACGAAGAACGTGTCCTGCATATCGCGGGCAGGATGATCATCAGCGAAGTTCATAGAGCTATAGACATGCCAGTCATCCTCCACCTCAGGTCCCTCGGCGAGAGTGAATCCCATACGCGAGAAAATATCAACAATTTCATTTTTGACAATTGTCAAAGGATGACGAGTACCTAATTGAATCGGATAAGGTGTACGTGTCAAATCAACATCATCAGAGAGCGTCTCCTGTGCCAACGCGGACGTTTTCAATTCATTGATACGTTCGGTAGCCTTGTTCTTTAGCTCGTTGATACGCATTCCTATCTCTTTCTTCATTTCTGCGGGTACAGAACGGAAATCATTCATCAAGGCGCTAATCTCACCCTTCTTGCTGAGATATTTGATGCGTAAAGCCTCTACTTCCTCAGGCGAAGTAGCCTGCAAGCAGTTGACTTCATCCAATAATTGTTTAATCTTTTCAAGCATAATTATGAGTATAGAATTGATTTATCTTCAAAAAACGCCGCAAAGATAGATATTTCTTTGCAAAAAGCATACTTTGGTTGAGAAAAAGAATGTACTTTTGCACGATTTTACCAAAAGGAAAAGCAAAAATTATATTTATGAAACTCAAAATAGTTGCAACCATCGTAGGCTTCATCGGTTGTATGCTTTTGGGAGCGTGTTGGCAAAAACAGCATGAAGAGGCAGCTGAAATCGCAGAAGAGATAGCTGACTCACTCATCATGGATTCCATTTATGCTGAGGCAGATACGCTCTTACTGGATAAAGAAACAGCCATCACTCCCCTTCCGGCGAGTGTTGATGAATTCTTTGGCGATTTCATTTTCAACTTTGACCAAAGCAATCGTCTGCAACGCAACCGAATTCGTTTCCCGCTACCGATTATTGATATTGACGGAAACAAACGACTGGTAGAGAAACGAGACTGGAAACATCACTATATGTTTTTACAGCAAGATTTCTGTACAGTATTCTGGAAATCGCGACAGGACATGAACTTGGCACAAGATACACTGATTTCGGAAGCACAGGTGGAACAAATCTATCTGCACAGCCGACAAATCAATTCTTTCTTTTTCCAACGAGACAGCAATACGCGCCAGTGGATGATGATAGAAGAAAAAATTATTCCTTTTGAGGAAACAGAACTTGGTCCTTTCTTGGATTTTTATCGTCAGTTTGCTTCAGATAGCGTATTCCAACGCCACCATATCGCTAATCCTTTGTCTTTCTCAACGGTAGATGAGGAAAATGAATTCGCCCTTATTGAGGGCAATATTAACAAGGAACAATGGTTTGAATTTAAGCCTGATATGCCTAAAGATATATTGGTCAACATCCATTACGGACAAGACTATCATCACCCCCATCGCTTGTTTTTACAGATGCGGGGTATTAACAATGGCCTACAAAGCCTGTTTACCTTCAAACGACATGGCGAACAATGGCGATTGACAGCACTTGAGAATTAATCAAAAGAATAAAATGACGCTTACAGAACACTGTCCATTACGTAACCGCAATACCTTTGGTATCGAAGCCCAAGCTGATTGTTTCGCTGAATACAACTCCATTGAAGAGCTGCAGGATTTCCTGCATCAACGCAAGGAATCGGGCAATACTTCCCCACTCTTTCATATCGGTGGAGGAAGTAACATTCTGTTTCTAAGCGATTTCCAAGGTACAATTTTACATTCTGGCATCAAGGATATCACCGTAACCGCCAACGAAGGTGATGATGTCTATATCCGCGTAGGAGCCGGCGTTATCTGGGACGACTGGGTGCAATATGCTGTTGACAGCCATTGGTATGGTTTAGAAAATCTCTCGCTTATCCCTGGCGAAGTTGGCGCAAGCGCTGTTCAGAATATCGGAGCCTATGGCTCAGAGGCAAAGGATTTTATCCTATTCGTTGATGCCGTAGATTTGCAAAGCGGAGAGATTCGTCACTTTACTGCCGAAGAATGTCAATATGCCTATCGTCACAGCATCTTCAAGAGTGAGCTACGAGATCGCTATGCCGTTACCCACGTGCATTTCAAGCTCTCACACAGTTTCCGTCCTCATCTTGACTATGGCGGCCTGCGTGCAGCGCTGACTGCAAAAGGCATTGAAGAGTACAATCTTACCTCTGAGCAATTACGCTCGACCATCATAGAGATCCGTCGCAACAAACTACCCGATCCTGAGGTTCTGGGCAATGCTGGAAGTTTCTTTATGAATCCTATTGTACCAAAAGCTACTTTCGAACACATCACAGAAAATTATCCATCAGTACCACACTATGATGTTGACACTGACCATGTGAAGATTCCAGCAGGATGGATGATTGAACAATGTGGTTGGAAAGGAAAGTCCTTTGGCAAAGCTGGCGTTTATGAAAAGCAGGCTTTGGTTCTCGTTAACCTCGGAGACGCGACTGGAAAGGATATCAATGGCTTATGCGAATCCATTCAAGCAGATGTTGAAGCAAAGTTCGGCATTAAAATCGTGCCCGAAGTGAACTTCATTGGGTCAATTGCTTGATGAGAATACTGGGACAGCAACGAAGGTAAACACCAAAGGAAAAGTTATTGGCAAAGGCCGATGGTAAAACAGTACCGTCGGCCTTTTTCAGTTGTCCTGCATACAAGGGATAAGCATCCACTTTGGTACCTAAGATAAACTCCTTAGAAAAGGTGTGACTCCATTCCAACCCTACATGCGGTGTGAGCAGACGAGTGAAACGGGCACCTTGATGTTTTTGCGACAAGGTGCTGTAAAATGGAGCTCCATACAACGAAACGAAGTCCTCAGAGTAAAACAATCCTCCGAAAATGCGGAAATCATTGGTCAATTGTGCTGATACCATTGCGGAAACCGCAAGGCCTTTGTCAAACGGCCACAGTTCGCCAGACTGCTGCCAACAACCGAGAGCTGCCACTTCTGCATTCAAGCTTCTGAGACAACGCGCATCAGTGCGCCATTGCAGGCCAACCCCCACTCCACCATTCGTGATGGTCTGTACCCCCATGTCCGTAATGTCCTGCTCACCACCACGATGCTGAACCAGAATATCTATCGGCAGATACCAATGCCACGCCTTCGCAGCATCGTTCAAAAGGATGGTCTGATGAACACCTATCGTGAAAGCCTCCTGATGCGTATCTTCTTCAAAAATATAGCTTTGCCAATTGAGCCACGCATCCAACTGATAACGAGGAGTGTTGACAAGAAGTTGGAACCCCATCTCAGGATCTTGCGTCAGGTTGATTTCAGGATTCATCAGCGGCTCCATCACGCGATGGTTAGCGCCGCCATAGATATCACCAAGGACAAATGTGACATAGTTCAACTGGGCCTGTGCACGGAAAAACGGGAGGAGATGCGCCCCACTCTGATACTGATTCCCTTTCCAACGACCGATATCATGATAGGCGTAGCAAGGATATTTGTTAGCGCCATCAAAAATTAGAGCATGGAAACCCGCCTCCATACGAACATCAGCAAGAGGCTGATAGACAAGTTTTGGCTGCATCCAAAGGCCAGGCAGGGAATAGCCTTTCGACTGCTCGCCTTCGTACTCATTATCTTTGAAGAAAGACAAGTTGTCGAGAGCGAACGAGAGAGAACCCGTTGCTGTGGCATCCAATGAGATATCAGAAGTAGCCAAACGATAAGAAAGGTCTTGTGCCAGCAAGACCCATGAAGCGGACGCAAGGCAGGCCGCGAGAATCCATTTATGCATGTGAAAAGCGTTTGATGGCACAAAGATACATATTTTTCATTGTTCACTCTTTCATTTTTCACTTTTTTCGTACCTTTGCCCTTGTAAAACTGATAACTTATGACTTTAAAACAACGTTACGATGCCATTATAGCTTATTTTGAGGAGGCTATGCCCATAGCTGAAACAGAATTGCACTACGACAATGAGTTCCAGCTTTTGGTGGCAGTGATGCTCAGCGCACAATGTACTGACAAACGTGTGAACATGGTGACACCAGCGCTTTTTGAGGCTTTCCCGACGCCACAGGCGATGGTTTCGGCCACTGAAGAGGAAGTGCTGAGTTATGTAAAAAGTATCTCCTACCCCAACTCCAAAGCCAAGCATCTGGTACAGACGGCACAACAACTTGTCGGACGTTTCAACAGCCAAGTGCCAGACACTCTGGAAGAACTGACTTCATTGCCAGGCGTTGGCAGGAAAACCGCTAATGTAGTGATGAGCGTGGTCTTCGGCAAAGCCGCAATGGCAGTAGATACTCACGTGTTCCGTGTCAGTCATCGTTTAGGCATAGTAGGCCCGAAAGCCAAGACCCCGCTGGCCGTTGAAATGGAACTCGTAAAGCATATCCCCGAGAACCTTATTCCACGAGCTCACCATTGGCTCATCCTGCATGGCCGCTACACCTGCACTGCACTGAAGCCCCTCTGTATGGAATGTGGGCTTCGGCACGTGTGTGCGTTCTATAATAAAAAGTCTTAATTGCTTGCATGCCTCAATAGAAACAACTACTTTTGCAGCACATTTGAGGGGCATCCCATTCATACTTGATTTTACAAAACAACAATATCATTCAATAATCCAATTTAAATCAAACAACTATGACCATTCACGATTACAAATTCGCTGGCAAAAAAGCCATCGTTCGTGTAGATTTCAATGTGCCCCTTGACGGCAACGGCAACATCACTGATGACACCCGTATCCGCGGTGCCCTCCCCACCCTGAAGAAGATTCTCGAGGACGGTGGTGCCCTTATCATTATGTCCCACATGGGTAAGCCCAAAGGCAAGGTGAACCCCAAACTCTCCCTGAAACAAATCGTTCCCGCTGTGAGCGCTGCTCTCGGTGTTGACGTTCAGTTCGCTCCTGACTGCGCTAAGGCTGCTGAGCAGGCTGCTGCTCTGAAAGCTGGCGAGGTGCTGTTGCTGGAGAACCTCCGCTACTATCCCGAAGAGGAGGGCAAACCCGTTGGTATCGACAAGGAAGATCCCGCTTACGACGCAGCCAAAAAGGCTATGAAGGAAAGCCAGAAGGAGTTCGCTAAGACCCTCGCTTCATACGCTGACTGCTACGTGATGGACGCTTTTGGTACGGCTCACCGTCGTCACGCTTCCACCGCTGTCATCGCTGACTACTTCGACGCTGACAACAAGATGCTCGGTCTCCTCATGGAGAAGGAAGTGCAGGCCGTTGACAACGTGCTGAACAACATCAAGCGTCCCTTCGTTGCCATCATGGGTGGTTCTAAGGTAAGCACCAAGATTGGTATCATTGAGAACCTGCTGGGTAAGGTAGATAAACTCATCCTCTGCGGCGGTATGACCTACACCTTCGTCAAGGCTCACGGCGGCGAAATCGGTAACTCCATCGTGGAGCTCGACAAGCTCGATGTAGCTCTTGGTGTTGAGGAAATGGCTAAGAAGAACGGTGTTGAGCTCGTGCTGGCTGAGGATAGCGTGTGCTGCACAGGCTACGACTTCGGCACATTCAGCGTGAAGCCCGGTGCTCAGATCAAGACTTTCCCCAGCAACGCTATCGAAGAGGGTTGGGACGGTCTCGATGTAGGTCCTAAGAGCCAGGCTAAGTTCGCCAAAGCGATTGAAGGAGCTAAGACCATCCTTTGGAACGGTCCTGCCGGCTGCTTCGAATGCGACGACTTCGATAAGGGTAGCCGCGCTGTAGGTGAGGCTGTTGCTAAAGCTACTGCCGAAGGTGCTTTCTCCCTCATCGGCGGCGGCGACAGCGTAGCTTGCGTTCACAAGTTTGGTCTTGAGGACAAGGTTAGCTATATCTCCACCGGTGGTGGCGCTCTCCTCGAAGCGATCGAGGGTAAGGTGCTCCCTGGCGTAGCTGCTATCAAGGGTTAATCTCCAGTTTATTCAACTTAACGAGGGCAGCCAGCCACACACAGCCGGCTGCCCTCCTCTTTACCTATGAAACGACCACTCTTCATCTGCTTAATTGCATCACTGCTCGTCGCTTGCCATTCTGCTCCTACGGTATCTCCCGAGGAAGAGGCGCGACGCGACTCAGTAGCACTTCATGTAGCACTGATGCCTGTACAGGATTGCCTTCCTTTCTACTATGCTCAACGCACTGGCATCTATGATAGTCTCGGCCTCGACCTGCGCATCCTGACGCTTCAGGCGCAGCTCGACACCGACACCGCCTTCATGCGAGGACATGTAGAAGTAGCCTATTGCGATTTTGCACGTGCTATCATGATGCAGCAGGATTCTGTTTCCCTGCGTGCTATCGCTGCAGCCAATGGCGAATTACATCTCATCACAGATAGTCAGCACCACGTGCGACATCTGGGGCAACTTCGTGAGCGCATGGTAGCAGTTGCCCGTCATAGCATTACGGACTATTGGAGTGACCGTCTTACAGATACAGCCAAATTGGCGCGCGCTGACATCTTCCGTCCGCAAATCAATGATGTCCGCATACGTACGGACATGCTCTGCAACGGCACGATGGACGCTGTCTTCTTACCTGAGCCCTATGCCAGTGAGGCACTGCTCCGAGGCAACATAAAGAACTTCTCCACAGAAGGTCTTTCCCCACGACTGATCGTGTTCATCGCCTCGGAGAAAGCGCTGGAAGATCCTGTCCGCAACCAACAGATCCAAATGCTCTTCAAAGGCTACAATCAAGCTACTGAGCAACTACGTAAAAAGAAGCAGAGCGATATTCTGGCCGTTCTATACAAAGAACTGTGCCTTATCCCCGATTCACTCATCGACACCCTCGTTCATTCACCCATCAACACATCGCCATTGACCTCTCCTCAACAAGCAGATGCAGATGCGGCTTTGCGGTGGTTGCGCACTCGTGGCAAAGTTCATAATGAATATACGACCGACAGTCTTATTTGTCCTTTCTCTTATTAATTCGACATGGAGCTAAAAGCCTTCGAAAAAATCTATGATGAAGCAGAGGATGCCATCGCAGAACAAAGGTTCTACGATGCGCTGTCACTTACAGAAGCGATTCTTCAGGACACAAACTACACCAAAGCTCTCCAAGAGATTACAAATTTACGTTCAGAATATGCAAATTTTCTACAATCCATTTCAACACTTGAACGTGAAGAGCGCGATGAAACTGTTAACCAACTTTATCGTGAAGCGATTGAACTGTTACAGATGTCACGTGATTTCTGGCATTTATCACATCCTCAGACTGAATATGCCCGAATTGCTGCCCAGTTACAGGATTTAGACGATGGTGATCTTCTCGACCAACTGAATAATCATCTGAACCGTTCGTCCCTCGGAGAGGAAGCATATCATCAGGCACTTGATGCAGCTTTTGGGATGTGCTGGATTTTGCACGTCGAGCCTTACGCTATCCTACCGCTCACCAAAGCTTTACAGAAGAGTGATTGTTTCGTTCGTCGGACGTTAGTCAGCGCTTTCCTTCTTGGACTCCTTGAACAGTTTACTCCTGAAAAGCTGAAGTTATTACTTGCGCTGGGGAAGCCCACCAAGACAGACAGCGAAAAGGATGCAGCAGATCTGCAAGCACGTGTAGCTGTAGCACTCACTATCATCTACCGCCGCTATCAGTCGTTCTTCACCTTCTATACCGAAGAAGCCGCTCTGATTCGCAAGTTTATGCGAAGTAAGGCCATTCGTCCGTTGCTGCCAACGATGTTACATGCTTTTACTTGTCAAGCACTTACGGATCGTGTGGGAAAACGCATTGACGACATCCTACCCATCATCCGTGAAGCCTTTGAACAGCAACAGCCTAATCTTGGCACCAACGATGACGAAGAGACGGGAACGGAAAAGAAAAAGGGCATCTTCTCTATGGAGATCAAAGAGATTCGTCTGGACGAAAACGCCAAAGATAATTTGTTCGAAAAGCTGTCTCATCATGCTCATAAACTGGAGGAGATGCGGCAGGAGGGTCTGGACGTCAATTTCAATAGCTTCACCAACATGAAGCATTTTGATTTCTTCAAGCATCAAGCACATTGGCTCTATCCCTTTAATTTAGATGTGCCAGCAGCCAAGAAGGGGCTAACGCTAGCTAATGGGAAACTGGATCGCATGACGCTGACCATCATGGAGCAGAATCGTTTTTGTTCCAGCGACCGTTACTCTTATGCTTGCATGATGAGTTACCTGCACAAGAATGGCGGCAGCCTGACAGATGTCCTGAATGAACATGCTGAGGATATAGAAGATGCGATTCGAGAACTCACTGATGAACAGGGGGAACAGGATCTTCAACTGAACCCGTTCACAGACTACATGCAGTGTCTGCATCGCTATTTCCATCATAATCATACGACTTCATCCCCCACTTCCCCATTCTCGTCTGACCATCAGATTCCATACCCGTTACAGCCGTTGTTTGAAGGCCTGTTTTCAGATGACGTGCCCTTCCGCTCTTGCATCAACACACTCATGTATATGGGTGCATATGAGCAAGCCATCGTCCTCATCAATTATGTCTCAGAGCATTATGGCACCGATGCCGAGCTTCTTTCTGCACGAGGGTTTTCCTTCATGCAACTCCAACAATGGCAACATGCTTTGTCAGCCTTCCAACAAGAGCTACTCATCAATGAGAATCCTGAGACGGAACTCAATATGGCTCGTTGCTTTGAGGCCAGCAAGCAATGGGACAAAGCGCTCCCTCTACTTTTGAAAGAGGAACAGCGACTCGGCGATGATAACGATGGCCATTCTGCCAACATCATTGAGGAGACCGGACGTTGTCTCATTCAGCTGCAGCGCTGGGACGAGGCTGTTCAACGATTCTTCCGTCTTGAGTTCATGGGTCGCCATCTAAACGTTGCCCGACGTGCCATCGCCTGGTGTTCCATTCACCAAGGCAAATATGAGCGTGCTGCTAACTATTACCAACAACTCATCGATCTTCAAAAAGCAACATGGGAGGACCATCTCAACTACGGTCATACACTTTGGCTGCAAGGATTCAATGAACAAGCTATCGCTGCTTATCGCACTTCACAGAGCGCCTTTAATACATCCAAGGAATCACAGCGCCAGCATTTCCGCCATTGGACAGAAGCTTTCCACGAAGATGCTATCGGCTTCCTCTCCAAACACTTCGACACAACAGATTGTGCCTTGATGTTGGATGCCGTAACAGCCCGATAAAAAGAAAAGAATCAGAAGAAACCGCGGAACAGCGAGAAGAAACGTCCCGTCATGCGATGCCCCCAGTTAAACTGACGGTTGTAATCCTCAGCATGAAAGATCGTGCAGTGTTGTTTGTCCTGTTCAAAAATATCTTGCAACTGGCCTGTTGTCTCACGATCAAGAATGAAGCTATTCACTTCGTAATCATACAAGAAACTACGACCATCAAGATTGGTGCTACCGATGGTGCAGAAACAGCCATCAACCATCATCACCTTAGAATGATGAAAGCCCGTCTGGTTGTAATACACCTCAGCACCTCGCTTGGCCAATCGCTTCATCTCCAATGCCACAATATCTGGCGTAACGGGTACATCGCTCTTAGCTGACACCATTATCTCAAGTCTTACCCCACGTTTCAAGGCGCGACGCAAAGCGCGACGAACACTCTTGACATTTGTCGGATAGGGATTGACAATTTGAATATGTTCCTTGGCTGCATCAATGGCCGTGACATAAGCCTTGCGCATGTTCTTAGGAGTTTCGTATGGGCGGCGATCGACCACACCGATTACCTTCTGCCCTTTCGTGGCAGTGCTATCAGATAGCAATTGAAACTCCGATGCCGAACGCAAATCCAAATACTTCTCATCCAAAAGTATCTCACCCGTTTGCTGCCACCACATACGAGCAAAAATACGCTCATACTGTGACACGACATCGCCGGTCATTTCCATATGCATATCACGCCACTCACCATACTCAGGACGGCCATTAATATAATAATCAGCCACATTCATGCCGCCTGCATAGCACACAGCGCCATCAATCACGACAATCTTTCGGTGGTCACGATGGTAAGCATGATTGATCCATGGGAACTTGATGGGGTCAAACTCCTCAATCATAATTCCCATCTCGCGGATAGCCCGTATGTGCTTGTTCTTCAAAGGAGAGTCATTGCTGCTATTACCGAAGCTGTCGAACATCGCTCTCACTTCCACACCTTCAGCCACTTTCTCGCCCAAGAGGTCGAAAAGAGCTTTACCAATGCTGTCATTGCGGAAATTGAAATACTCCAGATGCACATAGTGTTTCGCCTGACGTATAGCCGAAAACATAGCTGCAAACTTATCCTTTCCCGTATGCAACAGCACTACGCTGTTATTCGAGGTAAAATCAACGTTCAACTGCTCCTTCAGCACCTTCTGTATAATAGAATCTGACGTCATGTCCTCCGGCAACGGCGGCAGAGAGGACTTACCAATACAGGATTCCTCCACCTCTTCTGCCATCATGCATAAAGGTATGAGCAAAAAGATAATCAGAAGTAGAAGCTTGGACATGAAGAACCTATTCATTAAAGCATACAACTGAAGGAATCAACAATGCCGATCAGATGCTGCTGTTGGTCGGTAACTAGCACCGCATGAATCTTATTGACCTGCATCAGTCGTTGGATAGCGCTAATCTTCATATCCTCATGCACGCATTTCGGAGATTTCGTCATCACCTCGCCAACGGTGACATTGAAGAAATCTTGTTTCAGGCGCTCCATCGCACGACGGACATCGCCGTCGGTGATGATACCAACCACCTTGTCATCCTCGACAGGCACCACAAGGCCCAGACGTGAACGGCTCACAGAAATCACCGCCTCGCTCAGTGGCATCGTTGTCGGCACAACAGGAAGGTCCTCAGTGCGCATCACATCACGAGCGGTCATGAGCAGACGGCGACCCAACGAACCTCCAGGATGGAACTCCGCAAAGTCACGAGCTTCAAAATGCCGCATCTCCATCAGCACTACAGCCATCGCATCGCCTAGTGCCAGCTGTGCTGTTGTGCTGCTCGTCGGTGCAAGGTTCAGCGGACAAGCCTCGTGTGCTACGTGTAATAAGATATGTATGTCTGCATGGCGGGCCAACAAAGATTCCGTGTTGCCAGAAACACCGATAAGGGGTATCTGATGTTCCTTCAGGAAGGGTACGATACGCAGCAACTCATCCGTTTGACCGCTGTTGGAGAATGCCAACACAATATCGTCACTTGTGATTACGCCCAAGTCGCCATGAAAGGCATCCAGGGGGTTCAGATAAAATGAAGGTGTACCCGTGCTGGAAAGCGTGGCAGCAATCTTAGCGCCGATGTGTCCGCTCTTGCCGACACCCGTCACAATTACTTTTCCCTTGCAAGCAGCCATCATCTCAACGGCGCGATCAAAGGATTCGTCCAATTGCGGAATGGTTTGCAGGATTGCCTCCGCTTCGTCATGCAGACAGCGGGATGCTATGTCGCGAATCAATAACTCACTCATACTAACAGACTTTTAATCACGTTTTCCAACTCTGCGAGCGGAATCATATTCGGTCCATCACTCAACGCATGATCGGGATCAGGATGTGTCTCAAAGAAATAGCCATTGGCTCCGAAAGCCTTAGCTGCCAGCGCCATTGCCGGCACGAACTCACGGTTGCCGCCCGTCTTTCCGCCTGCAGCACCTGGGCGCTGAACACTATGCGTGCAATCCATAATCACACGAGGTGTAAACCGTAGCATATCCGAAATATTACGGAAATCAACGACAAGATTATTGTACCCGAAGGAATTGCCGCGCTCCGTGAGCCACACCTCAGTGGCGCCGCTCTCACGGGCTTTCTCCACAGGATACTGCATGTCAACACCCGACAGGAACTGTGCTTTCTTGATGTTAACCACTTTGCCAGTTCGTGCAGCCGCCACCAAGAGATCAGTTTGCCGACACAGGAAAGCCGGAATCTGCAGCACATCCACCACCTCAGCCACAGGCGCTGCCTGATACGACTCATGGATATCCGTCAGCAGACGCAAGCCATACTTCTTCCTGACATCATCCAGCATCTGCAAGCCGCGTTCCATACCAGGTCCGCGAAAAGATGAGAGGCTCGTGCGGTTCGCCTTGTCAAACGAAGCCTTGAAATAAAGATCAAGCTGATACGTCTGTTGCAGACGGGCCAATTCCTCAGCTACCGCGTCCAGCACTTCCGTGCTTTCGATGACACATGGGCCTGCAATGAAGAGAGGTTTCATTCTCGATGAAGATTATTTAGGTGGATAAATAATGACACAATTTGCACTTTCGGACTGCAAAATTAAGCGTTTTTAACCGCTTGAGCAAGTTTTCCTGTAAAAAAGCGGTAAAGAAGCGTAAGATTCGACCAAATTGTTGTACTTTTGCAGCCGAAAATAAGTATTAACTCTAAGAGCTCTATATGAACCCTGTTATCATCAACAACTACGAAGATTTTGAAAAGCTTCTCGGTAAGGAAATTGGTACCAGTGATTACATCCAAGTGACTCAGGAGCGCATCAATATGTTTGCCGATGCCACCTTAGACCATCAATGGATTCACGTCGATGAAGAACGCTGCAAGACTGAAAGTCCCTTCCATCAGACCATTGGTCACGGCTATCTCACCCTCTCACTCCTGCCCCATCTTTGGGAACAGATTATCCAGGTCAACAACCTCGAGCGACTGGTCAACTACGGCATGGACAAGATGAAGTTCGGACAGCCCGTGCTCAGCGGACAGAGCGTTCGCATGACCACCAGTCTGGAATCCCTTGCCAACCTGCGCGGCGCCATTCGTATGAGCATCCATTTCAATATTGAGATCAAGGAGACTGGCAAGACAACCCTTGAGGGCATTGCTACTTTCATTTACTTCTTCAAGAAATAAACTCATGGCTCAGAATAAATTCCGCGGCTTGGGCATCGCCCTCATTACCCCCTTCCGCGCTGATGGGAGCATTGATGAAGAAGCACTCACGCGGCTCGTAGAGTATCAGATTCGCGAAGGTGCTGATTTCCTCTGCATCATGGGCACCACTGCCGAGACGCCCACCCTCACTTCTGACGAGAAGCGCTGGTTGCGCCAGACACTCGTGGAACGTGTAGCAGGCCGTGTGCCACTGCTCATGGGCTGTGGCGGCAACAACACCGCAGCTGTCGTCCGCGAACTACAGGAGACCGATTGGACAGGCATTGACGGCGTGCTTAGCGTCTGCCCCATGTATAACAAGCCCTCACAGGAAGGCCTCTACCAACACTTCCGTGCTATCGCTCAAGCTTCCCCCATCCCCGTAGTATTATATAATGTACCCGGGCGCACGGGTGTGAACATGACCGCTGAGACGACTCTTCGCCTCGCACGCGACTTCGAGGACATCGTGGCCATCAAGGAAGCCAGCGGCAATATCACGCAGATGGACGACATTATCAAGAACAAGCCCGCAGGCTTCGATGTCATTTCCGGTGACGACGGCATCACCTTCCCCCTCATCACCCTCGGTGCCGTAGGTGTCATCTCCGTCATCGGTAATGCCCTACCCCGCGAGTTCTCGCGAATGGTACGTCTAGCCCTTCAAGGTGAATACAGTTCCGCTCTGCACATCCATCACAAGTTCACGGAACTCTTCAAGCTCCTCTTCGTCGATGGCAACCCCGCAGGTGTCAAAGCGATGCTTCATGCCATGGGTATGATCGAGAACCAGCTCCGCCTGCCTCTTGTTCCCACACGACTCACCACCATGGAGCAAATCTCTAATATCCTGCGTGAATTGAACATCAAGTACTGATACGAAACATCAAATAACGCTAAGAAAAAAATGCTACTGTTGCCAGTAGCATTTTTTTCTTAGCGTTATTTGCGAGGCTGGTGTTCTTTTTTCTTCATATCGGGACCTCCTTTTCCGCGGCGCCCCTGCACCATGCGACGGTGGAATTCATCCTCAGCCTGAATAATCTTGAATACTTTCTCAGCTGGAACCACTTTCAGGAAACGTTTGTAGTAATCCTGTTCCAATTTTGCCATTTCCACTTTCAGCTGGTTAATCTTCAGCACTGTCTGGGAATAGGCGTTTCCATCGTTACCAGGTTCCTTCTTCACCTTGTGAATCTCCTCGCCCATCTCACGCTGTTTCTGTCGCATCTCGTTGTACAAAGGGAAAAAAGCCTTTGCCTCATCAGAGGTCAGCGCTGCAGCCTTCGTCAGCGATTCCTCTACCATCTTCCGAAACTGCTCGGGATTAAAGCGCCGTTCACCTCTTTCAGGAGCCTGAGCCCACACGCCAAAAGAGAAGAACATCATAAGCGTCAGTAGTAACCATTTCTTCATAGTTGTATGCTGTTATGTATGTAATATATATAGGTTAATAAGCTTCCGTCAGATAATAGGCAATCTGCTTGCTATCCACCATCTCATAGTCGAGGGCATCGTCCAGAGTCTCATCGTCCCAAGTAAAATCCATCGCATCGGCAACAAGCAGGCTATCAGCTGTCTGCAAACGATTGTAGAGCAAAGCCCCACCTCCCAGACAGCCTGCTACCACTACAACTGCAGCAGCATAACGCATCATCTTACGCCAAGGCGTCATGGAAATGGTCTTAGCCACGACTCTTTCAGGCTCCTTCTTCTCTTCCTCAGCGATGCGAGCCATCAGCCGATCCGTGAAGTTCTCAAAGTAGCCATCGGGCATCTGGAAAGGATTTCGCCCGCTGTCATGCTGTTTGATGATTTTCTCTTCCTGTACCATGATTTTTCATTTTTACGTTTCTATGACTACGATTAATGCGAAAGGTTTAATCGCGTGAGCCAAAATAATCTGCAATTTTTTTCACCGCGTGGTGATAGGATGCCTTCAAGGCCCCCACACTCGTCCCTAACAGGTCGCTCATGTCCTCATATTTCATTTCTTCAAAATACTTCAGGTTGAACACCTGCCGCTGTTTGTCGGGCAACGATGCGATAGCCTCTTGCAACTGTCGCTCCGTCTCATCGCCATCGAAATAAGGATCACTTTCCAAGCTAGCTGCAATTCCCATAGCGGCCTCATCGTCAAGGCTAAGTGCTTGACGTTGCCGTTCCAAGAAGTTCAGCGTCTCATTGTTGGCAATGCGGAACAGCCACGTTGATAATTTAGCGTCCCCACGAAAGCCATCCAGACCCGTCCACGCTTTGATGAACGTGTTTTGGAGGACATCATCGGCATCGTCGTGCGAGAACACCATCCGACGTATCTGCCAGTAGAGTTGCTCCTTGAAATGGTCCACCAGTTGCGTGAACGCGACCTCGCGAAGCCGTTCATCGCGCAACCGCTCAACCATCTGCTGCTCATTCCACTTCTTATTCATATATCCATCTTGTGCGGATCATGCATTGAAAATCACCGCTATTTCATCTTTTATCGATGCAAAGGTAGCACCTTTTCACGAAAAAGCAGTAACTTTGCGCCCGATTTCTTCAAAATCATCCAATAACTATAATCCTTCATCTAAAAATCTTCACCAAATATGCCCGCCTTACAAACCATTCTTCTTCTGCTTGCCAGTAATGTCTTCATGACCTTCGCTTGGTATGGTCACCTACGTTTACAGGAAGCCGGTATCAGCAGCAACTGGCCCCTCATCGGCGTCATCGCTTTCTCTTGGAGCATTGCTTTTATCGAATACTGCTTTGCCGTACCTGCGAACCGCATTGGTTTCATCGGCAATGGTGGTCCCTTTACGCTCGTGCAACTGAAAGTAATCCAGGAAGTAATCTCACTGACCATCTTCACCGTCATCGTCGGCTTCCTGTTCCAAGGCCAAAGTTTCCATTGGAACCACCTCGCTGCCTTCGTCTGCTTGGTCATGGCCGTCTATTTTGTTTTCAAATAAAGTTATACCATTATTATTTGTACTTCTGCCTAGCAGTTAGAACAATATAATGAACTCATTAACCCCTTTTGCCAGTCCGATCTATGTAATGACGAAGCCCGTGGGCAGCGTATGCAATCTGGCATGCAAGTATTGTTACTACTTAGAAAAGGGCAGGATGTATGACACCGCGACGCGTAACTTCCAGATGAGTGAAGAAACATTGGAGCAGTTTATCCAGCAGTATATCGAGGCGCAGACACAGCCACAAGTACTCTTCACATGGCACGGCGGCGAGCCACTGATGCGACCGCAGAGCTTTTATAAGAAGGTATTGGAACTGCAAAGACGCTATGCGGGTGGACGAGTGATTGACAACTGTTTGCAGACCAACGGAACATTGCTGACCGACGAGTGGTGTGAGTTCTTCCGCGAGAACAACTGGCTCATCGGCATCTCCATTGACGGGCCGCAAGAGTTCCACGACGAGTACCGCCGTGCACGAGGCAACCAGCCGTCGTTCGTCAAGGTGATGCGCGGCATAGAGCTGCTGAAGAAGCACGGCGTGGAGTGGAACGCGATGGGCGTGGTGAACGATTTCAACGCAGACTACCCGCTCGATGTCTATCATTTCTATAAAGAGATTGGCTGCCGCTACATCCAATTCACACCTATTGTGGAGCGCATCGTCCTCCACCCTGACGGTCGCCATCTGGCATCAATAGCTGATGGACATACTGGTGAGCTGGCAGACTTCAGTGTCACGCCTGAACAATTTGGTCACTTCGCCTGTACTATCTTCGACGAGTGGGTGCGACACGACGTCGGCGAGGTTTTCGTGCAGCTCTTCGATGCCACACTGGCCCGCTGGATGGGTCAAGCGTCTGGCATTTGCTCGATGGCCGAGACGTGCGGACATGCTGCGGTGATAGAGCACAATGGCGACGTCTATAGCTGCGACCATTTTGTCTTTCCTGAATACTTATTGGGCAATATCCACCGCGATAGCATCACAGCCATGATGTACAGCCAGCGTCAGCTAGGCTTCGGTGCCGCCAAGCGCGACAGTTTGCCAAGCCAATGCCGTGAATGCGAATGGCAGTTTGCCTGCAATGGCGGCTGCCCAAAGGACCGTTTTTGCGTGACAGCTGACGGTGAGGACTGCCTCAACTATTTGTGCGATGGCTACCGCCATTTCTTCAGCCACGTAGCTCCCTATATGGACTTCATGAAAGAAGAATTGATGAATGAACGGCCACCAGCCAATGTGATGATCTATCTCTTAAAAAAATAAAAAAAGGATTTGCTGTGCGACATCACCATGTTTCTCTTTCCTATATATTAATAAAGAACTATTGTTGACATATATTTGGATAATATGGCTAAGACCGACCAGCAATTGATACAACTCACCCTAAATGGCCAACGGGAGGCCTATGGATGTCTTGTCAAACGCTATATAGGTCATATCAAGCACATGACTTCACATATCGTTCAAGACCCTGAGACAGCCAACGATATTGTCCAAACTGCTTTCATCTCTGCTTACAAAAAACTATACCAATACGACAACACACGCTCTTCATTCGAGACTTGGCTTCAGCGCATTGCCTATCATGAAGCCCTGCATCGGTTAAAGCAACAGCCTAATCATTTATATATTGAAGAGCATGAGACGCTGGCATTGTCTATTCCCGACGAAGCTATTGACGAACTGCTTAACGATACCAACGAAGAGCGTTTACGGTTGCTCGAAGAAGCCATCAAGAGATTGCGTCCAGAAGAGCAAATGCTATTACATCTTTATTATATGGAGGAACGTTCTTTACGCGACATCTCCTATATTCTCAGCATTCAGCCTAATCCCATCGCGAGCCGCCTCAAACGAATAAGAAAGAAACTCTATATAATCATTAAGAAAATGGAACATGGAAGACAATACTGAAAGAACTAACGACCGTGCCTTATACACAGTTCTCAGGACACACAATGCTCATGTGACCGATGCTATGAAGAGTGATGAAGAGCTAACTCAGCAGGTGATGAGTGCTCTGCAGAAGCAGCACAATAGACATCTCTTCCGTAAAATAGCAGCAGTGTTCATCATCTGCGCATTAATTAGCGGACTGACATTTGCAATGTGGGAGATTCTTCACCTCCCACAGCAACAGAAGTCTTCTGACCTCACCCCAGCCTTATGTGAAGGGAGCGACAGTATCGTTCGCTTTGAGAACACGCCGCTTGACAGTATGTTACCTGTCATCAGCCAATATTATGGATTTCCTGTATCCTTCTCTGATGTCAGATTAAAGAGTTTGAGGCTCCACACTCAATGGAACAAAAAACGTCCTCTGAGTTTCTTTATCCAACAACTCAACGAACTGGAAGAGATACAATTGATTCTCCGCAATGACACACTTGTTGTTACATTTACTGATACAGGCCTTATACCATGAGAGTAGTTGTTTTGCTGAAACGTCTTCACCTTCTAATAACTCTTTTATTCTTATGCCCCTTCACAGGAGCGGCTCAGGTCATCTCCATAGATTTTCATGAAGTCCCCCTTGCTACAGCGCTGTCAGAAATGGACAGCCTCTCCTCCAATCATCAGATTCATTTCATATATGACCACCTTAAAGATCTGACAATCTCTGCAAGAATTGTAAATAAAACGATTCCTGAAGCAGTTGAAATCTTATGCAAGAAACAACCCGTTAAAGTCAAGATTAAAGGGCAGGACATTTTTGTCAAGGTGAATCAGAAGGAAATGTGGCTCAATCAACCCGTAGAGGCTGCCATCCGTCCTATTGATATTCACACAAGCCAATATATACGTGACGGTATGTCTGTCTTACTGACCGATGCTGACAGCAACGTCATCGTGCGTAAAGACACGCTCCCCCCTATCGCTCTCTATCTAAATATCCCCGACCGCAAGGGCGGATACACCTTACACTTCCAGCACCCACAGTACAAGCCGAAGTCGATACCCCTGTGGAAAATGAGTAAACGCGAACAGTATTATTACATCGAAGCTCACATGGAACGGGCGCCCATTCGAGCCAAAAGTCTCAAGGAAATTACCGTCACAGCCTCAAAAGTCAAATTCTATTATCGGGGCGACACTCTTGTTTATAATGCCGATGCCTTCCTGCTCGCTGAAGGTTCCATGCTCGATGCCCTCATCGCGCAGCTACCTGGCGTTGAACTGACGCCTGACGGAAAAATTTACGTGCAAGGCAGATATGTGGAAAGTTTGTTACTCAATGGAAAAGACTTTTTCAAGGGTGACAACAGCGTCTTACTAGAGAACCTACCAGCTTACACTGTCAAAGAGCTGAAGGTGTATGACAAGTATGGAAAACTGAGTGAACTCACAAATCTTCAATTGAGCAATGACAGCCACTATGTAATGGACGTCCGTCTGAAACGGGAATACCAGATTGGATGGATGAGCAATCTCGAAGCAGGCATCGGCACCAACGAGCGATGGCAAGGACGCCTGTTCACCATGCGCTATACGCCACACTCTCAGGTATCAGCTTTTGGCAACATCAATAATTTGGGTGATAGAAGCGAAAAATACGGAAACGGAAATGAAATATTAGAAGGTCTCCGGGAAAAACCAGATGCAACTGTTATCAAAGGTGGTGCCAATTATCATATCACCAACGTACAGAACGGCTATGAGTTCGGTGGTCATGCCTCTTTCTCTCATATCAATGACCGACAAGAGACACGAATCAACCAAGAGAGTTTCCACACAGGAGGCAGCAGCTTTTCCCGATCATGGAGCCATGCCACTAATCAGGAAAGCAGAGTTAACATTGGCCAAAACTTCCAATATACCAAGCCTGGTTCACTATACCTCAACATAAGTCCTGCGGTTGCTTGGACAAAATGGCACAAACAATCCGATAGGCTATCTGGTGAGTTCTCCGCAGATCCAGCAACTTACGCCAATTTAGAAGACTCCTTGTCCCAACCACAAATGGGACGACATCTGCTACAAATGCTCGTAAACCATATCCGCGAAGAACGCGACGGCGAAGGACATCAAATCGAAGGGAATCTGCGCTATGACGCAATCTACACCATACCACACACCAACGATGCCATCTCTTTCACGCTGGAAGGACGCCTCAATAATCGCAAAAACCAAGACTTCGATATCAGCCGACTGAATTATATTTCCACCGGGTATCAGGACTTCCGCCACCGCCTCACAGAAGACCCGTCTAACAGCTACAATATCATGAGCTCTGTGTTCTATTCTTACAGCTCGGCCTTATGGACAGTCCAACCCCAATATCATTTTCTCCACGACTATCAGCGGCAGGAGAACTCCATCTACCGATTAGACCAACTTGCGAAGCTGGCCAACCAAGATGAGCTCACCCTCCTACCTTCCACCCAAGAAGTATTGTTCTCAACGCTCGATGCCGACAACAGCTATTTCACCACAGCTGTCAATACCCAACATCAGTTTATTGTTGATATCATCTATCCCAACCAGCAAGTACAGCAAAAGCCCTTGCATATTCATTTGCTTCCGCAACTTACACTCCAGCGTCAGCGACTCGATTATGAAGGAAGCATCAATACGTCTGTCTCACAATCTTCACCTCTTTTTAAATTTCACAGCAAAATCGACTATTTACAAAAATCGGGGAATATCACTTTTACCTACGATTTGAATAACACACTGCCACCAAACTTCAGTTTGCTCGGACTGCATCACAATAATGACCCGCTGAACATCCGAGAGGGGAACAGCAACTTAAAGACAACATGGAACCAAGCCTTCTCTTTGTCTTATAACCCCAAGAACCTTTTCCAAGCTAGTGTGAACTTCAACATCGCACACAATTCCATTGCCAATAGTTATGTCTATGACCCTAAGACCGGTGTGCGAACTTACCGCCCAGAAAATATCAATGGTAATTGGAACTTAGACAACCATCTTGGAATAGTCCGTTCTCTGGATAAAAAACGACGACTCCAGGCTCAGATTCATATGACCTACAGCTACCATCACAGTGTTGATCTATTAGGTATTTCTGGTAGCATAAGTCCAGCCAAGAGTGTCGTACACAATCATAACTTCAATATCCCCGTGAGACTTGATTATCAAAAGGGTAAATGGAAAGTGGGCGGCAGCATCAATTTTAGAATGCGTATGATGAGAAGTCCACGCGAGGATTTCCAACCTATTAATACTCAAAGTATCATCTATGGTTTGAACGGGCAAGGGGAACTTCCGTGGAAAATACGATGGTCTAGTCAACTCAATTACAACACCTGCTATGGTTATACAGATGATGCCATGAACCGCAAAGACCTTGTCTGGAATGC
The DNA here is from genome assembly GCA_947305005.1 of uncultured Prevotellaceae bacterium. Classification (GTDB taxonomy): domain Bacteria; phylum Bacteroidota; class Bacteroidia; order Bacteroidales; family Bacteroidaceae; genus Physcousia. The sequence goes on along the minus strand of CAMZCM010000006.1, from coordinate 76,386 downwards.
ACAATTCTCTCGTAGTATCTTCAAGGGAAAACTTTCCCTAAGCCTCGTCGCTTTTGATATTCTTAACCAACTCAGCAACATCAGATATACCGTCAACTCCCAAGGTCATATGGAAACCTGGCGCAATGTCTTACGCCGTTATGCACTCCTCAAAATCACATGGAAGTTCCACCAGTTACCCAAAAAACGAGAATCAACACCCGATATCACTCCACCTGGAAATCTATAACGAGGGGAAGATGGTCGCTGATGCCGCCATTATAGGTAAAACCACGAAAAGTGCGACGCGGCATCGGCACATTATAGCCCTGGCTCTTTTCTAATAGCCATGAATAATTCACAGGGCGCGCAAAAGCAACAGGCGCAAGTGAAAGAGATACAAGAATATGATCTATCCATTCCCAAAGGCCCTGATAGCAATAGGTGCCGAGGGCTTTTGGATCATCGGTCAATCGAAGTGAAACATGCTTGAAAATACGGTCACGACTCGGAGCGTTAAAATCACCCATCACCAGAATATGAGGATTGTGAGAAGCGGCTGACGCGATGGAATCAACGGTGTTCCAAAGTGTCTGAGCCGCCAGATGACGATTGCGATCGCCCTGTCGGCCGCCAGCTCGGCTGGGCAAGTGTACGACCAAGGTGTGTAGCGTGTCAACAGCGTTCTCGGCACTCACGACAAGGCCTTTAGCATAGAGGATGTCACGCGTGGGACGCAAGCCGTTTTCGCGCGACGGAACACGGACGCTGCGCCATTCAAGCAAACGAAAGCGGGCTGGCTGATAAAGCAATGCAACATCAATACCTCGATCATCCTCGCACGACGTCATCACATAATGATATTTCAACTGACGAAGGATGCTGCGGCACGTAAGCGCGGTGAGCACGCTATCGTTCTCCACCTCACAAAGGCCTATCAGATCGGGTAAGCCACCATCATCGGCCACAGCAGCTACCACACGGGAAACGTCGGTCAGCTTCTGCCAATAGCGATAAGAGTTCCAATGGTGGGTACCATTAGGAAGAAACTCTTCGTCACGGCAGCCTTCATCGTGCACCGTGTCGAAGAGATTCTCCACATTCCATGTCATCACCCGCAGGGGCCTACCAGCCTGTGCACCAAAGGCACAGAGCAGCAACAGGAAGGTTATTCCCAGTAGAGCTCCTGACGGTTGATGTTCCATTTATGATCTTTCGGGAAGTCGTCGCCCTCCCATGCTTTCTTGCTGGTCCATTTCTCAGGTGCATCGGTCCAGAAAGGATCATCGACAGGCAAGCCTAACGGCATGAAAGCGAGGCTGGTCATATAGAGCGAGCCGTTGTTGGTGTACCAGTCAGCCACGTTCGGGTGAGAGCCCACAAAACCGATGGTCAGATAACCGTCCTCGGTGAAATTGCTCTTGCCCTTACCTTCAAACATACGCTTCATCACAGCTGTGATGCCTGCGCGCACCTGCCCGTTGCTCAACTCCTTGGGCAACTGCTTCTGCCAAGCAAGCATAGCCAACGGCTGCAACACGGCCAAACGGTAAGGAATCGAGCGGCCCACTACGGGGAAAGTGCCTTCGGGGGAGATGAAACGCTCTAGGATGACAGCATATTTCTGCATTCTCTCGGTAACGACTTCCAGACGGTTCTTGGCGCCATTACGCTTGTCGCCATGAGAGCGAATCAGATAGGTGTTGTTGGGTTGCTTGGCAGCCACCATCTGCAAGCACTCGCTGTACATCGGCTGGATGACAAAAGCGTTGTAGTAGTCGAAAGCGAAGCTGGGACCGTCACTATAGAGGCCGTCACCGATATACCATTCCTCAGCCTTGCTCATCGCCATCTTGATGCGAAAGGCATCGTAGCCGCCACCGGCATACATCAGGAAACTCTCCTCCATGCCACAGAACAACAACCAATTGGTGTAGGGAGGATCATAGCGACGCAAGCCCTGCAGTTCCTTGATATAACGAGCTTTTGTGATTGAATCAAGCGGCTCCCACAACGCCTTGTAGCCACGGAAGAGGCTTTCGACGACATAAGCAGCATCAACGAGCGTCTGACCGCCACTGGACCAACCCAGATAATCGGGACTCTCAGGATCAACAGCATTGGTATAGGCTTTCAGCGCCCATTCACGCAACTGTTTGCGTTTCTGGCCCTCTGGGGTGTCATCATCGGGCAGCGTAAGCCAAGGAGCAATACCAGCCATCAGACGGCCAAAGCACTCCATGTAAGCCACCTTCTTGTCACGGTTGTCCCAGGTGGGAGACAATTCCAGTTTCATATTCTTCTGGAGTGTCCCGTTGGCCATGTTCTCCAACACGGGAGCAGCCATCGTGTAGGCCAGCTCCACCCAGTAGGAACGGTCACTCGGTCCATCGCCCAAAGGATTCTCAACTTGCTTTTTGACCTTGGCAGACAAGGAGCCAACGAGCAGCAGAGATATGCTCAGTAATAAAAACTTACGTGCCATTATATCAAGTTATTAGCATAATTTAATTAAAGTGATTTATTCAGCAGCCTTCATATTGCCTTTGACAACAAGATTCACCTTCTCTTTCGGGTTCTTGGAATTGTATCGAACAGTAACTATCTTCTGAAAAGGTCCGGGGAACTTTCCCTTACCATTATAAGTTACCTCAATCTGTCCCTTCGCTCCTGGCTGAACAGGATCTTTGGTGTAAGTGGGAACGGTACAGCCGCAGCTGGCGATGGCCTGATGAATCACCAATGGAGCGGTGCCGACATTGGTGAACCTAAAAACACACTTCACAACCGGTTCAGCTTCCAAGAATGTGCCGAAATCGTGGGTCAACGTATCGAACTTGATTTCTGCAACCTTCTCATCCTGAGCAGCTGCCACATTCACGAAAGACTTCTGAGGTTCAGCTGCACGGACAACACAAACTGCGCTCAGCAGCATCAAAGCAAATAAAATCTTTTTCTTCATGTCTGTTATTAGTTAATTATTGAAGTTCTATTTTCTAACTTCTTTTGGAGTTTCTGCGTGCAAAAATACCTCTTTTTCATGAAACTGCGTACAAGAAGGCATAAAAAATGCATAAAAAGAGGCTTTTCTCCCAAATAATGCTTACTTTTGCAGCATGATATTATACAATACGACTTATCAGATGCCCGAATCAGACGCCCGTGACTTTGTCATTTGGGTGCATCAAGTGATGCTGCCACAGGTGCAGGAATTCGGTCACATGAAAAACGGACGTCTGTCACGCATTCTTTCTCATAAAGAGGAAGGTACAGAGTGTTTTGCACTACAGTTTGAAGTGGAAAGCACGGCAAGGCTTCACTATTGGTTTGTCAAGCAAGGCAAGTGTTTAGGCGAAGAGATGCTCAAGACGTTCGATAACCGCATCATTGGCTTCTCAACCATGATGGAAGTAATCACGGAAAGCGGAGACTGAGATATTGATTTTTTCATGGTACAGCAAGGGAAACAAACGGAAAAAATCATCCTCGGTATTGACCCCGGAACTACCATTATGGGCTACGGGGTCATCAAGGTCTGCGGTCGCAAGGCAGAGATGGTAACGATGGGGGTCATAGACCTCCGCAAATATGCCGACCATTACCTGAAGCTGGGCCGTATCTTCGAACGTATCACGGGGATTATCGAGAGTTACCTGCCCGACGAGCTGGCCATCGAAGCACCGTTCTTCGGAAAGAATGTGCAATCCATGCTAAAGTTGGGACGCGCACAAGGTGTAGCAATGGCTGCGGCCATCAGCAGACAGGTGCCGATTCACGAGTATGCGCCGATGCAAATTAAAATGGCGATTACGGGCAACGGCTCTGCCTCAAAGGAGCAAGTGGCATACATGCTCAAGCAGATGATGAAGATCCCCGATGATGCGATGTTGCCCTGGTTGGATGCAACGGATGGTCTAGCTGCTGCCTACTGTCATTTCATTGAGAGTTCTCGTCCGACATCAACAGGCGGTGCCAAATCATGGAAAGATTTTGCCCGCAAGAACAAAGAGAAAATTCACGGATTGTAAGGGCGTGCAAAAATCGGTAATACATATTGAGAATGGCGTTCCCCGTCATCCGGACTTCCGGATGGCAGAGCCTGTAACGCTGGACATCTTCGAGGGAGAGCAGGTTGCTATCATCGGACCCAACGCCTCCGGAAAAACGCGTCTCGTAGAAATCCTGACAGGGAAATGGCCGTTGCTCTACGGTAATGAGGTGCGCTATCATTTCCGTGATGCCCAATCACAACGAGCCAGTGACAATATCAAGGTATTGACTTTTCGTGATAGCTATGGTGGCAACGACACCTCTTATTATCTTCAACAGCGCTGGAACCAGCACGACATTGACGAGTCAACGCCTACAGTTGACGGGAAATACATCATCAGCCTCTCCAGCGGTGAGCTCCGAAAATACCAGCTCCGAAAAGCGCTTGACTCCCACCCTCGCCTACTGATTATCGACAATCCGTTCATCGGGCTTGACACGACCGCCCGTCAGCAATTGCAGGAAACACTATCTACACTGATTCAGGAGGAACACCTGCAAGTGATCCTTGTCGTGACCCGAGAGAAAGACATTCCTGATTTCATCAACAGGGTCATTAGGGTGGAAAGCCTTCATGTGAAGGACGAGAAAGGCAATAAGACTTATGAAGTTCGTGATATCCATGAGAAAAAAGGGGCCAATCAAACAGAAACCTCTACTGTCCCCCTTCTTCGTTTCTCGAACGTCACCATTCGCTATGGCCAACGCGCCATTCTCCAAGACCTATCGTGGATAGTTCATCGCGGCGAGCATTGGGCACTGTCAGGGGATAACGGTTCAGGAAAATCAACATTACTGAGCCTTGTCTGCGCCGACAACCCTCAAGCTTATGCCTGCGACATTGAGCTCTTTGGGCACCGACGTGGTACAGGTGAGAGCATCTGGGATATCAAGCAACACATAGGTTATGTCAGCCCCGAGATGCATCGTGCTTATCTGAAAGACATACCGGCCATAGATATCGTGGCCAGCGGATTACACGACAGTGTAGGCTTATATGTTCGGCCTAAGCCAGAACAGAGAGATGTTTGTCTGTCATGGATGCGACGTTTTGGCATCGGCTATCTGGCAAATCGTACCTTCCTGCGCATGAGCAGCGGCGAACAGCGCCTATGCCTCGTGGCCCGGGCTTTTGTAAAATCACCCGACCTGCTCATCCTTGATGAACCTTTTCATGGGCTCGATGATGAACGGAGGCTGCTCGTGACACAAATCATTGAAGATTATTGCAAAAAACCACTCGTCACCCTCATCATCGTTTCTCATTATGACGATGAATTGCCAGCAGGCATCACACACCACCTACACCTGCAGCGACAATCATAATCTCTTTCCTTTTTTTGCCCTCCAAAACACGCCGAAACAAGTGCTTTGGATTGATACAAGTTGGGTTTCTACACTTTTTTGAGAAATAATCTTAGGAAAAGGACACGCGCACGCGAGATTTTTATTAAATTTGCGGCCAATTTGAGGTAACATCAACATGAAAGTTGCGATAATCAAATATAATGCAGGGAATATCTACTCTGTGGTACACGCGCTCAAACGGTTGGGTGTAGATCCTATTTTGACGGATGATGCCGCCGAAATACACGCTGCCGACAAGGTGCTATTCCCTGGACAAGGTGAGGCTTCGCAGGCTATGAGTTATCTGCGGAATCATCATCTTGACGAAGTCATCCGTTCATTACAGCAACCCGTGTTAGGCATCTGCATCGGACAGCAGCTGATGTGTCGCCATTCAGAAGAAGGAGACACAGACTGTTTGGGTATTTTCCCCATAGACGTGAAACGTTTCCGCCCAACAAGGCACGAGGATAAAGTGCCACATATGGGTTGGAACAGCATAGATGTGAACTGTAAGAAGGATGAAGAGACATGTGATGTGCTATTCAACGGACTCCAGAACAATTCATTCGTTTATTTCGTTCATAGCTTTTACGTGCCCGAATGCGCTTTCACAACAGCACTTACCGGTTACATACAACCTTTTAGTGCTGCGCTGCACAAGGATAACTTCTACGCCACACAGTTTCACCCCGAGAAGAGCGGAGCCGTAGGCGAACAAATTCTCAAAAACTTCCTCGCATTATGATAGAACTGATTCCTGCCATAGACATCATCGGAGGCCAGTGCGTACGCCTGACCAAGGGCGACTACGACCAGAAAACAGTTTACAGGGATTTGCCCGCGGAGATAGCCAAAGAGTTCGAGCAGATGGGTTTCAAGCGCTTGCATGTCGTGGACTTGGACGGTGCCAAGTCTAAACATATCGTTAACAGCGAGGTGTTAAAAGGAATCACTCGGCAAACAAGCCTTGTCGTAGATTTTGGCGGAGGCATTAAGACGGATGCGGACATCGAAACGGCTTTTGCAGCAGGGGCTTCGATGGTGACCGTGGGATCTATCGCTGTCACACAGCCAGAACTCTTCATGAGCTGGTTAGAGAAATACGGAGCAGACCGCATGATTCTCGGAGCTGACGTGCGTCAGGGAAAAATCAGCATCAACGGATGGAAGGAAGATTCAAGTGAAGACCTGCTGCCCTTCCTTAGGAAATACATTGACGCTGGCGTGAAATATGTGCTCTGCACAGAAATCTCCAAGGACGGTACACTTGCCGGGCCTGCCACAGACCTTTACAAAGAGGTGATGCAGGCATATCCCGATTGCCACCTCATTGCCTCAGGCGGTGTGAGCTGCATCGATGACATACGCGCCCTCAACGTAGCTGGCATCCCAGCCGTAGTATTCGGCAAAGCCATCTATGAAGGCAAGATAAATCTCCATGAATTGATTCAGGAGTTCCAATAAATAATTAAATAAATAAAAAAATAAGTGTTAGCCAAACGTATCATACCCTGCCTGGATGTCAAAGACGGACAAACCGTTAAAGGCACGAATTTCGTGAATCTGCGTCATGCAGGCGACCCAGTAGAACTAGGAAAAGCCTATAGTGAGCAAGGGGCCGACGAGCTGGTGTTTTTGGATATCACAGCTTCTTTTGAAGGTCGCAAGACTTTCACGGAAATGGTGACTCGCGTGGCTGCAACAGTTAATATTCCTTTTACAGTTGGTGGAGGTATCGGTGAGTTGAAGGACGTAGAACGTCTATTGAATGCAGGTGCCGACAAAGTCAGCGTGAATAGCGCGGCCTTGCGTCATCCTGAATTGATTGATGAAATCACCAACCATTTTGGTTCACAGGTGTGTGTTGCTGCAATAGATGCAAGGATGGACGAACAGGGCCATTGGACCTGCTACCTAAATGGTGGCCGTGTCCCAACTGAACGTTCGCTTTTTGAATGGGCTCACGAAGCACAGGAACGCGGTGCTGGTGAAATATTATTCACCTCCATGAACCATGATGGCGTGAAAACAGGGTTTGCCAACGAGGCTCTTCGCCGTCTGTCCGACACGCTTTCCATTCCCATTATCGCTTCTGGAGGTGCTGGTGCAAAAGAGCATTTCCGCGACACGTTCCTCGAAGGTCACTCTGATGCAGCCTTAGCTGCTTCAGTATTCCATTTCGGTGAAATCAGAATCCCTGAATTAAAACAATATCTACAATCAGAAGGTATCAACGTAAGATTATGAATATAGATTTTGAAAAGTGCGGTGGTCTCGTACCCACCATTATCCAAGATGCAGACACGCGCCAAGTGCTGATGCTCGGTTATATGAACCAAGAGGCTTACGAGAAGACGGTAGCTGAAGGACGCGTAACCTTCTATTCCCGTTCGCGCCAGTGCCTGTGGACAAAAGGCGAGACGAGCGGCAACTTTCTCAATGTAGTTAGTATTAAGAACGACTGTGACAACGACACGCTTCTCATCCGTGTTCATCCCGAAGGTCCTGTTTGCCACACTGGTACTGACACCTGCTGGGGCGAAGAAAACAAGGTGAATCCCCTACTCTTCCTGTCTGAGTTGCAGAACTTCATTGAGAAACGTCACGAGGAAATGCCTGAGGGCTCATACACGACGAGCCTGTTCAAAGATGGCCTTAATCGAATGGCGCAGAAAGTGGGCGAAGAGGCACTTGAGCTGGTGATCGAAGCTTGCAACGGCACTGATGAACGCATGATTTACGAGGGATCTGATATGCTCTATCACCTCATCGTGCTTTTAACATCTAAGGGCCTTCGCATAGAACAGATGGCCGCAGAACTTCAAGAAAGACATCAACCCGGATGGAAAAAGCATTAATCATCGACTATCAAGAAGTCGATATTCAACGTGACGATAATCTCATTCTCTACAACGTGAACTTTCAGGTCCACGAAGGAGAGTTCGTATATCTTACTGGAGTCGTCGGCAGTGGAAAATCCTCCTTGCTGAAGAGCATCTATGGTGAATTGGACATTTTGACAGGTTCGGCTGAAGTCCTTGGCCGCAACATGAAGAAAATCAAACGTCGCGAGATTCCAGCGCTTCGTAAGGAACTTGGTATTGTGTTTCAAGACTTTCGTCTCCTTCCCGATCGTAACGTGCGTCAGAATCTGGACTTTGTCCTTCGTGCCACAGGGTGGAAGAGCCGCACGGAAAGAGCAGACCGTATCAATGCCGTATTGGAGCAAGTAGGTCTAGCTGACAAATTAGAGTCTATGCCTTACGAGCTTTCTGGCGGTGAACAGCAGCGTGTCTGTATTGCTCGAGCTATTTTAAATTCACCGAAGTTGATTCTTGCTGATGAAGCCACAGGTAACCAAGATACGGAATCCAGCATCCGGACAACGCATATCCTACATGATTTGGCTGAGCAAGGAACGGCAGTTATTATGGCTACTCACAACAATAGTCTTATCCCACGTTTTCCCGGAGTCATCTACGAATGCAAGGATCATCGCCTCGTTCGTCAAGAAACTCTGCTCCTTGACGACATACCCGTCGCAACCATTTCGAACAACGAATAACAAAACACTATACATCACATGAAAGTATTAAAATTCGGAGGCACCAGTGTTGGCAGCGCCCAACGCATGAAAGACGTTTCTGCACTCATCACAAGTGACGGACAGCCTAAGATTGTCGTTCTCTCTGCTATGAGCGGAACGACCAATACCCTCGTTGAAATAGCCGACTATCTTTACAAAAAGAACCCTGAAGGCGCTCATGATGTCATTAATCGTCTGGAGCTTAAATACATGGAACATATCCAAGAGCTTTATAATACAGAAGAATGGCGTGCTAAAACGGAAAAGTTCTTGCGCGAAGAGTTTAGCTATCTTCGTTCATTCAGCAAGTCCTTGTTTACCTCTTTCGAGGAAAAGGTGATTCTCGCTCAAGGCGAAATCATCTCTACCAATATGGTGACCAATTATCTGCTGGAACAGGGCGTCAATGCTGTCTTGTTATCGGCCTTGGATATGGTTCGTACAGATAAGAATGCCGAGCCAGACTTCAACTATATCCGCGAGAAGACACAGGAACAATTAGAGGCAAACCCGGGATATGAGATTTATGTCACCCAAGGTTTCATCTGCCGCAACGCTTATGGTGAAATTGATAATTTGTTACGCGGTGGTTCTGACTATACCGCCTGTCTGCTCGGCGCTGCCATCGAGGCTGAAGAGATTCAAATCTGGACAGATATTGACGGAATGCACAACAACGACCCACGTATCGTTGAAGGCACAGAGCCTGTTCGTCAGCTCTATTTTGAGGAAGCAGCAGAATTGGCATATTTCGGTGCAAAAATCCTTCACCCCACTTGTATTCAACCAGCCAAATTCTCTGGCGTTCCCGTACGCTTGTTGAACACGATGGACCCAACAGCACCTGGTACCATTATCAATAACCAGATGCATCGCGGCACTATCAAGGCCGTCGCTGCAAAGGACAATATCATCTGCATTGGTATCCAAAGTTCACGTATGCTCTTAGCTCATGGTTTCCTTCGCAAAGTCTTCGAAATCTTTGAGACATACAAGACAAGTATCGACATGATTGCCACTTCAGAAGTCGGTGTAAGTGTAACCATTGACAATCAATCACAACTCAGCAATATCATCGACGAATTGAAGAAGTATGGCACAGTCACGGTGGACAAAGACATGTGCATTGTCTGTGTCGTAGGTGATTTGACCAGTCAGAATGTTGGTTTTGAAACTTTGGCTATGGATGCTATGAAGCAGATTCCAGTCCGCATGATCAGCTATGGTGGTTCTGCTCATAACATCTCCTTCGTCGTAGCTGAAGCTGATAAAAAACGTGCATTACAAGCACTACAAGAAACTCTTTTCAAATACGATGGCCATGTTCGTCGTCAATCCTAACTCATTGTCCCATGAGCTTCATTCCTTCAGATATTAAAGGCCTCAAGACCCCGTGCTATATCTATGACACTCAACTTCTTGAGAGAACCCTCAACGCGATAAAAGCCGAAATTGCAGGATATGAAAACTTTCATGTCCACTACGCCATCAAAGCTAATGCGAATCCCAGTGTTCTTCGACAAATAGCAGTAGCAGGTTTGGGTGCAGATTGTGTAAGCGGCGGAGAGATAGAAGCAGCCATTCGCGAAGGTTTTCCAAAACAAGAGATTGTCTTTGCTGGCGTAGGTAAGGCAGATTGGGAAATCAAACTTTCATTGGAGCAGGGCATTGGAATGTTTAATGTTGAGAGTGTTGAAGAGCTGCAAGTCATTAATGAATGGGCGACCTCTTTACAGAAACATGCACGTGTGAGCTTCCGTATCAACCCCAATGTTGGCGCTCACACACACGCACACATCACTACCGGTAAAGCTGAAAACAAATTCGGAGTTGATATGGCAGACATGGTTCGTGTTATTCGCATGACAGAAGAGATGCCCCTTGTTGACTTCACAGGTCTGCACTTCCACATCGGATCCCAGCTTTTAATCATGGACGATTTCGTCGCCCTCTGTTCGCGTGTCAATGAACTGCAAGATATTCTTGACAGCGAAGGCATTTATGCACCCAATATCAATGTTGGCGGCGGTTTGGGTATTGATTATAATGCACCTGACGAACATCCTATCCCCGATTTTAAGGCATATTTTGATACCTTCAAAAAAGGACTACAACTGCGCAAAGGCCAGCAACTCCACTTTGAGCTGGGCCGCGCTGTCGTTGGACAAATGGGGGCACTATTGACTTCTGTTCTATATGTCAAACAAGGAAAACAGAAACAATTCGTAATAGTAGATGCCGGCTTCACCGACCTCATACGTCCTGCCCTATATGGTGCTCATCATCATATCGAGAACCTATCTGCCGAAGGAAGAACAGCCGGCAAACAGACTTATGACGTTGTAGGTCCCATCTGTGAGTCCTCTGATGTTTTCGCCAAAGACCTCGAGCTTCCTACAACTCAACGCGGCGATATCTTCGCTATCCGTTCTGCAGGTGCTTACGGAGAAACGATGGCTTCTGGCTACAATTGTCGTAAATTGCCCAGCGTTTATACTATCTGATAATTGTTCTTTGTCATGTTGCTCTTCAAGATCTTCTTGTTGATAGCCTTCACCGTTTGGTTGGTTGCTATGATATCTGCCTACCAATATGGTCGAATCGGTCGTCAATTGTTGCAATATGACAAAAAACGCACAGAGGAAGATGTGGAGTTACCCCCACTTTCTGTCATCATCGCGGCCCACAACCAGGCGCCTGCCTTACGCAGGCACCTGCCTTCCATTCTCAATCAGGACTATGACCGTTTTGAAGTCATTGTAATTGATATGGCCTCAACCGACGAGACGAAAGATGTTCTGGAACGACTGGAAATGCAAAATGCACACCTTCGGCACACATGCACGCCTGCTTCTGCACGTGATATCAGTGTGGAACGCCTTGCTTTAACTTTAGGTTTTCGCGCAGCCCTTCACAATTGGGTTGTTATCACGCGCCCGGATTGTGAAATAGCATCTCCACGATGGCTGCAAGGAATCGGAAAAACTATTACGAATCCTCATAACAATGCACAATCTGCCCACTTGAAAGAACCTGATATGATTCTTGGTTCTGCACAATATGATGAACAACGCAGTACATGGTTTGACTATCAAATTGGTTTCTACCGCTTATGGAATACCATCTGCCATACACATCACATCCTTGATGGTCATTCTGCGATTAGTGCTGATAGTTGCAACCTCGCCTTTCGCAAAAGCTATTTTATGGAAAGTGGAGGTTTCTCCGTTGCTCAAAACCTGGAAACTGGTGCTGTTGAATTATTGGTCAATCACACTTCAACACCCACCAACACAGCTCTGATGCTCATGCCGTTATCAATGGTTATTCAAGACAGAATCGGCTCGTCTCGTCTTTGGAAACAAGAACGCGTTTTCTATGCGGAGACCGAACGTTACCAGCGCAATACAAAGCTATATCGGTTGAAGCAAGCTCTTCGTATGCTAATTCCTTGGAGTGTGATTCTCTTCCTCGTATTGCCATTGTTAATTTGTATGGTATTAACGGTTTCCTCAAATGCAACAGATGAGACACAGGTGTACATGTACATTTTCATCTCCATCCTCTGTGTCCTTCTACTCATTTACATCCCGACCAAACTAGTCTGTTTGCATACGACTACACATGCATTAGGATGTCGAAACTATTACCTGTCCTACCTTGTTCTTGAACTACTGTTACCGTTCCAGGTTTTCTCAACAGGCTTCACTCATCGATTCTCTTCTCACAACGAATTTCGCAAGAAGTTTATCTAACCAAACTACATTCTAACTAATATACATTATTATTCAATGTCTGCTTTCATCGCTTGGTGTTTCGACCACCTCAATTATTGGACCATCACATTCCTCATGACTTTGGAAAGCACCATCTTTCCGATCCCCAGTGAACTCGTTGTTCCACCTGCTGCTTACCGTGCAGCGACAGACGGGAGCGACTTGAATGTCATACTTGTAATTTTATGTGCGACAATAGGTGCGAACATCGGTGCAATGATCAACTATGTAGCAGCACGGTATCTTGGCCGTCCAATCATCTATGCCTTCGCCAACAGTACGGTAGGACACATGTTTCTCCTTAACGAAGAGAAAATACAAAAGACGGAGCATTACTTTAACAATCACGGAGCTGTCGGCACGCTCATTGGTCGTCTCGTTCCCGGCATTCGTCACCTCATCTCTATTCCTGCAGGATTGGCCAAAATGCAACTCTCACGTTTCGTTTTTTATACGTCACTTGGTGCAGGTATCTGGAACATTATCTTAGCAGCTATAGGCTATGGACTTCAAAGTGCAGTTCCTGAGGACCAGTTAATGGAAAAGGTGAATGAGTACAGTCACGAATTAGGCATCGCCATGATTGCACTCTTCCTTGGTCTCATCGCATACCTCATTTACAAGGGAGTAAAGAAATAATCAGTATTTGCGGCAGTCGCATTGGGTTTATGGCCATCGACCATAAACGCGATAATAATAATAGTGATAATAATCTGAGGGCTGCACATTAGGGAAGATCTCTTCAAAGAGCTCTTTCAATCTATCCTGGGCATCTCCTTGTGCTTCCTGTAAATATTGAAGGGCAGCTTGATCATTGCCTAAAGACATTGCACAATAAGCCAAGTAAGCTTTATATTCAGCTTGATCTAACACATCATCTGTCCCATCCAGCAGTCCTTCAAAGATTTCTTTGGCCGTCTTAAATTCGTTCACTTCAATGAACAATTGCCCTGCACGATATAGGATGTCATGCTGTTGGTCTTCATCAACTTTTTCACAAGCTTTCTTGATATAGGAGATAGCTTCGTCAAGCCGTTGATTCTCAGCACAAACACGCGAACGAAACAAATCAAAATCAGCAGGATCAACATCGGAGGCGCTCTCCCACTCTGCTTTATCCAAGTAGCGGATAGCTTCCTCTACTCTTCCTTTCCGACTAAGAACCTGAGCATGTTGCTCATAAATTGTTGTCTGTTCCGGACTTAAGCCTTCTGCCAACTCCTCTGCTTTCTCTATTGCAGTCAACGCCTCATCCACTTTGTCCTCGTCCAACAGGCAATAAGAATCGTAAAGCCAGTTCTGCTCATTTTCAGGAGCTTTCTCAATCTCTTTCAGATAAAGCTTATGTGCTTCTGAGAAATTGCCCTGTTGCAGAAACAGCCAAGCTTTCAGCTGTAAAGCCCTTTCATTGTCGGGGTCTATAGCTAAGGCGTAATCCAAGCTATTGGCTGCCTTTTCATAATCGGCAATCCCACAATAGGCTTCAGCGCTCCAGTTCCAAGCTTCAATATGGAAGGGATCAACATCCAGCATTCGATCAAGATATTTCAGAGCAAGACGATAATGCTCCAACCCTAATTGGACATCGGCTTGAACTTGCCACGTCTTATACCAATCCGCTGCCATTTCCTCTAATGTGTTCGCAAAGACTAGCGCCAATTCAAACAGCCGATAGTCGATGAAGATATAGGCAGAGTCATAAAGGAAGAAATCCTTATCCTCTTCTATCTCCTGGGCTGCTTTCAACAATAAGTCCATTGCCTGATCTGAATGTTCTGCATGTATCATGAGTTCAGCCTGCAGGAAGAGAACCTCACGATTCTGCCGATCTTCAATGGCGTCGCAACAAAACTGAGCTTGTTCCCAATCTCCTTTCGCCAAGTATTGTCGCGCCATGAATATCTGAGGATCCACAGCTTCAGGATGCAGTTGCAAAGCAAAGGAAATAGCTTCGTTCGCCTTTTCATCATCGTGACAGACAAACGAGTAGTATTCAGCTATATCCGTAAGGTCATCAGCATCCATATATACTGGCAATCCCGCTTTGCGGGCAGTTTCATATTTTGCCAGCACATCCTTGAATTCAGGCTCCTCAAAATATTTCAGATCATCGTCTAATCGCATTTATTTCAGTTTGAATGTATCTTTCAAGCCGACGGTCTTATTGAACACCAAATGTTCAGCAGTTGAGTCTGTATCAATATTGAAGTATCCGATACGCTGGAACTGTAGATATGTCAGAGCTGGCATATTCTGCACAAAGCGCTCAACATAGCAATTCTTAAGGACATTCAGAGAATCGGGATTCATCATTTGCTTCATCGCCTCGATGGCTGACAGCCCTTCGTCCTGCAGTCGGGCAAGTTCATCACGGGGATTCTCGACTTGCCACAAACGCTCATACATTCTGACTTCTGCAGGCAAGCAATGATTCACGCTTAGCCAATGCAACGTCCCCTTCACCTTGCGATCTGCGCCAGGCATTCCACTACGGCTCTCTGGATCATAAGTACACTGAATCTCTATAATGTTTCCGTCTGCATCTTTCGTGCAGCCTGTGCACATGACAATGTATGCGTTCTTCAGTCGCACTTCCTTACCAGGAGTCATACGGAAAAATTTTTTCGGAGCATCCTCCATGAAATCCTCGCGCTCAATCCACAACTCACGAGAGAACTCTATGGTATGTGTTCCCTCTTCCGGACGTTCAGGATTGTTAACCGCTTCCATTTCTTCCACTTGTCCTTCAGGATAGTTGGTAATTACGAGTTTCACAGGGTTAATGACCGCTGAAACACGTGTAGAGCGAACATTCAAGTCCTCACGAACAGCACTCTCCAACAATGCAAAATCATTGAGCGCGTCATAAGTCGTATAGCCAATCTTGCTGATAAAATTGATGATACTCTCAGGAGAATAGCCACGACGACGGAAAGCACAGATCGTCGGCATACGGGGATCGTCCCAGCCACTGACAAAACCATTCTTCACCAATGCCAACAGATTACGCTTAGACATCAGCGTGTAATTCAGATTCAGCTTATTGAACTCTGTCTGACGAGGACGGTTATCTTCGATATTATCCGTCTCACCGCGCCACTCTTTCATCCACGTAACAAAGAGGTCATAAAGAGGACGATGCTCCACAAACTCCAACGTACACCAAGAATGCGTAACACCTTCCAGATAATCGCTTTGGCCGTGGGTAAAGTCATACATCGGGTAGGCATTCCACTGGCTACCTGTACGAATATGCGGAATATTCAACACGCGATAAATCAGCGGATCACGGAATAACATATTAGGATGAGCCATATCTATCTTGGCACGTAGTACCATCTTTCCAGGCTCACATTGGCCGCTGTTCATGAACTCAAACAGACGCAGGTTCTCTTCGATGGGACGATCACGATAAGGGCTGTTCGTACCAGGACTTGTCGTCGTTCCCTTCTGCTGTGCTATCTGCTCGCTGGTTTGCTCATCAACGTAAGCACGGCCTTGCTTGATCAACCAAACAGCAAAATCCCATAGCTGCTGGAAATAATCAGAAGCATAATAGACATTTGCCCATTGGAAGCCAAGCCATTTGATATCCTGCTCAATGCTGTCAATATATTCAGTATCCTCCTTTTGAGGATTCGTATCGTCGAAACGCAGATTACAGATACCACCGTACTTCTTGGCAACTCCAAAGTCCAATGCAATCGCTTTGGCATGACCAATATGTAAATAGCCGTTCGGTTCAGGCGGGAAGCGGGTCTGGAAGCGTCCGCCGTTCTTGCCGTCGCGGAGGTCATTCACCACTTTCTGTTCAATAAAACTTAGGCTTTTCTTCTCCTGAGCCTCTTCGTTGATAATCTCTGCCATAATATCTTATTTTTCAATGTTTAACTCTTGCATTCTTGCTTGATATTGAGCAATATACTTACCCAAGATATCAAATTCTATATTCACGACTGTACCTTCTTTAATACTGTGGAAATTGGTATTCTCAAAGGTATAGGGAATAATACAAACCGCAAAGGTATTCTTTGTAGGGCGACACACGGTGAGAGAGACGCCATTGACTGTCACAGAACCCTTATCGACTGTAAAATAACCACGTTTCACCATCTCCAGATCCACATCATATTCAAAGGTGAACTCATGACTGCCCTCCTGATCCTCCACACGAATGCAGCGAGCCGTCTGATCAACATGACCTTGGACGATGTGACCGTCCAAACGCCCGCCCATCTGCATCGAGCGTTCCACATTCACTTCATCACCGACCTTCAGCAAACCAAGGTTGGAGCGATCCAACGTTTCACGCATCGCTGTTACTGTATAGGTATCACCATCTATACGTACCACAGTGAGACACACGCCGTTATGCGCAATGCTTTGATCTATTTTCAATTCATCCGTGAATGGACAGCGCAATGTAAAATGCAGGTTCTCCTGCTCACGCACGATAGCCGTTACAACAGCCGTGCTTTCTACAATTCCTGAGAACATTTTCCTATTTCCAAATTTATTACGTGTGCAAAGGTACGGATTTATTCATAATCTTCCACGCTCAATCCTTAATAATTTTACCTAACGACCATAAATCTGCCATAAGTAGTATGAGATTTTGCATGATGGTCGTTTCTCCGATTGACAAGCAGGCTTCAGGAATAATATGAAATGTTTTTACATCAAAAAAGCCTTTTAACATCTTAGAGAATTACCCTTAGGGGAAACATTTGTTCCCACACGTGGGAAATATTTTTCTCTTTAAGGATAGCAAATTTTTTCCTTAATAGTAGTCTTAAGCGTAATTCTAATGAGGTAACGAGAGATAATGAAATATTCGAACAATCTACAAATAGAGGAGAGCATATTCTACCCTTTAGCAGAAACCAAATGAATATCCTCTCTTCTTTTCCGTATTTCACAATTTTAATCATTCTTTATACTTTTTCCAACAAAAATTTGGATGGATAGGGATTTGTCTTTATCTTTGCGGCATTATTTACCTAATTAAAATAAAATAGGACTAATTAATAACCTGCCATTAAGAATCAACATTTTCAAACTTTATTTACTAACTCAATTTCTTTATTCAAGAACAAAAACTAAATAAATATGTCACATCAATTCATTCAAAACAAATGGAGAACCACAATGCTTCTGTGGTTGCTCATGATGACAGCTGTGCCTGCAATGGCGCAACAAATGAAAGTAGAGAGTTTTTCGGAGCGTACCTATGACACTAGTGCCAACGCTCCGAGAACACGTAAGACAGACCTCAATGGTGACCTTTGTGCACTTATCAAGGTGTTCGCTCCGCCAGTAGCTATCGATAGTTACTTTTTCGATGGAGGTGTAAAAGGTATAACCGCAAAGGAAATCAAGGGTGGCGAGATTTGGCTTTACATTCCAGCCACCTCCCAACAAATCACCATTAGTCACCCCCAGTTCGGACGCATTGAATATGAATATCCCGAGCAACTGACAAAAGGTTCAACCTACCAGATACTGTTGAACGTAGGCGGTGGCCGCTTCGTTACTTTCAATAGTCAAGGAATTGACGAAGCAGACATCTCCGTAAATGGGAAAACCATTGGTAAAGCTCCTATCTATAACCACTATCTGGCTTATGGAACCTATCAGATTACCGCTACTAAAGACCGCTTCGACGGTGCTATGACGCTTACGGTAGCTCCGGGAGAAGGCACTCAGATGGCCCTCATTCCGATGGAAGACCAGACACCCCACTTTGGTAATCTTACCATTACCGTAGATGACCCCAACGCAGAATTATATTTCAAAGGTAAACGCGCGGATTCTCACATTCTGAAGACAATGGTGAGAGAAGGCGATTATGAAGTGATAACCAGAAAGAAAGACTGCGATGATGCTGTAACACGATTCACAGTGATTGCACAGCAGGAGAACAACGTAAATGCCAATCGCCCTATTCCGCACACGGGTTCCGTACATATTTATACACGTCCGAGGAATGTCAAAGCAACCTACGACAACAACCAACCCATTGACCTAAGTGAACCACGCGTGATACCAGTTGGCTCACACCAGTTCCAGTTTACCCGTAAAGGTTATGTGACACTGGATCACGAGATCAAAGTCAAACGTGGTGAATTGACATTGGATACCATCATGTTGGAACCCATCAACTACATCAAGAGCAAATGGGCCTTCTACTTCGGTGCCGGCTATACCTATAGTGACCTTTCTGGTATAACGGGATATGTAGGCGGTGTATATAGCAATATTGACTTGCAGCTATCTTATACCCTAGGTCTGACAAGTTCAAGCGAAGTAAACTTCCCTGTTGATAACAAGTATAATTACAACACATTTAAGATAAACGCATTTGCGGCACGCTTAGGTTACCAAATACGTTTGATACCCCGTATTGGTATTACACCTCAAGTGGGTTATATGATGCAGATGCTTTCCTGTAGTGCTGTGGATGTCAATAGCACAAAATACTGCGACGGAGCGAAAGCAAATTGCCTCACGCTTGGAGCGAAGATCCTTGCAGTTCCAGCCCATCGTGTTTATTTGTTTGTAACGCCCGAATACGCCTTGCCCATGAGTAAAGACAAGACTTTTGACTTAGCAGCAAATCCTGGAGGTTTCAACGCAGGCGGATTCTCCATCAGTGCCGGTTTACATCTAAATATTGGTAAATAAATGTGAGTTAACCTTAGTAATCAATTTAAATACAACTAACTATGCGTTTCCATTCTTCATACATCATTCAGTTCTCCCTTCTTTTTGCACTGTTCCTTGGATTAACAGCATGCAGCGGAGACAATGCAGAACCTAGTCTATCCACTTCTGAAAGACTGGATATACCATCTCTTAATTATGAGATCAATGGAACCTCATCTAAAGATAATAGTATTGCTGTAACAGCAAACTGCAAATGGGATGTTACGCTAGATGTAACATGGATTCATATCACCAGTGCTACAGGTTTTGAAGGTAGTGGCACTATCGTTTATAGTGCTGATGAGAACCCATTATCTGTAGAACGTATTGGACATTTAATTATCAATACCACTGGTGGACTCCAAAAGACTATTGAGATTAAGCAGCAAAAAGGTGGTATTATCCTTGAGACCAATGTAGAGAAGATAGACTTCCTTTATAGTGGCGGCGATAAAAGCTTAATTGTTACGTCAAATACTAATTGGACTGTTTCCAGCTCCGATGATTCATGGCTGAAAATAAATGGGAAAAAGGAATATTCTGCTGAGGGAACCCAAACGCTAACAATTCATGCCGAACGAAATACTAGTGCTCAAGCCAGACCAGATGCCACGATTACATTTACATGGACGGATAATGGAGAAAAAACAAAAACATTAAAAGTAACATCGGGCGGCAATACCCCCTCACTCATAGCGACATCTTCACAGAGCATATCTGCCCAAAAAGGTACGGGTACAATTACTGTACTTGCTAACTATCAATGGACGGCAGTCATTACGGAAGGTGCTGCATGGTCACGTTTCAAAAAGAACAACATGTCCATTTTGCCATTGAGCGATGAACCTAACGGCGACCCACAAGTGGAAGAGATAGAAATTGATGACAATGACACGAATAGTGAAAGAACACTTAAAGTCAAAATTCAACTCACCTCTAGTTCGGGAGCAAGTTTGACAGAAGAAGTCATAATTACACAAGAAGTTGGCACACTGCCAGTTGTATCAATTCCTTCGGCATATCGCGTAGATAAAAATACCGTTAGGCTTGAATTTACAAAATCGTCAAGTAGTTTCCCCATCACAGAATGTGGTATTAAATATAGCACTGACCGAGATGCTGTAATAAGGAGTACTGGTGTCAAATATAACTCGTCTTCTGATAATACAGACGTTCAAATGACAATCAACACTCTTCAGCCTGATAAGACATATTATATCTGTGCTTACGCTACAAATAAAAGAGGCACAACACATAGTGATATCATCACATATGAGAATAATACAAATATTAGTTTGCAAGCTAACCCATCTTCCTTATTCTTCTCATCCAATGGCGGAAATCAATACTTGACGGTCATATCGTCAAATACTGAATGGAAAGCTTATAGTTCTGCGACATGGTTAAAGATTGACGGAACGAATGAATTATCGGGCAAAGGAAATAAACAGTTGACAATCCATGCTGACAAAAACACGGAGACGAATGATCAAAAGGCGACCATCACAATAGTAGCCGAGGAGGATCATAACTTAAGTAAATCCGTGGAGGTGACATTGGGTAGTACTACTGCACAACTTTCCGCGACTTCTTCATCCGAACCCGTTTCAGCTCAAGGAGGAGCAGGTAAGATCTACGTACAGTCCAACTTTGACTGGACTGCAACTATCTCTGGCGATGTCTCATGGGCTCGTTTCAAAAACGGAAATAAAACCTTCAACGGCGGAGCTAATGGTAGTGCAGAAGAGGTGGAGATAACAATGGATGAGAATACAACGGGAAGTGCAAGGACGCTGACGATTGAAGTTAAGAACGATGCCAATCTAACGAAAACTGTGACGCTCCAACAAAATTCCAGTACAACAAAGCCTGGACGTGATGACAACAAAGTTCCAGACAATCCTCAATAATATATGAGATCAATGAACAGAACAACCTTGAAAGTGCTGAGCATCGTCTGTGCCTTGATAATAGGGACAGGTGTGCTTCAGGCTCAGGATCTGAAGCAGAATCGACGTAAAGCACAAACGATTCGCGAT
The DNA here is from genome assembly GCA_947305005.1 of uncultured Prevotellaceae bacterium. GTDB lineage: Bacteria > Bacteroidota > Bacteroidia > Bacteroidales > Bacteroidaceae > Physcousia. The sequence goes on along the minus strand of CAMZCM010000006.1, from coordinate 54,901 downwards.
GCAGGAGATCGCTACTACTACGGTGAAGCCTCAGGCAAAGATGAACGCGAAGCACGTTCGATAGCGATGGAAGACTTGCTTTCCAAAATATCTTCCAGTGTCATGAGCGATTTCCAACTTGACATGAGCAATGTGGTGAACGGACAGGATGCGACATCGGAATCTGTCATGAATGGTGTGATTAGAACCTATACTTCTGGTTCTGTCAATAACATTAAAGAACTGATTCTGGAGAGATCACCACAAGTAAGGGTGATGCGCTACATCACCAAAAGCTCGATGGACAGTATCTTCAACCTACGCAAAGATCGCGTGATTCAATTTATCCGCGATGCCTTAGTTGCCGAACAGAAAAAGAATATTGACGATGCCCTGCGTCTTTATAGTTATGGACTCGGTTTATTGAAAAGTGTCCAAAATCCCAGTTCTGTGAAGTGCGCAGTAAATGGCATCATGGATAGTGAGAAGACACTCATCGACTGGATTCCACAACAGATTCGAGAAATTCTGCGTAACTTGAAAACCGAAGTCGCTGAAATTGACGGCCAGGAGGTAAAACTCATGGTGACCTACAAAGGAGCACCCGTTTCCAGCGTTGATTTCACATACAACAATGGCACCCGCAACAGGATGACGAGTGTCAAAGACGGCATGTCGCTCATCAGACTTGAACAGGGTATGGATGTCGCTGATGTAGAGATACAATACGAATATGCCTACAAGAACGAGATGCAGGATTATCCTGAACTGGAAATGATGGCTCAAATCTACAAAGCCCCCTCTTTTAAAGATGCAAAAGCATATATTCTAAAAGGGAATAAGAAAGAGATGAAAGCTGTCCAAAAGCAGTTCGAAACTGCAGCTCAGGAAGAAGCGACTCCTCATGACAACTTCTTGAAGCGCAACCAAGCAAAAGACTACACGGGTTCTGTCATGAAGATAGCTGAAGCTATCAAACAGAAGAAATATGACAGCGTGAAAGATCTGTTCACCGAAGAGGGCTATCGGATGTACGAGCGTCTTTTGAAATACGGAGATGCCAAGATTCTGAAGATTCCTGAGTTGCATTGCTTCCCCTATCGCGACAAGATTATCTGCCGTAGTATTCCTATGCGTTTTATCTATCCCGCCAACCGTCGTGAGTTTGTCGAAGACGTCACCTTCACCTTCAATAATGAAGACTTGATTGAGAGCTTGGCTTTCGGTTTGGACAAAGCGACTCGCGAGGACATCTACACAGATGGTCACTTGACCAGTTGGGGCGACAGCACTTGTACCATGATTGCGACTTTCTTGGAGAACTATAAGACCGCTTTTGCCTTGCACCGTTTGGACTACATTCAGAGTATTTTTGCCGACGAAGCCCGTATCATTACAGGTAGTGTACTAAAACCTGCCTCGGCACAGAACCGCAATAATGATCTCTCAAAGGGTGTTGTACAGCTTAAGAACCATCCGCTTGTCAAATATACCGAACAGAATAAGCAAGAGTATATTAAGAGTCTGGAAGAATGCTTCCGCAGGAATGAGTTCATCAATATCCGCTTTACCGACTGCATCGTGGATCAGATGGACGACAGAGAGCGATTCGGCATCAACATCCGTCAGGACTATTATTCCAACACATACAGTGACACGGGATTCCTGTTCCTACTGATAAATGCCTCTGATCCCGAGAACCCGATGATTCAATACCGTACGTGGCAACCGGAACGTGATCCGTCCAAATTCAACAATAAGCCAAGGAAACATGAAACTCCAGAAGAATACCGTTTATGGGGTATCATTACCAGTGGCAATTTCCAGTAATACTCATCGCAACAGTATGAAATAACAACAATAAAAGCGCGGACCTGATGGTTCCGCGCTTATTTAAAAATTGGTGTAATTTGGAGAATCAGAAGGGTAAATCATCAGTACTTTCTCCACTGAAAGCAGGAGCAGGAGCGGCAGGCTGATCAGCAGGAGAAGCAGGGGTGGCAGGCGGGAAAGGAGAAGCCTGAGCAGCTGGATCGAAAGCAGCCGGATCAGCAGGAGTAGCTACAGCCGTAGGATCATAAGGAGCGACCTTCCATGCGCGAATGGTATTGTACCAACGACCATTGTACTCATGTGCATCAATATCAAGGCTAACAGTTAGCATCTGCCCTACCTGAATATTGAAGTTTGCAATGCGATCTGTTCCGAAGACCTCAAAAGCACACTTCTTAGGGTATTGTTCCATCGTTTCGAGCACATAAGTAGCAACTTTCCATTCGCTTCCAGAGCGTTGTGATACACCTCCACGTTCAGGGAGGACCATAATAATTTTTCCAGAGATATCCATGATGAATGTCTAATGATTTATAGGTGTAAAATGTTTCTTTTTGGTCTTTTCAAATGCCTCTCTCGTGAAAAGCGATGCAAATATAGTCCTTTCTCTGCTACTTTTACTAATTTTAAGCAGTTTTTTTTGCCAGTATGCTCAAAAGTTTCTATTTTTGCTCGGTTTTACGAGCCATCAAGTATAAATCGAAGCAACATTAAAACAAAACAACTATATGAAGATTAAAGTCTCCAGTGCGGCACTCTTCAACCGCCTCACTTCTATCAACCGAGTGCTCAACAGCAAGAACTCCCTCCCTATCCTCGACTGCTATCTTTTCGAGACACAGGATTTGAAGATGTCCATTACGGCTTCTGACAGCGAGACAACGCTGGTTACCACTGTTGAACTCATCGAATGCGATGTCAACGCTCGTTTCTGCATCAAGGCTAAAACAATCCAGGATTCCTTGAAAGAAATCTCAGATCAGCCCATTGTATTCGATGTGAATTTAGATACAATGGAGATTCGCGGAGAGTACCAGAATGGTAAGTTCAACATCGTTGGAGAACGTGCTGACGAATATCCTGCTCCTCACGCTCTTGATGGCGACGCTCAGCGTTACTCTATACCACAGAATATTCTATTAGGTGGCATCAACCACACCTTATTTGCTACAGCTGACGATGAAATTCGTCCTGTGATGACCGGCATTTACTTTGATTTCACGCCCGAGAGCCTTGTCTTTGTAGGTACCGATGGTCGCAAGCTTGTCCGTACCAAGAGCCACACCATTAAAAGTGAACAACAGGTGGGATTCATTCTTCCCAAGAAGCCAGCCAACATTTTAAAGAGTCTCTTGCAAAAGACCGATGCTACTGCTGAGCTTATCTTCAACGATAAAATGGCTTGCGTGGAAACACCTGAGTTCACACTGACTTGCCGCCTCATCGACGGCCGCTATCCCAATTACAACAGCGTAATTCCGCAGAACAACCCCTACAAGGCAACCATTGACCGTGCTGCGCTCATCTCTACACTCAAACGCGTGCTGGTATTCAGTAGCCAAAGTAGCGCACAGGTGAAACTTGCATTTAAACAGAATACGCTTACCGTCAGCGGTCAGGATGTCGATTTCAGCACCAGTGCCGAGGAGAAGATCATGTGTGAATATGACTCTCCAGCCATGAATATCGGTTTCAAAGGCACCTTATTATTGGATATCTTAGGTAACCTTGAAAGTACCGAAGTCATATTCGAGTTGGCAGATCCAGGACGAGCAGGCATCATCACTCCTTCAGAGCAGAAAGAAGGTGAGGAAGTCCTCATGCTTCTAATGCCCATGATGCTGAATGACTAAATACAGATGACAGAATGAAGGGGGAAGTTAGTCGCTAACTTCCCCTCACTTCTTGAAAGACCACCCTATATGAAACTGAATCTTACTAAGCCCATCGTCTTCTTCGATCTTGAAACTACGGGAGTGGACATCGTTAAGGATCGCATCGTGGAAATATGCCTTCTCAAAGTCTATCCCAATGGCAATGAAGAAGCTAAGACCATGCGTATCAATCCTGGAATGCCTATCCCCAAAGAAGCATCAGCAGTTCACGGCATCTACGACAATGACGTTGCCGATTGTCCAAAGTTCGCTGATGTTGCTGCCGATTTATGGAAATTTATGGAGGGTTGTGATCTCGGTGGTTTCAATTCCAATCACTTCGACATCCCTATGTTGGCAGAAGAGTTCTTACGGGCTGGTGTAAAAGCGGAACTGAACAAAAGCCGTCGTGTAGATGTGCAAAACATCTATCACAAGCTAGAGCGTCGCACACTTGTCGCTGCTTATCAGTTCTATTGCCACAAGAATCTTGAAGATGCACATTCAGCGCTGGCTGATACACGTGCCACCTATGAAGTGCTTTGTGCACAACTTGATCACTATCCCGATACCTTGCAGAACGACATCGACTTTTTGGCGGACTATTCGCGTATGAATCGTAATGTGGATTTCGCAGGACGCATCGTGATGGATGACAACAACATTGAGACTTTCAATTTCGGGAAATATAAAGGACAGTCTGTAGCAGCTGTTCTGCGTCGCGACCCCAGTTATTTTACCTGGATGATGCAAGGCGATTTTGCGCTCAACACCAAGCAAGTCCTCACTGAGATTGCCCTTCGCAGTAAAAGTACAAAATAAGTGCCCATGAATATCGTTTTAGGTATCACAGGAAGCATTGCCGCTTATAAGGCATGCACCCTCATACGTCAATTCGTTAAGCAAGGACATGAGGTGCAAGTGGTCATCACACCTGCGGGAAAGGAGTTCATCACACCCATCACCCTCTCTGCGCTGACCTCAAAGCCGGTTATCAGCGATTTCTTCTCACAGCGCGACGGCACTTGGCATAGCCACGTTGACCTTGGTTTGTGGGCAGATGCAATGGTCATTGCTCCAGCCACGGCCTCTACCATCGGCAAAATGGCTCATGGCATAGCCGACAATATGCTCATCACCACTTATCTTTCTATGAAAGCACCCGTCTTCGTAGCACCTGCTATGGACTTAGATATGTGGGCTCATGCATCTACGCAAGATAACCTTCAGCTCTTACGTCAGCGTGGCGTAACCATCATTGAGCCAGCAAGTGGTGAACTGGCCAGCCATCTGGTTGGCAAAGGCCGTATGGAAGAGCCAGAAAAGATTGCAGAAGTCGTATTAGCTGCCATGCAATCTGCTACCTCCTCCCCTCTTCGCGGACGTCGTATCCTTATCACAGCAGGTCCTACCTATGAGCGTATCGACCCTGTTCGTTTTATTGGCAACTACTCCAGTGGCAAGATGGGGCTTGCTTTGGCTGAAGAATGTGCCCGTCGTGGTGCCGATGTACAACTTATTTGTGGCCCCATTCAGCGTACTACCACTGTTCCAGGTATCACCACTACCTCTGTTGAGAGCGCTCAGCAGATGTGGGAAGCGGCCAGCCACCTCTTCCCTTCCGTTGATGCCGGTATCCTCTGTGCAGCCGTAGCAGACTTCACGCCTGACACCGTTGTTGACACGAAAATCAAGCGAGAAGGTGACGACCTCATCCTTCGCCTAAAACCTACACGCGACATCGCCAAAGGACTGGGTGAAATGAAGCGTCCAGACCAACGTCTGGTAGGCTTTGCCCTTGAAACCAATGACGAACGTGCCCATGCAAAGGAAAAGCTCACCCGCAAGAACTTCGACTTCATCGTCCTTAACTCTCTCAACGATGAAGGCGCAGGTTTCCAATACGATACTAACAAGGTCACCATCCTCACAAAGGACGATGAGATACCCTACCCTCTCAAGTCGAAGGCCGAAGTGGCTATTGATATCATCAACCACCTCGAAACGCTTCTACCCTAATTCTCTAATGATGCGCACACTGTTCTCTTTCTTCATAGCTTTCATACTGACAGCTAACGTTCAAGCACAGGAGCTGAACGCGAAAGTCAGCATTAACCGTCAACAGGTGTCCAATACAAAGTCCGGTGTCTTTGAAGCACTAGAACAATCCATCACCCGTTTTCTCAACGAGCGTCAATGGACACAGATGCAGTTCAGGGAGATTGAACGCATTCAGTGTACGTTTAACATTACTATTGACACTTACAACGAGTCCGACAATTCCTTCAAAGGCAGTCTCCTTGTTGCTGGCATACGTCCTGTTTGGGGATCCTCATATACGACAACAGTCATCAGCATGAACGACAAAGACTTCAATTTCAACTTTCAGGAATTTGACCAGTTGGAGTGGCGCGATGATCAAGTTGACAACAACCTCACAGCCATGCTTGCCTATTGGGCATACGTAATCATCGGCATGGATATGGATTCTATGGCACCAATGGGAGGAACAGATATCCTACGTTTGGCGCAAGATGTCTGCAACAATGCCGAAAGCTTAGGCTTTTCTGGTTGGAAAGCTTTTGATGATACCAAGAACCGTTATGCTATCATCAACGATTATCTTGATGGTGCAATGGAACCGTTTCGACAGATGCAATACACCTACTATCGCTCAGGATTAGACCAAATGAGCGAAAATACAGAACAGGCGCGCAATACCATCGCTGAATCACTGAACCAGCTAAAGGAGGCACGTGAGGCAAAATCCCTCAGTTCATTGCCACAGATATTCACCGACTATAAACGCGATGAACTCGTAAGCATCTTCAGCGGACAGGGTTCATCTAAAGAGCGTGAGAGTATCTACGACATCCTGTTCAGCATTAATCCCTCACAAAACACCTACTGGGAGAAAATCAAGCAATAAGAGTGTTACAGTCACTATCCATACAGAACTATGCCCTCATCACCGAGCTCGACATCCGTTTCGAGCGCGGTTTCTCTGTTATTACGGGTGAGACAGGCGCCGGTAAGAGCATCCTTCTCGGAGCTATTGCCTTGTTATTGGGACAACGTGCAGAGACCCGAATGATTAAGACAGGGGCTAATCGCTGTGTCATCGAAGCTGAATTTGACCTTTCCAATTGTCAGATGGAGACATTTTTCACAGAGAACGACCTCGATTTCGATGGCCATTCATGCGTCATCCGCCGTGAACTGACAGCTACAGGAAAGAGCCGTGCTTTCATTAATGACACACCCGCTCAAGTGGCCCAGCTTCGAGAGTTAGGCAGTCTGCTGATCGATATCCATTCACAGCACCAGAACCTGCTACTCACGCAAGAAGAATTCCAACTGAACGTCGTTGACATGATTGCTCATGACCAGGAACAATTACAAGCCTACACAGCGCGTTTCGCAGCCTACCACAATGCCTGTCAGGCGCTTCAGGAAGCAGAGGCCTTGCTGGCACAGGGGCGTGAAGATGAAGATTACCTACGTTTTCAACTCGCTCAGCTCGAAGAGCTTCAGCTACAAAGTGGCAAGCAGGCTGAAATGGAACAGGAAGCACAGATGCTTGAACATGCAGAGGAAATCCGTAGCGCATTTTGGGAAACAGAGCAACAACTGCAAGGCAATGACAACGCTGCAGGCATCCTCGAAGCACTCCACTCCGCTGAACGTTCTCTGTCATCCATCAGCCACTTATTACCCGAAGCAGAAACTCTTACAGAACGCATTAGCAGCTGCCATATTGAGCTCAAGGATATCGCTGATGAGCTCAATACACAAGCTGACCGTGTGGATATTGATCCCTCCCGTCTGGCTACTGTTCAAGAGTGGCTGAGCAATCTCTACAGTGCCATGCAAAAACATCATGTGCAAACTGAACAAGAACTGATGGACATCGAAGAGCGCTTCCGTCAGCAATTGCTCATCATTGACAATAGCGATGAGCACATACAAGAACTCCGCCATCAGTGCGATGAAGCCAAAGAGTCCCTTCTGCATCATGGGCAGGAACTGACACAACTCCGTCAGAAAGCAGCCCAACAGGTAGAGAAACAAATGCGTGAACACCTCATCCCTCTCGGCATCCCCAACGTGCAGTTCCGTGTTGACATCACTCCTCGAAAGGAGCCAACTCCAAAAGGTATGGATCAGGTTCGCTTCCTCTTCTGCGCTAACAAGAATGGTAGCCTTCAAGATATCTCTGATGTCGCTTCAGGCGGTGAGATTGCCCGCGTGATGCTCTCACTGAAAGCCCTCATCAGTAGCACTGTGAAACAGCCCACTATCATCTTCGACGAGATTGATACAGGTGTCAGCGGACAGGTTGCGGAGCGTATGGCCAAAATGATGCAGCAAATGGGACAAGATGATCGTCAGGTCATCTCCATTACCCACTTGCCTCAAATTGCCGCTTTAGGCAGCCAGCACTACCTCGTCTATAAAGAGGATGACCATGAAGGGACTAACAGCCATATCAGGCAACTCACTACCGACGAACGTATTACAGAATTGGCACACATGCTCAGCGGCAGTCAGCTCACTCCAGCAGCCATAGAAAATGCCAAGTCACTTCTCGCTGCCGCTGGCGCATCAGAATAAGATTTATGATACAACGTTTCCTGCTCATCGTCATATTATTCCTATCCTCTACGCTCTTCTCTTTTGCTCAGCCCAAGTGGTTCAAAAAGGCGCGTAAGGCACAAGTTACTTTCATCACTTACGATGAAAACGGCCAACTCCTTCACTCCACGAATGGCTTCTTCATTGATGCCACTGGCACAGCCCTTACAGATTATCACTCTTTTCGTGGGGCAACCCGTGCTATCGCCATTGATGAGGCAGGCAAGGAGTGGCCCGTCCGTTGCATCGCAGGTGCTAACGCCCTCTATGATGTCCTGAAGGTGCAAGTTCAAATACCAAAGAATGCCTATTTGACAATAGGGACCACCAACGCCAGCAAGGATGAGGAGATTTACGTGATGCCTTACCTCTCCAACAAATCTGGCATAGCCACATCAACTACTGTTGCCGATGTTTCTACGTTTTATGAGCACTACGCCTATTACACGTTGTCTGTGAGCATGAACGAAAAATCCACCTCATGTCCCGTGATGAATGCAAAAGGCGAAGTCCTTGGTCTTTTACAGATGCCCTCAAAAGCCTCTGACACCAAAAGCTATGCCGTATCAGCGCCTTATGCTCATAGCTTCTCTATCGGTGCCATTTCAGCAACCGCTGCTGACTACCGCGACATCCATATCAAGAAGGCCCTTCCTTCAGATCCTTCACAAGCCAATAGTTTCATTTTCTTGACAGGAACTCGCGACACAGCCCTCTATCGCACATACATTGAAGATTTTATCACATTATTTCCCACCGAAGCTAATGGATATAATCTGAAAGCTGAACTACTGACATCGCAGAAACGATTTGAAGAAGCAGAAGCTGCTTGGGATGCAGGTATTGCAGCCAAAGCCCACGAGGATGAACTACGTTTCTCACGTGCACAAGCCATCTTCCAGTTAGCCCAACAGCCCTCACAAATACCTGATAAATGGACTCTTGACCGTGCCCAACAAGAGCTAGATGCTGCTATTGCACTCAATAGCCAACCCGTCTATGAATTGCTGCGCGCCAAATTGTTCTATGCCCAGAAGCATTATGCTGAAGCTTGCGAACAATTCCTTGCCCTCAACCGCACCAACCTACGCTCGGCTGATAACTACCTCTATGCTGCCCAGTGTCAGCAGATGTTACATGACACCACCTCCGTCCTCGCACTACAGGACAGTGCCGTAGCCTGTTTCACAGAACCCTATGTCGAAGCCGCTGCTCCTGCCCTGCTCATGCGCGCCACTACGCTCATCAACCTGCATCGGTTCCGTGAGGCTGTGCGCGATCTTAATTCCTACGAGCATCTGAAATCAAAGGAACTGACAGCCAATTTCTATTACCAACGAGAACAGGCTGAGATGCAATGTCGCATGTACCAGCAAGCACTGAGCGACATCGAACGCGCTACCCGTATGGCTCCTCGTGAACCGCTCTATCAGGCAGAACTCGCAGTTCTCCATTTCCGTTTCGGGCAACTTGATGAAGCCATTGCAGCGGCCCATTCCGCCATTGCCCTTGACGACCAATTCGCTGATGCCCATCGCATCCTCGGCGTTTGCCTCCGTCAGCAAGGCAAGAAACAAGAAGCCCGTGCTGCTCTTCAACGTGCAGTGGACCTTGGCGACGAAATATCCAAAAATATCCTTTCTCAATGAAACTCTCCCTCCTCGTCATCGGCAAGACCACAGACCGCCACGTACAGATCCTCATCGACGACTATACCAGTCGTCTCAGCCACTACGTGCCTTTCAGTCTTGACGTCATTCCCGAACTACGTAATACCAAAGCCTTGAGCGAAGAGCAGCAGAAAGCACAGGAGGCTGAGCTCATCAAAAAACAGTTGCAGGCGGGAGACTATGTAGTCCTGCTTGACGAACATGGCGCCGAGCGCCGTTCTGTTGAGTTTGCCACTTGGCTTCAGAAACGCATGAATGCCGGTTCCCGCCGCATTGTCTTCATCGTCGGCGGCCCTTATGGTTTTGATTCCGCAATCCACTCCTTCGCCAACGAGGAGATTTCCCTCTCGCAGATGACCTTCTCACATCAACTCATCCGAGTTCTTTTCATAGAACAACTCTACCGCGCCTGTACCATCCTGCGCGGCGAACCCTATCATCACGAATGAAGAATGAAAAATAAAAGTATCATCTGTTAATCGTTAATCTGTTAATCCTTTAATATGAGAAATGCCACCGGCGCTGAATATGCCGCTTCCAAATACAATGAGTTCACAGTCCGTGAGGAGACTACCCTCCTCGAGTTCATCATCACGACGATGAGCATCTCGCGCAACCGTGCCAAGGACATCCTTGCGGGTCACGGCATCACCATAGATCGCCGCAACACCACCCGCTACGACGAGCCTTTAAGACCCGGACAAGTAGTCCGTGTGAGCAAGCACAAGAACTCAAGTCAACTCCTCAACCGCTACGTCAAGATTGTCTATGAGGACAAGGAGCTCGTGGTCATTGAAAAGAGCGAGGGTATCCTCTCTATGCCTTCCACCGCCAAGCAGTACTCTGTCAAACAAGTCCTTGACGAGTACTTTGCCAAACGCCACTTCAAATGCACGGCCCATACCGTTCACCGCTTGGATCGCGAGACCAGCGGCCTGATGATGTATGCCAAAAATATCGAAATCGCTAAGATTCTCGAAGACAACTGGCATGACATCGTCTTTGACCGTCGCTATGTGGCCGTTGTCAGCGGTGAAATGGAGCGAGAAGGTGGTACCATTGAGTCGTGGCTCAAGGACAATAAAGCCTACATTACCTACTCCTCTCCCGAAGATCCTGGAGGCGGCAAATATGCCATTACCCATTATCACACACTGAAGACCACTCCTCGCTGTTCCCTCGTGGAACTGAAGTTGGAGACTGGCCGCAAGAACCAGATTCGCGTACACATGCAGGACATCGGTCATCCTGTCCTCGGCGATCAGAAATATGGAAATGGCCAAGACCCCATTGGGCGCTTATGCCTCCACGCCTATCGTCTTGATTTCTATCATCCACGCACTGGTGAGGTCATGAATTTCGAAACACCGTTCCCAAAAGAATTCCTGAAATTCTTTTCCACGAAAGACCAATCCTCAGAAGATAAGACTCTTTAATCGAACAATCATATCAACTTAATCATCAATCTTATAATTATGAAGAAAATCATTCTTTCCGCAGCCATCATTTCTGCATGCATCAGCCTCACTGGCTGTGGCGTTATGGGCGTTCCTGCTACAACTGGTTCAACAACTGCTGGCACTACCACCACTACAACCGGCACTAGCACAGTCACTACCGATGCTGCTTCCAGCATCCTCAACAGCCTGCTGGGCGGCATCCTCGCCAGCACCATCAATGAGCAGAGCTTTGTCGGCACCTGGACCTACCAAACCCCCGAAGTACGTTTCGAGAGTGAGAACCTATTGGCACAGGCCGGCGGCACCATCGTTGCCAACTCCGTCAAGACAAAACTCGAGAGCTACCTTGCCAAGATCGGCATCAAGGAAGGCGCCACCACTTTCACGTTCAAGGAGGACAAGACCTACACTATCTCCACTAAGAAGCAGGTTATCTCCACAGGTACCTACAGCTACGACAAATCCAATAGGATTCTGACCATGCAGGGCGCTCTCGGCCTCATGAACCAAAGCTGCACAGTCGGTATGGACGGCACGAATCTCTGCCTGCTCTACGATGCAGACAAGCTACTTTCTCTTATGAATGCCGCAGGTAGTGTGCTCGGTAAAAGCAACTCCACCATCGGCAATATCACCACCATCCTCGGCCAGAACTACAATGGCATGAAGGTCGGCTTCAGCCTCAGCAAGTAAACGATATAATAAACATTATAAAGAACTCGCCCTGCACATTCGGTTGTGCAGGGCGAGATTGTTTATCAAAGGTTACGTTATTACAAACCAAAAACTTTAGCGAGGCCGTTATCAACACCGCCGAAGCCCATGAAGGCCATAGCGAGTAAGCCAGCAACCACGAGGGCGATAGGCATGCCTTGCATTCCTTTGGGGATATCCATCATGGCCAGCTGCTCACGGATGGCAGCAAAGATGGTTAGAGCGAGGCCGAAGCCAAGGGCAGTGCTGACGGCGAAGACAACGCCAGTCAACAGGTTGGGCTCCATGCCCTGTGCATTATAGGTACCCTGAGCCACAAGGATAGCGACACCGAGGATAGCGCAGTTCGTGGTAATCAGGGGCAGGAAGACGCCAAGAGCCTGATAGAGCGCTGGCGACACCTTCTTCAGGATAATCTCCACCATCTGCACGAGGGCAGCAATGACGAGAATGAAGGCGATGGTCTGCAGATATTCAAGGTTATAGCTCTCCAGAAGGCCTTGAATCAGATAAGTAACAATCGTGGCGATGGTGAGCACGAAAGCCACAGCAGCGGACATACCGAGTGCGGTATCCACTTTCTTTGACACACCGAGGAACGGGCAGATTCCGAGGAACTGCGAGAACACGATGTTGTTGACAAAGATGGCTGAGAAAAATATTAATAGGTATGCCATAGTCTTTTAGATTTTAGCAACTTTCTTAACGACTGCTATCAAATAACCCAATGCAATGAAAGCTCCAGGGGCGAGAACAAAAAGGAGCATGCCGTAGTTCTCGCTATAGAGAGTGACATTGAAGAGTTTACCAGTGCCTAATAGTTCACGAATACCGCCTAGAAGCGTCAGGGCGATGGTGAATCCGAGGCCGATACCGATACCATCAAAGAGGCTCTCAATAGGACCGTTCTTGGCTGCGAAAGCTTCGGCACGTCCAAGGATGATACAGTTTACCACAATGAGCGGGATAAACAGACCGAGGGTCTTATAGACCTCCGGTGTGAAGGCTTGCATGATCATCTGCAGGGCAGTGACGAGGCTGGCAATCACAACGATATACGAAGGGATGCGAACCATATCGGGAATCCACTGCTTGATGCATGAGATGATGAGGTTGGAGAAGATGAGCACTGCCATTGTAGCAAGACCCATCGACATACCATTAATGGCGCTGGAAGTAGTTCCGAGCGTGGGGCACATACCAAGGAGAAGGACGAAGGTCGGGTTCTCTTTGAGGATGCCGTTCCATAGAATCTTGAAGTATTTCATAATCGTTTCTCCTTTGTTTTAGCCCTCGGGAGAACCCTCGGGTACGTTTTGCTGTTGTTGACTTGCGCCTGTCTGTCCATCCGTTGCTGAAGCGCCAGCATAAGCGTGGAAAGCAACGTTGACGGCGCGGAGGAAAGCACGGGAGGTGATGGTGGAAGCCGTGATGGCATCCACGTCGCCGCCGTCCTTCGAGACGGTCAGCTCTTTCTCACCGGGATTCTTGCCAATGATGTCGCCCTTCTCGCCTTTCTGGAACCAAAGACCAGCTTTGGCACCAAGGCCAGGGGTCTCGGCGTGGTCGAGAACGGTGTAGCCCTTGATGGAGCCCTCTTCGGCAAAGCCGACGAGTACACTGAGTTTTCCGCCAAAACCGTTGGGATCGATGGCCTGCACAGCTACGCCCTTATCAGTAGCATAGATGATGACATCATTGCCGTTAGCGTCCTGAACAGTAACGGTCTTTTGAACCTGAGCGTCAGTAACGCCAAGCACGCTGTTAATACCTTCGGCGAGAGTGCGGGCTTTATTCTCTTCGATGGGGCCAGCTGTGATCTCGTTCACATAGGCCAATGCTCCAGCTGCGATGACCGAGATGAGGGTCAGCACGATGAGCATATTCGGAAGTGTTGATGGTAATTTTTTCATTTCTTGACCTCCCCGAAGCGTTTAGGTTTAACATAGGTGTTGATGAGCGGAGTGAAGCCGTTCATGATGAGGATGGCGAAGCTCATACCTTCAGGATAGCTGCCGAAGTCACGAATAAGCACCGTCAGCACACCGATAGCGACACCGTAGATAAGCTGGCCCTTGCCAGTCATCGGTGAGGTGACGTAGTCCGTCGCCATGAAGCAAGCACCAAGCATCAGACCGCCCGACAGGATGACCTGCACGGGATTAGCATACGATGGGTCGACGAGGTGGAAGAGACCTGCAAGCATAAACACTGTTCCGAGTATCGAAACGGGAATATGCCAAGTGATAATCTTGCGACAGAGCATGAAGATGCAGCCGATGAGCAGGCACAGGGCACTGATCTCACCCAAGGAGCCACCCGTCTGACCAAGGAGCATATCCATCGATGAAGGCAGTTTCTCGAGGATGTAAGGATCACCAGCTTTGATGGCCTCTTTCATCACAGCCAACGGCGTAGCTGCTGTCTCCACATCAACATAGCCCATCTGACCGCTGACAGGCCAAGTGGTCATCTGCACAGGGAAAGAGATGAGTAGGAAGACGCGGCCTACAAGGGCGGGGTTGAAGGGATTGCTGCCCAAACCACCAAACGTCAGTTTGCCAACGCCGATAGCCACGAGGGCACCGATAATAATAATCCAGATAGGCAGATTCGAGGGCAGGTTGAAGCCGAGGAGCAGACCGGTAAGGATGGCAGAGCCGTCGCAGATGGTCAACTTCTCACGACCGAGGATGAAGCGTGTAATGGCCCACTCAAAGAACACGCAAGCAGCCACCGACGTGGCGAGGACGATGGCAGACCCCAGTCCGAAGAAGTAGAGCGAGGCCACGAGTGCAGGAATCAGCGCAATACAAACGCCGTACATATTCTTCTGCACCGAGTCGCCGCCATGGACGTGGGGTGATAAAGATATTATTGGTTTCATATTTCTTTTCTTTTATTTCTTGCTAATACTTTCCATGTGCCTTGCCTTGATGATGCCCATGACTGTCTGCTTGGCAACACGGATGTTATCGAGGAGCGGACGGTTGCTGGGGCAGGTGAAGGCGCAGGAACCGCATTCAATACAGGAAGTAACATCGTTCTTCTCGCAGCCGTCCCAATCCTTCAGACGGGTGTAGGAAGCGAGGAGGTAAGGTTCGAGGCCCATCGGGCAGGCGCTGACACATTTGCCACAACGGATGCAAGGGCTGACCTCGCCGCGACGACTTTCCTTTTCAGTCATGAGCAACAAACCACTGGAACCTTTGGTAACAGGCACTTCGAGTGACATCAACGCACGTCCCATCATAGGACCGCCGCCGATGATCTTACCTGTATCTTCGGGCAGACCGCCAGCCTCGTCGATGAGCTGCTGCATAGGTGTACCGATGCGGGCGAGGAAGTTGGAAGGATTCTTCACGCTCTTACCCGTGACCGTGATGATGCGCTCAATGAGGGGCTTGTTCTTCGTCACAGCCTCATAGATAGCATAGACAGTACCTACGTTCTGCACGATAGCACCCACATTGATAGGCAGTGCAGGGGGTGCAGGTACCTGACGACCGATGACAGCGTCAATCAGCTGTTTCTCACCGCCTTGTGGATATTTCACTTTCAAGGGAACGACCTCGATACCAGGATACTGTGCAGCCTTCTCTTTGAGAAGATCCGTGAGCAGTTTGATGGCATCGGGCTTGTTCATTTCGATACCAATGTATGCCTTTGGGCAGTTCACGGCGTGCTTGATGAGCTGTACGCCCACGAGAATCTGTTCGGGCTTCTCGAGCATCAGACGATGGTCGGCCGTGAGGTAAGGCTCGCACTCGACAGCGTTAACGATGATGGCCTCAGCCTTGGTGCCTGGAGGCGGCATCAGTTTGATACCTGTGGGGAAGGTGGCACCGCCCATACCTACGATACCGGCAGCTTTGATACGGTTCACAACTTCCTCGGCGGTGATATTGCCGAGATCCTTCATGGTCACGAGCTTGTCCGAACGGTCGATGGTCTCCAGCCATTCGTCGCCTTCTACGTCAACCACGACAGCCATACGGCGTGTGCCACTGCTGTCCAACACGGCGTCAACCTTGTTGACCTTTCCACTGACACTGGAGAATACGGGGACGCTGAGCCCCTTGCCAGCCTCGCCCAATAGCGTTCCGACCTTCACCTCGTCACCCTTCTTGACGACAGGAACGGCGGGAGCGCCGATGTGCTGGAACATAGAGAAGACGGCCTGCTTGGGAAGGGCAGCCACTTTGATAGGAGAAGCTGCTGAAAGCTTATTCTCTGCGGGATGAACACCGCCAATATTAAATGTTTTCATGCTTCTTGTTCTTTAGCGGGTTCAACAGGAGTTTCAGAAACGGGAGCTTCCACCTTCGGCTTCCTCGGGGGGAAGTTAAAGGCGTGGATGGCGTTCTGCGGACATTCGTCCTCGCACTTACGGCAGAGCTTGCACTTCTCGGCATCGATGTAGGCGAGGTTGGCATCTACGGTGATGGCCTCGAACTTGCAGACCTTCACACACTTCTGGCAAGCGATGCAACCCACGCTGCAAGCCTTGCGTGTCTGCGCACCCTTGTCCTTGTTATTGCAGAGCACCACGACACGACGGTTCTTCAAGCCCTTCAGGCGAATCTCGATGATGCCGCGCGGACAAGCCTTGGAACAGGCGCCGCAAGCGGTACACTTCTCTTCATCGACTTCGGGTAGGCCCGTCTCAGGATTCATACGGATAGCGTCGAACTGACAAGCGGCCACGCAGTCGCCACAGCCCAGACAGCCATAGGCACAAGCCGTTTCGCCAGAGCCCAGCATCTGCTGCACTTTACAGCTCTGAGCGCCATCGAACTCAGCGATGCGCGGACGGCTCTCGCAGGTGCCGTTACAGCGCACAACTGCCACCTTGGGCGCACTCGCCTCAGCCTTCATGCCAAGGATGTCGGCCACTTGCTCCATCACGGGCTGTCCGCCCACGGGACAGAGCAGTCCTTCGAGCGAACCCTTGTCAGCAGCCTTCACACAGGCTCCGGCGAAACCCGAACAGCCCGGGAAGCCGCAGCCGCCGCAATTGGCCTGAGGCAACACCTCAGCCACCTTCGCGATGCGCTCGTCTTCATGAACAGCGAACTTCTTGCCGGCAAGGAACAGGATGAGCGCTGCCACCAGTCCGATGCTTCCAAGAACAATCACTGCAATCAGGATTACATTCATTTTGTTTAAAAATTTTTAGCGGACTCTCCCCCCGCCCTCCCTATCAGGGAGGGAGCAGAATGTTTTGCTATTGGAAGAAAAGAGTCATGAATTAATTATTTATTGATTTATATTGTTCTATTTTTGAAAGGAAATCGCCCCCCTCCTTTATAGGGAGGGCGGGGGGAGAGTCTTTATTTGAAAAGAGAAACTCTGCTGAAGTCTCGTTCTAAAAAAGAGAAAGACCACGAGATAATACAGGACAACAGAACCTAAAGCCCACAAGGCACCAGCGGTCTCGCTGCCCGTGAGGTAAGAGGTGATGAACAGCACAGGCAACAGGAGCAACAACGGCAAACCGTAGGCAATGATTGCGGCACGGCGACCATCTGAGAGTCGTCCTTCCAGCACGACCTTCTCCCCCACTCTATACGCAGCTGCTTCCGACGTGAAGACCTCCACATCCTTTTCCTTCGCCTCTGCACTGTTGCACATCTGCCGAGCGGCACAGCCAGAGCAAGCAGACGACTGCACAATGGTGACACAAATACGTTCACCATCAACCGCTTTCACCACTGCGTCATGAGTGATTGTCTGAATCATTAATGTTTATTTGTAAGGTAGAGTTTACAAAAGCGCTACAAAGATACGATTATTTAATGACGGACGCGCGCGTAAAGAGAGAGAAAAGAAAGCCGTTTTAAAATATTTAACAAATGCAGAACTCCATCCCCCTTCTTCTAGCGCGAGAGAGGGATGGATTTGCGGTAACCCATTCCTGTGACATGACAAATCAGGCGACCTTCCTGATTCGTCACTCGGGCTTCTACCGAGGGGATCTTAGGATGATCAGATACACTGAAGGCCTCTGCACGAAGCAAATCGCCTTCCTTGGCACTCGAAACAAACATCAAGCTACTGCTGATGCCGAAGGTAAGCTGTCCCCTGCTGTTCATTAGAGCAGCGATGGCCAGGTCGGCCAGCGTGAACAACGCTCCTCCCTGACACACTTGCCCGCCATTCAAGTGTTCTGATGTCACCAACATTTCTGCTACAGCATGTTCCGTGTCAACCTCAGTCAACCTGCAACCGGCATTGGCCGCAAAACGATCAGTCCTATTCAGAATTTCCTTTATATCCATTTTTGTACCGTCCACATATTCTATGTTTTCCGATTTGCACTTAGGACAAACCATTATATTCACCATGTTTTCTGCCATGTATGTTTATAACGATTTATTCCGTTTGACGCTGCAAATATACAAATTATTTTAGACTTTCCCAGATCCTTCAATGGCATAGCCCATCCGAGGCTATTTGTACCTGTGTCAATACCTAAAATACGGCTCATAGTATTAAAATGTTTAAATTCCGCCGTAAAGATACTCATTTTTGACAAGATACAAAAAATAACACCTACTTTTGTGCTGTAAGATTCCTACATCATACCACAATAAGGCCATCATGGCCGAAGGTTTTAAACCTATACTCCCGCTTCGGTGGGAGTTTTTTTATCTCTCTATACGCCACACAAAAATCCCCCTATTTCTTCAAGATGAGGAGGAAAATAGGGGGCTTACAGAGCGGTTATTAGTTAATCGGTTCTCTCCTTCAACTTTTCTATTTCCTGTTGTTGCTGTTGATAGGCATCGCGTGCTCGTTGCTTCATGTCCACGTACTTTGCTTTCCACTGCGCCGCTTCCGCCTGAGCTTGTGCCAGTTGCTGCTGCAAAGCAGGGACAAGTTGCTCCAGTTCCGCGAGGCGGCAGTCCTGCTGTTGACGATAACCCGTGCGAGCCTGGTGCATCCGTTCTTTGATACCCCCTTGGGTGACAAAGGTCTTCTCCAGTCCTTCCATATACTTGTTCATCATTGTATCCATCTGAAAACAAAGTGTCAGGCCCACATTGTCCATCTCCTCTGCAGACCACTGTGTGAAGAAAGTCAACCAATTCAGTACGAAGTAAACAAATTTTGCTCCCTCACGAGGCCGTAAAATCTCCCACGTGCACTAAAGAGTTTTTCCTCGTGAACCAGCAAATCCACCTCTCACCCGAGAATGTAAAAAACATTAACAAATTAATACATTAATCATGAACCATTCTTCAAGCGTGCGCTCGATCTTGTCGCTTGATACTTCAAAAAAACTCGCAAGGCGCCGAGCGAACTATAAATCTAAAGCTGTGAACGAAGAAGGCGCGGCTTCACAGCCACGCCTCTTATGTTTGTTTGGAAGTATTGTAAAATTTGGAAAGTTGGGTTTAAGCTTCTGCGGGAGCCTCCTCTGTTGCGGGTTGTTCCTCTGCAGCAGCCTCAGCCTTGGCAGCAGCCTCAGCCTCTGCTTTCGCAGCAGCCTCAGCAGCCTTCTTGTCGGCTACTTTCTTAGCGATCTCTTCATTGGTCTTCTTCTCTGCTTCGAGAGCGGCAGCGGCAGCGGCCTTCTTGTCAGCAGCGACCTTGTCAGCAACGGCTTTCAGGCCCTTCTGTTTGTCGGCCTTCCAAGCGTTGAACTTGACTTGTGCGGTAGCTTCGTCAAAAGCGCCCTTCTTCACGCCACCACGGAGGTGCTTCATGAGATAAACGCCTTCATCGGAAAGAATGTTGCGCACGGTGTCGGTGGGCTGTGCGCCTGTCTCTACCCAGTAAAGGGCACGGTCAAATTTCAAATCTACAGTGGCAGGATTGGTATTGGGGTTGTAGGTACCAATCTTCTCTGTAAACTTACCGTCGCGCGGAGCTCTTACATCAGCAATGACGATGGAGTAGAAGGCGTAGCCTTTACGACCATGACGTTGCAATCTGATTTTTGTTGCCATAAATGTTTAATTATGAGTTAATAGGTTTGAAATCATGCTGCCAACTCGTGACAGCGGGCGCAAAGGTACGACATTCTTGTGACGTGACAAAACTTTTTTCCTTCTTTTTGCCGTTACCTCACAGATTTCCATTATCTTTGCGGCTGTTTTTGGATTAAAGATATGGCTGAGCAATCATTTTCCATGCCTGCAGGCCTCACCAAGCGTGAGCGCTACGAACAGTTCCTTTCTGAGTTTGCAATCTTCATAGAAGGTGAGGACGATCTCATCTCTGCACTGGCGAACACGGCCGCCGCCTTGCGCGAAGCTTTTGGCTTCTTCTGGGTGGGTTTCTATCTGACGAAAGAGCCCGAATGGCTGCACCTTGGCCCGTTCCAAGGCCCTGTGGCTTGTACACGAATCAAAAAGGAACGTGGTGTTTGCGGCACAGCGTGGGCAAAAGCTCAAACGCTCGTCGTGCCCGATGTCGATGCTTTCCCTGGTCATATTGCCTGCAGCAGCCTCAGCCGTTCTGAGATTGTGGTGCCCATGATGAAGGACGGCAACGTCATCGGTGTCTTGGACATCGACAGCGACCAGCTCGCCACCTTCGACGATGTAGATCGCGAGGGGCTGGAAACCCTCGTAGCAATTCTCTGCCGTATCATCTAAGTATTTAAATTGTAAATAGACATACGAAACTTCATATCTTAAATATCAACTTGTGATGAGACATCTTACTTTGTTACTTCTCCTGTTCCCCGTTTTGTTGAACGCGCAAATTACTGAACGCCAGCGCCCTACCGAATGGGAAAATCTGGTCTTGGGCGGCCGACACATGGACCGATTTGAGACAATGCCCGAAAGCCGACTGGCACGCGCCAACTGGGGAGCCGAAGCCGTGCGCAACCGCTACGTAGATAATGGTATTGAGCAGGACGGCATCAGCTTCTGGGGAGGAAACATTATTCAGGATAAAGACGGCCTTTATCACATGTATGTCTGCGGATGGCCGGAGAACAGCCCCAAAGGGCACATGTTCTGGAGCAACTCCACCGTGTTTCACACGACCAGCCGCCATCTGAGCGGTCCCTATAAGATAGAGAACAGCATCGGCAAGGGTCATAATCCCGAGGCTTATCTGCTGGATGACGGACGTATTGTGGTCTATACCATCGACGGCTATTACATCGCCGACAAACCCGAAGGACCCTGGATGTTCGGACGTTTTCAGTTCGACCAACGTGGCCACCGCATTATCGAGGGGCTGAGCAACCTGACCTTCTGCCGCCGACAAGACGGCTCACGTCTGATGGTGTGTCGCGGCGGCGGTGTGTGGATTAGCAGAGACGGACTGCAACCGTGGCGACAGATCACGTCAGAACGCATCTATCCACCCGTTCGCGGCGAATTCGAAGACCCCGTCGTGTGGCGCGATGAATTGCAATATCATCTCATCGTCAACGACTGGCTGGGCCGTGTGGCGTGGTACGAACGTTCGCTCGACGGGCTGCATTGGATAGTGGAACCAGGCGAGGCTTACACTTACGCTTTCTCACGCCACGCCGACGGAACGCCGGAGCCGTGGTTCAAATATGAACGTCCGAAAGTGTTCCAGGACGAGCACGGCCGTGTTATTCAGATGAATTTCGCGGTCATCGACACCCTGAAAAACGAAGACCAACCTAATGACACTCACAGTTCTAAGAACATCTGTATCAAGATGAATAAGGGGTTACTGTTGGAAGTACTCAACACAACGCCCATCGATGCCAAGACCAAGAAGATAGAACTACGTATCAAGGGCGAGGCTGGCTTCAATCCCGCAGAGGAAGTGGATGTGAAGAGCCTCACGTTCGGCAGCTACAAGGAAGTGAATTTCGGTCGTGGTGCACAAGCCATCAAGTCGCGACAGGAGGGTAACGACCTCATCGTGACTTTCGCTGCCAAGGGCAGCGGCATTGATGCAGACGAATGGGCGCCGAAGCTCATTGGCCGTTCCAAGCAAGGAGGTTTATTGTGGGGTTACGCTCGCCTACCCTACGTCAACTATCAGCCTGCGGTGCTTTCCGCCTCGGCAGCTTTTGAGAAGGACGGAAAGCAATTCGTGGAGGTCGGGAACTTCGGCCTGACAGCCGCTGAGGCACAGCCAATGACGGTGAAGAATCTCGACGGCAAAGCGTGCAAGGTCAATGTCCCTGCACTAAAGCCCTACGAAAACGCAGTACTGGAGCTGATTAGTCTTCCGTGAGTTTACGATAGCGAATACGGCGAGGCTCCTCCAATCCGAGGCGCTTGAGTTTGTTGGCTTCGTAGTCGGTATAGGAGCCCTCAAAATACACGACATTTCCGTCGCCCTCGAAAGCAAGAATATGCGTACAGATACGATCTAAAAACCAACGGTCGTGGCTGATAATCACCGCACAACCCGCAAATGATTCAAGTCCTTCTTCAAGTGCGCGAAGGGTATTCACATCGATGTCATTGGTAGGCTCGTCAAGCAGCAAAACATTGCCTTCTTCCTTCAACGCCATTGCCAAATGAAGACGGTTTCGTTCACCGCCGGAGAGCACGCCACATTTTTTTTCCTGGTCAGCACCCGTGAAGTTAAAACGGGAGAGATAAGCGCGGGCATTGATGTCACGACCACCCATGCGGATGAGCTCGTTACCCTGTGAGACAATCTGGTAAACCGTCTCGTCGGCTTTGATGTCACGGTGGCTCTGATCCACATAAGCCAGCTTCACGGTCTCTCCTACCTCAAAGCTACCAGCATCAGGCTTTTCGAGGCCCATAATCAGGCGGAAAAGCGTAGTCTTTCCGGCGCCATTGGGACCGATGACACCCACGATACCATTGGGCGGCAACGTGAAGTCAAGGTCCTTGAACAACACCTTGTCACCAAAGGCTTTACTGAGCCCATGAGCCTCAATGACTTTATTGCCAAGTCGCGGGCCGCTGGGGATATAGATTTCCAGTTTCTGCTCTTTCTCCTTTTGGTCTTCATTGAGCATCCTTTCATAGTTCGACAGACGGGCTTTTCCCTTTGCCTGACGGGCTTTTGGTGCCATACGAACCCATTCCAACTCACGTTGCAGCGTCTTGCGACGCTTGCTTTCCACTTTCTCCTCCATCTCCAGACGTTTGGTCTTCTGTTCCAGCCATGAGCTGTAGTTGCCCTGCCAGGGGATGCCCTCGCCACGATCCAGTTCAAGAATCCAACCGGCCACATCGTCGAGGAAGTAGCGGTCGTGGGTGACAGCAATGACTGTTCCCTCATATTGGTTCAAGTGCTGTTCCAACCAGTCAATACTCTCAGCATCAAGATGGTTGGTAGGCTCATCGAGCAGCAGCACATCGGGTTTCTGCAATAGCAGACGACAGAGGGCTACACGACGGCGCTCACCGCCTGAGAGGTTCTTGCAAAGCTGATCCTGCGGCGGACAGCGCAGCGCGTCCATCGCACGTGCCAGCTTCGTATCGAGATTCCAGGCATCGGTGGCGTCGATGATGTCCTGCAACTCTCCCTGACGGGCAAAGAGAGCGTTCATCTTATCCTCATCCTCATAATATTCCGGGAGACCGAACTTCTGGTTGATTTCCTCATATTCCTTCAGCGCCTCCACAATATGCTGCACGCCTTCCTCGACCACCTCGCGAACGGTCTTCTCATCGTCCAATTGTGGCTCCTGCGGCAGATAACCTACGGAGTAGCCAGGGGCGAAGACCACGTTGCCCTGATAACTCTGATCCAAACCGGCAATGATTTTCAGCAGCGTAGATTTACCGGAACCATTCAAACCTATGATACCAATCTTAGCCCCATAGAAGAAGCTGAGATAGATATTTTTAAGTACTTGTTTCTGTGTCTGTTGGATGGTCTTGCTGACGCCTACCATCGAGAAAATGATTTTCTTATCGTCGGCCATTATTGGTTAAGGGTTAAGGGTTACAATAAAAGATTAGCGAAGCCAAATGAGGTCTCCGTTTTGCGGGACATAGTCTTCAGAAAGAGCATTCAGCTTGTAGATGTATTTCAGTCGAATGCCATAACGCTGTGAGATATCATAAAGCGACTCACCAGGCTTCACGACATGAGGTATGCCTTTGTAAGCCTTGTCCGCTTTCGTGCGTTTCTTCTCCAGATAGACGATATCGCCAGCCTGCAGCAACGAGCCTTTCGGACGTTCATTATACCTGCGCAACTTGCGGACGCTAACGCCTGTCTCTCGTGACACACTCTCCCATGTATCGCCCGAATTAGCGATAATCATGTAATTTTTATTGATTTTATAGACAATGTGTTGGGAAAAGAAAGCACTTCCCATTTCAGAATTCCCGGAACGAGCATGATAGCGACCTTTGGTATAGGAATCGAACTGTTGAAGATTATAGCGTTCGATGGTACCGATCAGCATCTCCGCGTAGCGTGGGTTCGTGGCATAACCCGCTTTCTTCAATCCGTGCGCCCAACCTTTGTAGTCAGTAATCTTCAGGTTGAAGAGGAAGCGATAACGCTGACCATTGGCCAAGAATTTTGAATGGTCCTCAAAGCTCTCAGAATCATTGCGGTACTTACGGAAACGGTCGTCAGGACGGTCATCAGCCATCACGATATAGGGTCCCGACCAAGTTCCGCCGACTTTGATGCCAAAGTGGTTATGAGCTTCTGTGGCCAGACGGCTCTTCCCCGCCCCACTCTCAATGAGACCTTGCGCCAAAGTGATTGAAGCAGGTATTCTATACCGACGCATTTGGTCAATAGCCATATCTTTATAGTTCTCAATATAACGCCACTGTACGGACTGCGAGAAGGCACAAACTGGAATCCAGCACAGGAGGCATACAATGATTTTCTGAAGTGTTCTCATAGAAATATCTGCAATTTGCGCACAAAAATAAGCTTTTTTATTAAAACCTCCGAGAAAAGTTGTACTTTTGTGACAAAATTCAGTCAAGAAAGTATGAAATCGCTCCAAATCACCATTTCTATACAGCTCTTATCGCTGGAAGAACTGTCTGCCGAGGATAAAAAATTAGTCGAGACAGCCAAGCAGATGACAGAGACCAGCTACTCCCCTTATTCACATTTCCAAGTCGGTGCTGCCCTGCGATTGAAAGACGGTCAAGTCTTCAGGGGCAGCAATCAGGAAAATGCTGCTTTCCCTGTTGGCTTATGTGCCGAGCGCACAGCGTTCTTTGCCGCTTCAGCCAACGCTCCCGGCATTCCTCCTGTTAGCCTGGCCATTGCCGCTCAAACCAAAGGATCCTTCACCGCATCACCCATCGCCCCCTGCGGTTCCTGTCGTCAGGCGTTATTGGAAGCCGAGACACGCTTCTCCCAACCTATCCGCATTCTTCTTTACGGCACCGATGGCGTTTATGTCGTCTCAAGCGTTCGCGACCTGTTGCCTCTCACTTTTGACGGTTCTCAGTTAGCATGAGGCATTCTTTCTTGTTTCCTTTTCTGTCCTTCTGCTTGTGTTTCTTATGTTGGGCAGAAGCTGTTGCCGACGATTTCGAACCCGACCCTCTCATGCCGGCTCTGAATCCGCAGGTTCCGTTGGCTCCAGACTCCTTTGATATCACCCAAGAAACCTATCACATTGCGAACTTCAAGGTTGGCGGCATTGACGTTTCCCACTACCAAGGAAAGATCAATTGGAAAGAGGTAACGTACAACAAACTGGCGTACGTTTATATCAAAGCGACAGAGGGCGCCAAATACGTTGACCAGACTTATTACACCAACTTCAAAGGCGCCAAACAAGTGGGATTGCGTGTAGGAGCCTATCATTTCTACAGCCCCACAGCCAATATCCACGAACAGTTCCGCAACTTCACATCCGTCGTGAAGCTGAAAGACCACGACCTCATCCCCATCATCGACATTGAACATCGTGGAAAGGCTCCGTTAGCCCGCTTTCAGGGAAGCCTACGCCAATTCCTACGCATGGTCGAGAAACACTATGGTGTCCGTCCGATTCTCTACACCTCTCGCGACTTCTACAACAAATACCTATCCGGTCCCTTTACCAATTATAAATATATGATTGCCCGCTACCACGAGGATATACCCAAGCTGTGCGACGATGCTGCCTTCGTGATGTGGCAATACTCCGCCACCAGCCGTATTCACGGCATTCGTGGCAACGTGGACCGTAGTTGCCTGATGGACAACTACTCTCTGTCGGACATCTTGTTACACCCTTAAAAGCAGTGTTTTTGAGGCATTTTTGCAATTATTTCGAAAAAATTGCTTACCTTTGCGCGCTTTTATTGGTGATTTATGAACAACGACAACCAGAATCCTTTTTCTTTTATCGCTGACTACGACGGTGATGAAAAGACTATATACGAGATTGAACATCCCGAGATGCTGCCTGTCTTGCCCTTGCGAGACATCACGATGTTCCCTGGGGTCATCCTCCCGATTACTGTTGGACGTATCGGTAGTATCCGAGTGTGCAAACGCGCTTATGAAGAGAGCAGCTACATCGTTTGCGCTACCCAAACGGAGCCCGATGTGGAACAGCCGACAACCTCTGATCTTTATGACATAGGCGTTGTCTCAAAAGTGCTTCGTATCTTTGAGTTACCGGATGACACAACGACCGCGATTATCCAAGGCTTTGCTCCTGTCCGTCTCCTCGACACCTATGCCGCTGACGGCATTCTCATGGGAAGCGTCAGGCCTATCCATGAGCACTACGAAGAGATGTCCGGCGAGACCTACCGACTGATGCGGCAGACGTTGGCCAACCAACTCAAGGAATATACACTGCTCAACGAGAACTTTGGGCGCGATGCTGTCACAGCGCTGAAGAATGCTTCGTCCTTGCGTTTCTTCGTCAATTTCGTCTGTGCCAACTTCCCCCTTGATGTCCCCACTAAGATCGAGCTTCTCCGTGAATCGTTTCCTGTGATGCGAGCCACGAAACTCCTTCGTGAGGTCTCTCGTGAGATTCAGTATTCCCGCATCCGCAGCGATATCCGCCAGAAGACACAGGTGGATATCGACAAACAGCAACGCAACTACTTCCTGCAACGCCAGTTGCAAAACATTCAGGAAGAGTTGGGCGGCTCTGCAACCGATGATATCGCCAAGCTGCGTCGCAAGGCCAAGAAACAGTTGTGGAACAAGGAGGTGCAAGAGACCTTCGAGGAAGAGCTCGGAAAGCTGGAGCGAATGAATCCACAAAGCCCTGACTACCAAGTCCAGCTGACATATCTGGAGACACTCGTGCAACTGCCCTGGAACAAACGCACCAAATGCAACTATAACCTGCGTCGTGCCGAAAAGATTCTTGAGAAGAACCATTATGGCATGAAAGAGGTCAAAGAGCGAATCCTAGAGCATATCGCCGTGCGTTATTTCAGTCAGGACGCTGCCCGTCCCACCATTCTGTGTCTCTATGGCCCTCCTGGTGTGGGTAAGACATCCCTCTGCAAGAGCATAGCCGATGCCATGGGTCGTAAGTACGTCCGTGCTTCGCTGGGCGGCTTGCATGACGAAGCTGAGATTCGCGGTCACCGTCGCACCTATATCGGTGCTATGCCAGGCCGTATCATCAAGAGCCTGATCAAAGCAGATTCCTGTAATCCTGTCTTTGTGCTCGACGAGATTGACAAGATTACTGAGCGCACCGTCAATGGAGACCCCGCCAGCGCCCTGTTGGAAGTGCTGGATCCCGAACAGAACAAAGCGTTTCATGATAACTTCCTCGAAGTGGATGTGGACCTGTCCGATGTGATGTTCATCGCTACCGCCAACACGATTGGCTCTATCCCCCGCCCTCTTCTGGATCGTATGGAGCTCATTGAGGTGAACGGTTACATCACCGAGGAGAAGATTGAGATTGCCAAGCGCCATCTCGTGCCTCGTGTGAAAGAAGGTTGCGGCCTCCAGAAAGATAAAGAAATCAAGCTGAATAAGGCCGCCCTGGAGTTTCTGATTGAGAACTATACCCGCGAAAGCGGTGTTCGTGGCCTTGAGAAAGAGCTGGACCGTTTCTTCCGAAAGATGGTCTTGCACCATGAGCGTCACGGCGAATTTCCCGTTCTAGACGTGAAGCCTGCGGATATTGAGAAAATACTGGGTAAGCCCAAATACCTGCGCGACACTTATCAGGGCAACGGTTTTGCCGGAGTGGTCACAGGCTTGGCATGGACGAGTGTCGGCGGCGAGATTCTCTACATCGAGACTAGCCTCAGCCGTGGCAAGGGACAGAAGCTGACCCTCACGGGTAACCTTGGCGATGTCATGAAAGAGTCGGCCATCTTGGCCCTGGAGTTCATCAAGGCTCATGCCGATACCATCGGAGTCGATAACCGCATCTTCGAGTCCTACAATATTCATATCCACGTGCCCGAGGGCGCTGTTCCCAAGGATGGTCCCAGTGCAGGTATCACAATGGCCACCTCCCTCGTCTCAGCGCTGACCCAGCGCAAGGTGCGTCGCGGCATTGCTATGACAGGCGAGATTACCCTTCGAGGCAAAGTGTTACCCGTGGGCGGTATCAAAGAGAAGATTCTTGCTGCCAAGCGTGCCGGCATCACGGATATCATCCTTTGCGCCGACAACCGCAAGGACATCGAGTCCATTGACGAGCTCTATCTTCGCGGCCTGACCTTCCACTACGTAGAGAATGTGCTGGAGGTCTTGGATTACGCACTGCTGGACGAACAAGTCGCCCATCCCATTCAGTTCACTTTTGAAGAAAGCAAGGAATGACTTTTGACCTTCAACATACTGACCCGCAGTCTTCAGCGCGTGCAGGTGTCATCCACACCGATCACGGAGACATTCACACACCGATTTTCATGCCGGTGGGAACGGTCGGTTCCGTGAAGGGTGTGCAGGTTCGTGATCTGAAGGAAGACATCAAGGCGGAAATCATCCTTGGCAACACCTATCATCTCTACCTGCGTCCTGGTACCGACACGCTGGAGAAAGCCGGCGGTTTGCACAAGTTCAACGGCTTCAACCGTCCCATGCTCACAGACAGCGGCGGCTTTCAGGTGTTCTCCCTAACGGGAATCCGTAAGCTACGCGAGGAAGGGTGTGAGTTTCGCAGCCATATCGATGGCTCCAAGCATTTCTTCTCCCCCGAGCGTGTCATGGATATTGAACGTAGCATCGGCGCTGACATCATCATGGCTTTCGACGAATGCCCGCCTGGAACAGCCAGCTACGACTATGCGAAGAAGAGCTTGCAGCTCACCCATAACTGGTTAGACCGCTGCATCACACATTTCAATGAGACAGAGCCCAAGTACGGCTACCATCAGTCTCTCTTCCCCATCGTTCAGGGTTGCACCTATCGTGACCTACGTACTCAAAGCGCTGAGTTCGTGGCATCCAAGAATGCGGAAGGCAATGCCATCGGCGGTCTCGCCGTCGGTGAGCCGGCTGAAGTGATGTATGAGATGATTGAACTCGTTAATGGCATTCTCCCACAAGACCGCCCCCGATACCTGATGGGTGTCGGGACACCCGAAAATATCCTCGAAGCCATCAGTCTGGGTGTGGATATGTTCGACTGTGTAATGCCTACGAGAAATGGCCGTAATGCCATGTTGTTTACATCCGAAGGCACCATGAATATGCGCAATGCCAAATGGGCCGACGATTTCTCCCCCCTTGATCCAGCAGGCACCAGCTACGTTGATACGACCTACACCCGTGCTTATGTCCATCATCTGTATAAGGCTCAGGAACTCCTTGCCCTGCAGATAGGCAGCATCCATAACCTTGCTTTCTATCTCTGGCTTGTTCGCGAAGCGCGTCGCCACATCCTGGAAGGTGATTTCCGCTCATGGAAAGAGCAAATGATTCCTCGCCTCTCACGCCGTTTGTAATGAAAAAGTATCTCAGGTTCATACAACGAAATTTCCTCTCAAGGTTTGACCGTTATATCATCGGCAAATTCCTTGGGACCTATTTCTTTTCCATCCTGCTCATCATTTCTATTGCGGTGGTCTTTGACTTCTCTGAGAACTCGGACAAGTTCACGATGAACCATGCTCCGTTTATGGGTTTGGTGAGGTACTACACGCATTTCATTCCTTTCTATAGCAACCTCTTTGCTGCGCTCTTCGTCTTCATCGCCGTCATCTTCTTCACGTCTAAGTTGGCTGAAAACTCGGAGATTATCGCGATGATGAGTACAGGCATCAGCTTCGGTCGTTTGCTGCGGCCCTATCTGGTTGCATCCGCCTTATTGGCTGCCCTCAGTTTTTATTTGGGTTCTGAGGTGATTCCGCGCGGTTCTGTCAAACGTCTGGAATTTGAGCTACGCTACAAGAGCCGCAAGCGGCCTCAGATCGCAGAACATATCCAGTTGCAGGTTGATACAGGTGTGATTGCCTATATCGACTATTTCGACGGACAACCCAAGAGCGGCTACCGTTTCTCCCTCGACAAGTTTCAGGGCAAGAGCTTGGTCAGCCATCTCACGGCCCAACGTATTCAATACGACACCCTTGCGGACGAGCGCTACCATTGGAAGCTTTATGATGTAAAAATCCGTACCCTTAAGGGGTTGCGCGAACAAATTACCTATCAATCCTTCGTCGATACACTTATCTTCATGGAGCCCAAGGACTTCTTCGCGACATCAAACCAGCAGGAAGCCTTGACAAACAGCCAGTTGCTGGACCATATCGAACGGCAACGACTACGTGGTTCCGGAAACATCAAAGCGTTCCAAGTTGAATATCACAAACGTTTTGCCTCACCCTTTGCCACCTTCATCCTCTCGGCTATAGGCCTTTCGCTCTCTTTCCGCAAACGAAAAGGAGGAATGGGCGGCGCATTAGGTGTAGGCTTAGGGCTGACAGCTTCCTATATCCTGCTGCAAACCATCAGTTCTACCTTCGCCATCAATAGCAACTGGCCTCCCATGCTAGCTGCCTGGATGCCGAACATCCTGTTTACATTCATTGCCCTTTGGCTCTATCAAAAAGCCCAGAGATAACACCCATGCAATTTGAAGATTTAGATCTTAACTACGATGTCCTCGATGCACTGGATGACATGAATTTCATCGAGTGTACCCCTATTCAAGAACAAGCTATCCCTCCCCTTCTCGAAGGTCGTGACCTGATCGGTGTCGCTCAGACAGGCACCGGTAAGACAGCGGCCTATCTCCTGCCCGTTCTCTCTCAGTTGCGCGATGGTGACTACCCACGTGATGCCATCAACTGTGTCATCATGTCTCCAACCCGTGAGCTCGCCCAACAGATTGATCAAGCCATGGAAGGTTTCTCTTACTACCTCAACGGCATCTCCAGCGTCAGCGTCTATGGCGGCAACGACGGCATTCGCTATGAACAGGAGAAACGTGCACTTCAGTTAGGTGCCGACGTCATCATCGCCACTCCGGGTCGTCTCATCTCTCATCTGTCGCTGGGCAATGTAGATCTCTCACGTGTCAGCTTCTTCATTCTCGACGAGGCAGACCGTATGCTCGACATGGGCTTCTCTGATGACATTATGCAGATTGTCAGCTTCTTGCCTAAGGAACGTCAGACCATCATGTTCTCCGCCACTATGCCTGAAAAGATTGTAGAGCTGGCCAAAACCATCCTCACCAATCCTGTGGAAGTGAAGATAGCGCTCAACAAACCTGCCGAGGGTATCAGCCAAAGCGCCTACGTCTGCTACGAAGCACAAAAGCTAAAGATTATTCAGCACCTTTTTGCACAGCGAAAGCCTGAGCGCGTCATCATCTTTGTCGGAAAGAAAATACACACCAAAGATGTAGCTATCACACTGAAACGCAAAGGATATAACGCCGAAGCTATGCACTCCGACCTTCTTCAGGAACAACGCGATGATGTGATGTACCGTTTCAAGACGGGACAGATTGACATCCTCGTGGCCACCGATATTGTTGCTCGTGGTATAGATATTGATGACATTCAACTGGTCATCAACTATGATGTGCCTCACGATGAAGAGGATTATGTCCACCGCATCGGTCGCACAGCTCGTGCAGGTCGTGATGGTCGTGCCATCACGCTCATCAGCGAGAAAGACCAACCGCTCTTCCAGAATATCGAACGTTTCCTTGAGAAAGAAGTGACCAAGGAACCGGTTCCAAAGGAAATGGGCGAAGCACCTGCTTATGTAATCAGTCACAAGTCTTCATCACGCCATCATGGAAAACACAGCCACCACCGTCACAACGGACATGCAAAGCGCAAAGGCGGTGCAGGCCGTGGTGATCGTGGTGGCCGTGGCAATCGCGGTAATCGCGGTGACCGTCATTGATTATTCGACGGTCACGCTCTTTGCCAAGTTACGGGGTCTATCTACATCTTTGCCTTTGCAGACGGCAATGTGATAAGCCAGGAGCTGCAAGGGGATACTGGCAATGAGGGGTTGGAAACATTCCAGTGTATCAGGCAATTCTATTACATGGTCGGCCAAGCGGCGGATCTGTTCATCACCCGCTGTGACAAGTGCTGTGACACGTCCGCCTCGCGCGCGAACCTCTTGTATATTACTAATCACCTTTTCGTAGAGTTTGTCGCGAGTAGCGATAACAAACACCGGCATCTCTGAGTCAATCAAGGCAATGGGACCATGTTTCATCTCGGCTGCAGGATAACCCTCAGCATGGATATAGGAGATTTCCTTCAGTTTCAAAGCACCTTCGAGAGCTACAGGATAGTTGTAGCCACGACCTAGATACAGACAATTCTTGGCATAGGTGAAAATCGGAGCCAAACGTTCAATCTGTTCGTTGGTCTTCAGAGCCTCCTCCATCTTCTCGGGGATGCGCGTCAGCTCAGCCACCATCTCTTTATAGACATCACCAGGAATCGTGCGACGTTCGTTGGCCAGACAGAGAGCCAACATCGACAACACTGTGACCTGACCTGTAAAGGCCTTGGTGCTGGCCACACCGATTTCAGGACCTACATGGATATAAACACCCGTCTGCGTCTGACGAGGGATGCTGGCACCGATGGCGTTGCAGACACCAAACACGAAAGCGCCGGCCTGGCGAGCCAGCTCGATAGCAGCCAGTGTATCAGCCGTCTCACCGCTCTGTGAAATAGCAATCACCACATCGTCAGGGAAGATGACAGGCTCACGATAGCGGAACTCCGAAGCATATTCCACTTCCACAGGGATACGACAGAGACTTTCAAAGAGCTGTTTACCTATGAGGCCGGCATGCCAACTGGTACCACATGCCACAATGATGATGCGACGGGCACCTGCTAACTTCTCGCGGAAGTCAATGACAGCGCTGAGGGTAATCCGGTCCCCTTCCACATTGATACGTCCTCGCATACAGTCGCGCAAGCAGTTGGGTTGCTCAAAGATTTCCTTGAGCATGAAGAACGGATAACCGCCTTTCTCCAGTTGTCCCAGCGTGACGTCAATCTGCTTCACCTTCGGGTGCTGTGTTTCATTATCCAAGTTCACGACCTTCAACTTCTCACCCAGGCGCATCACAGCGATGTCACCGTCGTTCAGATACACCACCTTGTCGGTGTATTCAGCGATAGGGCTGGCGTCGGAAGCCAGATAGAAATCGCCGTCTTCGCCAAGGCCAACCACCAACGGTGAGCTCTGACGAGCACAGATGATTGTGTCAGGATGTTCGCGGTCAAGGATAGCGATAGCATAAGCGCCAATCACCTGATGTAAGGCCACCTGAACAGCTTCGAGCAAGTCCAGGTCGTTGCTCACCATGATATGTTCAATCAGCTGTACCAATACCTCAGTATCGGTGACACTCTTGAACTGAATACCGCGAGCCACCAGATTCTCCTTGATAGTCGCATAGTTCTCAATGATACCGTTATGGATCAGTGCCAGTCTGCCAGAGGCCGAGTAATGCGGATGGGCATTCGCACTGTTAGGCTCACCGTGGGTAGCCCAACGAGTGTGGGCAATACCTGCGTTACCGCTGATGTCCTTGTCCTCACAGAAGGCTTCCAAGTCAGCCACCTTTCCTTTGGCTTTATATACATTGAGTCCGCCTTTTGTATCAATCATCGCCACACCAGCGCTGTCATAACCACGATACTCCAGCCTCTTGAGTCCTTTAATCAATATGGGATAAGCCTTCTTTTGGCCAATATATCCAACAATTCCGCACATAATGTTTTTCTATTTACAAAATGAATATTTCTTGAGGTTTTGCTTACCTTTTGTTAGTATTATCTCCGAAAATCGGGCGCAAAGGTAGCAAAAATAAATGAAAAGCAACAAAAGTTTGCAAAAAGAAAAGAAAATATCTCGAATTATTTGGTCGGTTCGAGAAGAATCTGTACTTTTGCCCCCGAAATCAATCATTCTCATGAATAGAACAGCAAACTTTTGGTGGTGGTGGCACTCAAGATTCCAAAGATCGTGAGAAGATAGCCGCGTACCTATAGCGTTTGCAAAAAAAGATACAAAGAGGCCTTTCGTTCTTGCGACAAGGCCTCTTCTTTTTTATGTCAACAACAACTAAAAACATCCAAATATGAAACAGAGTTATCTTGTAGATGAAAATGGTTATTACGGAGAGTTCGGCGGGGCTTATGTCCCTGAGATTCTCTACAGCACGGTGAAGGACCTGCAGAGCAAGTACCTCGGCATCATCGAGACCAACGAGTTCAAGCAGGAGTACCACGCACTGCTGAAAGACTATGTGGGACGTCCCTCACCGTTGTACTTCGCCAAACGCATGAGCGAGAAGTATGGTTGTCAACTCTACCTGAAGCGTGAAGACCTGAACCACACTGGCGCCCACAAGATTAACAATACCATCGGTCAAATCCTGCTGGCCAAGAAGATGGGCAAGACACGTATCATCGCCGAGACAGGTGCCGGACAGCACGGCGTAGCTACGGCTACGGTCTGCGCCTTGATGAACATGAAGTGTGAAGTGTTCATGGGAGCCACCGACGTGGAGCGCCAGCACACCAACGTAGAGCGCATGAAAATGTTGGGGGCTAAGGTTCATCCAGTTCGCACTGGCAATATGACACTCTCCGATGCCTGCTCGGAGGCGATTCGCGACTGGTGCTGTCATCCCGCCGACACTTTTTATATCGTGGGTTCCACCATGGGCCCGCACCCCTACCCTGACCTCGTGGCTCGTATGCAAAGCGTCATCTCCGAGGAGATCAAATGGCAGCTTGAAGAGAAGATCGGGCGCGACTATCCCGACTATCTCATTGCCTGCATCGGCGGTGGCTCTAACGCTGCCGGAACCATCTACCACTATGTAGACGACGAACGTGTGAAGATCGTGTTGGCCGAGGCTGGCGGTCACGGCTGGGACACGGACTACACCGCTGCCACCATCCATCGCGGCACAACAGGCATTCTGCACGGCGCCAAGATGCTGGTGATGCAGAACGAAGACGGACAGATCGAGGAAGCATTTACCATCTCCGCAGGTCTGGACTATCCCGGCGTAGGCCCCATGCATTGTAACATGGCTAAGAAGGGGCGCACCAATGTGCTGAGCATTAACGACGATGAAGCCATCTACGCCGGCTACGAACTGACCCGCATGGAAGGTATTATCCCCGCCATTGAGTCAGCTCACGCTATCGCTGCCCTCTCCAAGATGTCTTTCAAGCCTGAAGATGTCGTAGTGCTGACCGTGAGCGGTCGCGGCGACAAGGACGTAGAGACCTATCTGAATAACAAACTAATGGCAAAAGAATATGGCAACTTTTAACTATACGACCACCAGCCGGCAGATTCTGGCCGACATCTATACTCCCGTCGCGATGTATATGCGGCTGCGTGACCTCTATCCCCAGAGCGCGCTAATGGAGTGCTCCGACTACCACGCCACAGAAGATTCCCGCTCTTTCATCGGCATCGGCCCCATGGCTTCTGTGGCCATCGGTCACGGCTTTGCAACAATTACCTTCCCCGATGGCACCACTGAGCGCCATGAGATGACGGACAGCTACGGCACCGCCAATGCTATTCACGCCCTCATTGATAATATTCACGTAACCGGTGAAGATGCTGCGCTCTTCGGCCTCTTCGGCTACACTACCTTCAATGCCGTTCGCTATTTCGAGCATATCAATGTTGCCGATGAGACACAGGAGAAGAACGATGCGCCCGACATGCTCTATATATTATATAAGGTAGTCATTGAGTTCGACCATCACAACAACCTGCTGAAAGTTGCTACCTTGGGCGATGCCGCTGATCTCGACGCCATCTTCAAAGCCATCAACCGCGCCAACGTGCAGACCTACAACTTCCACGCCGTGGGCGATGTCTCCTCTACGCTGACCGACGATGAGCACCGCGCCAACATCCGTCGTGGCATACAACACTGTCTGCGTGGCGACGTCTTCCAAATTGTGCTGTCGCGCCGTTTCATCCAGCGCTTCGAGGGCGATGACTTCAAACTCTATAGAACCCTTCGCAGCATTAACCCCAGCCCCTATCTGTTCTATTTTGACTTCGGTGGTTTCCGCATCTTCGGTTCCTCACCTGAGACCCACTGCCGCATTGAAAAGGGCAAAGCCTACATCGACCCGATTGCCGGTACGACCAAGCGCACTGGCGATGCCGAGGCTGACCGTCAAGGTGCTGAGTTTCTGCGCAACGACCCGAAGGAGAATGCCGAGCATGTGATGCTTGTGGATCTCGCCCGCAACGACCTCAGCCGCAACTGTCATGGCGTGAAGGTCGATTTCTACAAGGACCTGCAGTACTACTCCCATGTCATCCACCTCGTCTCTCGTGTCAGTGGCGAATTGGATAAAGGAGCCGACCCCATCAAAGCTTTCATCGACACCTTCCCTGCCGGCACACTGAGCGGTGCACCTAAGGTTCGCGCCATGCAGCTCATCTCCGAGTACGAACCCCACAGCCGTGGTGCCTACGGTGGCTGCATCGGCATCATCGGTCTCGATGGCAGCCTGAACCAGGCCATCACTATCCGCACTTTCGTCAGCCGCAACGGCGAGCTTTGGTTCCAAGCTGGCGGCGGCATTGTTGCCAAGAGTGATGTAGAATATGAATTACAGGAAGTTAATAACAAACTCGGTGCCCTGCGCCGTGCCATCCTGATGGCTGAAAATATGTAAGGTTATGAAAATCGTCATCATTGATAACTACGACTCGTTTACCTATAACCTGAGTCATTTGGTCAAGGAACTGGGTGTTGAGGTCACCGTGCTGCGCAACGATCAGTTTGAACTCTCAGACCTGGAGCCGTTCACCAAGATTATCCTCTCCCCAGGCCCCGGCATACCCTCTGAGGCTGGCCTGCTGCTTGATGTCATACGTACCTACGCTGGCAAGAAACCCATTCTGGGCGTTTGTTTAGGCCATCAGGCCATTGGTGAGGTCTTTGGTGCCAAGTTGGAGAATCTCTCCGATGTCTTCCATGGGGTGGCCACGCCTTGTCATATTGTCGCTGACGAACCTCTCTTCGGCAGTCTCAAAGACGAAATCACCGT
Source organism: uncultured Prevotellaceae bacterium (assembly GCA_947305005.1). Classification (GTDB taxonomy): domain Bacteria; phylum Bacteroidota; class Bacteroidia; order Bacteroidales; family Bacteroidaceae; genus Physcousia. The sequence goes on along the minus strand of CAMZCM010000006.1, from coordinate 17,348 downwards.
CGGCCGTTATCACTCATGGGTCGTTTCCAAGGAGAACTTCCCCGACTGCCTGGAAGTAACGGCTGTGAGCGACGAAGGTCAGATCATGGCCCTGCGTCATAAAACGTTGAACGTCCGTGGCATTCAGTTTCACCCCGAGAGTGTGTTGACGCCCGATGGACGGCAAATGATTCTCAATTGGCTGTATCTCTAAATTACCCCGAAATATCGAAATAACGAAAATCCCTATAAAAATGAAAGAAATCTTAGCTAAGCTCTTGAACCACGAAGAGCTCTCCCGCGAGGAGATGAAACAGATTCTCATCGGAATCACCCAAAGCGAGTACCCCAACGAGCAGATCACAGCCCTGCTGACCTGTCTGCAGATGCGCGGCGTCACCGTTGACGAGCTGCTCGGCTTCCGCGACGGCATCCTCGAGACCGGCGTACCTGCCATCCTCGACTGCGACCGCTACATCGACGTTGTCGGCACAGGCGGCGACCGCAAGAACACCTTTAACATCTCCACCACTGCCTGCTTCGTCATCGCCGGCGCTGGTTACAAAGTAGCCAAACACGGCAACTACGCCGCCACTTCTGTCAGCGGTGCCAGCAACGTCATTGCTCACCACGGCATCAAGTTCACCGATGATATTGACAAGCTCAACCGTAGCCTCAACGAAGCCGGCATCGTCTATCTCCACGCCCAGCTCTTCGCTAAGGCCATGAAGTTCGTGGGTCCCATCCGCAAGGCGCTGCCCTTCCCCACCATCTTCAATCTGCTAGGCCCCATCGTCAATCCCTCACGTCCGAAGTGCCAGTTGCTCGGTGTCGCCAACCTCGACCAGATGCGTCTCTACCATCAAGTGTATCAGAAACTCGGCATCGACTACGGTATCGTCAACTCCATCGACGGCTACGATGAGATCTCGTTGACCGGTGATTTCAAGGTGACGACCAAGAACTATGAGCGCATATTCAAACCCAGTGACCTTGGTTTCGAGATTGCCAAGCCTGAGGAGCTCGTCGGTGGTGCCACCGAGGAGGAAGCTGCACAGATCTTCGACTCCGTACTGGAAAACCGTTGTCTGCCCGCCCAGAAGAACATCGTACTAGCCAATGCCGCCTTTGGCATCCAAGTGCTGGAGAAGGGACAGAAGAGCATCGAAGAATGTATTGCCATTGCCCGCGAAAGCATCGACAGCGGCTCCGCCCTCAAGACCTTTAAGAAGTTTGTGGAACTGAATAGCTAACTTTCAACTATCAACTCATAGATGGACATTCTTCAAGAAATAGTGGATCACAAGCGTGAGGAATTGGCTCGGATGCGAGTCAAGAAGCCCTCTCTACGCGAGGCCCTGCTGCAGAGCGAAACCGGCATCATCGCTGAATTCAAACGCCGTTCACCCTCGAAAGGTTGGATCAAGGAGGAAGGTCGTGCAGACCTCATCCCCCTCTCCTACCAGCAGAACGGCGCCGCCGCCCTCAGCATCCTCACCGACAAGGACTTCTTCGGCGGCCACGACGATTTCATCCGCACTGCCCGCGCGGCTGGTGTCACCATCCCCATCCTCTACAAGAACTTCGTCATCGACGAGTTTCAGCTTTACGAAGCTGCGCTCTGTGGCGCCTCAGCCGTGTTGCTCATCGCAGCCTGCCTGTCCCGTTCTTTATGTCGCGATCTGATTGCAAAGGCCCACACCCTCGGCCTTGAAGTCCTGCTCGAAATGCACTCCGAGGCTGAGTTAGAGTATGCCGCCCTTGGCCCTGACCTCTGCGGCATCAACAACCGCAACCTCGGATCCTTCGTCACCGACGTCGAGAACTCCTTCCGTCTTGCCGAGCGCCTCCGTACTGTATGTGGCACTGCCACAGACAACCCCGTTCTCGTCAGCGAGAGCGGCATCAGTAACCCTGATACCGTCAAGGCCCTCCGCGCCGCCGGCTTCCGTGGCTTCCTCATCGGCGAGAACTTCATGAAGACCGCCGACCCGGGCCAAGCTCTTCACGACTTCATCAAGAACATCAATAGTGAATTGTAATGATTATTAAGGTTTGTGGTATGCGGGACCCTGATAACATCCGCGCTGTAGAAGAACTGCTTGCAGAATCGCAGATGAACATGATGGGCTTTATCTTCTGGCCGGAGTCCAAGCGTTTTGTCAGCCAGCGTCCCGCCTATCTCCCTGAGCGTTGCAAGCGAGTGGGTGTGTTCGTAGATGAGGACATTGAACAGGTGAAGCGTATCGCCGCTGACTATGCCCTCAACATCATCCAGCTCCACGGCACCGAGTCGCCCGATGATGTCCGCGTCCTTCGTTCGGCATGTGGCGGTACGATCGCCATTATCAAAGCCTTCAATATCGCTACTGCCAATGACTTAGAAGCCATTAAGCCTTATGAGGGCATCGCCGATTATTTCCTCTTCGACACCAAGACCGCCCTCCCCGGTGGCAGCGGCAGTCAGTTCGACTGGAATGTCCTCTCCGCCTACTCCGGCGCTACGCCCTTCCTGCTCAGCGGCGGCATTGGCCCTGATGATGTCCAGGCTCTCAACAACTGGTTTCGTGTAAGCAGCGGTTCCGCTGCTACAAAGTGTGCAGGCATCGACCTCAACTCCCGCTTCGAGCTCGCCCCCGCCCTGAAAGATGTCACCGTCCTCCGCCATTTCCTCCATGAACTCAATCATCATTTATAAACCGTAAATTGTAAAATTGTAAATAACCATGGTGAACAAGATTAATAAGATTTTCGCCAACCGCGGTGACAAGAAATTCCTGTCACTTTACTTCTGTGCTGGCACTCCCACCCTCGACAGCACCACCGATGTCATCCTCGCCATGCAGCGTCGTGGCATTGACTTCATCGAAGTCGGCATTCCCTTCAGCGATCCGTTGGCCGACGGCCCCGTTATCCAGACAGCTGCCACCAACGCCCTGAAAAATGGCATGAGCCTTAAGCTCCTCTTTGAGCAGCTGAAGTCCATTAAGGAGCAAGCCACCATCCCCCTCATCCTGATGGGCTACCTGAATCCCATCCTGCACTACGGCATCGAAGCCTTCTGCCAGTCGTGCGTGGAGTCCGGTGTCAGCGGCATGATTATTCCTGACCTACCCTTCAAGGACTATCTGGAGAGTGTCAAGCCGATAGCCGACAAGTACGACCTCCGTGTCATCATGCTCATCACGCCCGAGACCAGTGAAGAGCGCATCCGTTTCATTGATGACAATACCGACGGATTCATCTACATGGTCAGCAGCGCCGCCATCACCGGTGCCCAGAAGAGTTTCGACGATGCTAAACAGGAATACTTCCGTCGCATCAACGCTATGCAGCTCCGTAATCCCCGCATGATCGGTTTCGGCATCAGCAACGCCCAAACCCTCAAGGCCGCACAGGACAATGCTGCTGGCGCCATCATCGGCTCCAAGTTCGTCTCGCTCCTGGCCGAAACAGGTAACCCCGAACAAGCCCTCGACCAACTCTTCACAGCGCTGCAACAATAAGTTCTAGTACCGAGCTTTAGATGTGACTTAATACAGATATATAGGTATCGAAAAAACGTCCGGACGAATTTGCAATTTCGTCTGGACGATTTTCATTTTTGTTCGGACCTTTTTTCTTTTCTCCTGATGCGTCAAGATTTTTCAACTTCCTCTTTATTGCTCTTCAACTCCCTCTAGAGAGAAAATTTGTTCCCACACGTGGGAATTTTTGCGCACTCGTATAGTAGCAATTTTTTCTCCTAATACCCCTTTTTACACCCTAATAACGAATGTTTCAGGCTGTAAAGGTTCTTCAATATCCTTATTTCCGTAACTCCTTAAATCCGTGATTCCGTGCTTCCCCGCCCTCCGCAGAAGAGGTCTGCCATGGCCAGTCGGGGGAAAGCAATAAGATTGCTTCCCTTATTCCTCCTTACCATTTTTCTGAAGAAAAACACTCTTTTTCTTTGTGCGAATTAATATATTACTTTAATAATATCGTAGAAATCGATCCAATGGATGTTCAGCGTATCATAATAAATGAAAAAGAAAAGGATATCCCAGTTTATGATCTCAGTGGTAGAAAACTGAAGAGTCCACATAAGGGCATTCTTCTCAGAGAAGGAAAGAAATATCTGGTTAGATAAAGGATAGAAAGTGTATAGTAATAGCTGCTACAGTCTTTGTGATTGTAGCTGCTTTGTGGCTGTTTTTGAGGATATTAATGTAAAAATTGTTGATTCCCTTGGCTGATTCACGAGAGTTTTCTACTTTTGTAGCGATTATAAATGGAATATTATGCATGAAATAAGAAACATGAAAAGATATTTGTCAAGCATATTGTTTGTGCTTATAACCTCTGTTACATATGCACAGGAACAAAATGATTATCTGTGGCTTATGGGAACAGATGATTTCTATATCAACTTCAACAACAGCTATTGTCAATTAGAGTATTCTTTTGATAAGGTCACATGGCATGAGGCTGTGCTCACTTCCGCTGACGATTTCTCCACATTTACTAAAGTACCAGCTAATACAAAGATCTATTTCAAAGGTGTGAATGGTGAGAAGAATACATACTGGGGCGCTGACTGGTGGGGGTGTATTCGGACTACAACAGAAGCTATATACACCTCAAATAGCGGAAATGCGCGGTTTGATGGTAAAGATCCCAACGGGAACTATATCGTCGTTGGAGGCAACATGCTCTCTATAGTCTTTGGTGATGACTTTATGGAGGATCAACACTCTACGGTCTATTCTACCTTAAGCCGTGTATTGATGGGCAATGGATTGATAAAAGATGCAAGCAGTTTATACATTTTACCAGAAGAATATGGAAAAAATGAGGCAAGCTTCAAGAATTATGGAAATCAATATGGTACTTTCCAATGGTGTTTTAATATGACAGATGGCCCCCATGTAAAGTATCTGTCTAAAGACTTGTTTACTGAATGTAGGCATCTAAGTCAGATATGGTATGAAGGGGACGGAAGTGAGACTGATGTCACTTGGTTTGATTCAAAGACCAGTTCTGAAGTAGAAGAATTAGTGATTCATGTTCCAGAGGGCGTTACGATAAAGAATAAGCCGGCAAATGCCGTCATAAAAACACCTACTAATATTCATCCTATTATTTTTGACGAGAGGAGAGTAAAACAAGTGTACTATGTTGATGGCAGATCTATGAACAAACTACAGAAAGGCCTGAACATTATCCGCACAAAAGATGGTAAAGTCCAAAAGGTTGCAATTAAGCGAGAGAAGTAGAAGCCTTTCATTTTTTTGCGGAACAGTAGCTCCGCAATTGTGCAACAGTAGCTCCGCAAAAATTCAGCGCGATAGTCGGATGATTAACATCTTACTATCGCGCTGAGCTAGCTGTGTCGGGGCGACCTGACTCGAACAGGCGACCACCTGGTCCCAAACCAGGTGCGCTACCAACTGCGCTACGCCCCGAAAGCGGCTGCAAAGGTAAGCATTATTTACGATTTACAAATTACATTTTACAATTTATTTTACTTTTTGTGCGCATTTTCTTGTATTGGAGCTGAATTTTTCATTTTTCACTCTTTCATTATTCATTTTTCATTATTCATTTTTCTTTTTCCACTAAAAGGTGTACCTTTGCAGCCGTTATGGAAATTCCATCACAATATTTGGATCGTGCCGTAGGACAATTTGCACAGTTGCCCGGCATTGGACATAAGACAGCGATGCGACTGGTGCTGCATCTGCTGAAACGCGACAAGCAGGACGTGGATGCATTTGCAGACAGCCTGCATGAACTGGTGGCCAATGTGCGCTACTGCCGCGTGTGCCACAATGTCTGCGATGGTGATATCTGCACCATTTGCGCCACAGCGGCTCGCGACCACGCCACCATCTGCGTGGTGGAAAGTATTCAGGACGTGATGGCCATAGAGGCAACGCAGCAGTACAACGGCGTGTATCACGTGCTGGGCGGCGTTATCTCACCGATGGACGGCATTGGGCCGCAGGATCTGGAGATTCAGTCGCTGGTGGATCGCATCGCAGCCGGTGGCATCAAAGAGGTCATTCTAGCGCTGAGTCCCACGATGGAGGGTGACACTACTGACTTTTATATCTTCCGTAAGCTGGCCGACTATCGCGACACCGCCATCACCACGATTGCACGCGGCGTGGCACAAAATGACCAACTGCATTACACGGACGAAGCGACACTGGGACGCAGCATCCTGGATCGCAAACCGTTTACCACTAAGTATTAGATCATTGTTATGAATATCATCAAGTTATTACGAATCGTGCTTTTCTCAGGGTTGCTGGTAGCAGGAGTGCTAACACTGCTCTTTGAGACAGATACGTTGGAGAGCGGGGCGCTCATGGGCCAGGAACAGACGGCCTATTGGCTGGGCTTCGCAGGTGTGGCGATGACCATCATCACCATCCCTACGGCTCTGAAGCTCATGACCTTGAAGCGCGTGAAGGCTGCTGTGACACAGAGCGAGGAGAAATACCTGCGCTGGTCTGTCATCCGCTTGCTCATGCTGACAACACCTTTGCTGTATAACCTTCTCGTTTACTATCTTTTAGGGTGCGAACCTACATACGCTTACATGGCGCTGATGATCCTGCTCGTGTTCCTCTTCGTATGGCCCTCACAGGATAAGATGATCTACGAACGTGAACAGAACACTCAGGATAAAGAATCATGAAGCTAAGCATCGTCATCGTCAACTACAACGTGAAGCACTACCTGTGGCAGTGCCTGGACTCGGTACGCCGTGCATCAAAAGGGCTTGACGTTGAGACATGGGTGGTGGATAACGCCTCCATAGACGACTCTATCGCGCTGCTGCGAAAGGATTTCCCCGAGGTGCATTATATTGAGAACACAGAGAACGTGGGGTTCGCAAGGGCGAATAATCAGGCTATCCGACAAGCGACAGGCGACCTGGTACTGCTGCTGAACCCAGACACCTTCGTGGCAGAAGATACGTTAGCGGACTGTATCCGTTTCTTCACCGAGCACCCCAAGGCTGGAGCATTAGGCATCCACATGATCAACCGCGACGGCAGTTTCGCACCTGAGTCACGACGCGGATTGCCCACGCCAGCCACCTCGTTCTACAAGGTGATCGGCCTTTGCAACCTCTACCCTACCCATCCGCGTTTCGGGCGTTACTATATGGGACACTTGCCCGAAAACATCGACGGAAAGATTGAAGTGATTTCCGGTGCATACATGATGATCCGGCGCGAAGCGTTGAAGCAGGTAAAACTGCTGGATGAAGACTATTTCATGTACGGCGAGGATATTGACCTCAGCTATCGCATTGCACAGGCAGGATGGGAATGCTGGTACACGCCGTCGCTGATGCTGCACTATAAAGGCGAAAGCACACAGATGACGAGTTTCCGCTACGTGCAGAACTTCTACAAAGCAATGCTCATCTTCTTCCGCAAGCATTTTGCACGTCGATATTGGTTCTCATGGCTGATTATTGAGTTGGCAGTGGTGACGATGGGAACTCTCTCCATGTGTCGCAAATGGTTGCATAGAGGGTATCATAAGCTACGTGAACTGTTCTTTGCCTGTCACTCCATCACACCTGTTCCAGAGACACTCTGTTTCCTCGGCAGCGAAGAAGCATGGAGCAGCCTGTCTGCCATCTGCGAACGCAACGGGTTGATAGCCAAGCATGTCTCAAGCCTCAGCGAAGCCGACAAGGATGCAACTTACCTGACGTTTGAAGTGACACCCGAGGGACAGCCCTACCAAACGATGCTCCGCCAGTTGATAACGGCTTACCAGAACGGTCACCACAGCGCAATCGGCACCTACAACCCCGCTACACAAATCCTCATTCTTCCCAATGACATCTTCTGCTAACATACATCTGCGCGCATTGGAGCCCGAGGATTTGGAACTCGTGTACCAAATTGAAAACGACCCTTTGTTCTGGCAATATGGGGCAGCTACCGTCCCCTACTCCCGCTATGCGCTGCGCCAGTATATCGCCTCCCAGCAGAACGACTTATTTGCCGACGGACAGGTACGTTTAGTCATAGAGAAAGACGGAACAGCCGTTGGATTTGCTGACCTGACGAACTTCGATGCCGTGCATCTGCGGGCAGAGATCGGTCTGGCCCTACTCCCTGACTATCAAGGACAACACATCGGAGAATTGGCGATGCAGGAATTGTGTAGCTATGCCCGTCGCCTACATGTGCACCAACTCTACGCCATCATAGCCACCACAAACAAAGCAGCCACTCGACTGTTCGAGCGGCTGGCCTTTGCACCTTCTGCAACCCTGAAAGACTGGTTGCGCAGCGATGATGGTTTTACAGATGCTGTGGTTTGGCAACAAACCCTTTAATCAATGATTCTTATCGTCTGCCTCGAGCGCTACGGGCTCCGTGGCTGCCACCGCTATGACTGCCAGAGTGACCTCCGCTGTGGCTGCTACTGCGTCCACTAAAGCTACCATGACTGCTGGAACCTCTATGGCTGCTACTATGACTGCCACCGCGTCCTGAGATGCTGCCATGACTGCTGGAGCCACTATGGCTACTACGTCCGCTCAAACTGCCATGATTGCTAGGGCGTCCGCTATGACCGAAGGAGCCGCCACGGATAGTGGAGCGAGTGGAACTTGGACGATGGTAACCCACATGAGAATGACGAGTACTGCCAATGTGATAGCTGCGATGGTCAACATGAGGGCGGCGTGAGATATAGTAGCCTGCACGATGATAGAAGCGACCATGTCCGCCACGATAGCTATAATAAACAGCGGGATGACCATAGTAATAATGACCTACACGGTAATGGCGATAGATGGGGAAATACCAAGCTCCATGCAGCCATGAGAGCGGACGGAAGAAATAATCGGCGGCTGCGAAGAGCGAGTACTGCCAGTCGAAGAGAATGTGACGGATGTCTGCATTACGATAGGTCAGGTAGTCGCCATAGAGATCGACGGCCGTCTCAACGCTCAACAGATAGTCGAGGTTGATCTCATAGCAATCACTATATTGCTGGTCGTTCAGATTCAACTCATAAGCCATCTTGTCGGTGAGAAAGCGGGCTTGTTCGCGTGCTTCATTGTAACTCATGGCAGAGAGTGAAAGAATGGAGCTGAAGCTCAACATCAGGGAGAAGATGATCTTTTTCATATCCTTAAATATTTAATTGTTGCACATTTTGTTTGTTTTGACAGTGCAAAGATAAAGCCTTTAGGACTTCCCTCAAGGAGGAAAAGGCCTAAAGGCTGATGGGATTTTCCCTAAAGATCATCGGGAAGCGAGTGTCACTCGTCTTTCGCGCGGGTCAACACGACAGCTGAACGGGCAGGCAGATATAGTTTCAACCAGCCTTTGTTCTCACGTGCCAGCAAGGGATCGTAATTGGTGAAATGACGCATACTGTCATCGTTCAGACCATGACCGCCAAAAGCAACATCATCTGTATTCAGCAAAATGGAATATGAGCCCTGGCGCACACGGAAGCCGTAGCCCGTGTAACTGCGGTTGTAAGAGAAGTTAAATACGAAGAGCAGTTCACCACGCTGGAATGCCAACACCTGATCGCCGTCATCGTGCCAGATCTCCGTCACGGGCGTCTTCTGAATATCTTTCTGCATCTTGAGGACCTTCAACATCTGCTTATCGAAGTCACCCAGATAGTGATAGCAAAGTTCATGGTTGTCCACGAGGTTCCACTGACGACGAGCATACTTATAACTCCAGCCATTGCCATCACGCGGGAAGTCAATCCACTCGGGATGACCGAACTCGTTGCCCATGAAGTTGAGATAGCCGCCATTCATTGTAGAAGCTGTCAGCAGACGAATCATCTTATGCAGGGCGATACCACGTTCTACATTGTAGTTTTCATCTCCTTTCTTGAAATGCCAGTACATATCGGCATCGATGAGACGGAAGATGATGGTCTTGTCGCCCACCAGCGCCTGATCATGACTCTCACAGTAGCTAATGGTCTTCTCGTCGGCACGACGGTTCTTGACCTCCCAGAACATAGAGCTGGGCTTCCAGTCTTCGTCGCGAAGCTCCTTAATGATCTTGATCCAGTAGTCTGGAATATTCATGGCCATACGATAGTCAAAGCCGTAGCCGCCATCCTTGAAGGGAGCAGCCAAGCCAGGCATACCAGACACTTCCTCTGCAATAGTGATAGCCTTGGAATTCACCTGATGGATGACCTCGTTAGCCAAAGTGAGGTAGCAGATGGCATTGTCATCCTCGTGACCATTGTAGTAATCGCCATACGAGCCAAAGGCTTCACCGAGACCGTGGCTATAATATAACATAGAGGTGACACCATCAAAGCGGAAGCCATCAAAGTGGTATTCCTCAAGCCAGTATTTACAATTGGAAAGCAGGAAATGAAGGACTTCATTCTTGCCATAGTCGAAACAGAGGCTGTCCCATGCGGGATGCTCACGGCGGCCGCCCTCATAGAAGTATTGGTTGGGGTCGCCTGCGAAATTACCAAGACCTTCATTCTCATTCTTCACAGCGTGGCTGTGGACAATATCCATAATCACAGCTATACCCTTGGAATGAGCCTCATCAATGAGTGCTTTCAGTTCTTCAGGTGTTCCGAAACGTGAAGAGGCGGCAAAGAAGCTGCTGACATGATAGCCGAAGCTTCCATAGTAAGGATGCTCCTGAATGGCCATAATCTGAATGCAGTTGTAACCATCCTTGGCAATTCGCGGCAGCACATTTTCACGGAACTCAGTGTAGGTGCCAACCTTCTCAGCATCCTGAGCCATACCGATATGACATTCATAGATGAGCAATGGAGAAGTGTCAGGACGGAACTTCTGCACCTTCCATGCGTAAGGCTCAGCAGGAGCCCATGCCTGTGCGGAGAAGATTTTGGTCTGCTCGTCCTGAACGACACGTGTGGCCCAAGCGGGAATGCGTTCACCCTGACCACCATCCCAGTGAATAGAGAGCTTGTAAAGCTGGCCATGTTTGATAGCACGAGCCGGAAGTTTGATTTCCCAGTTGCCATTGCTCTTTGCGACACGCTTCAGCGCATACATCTTATCCTCTTTCCAATCATTGAAATCACCGATAAGATATATCTCTGTTGCATTGGGAGCCCATTCACGCAGAATCCACTTCTTATCCTCAAAATGAAGGCCATAATACAGATATCCAGTTGCAAAATCTGCCAAAGACTGCTTACCGCCCTGAGTGAGCTCGCTCATCTTATCAAGAGCGTGTTGATGACGGCCCTCAATCGCGTCAGCGTACTGAGCCAGCCACTCATCGTTCTTCAGCAGCCGTAACTGTTTTGGAGCTTCCTGAGCTTCTTTCTTTTTATCCGCAGCCTTTTTGGAAGCTGTGGATTTTGTCGTTTTTGATTCTTTTTTAGTAGCCATTATTAATCGTTAGTTTTTTCGTAGAGATAAATGGAATAAGGAACACGGAATCAAGCCTTCACCTTGATAATGGCTTTCTTCATTGGCTTATTCGTGATGGCTGGAGCATGACCATCTGTCGGAAAGTAGATGGCAAACTGGCCTGGACACAAAGTAAAATATGTGGTAGCAATATCCTCTGGGGTCTGCGGAGCCTTGGGGTCATGAAGCGTCATGTCCGTTGCTGCATTATATTCTGCAGAAGGAAGCTGGGTCGCGGGAGCCCATCCGTGCTCTTCAGAATCACTGATAGGAATCTGAATGTCTATCATACGGCGATGAGTCTCAAAGCGAGCCTCCTGGCGCGTCTTCACAGGAGCTTCCTGCACATTGATGAAAAGGTCATCACCTTGGATGTGGGTGATGCCTGTCGGCAACGTGGACAAATCGGTTTTATTAAGGTAGTCGAGAACGACTGGGAAGAGTGGATTCAAACCGACATAGCGGTCGAAAGCCTTGAGCTCATCAATAATCATTTGTTTCTTTTAATATTTTGGCGCAAAATTAGGAAAATTCCGTGATTAAAAGAAACAAATTGTGATGAAAAAGCCTAAAAGTAAGCTGAAAGTCCCTATCTTAGGCCGTTTTTTCATTCAAAAGGCCGAAAATCACTTATCCAATACTCCTCGGGTATAATGACCACGACGGATGACATTTCCATTCTTGTCTTTCTCTACGAAGTCACCATCGCGTTCATTATCTTTATAAGAACCCTCAAAACGGACGCCATCTGGAGTTTCCATCACACACTTTCCGTTCTTCTCGCCCTGACGGAACTGACCACGAAACTTAGTCCCATCCTTTTGACGAAGGATGCCTTCACCGTCCATCATCCCGTTTTTCCATTCCCCATCATAGACGTCGCCGTTTTGCCACACGTACTTTCCACGTCCGTCTTTCTTGTCATTACGCCACTGGCCCGTATAACTGGCACCCTCGGTAGAGGTGAAGGTTCCGGCTCCATGCTTGACACCGGCCCTGAACTGTCCCACATACTTGTTACCGTTAGCATAGGTGAAGATTCCGTCACCTTCACGCTGGCTCTTATTATAAGTGCCCTCATAACGGTCGCCGTTATTGAACTGATAGATGCCTTTGCCCTGCAAGGAATCGTTCACAAAGCTGCCTTTGTAAACATCGCCATTGGCATAATGGTAGGTGCCTTGGCCATACATCTTACCTTCGTGCCACTGACCAGTATAGCGAGCGCCATTTGACCACACGAAAGTGCCTTCACCATCCTTGAGGTCGTTTTTCCAATAGCCTTGATAAGAGTCACCACTGGCATATTTGTATGTCCCTTGACCATCACGTTTATCCGACACCCAAGTGCCATCATAGACATCACCATTATAATAATACATAATACCTTGTCCCTGCTGATAGTCACGGAACCAAAGACCTACATATTTATTATTATTACGGAAGTAGAAGGTTCCTGTACCATGTTGCTGATCTTGGAACCACTCTCCCTCATAACGTTCACCATCTATAAAAGAATAGACTCCATATCCCTGGCGTTTTCCCTTTACATATTCACCTTCATAAACATCACCGTTCTTGAATATCGTTTTACCTTTTCCATAGGGTTTTCCGCGAAAGATCTCGCCCTGATACTCAGCGCCGCCCCGAAATTTGTAAGTTCCAATCGTTATCTCTTGTGCCACTAGCGTCAATGGCAATAAGAGAAGTCCCGAAAACAAAATAAAAACAGATATAATATATGGTCTAATAATCATGAACAAATACGTTTGATTGTACAAAATTAGAAATAATCTACGAGGTTCTGAAATTCCTTAAGACCTTTTAACTTACAGCTAAAGGCGCGTTACATTTTTCACGCCACGCACACCTTCGATTTTCTGAATGAGCTGTTTCAAACGACTTGTATCATCGAGCATAATGGTAAGCGTGCCATTGAACAATCCATCGTTTGAATCAATGGATATGCTCCGTAACAACAACTTCTCGTCCTTAGATATGATACTCGTGATATTATTGACGATACCCAAATCATCATTGCCAACTATACGCAATGTGATGGCATACTGACTACTACCCTTCCCTGCCCATCGTGCGTTAATAATACGATAGCCATAGCGATTGCGCAACGCCGGCGCATTGGGACAGTCGCGACGATGTATCTTGATACCGCCTCCAGCTGTAAGGAAACCAAAGACCTCATCGCCATAGACAGGATGGCAGCATTTAGCCAAAGAATAATCAATACCACTGAGATTCTGGTCTATTACCATCTCATCACCGCCCTTGACAGACACCGGACTATTGCTGTCCGTCGGCAGCTGATAATTGCCAGCACTCTGTGCCTGCTGCACAATCTCGCCACGATCATGCCGCACCTGCAACATATAGGCATCCAACACTTGGTTCATTTCCAATGTGCCTTCTGCCAAAGCATTATAGAAATCTGTAACAATTCTGTAGCCGAGGCGCGTCATGGTGTGCATAAGGGTAGCTTCGTCCACATCTATCTTGCGATTCTTGAACTTACGCTCCAGCTCTTCCTTCGCAAACGCAGCCTGAGAAGCAGCCATCTCTTTTAAGGCTTGACGTATCTTTGCCCTTGCACGACTGGTCTTGGCAACATTCAGCCAGTCTTGCTTCGGCACTTGGTTGACGTGGGTCATGATTTCAACCTGATCACCGCTCTGCAGTTCCTGGCGTAAAGTCACCATCTTACCACCAATGCGTCCCCCTGTACAATGGTTACCAATCTTTGTATGAATCGCATAGGCGAAATCAAGGACTGTAGCTCCTTGAGGCAACTTGAAAAGATCACCGTGAGGCGTGAACACAAAGACCTCATCTTCATACAAATCCATCTTGAACTGATCCATCAACTGTAGATCATCCCCACTCTCCAATGCATTACGAATGCTTTGCAGCCACGATTCCACGCCTGCTTCTCCGCCCTTCACACCTTTATATCGCCAGTGGGCTGCCAAACCACGTTCGGCCACCTCATCCATCCGCTCGGTACGAATCTGCACCTCTACCCATTTTCCTTCAGGACCCATCACCGTAATGTGAAGGCTTTCATAACCATTAGACTTCGGAATGGACAGCCAATCGCGCATACGCTTAGGATTCGGCTGATACATATCTGTAATGATAGAGAATACCTGCCAGCAATCCTGTTTCTCACGTTCAAGAGGAGAATCAAGAATCACGCGAATGGCAAACAGATCGAACACGCCTTCAAAGGGGCATTTCTGTTTCTTCATCTTCTGCCAAATGCTATGGATGCTTTTGGTTCTACCTTTCATGTGGAACTTCAGCCCCGCTTCCTTAAGTCGCTCTTCTACAGGATGAATAAAGCGTTCGATATATGCGTCACGACTTTTCTTAGTCGCATTCAGTTTTTCTTTTATATGATAATAGGCATCACGCTCAAGATACTTCAGAGACAAATCCTCCAATTCACTTTTGAGACGATACAATCCCAATTTATGTGCCAAGGGAGCATATAGGTAGGATGACTCCATCGCTACACGACGACGAGCCTCATCGTTCTCGGCATCCTTGATCTGACGCATCACGCACACACGGTTGGCAATCACAATCAGGATAACACGCATATCTTCAGCAAAAGAAAGAAGAAGCTGACGGAAGTTCTCACTCTCCACTATCGGGTTCTTGGCATAGAGTTCATCAATCCTTATCAACCCTCTAATGATGGAACCGACATCTTCGCCAAGATCTTTGCGAACCTGCGCCTCAGACACTTGCCCACACAGGACTAATTTATTAAGCATCGCAGCCAAAATTGCAGCACGTGACATTCCGATTTCCGTTGCCACAATCAATGCTGTCTGCATGGATAATATAATGGGATGCAAGTTAAAGACATCGCGTTGCATGGCCTGTGTCTGTGCTGCTTCCAGGATATATGTCTTCACCTGCTCATAATCACCCTCTTTTAACTCATCTTTAGTGATTTGCATCAGCTGCTTATACAAATCACTAAATTGACTTTTTTCTTCTGTCGTTAATGAATATATCTCTTCCATAAGTATGTTATCTGATAAAAACATGGCGAAGATAGTGTTTTTTCTTGAATTTAGTCTTGCATTTGAAGCTTTTTTACTACTTTTGAGCACGATTTTGAAACTCTATAACAAAAGGACATCTCTATTTATCACATTACACACTTTACAACATGTTAACTCCAGAAGATTTGAAGCTCTTGGCTGAGAAAGGTATCAGCGAACAGCAAATCCAACATCAATTACAGCAGTTCCGCGAAGGGTTCCCCTACCTGAAATTGCGGGCAGCAGCAGCTATTGGAAATGGCATCACAGTACCTTCAGATGCCGAGTGTCAAGCGCTTGTTGAAGCATGGGAGAATTACAAAGCCGAAGGACACCATATCACAAAGTTTGTGCCCGCCAGCGGCGCAGCCTCTCGTATGTTTAAGAAAATGTTCGAGTTCCGCGATGGAGACCATGACACCCCTCAGTCAGATTTTGAGAAGACGTATTTCGATCATATTGAGGAATTCGCTTTTTATCCCGCTCTGAACGATGCCTGCATCGTCCTATATGGCAATGACGCTCAAGAACTGATTGCTGAAGGACGGTATAAGGATGTTGTCCATGCCATGCTTGACGAGGACGGACTGAATTACGGGCAGTTACCGAAGGGCCTGCTTCAGTTCCACTCTTATGAAGACTGCGCTCGCACGCCCCTTGAAGAACATCTGGTAGAGGCTGCACTTTATGCGGTCTCCAATGGTCAGACGGATGTTCATTTTACCGTCAGCACGGAACACAGAGAACTCTTTGAGGACCTGGTAGAACGTGTATTACCTATTTACGAAGAAAAGTACCATATTAAATATAAGGTATCATTCAGTGAACAGAAGCCCTCGACAGACACGCTTGCCGCTACGATGGACAATGAGCCCTTCCGCACCGAAGACGGTAAGTTACTCTTCCGACCTGGTGGTCACGGAGCTCTCATCCAGAATCTGTCCGACCTCGATAGCGACATCGTTTTCATCAAGAATATCGACAACGTGGTTCCTGATCGTTTGAAGCCTGCCACGACATTGTGGAAACAGGTCATCGCAGGAATGCTTGTCAATACCCAACGTCAGGCCTTTACCTATCTAAAACGTCTTGACGAAGGAAACATTGGACAGGCTGAATTGCAAGAGATGTGTCATTTCCTGCGTCATGATCTTTGCACAGAAGTCCCAGGTATTGCTGAACAATCAGAAGCACAACTGATAGAAACGCTCCGCCAGAAATTCAATCGTCCCATGCGCATTTGCGGTGTCGTTAAGAATGTCGGAGAGCCAGGTGGCGGCCCATTCCTCGCCTTCAACGTTGATGGCAGCGTGAGTCCTCAGATTCTTGAAAGTTCGCAAATTGACGCACATAATCCTGCATATATGGCGATGTTCACTGGTGGAACTCACTTTAACCCAGTTGATTTAGTCTGCGCAATTCGAGACTATCAGGGTAACAAATTTGACCTACCCCAGTATGTTGATCCTGCAACGGGCTTCATCTCCTACAAATCCAAGAACGGGAAGGAGCTCAAAGCACTGGAATTACCAGGATTATGGAACGGTGCTATGAGCGACTGGTCCACCATTTTCGTGGAAGTCCCTCTGGAAACTTTCAATCCTGTTAAGACCGTAAATGATTTGCTCCGCGAACAACATCAATAATATACGAATAAAAACAGTATCAATAAGGCCATTTCACCCTTACCAAGTGGTGGAATGGCCTTATTTTTTTATGTTATCAGAAAAAAAACTCGCAACTTTCACTCCGAAACTCTCAACTTTTTATTACCTTTGCGCCCGCAAAATGAGAGATTTATCATTTTGCACTCATAACAAGGTCGGTCTCGTAGCTCAGCTGGATAGAGCAACAGCCTTCTAAGCTGTGGGTCTTGGGTTCGA
>CAMZCM010000005.1 GCA_947305005.1 uncultured Prevotellaceae bacterium | reverse complement strand
AATATGTTTTAGAGAAAAGGAAAAGTCTGTAGAAATAAAAAAACATAAGATTTTTGTTACCAATCAAGATTTATTACGATATGCTGCAGACCAGAGTTTAAATGATTTTGAGGAGCGAAGTCGCCAAATTGATAATGAAGAACTAATATGTTCTGAATACGAGCGTGTTAAAGCAGCCGATATTATGAGTAAGTATTTGATGGCATTTAAAGGAAACAGCATATGGAATCGCATGATGCTTAGGCTCTTTCCTAAGCGTTATAAAGATCATCTTTTGAATACTTATACGAAACGACAAATATTAATTAACCAGACTGTTGTGAACCAAGATAGGAGGCAAGAAGATATGCGCTTTGTTTGGAATTATATTGTCAAAAAAAGAAATTTATCACAAAAATAACTATGGAATTCTACAAACCCTCACGAAAAGATTTGAAAGAGAGTGTCAGCACAGCTAAAAGGGTTTCTGCACTCACTGGTTGTTCATTTCTATACCATTGGATTGATTGTATATTGTGTATCGTACTTCATGGTTGCAGTCCTATCCAATACATTAAAGGAGATTTTTATAAACTTCGTTCTTTTGAAAGAAAGAATACCTACACAAAGGGACGTGGCTATAAAATGAAAAAGATATTTAACAATAATCATTTTACTCGATTCTTTACTAATAAGGTGGAGTTTAATAAGTGTTTTTCTGATTATATTAATAGGGACTGGTTGTATGTTTTGGAAACAACAACAGATGAGCTGCATTCTTTTTTGAAGAAAAATGATAGGATTATTGTGAAACCAACAGGTTCAACAAAAGGTATTGGTATATATGAACTTGATAGAAGCATTTCTGATGAAGAAAATATTAAAGCAATATCTGGAAAAGATTTTGTATTGGAGAGTTTCATCAACCAGCACCCACATATGAGTTATGGGTCAAAATCAGTGAACACAATAAGAGTTAATACAATTGTTGATTCAAAAGGTGAAATACATATCTTGAAAGCAGGACTTAGATGTGGGGTCGGAGATGCTATTGTTGATAACTATTCTGCTGGTGGCGTGGTATATCCAATTAATATTGAATATGGTCGTATTGAAGGACCAGGAGTAAATAAAGAAATAAAGACTAAAGTATATGTTCACCCTAGAACCAATATTTTTATGCTTGGACGTGAAATACCTTTTTGGCAAGATGTAATAATTATGGTAAAAGCAGCAGCGAAGAAAGTACCCCAAATTCGCTTTGTTGGTTGGGATGTGGCAATAACGAATGGTGGTCCGGAAATTATTGAAGGAAACACAAGACCTGGTGCGTCTTTGATTGAGTAT
Source organism: uncultured Prevotellaceae bacterium (assembly GCA_947305005.1). GTDB lineage: Bacteria > Bacteroidota > Bacteroidia > Bacteroidales > Bacteroidaceae > Physcousia. The sequence continues at coordinate 149,279 of CAMZCM010000005.1, read as the reverse complement.
CAAGGAGAAAAAAGGGGATTCTATAAACAGATGTTATCATTTAAATGATTGAAATGTAGAAATGAAAGATATTTGTATTCAAATCATTGAAAAGCCCGTATGGGTGTCGTGGGATGATATTCATCAAGTCCTTTGGAAGGCACATGCGGATAATCGTAATAATGGTGTAGTGATGCGATATCCGTCTCTCTCTGGCGAAGAAATTTGTCAAAAAATTGAAGGAAATGGAAAGATGCTGTGTGCAATTGCAGATGGCAAGGTAGTCGGTACTGCTGCAATAATAGTAAAATCTAGCCATCTTTGGTGCGGAAAGGGCAACTATGCTTATTGCTGTTTTGCTTCAGTCCTCCCAGAGTACAACGGTAAAGGAATATATAAGGCCTTAGATCTTAAGAGAGAAGAACTTGCTTTGACTTTGCAGTTGACAAGAATGCTTGGTGATACCCATGAAAACAATAAGCATAGACTTGATATCGCAAAAAAAGCAGGTTATAAATTTGTAGATTACAAATACTATAAGGATCACTACAACGTGGTGATGGTTAAATGGCTAAACGGTTGTCCCTATACTGAATTCAGGTGCAAAATCGAATTTCTCAAGCGCAAACTACAAGTAAAGATAAAACAGACAACAAAATCAATCCTAAGAAAGCAATCATGAGACAAAAGGTTGTCATCATAGGCCACAGCTATTCTTCGCGACTGAGCATCATTCGCTCTGTTGCGCAAATCGGCTGTGAAGTGACCGTTATTGTGACGACAGGCTTCAAACGAGACGGGAAAACGCTCAATGACAAAAAGCCTATTGACTGTTACAGCAAATACGTCAGCCACGTCTATTATTGTCTGCGGAAAGATAAGGAGGAGCTGATTCGAATACTATTAGAACATTGCACAGATTCTCAACAGAAAGTGGTGTTATTCCCCGACAGTGATGACACTGTGGCAGCAATTGACAATCACCGGGATTGCTTGGTTGAACATTTTTATTTCCCTCATATTTGTAACGGTTCAGGTTCTATCGCATACTGGATGGATAAGATTCATCAAAAGAACATGGCACGCAGTGTGGGGCTGAACGTCGCTGATGGTATTGTGATTAACATCAAAGACGGAGAATACGTCACCCCTGATAGCATGGCATATCCCTGCTATACAAAGCCGTTAGCCACGATGAATGGAGGAAAAGGTGGAATGCATCGTTGTGACAATGAAGCTGAGCTAAAAAGAGCACTCAACGAATATATTACGACAAGGAGCAGAACAGGTAATGTTTTAGTTGAAGAATACAAGGAGATAGATACAGAATACGCGCTACTTGGTTTCTCCGACGGGAAGGAGGTTGTAATACCTGGTATCATGCAGCTTCTGGTCATTTCGAAGAAGAATAAAGGTATTGCGCTTCAAGGTAAGGTAATGCCTGTTGATGGTTTTGAAGAAGTGATGGACAAATTCAAACAGTTGGTTCTTGGAATTGGTTTTGTGGGTGTTTTCGACATCGACTTCTACAAAAGTGGCAATCTTATATATTTCTGCGAAATGAATCTCCGGTTTGGCGGCTCTGGCTATGCCATCACGAAGATGGGATGTAACCTGCCGGCTATGATGGTACAATATTTTACAGGTGGGGATATAGACACCTGGAAAAAGCATGTCACAGGAGAGGCAGTCTATACCAATGAACGAATGTGTTTGGACGATTGGTCAAATGGATATATTACTATGGACGACTATCAGCGATACATGAAGACTGCTGACATTCTCTTTATTCAAGATAATGATGACCCACAACCCCAAAAGGCATACCAAAGGGGATTTTTCTTCCGTAGATTATCTATGCTTGTCAAAAACTGTATAAGAAACAGGAAAAAAAGAACCTTGAACCATGAACCCTTCAATTGATAGCGAAAATCCAGTGAATCGATTCAAACGATCGAGTGAGCTAATTCACTGGATCGTTTGAATCGATTGGCCGTTTTTACCCCCCTGCTCTACGGCTCTTACTTTCATGGCCATAAAACCATATATTTGAAGTGGAAATGCTTCTTTGCGAACTTCGTCTAAGCTAAAACCTCGCGTAGCGTTTTGGCTGGCTCTGCGAACTCTCGCAGGAAAAACTGTAATGATGTGTTTCTTAGAACTTTGCGCCTTGGCTTCTCTGCGGTGAATAAAATGAAAGTGTAAAAAGATTTCCTGATACTTATAATCGTCCTTTCTTTCTCTTCTTTTGCTGTTAAGCCATGCAACACTTTTTTGTAGCCTATGGAATTTTTTCTCCATAGTTATCCCGCAATTTCTGGATACTTTGTCCCTTTTTGCACCTATAGCGCCAAAGTACGATTTTTTCCTAAGCAGCCACTGGATATCTCTTGAGAAATGCGTTATTTTGCAACCTATAATTATGACCGCAAATTTTACGGTGATAAAAAACGGAACCCTCAGAAGTACAATCCTGCAAGGTCGTAAGAAAAGGTGGAAATGATGCAACGTCACCTGCTCCGAAGTAAAGAGGTTCTATAAACAATACTTTTTTCGAAAAATAGTACACCTTTGCGAAAAATATCTAGATTGTAAATTGTCAAATGGTAAATAATGATTACCTTTGCAAGCGCTATACACGCATATACATACGCGAACAAAAAAGAGAAAATGAAAGAAACAAATATTTGTGTAATCGGACTCGGATATGTTGGCTTGCCCTTGGCTCGCCTGTTTTCTACAAAATATCCCACCGTCGGTTTCGACATGAACCAGAAACGTGTGGATGCGTTGATGGCTGGTCACGATGCGACACTTGAAGTCGCAGATGACCTGCTGCAGGATGCCATCAACAACCACGGTTTCCGCTGCACAACTGATTTAGAAGAAATACGGAACTGTAATTTCTATGTTGTAGCTGTGCCTACACCTGTAGACGAGAATAATCGACCAGACTTGAAGCCTTTGTGGGGAGCGAGTGAAACGGTGGGTAAGGTTATCAGTAAGGGGGATATCGTAGTATATGAAAGCACCGTTTATCCTGGTGTTACAGAAGAGGAGTGTCTGCCTGTTGTAGAACGTGTAAGCGGCCTGAAATTCAACGAAGATTTTTTTGCTGGTTATAGCCCTGAACGCATTAACCCTGGTGATAAGACCCACACTGTGGAAAAAATTAAGAAAGTGACATCAGGCAGCACACCAGAGATAGCCGATCTCGTGGATGGCGTCTATAACTCCGTTTTGGTGAACGGAACTCACAAGGCACCGAGTATCAAAGTTGCTGAAGCATCAAAGATTATAGAAAACAGCCAGCGTGATGTGAACATAGCTTTTATGAACGAATTGGCCAAGATTTTTAATGTAATGGGCATTGATACTCACGATGTTATCGAAGCCGCATCTTCCAAGTGGAACTTCATCAAACTCAGCCCAGGGCTTGTCGGCGGACATTGTATCAGCGTTGATCCTTATTACCTTATCCAAAAAGCGCAAGTTTATGGCGTGTTACCTCGTGTGATGTATAATGCACGGCGATTGAATGATGGAATGGGCGATTATGTAGCCAATCAAGCCATCAAGCTGATGAATCAGAAAGGGGTAATGGTCAAGGATGCAAAGATCCTTATCCTTGGTTTCACTTTCAAAGAGAACTGTCCTGACATTCGCAACACCAAGGTCGTTGATATTTATCACACCTTCAGCGAGTACTCCTCCAATATCACAATCTTTGATCCTTGGGCTAATACTGCTGCAGTAGAACATGAATATGGCTTAAAAATTGAAAACTCAAAGTCAAAAGTTGAAAGTTCGAAATATGATCTTGTCATACTTGCTGTTGCCCATAAGGAGTTTCTGGATATGGACATCAAGGCCTTATGCAATCCCAATAGTGTTATTTATGATGTGAAGGGTGTTTTGTCTCGTAGCATAGTTGATGGTCGACTCTAATTATAGCTTTTATTATGCATAATTCTGATGCTATACAAACAACATGATTGCGGAGGATGAACTGTCGGACAAGGTAAAGTTTTTGAGATGAAGCGTCAGGCGGATAAAATTAGCATTGGTGTGCTGAAACAACGGGCAGAGGTGATGCTATAGGCAACGCTTGAGTTTAAGAAGTATGACATCCAGTACAAGGGACTATCAATGGATGAAATGTAAATTGAGCAACAACAGGTATATTTGAGATAAAAATATGACGATAGAAGAAGTTCTACATATCATCAGCCAGGGTGAAGGTGTGACCATCGAGTTCAAAGATTCGAGGGGTGGGCTGCTGGAATTGGTACCCAGTTGGGTGGAAAAAGGACTCAAGTCGGCATCCAAAAAATTGTGGTATCTAATTGCCATTCTTTCGTTATGCGCGAAGGCGACATCGGCTACCTATATCATGCATTATATAGGATACAGCAGTCTGAAATCGTTCCGCACACGTTATCTGATGCCCTTGTGTTAGGCAGGCATATTGACGTTAACCAATCCCCAAACGCCCAATGCGCCGGATTATAAGTACGTGTTGACTGACCTCGGAAAAGTGTACCTAATGGGGCGTTAAGGTTTGTTTAAAATAAGAAGAATGAAACAGAAAGTAGTCATCATAGGTCACGGATATACGTCTCGACTGGGTGTCATAAGAGCACTTGGACGGGCTGGCTATGAGGTGATTGTGGTTGTAATGACCAGCTATAGCAAGGACGGCACTCTGAACACCAAAAAGCCCATTGACGGTTATAGCAAGTATGTAAGCCGTTTGTTGTATTGCCCTTCGGATAGAGAAAAACTCGTTAATCTGCTACTTGACCAGTGTATTGACTCGCTACAGAAAGTAATTATATTTGCCGATAGCGACTTCTCTGAAGCAACAATTGATTTGAATCAGGAGCGGCTTCGTGAGTACTTCCTTTTCCCGCACATCAACCATGAATCTGGGGCTGTTGTGGCTTGGATGAACAAGTGGAAGCAGAAACAAACAGCTAATAGTATTGGCATAAATGTAGCCGAAGGATGGATTGTTGAAGTGAAAAACGGACATTACGCCATCCCAGAGGAGATACGTTATCCCTGTTTTCCCAAGCCACTTGCAACAATTGTTGGCGGGAAAAACGGACTGCGTCGGTGTGACACCGAGAATGAATTGCGTAGTGTGATAAGCAAACTAATGTCGCGTAAGCCTGATATAAAAATATTGGTTGAGGAGTTCAAAGAAATTGAAGCTGAACATGCATTGATGGGCTTCACCAACGGAAAGGAGGTTATTATCCCAGGCATTATCAAAACCACATCGCTAGCTGGGGGGGCACATTTTGGAGTTGCCAAGCAAGGAAAGATTCTTCCTGTAAAAGGATATGAGGATTTGGTGCAGAAGTTCAAGCGTTTTGTTCTGAAAACAGGTTTTTATGGCATCTTCGACATTGACTTTTACGAGAGCGAAGGACGCTACTATTTCTGCGAGATGAACTTCCGTTATGGCGGTTCTGGTTATGCTTATACTGCCATGGGCGTTAACTTGCCAGATATGTTTGTCCGCTCTTTGACAGGGCTATCCATAGACGATATGCAATCTCAAATTGAACAAGAAGCTGTTTTTATCAACGAGCGAATGTGTAAGGACGATTGGTTGAACAATTTCATAAGTACTTTAGACTTTATCTACCTATTAAAGACTACAGATATTAGTTTCATAAAAGACAAAGATGACAAAAATCCTCAGCGTATTTTTTACCGCAGCCTATGGAACATAAAGGCGAATATTAAACGAGTTGTTAAAAAATTATCATAATGCAAGAAATACAGATACAAGAGCTTCGACAGTTACAGATGCAAATCCTTGACTATGTTGATTCCTTTTGCCGCGTACATGGTATTAATTATACAATCAGTGGAGGTACGCTTTTGGGTGCAGTACGTCATGGTGGCTATATTCCTTGGGATGATGACATAGACATCCAGATGTTACGAGAAGAATACGAGCGATTTACAACGTTGTGGAATAAGGATAGTAACCATGAATATTATGAACTAGTTAATATTGAGTCTGGTAATAATATGGGGTATCCTATAGGAAAAGTGCATGATACAAGGACAATAACTTATGTGGATGGAGTCCCACGAACAGGAGTCTTTATTGATGTCTTCCCTGTTGACAAGGTTCTTGATATGGAGGATTTTATTAAAAGACACAAGGAAATTAGATCATTGTATAAAAGGCAGTTCCAGGTTTTTGCTTTGCAGCGTGACAACTTTTATCAAAGGTCGTTCATGAAAAGGCTATATTTACGTCTTTTTCATCCACATAAAACGCGTGAGCAGTTCGCTGTAGAGATAAACCAATTGGCTCAGAAATACAAGGGCATAGAATGTCCTCTTGTATATGAAATGATTGCTGGCAAAAAGTGTAAAGCCCCGATGCCTATCAGTGTCTTTCTTTCATACTCTGATATTAAATTTGAGAATAGATTATATATGGCTGTGAAAGATACACATACATATCTAAATGCTACCTTCGGCGATTATATGCAGTTACCTCCAAAAGAAGAACAGAAAAAGACTCATGAATTTTTGGCTTATTGGAAATGAATAAGATAATTACTTTTTTAGTTTGTTTCGCATTTTTCTTCGCTCTCTTTAATCCTATACGTGCGTTCATTCAAGGAGGCGAGGCAGTCGCGATGTTTATTCCAATGGTCGTCATCTATTTTGCAGATATGATGTATCTTCGACCGCATACATATTTTTTTCTTATTATAGCATTAATCATAGCATTTTTAGGAATAACTGGTAATCCATATTTTGACAGATGGATACCTGAAATTACTGTGCTTGGTTTTGGTTACTTTGGTTTAGAACACTATCTTCTTACACGAGATGATTTTTATGCTAGATGGGTTCTACGCTGTACTTATATTACTTTATTGTTATTATTAGCCATTTCACTTCCTCAATTTATTGCAATGCCTAATCTTGCACGTTTAATGACAGAAGCGGCCAAAGACCCATCCATAGAATTTGATTATATATGGACAATTAGCTATAAGAACGTTCACATAATACCTTGTGCTTCTGTTCCTCTATTTGTTAGTTATTCTTTAGCAACGTCAAAAAAGGAAAAGCTGATATATGCTATTTCCATCGGTTTGATGTGTGGAGTTATGCTATTTGCAGATGCGACTACTCCATTAATCCTGTTGGCTGCTATTATCACTTATTACTGTATATACAAATTTAAAACTAATACTCCATTCTTTTATGTTCTAAAGATATTCCTGGTATCGTTAGTTATAGCGGTTTTATTAAGCGCAACCCTCCTAACGTCATTTTTAACACTTGTTCAACCTATTTTTAAGGGAACTACAACTTACAGTAAAATAAATGAAATTAGTCTTTTTGCAGAAGAGGGGACAACATCTGGTGATATGAATTCTCGTTCGGATTTATATATGATGTCTATTGATGCGATTGTTGAAAATCCCTTTGAACCAGAAAATGATATTAATAAAATAGGAAAACATTCTTTTATTTTTGATCACATGGCGGCAATGGGACTAATTCTTTTCTTGCCATACGCCATTTTCCTTTATAAATGCTACAAGAATCCTTTATTTTATATTAGTGAAAACAAAATTAATTACATAATTGCCTATTTAGCTTTTTTACTTTTGGCATTATTCAAAAATTTCTTTTTATTTACAGTCGGATATTTTTTAGTCCCAATGTATTTCATACGTTTAGAATCATTAACCGAAGAATGTGACGAAAATGACACTGAAAATTTTTATCAGGAAAGTCAGGAACTTCCCTAAATTCATTTGGAAAAGATTTAATTTGACCTGGAAATGGTGGCTTTCAGGGATAGCAAAACGCTCATCACTGTGTATCATGTTCAAAACGCTCCCACCGAAAATATGGAAAATAATAGGTGTAAATATGGGACGTGACGTGTGTTTTGGTCAGGATGTATATATTGACGTAGATTATGCTAACCAGCTGACACTCGAAGATGACGTTTGGTTGGCGAGCAAAGTCATTGTATTTTGTCATCGACGTGATATGCATCATTATTACAAAGGTGGGCGCTATAAAGACTGTACACAAGTGAAACGGCCTGTGGTCATTAAACGTGGTGCATGTGTGGGTATTGGCGCAATGGTGATGCCTGGAGTCACGATCGGCGAGGGGGCCTGTATTGGAGCTGGTGCTGTTGTCACCAAGGATATCCCAGCGTGGAGTCTTGCTGCTGGAAATCCAGCCAAAGTGATTAGATTATTGGATGAAAAACCCAAAGATAATGACACAAGTAATCATTAATGCTGACGACTTGGGGATCAGCCTAAATGTGAATAAGCGAATAGAAGAAGCGATTGCTGCTGGCGTTATCACGTCATCGACGATTATGGCTAATGGCTCTGCTTTCGAAGATGCCGTGAGGATTGCCAAACAGCATCCTGAGATTTCATTTGGGGCGCATCTCAATATTATTGAGTTTGCTCCGCTAACGAATTCGAGGATTTTCCAAAATAATGGTTTATTGAATGCGAATGGTGAATTCATAGAAGGGGCAATTTACCTCGTTCCACATTATTCAGAAGAGCTTAAAAGAGCTATCTTTGAAGAGTTCGATGCTCAAATAAGTAAAATTACTAATGCGGGGATAAACATTTCACATATTGATAGTCACCAGCATACTCATACTATTTATGACTTAAGAGATGTCATCCTTGCATTAATGCAGAAGCATAAGATTTTAAGAGTTAGGAGATGTCGGATCCCATCAATCAAACTGATGCTCCTTGGCGCAAAAAAGGAAAAAATAATATTGGACAAGAGTAAGGCTGTAATTCAACCAAAACGAAATGTTGTATGGAGGAGATTTCATTTATTTGTTGTTAAGTATCAGTGTTACAGGTGGCTCCAACTATTCCGTTCTAAGGCAAAAATCACAGACAAGTTCTATGCTTATCATACATTATGTGATAATTGGCAGTTACTGAAAAGGAGTGTTGATGGAAAGTGTGTTGAATTGATGTGCCATCCGGCTCACCCCTCGTATGAATTCGAGACGCAGAAAGTCTTCAATAAATCTTTGAATACATTATCTGATGTGAGATTGGTAACTTATAATGACTTGTAGAAAAATGGAACTATCCATCATCATACCGATGTATAATGCTGTTTCAAGCATTGAAAGATGCTTGGTAAGCACACAACGGCAGAATATAGCAAAGACCGACTATGAGGTTATTGTCATCAATGACGGATCAACAGACAATAGCCTTGAGGTTGCAGACAGAGTCGCATCAAGATATTCTAATATAAAGTTATATTCTCAAGAAAATGGAGGATTGAGTAGAGCTCGCAATGCAGGACTTGATAAAGCGAAAGGGGATTACATCTTTTTTCTTGACTCTGATGACTGTATAGCAGAGAATTGTTTAGAGAAGATTATTTCAAAATGTAAGGAACATAATCTTGATATCTTGCGTATATGTGCTGCGAATGTTATCGATGGGGTTCCCAAAAGACGTTTTACATTAAATGAAGATAAAGTTGTAAAAGGAATAGAGGAACTGCGAAAATGGGTTGTAGCATGTGCTCCTTTTTCTATCTGCCGTCGTGCCTTTCTCAATAAACACGATTTACGTTTTTTCCCCGGTATCTTTCACGAAGATAATGAATTTACACCACGTGTTTACTATTTTGCAGAACGTGTTGCAAGCATCAACGACATCATGTATTTTGTTTATCAGACACCAGGATCAATCACACGATCTGTCAATGTCAAAAAAACACTTGATATGATTATTGTTATTCAGAATTTGGATGAGTTCTATCAAAAGTATGTACGGAAAGAAGACGAAATGACATTCCATAGAATAATTGCAGGAGCAATAAATTCAACTCTACATCAAACATTCAATTATTCCAAAGAGGAAAAGAGAAAAATAAATGAAGCGTTTCACGCGATCCGTCATCTTTTCAAACATGCTCGTAAATCCCCCACATGGGAATATCGACTTACAGGTTGGATGTACACCATTTTCTCTCATCATGTAGTAGAGGTATATCATGCTTTACATTTCAGATTATAGGACTGTCGTTACTTCATATACGATATCCTCTCTCCTGGAATATAGTTGAAAATTCTTAAATTTGACGCAATGAAAATATTGCACATCAGTAATGATTTCTGTCTGACAAAGGTTCACACCAACCTTTACAAAGAGTTGGATGCATTAGGTGTGGAGCAGACCGTATTCAATCCTGTCCGTGATGCAGCTCTTGTGGGACGCAACAGTTTTGATGGTCAGCATACCAATATAATCTATGCACACGTTGTAAAACCTTGGCATCGCTATTTTTACCATCTGAAACGGCGGCATGTGTTCAACGAGATGCTCAAACGTATCAATCCGCAGGAATATACCTTGACCCACGCTACTACGCTGCTTACCGATGGCGGACTGGCCTATAAACTTTATAAACGTTACGGCATCCCCTATATCGTGGCCGTGCGCAACACCGACGTGAACCAGTTCCTGAGACGTATGCCACATTCATGGCTGGCGGCAAGAAAGATTCTGTTAAATGCAGAAAAGATTGTCTTTATTAGCGAAAGTATGAAAAGCTTGCTTATCGCTCATCCGGTAATCAGGAGTATTGTTCCACAAATTGAATCGCGATTCATAATACAGCCAAATGGTATTCACGACTATTATTTGGATCACATACAGAGCCTTCCCCGAAAAGGTCACGGTATAGTTTATGTAGGGAGATTCTCCAACAATAAAAATGTGGTGCGGTTGGCTAAGGCTGTATTGAAATTAAGAGAGATTGAAAAGTTCAGTGACTGTACACTGACACTTGTGGGTGGTGGGAGTGCTGAAACTAATGAATTGGAAAATATGATAAAAGCCCGACCTGATGTTTTTAGATATGTAGAGCCTATACACGAACCATCTGCTTTGTGTGAATTGTTTGTTGGACATAGATTATTTGCTATGCCTTCTATCTATGAGACTTTCGGACTGGTTTATATAGAGTCTCTTTCTCAGAACCTTCCAGTGCTGTATACTCGAGGACAAGGCGTTGACGGACTACTTCCAAATTCGGCGGGCATTGCAGTCAATCCCTATTCTATCAAGGAAATTACAGAGGCTCTGGCAATTCTGCTCGAAAATACTGGGAATTATTACAATAATGCTGATATTGATTTCAGTCTTTTTCGTTGGAATCTGATAGCAAAAAAATATATAGACATTTATAATGGACTGGAAAAAATACATTAAACTCGCACTGGGTATAAAAAAGAGTGAAAGCCTGAGCCTGGAGGCGTTCCTGCGTAGTTGGCATCGCAGAATAGGGCCTCTCTATTACAAACAGAAATACGATGTTGAAGATGTCGTTGAAGCTATGAAACGGGCTGGCATGCATCGTGGTTCAACAATTCTGATACATAGCTCATGGGGAGAGTTCTATAATTGTTCAGGAAAGCCTAATGATCTGATAAAGGTTATTCTTGATGTCCTTGGTCCAGAGGGTACGCTTTGTATGCCGTGTATGCCGAAAATGAAAAATGGCGAAGTGTTTGATGTCGTCAATACTCCCACGCGGGCAGGCTATTTGCCAGAATGCTTTCGCACGTATCCAGGTGTGAAGAGAGGCGTACATGCGCAACATTCTGTATGTGCTATTGGTGCAAATGCCGACTTCCTGCTTTCTGAACATCATCTTGGCGAAACTCCGTGGGATGAACGTTCGCCGTACTATCGTCTATCTCAAGTGGGTGGTCTTGTTTTCGATATGGGCCTAGGAAAATACTGGGTTGGTACCATTACTCATTGTGTGGAGTCAATTCTTCGTGGAGAGGTTGATTATTACACGGATATGTGGGATAAGGAAAAGAAACGCTTTGACTATATAGATTATGATGGGCAGCGGAAATCCTATTTTAATTATGACCGGCCAACAACTGGGCGTTATAAACGGTTTACCAGTTATTTTAAATCACGACATATCGTAAGCCATTACTTGCATAATCATTATCAACAGATTAGCAATCTACAGATTAGTTGTTTTGAAGCCGATGAAGTAGTATCGGTTATGACAGAGCTTGCCAAACGAGGTACAGATATTTATCTTCTCCCGCTAAAATGGGGGTATAAGTTTGACTCATAAGATTATTGATATATGTACGGAGAATTAGTATCAGTTATCATGCCTACACACAACAGCAGCCAGTCCCTTGCTGCTAGCATAGAAAGTGTGTTGGGACAGACCTATCAGAATCTTGAAATACTCATTACGGATGATTGCTCTACCGACTCTACATGCGAGATACTGAAGTCGTTTGTTGATAAAGACTCGCGTGTAAACGTAGAATACCTAAATGAAAACTATGGTCCAGCAGTATCGCGAAACAAGAGCATTGAAAGGGCTAAAGGACGTTATATAGCTTTCTGCGACAGCGATGACCGCTGGTTCCCTGAAAAGTTAGAAAAACAAATTCGGCACATGGACAAGCACGATTGTGCTTTGTGCAGTACCTCGTATCTGATTTGTGATGAAGAAGGTGAAATCATTGGGGTGAACTACTCGCCTTCTCATTTAACGCTTAAAGAGATGAAGCGTGACAATAAAATTGGTTGCTCAACCGCAATCTATGATATTAAACGACTTGGGCATAAATACTATATGCCAGCTCTTCGTAAGCGTCAGGATTGGGCCTTGTTTTTAAACATTCTGAAAGATTGTCAGATTTGTTACTGCCTAACAGAACCGCTTGCTTATTATTTGCATCATAGCAAAGGATCTGTTTCCAGTAATAAGATGTCGCTCATTAAGTACAATGTTAATGTCTATGAGACGGTTTTAGGCTATTCTAAGCTGAAATCATGGCTGTCTTTCTTTTTCCTGTTTTTACCCAGTTATCTTCTCAAAAGACTTAAAATCAAACGAGATAGTAGGCGCTATCTCAAAGATGGCGTTTGAAAAAGAGGATTATTATGTACTTTTGCACTCGTAATCTTATGCCTAGCCACCTCTCATAAGGTTGGAGTGGCCGAAGGTGGATTATATTAAACAGTCCGATATTTGGATGTCTCTGGCAACAAAGACAAAAGCTTGGAAGAAAGATGTTATTTAATTCTATTGCGTTTCTATTGTTTTTTCCAATAGTATGCGTGCTTTATTTCTGTATTCCTGCCACTCAAATCAGAGTAAGGAATCTATTATTACTTGTAGCCAGCTACTATTTTTATATGAATTGGGAGCCGGCCTATGCGCTCTTACTGTTAACGAGCACCATTGTTACCTATCTCGCAGCTCTTGGCATCGGTCATTTTGAGGAGAAGAGTAAGAAAAAGTTTTGTCTTGTGAGTAGTCTGGTGCTAAACCTTACCATCTTATTTCTGTTCAAATACTATAATTTTTTAGCAACAAATATAGAAACGGCATTTAATGCAGGTGGTTTAGGGATAGAAGTTCCTGAGTTTCGCTTGCTTTTGCCTGTGGGTATATCCTTTTATACTTTTCAGGCCTTAGGTTATTCCATAGATGTGTATCGTGGAACTACAAAAGTTGAGCGAGATTTTCCCACATACGCATTGTTCGTGTCATTTTTCCCTCAGTTGGTTGCAGGGCCTATTGAACGTTCCAACAATCTATTGCCTCAATTCAAACAGCAACATAGTTTTGATTACGATAGTGTGATGTCAGGTGTGAGGCTAATGGTATGGGGGTATTTCATGAAACTTGTATTAGCTGACCGCTGTGGACTATATGTTGATGCCATTTTCAATAATGTTGATAAACACAATGGCGGATCGTATCTTGTCGCCTCGTTGTTGTTCCCATTTCAGATTTATGGGGACTTTGCCGGTTACTCTCTGATTGCTATTGGTGTAGCGCGTGTTCTAGGCTTTCGCCTTATGGAAAACTTCCACCGTCCATATTTTGCTTCCACAGTTGGTGAGTTTTGGCATCGTTGGCATATTTCGCTTTCCTCTTGGTTTAAGGACTATGTCTATATCCCGCTTGGTGGTAATAGAGTAAGTCGTATGCGCAATTATTTCAACTTGTTTGTTACCTTTGTTGTCAGCGGCATCTGGCATGGCGCTAATTGGACTTTTCTCTGCTGGGGCAGCTTGCATGGATTATTGCTTTGTCTAGAAAAGGCGATAGGTGTTAGCAAACAGAAATACACTGGTGTAAGAAAATTCTGTCATTGGGCTGTGACTTTTGTACTTGTATGCTTTGCATGGATATTGTTTAGAGCAAACAATTTGACGGATGCCTTGACTGTAATAACTGGAATATTTACAAATATGGGACCGTTGTTTCTAGATTATACAACTTTTATTGCACTAATATTTGTATTTCCTATTCTATTTGCAAAAGAAATGGGAGAAGAATTTAATTGGAATATTCATATAGAAAATTCCAAGTCATGGATTATACGTCATCTTTATATTGCATTAATGATTGCGTTAATCATTTTGTTTGGTGTATTGGGAGGAGATCAGTTTATATATTTCCAATTTTAAATTCAATATCCAATGAAAAAGTTTTTTGTTAGTTTAGCTGCAATAATTATCTTTTTATGGATAACAGATAGATTAGGAGGCCAATTAATGATGCAGTGCCTTTCTCATACAAATGCCAAGGCCGAAGTGAAGATTGAGAATATGGTTAAAAAGGTAAATGATGACGTAGTGTTGATGGGAACTTCAAGGTGTGCTTACCATTACGTTCCTTCAATTATTATGGATTCAATCAATGCCAGTGTATATAATGGGGGGATTTCTGCGTCTGACAATATATATTCTCACTACATCCTCCTAAATCTGATGCTTTTACATCATACCCCGAAAGTTGTTTGCCTTGAATTGATGAGCAATGACTTCAAAAACGCAGGTGATCCTTTTGACAAAATCACATATTTTGCACCTTATTTTGGTCATAGTAAGAGTGCAGACTCGGTGTACATAGAAGCGGGCACCTATTGGCGATATGAGTTGTCAAAGTTATACAGATTTAATAGTAAAGGTATTGAAGCTCTTGCCGGCTTGTTCGTAAATCATAGGTATGGTGAAGACAACGGATTTTTTAAAATCCTTGGTAATAGGGATAATTCAATGACACTAAGATCCGAATCTAAGGATATTGAAACAGATACATTAAAATTAAAATATATTCAAAGGTTTATTAATACCTGTAAAGAAAAGGGGATAAAGTTAGTGTTTACAATTTCGCCGAAATATTCTATTGTTTCGCCGACATATTATATTCCTTTAAAAATATTAGCAGAGCAAAACAAGATTCCTATTTTGGATTATCATTCTATAGGTCTATTTCATGATAAACCAGAATATTTTAAAAACAATGCTCATTTATTAGAAGAGGGTGCTAAAATGTATTCGTCTATTTTCGCCAGTGATTTGAAACGATTAATGGAACAATAGTATCGTTTTTTGTTTAATATCCTGCAAATTGACCTATATGCCAGTATTTTGTCATCAAGCCACCAAGAGCGATGTCCATGATAGAACAACTCTAATTCCAAACGCCGGAGCATCTTCTCCGTCGTATCCGTGTATCCACTGTAGAGCGTTGCGTAGAATATTGACATATTATGAAATCTCACAAGAATCATGAAGATATCCATCGTCACAACGACAAACAATAGCGCTGCTACAATACGGGACACATTAGAAAGTGTGCTCTCTCAAACCTATCAGGACTGGGAACTCATCATTGAAGATGGGCTTTCACAGGATAGCACGCTCTCTATCGTGCAAGAATATGAGCCCCGTGGAGGAGGAAGAATACGAATCTTCTCTGAGAAGGACGATGGGCTTTACGATGCCATGAATCGGGGTATAGCTCGTGCAACAGGTGATGTGATTGGTATTCTCAACTCAGATGATTTCTTTTACGATGATCATGTGCTGGAAGACATTAACCGAGTGATGGATGGGCAGCCTGTTGATTGTATTTATGGCGACTTAATGTATGTATCGGCCAGGAACAAGCACCGTGTGGTACGCATTTGGAAAGGCTCACAGCATAAAAAGGGGGCTTACCTACATGGCTGGCATCCGGCACACCCTACGTTTTATGCCCGTCGTGAATGTTACGAAAAACTCGGAGGATTCAATACAAGTCTGGCCATTTCAGCAGATTTCGAACTGATGCTTCGCTTTATTGAAGTAGCAGGACTGCGTAATCGATATATTCCTCGCTACTTCGTTATGATGCGTATGGGCGGAGAGAGCAATGGTAACCTTCGGAACATTATACGCGGTAACCGTAATATCCTGCGGGCTATGCGAGAAAACGGTCTCAAACCATCTCCTCTGTACATCGTTCGTCGTATGTTGCCCAAAATCAAGGCCTCCTTTATAGGCAGATTGCATCATGCAGAATAAATAAAAGGCATCTTTTCTTCATATTTTTTGCCTAATTTATTATTTGTGCCTATCTTTGCAACGTAATTGCAATAGTGGGTATCATACAAAATGGACATATACTTCAGCGTCCTCATTAGGATCATACCATTATTCATCTCTGCCTTGTTGGGATTGTTCATCATTCCCAACATGCGACTGAATGCGTCCGACAAGAAGCACCTGTTCCCCAATGCAAAGAATCAAAGTGATGGTTTGATGATTGGGGGAATTGCGTTTTTCCCCATTATCCTGATTGCACTGTGTACGACTATCTCACTACCTCTATTGCTAGGAATCACCGAGTTGCGCCATGTGGTTGGAGCAACGACAATGCGTATCATGCAAATCATTGTGGGATGCTCGATATTGTTTATTGTGGGCTTGAAGGATGACCTACATGGTACTGGTGGCCAAGTAAAGTTGGGCGTGCTCCTTCTTGCTTCTATGATGTTTCCTGCGACAGGGCTGTGGATTGATCATCTGCATGGACTATTCGGCATAGAGCATTTATCGCCTTACATAGGTATGCCGCTTACGGTTCTCTTGGCTGTATATATTACGGAGGCTTTTAGCCTATTGGATGGTCTGGACGGCCTTTGCAGCGGTGTTGGCAGTCTACTACTTCTAGTCTTCCTCGGATTCAGCGTTTGGTATGGTTCCACCCTCATCAGCTTTGTTGCCGCTGCAACCCTTGGCGTGGCTGGTGTGTTCTGCCTGATGTCCTTCTTCACAAAAAGATGGAAAAACACATTGATGGGTAATTCCGGAGCATACGTGTTGGGTTATATCATCAGCTATCATGCCATCGGACTCAGCGATAGTACATATATGCCTAAGAACATGCTGATGATCTGCATCGGAGCGTTGTTCGTACCCATGATTGATATTATCCGTGTCGTGAGCAGTCGTGTCAGGGACAAACGTACATTGGATAGGCCGGATCGGAATCAGTTTAACCATAAACTGCTGCGTACAGGTATGCCCCGTCACTTGATTCCTTTCACCATTGCATGTTTGATGGGTATCTTTGTCGTCATGAACACATACGGTGTCCTGATGCGCTGGAATCCGAACATCCTGCTTCTGATGGATATTGCGCTGTGGATAGCTATTCATAGTATCATCAATTATTTCATCCATCAACATGAGAATGCAGGCTTCCACCATGAATGGGAGAAAGCCTACGGCGAGGATTCATGGTACGCAAATATTCCGCATGAAGCGCTAAGGCATAAGGTGGAAACCTATGGAACAATGGGACTTCCTTCCGATATGATGGCGGAAAGCAATATCGCGTTCATTGCAGATGGTATGAACGCTTTTGAGCGAAACACGAAGCGTCTCGTGGACTTGATGATATCGGCCATCTGTCTCATTGTCTTCTCCCCACTGATGCTCATCAGCTACATCCTCATCAAGTGCGACGACGGAGGGCCGGCCATCTTCAAGCAGGAACGACTGGGACGATTCGGGCGACCATTCTACATCTATAAATTCCGCTCCATGAGGATGGATGCAGAGAAAGCTGGGCCAGCGCTAAGTCATGCGAGTGGAAACAAAGACCCACGATTGACAAAGGTCGGTAGATTCCTCAGAGCACACCATTTAGACGAATTGCCACAACTCTGGAATGTGTTCATAGGCGACATGGCCTTCATTGGCTATCGACCAGAACGTAAGTTCTATATTGATCAGATTGTGAAGATTGACCCGCGTTACACGTTTCTCTATCAAATCCGTCCAGGAGTGACCTCCTATGCCACGCTCTACAACGGATACACCGATACGATGGAGAAGATGCTGCGACGCTTGGAACTGGATCTCTACTACTTGGGACATCGCTCTTGGTGGCTTGACATCAAGATATTGGGACTCACCTTCCTCAATATTATCTTCGGAAAGAAGTTTTAACCTTACTTTGACTCTTTGGACTTCAGCGAAGATGGCTTCCCCAAGATATAATAAGGTATAAGGTGGCTTTTTTATTAAAAAAGTTCAATAAAAAAGTGACATGTCCCTAACTTTTTGTATTTTTGCAATCATTATCCAATCATGATGATGATCATTATCACAAAGAAGCATTCTTGTATCGCGTAAGGTTTCTTTTTTTCGTCATTCTGCTGGGGTTCTGCAGAATCGTAAACGCCCAGTTTGATCCTGCGTTCAACCATTACTGGACGTTGCAATCTTTTTATAATCCAGCCGCAGCCGGGCTGACAGGGATGCTGGAGGTTCAAGGAGGATATGCCATGCAGTTGACAGGCTATGAACATGCTCCTGTCACCATGATTGTTACAGCTGATCTTCCGTTGTGGATGATTGGTCCGGCACACGGAGTCGGCGCAGGCTTTCTCAATGACAAAATCGGTCTGTTCGAGCACAAGAAATTCTTCTTCCAATACGCTTACCATCAGAAGTTGTGGGGCGGACGTCTCAGTATCGGTGCGCGTGCCGCTCTCTTAGCAGAAACGTTTGACGGCTCAGGTGTAGATCTGGAGACCTCCGGAGATCCTGCCTTCCCCTCATCAAAGGTCGATGGAACAGCCTTTGACCTGGATGCAGGTATTCGTTATGACGGGAAAGACTGGTATGCCGGCTTTTCCATGCTCCATTCCCTGACACCTTTGGTGGAACTTGGGGATGAGAAAGTCAATGAATATGAAATCCCTCAAACATATTATTTGACAGGCGGATACAATATTCATTTCCGAAATCCGTTATTATCTATGCAGACTTCTGCCATCGTGCGCTCCGATTTAGAAGCATGGCGCGGCGACATCAATGCCCGCCTTGTCTATAAGAGCCCCAAAGGACGGATATATGCAGGATTAGGCTACAGTCCTACGATTTCGGCTTCGGTGTTCATCGGCGGCGACTTCCACGGCATCCAACTCGGGTACTGTTACGAACTTTACACGGGCGGCATCGGAGCCTTGCAAGGAACACATGAATTGAGTATCGGTTATGTCACAGACCTCAACCTCTTCAAAAAAGGTAGAAACCGGCACCAAAGCGTGAGACTCCTGTAAAAAAACCACCCCTCACCCTCCCTGTGAGGGAGGGAGTGGCCACCAGATAAAAAATAGGCATCAATCATAAAATAGATTATTCATCATAAATAAATATGGCAGAAAAAGATAAGCTTTCAGCAAAAGTAACTGCTCCCTCCTTCATAGGGAGGGCAGGGGGTGGGTCTGCTCTTATTATTATTTTTTGTTTTGTTATTTCTCTCGGCCTGGCTTCCTGCGCCGGTTCCAAGAGCAATGCCATGGCTCTGGGCGGTGAGGTAACAGGTATCCGCGGCACTTCCTTCCAAGAGCCCGCACCTTTTGGTATGGTAGCAATCCCTAAAGGATCCCTGCGTATCGGCATGGAAGACGGAGACACTTTGTGGGGTGCCGAATTTCCTATGCGAGACATCAGTGTAGATGGTTTCTGGATGGATCAGACCGAAGTCTCCAATGCCAAATACCGTCAGTTCGTACAGTGGGTTCGCGATAGCATTATCCGTGAGCGCTTGGCAGACCCTGCCTTCGGCGGTGATGAAACCTACAAAATAGAGGAAGACAAAGAGGGCAATCCCGTCACACCTCATCTGAATTGGAACAAAGCAATTCCCTGGCGCAAAGCCAACGAGGACGAACAACGGGCCATCGAGAGCGTGTATGTAACCCACCCCATTGATGGCACAAAAATGCTTGATGCCAGTCAGATGAACTATCGATTTGAAGTATATGACTATGCACAAGCCGCTCTCCGTAAATATCGACTGAACCCAGAAGAGCGTGATTTGAATACGGATCATGCTGTATCAACAGCCGATGTGATGATTTCCAAGGACACCGCTTATATTGATGACGAAGGAAAGATTGTGAGGCAGACTATCACTCGTCCGCTGACAGGACCTTGGGATTTCCTGAATACTTATATTGTCAATATTTATCCTGATACAACCTGTTGGATTAATGATTTCAAGAACGCAGAGAACGAAAGATACATGCGTTTGTATTTCTCCAACCCTGCATACGATGACTACCCTGTGGTAGGCGTGACGTGGGAACAGGCGACTGCCTTCTGCCGCTGGCGTACCGAATACTTATTAAAAGGTTTGGGCAGCAATGGCAATGATATTCAGCCATACCGTCTGCCTACCGAAATTGAATGGGAGTATGCGGCCCGTGGAAAAGATGGGAATCCTTTCCCATGGGAAGCAGAAGACGTCAAGAGCGAGAAGGGCTGTTTCTATGCCAACTTCAAACCCGATCGTGGTAACTATACCAAGGACGGTTCGCTCATTACCTCCAAATGCGGTATCTTCTCCGCCAATAGCAATGGCCTATACGACATGGCCGGCAACGCAGCTGAATGGACATCGACCATCTATACGGAAGCTGGTGTTGAAGCGATGAGCGACATGAACCCCGAGCTCCGTTACAACGCAGCAAAGGAAGATCCTTATCGTCTCAAGAAGAAAAGCGTACGTGGAGGCTCATGGAAAGATCCTGAGTCCATGATCCGTTCAGCATGGCGCTCCTATGAATATCAGAATCAACCGCGCTCCTACATCGGTTTCCGCTGTGTTCGCAGCATGGTACGCGATGGTAGTGGCATCAAGAATAAAGGAAAGAAATAACTATGAGTAAATTCAGCCTGATAGCCCGTTTGCAGCACTGGATGGATTCCGTGCCGGGTCAAACTTTCATGAATTACGCCTATAGCTGGGGTGCTGCCGTTGTTATCCTCGGTACACTCTTCAAGCTAACCCATATCCCAGGGGCCAACTTGATGTTGTTCATCGGCATGGGTACGGAGGTTTTCGTGTTCTTCGTCTCTGGTTTCGACCGTCCGTTCAACGCCGCACAAGACGCAGAGTTGGCAGATGAATTTGTGGATCTCGAAGACCTCGAAGCCATGAAGGAAGCTGCTGAGGCAGTAGCCAAAGCTGGTGGTGCCGCAGCGGTTAACGCTGGCGGCGGACAAGGCGGTGGCACTGTTATCATTGGTGGTGGCGGTGGTGTACCCAGTGGCAGTACTGTCGTCATTGGCGGCGGACAGGCTACTCCCGCAGGAGATGGTGAAGGAACCGTCGTTGTAGGCGGTGGTGGTGGCTTTGTCAGTGGCGGAGGCCCTGGCATCTCGTCAGAAGATGCAGCTAATTTGGCAGCCGCAGCACAGGCTGCTGCCAGTGTAGCAGGTAGCCTTCCTGCTGGTGAAGGTTTATTGGCCAACGCACAAGCAGCCAATGCTCCTGAAGTGGAAGATGCCATTGAAGCATACGTTGACCAGCTTCAACAACTCACAGAAGTGCTTGGCCGCGTTCGCGAACAAGCAGGTCGCATGACACAGGACAGCGAGGAGATGATCAATCTCAACCGCACCCTCACGGGCATCAATACCATTTATGAGATGCAGCTCAAGAGCATCAGTCAGCAGGTCGGAACAATTGACCAAATCAACGACCAGACACGCAAGATGGCACAACAGATTGAAGAGCTCAATGCTGTCTATGCACGCATGATTGAAGCGCTCACCGTGAATATGCCCAAAGGAGCGTCACAAGCTTCATAACAATTCGTTAAACGCCAAACGTTAATCGTTAAACGAGAAGAAAATGGCTGTAAGGAAAAGACCAGTCTCACCACGCCAGAAGATGATTAACCTGATGTACGTCGTCTTGATGGCTATGCTTGCACTCAATGTGTCAAGCGATGTGCTCAATGGCTTCTCTCTGGTCGATAAGAGTCTGCAGACAACGACTTCCAATGCCACACAGGTCAACCAAGGCATCTATGATGACTTCGAAGAGCAGATGAAAGCCAACCCCAAGAAGGTGAAGGAATGGTATGACAAGGCACAGGTGGTACGTCAGATGTCTGATTCACTCTTTAACTTTGCTGAAGAGCTGAAGGAACTAATTGTCCGTGAGAGCGACGGTAAGGACGGAGATGTTCGCAATATCAAAAACCGAGAGGATCTGGAAGCTGCCACAAGCGTGATGTTAGCACCCGGAACGGGCCGAGGAAAAGCCCTCTACGATGGCATCAACAGCTATCGGAAACGCATCATCAGAATGGTGACAGACTCCGCTCAGCGTCGCATCATAGCCAGCAACCTCTCCACAGAGATACCACAAAGTGTGCGTACCCTAGGCAAGAACTGGCAGGAATATATGTTTGAATCCATGCCTACAGCTGCAGCTGTGACATTGCTCACTAAACTCCAAAGCGATGTCCGCTACGCTGAAGGCGAAGTCTTGCATGGATTAGCTTCGAATATCGGTGTCAAGGATATCCGTGTGAATGAACTGAATGCCTGGGTTATCCCCAGCTCACAAACGGTTGTACAAGGCGGTAAGTTCACAGCACAGATATTGATGGCTGCCGTCGATACGACGAATCGTCCTACCATTTATATAGGTGGACAGAAAATACAAAGCGACCAAGGTATCTATGAGACCGTTTGTACACGTACGGGCGACTTCAATCTCGTGGGTTATATCGAAATGATGAATGCACAAGGAGAACTTGTACGCCGCGACTTTGAACAAAAATATACGGTAGTAGCCCCCTCTGCTACAGTCTCTGCTGACTTGATGAACGTGCTCTATGCCGGTTATGACAACCCGATGAGTGTCAGCGTTCCCGGTGTAGCCGCTAACCAGTTGCAAGTATCCATGACTGGCGGTGGCCTTGCCGCAAAAGGGGATGGCAAATTCATGGCCAGACCTACGTCTGTGGGTGGCGAAGCCGTCATCACGGTAGCGGCCAAAACAGAAGGACGTATCCAGGAGATGGGCAAGTTTACTTTCCGCGTACGTAAACTACCGGATCCTACAGCTTATATCGCTTACTCCGATGGACAAGGTGGCGAAAACCGTTTCAAAGGCGGTAAACTCTCTAAGCAAATCCTCATGGGTACCGATATGCTTGGTGCTGCCGTTGATGACGGACTGCTGAATATCCCGTTCCGCGTCACAGGCTTCGAGACAGTATTCTATGACAACATGGGTAATGCCATTCCTGAAATCTCGAATTCGGCAGAGTTTACGGCGCGCCAAAAGAATATGTTCCGCAGCCTCAGCCGTGGCAAACGCTTCTTCATCACGCGCATCAAAGCCATCGGTCCTGATGGCGTAGAACGTACGCTTGACGGAGCTATGGACGTAACCATTAACTAAGATTCAAGAATTATAAGAAGTAAAGAATTATTCATCTACCTATAATAGAACAACCACTATGCAACGAATACTTTTCATTCTTATATTGATCAATATTAGCATCTTCAGCTACGCACAACCTCGAAAGAGTCGTACGGTCTCAGCGAATACTGCTTCTCAAAAGAAAGAAGCAGCGCCCAAACCCGCAAGTGACCGTGCTACCCTGATGTTCCCCACATCCGACAAGATGCCCGAGGATGTTGTATGGCGTCGCGATGTCTATCGTCAGTTGGACTTGCTGAAAGACGTTAATGCGCCTCTCTACTACCCTGTGGAACCTCATGGAAAGGAACAGAATCTATTTACTTTTCTTTTCCGTCTTTTTGTGTCGGGACGCATCGATGTGTATGAATATAAGATTAGCGGAGACGAGTCTTTTGAAGAGAAAGACAAAGCAAACGTGAAAGAGCTTCTTGACAAATTCCGTATCTACTACGAGGAAACGGACGGAAAGATTACGGTTCCTGAATCTGACATCCCTTCAGCCCAGGTCACTCGTTTCCTGATGAAGGAAAGCAGCTACTTTGACCAGCGTTCTGCCACTTATAAGGCACGCGTCACTGCACTCTGCCCTGTATTGATGGAAGGTGATGAGTTTGAGACAATTGACAGCGAGGCAGGCTCTGCCACACCTAAGCCTCTCTTCTGGGTGAAATACGATGACGTAGCTGCTTACCTTTCACGTATGCCCGTCATGGCATCTAACCTGAATAATGTCACGAATATGTCCGTTGACGATTACTTTACGATGAATCGTTATAACGGTAAAATCTACAAAACCAATAATCTGCAAGGCCGTATCCTGAAGAATGACAGCACTCTCACAAAGGAACAGGAACGCATAGAGCAGCAATTGAAAGACTTTGAAGAACATATCTGGCATAAGCCAGAACAGAAGGACAGCCTGGACAGCATCGCAGCCCTGAACAATACGAGCAAGTCAAAATCTAAGGCCAAAAAGGAGATGACTACATCACGCCGTAGCGAGGCTTCAGCGGCAGCCGCCTCCAAAAAGCCTAAGGTAAGTTCGTCAGGCTCACGCGTATCCGCCAGACGCCAGCGCAGATAATCCCTACAGACAACTGATCAGTTATTATATTTATTTACCTTTAATCTTTCATGCGTATGAAAAGAATTTACTCATTTATCATCGCCCTCATGGCGTTGACAATGACAGCCAACGCTCAGCTCAGCTGGGGTGTTGAAGGTGGTTACGACCTCAACAAGCTTGACTTATCCGATGATTTTTCAGGTCTGAGTTCCAACAACCGTTCCGGTTTCTTCATCGGTCCCAAGGCAAAGTTCACACTCCCCATCGTCGGTGTGGGCATTGATGGTGCCATCCTCTACAACAACAAGGGTGTCTCTTTTGATGTGGACGGTACTACAGAAACAAAGTCCCTTCACTACATCAACGTTCCCATCAACCTGCGCTACCAGATTGGTCTCGGAAGCCTTGCTGCTGTCTATGTTGCTACCGGTCCTCAATGGAACTGGAATATCGGCGATAAAAGCTGGAGTCTTGGCGACATTGCCAACACGGCATTAAGCACCGTTGGCAACTTAGAATCCACCTTTGAACGCAGTAGCTTTAGTTGGAACATCGGTGTTGGTGCGATGTTGTTCAGCCACCTGCAACTTGGTATCACCTACAACATCCCATTGACGAAAAGCGGCAGCATTCTGGAGACTGTAAGAGACAATGCCACCAGTGTCATTACGGATCAGATCACAGGCGACACAAAGAATAACACCTGGCAGGCTCGTGCCACTTATTATTTCTAAGTCATCACGTGACTTTTGTTGACGTCGTTCTCCCCGTCCCGCTTCCGGGATTCTTCACATACGCCCTACCTTCTGAGCTCCAAGAGCAAGCAAAGGTAGGGTGCAGAGTTTCAGTGCCATTCGGTACGAAGAAACTTGTCACAGGGTTGATTGTGCGTTTGCACGACCAACATCCCGAGGGAATGACGATCAAAGATGTCATCAGCATCATCGATGAACAGCCTGTCATCGTTCCAGAACAACTCAAGCTCTGGCAATGGATGGCTGATTACTACCTCTGCAGTATCGGGGAAGTATTCAAGGCTGCATTACCAGCGAAACTTAAAAGGAGTAAGAAGCATCAGCTATCCGAACAAACATCCTGTTGGGATAGCTTACCGCTTCTTCCTTCCCTCTCCCCTGCACAATCTACTGCGCTGAATGAGATTCATCAGCAATGGCAACAGCACCCCGTATGTCTGCTTCATGGTGTCACATCCAGTGGTAAGACGGAGATATACACCCATTTGATTGCCGATGCTATAGCGCGTGGTGAACAGGTATTGTATCTTCTTCCAGAAATCGTTCTGACGAGCCAATTGACAGACCGCCTCCGAGCTGTTTTCGGAGAACGTTTAGGCGTATATCACAGCAAATTCAGCGACAGCCAACGGGCTGAGATATGGATGCGGCAGGTGTCTGATCACCCTTACGACATCATCGTGGGTGTCCGCTCCAGCATTTTCCTTCCATTTCAACGTCTAGGACTTGTCATTGTTGACGAGGAACATGAAGTCAATTTCAAGCAACAGGATCCAGCGCCTCGTTATCATGCCCGTAATGTCGCCATTCTCATGGCCGCCCGTGCTCACGCCCGAACGCTTCTTGGCACCGCCACCCCTTCCCTGGAGAGTTATTACAATGTTCGAAGGAACAAATACGGCATTGTACGTCTCTATGAACGCTATGGGCAGGTGCAGTTACCTGAGGTGGAGATTGTCAATATCAAAGAGCTACGCCGCAAACGCATGATGCAAGGGCCTTTCTCGCCACAGCTATTGGAGGCGATGCAGACGGCATTTGCCACTGGCGAACAGGTGATTCTATTCCAAAACCGACGAGGTTATGCCCCACAAGTACAATGTCACGTCTGCGGGTGGGTTCCGCGTTGTCCTCACTGCGATGTTCCATTGACACTGCATAAACGCAGCGGACGCATGACCTGCCACTACTGTGGCTATACCAGTGATATACCGCAGCAATGCCCTGCATGTGAGAACCCGGATCTTCGTGGGCGTGGTTTCGGTACAGAACGCATCGAAGATGAGCTACAGCAGTACTTTCCCGAGGCACGTGTAGCCCGTATGGACCTTGACACGACCCGTACCCGTACGGAATATGAACAGATTATTGATGATTTTGCGCAGGGAAAGACCGATGTTCTCGTCGGCACACAAATGGTCACCAAAGGACTCGATTTTGAACATGTCAGTGTCGTAGGCGTCCTGTCCGCCGACACCATGTTAAATCAACCGGACTTCCGCGCTTACGAACGAGCTTATCAAATGATGGCACAGGTCGCAGGTCGGTCTGGACGCCGCCAACAACGCGGACGTGTATTATTACAGACCATGAATGCGGACTTGCCGCTCATCCGTCAAGTGGTAGAGAATGATTACGAAGAGATGTATCAGTCGCAGATGTTGGAACGACGTGAATTCTCCTATCCTCCTTTTACGCGAATGATTGTCTTATACATCAAACATCGTCATGCCTCAATCGTTGACGATCTGGCCCGCGATGCAGCTCAACGTCTCCGCCTACATTTTGGCAGCCGTGTATTAGGCCCTGACGAGCCACCTATTCCTCGTGTTCAAAGCTTGTTTATCCGTCGTGTTCTCCTCAAATTGGAACACACCATACCTTTGGCTCAGGTACGGCAAATCCTTCACCAGACACGTACAGAGTTATTATCTGAACACGCTTATGGAGCTGCCCATCTCTATTTCGACGTTGATCCTGTCTCTTGAACAGGAAGTTGTTTTTCAGTCTTCAGTGTCGGATAAGAGACACGAGTGTGATAGATGGTCTTAAGCTTCTCTTTCAGTACTTCTTTGGCCGTGTAGATATCACGGAACGTGATAGGACATTCGGTAAAGAAGCCGTCTGCAACCTGACCGTCAATCGTACGATCAACTAACTGACCAATACTCTCTTCAGTATATTCCGTCAATGAGCGGGCCGTCGCTTCTACCGCATCCACCATCATCAATATGGCCTGTTCTGTTGTACTCGGATTAGGTCCCTTATAGGTATAATCTGCTATATCGACATCCTCATCCGGGTGTTCATTTTTCTCGCTGATGTAGAAATATTTGGCAACACCACGACCATGATGGGTTGAGATGAAATCACGAATGACGCGGGGCAGCTGATTACGATCTGCCATCTCTTCGCCGTCAACAATATGACGCAGAATGATGGCGGCACTTTCCTTATTACTCAGCATTTTGTGAGGATTCACGCCACCGAGCTGGTTCTCTGTGAAATATTCGGGATTACTCATCTTGCCGATATCATGATAGAGTGCACCCGTACGGACAAGTTGTGCTTTTGCTCCTATCTTATTAGCAACTTCAGCCGCAAGATTGGCCACCTGCATGGAATGCTGGAATGTTCCAGGAGCCGTCTCTGAAAGAGTATGCAACAGAGGACGGTTGATATTGGAGAGTTCTACCAACGTCACATTGCTGGTGAAACCAAACAACCGTTCCAACAAAGCCATCAACGGATATGCGAAAAGCAGAAGCACACCGGAAAGGGTAATATATATGTAGTAACTATAGTCAACACGTGTCATCGCATCATCTCCCAGGAATGAACGTCCATGGGTAAAATCCATACTAAGATATACAAGGAGTGCCGACAACGTCACCATTGAGGCCATTCTGATAATCTGCGAACGTTCAGACATCTCCCTCATGGAATAGATAGCAATTAAGCCTGCTGTTATCTGCGTGGCGACAAACTCAAAAGGCGAACGGAGCGACAAGGCACAAAGCAAAACTGTTGCCACGTGAGTGATAAAGGCCGTACGTGAGTCCATGAATACACGGATGAAAAGAGGCAACATGGCATAAGGAATCAGATATACCGAAAGCCAATTATGGTGTACAAATATCGACGTCACGAGCGGATAAATCAACAATGCAATCCAAATCAATAAGACACTACGGACATTGACAAGATAATCCTGACGGAACAGGTTAAAATACACCACCAGACAAATCAAAATGACACATACATACAGCAGTTGTCCAACCAGCATCAAGTATCCAGCCTTTTTAGAAACATTATGGTCATTCTTCGCCTTGATGTAACTATTAAGGATCTGAATAGTTTGATCGGTGATGATATCTCCCCTGTCAATAATGTTCTGCCCTTCTACCACTACGCCAGAACTTGGGATTAATGAACGTTCCATATCTTCCCAACGTTCTTTGGACTTGCCCTCATCATATGAGAGATTGGGCCACAGATATTGGTTCAAGTCCAGACGCTGTAGTTTCTGTCGGCTTAACTGATGACTATCAAGGTTCGCAAATAGATGTTCGTAAGCAGATTTCTCCGTATAGAGTTGAGCAATAGGAATTGTTATGGATTCATTTCCTTGATATACATTTACCGACACCGTATTTTGCAGTTGTAGCACTTGTAAATCATTGACATCAATAATGCCCTTGCTATAAATCTCATGCAAACCAGCCTCCAAGAAAGAATAATAGGCATGAGGCAAATCAATACCCGTTGGGGATTGGAAAGCTTCCCGTAAGGCCGTCAACTGCTTTGCTTCCACCTCCGGCATCATCTCAAAATAAGGTTCAAAAGCACGTTGGATACTATCACGTTCTCTCTGTATCACCGTATCTGGTTTCAGAATAGGAAAGTCATAAGGTGCTATCAGACGGCCATGAGGCCATGGTTTACCCTTCTCCAAATGCAAGGCTACATTGTCGCCATGCGGCAAGAGCCATACGATGATTAGCGTCGTAACAACGATGAAAAGAGCCTGCAATAAGTAGTTTTTCCAGGTCCTTGACTGCGGTTTGTTGAATCTGCTCATAAAATGTTTCTATAATCTGCGGACAAAAATACAACATTATTTGCGCTCGCGTCAATAATTTGTTGTATTTTTGCAAAAAATTATGAATATATCACTTATGAGCACCACAAAAGTACGCGTTCGTTTCGCTCCGTCGCCCACTGGTCCCCTCCATATCGGAGGTGTCCGCACGGCATTATATAACTATCTTTTTGCCCGTCAGCACGGTGGCGAATTGATTTTTCGAATCGAAGATACAGACTCTACACGTTTCGTGCCTGGAGCAGAAGAATATATTATCGAAGCCTTCAAATGGTTAGGTATTGAGTTTGATGAAGGCGTTAGTTTCGGCGGCAGTCACGGTCCGTATCGTCAAAGCGAACGTAAGGATATCTATAAGCAATATGTGAAACAGCTCTTAGATGCCGGACGTGCCTATATCGCTTTCGACACGCCAGAAGAACTTACAGCTAAGCGCGAAGCCGTGGAGAACTTCCAATACGATGCTTCTACACGTGGACAGATGCGCAATTCTTTGACTTTAGGACAAGAGGAAACAGACCGACTGATTGCCGAAGGCCATCCCTACGTCGTCCGCTTCCTTATTGAACCGGGCGAGGATGTCCACGTCAACGATATTATCCGTGGCGATGTATGTATCAATAGTTCCATTCTTGATGATAAGGTTCTTTGGAAAAGTGCCGACCAACTCCCCACCTATCACCTTGCCAATATTGTCGATGACCATCTGATGGAAGTAACTCATGTCATCCGTGGTGAAGAATGGTTGCCCTCGGCACCTTTGCACGTGCTCCTTTATCGAGCTTTCGGTTGGGAAGACACGATGCCCCGATTCGCTCACCTGCCGCTTTTGTTGAAACCGGACGGCAAGGGAAAACTCTCTAAGCGCGATGGCGATCGTCTCGGTTTCCCCGTATTCCCTCTTGAATGGCACGATCCTAAGAGCGGCGAGGTCAGCAGTGGCTATCGTGAGAGTGGTTACCTGCCTCAGGCTGTCATCAATTTCCTTGCTCTCTTAGGCTGGAACCCAGGTGGTGAACAAGAGATTCTTTCTTTGGATGAACTCGTAGAAAAATTCAATCTGGAGAAATGTTCCAAGAACGGCGCACGCTTCGACTATGTCAAAGGCTATTGGTTCAACCGCGAATATCTGATGCAGTTGAGCGATGCCGAATGGGCTCCCGACTTTGTGAAGCTATTGGCAGAACAGGGCATTGAAACCACTGAGGAGCGCGCAGCAGAAGTTGTAAGCATGATGAAATCAAAGGTCATCGAATACGACACGAAAGAAGGTCCCCGCAAACGCAATGTCTCCTTTATCCGCGATCTATGGCCGCTCTGCCGTTTCTTCTTCATTGCTCCGACTACGTTCGATCGTGAAGACAAGTTCATCAAGAAGAACTGGAAGGAAGGCACCACACAAGAGATGCAGCAACTACGTGATGTCATTGCCACTATCGATGATTTCAGTGTTGAAGGTCAGAAAGCAGTGATTGATCCGTGGGTCGAACAAACTGGCATCAAACCTTGGAATGCCTGGCGCGTATGCCTCGTTGGCGAGGGACAAGGACCTGACATGTACGGTCTCGCCGCTTTCCTCGGTAAGGAAGAAGTTCTGCGACGTATGGATTTTGCCATTTCAAATCTCTAAACGTTAAACACTTAAACATTCAACGAACCGTGTATAGTCTCGCTATTTATCTTTACATGTGTGCCGTGGGCATCGCCGCCATATTCAATAAGCGAGCCCGCAAGTTGGCTATTG
Organism: uncultured Prevotellaceae bacterium; assembly: GCA_947305005.1. Classification (GTDB taxonomy): domain Bacteria; phylum Bacteroidota; class Bacteroidia; order Bacteroidales; family Bacteroidaceae; genus Physcousia. The sequence goes on along the minus strand of CAMZCM010000005.1, from coordinate 117,987 downwards.
GTCATCAAAAGGCATTTCTCATGTTGAAACGGCAAGTAGAGAAAGACGCTCGATATATCTGGTTCCATGCCGCTTCACTCGGAGAGTTTGAACAGGGACGTCCCTTAATGGAACGTATCCGCCGCGAACATCCTGAATATAAGATTCTGCTCACCTTTTTCTCCCCTTCCGGGTATGAAGTTCGCAAGAACTGGGATGGTGCCGACGTCATCTGCTACCTTCCGTTGGACACTCCAATGAACGTACGTCTATTCTTCCATTATGTGAAGCCGGAAATGCTCTTCCTGATTAAATATGAGTTCTGGCAGAATTATCTGAAAGGTTGTCGCAAACGCAATATCCCTGTGTATAGTGTCAGTAGCATCTTCCGCCCCTCACAGGTGTTCTTCCGTTGGTATGGTAGCCTGACGGGCTATACCAAGGTGCTGAACACCATCACGCATTTCTATGTTCAAAACCAACAATCAAAAGACTTGTTGGCGTCCCTTGGCCATATAGACAACGTGACCATAACCGGTGACACTCGTTTTGACCGTGTTCTTGATATTCGCGATGCAGCTAAGCCCCTTCCTTTAGTGGAACGCTTTGCCGGTGTCTATCCTGTGTTCATTGCCGGTAGTAGCTGGGCACCCGATGAATCCATATTTATTCCGTGGTATCTATCCAAAGGCAATAATCTGAAATTAATCATTGCTCCACACATGATTGGCGAAGACCATCTGCGAAATATTGAGGAGTGTTTGAAAGGGCGTCGTGTATTACGTTATACGCAAGCTACCAACGATAATGCAGCCGATGCCGACGTTCTCATCATCGACTGTTTCGGTCTGCTCTCCAGCATCTACCGCTACGGACATATGGCAATGGTAGGTGGTGGTTTCGGCGCGGGCATTCATAATATTCCCGAAGCAGCAGTTTATGGAATTCCTGTACTCATTGGTCCCAACAACCGAAATTTCCGTGAAGCTCGTTACCTATTAGAAGCAGGTGCTTGCTTTGAAGTGCATAATGCAGAAGAGTTCTGTCATACCGCAGACCATCTGCTCACGGATACTGAAGCTTATCGTCATGCGGCCGATGCTGCCCGTCATTACATTTGCGATAACGCCGGTGCTACAGGAATCATTTATGAATCGGTATTCAGGCCATAACTCATCTTTAAAACAAAAGACCGCCCAAGGTCTTATATGGGGAGGATTCAGCAACGGCGTGATACAGTTGCTGCAGGCTGCTTTTGGCGTATGGATTCTTAACATCCTTACCCCTGAAGACTTTGGCAAGGTGGCTGCACTCGTTATTTTCTCCAACATTGCCAGCGTGTTGCAGGAAAGCGGTTTCACAGCGGCACTAGCCAATAAGCAAGAACCGACACATGAAGAATACAATGCCGTTTTTTGGTTCAATGTCATTGTGGGAATTGTGCTCTACGTCATCCTCTTCTTTTCCGCGCCATTCATTGCCGACTTCTACGACGAGCCTGTGCTCTGTCCCTTGGGGCGCTTCGCCTTCCTGAGCTTTGTTTTCTCGTGTTTCGGTACTGCACAGCGAGCCTGGCTCTTCGGACATTTGAAGGTCAAACAGACCAGCATTATGCAGATGGCCTCCATTACGATTTCCAGTATTGCTGCTGTCTGCTTCGCCTATGCTGGCTTTGCCTATTGGGGATTGGCTGCCCAGAGTCTCGTCTATGTAGGCTCTATCACCGCCTTCGCCTGGTACTTCTCCCCTTGGCGCCCGACACTCCACATTGACCTGCGTCCCGCTTGGCAGATGTTCGGTTTCTCATCGAAGCTCCTCATCAACAGCCTTGCCTTCCAATTCAACAACAACGCTTTCGGTGTCCTCCTCAACCGCTTTTTCCCTGGCGGTTACATCGCCGGCATCTATGACAATGCCCGCAAATGGGATGACAGAGCCATCTCCACTATCGGCGGCATGGTGCAGGGCGTGGCGCAGCCTGTATTACGCGAAAGTGCCCATGACGCCAACTCCACTAGCCTCATGAACACCTTCCGCAAGATGCTTCGCTTCACTTGTTTCGTCAGTTTTCCCTGTCTTTTGGGGCTCGCCCTCATTGCCGAAGACTTCATCGTTCTCCTCGTGGGTGAGAAGTGGCACGCTTCTGCCAATCTGCTTTCCCTGCTATGCGTTTATGGTGCCTTCTCACCTGTGGTGACGCTCTATTCGAACCTCATCATCTCGCGTGGACGTTCCACTATCAATATGATTATCGGTCTATTGAACTGCGCTCTTGTTTGGGGCGGCATCATCGCCCTTTATGCTTTGGGCTATGGTCTCACCTCGATGGTTGTCTTCTATGTCATTTTGAACATCGTCTGGCTTATCGTTTGGCAAGCCTGCGCCCGAAGCCTCATAGGTCTTCGCTGGTGGCATGCTGTGAAAGACACTGTTCCTTTCTTCATCTTCGCTTTCGGCGTAATGACCATCGCTTATTTTGCAACAGCTTCATTACCTATTTCATGGCTCCGCATGGGTCTCCGCATCCTCCTTACCATCGTCCTTTATATGGGTTCCCTTTGGGTAGCAAAAGCGAAAATCCTTCGGGAGAGTTTTGATTACATCTTTAAACGTCACAATGTCATAGCGTCATAACGTTATAATGAAAGTTCATGAAAACGAATACAATCATATTGGAAGGTGGTCTGGGCAACCGAATGCGTGTCGCAGCGGCTGCTTTCGCCATGGCGCAACGGACAGGAATTCCGATGCAAGTGATATGGACATCGCAATGGGGGATGCGCTGTCGGTTTGACGAATTATTTCAAGAGAATGAAGTTTTTATTCGTGATGCGCAAGGCTTTGAAAAGATACTCTTCGCGAGGCCGACATGGAAAAACTTGCATTTGCCAAGACTTCTCCAGCGACTGTCTTTTCAACATATCATCCTTGCGCCGCAAATTTGGGATCTGAACAAGGAGGGCTTCGATTACGAAGCGTGGTTCAAGCAAGGAAATACATTGATGACAGCCTATCGGGATTTCTGCCCGTGGACCAGTGACAATCTGCACCTGCTCTTCCAACCGAATGAACGCGTCTGCGAAATCGTTAATGCCCGTACATCTAAATTTTCTGCCCATTCCATCGGCGTTCACATCCGTCGCGCCGACCACCAACAAGCCATCGACCAAAGTCCATTGGAGTTGTTCATCACTGCCATTGACCGCGAGATTGAACAGTATGACGATCTCTGCATTTATCTCGCCACTGACGATGAAGCTACGAAAACGGCACTCTTTTCCCGATACGGCGGCCGTGTCCTCACTTCCCCAGCCGTGGCCACACGTGATAGCACCAAAGGCATTAGAGAAGCGCTCGTGGATATGCTGACCCTGAGTCACACACAGCACATCTACGGATCTGCAGGCTCTACGTTCTCTCCAATTGCTGCTTGTTTGGGCGATGTCCCCATCACTATCCTTCAACGCGATGGTAAAGGTAGTATCGATCTACTTTGTCAGACTAAAAGTTAAAAACAAACCCTTATGAAAACCCGAAAACTATTCTTTGTAGGACTTATTCTCAGTGCAGGCTTTGCCTCGGCTCAGAAAACAGCGAACGGCGGCATCACCCCCGTTATGCTGACATCTATCCAGAAGACACAGCCCGCAACGGCAGCGACACGTGCGCTGTCCAATGCCATTGCCGTCAACGCAATCGATGATTTGGCCCAGAACCGCGCCAATGCCGGTGCCATCAATACACAGTTTAGTGTGGAGACGTCCAAACAAAGTATCACCGACCAAAAATCAAGCGGTCGTTGCTGGATGTTCTCCGGCATGAACGTCCTGCGTTCCGATTTTGCCCACCAACATGCCGACTCACTCGCTATAGAGTTCTCACAGGGTTACACCTTCTTCTGGGATCAGTTGGAGAAAGCCAACCTGATGCTCCAAGGTGTCATCGACACGGCCAAGGAACCGATGGAAAGCGAGCGTGTGCGCTTCTTCTTCCAACATCCCATCGCGGATGGCGGCACCTTCTGCGGCCTTGTTGACTTAGCTCCCAAGTACGGCCTCGTACCCGCCGAGGTCGTACCCGAGACATTCTCTACAGAGAACACCTCGAAGTTCCGCGCCCTCATCACCTCCAAGCTTCGCGAGTATGGCCTTGAACTACGTCGTATGGTAGCTGATAAGAAAAAGGCTGATGCCGTTGCACAGCGCAAGACAGCCATGCTCAGCGACATCTATCGGATGCTTACACTGGCCTACGGTGAACCCATCCGTGAGTTCACCTATGCCTTCCATGACAAGAGCGGAAAGACACGCACAGCGCCCAAGACATATACGCCACAATCATTCTATGCCGAAATCATGGGCGGCCGCAAGCTCCAAGGCTCCTTCATCATGGTGATGAACGACCCGCGCCGCGAGTACCATAAGACTTATGAAGTGGAGTGGGATCGTCACACCTACGACGGCACAAACTGGTGCTACCTGAACTTGCCGATGGAGGACATCGAACAACTGGCTATCGCACAGCTAAAGGCCGGCCGAAAGCTCTATAGCAGCTATGACGTAGGCAAATTCCTCGACCGAAAGCGTGGCTATGCCGATACGGAAAACTTCGACTACGCCTCGCTCATGGGCACCACTTTTCCTATGAACAAAGCAGACCGCATCGCTACTTTCGACAGTGGTTCCACACACGCCATGACCATCACTGCCGTTGACCTCGACCAGAACGATAAACCCATCAAATGGAAGGTAGAGAACTCATGGGGCACCGCTTCAGGCGCCAACGGTTACATCATCATGTCCGCCCGTTGGTTCCGCGAATACATGTTCCGTCTTGTGGTGGATAAGGATTTCGTCTCCGACCAACTCCTCAAAGAGTCGCAGCAGAAACCCGTCATGGTCATGCCCGAAGATCCCCTCTTCCAAGAAGATTTCTGATGAAGTTGATTCGTATATAAAAATCGTCGGCACTTTGTAAAACTGCCGACGATTATTTGTATAGTTATAAACTGTTTAAGAACTGCTCTGCGCACCAGAGTTGCCATTTTTGGTTGCCCGTGAGGTTCTGCATCGGTATATCCTTACGGAACTCAGGACGAGTGGGACCAACCCAATTTTTGAAAACGGCATCCACTGGTCGCGGCATAGGAATCTTGAACGGAATCTCAAGTTCAGGATATTTGATAGCATAAAGTCCGCGAACAAGATATTTGGGTTCACCGCTACGAACACGATTGATATCCAGAGGGTCGGCCATAACCAACAATGCATATGGATCGTAATATGGCATCCACGCAGCTCCAAAAGCATTGAGATACGAGCCAGAACTCTCAACAGCAAAAACCTCATCCATGAATCGGAAGACATCGATACCATCCGTACCTCTGCGATACGGCTCATATGCCTCTGCCTGACTGATAGGGTTTTCCAGTACCAACTCGGGATCTAAAAAAGTGTAACGTTTGACAAAGGCATCGAAGGACCATTGGGGGCTGATCAGTTTGTCCATACCGCCGAATATCAAGTCGGCACTTTCGCCGACAATCATCAACTGAACTCCATCGCGTTTCGCCAACTCAGCAGCTTTGTATATCTGCGGTTCGATGGAATGGACGGGAGCGAACTTATAACGCATGACTATGGGCGTGTAGCGCTCATAGTCTTCCATGTTGATGTCTATTAAATGGTGATTCAACTGCCATTTGTTGCAATACTTCTTAGCCCGTTCAATATCTGCGTCGAAAACGCCTGAGACAGAGTTAAAAGTGTATGCATGGCTACCTGGCTTGAGATAGGAAGCCAGACAGGCGCTATCCATACCACCAGACAGGAGAATTCCTATATTATCATACTTCGCATAGAGCGAATCGAATTGTTTCTGTATTTCGCGGTCAATATCCTCCGAAGTCCTAACGGGAATCCGTTCACCGTCCTCCGCGGGACGATAGTTCTTATGTTGAAAGCCCTCGGCAAAGTCCACGCCATCCTTCCAAATATAGCGGAAAGCCATATAAGAACTTAAACAAAAATCTTTGTCAATTATCATTTTTCTTGAGTATTATGTCGTTAAAACTTGATGTCATTATTACAAGTCTCTTTCACTTTACATCCTCTAAGCTCTCGCCCCTGACAGCATCGAGTGCCTTGGTTATCTGTGTCGAAGAGATTCCTTTTGTATAGGGGAAATAGACAATCTTGATACCCTCGGCATTGAACTGCTTCTCATATTCCTGCCACTTCTCGGTGCCATACCAGTCATCACCTACAAAGAGTAACTTCGCACCCAGTTTCTTACAGGCAGCCAACTTGTCCATATCATACTGCGGGACAGCGGCATCCACATATTTGATGCTGCGCACAATCTCTATGCGATCCTCGAAGGGAATCATCGACTTCTTGCCTTTATAAGCTACGAGCTCATCTACGGTGACGCCAACAATCAACTTGTCGCACATCCCCTTAGCATTCTTTAGCAAATTCAGATGACCGATATGAAAAAGGTCATAGACACCTGTTGTATATCCGATAATCATGATGATAAAGTGTTTTACTGACCGCAAAGGTAGCTATTTCTTATGATATTTTGCACGGATTTATCATCTTATTCCATCAGAATGCTTGATTTTGTTTCTTTTTGCTTAACTTTGCATCATTAAATGGACAACAAAGACAAATCATGACCGCTTTTGATGCTAAAGAGCTTAAAGAGAGGTTCAATCCTGACAACTCATTGTTACATCGTCAGCAGATGATTATGCTGGAGATGGTCGTTGAATTGGATCGCATCTGCAAGAAACACAATATCCCCTATTTCCTTTATGGGGGCACACTTTTGGGCGCTATCCGTCACAATGGTTTCATCCCATGGGATGACGACCTTGACGTAGCCCTTTTGCGCAAAGATTATTTACGTCTGATGAAGGTGCTGCCAGATGAATTGCCATCCCACATCGTCCTACAAACTAACGATACCGACCCCAACTATTTTTATTTCTTTGCCAAACTACGCGACAAGCGTTCGCTCTTGGAAGAAGAATGCCCCTACGATCAGGTTTTCAAAGAGCGTGGTGTCTATATTGATATCTTTCCTTTTGACAAAATGCATCTTTGGACACACTTGCTGAGTGAACCGCTACAAGGGCACACTTTCAAGATCTTCCGTACTGCCAAGAACCGTTCATGGGCGATGAAACGCATTAGAGCCATCACCTGGGTAAACAAGCATATCACTTTCCCCGTACTTCGCTTCATCAGCCGCAGCACCTACGGAAACACACTGACCTACGACTACGGCATACCCTTCCACATCGTCTATGACGAACGGGACATTTTCCCACTCACGACTCATAACTTCGAAGGGGTACAGCTCTCCGTTCCAGGGAATAGCCATCATATGCTCCAGACACAATACGGCGATTATATGCAACTGCCTGATCTCAATCAAATCCAAGGGCACGTCAATAAGCTCGAAATCTATGATTAATAAACAACGTCTCGAATGGCTTGACGCCCTGCGTGGCTTCACGATGCTCATGGTGGTGACGAACCACACTTACGGCTTCGGCTTCGACACGAACACCAAATACTCAATGTTCATGTCGCTGTGCTTGCTATTCCGCATGCCCTTATTCTTCTTCATCAGCGGTTTTCTTGCATATAAAGCCTCTTTCTCATGGAACCTGCGTGAAACGGGACAGCTCATCGCCAAGAAACTACGCGTACAGATTGTGCCTACCGTTGTCTTCATGACCGCCTACATCGCCATCGCTGCCAAACATTTCTGGCCCAAGATGGAAGAGGCGTGGAGCAGTCCTACAAAGGGCGGCTACTGGTTCACGATGGTGCTCTTAGAGATGTTCTTGGCGTATTATGCTGTTTGCTTTGTCTTCAAACATATTAAGGGCGGCAAATGGGTCAACTATGCCCTAATAGTCTTGTGGCTTATAGCCATCTTCGCCTACGCCACGCTATATATGCCGTCGTGGTTCTCGTGGTATAAAGATCCTTTCTGGAAGATTTCGAGCATCACGGAACTGGCGCGCAACTTTCAGTTCTTCCTCCTTGGCAACTTCGTTCATCGTTATTGGGGTCAAGTGCAGCACCTTTTTGACAGCAAGTGGTTCTTCCCCTTGCTCATTGCTATCGCCTTCCTCGGTGCAGGCGACTACCTGAAATGGCATAACCTGCGCCTACAGTGGGCCAACTTGCCGCGTACGATGTCTATGTACGCACTGGTACTGATCATTGTAGCCTTCTTCCGCAACTACGCTTCGTGGTTCACGAAGGATACATGCATCGGCAATGCCCTGCAGTACATCGGTGTACGTACCCTCGACATCTATCTCATCCACTATTTCTTCATTCCCAAGCTGCCCGATGTGGGCGTGTGGTTCAAGGCTCATCCTCAGAACTTCGTGCTTGAGGGAACTACCGCCTTACTCCTCGCCCTCCTTGTCGTTGCTTTTTCCATCCTCACCAGTCATGTCCTCCGCATCAGTCCCTTTTTCAAAAAATGGCTCTTTGGACGCGAATAATCTGTTAATTTGTTAATCTGTTATCATGTCCGCTCCTATTGCCCTTTTTGTCTATAATCGTGCCGACAACACGCGAAAGACACTTCGTGCCTTGATGGCCAATACCCTTGCCCCAAAGACTGACCTCTATGTTTTCTCTGATGGCGGACGGGATGAGGTGTCGTGGGCAGCCGTAAAGGAAGTTAGAGCTGTGCTACATGAGATAAAAGCGGAGATTGCACGTACACAATCATTAAATAGCATGACCATCGTGGAGCGCCCTACAAACTACTATCTGGAACGCAACGTCATTGAAGGCATCAATGAAGTCTTTCAGCACCACGATACCATCATCGTCCTTGAAGACGACATCATCACTGCTCCTCATTTCCTCGAGTTCATGAATGAAGCTTTCGACATGTATCGTAACGATTCACGCGTTATGCACGTTAGTGGTTTTACAAGAATTGAAGAAACTCAAGCCTCTATGCTTCACCCTCTTACCTCATACTTCACTCCCTTCATGGCAGGATGGGGCTGGGGAACTTGGCGCGACCGCTGGCTACAACATTTCCGTCACTATCAGTCTTGTACCGAGGCTCTTGACGGCTTAGATCCGACCATCCTTGACGCCATCGAGTATGGAGGAGTCTTTCCTTGTCTGAACCATCTGAATCGCCAACCGATTCCTTGGGATCTGTGTTGGAGCCTCGCTATTCGTCGAGCAGGTGGGCTCTGCCTCTACCCGACTCGAACGCTCGTCCGCAATATCGGCCTCGACAGCGGCACCCATTACGGCTTCCTACCCAAATGGTTGGTACCGCTACTGCAGCGTTACGAATACGATCGTGAGCCTTACGCTGGCACCGTCTTACTTACCTATCAGGAACCAACTGTCAATCCAGCTATTGAGACAATTCTGAAGGAAGCCCTCACCGACTGGGGCATTCGTTATACCTGGTTCGGCCGCCTCGTTCGTCGCCTCTATCACAATTTAAAATAATTACTTATCTCGCCAGAAACTGCGAGTGAAAAGAACAAGGACGGAGAGGATTTCAAGACGGCCCATGAGCATCAGTAGGGAGAGGAGCCATTTGACGACGTCGGGCAGGATGCTCCAAGACATCGTCGGACCAATCTCCAAACCAAGCGTAGGACCAACATTGCTGGCGCAACTGAAGGCGATGGTGATCGCGTTGGTGCTGTCAACGCCAAAAATCAACATGACGAAATAAACGAAGAGGCACAGCAACACATAAGCTGCAAAGAAAGCAAACAGGCTCAGCTGATGGTCGTAGGATACAGTCATGCCATTGACACGGACGGGCAAGACGGCATTGGGGTGCAGAATACGACGAATCTCATTGCGCAAGACCGTCCACAGAATGACCATTCGGGCACATTTGAAGCCACCACTCGTAGAGCCCGAACAACCGCCAATGAACATACAAACCGTAAGGATGGCCCATGTGATATGAGGCCATTTGCCGGCATCATCATTGAATACACCCGTCGTGGTCAGGAACGAGACCACCTGGAAGAGACCGGAGCGCAATGCATCCTCGATACGATAATGGCAGCAACGCATGAGAATGAACATGATGAGAATCGTACAGACTACAATGACACCAAAATAAAGGCGAAATTCAGAATTATGGAAGAACTCCTTCACCCTGCGTTTAAACAACGCTATATATAATAAGGTGAAGCTGGTGCCGCACAAGAACATGAACAGAATCGCTGTATAATCAATTGCTGTGCTATGGAAGAAGCCAGTGCTAGCGTTGTGCGTGGCAAAGCCGCCAGTGGCAGTCACCGTCATCGCGTAATTGACACAATCAAAAACGCTCATGCCCTCTAGATAGAAACAAAGAGAGCAGACGAACGTCAGCAAGAAATAGATGCCCCAAATCCAATGACCGGTGGTGCGCAAACGCGGATGCATCTTCGTACGCATCGGCCCCGTAGCCTCTACCGTGAAGACCTTAATGCTACCGCCCGTTAAAGAAGGTATGATAGCAATGGTGAAGAAGACGATACCAAGGCCACCGACCCACTGTGTCATACTACGCCAGAAGAGCAGGGCGTGCGGAAGACTTTCCACATCGTCGATCAGCGAGGCTCCCGTTGTTGTAAAGCCGGAAATGGTTTCAAAATAAGCGTCGGTAGGATTAGTCAAATAGCCACTCAACAGGAAAGGCAGGGAACCGAAGAGACTGAAGATGAGCCAAGCAAAGGTGACAACAAGGAATGAGTCGCGGCGCGACATAGAGTTGGTGGAATGATGGCCAATATACTCTAAGGTAACGCCCGCAAAAACCGTAATCAGGATAGATATCACAAAGGCTAAGAAATCATCCTCTTGGTAGCCATGCGACATGAGCGCACACACGGCCATCAGCGCCGCTTCCATACAAAGCAGTTGCCCGATGATTTTCCATATAATCTTCCAGTTGATCATGCGCAGTAAGGACAAATACCTTTCACTAAATAGTTAACGCCTTCCATTGTGAAGCCCTCAGGCAATTGGATAGACGGGATATGAATGGAATGAAAACAGAAGGTACGCTGACACTTGCGGCAATAGAAATGGATATGCTGGTCATCGATTGAGCACTCATCGTGCCCGGCACAAGCCTCATACTTCGCCACACCCGTGCCGTCTTCTATTGCGTGAACGAGGTGGTGAGCCAGCAAGAGAGTAAGCGTGCGGAATATCGTGGAACGATCGACCGTATCTAAATGGTCATCCAGCTCACGAAGCGAAAGCGCGTGGTGATGCTCCGCCAATGCCCGATACACGAGCAGACGGGTAGAAGTGGGTTTGACACCACGGCTCTCCAAGCGATTTGCATAATCTTCTGCTTTCATAAATTTAATAATGGAAACTGGAGCCGCCCAAGAACTCGCGCAAGAGCGAAACGGGGGGGATTTGTTTGTCAGGAATAGGCTCAAAGAAGCCGACTAGCTGCCGCAGGCGCCAAGCTTCCTCATATTCAGGTTCGCTCTCAGGAACTTCCTCCAAAAGAGGAAGGACATAACGGCGAAGCACAGCCAGCTCATAGAGCAAGGCGCTATTGATCATGCGGTCACAGTTCTCCTGATAAGGGAAAATCCATTTCTCCTCGCCTGCTCGCACACTGGGCCAACGGCGAATCGTCTCGGTCGCTGAGTAGCCACGAAACTTATGATCGCGGATGATACGACGCAGCAAACGGTTGTCGGAGGTAGAGATGCGACGCTGTTCGTCCAACTGAATGGTCGTAAGAGCAGAAACATAAAGCTGGTATTTATGGTCACGGGGAATCATTGGAGTTAGCTCCGGATTCAGCGCATGAATACCTTCAATAATAAGCACCTCGTTATCACTCAACTGCGTCTTTGTTCCGCTTTGTTCACGATGTCCCGTTTGGAAATTATATTTGGGCAATGATACGGCACCGCCACTCAACAAGGTCTGTAACTGTTCATTGAAGAGAGCTACATCCAACGCCTGCAAGCACTCATAGTCATAGTCACCCTTCTCGTCAAGCGGTGTCTGTTCGCGGTTGACGAAATAATTGTCCATAGAAATCATTCGAGGACGCAAACCCACCGCACCCAGTTGAACAGCAAGGCGTTTGCTAGTGGTAGTCTTGCCACTGCTACTGGGTCCTGCCAACAGGACGATGCGACAGCCAGAACTCTGAATCTGGTCTGCAACAACCGCAATCTTCCGTTCCTGCAACGCCTCGGAGACATTGATGACTTCGGTAGCATGACCTTCGCGAACGACGTGATTCAGTTCAGCGACTGTACTCAGTCCCACGATTTTCTGCCAATGACGTTGTTCCGCCATCACAGCATCTAATTTAGTCATGAGCAATCAATTTAAGCATTTTTGTCAACTCTTCCATCCCTTCGGAGGCTCCCTTCTTAATGTGGCGATAGCGGTGTCCTGCCGTCCAAGGCACATCCTTCGGGTCGATAAGATAGATGGGAGCTTTGTCAGGCACATACTGTACGAGACCTGCTGCGGGATAGACATTGAGACTAGTTCCGATAACGACATAGATGTCAGCTTCAGACGAGATAGCAGCTGCACGCTCAATCTCAGGAACGGCTTCACCGAACCACACGATGAAAGGTCGCAACTGGCTACCATCTGCGGCTTTATCCCCTATATGAATATCCATGTTGTCGGGTGAAAGGGTGATAATCTGTGAAGGATCGTTGGGCGCATACGAGGAGGTCGCCTTCATCAGTTCTCCATGAAGGTGAATAACTTTTGAAGAGCCAGCCCGCTCATGCAAATCATCCACATTTTGCGTGATGACTGTCACGTCGAAATCCGTCTCCAACGCAGCCAGAAGCTCATGACCACGACAAGGTTTCACAGTAGGCAACTGGCGCCTGCGTTCATTGTAGAAATCAATGACAAGCCGAGGGTTACTGATATAGCCCTCAATGGTTGCCACATCCTCTACACGGTGCTGTTCCCAAAGGCCTCCAGAGTCACGAAACGTAGAGATGCCGCTTTCAGCGGACATGCCTGCACCTGTCAAGACAACTACTTTTTTCATTGTTTTCTTCAGTTAACAGGGCAAAAGTAATGATAATTTACGATTTGACCATTTACAATTTACAATTTATTTACGATTCTCTGTTGATTTATGATTTATTTGATTCTACAGCGGGAAAAAACTTAAAATGAATCATATTTTTAAATAAATTGTAAATTGTAAATGGTCAAATCGTAAATTATCTGTACCTTTGCAGCCGATTTTCAACTCATGCAAGAAAAATATGAATAAGATTAGTTATGCTTTGGGACTCGGTATCGGCCAACAGCTGAAGAATATGGGTATCAAGGATTTTAGTGTACAAGATTTCACTCAGAGTATCTGCGACGTTCTGTCAGACGCAGAGCCCGCAATCTCACATCGCGAAGCACAGACGCTGCTGAACGAATATTTTGACAAACAAGCCCGTGAACAAGCACAAGGAGCCATTGCCGAGGGCAAGGCTTTCTTGGAAGCTAACGCAAAGAAAGAAGGGGTAACCACCACCAAGAGCGGTCTCCAATATCAAGTACTAACAGAGGGGACCGGCCGCAGTCCAAAGGCCACAGACAAAGTTCGTTGCCACTATGAGGGCACATTAATTAACGGAACTGTCTTTGACAGTAGCTACAAGCGCGGTGAACCTGCAGACTTCCCTCTTGACGGTGTGATTCCTGGATGGACAGAAGGTGTACAACTCATGAAAGAGGGTGCCAAGTACCGCTTCTTCATCCCCTATTTGCTCGGTTATGGAGAACGTGGTGCCGGCAGTAGCATCCCTCCTTACTCCACACTCATATTCGACGTGGAACTCATTAAAGTATTATAAACTCTATAAGAAAAGAACAAAATGAAAAAGATTTCTGTTATCTTCGCAGTTGTCATGGCTTTTGTCATGGCTTCTTGCAATCAGGCTCCTACAGCCAGCCTGAAGACTGATGTTGACACACTTAGTTATGCTATCGGTATGGCTCAGACCAATGGTCTGAAGGACTATCTTGCAATGCGTATGGGTGTTGACACCACACAAGTTGAGGAGTTCTTGAAGGGATTCAGCGAGGGCATCAAGGCTGGTAAGGACCCGAAGAAGGCTGCTTACTATGCAGGTATTCAAATTGGCCAGCAGGTTAGCCAGGGCATGATTCAGAACATCAATCACATGATCTTCGGCGAAGACAGCACCCAGACCATCAACGAAAACAACGTATATGCTGGTTTCATAGCTGCTGTTGCAGGTGTAGAAAAAGTAATGAGCGTTGATTCCGCTCAGGTATTTGTTCAGACCCGCATGGACGCTATCCGCGAATCTGCCCGTGCCAAAGCTTATGCAGACAACAAGCAGAAAGGTGAGGAATACCTCGCTGAGATTGCTAAGAAGGAAGGTGTGAAAGAACTTGGCAACGGTATTTTTTACGAAGTCGTCACTGAAGGCACTGGCGCTATTGCTGCTGACACCTGCCGCGTGAAGGTTCATTATGAAGGTAAGCTCATCGACGGTACCGTATTCGATAGCAACATGGAAAGTGAGCCCACTACTTTCCGTGCCAATCAGATGATTCCTGGCTTCAAAGCAGCCCTGACCGCCATGCCTGTTGGTTCCAAATGGATTGTTTATATTCCTCAGGATCAAGCCTATGGCGCACAGGACATGGGTAACATCAAACCATTTAGCGCTCTGACATTCACCATCCAACTGGAAGGTATTGAAGAATAATATTTCGTGAAAGTGATGAAAGCATTCAAATTCATCATCATTGTTCTCAGCCTGTTGGTTTGCGTCAGCACGAATGCAGCCAAGAAGCCCAAGAAAAAGAAGGTCGCCGAAGTGGCGAAAGTGGATACTGTCCCCATGGCTGATTTCAGCTATGCTTACGGAATCGCTCAGACCAATGGTCTGATGAGTTATCTCGTTCAGCGTATGGGGGTCGATACCGCTTACATCGCATACTTTCTCAATGGCTTTGACGACCCTTCTATGGACGAATCCACCAAACAGATGAAAGCTTACACCGCCGGCAAGGAGATTCGCCAACAGGTTGAATCACAGATCATCCCACAGGCGAACAAGCAAATCAACGACAGCGTGGATTTGTTGAACAAGCAGCGCTTCATTGAAGGTTTCCGCTCTGCCATCGCAGGTAACGCCACCATCACTGGCGACAGCGCACAGTCATTGGCCTCCAAACAACTAGAATATTATAACAACGTGAAGATGGAGGCCAAATATGGGAAAAATCGCACTGACGGAGAAGCATTCTTGAAGGAAAACGCTAAGAAAGACAGTGTTAAGACAACACCCAGCGGCTTGCAATACAAAGTACTCACCGTAGGCACAGGCGAAATACCCACCGCTACTGATAAAGTAAAGGTGAACTATGAAGGCAAGCTGATTGACGGTACCGTCTTTGACAGTTCTTATCAGCGTAAACAGCCGGCTACCTTCGGTTGCAATCAGGTGATCAAAGGATGGACAGAAGCGCTCACAATGATGCCTGTAGGTTCTACGTGGGAACTCTATATTCCTCAAGAACTTGGCTACGGATCACGTGAAGCTGGTAAGATACCTCCATTTTCCACCCTTATATTCAAGGTTGAGCTACTGGAAATAGTCAAATAAAATACTCTATTTTTGTACATAATGACACCGAAGTGATGCTTCGGTGTCATTTTTTTATTAAAAATCCTTGTCGGATGAATTAAAATACCTACCTTTGCGTTACACTTTGATTAAAAAGAATAGGTAAATGGAAAAAATTGATAGCCTAGACAAGAAGATTCTTGAAATCATCACTCGTAATGCACGCATTCCTTTTAAGGATGTTGCGACCGAATGCGGTGTTTCTCGTGCTGCTATTCATCAGCGTGTTCAACGTCTGGTTGACATCGGTGTCATCGTTGGTTCTGGTTACCATGTCAATCCCGCTACGTTAGGATACAACACCTGCACTTATGTAGGTATCACACTTGAACGCGGCTCGATGTACAAGCATGTTGTCAACGAGTTTGAAAAGATCCCAGAAATAGTGGAGTGCCACTTCACTACAGGTCCTTATACCATGCTGATCAAACTCTATGCTCGTGACAATGCGCACCTGATGGAACTGTTAAACAATCGTTTGCAGGAGATACCGGGTGTGATGGCAACCGAGACGCTCATCTCCCTCAAGCAAAGTATTAAGACGGAAGTACCTATCGGACTCTCTGATGCTGACGTAGCAGCCATCAAAGCGTTGACAGCAAAGAAGGCTGCACTCCTTTCTGATACAGCAGATGATTAATATGTTCAACTGGAAATCGCACTACGAGACCATCCACACCTCCTTATTAGGTGCTGAATACAAGCCCGTGATTGGTATCACGGGCAATTTTGGCGAAAAGGGATGTGAGTTAGCAGAAGGATATTACGAGAGCGTTCTGAGAGCCGGAGCCACCCCCGTGGTGCTGCCGCCAACAACGGATGAACAGGCACTGGTCACGATGCTTGAGCACCTCGATGGACTCATCCTCTCGGGCGGCGGAGACATGAATCCACTGTTTGCTGGCGAAGAGCCGATTCCTCATCTCCATGGAATTAATCCGAAGCGCGATCTGTGCGAACTCCTATTAATTCGTCTAGCCTACGACAGACAAATTCCCATGCTGGGTATCTGCCGAGGAATCCAAATGCTGGCCGTAGCACTGGAAGGCAGTGTTTGGCAGGACATTCCGTCACCAACAATCAAGCATAGTCAGGATTTGGACCGTGCCTATGCCTCTCATACGGTAACGACAGCGGATGAATCTTTGCTACGGAACATCATGGGCGAAGAGACGCTCTATGTCAATAGTTTCCATCACCAAGCCGTCCGTGAAACAGGCCCTTGTCTTCGTGTCTCAGCGACAGCTCCCGATGGTGTGATTGAGGCAATCGAATCTACAGAACATAAAAGTATCATTGGTGTACAATGGCATCCCGAGTGTTTCTGCTTGCGAGGTGACGAAAGCATGATGCCTTTGTTCCGTTGGTTAAAAGGTGAAGCTGCCAACTACCATGAGGCTCGGCACATCCACAACCGAATCCTCACCCTCGATAGCCATTGCGACACTCCCATGTTCTTCGACCAAGAGATCCATTTCGACCAACGTGACCCGCATATCCTTGTGGACCTTCATAAGATGAATGAGGGCGGATTGGACGCCAGCATTATGGTAGCATATATTCCCCAAAAGGAACGAACACCCGAGGGTTACGAGCAAGCTCGTCTGTTGGCAGAAAGTCGTTTTGCCCGTCTGCATCAAATTGCAACGGAGAACAAGCAGTACATGGCGATTGCCCGCACTCCAGCTGAACTCTACCGCCTCAAAGCAGAAGGGCGAAAAGCTATCATGCTGGGCATTGAGAACGGTTATGCCATCGGCAAAGACCTCTCGCTCTTACAGCACTTTGCCGATATGGGTATCGTCTATATGACACTCTGCCATAATGGGAATAATGATATCTGCGGCTCGGCACGTCCGCGAGAAGGTGAACCTCTTGAAGGAGTGTCAACCTTTGGTGCCGAGATAATCCGTAAGATGAACCGTATGGGTATAATGGTGGACCTATCCCATGCCAGCGAACGTAGTTTCTACGACGCTTTAGACATCAGTTCGCAACCTATTGTATGTTCCCATTCCTCTGCCCGCGCTCTTTGCGACCATCCTCGCAACCTCACCGATGACCAAATGCGTGCGCTTGCACAGAAAGGCGGCGTGGCACAGGTTACCTTTTACAATGGATTCCTGCGTTCAGACCAACAAGCCTCTATCGTAGATGCTGTTGCACACCTTAACCACATGGTAAAAGTGATGGGTGTAGAACACGTGGGCATTGGTACTGATTTCGATGGCGACGGCGGCGTACCTGGTCTTGCGTCTGCCTCGGAACTCATTAACTTCACCCGTCGTCTGCTCCGCGAACGCTACAGCGAAGAAGACCTACGACTGATATGGGGCGGAAATTTCTTGCGTGTGATGGAACAGAACCAAGGTGTGAAAAAGTGAATAGAAAACAGTTAGCATGAAGTTTTTGAAACAACATAAGAATCTGCTGATAGGTTGCGTTTGTTGTGGATTCACCGCAACTACGTTCTTTTCTTCCTGTACAGGGAAGACGAAGAATACAGAGGCTCCCGACACCATCGCATTGGCTCCAGCTCCAATCTTTGTAGCCGACTCTGCAATGGCCTATATAGTAGCACAATGTAACTTCGGAGCCCGCGTGCCTGGCTGTACTGCGCATCAGGACTGCGGAGATTGGATTGTCAAGAAATTCCAAGAGTTCGGCTGCGAAGTAAGTGAATTACGCACGACACTGACAGGTTATGACAGACAACCATTGCCTTGCCGCAATCTTCAAGCACGTCTCAACCCTGATGCCGCTGACCGAATTCTGATTTCTGCACATTGGGACAGCCGGGCTTGGGCAGACAATGACCCAGACGAGAAGAACCATCGCACACCCGTCATTGCTGCTAACGATGGAGCATCAGGAGTGGCAGTGATGTTGGAATTGGCACGTATTATCCAGGAAACAGGCCTCAACTATGGCATTGATTTTATTTGCTTTGACGTAGAAGACCAGGGGACTCCGCAATGGGCTGAAGAATTAGGAGATGATGAAGATCATTTCTGGTGTCTCGGTTCCAAACATTGGGCTGAGCAAGCCTTCGCTATCGGATACCGAGCTCGTTATGGCATTAATCTGGATATGGTAGGAGGGCGTGGCGCCCGTTTTGCCATGGAAGGTTTCTCGCGCCAATATGCTCAGAACCTCGTCAGCCTCATCTGGCATCTGGCAGCCCAATTAGGCTTCAGCGAACAGTTCCCGTTTGAAAAAAGCGGTTATGTAACTGACGACCATCTCCCTATCAACCAAATCGCCAAGATACCCTGCATTGATATCATCCCCCACAACGACAGCGTAACGTCAAGCTTTGGCCCTACCTGGCACACCGTTAACGACATTCCTGAGCAGATAGATCCACACGTACTCCGTGCTGTTGGGCAGACACTGATTCAACTCATTTATAACGACAACGAATGATGACAATTAACGAAATACAAGACGAAGTCATTGAAGAGTTCTCTGACTTCGATGACTGGATGGACAAATACCAGCTACTGATAGATTTGGGAAGTAGCCAACAGCCACTTCCAGAAAGCGCCAAGACAGAACAGAACCTCATCGATGGTTGCCAGAGTCGTGTATGGTTGACGGCAGACCTCACACCTGAAGGGCTTGTCCACTTCGAAGCCGAGAGTGACGCCCTTATCGTAAAAGGTATTGTAACGCTGCTCATTCGTGTCCTCAGCGACCATACGCCTCAAGAGATCCTCGACGCCGATCTCTATTTCATTGAGCGCATCGGCCTGCGTGAACACCTCTCCCCCACCCGTAGCAACGGGCTTTTAGCTATGCTCAAACAAATGAAAATGTACGCATTAGTATATGGAAACAACCCGTCAAAATAAAATCGCTCGTCTCATTCAGAAAGAATTGAGCGACATCTTCCAGCGTCAGACTCAGGCCACACACGGCGTACTCGTTAGTGTAAGCGTGTGCCGCATCAGTCCTGACATGAGTGTTTGCAGAGGCTATCTTAGCATCTTCCCCAGCGAACGTGCACAGGAGATCTGTGACAACATCAATGCAAATGTTAAACAAATCCGCTACGAACTCGGTCAACGCACCCGTCATCAGCTACGCATTATCCCTGAACTCAAGTTCTTCGTTGACGACAGTCTTGACTACGCGGAGAACATTGATAAGCTTTTAAGTGAAAAATAAAAGAGTGAAAAGTGAAAAATAATCATTTCACTTGCACCCGCATTTTTACTTCTCAGTTACAAAGGAAAAAACTATTTTTTCACCCTTTCATTTTTCACTTTTCACTCAAAATGTTCTCATTTTACATCGCCCGCCGCTATTTCTTCTCGCGAAAGAGTCGTCACACCATCAATATCATCTCCATCATCTCTGTATGTGGGGTGGCATTGGCGACTGCAGCAATGGTCGTCACGCTTTCTGTGTTCAATGGCTTTCGTGATATGGTTGCCTCTTTCTTCACTTCTTTTGACCCTGAATTGAAGGTGGTACCCCTTGAAGGGAAATGCGTTGCGGCCGATGATTCTGTACTTACGCTTTTAAAAGATTATCCAAACATTGAAACGTACACTGAAGTCCTTGAAGATCAAGCTTTGATTGTTGGAAATGAGCGACAGTGGGTCGTGACCATCAAGGGCGTTGAAGACAACTTTGTCCAACAGGCAAACATACATCGCATCCTTTATGGTGAAGGGGATTTTATCTTACACGCAGATGTCCTCGAATACGGCATCATGGGCATTCGCCTGGCCCAGCAGTTAGGTCTCGGAACATATTATGACGGCGGTCTTCCTATTTATGCCCCCCGTCGTGGAGAACGAGTGAATCTGAGCAATCCCATGCAGAGTTTCAACAGAGATGAACTATATTCTCCGGGCGTTGTCTTTGCTGTCAATCAAAGTCAATATGATAACAAATACATTCTCACATCTATCGGCTTTGCCCGTCGTCTCTTCGATCGTCAAGGTATGATCAGCGCTGTTGAATTAAAGCTCAAGCCTCACACCAGCCTCCGTCGTGCAGAATCTGACATTCAAGCTATCGTGGGAGAACGGTTTCGTGTCATGAATCGCTATGAACAGCAGGAGGACACTTTCCGCATTATGCAAGTGGAGAAATTCATCGCCTATCTGTTCCTTTCGTTTATTCTTCTCGTCGCCTGTTTCAATATCATCGGTTCCTTATCCATGTTGATGATTGACAAACGTGCCGATGTACAGACACTGCGCGCTCTTGGTGCCAACAATCATCAGATTTCACAGATATTCTTATTGGAGGGTTGGCTCATTTCCGGTATCGGCGCCGCAATTGGAATACTTGTGGGGATTGCGCTCTGTTGGCTTCAGACATCATTCGGGCTGATTAAACTCGGAACGAGCGAAGGCTCTTTCATTGTCGATGCATATCCCGTCAGTGTACTAGGTTCCGACCTTCTCCTCACTTTCCTTACCGTCCTCGTCACCGGCTTCCTTGCAGTATGGTTACCTGTACGTCGTATGGCCCGTCATCTGTTGGGAGAATAGTTTTTGCTCGCTTTTTGCGGGTTTATATTTCTTTTTACTATCTTTGCAGCACGATTAGACAATTATTCTATGAAATACAAATCTTTAATTACCTTTTTCTCGGCCATCCTCATGCTCTGCTTACCTTTGTCAGCGCAGGAGGAACAGGAACAGGTCGCATCCTCTCAAGATTCTTTGATTCGTGATTTGCAACAGCAACTTCAGGAGATGAAGCTGCAACGTATCTTGATGGCAGAGGCTTTGGACCGTGCTGATCGCAGCGCACAGCTCGACTCCGTTGCACAGGCAAGGAGGCGGCATCGTGTGGATTCTCTACGCCTCATCACACGTGGTGCTCCTCTGATTGTCGATGGCGATACGCTACTCATCCTCTATGCCCAGAAAGGTGGTATGCTGCCAGAGAACCGTGTGGAAGCTGCAAAGGAAAAGATAGAAGATATCGGTCGGCAACTGACATTGCGTTTGGACTCCGTCCACGTCTTTGACAGCGATTTCTTCACGGATATTATGGCTGGGGAAGAAGTCATCCTGACAATTACTGATATGGATGGACTGTGGCTAGACAAAACCAGACAGCAACTTGCAGAGGAATACGCCACTATCATTCAAGGAAAAATTGAGGAGTTGCATGATGAATATGGCTTGCGAAAGAAACTGTGGGGCATATTGCTCGCTGTGATTATTATAGTCATACAGTACATCCTCATCCGTCTCACCAATCGTCTTTTCCGCTACTGGCGTAAAAAACTGATTCGTTGGGCAATGGGTGTTCTCAAGCCAATTAGCATTAAGGATTATGAGTTACTGGATACACATCGAGTAGGTATTATCCTGTTAAACTTATTCAATATCCTGCGTATCTCTGTTATCATCCTCCAGCTTTTTGCCTCTCTCTCTTTACTGTTTTCTTTCTTTCCTGAAACAAAGACGATTACTATTACGGTTTTAGGTTATATATGGAATCCGTTCAAGGATATTATTCTTTCTATCATCAACTATCTGCCTAACCTTTTTAAGATCATCGTCATCTACTTCTGCTTCCGCTATTTGGTTCGCGGCATCCATTATCTGGCTAACGAGATCGAAAATGGGAACCTTAAGCTCAATGGCTTCTATCCTGATTGGGCAGCACCTACTTTCTACATCCTTCGT
The DNA here is from genome assembly GCA_947305005.1 of uncultured Prevotellaceae bacterium. GTDB lineage: Bacteria > Bacteroidota > Bacteroidia > Bacteroidales > Bacteroidaceae > Physcousia. The sequence continues at coordinate 95,655 of CAMZCM010000005.1, read as the reverse complement.
GTTCTTTGCTACTCCCTCATGTTGGTCATGATTTGGCCGCTCCTGCCTAATTCCAATTCTGAGATATTCCAGGGGGTTTCAGTCTTTATTGGCTTGATTGTTTCACTGGGTTCAACATCCATCATTGGTAACGTCATCGCAGGAATGGTTATGACCTATATGCGCCCTTTCCACATTGGAGACTACATCAAAGTGGGTGATACTGTGGGTGAAGTCATTGAGAAGACTGTCCTCGTAACACGAATCAGGACTCTTAAAAACGAAATCATTACCATACAGAATTCGAATCTCTTAGGGTCACAGACTTCCAATTACACGGAAGCAGCGAAGGTTTACGGCTTGATCGTACATACAAAAGTCACCATCGGTTATGATGTCCCCTGGCAGCTCATCAAGAAAATCATGGAGTCTGCTGCTTTAGACACTCCAGGGATTAAGAAGAATCCCAAACCGTTTATGCGGACTACGGCACTTGATGATTTCTATGTGGAGTATGAAATCAATGCCTTTACCGCCGATGCCAAGAACATGACTCGCATCTATTCCGATCTCCACCAGAACCTACTCAAGCGCTTCTTCGAAGCAGGTGTGGAAATCATGTCACCGCATATCTTCGCACGTCGCGATGGCATTGACACACAGATGCCTTCAGATTATCTGACACCACCAGCAAATAACTAACTAATACAATATCACCATGAGACGTTTATTTCTGCTTACTGCCTCTTGGCTTTGCGCTACTATGATGAGCGCACAACTCGTTAAATCTACTTCTCTCGAAGGCTTTGCCTACGTCAACAATCCAACAGCCCCTACAGGAAATGAATGGCAATCCCCCGAAGCACTGGCTTTGAATAAAGAGCAGCCCCGCGCATGGGGCTTTCACTTCCCTTCGGAAGAGGCTGCGCGGGGTGTGATGCCTGAACGCGGAGCCTATTGGCAAAGTCTGGACGGTACGTGGAAGTTCTATTGGTGCAAGACACCAGAGGAGCGGGCAAAGGGCTTTGAGGCACCCAGCTATGATGTCACATCTTGGGATGATATCGTCGTGCCAGGGTGCTGGAACGTGCAAGGTATTCAGAAGGACGGAAGCCTGAAATACGGTGTGCCCATCTACGTCAACCAGAAGGTCATCTTCGAACATCAGGTAGCGGTAGATGACTGGAAGGGTGGCGTGATGCGTAAGCCTCGCAACCCGCAATGGACGGTCAATGAATATCCCAACGAAGTGGGCTCCTACCGCCGCACCTTCACCGTCCCGACAGAATGGAAAGGACGTGTGGTGTATATCAACTTCGATGGTGTAGATTCTTTCTTTTATCTGTGGATCAATGGTCATTACGTAGGCTTCTCCAAGAACTCCCGCAACACCGCCACGTTCAACATTACACCTTATTTAAATAAGAAGGGGGATAACGTGGTGGCCGTGGAGGTCTATCGCAACAGCGACGGCTCCTTCCTTGAAGCACAGGACATGTTCCGCCTGCCGGGTATTATCCGCTCGACTTATCTCACCAGCGAGCCGGAGGTGGCACTGAAAGATCTGATTGTGAGAACCAACCCTGTACCCGCTGGAAGCGAGATGCGCGATGCGACTCTTGAAATTCAAAGTGAGGTACGAAATCATGGTAAAAAGAATGCGAAAGGACTGAATATAGAATATAAGATCTATCCGGTGCAGTTATATTCAGACACTACCTCTCCTCTTCCCGGAAGGGTGGAAACGGTCGTTTGCAAGGATTTGTCATCTCAGTCATCAGAAGTAACCCTTCTACCCTCCCTAACGGGAGGAACTGGGGGGTGGGCCTCTTGGTCTGCCGAAGCGCCTTATCGCTATGTCCTCACCGCCACTCTGAAAGACAAGAAAGGCAAGGTGCTTGATGTGCGTTCCACCTATTTTGGTGTCAGAACCGTGGAGATTCGCGACACGAAGGCTGAAGACGATGAGTTCGGATTGGCCGGTCGCTATTTCTACGTCAACAACCAGCCTGTGAAACTCAAAGGCGTGAATCGCCATGAGACCAACCCATGGACGGGTCATGCCATCACCCATGAGCAGATTGAGCGTGAGATCTTCCTGATGAAGCAAGGCAATATCAACCACGTCCGCAATTCGCACTACGCCAATGATCCCTACTGGTACTATGCTTGCGACAAATATGGCATCTACCTTGAAGACGAGGCGAATATCGAGAGCCATGAGTACTATTACGGTGATGCCTCCATCTCCCATCCCAAGGAGTGGCGTGCAGCTCACATCGCTCGTAATATGGAAATGGTACGCGCACACGTGAACGCTCCCAGCATCGTCATCTGGAGCCTTGGCAACGAAGCGGGTCCTGGTAAGAACTTCGTAGCAGCTTACGAGGCCATCAAAGCTTTCGACACTTCGCGTCCTGTGCAATATGAACGTAACAACGACATCGTGGATATGGGCTCCAACCAGTATCCGAGTGTCGGTTGGGTTCAGTTTGCCGCCAAAGGCAGCAAGGGTCCCAAGTACCCCTTCCACATCAGCGAGTATGCGCATTCAATGGGTAATGCCGGTGGCAACCTCATCGACTTCTGGAAAGCCATTGAGACCAGCAACTATATCTGCGGCGGCGCCATCTGGGATTGGGTTGATCAGGCTATCTGGGCTGGTGAGCGAATGAACTACGGCGGTGACTTCGGCGACCTTCCCAACGACGGGATGTTCTGCATGAACGGCGTAATGCTGCCCGACTTCTCACCTAAGCCCGAATACTACGACGTAAAGCATGTGTATCAGAATGTGGGTGTAGAATTGGATAACATCCGCACTGTGAATGGTCGCCAGATTGCGTCCCTGCTCATCACCAACAAGAACTACTTCATATCACTAGACTATGTGGATATCAGTGTCGCTATCTTGCGCGACGGTTTTGAAATCTCACGGAATAACGTTTCGCTCAATGAGACTACCCTCCCCCGTAAGAGCACTCGCCTTGTCTGCCCCATTACTTTCCAAAACGGCGAGAACCCTGATGCCCACTGCTACGACCTCCGCGTAGAGTTCCTCCTGAACAAGGATATGCCATGGGCCAAGAAAGGCTATGTACAAATGGCTGAGCAGATGCCCTTATGGGGCGCAGGAGATGTAAAACCCATCTGGACGGCGAGCAAGAATCAACCGACCATTACGAAGATTGGCGGAAATGGTGTCATCACTTTGGTCACTGAACAATGGTCTATTACTTTCGACAACAAGAAAGGTACCATCAAGAGCTGGAAGGCAGATGGTCAGGAACTGATCGAAGAGGATTGTGGTCCCGTGCTGGATGCCTTGCGTGCTCCCGTGGATAACGACAACTGGCAGTATCAGAGCTGGTATCATAACGGCTTACACCATCTTAATCACAAGGTCATTGACAAGAATATCTATACGCGCAAGGATGGAGCCATTGTGCTGAACTACGTGGTTGAGAGTCAAGGCACCAAGGGGCAGATTCATGGCGGCAGCAGCGGTCGCTACAAAATAGTTACGATTCCCGAGGGCTCTCCTGAAGGTTCTCCTGCCGACCTCATCTTCACTTCAAACATCGTCTGGACCGTCTATCCCGACGGCACCATCGAGAACCAAAGTGCTATCACAGGCTCTAACCCCAAAGCTATCCTTCCGCGCTTAGGTTTCCTCCTGAAGCTGCCTACGCGTTTCGAGGCTGACGGCTCACGTTTGAGCTATTTCGGTTGCGGCCCGCAGAACAACTACGCTGACCGTAAGAGCGGTATGTTCCAAGCCGTATATGAGAGCAATGTCAATGATCAGTTCGTTGCCTTCCCCAAGCCACAGGATATGGGCAATCGCGAGGATGTGCAATGGCTCGCACTGACCGACGCCACCGGCAAAGGCCTCGTCTTCGGCGCACTCACAGGTTCCATGTGTACGAGCGTACTTCCTTGGAGCGACCTTCAGTTAACCTACGCCGCGCATCCGAATGAGCTTCCCGAAAGCGATCATGTCTATGTGCATCTTGACACGAAGGTCACAGCTCTCGGTGGCAGCAGCTGCGGACAGGGCGGACCGTTGGAGCCGGACCGCGTCTATGCAGGCGCCAACACATTTGGGTTCTTCATCCGTCCTACGGCTACAGCCAAGGTGCAAGAGATCAGTCAGAACTGCTTCCCCGTGATGCATGGTGGCGACCTGCCTATCGGCATCACTCGCGATGCTAAAGGCGACGTAACCATTGTCTATAATGAGTTTAACGGAGAGTCCATCAGCTACGCCATACAACCACTTAATGAGAAACTCACCGCTACAAAGAATCTTCCAAAAGGCAAGGTCTTTGCTGGCGAACAGATTAGCTTGCGGAATGGTGGAACCATCACCGTCTGGCATACTGAGACGCCCAACGTGCGCATTAGCCGCACCTTCGAGCGCGTCGAGAGTGTGCCCGTCACCGTGCTGGCGTGCAGTAGTGAAGAGCCTGGCGAGAATGCCAGCAATCTTGTGGATGGCAAACCCGAGACCATCTGGCATACAGCCTATGGCGTGACAGTCACGAAATACCCGCATAGCGTAGATTTCGACTGCGGTGAGCTGAAAACCATCAAAGGCTTCACATACCTGCCTCGTCAGGATGGCAGTGGCAACGGCAACATCAAATCCTACCGCGTACAGCTCTCACAGGATGGCAAGACTTGGGGAGAGACCGTTGCTGAAGGTGAATTCGAACGTGGTGCTGCTCTCAAGCGCATCACCTTCGCGAAACCTCAGAAGGCTCGCTATCTCCGCTTCACTGCCCTCTCCTCACAGAATGGCCTTGATTTTGCCAGTGGCGCTGAGTTCAACGTATTGGCAGAGTAAGCGACAGTTCTTATTAATCCACCTTAATGTTTTTTTGTCCGAGGCCACAGCCATACCAAATGCCGTGGCCTCCATGGATATTACCATCTAAAGGGGTGGTCACATTGAATAGTAGGGAACGGCCTAATTGCTTGGAGTTAGAAACACCGTACCAATAGTGGTAGGTGAGGCTATCTACATGCATGAGCCAAACATCTACATCGTCTCCGACGGCGTAATAGGGGGTATATTCCTTAATTTCTGTAATGAGTCCTCCACGTCGTATGGACGTCGTTACTTCGGAATTAGAGAGTGTGACATCATCAATAATGCCAAACAGGCATAATTGCGGATTCATAGGCTCTTCATTTCTGCGTGACTGGAGCAAATAATAATCATGGCTTTCCGAATTGTCCTGAAAGCACACGCTCACCTGCCGTAGTGTATCGCTATCCTGACAAGGATGACACCAAATGGCATCAATAGGTACAGATGTCGGAATGGTCGCCGTAGCCTCTCCATGCATCTTTCGCCAATCCACGGTGAGATGGTATTTTTTTCCAGCCTGCCCACGGATAGCGGTCGTTGTAAAGACATACGGCGGGAAATAATGGGAATCATATCGTGCGGTCAGATAGATCATTTTACCATCTTCGGTAGTAATGCCTACACGTGCCCATTGTGCGACATATTCTTTGAACTGAAATTCTTTACTATCCTCTGTTATCGGCAATGTACTTGTCACGAATACAACAGGAAATTCCCCATCGGCAATATAACCCTCCACGACCAGCTCTTCTTTCCTTATATCAATCACTTCCTCGCCACAACCTATGATCAGGAGAGGCGTGACGAAAGAGAGAACGGTCATGAGCGTAGAAACAATGGCCGATGAATGTTGATATTTTCTTATTTCCATTTGATGTAATAGTTGACAGAAGGTAACCAATCCAAGAGAAAGCCCTTACTGCGATAGGCAAAAGTATTTTCGTAGAACCTCAAGTGGTAATAAAGTTGGTTATTAGCTGCCGTAGCATTATATATGGAGAAATTGATACCATGTTCCATGCGGGATGTACGATGTATATCATAATTCACGGATATATCCAAGCGCCGATATGGGCTGAGACGGTGAGCGTTCCGTTCCCCTTGTTGGATAATGAAAGAATGATTCAGCAAAAAGATGTACTCCGGCGCCGTAAAAGGAGTTCCCGAACAACGGACATACGATGCGCCGAGGCTCCAATGAGGATTCAAACGCCAGCTGCCAACTGCATTGAATTCATGGGGGCGTTCATGATTGGAGGGATAAAGACCTGTATAGCGGGCATCCGAGAAGCGACGCAGAGAACGTCCATAAGAATAGCTCAGCCAACCTGTGATGGAACCTGTCCGACGAGTAAGGGTCACGTTAAAGCCATAGTTATAACCTTGCCCATGTAAGAGTTCCTGACTTAATTCATAGTTCGTATAAAGGAAATCAAGAACATTGCCCCCATATTCTATCTGATGGCTAAGGTACTTAAAGTATAAGCTAGAGGAAAAGCTCCATCTCCCCCGTCCAAAGATGATTTCGTGCGACAAAGACACATGTTGTGCTTCCTGTGGTTTCCCATATTTCCCTGCTGCTAACCAAAACTCCACGGGGAGGCCAATGGTGGTGAAGCCCGTCTGGAAAAGTGGCTGATGTTGCCATGCATAGTGAAAACAGAATGTCCCAATATGTGGAGTTTGCCAATCTATTGTAAGAGAAGGTGACGGAAGAAAATGAACTGCGTATTGATCATCCACATAACAGGTCGTCTTCAAAGCCGGACGAACAGTTAGGCGATCTGTGGGTTGCCAATAATATTCACCATGAATAGAATATTGTTGTACCCGTTGCAATTGAGCCGGTTCATAATTCAGACGATTCTCCATTTGTAGGTCAGGGCTTTGAGGCTGAATGAATTGTGAGGAGATATTGACTCCCAACCGCCATGGCCCCCATCGAAGTAATCCTCGATAGCCGATGTCTGTGATGTGAGAAGGCAGTGAAAAATCGATTTCTTGTTCCTGAAGATGAAGGCTATTGCCATAACGTACATAAGAAACTGTTTGGGACAAGTCAGCGTCTTCATGGAAAGTATGACGGTAGTCCATGCTCAGCAGCTGATTCCCCCACTTTAGAGTACCATCACTCTGATAAAGCCCCATGTCATAGCTCACATAGTCATGGCCACCATAGAAGTTCAGACGTAGGACATCACGTGGAGTTGCCTGATGCAAAAGCGTCAGATTATAGTCTCCAAAGCTATATCGCAGTTGCTCGTCGTCAAAATTCAGCCAACGGCTATAAAAAAGATTCATATAAGCCTCTCGTGCAGAAGCCACTAAAAGCGTGCGAGGCCCTAAAGGCAGACGAAGAGTCCCTTGTGACGACATAGGTCCCACTGATATTTCACCCGTTGCTCGGCTCGGTACACTATCCATGCTCTCCATTCGCAGCAGTCCTCCCAAGCGGTTCGAAGAAGATTCTAATGATGCCGAAGGGGCATAAGTCATGGTCTGGAAATGTGCAGCATTGAAGACAGAGAAGAAGCCCATCAGATGCTGAACACCATAGAGAGGTGTTCCATCCAATGAAACTTCATTGTGCGCATTGTCGCATCCCTGAATATGCAGACCTGCATCATATTCTGAGGTCGTCTGCACGCCTGGCAATAGCTCTGCAACGTGCAGAGGGTCCGTGTTGCCTAAGATTTTTGGAAGGCTATGTAAAGAACTCAATTGCCACTTTCGTGTGCCGTCGGCACGCACACGCAACGGAGAGGTGTACCGCTGTGCCGATACCTCAACATGATGCAACTGCCGTGTGCTGTCGCTATCGGCAACCAAGGCCTCGGCATACACACGGCAGGGTAGAAGGTAAATACCTAATATGAAACTGGATAACGCCAGCTTCTTGTTAATCATATTCCTCAATCATATCCTCATAACGTCCTTTCAAATTCTTGAAGAGATTAATGAGGCTCCTGAAGTTCGTTTCTGAGAAGTATGTTTCGTTGATAAGATTATAACGTGAACCGTCACCAAAGACTACCACAGGCTCAACATTATACTTTGTGCTGCTACCAGTGTGAGCCACGCATTCCATTTCTAAAGAGCCTTGCAGCGTATTATTGCCATCATAATAGAATTTAATGTTCGCTGTCTTATTGATTTCCTGGGCATAGTATTTTATCTTGGATTCGTCATATTTGTTAGCAGACTTACCAGCAGCATCCAAATTATTGACAATATTCCTAATGTCAGAGCAAGTTGCAGTCACCTGCATCTGCCCTAAAATATCAATTTTTGCAAGAGATACTTTTCCTTCAGCATCCTCAAAAGCATCTTCGAAGTCGTCCTCATCAACATCCTCTTTCCAAACGAGGTCGGATTCGTTGATGTTAGCATCACCCTGTACTTCAACAGACAAGAGCTTATTGCCATTCTTTAGGATATTAACATAGGCTGTGACACCATTAGATTTATTAGTTTGGACTGCAACACGTGCCGTCTCAATCTTATACCCTGCCAACTCGGCTGTTACGGTTGCAGAAAAAGCGTCCTTACTCAAATCGAAGTTGGGACTGCTCATGGAACTGAGGTCTGTCTTTACCTCCACCATGACAAGCGTTTCGCCACCACGTGTAAGGGTAACATTTATCCAATCAGGCACTTCCAGATAAGCCTTGTCCTTTTCTTTCGTATAAGTAGAGACCGAATGATAATTGCCCTGTACATCATAATAGTAATTATAATCATAATCACTGCCTCTCTTGAACTCGCCAACATACACCTTCTTGGTCTGATTGCTGGAAGTCAGTGTAATTGTTACGACTTTACCATTTTTGTCCATGCAGGTGGCCTGAAAGTCATTTGTATTACTTTCTGCAACGACCCATTTTGATCCATTCCAACTCAGATGAGCGCGGAAGTTACTCAATTCATAAGTTCGACGCGTATAATTAACCATATTAACAGATTCATAATATGAATACCTTTCATTCCAAGTATCATAATAAGAATATGAATACTGATCTGTTATCTGTTCGGGTAAGACCTCTTTCGCTAGACTTTTAAAACAAGCATCTGCCCAATCCTCAATATCTTCCGTTTTACTAGATCTATTGCAATAGGTTTTATTGATATACGTACCCAAATCTGCCAGTTCGCGGAAATCGCTCTCCGGAATAGCTTCAAAGAAAGCTTGACCAATCTTTGTCAAACGTTCCTTCTGCTCCTCTGATGTAAGAGAACTAGCAGACTCTTTCTCCTTAACAGTCTCGCCAGAGGTACCACCTCCTGTCGTCTGAGTATTCGGGGTTACCTCATCTTCACCACCACAAGCAGTAAAAATACTCGTTAAAGCGATTGCCATCATTGGCAAAGCAATCCATTTCACAGTTTTCATAAGTTCAAAAGTTTAAAGATAATGATTTTGTTACGATTTGTGGACAAAAGTAATTCATAGAAGTTTGATTGTAACAATCTAGAAAGTTAAAAGACGTTAACACCTGTAACTTTTGGATTCTTGATTCGTCTTCTCTATAGAAACGTGCATTACACACAATGGATTATAAGTACATAGAGCAACTCATCGACCGCTATTTTGAGGGTGAGACCACCCTTGAAGAGGAACATATCCTGCGGGAGTTCTTTGCACAGAATGAAGTGCCTGAGCATCTGCTTCAGTGGAAGCCATTGTTTCAGGCTGAAAGAGACCTCGCAACGGCACATCTTGATAAATCCTTCGACGAACGGCTCCTGGCGCTGACAGGTGAATATCATGTCAAAGCACAGCGTATCCCGCTTCGCGTCCGCCTGCGTCCATTGTTTCGTGTTGCTGCGTTTGTCGCCTTCGCCATCGTTATCGGCTCTGCCGTAGAACGCTCATCAGGCACTCCCCAAGAAGCCGCTACCAATCCTATTGCCGTGCAAGGGCAAGACGAATTAGACGCTGACGAGACAACACCTCTGGATATCCGTTCTGCGGAATTGACAGACACCATCCATATTAATTGATTCATTTTTGCTTTTTCTCTATAAAACAGTTAGTGCTTTAACATCTTGCAGGCAACTGCATTTTAGAAGCTGTGAAGCTTCACCCCCTTTTCTCGAATATATAGAGGACACTAACGATGAAAAAGAGGCAGCCGAATGGTTGCCTCTTTTCATTTTTCTACTTGCCTAAGAAGATTTCAAAGTCCCCCTAATTCTAGAGCCAGTACTCCTACTAGAGTACTGCAGTACTCCTTAAGAAGTACTCTAGTACTCCCGAAGGAGTACTGGACTATCCTCTAGGGAGTATTCTCCGAGCTACCATACTACTGAGCCACAGCATCAGGGGAGCGCTGATGAGCCCTGCGATAGCATCAATGAGATAGTGTGCCTGGATATAAACGGTCGCACAGCACAACAATGTCCAAAAAGGCAACAAATATGGCAAAATACGGGGAGCATAGCGATAGGCCAGCAGAAGCAGGATGGTGGAGATGCCGATATGGCTGCTGGGGAAAGCAGCAGTGGGACGTTCACCTGCTGATTGCGACATATGGACAAGGGTGTTGAAAAGACCGTTGTTATTGCCTGGTGCCGGCAACATTTCCGTATGGTCACTGAAATAGGTGCCCAAGGCAGGGAAATGGCCTTGCAGAATCTCATCAATGCCTACAGCTTGGAAGTAGAACTGGGGACCTGCGACAGGCAGGAAGATATAAATGACGTAATAGAGGAAGAATGCCGTCATGATGAGCGTAGAAACGCGATGGAATCGGACAAAATCGCCTTTCTTTCTGTCCATGAAGAATACGAAAATCGTCAAGGCGGCAATCATGGGAAAGTAGCTGAAGTAACCCAGATTGAAAGCCTCACTCCAGAATGTTTCAGGCAATGCCTGACAGAACTCAAGGGAGGGCTGACAACCGAAGAGCGATTGCTCAGCTGCTGCAAAACAATGGTCCAAGTTTGGCAGGCTGCGATTGAACTCATACGTGTCCGGATACCATTGCGGCAACCACGCCATTTGCGCCAAGACACGAAGGAAAGTAGAAAGATTGAAAGGATTCACCTTGTATTTGGCTGCAAGACCTTGAAACGACGGACCTTTCAAATAGCAAGACAGAGCGATGACAGCCAGCGTCATCGCCAGCCACTCTACTCGCATTACCAGCATACCCACAGGATTCACCAACTGTGGCATCATAATGACCATCAGCACGCAGGTCAATGCGCAATACACCGCCCCCGCTTTCTCTATGGGTAATAATGAGAAACTCTTATTTTTCACTTTTCATTCTTTCACTTTTCACTTTTCATAGGGCCTACAGCCATCCAGCCTCTTTGTACCACTTCACACTCTCTTTCACACCAGCTTCAAGACCCCATTGGGGCTCATAGCCCAATTCTCGACGAGCAGGTTCAATGTCGCAGTTCCAGTTGCGCTGGGCCAGAATATGGTACTTGTCCATGTTCAGCGTGGTCAGCTTGCCCATCCAACGACTGATCGTTCCATTCACGGCACAAACGGCATGGAGGAACCACAGCGGAGCCTTGATGTGGAGCACAAAGCGAGTGCCCATCTCTTTCTGCAAGAGGTCGCTGAACGCACGGCTGTTGTAGCTCCGGCCATCGGAAAGGAAGTAAGCGTGGTGCAAGACGTCTTTCTCCGGACGTTCGCAAGCCAGAAACGCCGCCTGCACCACATCCATCATATACACGAAGGTAATCTCCTGCGGCTGATAGCCAACGGCAAAATCCACATGCTGCTTGATGCTCTGCGCCATCAGAAAGTAATCACGCTCACGAGGGCCATAAACACCTGTCGGACGCAGGATGACCCAAGGCACATCCGCCTGTGAACGCAAGAAGTTCTCTGCCGCCAGCTTGCTCTCGCCGTAAGCCGTATTGGGTCGAGGCGTGTCTTGATCCGTAATGGGAATATACAACTGCGTGGAACCATCCGTTCCTATCTTCTCCTCACGAATCGCGCCAAAGATGCTGAGCGAGCTCACAAAGACAAAGCGCTGCGGCATCATTTCGCAGTCACGCAGCGCGTTCACCAAATTGCGTGTGCCATCGGTATTCGTGCGGAAGAAGCCCTCGCGCTTCAGCGATTTCGTGGCTCCTGCGGCATGTATCACATAGTCCCATGCTCCGCCCATCTCCTTTTTATAAGCGGTGAGCTGTTTGCACAAGCGCTCTGGGTTGCTGAGGTCTAATTCCGCAAAGCGAATACGCCTATCCGTCAAATACTGTTTGCTGCTGGAATGGCGCATTCCTGCCCACATCTCATGCCCGCGATTCAGTCCTTCGCTGACCATGAAACTGCCGATGAAACCAGAGGCTCCGGTAACGAGAATCTTCATATTCAGATAATTTTGGTGCGCAAAGGTACATAAAAGTTGAGAGTTATTCGCCATCAGTGTGCGTTTTTTTGGCAGAAGTGTATCGTAATTCGGGAATAATACTTAATTTTGCGCAGACCTAATAACAACTCAGACCATGTCAAAGGGAAAAAACAAACAGGGCGGACGCCGCCTGAACAAGACACAGTTGGCCGAGCAGGTAGTCAACCTGTTCCAATCTCGCGCCGGCGAAGTGATTGATATCAAGACCATTTTCCGTGAGCTTCACCTCAACACCCATCCAGCCAAATTGCTGTGCATGGATGTGCTGGACGACCTGCTCATGGACGACTATATCATCGAGCAAGCACAGATGCGCTATACACTGGCCACGAAATCTACGGTCATGGAAGGAACTTTCCAACGTAAGCATAACGGCAAGAACACCTTCCTGCCCGATGATGGCGGCGAACCCATTCTCGTTGCAGAACGCAACTCGCTGCACGCAATGGACGGCGACCGTGTCAAGATACAGATGATGGCGCGCCGACGTGGACATGTCCGCGAAGCTCAGGTGACGGCTGTCCTGCAACGAGCTGACAAGAGTTTTGTGGGTCGCTTGAGTGTACGCAAAGACTTTGCCTTCCTGCTCACGGAGGACCGAACGCTCTCCAACGATATCTTTATCCCCAAGAACCAACTCAAGGGCGGAAAGGACGGCGACAAGGTCATCGTCAAGATCATCGAGTGGCCCGAAGGTTCCAAGAACCCCATTGGTAAGGTTGTAGAGGTGTTGGGCAAGTCGGGAGAGAACGAAACCGAAATGCACGCCATCCTGGCGGAGTTCGGATTGCCCTATACTTATCCAAAGGCTGTTGAAGATGCCGCTAAGCAAATCGATGCCACTATTACGGCAGCCGACTATGCTGAACGTGAGGACTTCCGCGACCGTGTGACTTTCACCATCGACCCACGTGATGCCAAGGACTTCGACGATGCCCTTTCCTTCAAAAAAATAAAAGACGGCCTATATGAAATCGGTGTCCATATCGCCGATGTCTCGCACTACGTTACTGAGGGCAGCCTCATCGACAAGGAAGCTGTCAAACGCGCCACTTCTGTCTATCTCGTGGATCGTACGATTCCCATGCTGCCCGAGCGCCTCTGCAACTTCATCTGCTCCCTGCGACCCGATGAGGAGAAGTTAGCTTATAGTGTCATTTTCGAGATGAACGACAAGGCTGAAGTAAAGCGCTGGCACTTGGCACATACGATTATCAAGAGCGACCGTCGCTTCACCTACGAGGAAGTGCAAGCACTCTTGGAAGAGCGCGGAGAAGCCAGCGAGGAGGATTACAAGGCGCCTGGCGACCATGCGCCACAGCCTGGTGCCGAGTTTGAGGGCGACAAAGCACATGGTCTGCGACCTACAGCCGATTTCGCCAATGAGCTCATCACCCTGAACCGCTTGGCCAAAATCCTGCGTCAGAAGCGTTTTGCCGCCGGTGCTGTGGATTTCGAACGTCCTGAGGTACGCTTTGACATTGACGAGAAAGGTCATCCGATAGGCACCTACTATAAGGTGGCGAAGGATGCCAATAAGCTCATTGAGGAGTTTATGTTGATAGCGAACCGCACGGTGGCAGAGAGCATCGGACGTGTACCCAAGGGTAAGAAAGCCAAGGTGCTCCCCTATCGTATCCACGAGCAGCCTGATCAGGACAAACTCATGAACCTGTCGCAATTTGTCAGTAAGTTCGGACGCAAACTCCGCACTACGGGCTCCAAGCAGGACATCAGCAAGAACCTCAACCGCCTGCTTCACGAAGTACACGGCCAACGCGAGGAGAATCTCGTAGAGATGGTCGCCCTGCGCGCCATGATGAAGGCGAAGTACTCCACCGTCAACATCGGTCACTATGGCCTCGCCTTCGATTATTATACCCATTTCACTTCGCCCATCCGCCGTTACCCCGACCTGATGGTACACCGTCTCCTCACCCGATATGCTGAGGGTGGCCGTTCTGCCAATCAGGAGAAATATGAGGCGTTATGCGAACAGAGCAGCGAAATGGAACAGACAGCAGCCCTCGCCGAACGCGCCAGCATCAAGTACAAACAGGTGGAGTTCATGGCCGATAAGCTCGGACAGGAGTTCGACGGCATCATCTCAGGCATCACCGAGTTCGGTCTATATGTAGAGCTCACTGATTCCAAGTGTGAAGGCATGGTTCCTCTCCGCGACCTCGACGATGACTACTATGACTTCGACGAGCGCAACTATGCCCTCGTGGGCCGTCGCCATCACCGTCGCTACACCCTCGGCGATCCCGTTCGTGTAGAAGTGGCCCGTGCTAACCTTGACAAGAAACAGCTGGACTTCAAGCTAGTAGAATAATTTCCGTCGTTTTTCTTTGCATGAACAGGATAATGGAACGAGGCGGACAACTCTGCAGCGTGGTTTGAACATTGTTCGTTTATCTAACGGTAAAAAACTAAAAGTAGCGATAAAATAAAGAAATGTTCTGAATTATCATAGGACAAGATTTCATCGCAGGATGAAATTAATTACTATTAGCTGTCCTAAAAAACATATTTTTTACGTACCTTTGCGCCCGCAAAGCAAAAATGATAATCCGTACAAGGTAAAAAGTATGGCAGATAGTTTGAACATTCAAGAGCTGGAGCAGGTGGTAGTCCGCTTCTCCGGCGACAGCGGCGATGGTATGCAACTCGCCGGCAACATCTTTTCCACGGTCTCTGCTACCGTGGGTAACAGTATCTCTACGTTCCCCGACTACCCCGCTGATATCCGCGCCCCGCAGGGCTCATTGACGGGTGTGAGCGGTTTCCAGGTGCACATCGGTGCCGGTAAGGTCTATACGCCGGGTGACCAGTGCGACGTGCTCGTAGCCATGAACGCTGCGGCTTTCAAGACCCAGCTGCGCTACGCGAAGCCCAACGCCACCATCATCATCGACACCGATTCCTTTACGCAGAAGGACTTGGAGAAGGCTGAGTTCAAGACCGCCGACTACATCGCCGAGATGGGCGTAGATCCCGATCGCGTCATCGCCTGCCCCCTGACCACCATGGTGAAGGATGCGCTGGCTGACAGCGGCATGGATGTGAAGAGCGTCCTCAAGTGCCGTAACATGTTCGCCCTGGGTTTGGTTTGCTGGCTCTTCAGCCGCGACCTCGACGTGGCCTTCAACTTCCTGCGCGAGAAATTCGCCAAAAAACCCGCTATCGCTGAGGCTAACATCAAGGTCATTCAAGCGGGTTACGACTACGGTCACAACACCCACTCCTCTGCGATGAATGTCTATCGCATCGAGTCGAAGACAAAGGTGCCTGGCCGCTACATGGACATCACCGGTAACAAGGCTACGGCCTACGGCTTCATCGCTGCTGCCGAGAAGGCTGGCCTGCAACTTTACTTGGGCAGCTATCCTATCACGCCTGCCACCGACGTGCTACACGAACTCTCCAAGCACAAGAGCTTGGGCGTAAAGACTGTGCAGTGCGAGGATGAGATTGCCGGCTGTTCCTCTGCCGTGGGCGCCAGCTTCGCAGGTGCGCTGGCTGTCACTTCCACCTCTGGACCTGGCATCTGTCTGAAGAGCGAGGCTATGAACCTGGCTGTGATTATGGAGTTGCCGCTTGTGGTGCTCGACGTTCAGCGCGGTGGTCCCGCCACAGGTCTGCCCACAAAATCTGAGCAGACAGACCTGCTGCAGGTCCTCTTCGGCCGTAATGGTGAGAGCCCTATGCCCGTGATGGCTGCCCTCTCGCCCACCGACTGCTTCGATGCAGCTTATGATGCTTCTAAGATGGCACTTGAGCACATGACTCCTGTCGTGCTCCTGACGGATGCCTTCATCGCCAACGGTTCGGGTGCATTCAAGCTTCCGAAGTTGGAAGAATATCCCGCTATCAATCCGCCTTATGTTCCTGAGGAACTGAAGGGCACGTGGACACCTTATATGCGCGCCGAAAACGGCACCCGCTACTGGGCTGTTCCGGGTCGCGAAGGTTTCACCCACATCCTTGGCGGTTTGGAGAAGGACAACAAGACCGGTGCCATCAGCACCAATCCTGAGAACCACGACCTGATGACACGTCTGCGTGCCGAGAAGGTGGCTAAGATTCAAGTGCCCGACCTTGAGGTCGAGGGCGACAAGGACAATGCCGACCTGCTCATCGTGGGCTTCGGTAGCACCTATGGTCACCTGCACGCTGCCATGGGCGAGCTTCGCGCCGCAGGACAGAAGGTTGCTCTCGCTCAGTTCCGTTACCTCAACCCATTGCCCGCTAACACGGCTGATGTACTGAAGAAGTACAAAAAGGTGGTGGTAGCCGAGCAGAACATGGGTCAGCTCGCCGCCTACCTCCGCATGAAGGTCGATGGCTTCGTGCCCGAGCAGTTCAACCAGGTCAAGGGTCAGCCATTCGTGGTTGAAGAATTAGTCAACGCGTTCAAGGAAATCTTAAAGAAGTAAAATTATGAGTTCATATACAGCACAAGATTATAAGAAAGGTCAGCCGCGTTGGTGTCCCGGTTGCGGCGACCACTTCTTCCTCGCCAGCCTGCACAAGGCATTGGCAGAAATCGGTGTGGCACCCCATAATGTCGCAGTCATCAGCGGTATCGGCTGCTCCAGCCGTCTGCCCCACTACATGGCCACCTACGGTATGAACACGATCCACGGTCGTGCAGCTGCCATCGCCACTGGTGCCAAGGTGACCAACCCTGACCTCGACGTCTGGCAGGTGAGTGGTGACGGTGATGGTCTCGCCATCGGTGGTAACCACTTCATCCACGCCAACCGTCGTAACATCGACCTGAATATGATTCTTCTGAACAACCGTATCTATGGTTTGACAAAGGGTCAGTACTCCCCCACCAGCCCTCGCGGTTTCGTCAGCAAGTCCAGCCCTTACGGCACTGTTGAGGATCCGTTCCGTCCCGCAGAGTTGTGCTTCGGTGCACGCGGTCATTTCTTTGCCCGCGCCGTTGCCACCGACGCTCCTGGCACCATTGAGGTGCTGAAGGCTGCTCACGACCACAAGGGCGCCAGCGTCTGCGAGATTCTACAGAACTGCGTCATCTTCAACAATGGTACCCACGACAGCGTCTATGACAAAGAAGGCCGCAAGAAGAACGCCATCTATGTGCGTCACGGCGAGAAGCTCGTGTTCGGCGAGAACAATGAGTTCGGCCTCGTGCAGGAAGGCTTCGGTCTGAAGGTTGTGGAGATTGGCAAGGATGGCTACACCATCGACGATATCCTCGTTCACGACGCTCACAGCGAGGACAACACCCTGCAGCTGAAGCTCGCCTTGATGGGCGACGGCGACGGTTTCCCCATCGCTCTCGGTGTGATCCGCGATGTTGAAGCCCCCACCTACAACGACGCTGTCGCTGCACAGATTGACGAGGTCAAGGCCGCCAAGAAGTATCACAACTTCGCAGAGCTCCTCGAGACCAACGACATCTGGGAGGTCAAGGAATGAAATAATGAAAAGTGAATAATGAAAAGGTGCTATGCCGCTACGGCATCAGCACCTTTTTATTATCGACTACAAAGATTCCGCTTCGGGGCGGCCTCGTGTTCTGCCCCAACAGCTGACCGGATAGATTATAAATCATCCCCTCCTTTTTGATTTGAGGCTCATAGGAAGTCTTGACACCTGTGATTTCCTCCGGGGTGAGAGAATAAATGCCTATATTGGAAATCGTTATCTGATCGCTACTTGTCGAACGTGTCAATGTCAGTTTATACTCGCCCCATCCATCTTCTATCTTGAAACGAAGATCTGCATCTGTCCCTGCTTTCACAGAAGTCCTCAGCACCTCATTCTTTTTACCCGTCAGCTTCTGCAACCTTACATTGATGGTCTTGTCGGCATCACCTTCTGAACGAAAGACCAATTTGTACGTTCCCGTCGTAAGCTGCAAGGAACGATAGACATTCTGCTTTCCATCCGTGTTCTGATCGCCGCCAAAGCGCAGTAATGTCAAACCTGAGTTGACTGCCCAACCGTGACTCTTCGGGGCATAGCCTTCAGTCTCTATGCGTGGCAACCATTTCAGTGTCGTATCACAAGGCGTTTTCAATGTATATTTCTCGAAGAAATCCCACATCGTCTGTGCAGAGCTGCCTACTTCCGTGTCTGACGTAAAATCGTTGTGTCCCATGTTGTCTATCTCGTAATAGACATAGGGGAAGCTACCTTCACCAGCCTCGTAGATGCTCTTGTCATACTTACCACTGACCGATGTCTTTTGCGGTATCGGGTTAGCGCCGAGGCGTGCCACCATCTCATCCACAATCACCGGCATGAGATCATATCTCACAAAGCCGTCCTGCTTGCCGTGGATATGCAAGAAGGGAACAGGACGAAAGCCTGTGTGACGAAGATGGAACTCATTAAGCGGGAAACCACTAATGGAGGCATAAGCAGCAAAGATGTCGCTACAGGTATTGGTAAGCGCATAGGTCATCATACCACCGTTAGAGAAGCCACAGCAATAGATTCGTTGACGATGGACAGGATACTTAGCAGCGATATCCTCAATAATAGCCTTAATGAAATCCACGTCTTTGTTGTCTTCACCCGAAGCGTCCCAACCCGTCACATCGCTGCCAAAGACGGGAAAATGCTGTAGTTTACCCTGAGGATAAGCCACGATGCAACCCGCCTTGTCGGCTATATCGGTGCGGAACGGGCTGCGGTCAGTGCTGTGGCCGCTGGCACCATGAAGCGAAATGACGAGCGGACAAGTACCGTTCAAGCTCGAAGGCACATACAACCAATAGCTGCGTGTCTCGTTGCCGACAGTGATATCAATAGATTTATCGGCCGTTAGTTTCTCTTGACTGAATTGCCAACAATCGAAATCAAACATCGGCTGTCTGCTGCCCGTGAAAGTGAAGAAAACATCCTGAGTGCCAGTCAGGGTTCTTGAAAGCTCACAAACTACTTCGACCCATTCGCCGTCTGTCGGTTCTATTGCTATCTTTCCTTTAATAGCTCCACTCTTACTGCCAGTACGGATGGAGAGCGTGCCTTTAAGGGTTGCACGTACCGTAGCCCTAAAGGATTTCGCTCCCTCTGTTCCGAAATCTACGCCACGAACCACGATATAATCTCCACCGTTGATATCCGTGACATAACAACCGTTGTAATCGCCTTCACATTTCACTCCCTGCGACTGATTGATGGTCTCAGCTTCCTGACGAACATAAGGATTAACAGTCTGAAGTTGGGAAACACCTGTCGCTGTAAACGGAATAAAAGGAATCGTACCATCTTCGTTGGGCGTGAACTCCTCCACACATGTTGCACGTTTGTAGCCTCCTCCATCGGGCAGTTTCCCATTGTGGTAGAACATATAATGATGTCCTTTGTACTCTACGCTACCGCCATGGATTGTGAAGCTATTGTCAGCCTGTCCCATGATTTTTCCCTGGTATGTCCAAGGTCCCGTAATCTTGTCTGCTGTGGAGTAGGCCCAATGCTCTGGCACACCTCCGGCAGCATATTCAAGATAATACTTGCCGTTGCGCTTATAAATCCACGAAGCTTCCTCAAAGTTGGTCTTTGGATTGCCATTGTCATCATAACCCTTGTATGGGCCAAAAGCCGTTTCATCCTTTGTCTTCACTTCTTTCTCGCCCCCTGTGATGGCTGTCATCTTCTTGGTTAACTTAGCGTACCACAGATTATTATTTCCATAGAAGAGATAAGCTTGTCCGTCATCGTCAATCATCACGGTGGGGTCAATCTTGAACCAGCCTTGCACCAGCGGTTTGCCAATGGGGTCTTTATAAGGACCTGCAGGGTTATCGGCCACTGCCACACCGATACCAGGATAGGCTTGTCCCTTAATGGTAGCTGTTACATACCAGTACCACTTCCCATCACGTTCAATACATTGACTGGCCCAACAGTCATTATCCTGTTTAGCCCATGCCGAAAAGGTCGCCGAAGTTAACGGTGTGCCGCGATAGGTCCAGTTCACCATATCAACGGTACTATACAACAGCCAGTCCTTCATAGTGAAGTAACCATTAAGGGTTTCATCCTCGTCATGATCGACAAAAAGGTAGAGCGTGTCACCATGTACATAGGGTGCTGGATCTGGTGTATAACGATCACAGATAACAGGATTCTGTGCCCATGAGACAATGGTAGTAGCTACAAAAACAAGAAAGAGTAAACTCCGTTTGAACATAGATTCTTATCGTTTTGATTGATTTTCTGCAGCAAAAATACACATTATATTATAGAAGACATACGATGAATTGCCTTCAAAATCATGAATGAAACAAAAAAGTAACTAATTGGGACAAGGACAAAAACATTTTTCATTACCTTTGTACCGAAATCAACAATGCTATCGTCATGCCTCTGAGTATCACCAGTACACAGAATCCTAAGATCAAACAGCTGTTGGCACTCCAGCAGAAATCGTCGGAACGCCGCAAGAGTGGGCTCTTTGTCGTGGAAGGGCGTCGCGAGCTGGAGCACTGCATCGCCGTTGGCTATGAGATCAGTAGTGTCTTTGCACTGGAAGAAGCGCTCACTTCTTCCATCAAACATCTTCCATCAGACATCTACACCGTCTCACCCAACGTCTATGAGCGGATTGCCTATCGGGGAAGCACAGAGGGCATTATCGCCGTCGTGCGTGCCAAAAACCATTCGCTGGCAACACTCCCCGCCTCCCCCTCTCCTTTGTATATCATTCTCGAGAGCGTGGAAAAGCCGGGGAACTTAGGTGCGGTATTGCGTTCTGCCGATGCTGCCGGCGCCACGGCCGTCATCGTCTGCGACCCACTCACCGATCTCTACAACCCCAACCTCATCCGCGCGTCCATTGGTGCCTGTTTCACTGTACCTATGGTTGCCTGCACATCAGAAGAGTGCATCACATTCCTAAAAGCCAATGGCGTGAAGATTCTGACGGCTCAACTACAAGACTCCAAGCTCTATTACGATACCGATATGACAGGTCCTACTGCTATCGTGATGGGCACTGAAGCCACGGGCCTCACCGATTTGTGGCGTGACGCCGCCGATGCGCATATCCGCATCCCCATGCTCGGCCGTCTGGATTCGCTCAATGTCAGCGTCTCTGCCGCCATCCTCCTGTTCGAGGCTGTACGTCAGCGAGGCGCTGAGACATTGCGTTAACCTTTCAATCAACCTTATTCGTAATCCTCTCCGTTGAGCACGTTCTGCGTGCTCTTCGGGTCTTTATCCGCCTCGCGATACCAATCAGAATACTCGATGTAGTGCGAAGCGAAAGTCTTGTTCAGGGCTTGTGCCTGCGCTGGATCCACACGTTTGATGAACTTGGCAGGTACACCTCCCCACAGCTCACCATCAGGGATGATGGTATTAGAGAGCACCAAAGCTCCAGCAGCCACAATGGCACCTTTTCCTACCACAGCATGATCCAAGACAGTAGCCCCCATACCTATCAGGGCGCCATCGAGGATGGTGCAACCGTGCAGTGTCACGCTATGCCCCACCGTCACATCCTCTCCAATCTCCACGGGTGCTGTGCCATTCAATGTATGCACACAGGAATTATCCTGAATATTGCTCCGGTTCCCCACCTTGATATAATGTACGTCACCGCGTAACACAGCACATGGCCAAATAGTGACATCGTCACCTAACGTCACCTCGCCGATGATCACGGCGCCGTCAGCCAGATAGCAATGCTTGCCGAACTTAGGCTTCAGGCCCTTTACTACTTTTACAATTGCCATATTTCGTTGTTAACTTATTATCCGCTATTTACCCTGCAAAGGTATTCACAAATCCCTATCTACCCAAATAAAAAAGAATATTTATCGCTGAAACTCTTGAAAATTATTATATGGTATCTACAATTGCCAGGCAATAGATATTTTAAATGACATCTTTTGATAAGGAAGTCGAAGCTTTGATGAAAAAAATGTCAAGAAAAACGAAAAACGAAATGAATTTTTCATACCTTTGCCGTGAAAATCATTCACCTAGGATAAAGAACTAAAAAAAACAACAAATATGAAAACATTGAGAACTAAACTACAGAACATGTCTGTTTGCCGTAGCTTGTTGCTGACTTTCGTCTGGATGATGGCGCTTGTAGCCAAGGCTGACAGTATGGTTGGCACCCATTATTTCAAGACCTCCGATGGCCAACAGGTTTGGGTGGCTCTTGATCCCACCGATAACAAGAAGGCTTGGATTGCTCCGACCGATAGTCGCTTTATTTCATCGGCTTCATATAATAAAAATTGTGTGATTTCCGGGCAACTCGACATTCCCGCAGAGGTGAGACTCGAGAATTATGCTACCGTTACCATTGTGGGTGTGGCAAAATACGGATTGGCTTATAGCAAGATTACGGGATTTACATTACCATCAACGGTGAGCACACTGGATGAATATGCTTTCTCAGGCTGTATGTCGCTAAAGAACATTACAATCCCCTCGACCGTGACGACGGTGGCTTACGGAGCTTTCCAAGGTTGTTCAGAAATATCTATAGCACATATTAATAGTCAGGGCATGTTAGCAAATGCCAACAGCCAAGTCTTTGGGATGACTAAACTGCAGGCTCTCTATATTGGAGACAACGTTACATCAATCGGTTCGAGCTCATTCTCCTCGTCCTCCACACTTTCCTTTGTACAGCTGGGAGCTGCAGTCGAGAGCATCGGCAATAGGGCTTTTGCCAACACTAAAATTACTCATATAAAATTGCCTGCCAGCATCAAGAGCATTGACAGCAACGCCTTTCTCTCAACGAAAAATCCACTGAAGCGCATCGATATTGAAAGTGAGGAAACATATCAGGCGCTGGTGACGAAGAGCATCCAATTAACCATACCAGAGGGTTGCAGCATATATCTCAATGGTCGTGACATGACGGCAAGCTACCGTAAGGCTATTGAAGATCCGATTCAGCCGAATCCTAACAATGAGCCTAAGTTAGAAGATGGTGCCACGGAGATTCCCTCTAATTTCTTCACGTCCAGCACTGCCAAGCGCATTACAATCCCCTCTACAGTCAAAACAATCTGTGACAATGCTTTCAACAGTAGCAAGATAGAAGAAATTACCATTCCTTCTACAGTGACGGAGATTGGCCAATCTGCCTTTGCAAATTGTTCCAATCTGAAACGGGTGGTTATTGAGGCACCCATTGAAACACTGCGTAACAATACGTTCGTGAATTGCACGTCCCTTGAGCAGATTGTGTTGCCCGCCACGTTGAAGAAAATCGAATCAATGGCTTTCTCAGAATGTTCCAGCCTTGCTGCTATCAATCTGCCCAATGGACTGCAATCAATCGGCTCAATGGCTTTCTACGATTGTTCCAGCTTGACAAACGTTGTCATCCCTGCTTCTGTGACAGATTTCAATTCCTTTGCATTCTCATGCTGTGTCTCTCCCAATAACACAGGTTTTTCCTTGACATTCTTGGGAAATCAGGATTATGATTTCTCCGATGGTCTGCTATACAATCGTGACCACACCATTCTTTACAATTCCTCCAACAGCTTGGAACCCGATATTATCGTTCCTCAGGGGGTGAAGAAAATATCTGAAAGCGCTCTGTTCAACTATAATGCAATCTATGCTATCAACAACTATGATTATTATAAACTTCCTGTGATCAACCTACCGGCGTCGCTGGAGGAATTCATATCTTCATCCGCCAATTCCATTTCCTTCGGTTATGCTCTCAGCTACAATGTGGATGCTGCCAACCAACATTTCTGCTCGGTGGATGGTGTGCTCTATAGCAAAGACAAGCGTACGTTGCTGGCACTTCCCTACCTCTATGAGGGCGATACATTCATCATCCCCCAGACAGTTGACAGCGTTTGCATAGGTGCCTTCCAGCAAATCGGTCGTCAGCAACGACTGCATACAATTGTTCTCGACCATAAGTTGAACCGGATGAACGATCAAAATGCCGTTCAGACACTACTCTACACCAGTTCCTACTTCTATTTTCTTCCTCAAGATTATGTAGATTTGGCCAAAGGCACGCTTTCGAGTTTGTATAGTTATTACAATATCTATCCCTATGAAGAGGAAGGCATCGTGGTGCAGGCTCGCCCCAACGACTATGCCGGCATGGTACTCATCTACGCCGCCCCCAAACCCTGTCAAGCCGGCGAGGTGGAGTTTCAGGAATGTGTCGTTGACGGCAAATCATATCCTTATGACAGCAAATCCAAGTCTTTCTCGCTCATAGGATTCTATAGTAGTTCTTCCACGAAAGGCACTATTTACTATACTATCAATGGTGAGAGCAAGATTGAGGAAGTTTCTTTCCGCCCCAATAGTTTCCCTCTCGATTATGACCAATCTGATGGAAAAAAATACTTTGAGAAGAGCTATACCTCCATTACTGCAAATTGCATACTTAAGAACGGTTTCCGCTATGAAGGATACATGACACGTATCAGCCAATTGGGTGCCGAATACTATGTTATCGGCGGAAAAGATACTATATCATCTTCCTACACCTACCAGCAGCTGAAAGAGCAAGATTGGAAATTCTCAATAACAGCCAGTTCCCTTGCTCCAGGACAATCTGTAGGGTTCCGTCAGTTCTTTGTTATGGACGGTCAGAAGTTCTATTATCGCCTCTACACGGAACAGACTGCCTCTTTCGATATCACCTTGCAGGAGCTGTCTTATGGGCCGACCAGTGTGAAGGCTGTTTATGACTTTGACCCCATGGAACTGTCGGTGATTTCCGCTCAACTCGTAGGTAGCAAAAAGGACACGCCAAATGTGGTGACTGGACTGACACCAGGTGAGACCGTCTTGATGGAATACCAAGTAACGTTACTCATGCCCAGCGGTCGCGACACCTTAATCAGCAAAAGCATATACGTAGTACTTCCAGAGTTGCAAATGAAGACTCTACCGGCCAAAGCTACCAGTAACACCAAGGCTGTCCTTCAGGCGCAAACAAACATCACTCCCGACGAGACCAATACCGGATATGAGTGGCGCCGTTATGATGCCCCTGACTTAGTGCCTTCCTATATATCACCGACCACAGCATGGAATGGCGTCTTGGAGGGGACACTGAGCAATCTCAGCCCGAATACTTATTACAAATACCGTCCATACTATAAATCACAAAGTGGCGAGATGTACTATGGAGACTGGCTGGCTTTTGGCACAGCAGATGCTTATGCCTATTTTGAGCCATCCGTACATACGGCTGAGATTGGTGATATAGGTGATGACAGCTGCACTCTGCTGGCCTATGTTGTAGAGGGTAGTGACGATATTATACAGCAAGGCTTCGAGTACTGGCCGACTACCAACGTGTCTGCTTTGCGTCTTCGCATTTCAGCAAACTTTGTTGCAGAAAGCGATAATGGTGACAACATGCATCAACGCGTTGCAGGTGAAGGAACTCCTATGGTCGTTACGCTTACGGGATTGATGCCTGGTACGACGTATAATGTTCGGGCTTATGTGGTTACTGCACGAGCCACCACCTATGGTGAAACAATGTCGTTTACCACCAGTGGCACCAATGCTGTCGGCAATATTGGAGATGACAATGGAAATAAGATTGTTACGCGCTATGACCTTTCAGGACAAGCCGCATCTGGCAAAAAGAAAGGAATAACAATCGTTCGCATGAGCGACGGAACCATACGTAAAATAAAGAACTGAGGCTTATACCCTAGAAGGCATCTACGATTTCCAAACTGTTGTGCCAGCCGAGTTCGAGGACTGCGCTCCCTATCACAACGCCCTCCTCGTGCAAATCAATGGAATGGCCTCATTAGGCTGCTGAAGAAATGAGAATTATTAGGATGATCAATAATCGTCTTCCGTTATGAAAATATTAGGTAATATCATTTGGGTTGTGTTCGGTGGCTTCGAAATAGCCTTACAGTATTTCGTTTCAAGCTTGGTATTGATGATCACAATCATCGGCATTCCATTTGGCTTGCAGACGATGAAGCTTGGATTGTTGGCGCTGTGGCCGTTTGGTGCTAAAGTCCGGAAGACACCGACCAGCGGCTGTCTGAATACCTGCATGAATGTCTTATGGCTCTTGGCTGGTGGGTTGAATGCTTGCATCTATCATTTAGTTTTCGCCCTTCTTTTCTGTATTACCATTATTGGAATCCCCTTCGGTAAACAACATTTTAAGCTTGCCGGTATCGCCCTCACTCCCTTCGGTCGGGTCATAGAGCGATAGTGCTTATTGCTTGTAAATTTTACCTATTAGTTATAGAACCAGTACTCCCTAAGACGTACTGCAGTACTCCCTATGAAGTACTCGAGTACGCCCTAGAGAGTACTGCAGTTTCCCCTAAAAGGTATTATCTCTTCACTCAATCCTAAAGACTCAAATGACTGCCCTTCATCCTTGTGGATACCTATCACGCCATTATGTTTGCACGCGAGCTACAGCAAAGATGAAGCAAAAAGCCTATATCGTAAGGCATTGCAGGTTCTTGGCCAGTTGTTCGGTGGAGCTGGCGCCGACAAGGACGGAGGTGATGCCGGGTTGGTCGAGGATCCAGCGGAGGGCATGTTCGGCCATTGAGTGCCCGCAGACTTCAGCTTCTGTTTTCAATTGAAGGAGGTATTGCATCAGCTCGGGCGTGAGGCGGTCCTCTTTCAGGAAACGGCCTTGGGCCATGCGGGAGTCGGCAGGGATGCCATTGAGGTAGCGGTCGGTGAGGAGTCCTTGGGCAAGGGGCGAGAAGGAGATGAAGCCGATGCCATGGCGGTCGCAATAGTCGAGAATGCCCTCGTCCATCGGTTCACGATCAAGCAGGTTGAGGCGTCCCTGATAGATGAGCAGCGGCACATCGCGCTCACGAAGGTATTCGTCGGCTCGCTTGAGCGCCTGCAGCGGCCAGCGAGAGATACCTATATATAATGCTTTACCGGCACGAACGATATCCACGAGTGCCTGCAAAGTCTCCTCCAGAGGCGTGTTGGGATCGTAGCGATGACTATAGAAGAGGTCCACGTAATCCAGATGCATCCGTTTCAGGCTTTGGTCGAGACTCGCCATGAGGTACTTGCGGGAACCCCAGTTGCCATAAGGCCCAGGCCACATGTCATAACCTGCCTTGGTGGCAATGAACAGCTCATCGCGATAGGGGTGGAAGTCCTCGTCCATCAGCCGTCCAAGCGTCTCCTCAGCAGAGCCGTAGGGAGGACCGTAGTTGTTGGCCAAGTCGAAGTGCGTGATGCCATGATCGAAGGCATAGCGGGTGATGGCGCGACTGCGCTCGAAGGGATCGTTGCCGCCGAAATTATGCCAGAAGCCGAGGCTCAGGCGAGGCAGCAAGACACCACTGAGTCCACAACGGGCATAGATGGTATCCGCATCGTCATAACGATGTTCATTGGCGACAAAAGCGAGATTAGTTTCCATCAAAATAGGACATTAAAGTATAAGATTGCGACAAAGATACAAAGAAAATGTTTAAAGATGAAAGTTTAAAGTTGAAAGTTGAGTAGGTCTCATCTTTTTTTCCTACCTTTGCGCAATAATTCATAAAACGCACTCACCATGAAGAGATTTTTTCTTTGTTTATTCGCTTCACTGACCCTGTCAGCTACCACTTGGGCCAATCAGCTCCAAGGTCCTGTGATCCCCACCGTCAAGGCAGATGTCCTGAAAGTCAATAACCGTCCTGCTGAGTCAGAACGCCTGTTCCGTTCTGATGCTGTAGAAAAGCAGATCAAGGAGATTGTGAAACAGCTCACCAATGTCCGCTTGGCTTGGATGTTCGTGAATTGCTTCCCCAATACGATTGACACTACTGTGCATTACACAGAGGATGATGGTCAGGGCAACCCCGACACCTTTGTATATACGGGCGACATCCACGCTATGTGGCTGCGCGACTCAGGCGCACAGGTGTTCCCCTATGTGAAGCTGGCCCCCAAAGACAAGAAGCTGCAGCGTATGCTGGCCGGCGTGGTGCTGCGTCAGCTCAAGTGCATCAACATCGACCCCTATGCCAACGCCTTCAACAAGGAACCCAATCCCAAGGGCGGTTGGATGTCCGATATGACCGACATGAAGCCGGAACTGCACGAGCGCAAGTGGGAAATCGACTCCCTGTGTTATGTGATTCGTCTGGCTTATGAATACTGGACCGTCACAGGTGATGACTCCATCTTTGGCGACATCTGGGTACAGGCTGTGCAGAACATCCTCGCTACCTTCCGCGACCAGCAGCACAAGAATGGCAACAAGGGTAAGTACCACTTCGAGCGCAGGACGAATCGTCAGCTTGACACAATGAACAACAACGGCTGGGGTGCTCCCGTGAAGCCTGTAGGCCTCATCGCTTCCGCTTTCCGACCCTCAGACGATGCTACCACGTTCCTGTTCCTCATCCCCTCGAACTTCATGGCTGTTACCCAGCTGCGCAATGCTGCTGAGATCCTGACGAAGGTGAACGGTCGCACCGACCTCGCCAAGCAGTGCACCGACTTGGCTGATGAGGTGCGCGAGGCACTGAACAAATATGCGCTCAACTATCATCCTAAATACGGCTGGATCTATGCCTTTGAGGTTGATGGCTTCGGCAACCAGTTACTGATGGACGATGCCAACGTGCCCTCACTGCTCGCAATGGCTTACCTGGGTGATGTGCCCGTCAACGACCCCGTTTATCAGAACACCCGTCGCTTTGTGTGGAGCGAGGACAACCCCTATTTCTTCAAGGGTAAGGCAGGTGAAGGCATCGGCGGTCCTCACGTGGGTCACGACATGCCTTGGCCGATGTCCATCATGATGAAGGCTTTCACCAGCACCGATGACGCTGAGATCAAGGCCTGCATCAAGATGCTGATGGATACCGATGCCGGCACCGGTTTCATGCACGAAAGTTTCAACAAGGACGATGCCACCAACTTCACCCGTGAGTGGTTTGCTTGGCAGAACACGTTGTTCGGTGAGCTCATCATCAAGCTCGTGAATGAGGGTAAGCTCGACCTTCTCAATAGCCTATAATTTTTCAGAATAACATGCAAATAGAATCTACGCTTGTAGCTGCGGTACAGGCAGCTATACAATCTTTATATGGTCAGGAGGTTCCTGAGAAGATGGTGCAGCTCAGCGCCACCAAGAAGGAATTCGAGGGCCATCTGACACTGGTTGTCTTCCCCTTCCTGAAGATGAGCCGAAAGGCACCTGAGGCAACAGCTCAGGAGATTGGTGACTATCTGGTCACGAACCTGCCGCAGGTGGTGGCTCGCTTCAATGTCATCAAGGGTTTCCTGAATCTGGTGATTGCCGATGCCTGCTGGGGCAGCCTGTTGGCAGACATCCAAAAGGATAAGAACTACGGACTGAAACCCGTCACAGAGGCATCGCCCCTCGTGATGATTGAATACTCTTCGCCCAACACCAACAAACCGCTTCACTTGGGACATGTCCGCAACAACCTCCTCGGTTGGGCGCTGGCACAGGTGATGCAGGCCAATGGTAATAAGGTGGTGAAGACGAATATCGTGAACGATCGCGGTATCCACATCTGCAAGTCGATGCTGGCTTGGCAGAAGTGGGGCAATGGTGAAACACCCGAAAGCACAGGCAAGAAGGGTGATCACTTGATTGGCGACTACTACGTGGCTTTCGACAAGCATTACCGTGCGGAGTTGAAGGAGCTGACAGAGAAGTTCGTGGCTGAAGGTATGGATGAGGAAGCCGCCAAGGAACGTGCAGAGAAGGAAAGCCCGCTGATGCAGGAGGCTCGTGAAATGCTCGTGAAATGGGAGCAGAACGACCCCGAGGTGCGTGGCCTGTGGAAGAAGATGAACGACTGGGTGTATGCAGGTTTCGACGAGACCTACAAGGCATTAGGCGTTGGCTTCGACAAAATCTACTACGAGAGCCAGACCTATCTCGAAGGCAAAGAGAAGGTGATGGAAGGCTTAGAAAAAGGCTTCTTCTATCGTCGTGAGGACGGCTCCGTTTGGGCGAACCTCAACGCCGAAGGACTCGACGAGAAGTTACTGCTGCGCGCCGATGGTACCAGTGTTTACATGACGCAGGACATCGGAACCGCCAAGCTGCGCTTCCAGGATTTCCCCATCGATAAGATGATCTATGTGGTGGGCAACGAACAGAACTACCACTTCCAGGTGCTTTCCATACTGCTGGATAAGCTCGGCTTCAAATGGGGCAAGGACCTCGTACATTTCTCCTACGGTATGGTGGAACTGCCCAATGGTAAGATGAAGTCACGCGAGGGAACGGTGGTCGATGCCGACGACCTCATCGCCAAGATGATCAGCGATGCTCGTGAGATGAGTCAGGACAAGGTGAATAAGCTCGATGATATCACTGAGGAGGAGGCACAGGAGATTGCCCGTATCGTAGGTATGGGTGCCCTGAAATACTTCATACTGAAGGTGGATGCTCGCAAGAACATGCTCTTCAACCCAGAAGAAAGTATCGATTTCAACGGCAATACAGGTCCGTTCATTCAATATACTTATGCCCGCATCCGCAGCATCCTCAGAAAAGCAGAGGCTGTGTCATTGACCGCCAATCAAGCTGAGTTGTCAGAGAAGGAAATAGCCCTCATCCAGCAGCTCGCTGCCTTCGGAACAGCTGTAGCACAGGCCGGTACGGACTATAATGTCAGTGTCATTGCCAACTATTGCTACGACCTAGCCAAGGAGTTCAACGGTTTCTACCACGATTTCCAGATTCTGAAGGAGACCGACGAGCAGAAACGTCTTGTGCGTCTGGCCCTCTGCGAGGCTGTCGCCAAAGTCATCAAGACGGGCATGGGTCTGTTAGGTATTGAGGTGCCGGAAAGAATGTAATATCATTTTACTATTTGACAAATTACTAATTTCAAATTGGCCAACTCTCTCCCTCAGAATCCTCCTGACTACCGTCATGATACGGTGCTGCCACTACCCATAGAAGTGGCAGCGGACGCGATTGCCGTGGATGCTGCCTGTAGCGGAAATCCAGGCCCCATGGAATATCGTGGCATCTATTTAAAGACGGGACAGGAGATTTTTCATTATGGCCCGGTGCACGGCACGAACAACATCGGTGAGTTCCTGGCCATCGTGCATGCAATGGCGCTGATGAAGCAGAAAGGGCTGTCGATGCCTGTCTATAGCGACAGCCGGACAGCCATCATCTGGGTGCAGAAACGCAAGGCCAAGACAACGCTGGCGCCAACGCCAGAGAACCAGCCGCTCTTGCAGCTCGTGGCACGGGCCGAAGCTTGGCTACGAAAAAACGGCATCCCCTATCCGCTCATCAAATGGGACACAGATCAGTGGGGAGAGATTCCGGCGGACTTCGGACGTAAATGATACAGCGATTACGATATCTCTTGAGATTCTACCTATTGACGGTGCTGGTCTTCATCATCGCCAAATGGGTGTTTATGATATGCTGTCACGAGGATTCGCTGACGTTTGCTGACTTCCTACTGGTTCCCTATCATGGTTTGAGTCTGGACTTATCTACAGCGCTTTACTTCCTGGTCATTCCGTTCGTACTGACCATCATCTCGTCTGTAGTTCGTGTACCGTCTTGGATCTTTAAAGTGTACAATGGCTTTGTCGCTATCGCTTTTGCATTGGCGTTTATAGCAGATAGCAGCCTATATGCTTTTTGGAAGTTCAAGCTCGATGCTTCTTGCCTGCAGTATCTGGAGACACCGGCTGACGCTATGGCCAGTGTGACGACAGGTTATCTGTTGGTTCGTCTGGCGCTTTGGATGCTCTTGGCCACTTTGCTGTATGTCCTTTATGAGCGCGTAGTCAAGCGTCCGCTCTTTCGAGGTGGGCGCTGGGTGGAAATCCCCCTCAACTTTCTATTGACAGCCGTTATCGTCGTTGGTGCACGAGGAGGCTTGGGAGAATCGACCACCAATATTGGACAGGTGTACTATTCGCACAACCAGTTCCTGAATCATGCTGCGGTAAATCCGTTGTTCAGTTTCTTTGCCTCCATGAGCAAGTCGGGCGATTACCTTGTGAGCTATGATTACTATACAGAAGAAGAGTGTCAGGCGCTGACCGACAGTCTTTTCTTTGTACATAGCGAGGACACCGACACCCTTTTGCGTACACGTCGCCCGAACATTATCATGATTCTCATGGAGAGTTGTGGCGGTCAGTTCACCGAGCTGGGAGGGCATCCGGAGATAACGCCCCATCTGAACCAATTGGCCCACGAGGGTATCTATTTTACGGAATGTTATGCCAATTCCTGGCGCACGGACAAGGCAGTTGTCAGTATTCTGAGCGGTTATCCCGCCTTTCCCATCACATCTGTCATGAAGGTGCCGGAGAAGAGCCGTAAGTTGCCTTCCATCGCTGCATCGCTGCAGGAAGCTGGCTATGAAACGGGGTTCTTTTATGGTGGGGATATCAACTTCACGAATATGCGTAGCTATGTCTTAGGGACGGGCTACGAGCATTTGCGCTGGAAGGCTGGTTATCCTCGTCAGGCACAGAAGTCAGCGCAGTGGGGTGTTCGTGATGACCTGATGTTTGCCTCATTGTTAGAGGATATTCAGGAGGAGGAAAGCGAACATTGGATGAAAACGCTGCTGACGCTTTCGAGTCATGAGCCTTGGGATGTGCCGACAAAGGATTTGGAGGACGAGGTGTACAACTCATTCCATTATCTGGATCGTTGTATCGGACAGTTCATTGACAGCCTGAAACAGACGCCCGCATGGGAAGACCTGTTGGTCATCATCCTGCCAGATCATGGCTATCGCTATCAGGGCATCGATGAGCGAACCCGACTGTATAATCATATCCCGATGCTGTGGGTGGGAGGTGCGGTAAAAACTCCATGTCGCATTCAGCGTATCTGTAATCAAAGTGATCTGGCAGCGACGCTCTTAGGACAGCTGGGCTTAGATCACAGTGCTTTTACGTTCAGTCGCGATGTGGCAAGTTCGCATTACCAAGCTGACTTAGCTTGGCACACCTATAATAATGGGGTGTCTGTATTTGACACGACAGGTTTCATGGCCTACGACCTCAATGCCCAGCAAATGGTGGCATCGGAGGGGCCTGAAACAGAGCGTCAGTTGCAAATGGCACGGGCCATCTTACAACTGACGTCACATGATTTAATCAATAAGTAAGTCCTTATTTAAAGAAACGGTTGAGGTCCTTGACAGCGGCATCAAAAGCCTTCGGCTGGATGTGATAGTTGTCAACAGGATTGAGATGCGCGTCGGTCACCTCAATATACCCTGCTCCCTCCTTTGTCAGAATGGTATCACCCTCAACTATAAAGGCATAGCGTAACTCATTACCGACGAAGTGCCACAGACGAGGAGTGGTGTCACTGAGCAAACGACCGGAAGCATAGTCGCTGATGGGATTCTGTACGCCAAGATAGTCGTGCATGAGTGTTGGAACAAAATCATAATGAGTGGTACGATGGCGATAAACTGCCGCACTATCTTGTCCAGGGGTGTGTACGAGGAGCGGAACGCCTATCTGGTATTGTGAGAAGTTGGAGTTATGGCCCCAATAGTTCTTATGATTCTCATTGTATTCCTGAGCATGATCACCTGTGATAAAGACGAGGCTCTGATCGTACAAACCCTGTTCCTTGAGTGCTGTAATCACTTCATGCACCATGAGATCCGTCTGATAGGCGGAATTACGATACAGGTTCCAGAAGGGGGTAGGATCCATCTCATTGTGCAACTCGTTGAACTTTCCGTATTCCCACGAAGGTTGGAAGCGGTTGAGCAATTCCTTGGGAAGACTATAGGCGTGCAGCAGATCAAAGAAGATGAAGGAGAAGAAGGGTTTCCCTTGTTCCTTTAATTGGGGGAGCTCACTGATGAAGTCTTCTTTGATTTTCAAATCTCGCTCAAAGGAGGTATTACCGTTCGTGTTGACTCGCAGGTTCGGCACATGCTGGAAGATGATACGGCTGAAGGGGGGATTCTCGAGAGTTGCACTGGGGTAGGTGCGGATATCGTAGCCCTCGCTGAGCAGTTGGTCAATAAGAACTGGGCTTAAGCGGTTGGCTTCGAAAGCAGACCAGTAATAGGGTTGCAAGCTGGTGAACATGCCGAAGACCGAGAAGGAAGTGCCATTGCCGCAACTGACGTGATTCTGGTACCATTGCTCCTGATGGGCCAGCTCCCAGGTATGAGGCATCGTCTCTTCCGTCAAGGACAGTCGGCTCCAAGAATCAATCAGGATCATGACTATATTGGGACGTTTCACCTGAGCTGTATCGACCCGCAAGGGTTGTAAGGGATAGCACAACTCGCCGCCTCCTTCAATCGTATCCAGAGAAAGCACTTTCCGTTCAAAACCCAAATCCTCTAAAAAGTTGGTCGCCGAAAGCGGAAAGTAATAGGGAACTAATTTGGCGCTTTTCAAGATGGAGGGCTTCACTACGAAAGAACCGTAGATATAGGAACCGTTGGCGAGCAACAAGGTAGCGAGCAGAAAGCCGATACCGCTCCAGACATGAGAACGACGGCAGCGACTCGCCAGACGTTTGCACACAAACCAAAGGCCAATTCCCAAAGCCAGAATCAACAAAAGTATCAGCCCTTCGCTGAGATAGAGTTTGATATCGAAATCGAAGATATCACCCGCATTGGGACCTGTCAGCATGTTGAGGATAAAGCCGTTGACATGGAAACGGTAGATGCGATAAACCTGCAGATTGACGAAGGTAAGCATCGCTAACAGACTGAACGAGCCCACCAAAAGCGTGATGGCTAAGCGTCTCCAGCGCAGAAGAGCGAACGGCAAGAACAGAACGAGCCAAACGACCACAAGAAGCAAAGCAGCGTGGGAAAAGCAGGACGTAACGAAGAACAGCCACCCGATAGCATCCATAAAATGGGCCTCGGTAGCTCCCAACATATAGCACATCAGCAGGAAGCCGATGAGCACAGACGAAAAGAAATAGTATAGAAAACCTTCTTTGACAAGTTTCATGTTCGGATTATTGCATCTTGACGGTCAACTCAATTACAGCATGATAGAGCTTTCCGTTCTTCTTATAGACGAAAGCGGGACGCAGCTTGTAGCTCTTTCCTTTGCCCTGCTTGGGTTGATGACCATAGG
The DNA here is from genome assembly GCA_947305005.1 of uncultured Prevotellaceae bacterium. Classification (GTDB taxonomy): domain Bacteria; phylum Bacteroidota; class Bacteroidia; order Bacteroidales; family Bacteroidaceae; genus Physcousia. The sequence goes on along the minus strand of CAMZCM010000005.1, from coordinate 60,345 downwards.
CTAACGTGTGGCTGTTTGTTGTATATTCCAGATAGACGGGAAGCGAGGTGCTATATCCTTGCGGAACACCTGACGCATTGCACCAGAAGCCGTAGTTGGCCGTATAATTATAATAATAGGTGTTGGAGGTCGGATTCTTCATGGCGAAGCTAATCTTACCCTCTTGTGGCGTTGCCGTCGTGTTGACCGCTATGGGAAGCATTTTGGCATCGAAGTCTGCCACAGGAATTTTGAACGCTTGCATCACGGCATCCATCAGACCCTCGTTAAGCAAATCGATTGTTCCGAGCTGATAGGACTCGTTTGAGGCATCACCTGTCACCATGTAAGTAATGGTGGTGTCGCAGGGCTCAGCATCGTCGTCGAAGAAGAAATAACCAGATCGTTCTGTTCCCTGGAAGCGTACCTGATAGGGCCATTGTACATCGTTGGCATCGCTGTCATCCCAACCGTGACGGTTGTATTTCTTAGGCGCTCCGATAACGACAAAAAAGAGTTTTTCAGTACCGGCGGGAATTGTGTAGCTGGCCACGCCTTCAGCATCGGCAAACATTTCCGAGGTGAAGGTCTGATCGTTGGCAATGCTCACGAAACCATAACGCCACCCACGGTAGTCTGCCTTTCCTATATTATTATAGGTGGTTACAACATTATATTTTGAGCCGTCATCAGCAGACAGGCAGTGCCCGGGATCGTCAGGATGCAAAGCGCTTCCGGGGTTAAGTCCAACAAATTCCGCTTTCACTTCTGCACCCTCTTGGGGCACTTGTAAAGGAATAATGTTCACACCACTGGTCTCTGGGCAACTCGCATAAGCCACCTGCCAATAGCCATCTGTCGTACGATACATGGTCATAGGATAGCTCCTGGCATCCTTGGTGGCATACTGATAGATAGCATCAAACTGGTAGTTGGGGAGTTGGCAGGCATAATCTTTCCAATATTCCTCCCAGAACTGATCCAGCTTGTTGTTGCAGAAGAGGCGGGTATAGGTCTCCAACGCGTCTTCAGGCTTCTTGCTCTCACGCCAGACGCGACCATAGGCTTTCTCTCCATGTTTGGCTATCCAGACATATTGGAACCAATAGCAGGCATAACGCATCCACTCATGATGGAAGTGGCGGTGATAATGTTTTTTCCAAACGCTGACGTTAGAACCGAAAGTCTCATGGGGATAGTCCTGAAAACCTTGCCATTGGGCACATTGTTCCCAGAAGCCATTGCCGCCGGAGCTGTTGTCGCCAAAGCCATAGCGCCAGCCATAATCCGTGTAGTTAGAAGTGCCGTTCTTGCGTTTATCGGCTGCTACCTGAAACTGGAAAGAATGTCCGATTTCATGGGCAATCGTATGACCCACAGGCTTGCAAGTCGAGGGGTTGACCCAGAGGGCACCGGCCACATCGTCGTTACCGGAACCTGTAGCCAACCATTCTGTTTGATAGAGCAGATAGATGCTCATCTTATACTTGTCCAGCTGGGATTGGTTTTCTCCTACGACGGCCATTCCCAGTCGGTTGACATTTGTATCAAAGAATCTCTCAGCTTTCTGCAGCAGATCATCAATATCTACTCGCAGAGCCGAAGGAACACTCTTGTCGTTGGGATTTGCGCCAAAGTCCTTGTCCCAAAACACCACAAAATGCTCACTCTCCCGAGAGCGCTCAAAAGTCCAGCGGCTAGTGCTTTTGGTGTAGTCGTTGTTATAGCTTTTGTCCGATGTTGTCGGCTTCCACAGAATGCGTCCTGGGTCATTGAACAGGATGGCAGCGCTGGAATCAGCGCCACTCGAGAGATCCAACGACGAGGAATACGCCTTGGAAGTTGCCATCCGGCCATTGGCATAGACACGAATGCCGGTCGAAGTAAAGACAACGGAATCTTTATCAGACAAATCAATGACATCGTTTCCTACAAAACGGTTATCATGTCTGATCCAGAGACTTTCTTGTGCTTGGGCTAATGTAGCCGCCAGTAAGAAAAGAATCAAGAAGCCTTTGCCCTTTATCATTGTACAGTAACTTTCTGGTGATTGATGATATAGACACCGGGCCGCAATTTGATGCTGTTCGCGCCTCGCGAATTGTTCCTGCTAGTGCTGACTTCACGTCCACTCAGGTCATACACCTTCGCAGGCGTGATGTTTGATTTCTCGGCAATGCTTTCCACACCGACGACAATCGCATCGTCTGGTGCCTCTTTGAAAATACGGAGTTCTTTCACCTCGCTCAACTGATAGGCTTTACCGTTAAGGGTAAACTCCTCCTGTCCCATGATCAGATTCACCGTTGACTGGCTGGACAACGGATAGGCATAACGTGTTCCATCGTTCATGGTTATCACCAAATCACGTGCGGTCACACTAATGACGGTCAAACACGCTATAGCAAAGCAGAGAAAAAATCGTCTCATCATATTCTTCGTATTGTCTTATTCGTTAAAGAATCCATTTCCTTTTTGTTTCACAACCTCAGCTTTCTTCAGTCTGATAGCACTAACATCCTGCGGCAACCAGATGGCCATTTGGCCGCGTCCACGATGAGCCCAGGCGTAGTAAGGAATCAGTGTGAGGGACGTATTATTGACCTCAAGCTGACCAGCGTTGTTGTAGCTGAGGCGCTGAGCCTCGGTCTGAATCGTAGTGACAGCTGTGCCAGCGATAGTGGAAGTTCCCAGCGTGAACTGGGGACGACGACCGATGAGGACACTGTTCAGATTGAATGGGTTATCGGGATGTTCGGCACAATAGACTAATGGTCCGCGTTCGATGCAGACACGTCCGCGATCCGCTGCTACGGCATCATTGGCCACGACGGTGCGGACGGGCATATCGAAATGAATCTGCACACGGTCGCCCTTCTTCCACTTGCGGGAGATGGGAAGATAACCATGATCTAATGAGCCATTCACCTTTTCGCCATTGACAGAAATCGTATAGTTACTGGACTCCACGTTGGAGAAGGTGTAAAGGTCAGAGGGAACCACCTCGCCACGTGTCCAATTGGGTACACGCACCTTCAGGGTGAAGGTGCCAGCACGGTTTTCGTCAACAGTCAGCGTGATGTCTCCGTTCCAGGGATAGTTCGTTGCCTGAGAGAGTTTTACATTCTTGCCACCGACGCTGAGCGTGCTTTGATTTGCCAGGAAGAGGTTCACATAGACATTTTGATCCTTGACCGCATAGACATAGCCTGGCAGTGAGGGGATGAAGCGACAGATGTTGGAGGGGCAGCAGGCACAACCAAACCACGGCTGACGCTGGTGCTGACCTTCGGAGGCGAGGGGATTGGGGTAGAAGAACGCACCGCCGTCGAGGCTCATACCGCTGATGAGGCCGTTGTAAAGTGTACGTTCCAGCACATCGTAATATTTCGATTCTCCGTGCAGGAGGAACAGGCGGTGGTTGACATAGACATTACCAATGGCGGCACAGGTCTCGCAGTAGGCCGTCATATTGGGCAGCTCATAGTTCTTGCCGAAGGCTTCGCCTTGGTTGGTGGCTCCGATACCGCCGGTGATATACAGTTTCTTCGTGACGATGTTGTCCCAGATGCGGTCAATAGCCTTGATGTAGGCGCTGTCGCCCGTGAGCGCGGCCACGTCCGCCATACCTGCATACATATAGGTAGCACGAACAGCATGACCTACGGCTTCATCCTGTTCGATGACAGGCTTGTGGGCCTGTGAGTAATCGTGTGTGACGGTGGTCTTGCCGCGTTCATCGAGCAAGAACTTGGCCTCATCCAAATATTTCTTGTCGCCGGTACATAGATAGAGCTTTGCCAGCGCCATCTCTGCAATCTGATGACCGGGCACAACACGGGCCTGTCCGACACCGTTGCCAACCTCGCGGCAGACACAGTCGGCGAAACGGATGGCGATGTCCAGGAAGGAACGCTTGCCCGTAGCCTGATAATGGGCGATAGCAGCTTCAACCATGTGACCGAGGTTGTAGAGTTCATGGCTACCTTCCTCCTCTTTTACCCAGCGGCGGTCGCCAGACCAGGGATGCGGAGCCTGCGGGTTCTGTGTACGAGCAGTGTAAAGGTATCCATCCGGTTCTTGGGCTGCACCGATGATGGCAATAATAGAATCCAGATAGTGCTCCAGTTTCTTGTCAGGATAAGTTTGCAGAAGATAACTAGCGCCCTCGATAGTCTTGTAGGGATCGGTGTCATCGAAGGGGAAGCTACCCTCCGGAATGAAACCTACCTGCAAAGGATTTTTCATGTGGGCAGTCGCATTGACGAAATTTGTGTAACGACCCGTCTCCTCACACTTTGAAAAAGCAAGAGGTACTGTTACCTCGCGTGCAGCCTGAATACGTTGACCCCAGAAGCCTTCGTTCACCTTCACGCTGGTGAAAGGAACGGGAGTGATGGGATATCCCATAGATGTCGTTTTGTTTTCTTTTGCTGTGACACAAAGGGATGCGTACATCCAGATTAATGCGAGTCCAATACTTCTTTTCATCATTGTCAATAGGTTTTGTTCTGTTATTTCGGGGCAAAGATAAGCATTCTTTCAGAATCTTAGGCAGGAAAAGCCATCTTTTTGATAGAATGATTGTTTTGCCATATCTGTTCACAAAGATTTTCTGTGTCAAGGTTGCGCAAGAGGGCTACTTTATGGTAAAGAGGTGCGATGGAATCGGGGATATCGTCGGTTTCCAGGAACAGACGGTCTAAAGGACAAGCCTGCAAGCTTTCCGGGTGATAGCGGAAACCGAAACTGATGTAAAAACCATGATCGAGCAATTGCTGTAGCTGTTGGGGCTTTCCTCGAAACCCATGCCAGATCCAGGGCTGATGTGTCGTGCGTTTCAGACGAATGACGTCATCGATGGCCTTGACACAATGTAGGATTAGGGGCACACCTAACTGTTCGCTCAAGGCGATCTGTGCCTCAAAGGCTGCCAACTGTCGGTCGTAAGGCGTGTCGCACAAACGGTCCAAACCGCACTCGCCAATGAAAGATTCTGTCGCGGTGATGGACGCAGCCATCGATGGCAGCTGTGCTGCCCAATCTTCTGTCAGGAACCATGGGTGAAGGCCGAAAGAGGGAATGGTTCTTTCGTCTTCGGGTACGGGATGATGAGTATGAAAATTGAGGTAAGTCACCGATGAAATGGCCTTTTTTTAGAAGAAAGAGAAGAAATGGAATTCTTCTGGAACGGGGTCGTAGCCATAACCTCCCCACGGGTGGCAACGCAGAATCCGACGAATGGCCAGATAGAGCCCTTTAATGGCACCATGCTTCTGTAGCGCTTCCACCGCATATTGAGAACATGTTGGGGTGAAGCGGCACGACGGAGGTGTCATTGGGCTGATGAATCGTTGGTAGAAGCGGATGGGGAAGATGAGGAGTTGGTGGAGCATAGGTCTTCCTGTATGCGATGAAGAAGGTTTTTCATTTTGCGCTCAATGAGCTCTGTGGGTTGAGGCTCATCGGACAGCCACATAAAAGCAAGATGCAAAGGGTCTTCGGGAAGGATGTCGCGGTCCTTTCGCCACGCCTCGCGCAGTTGTCTCTTGGCACGGTTGCGGTCAACGGCATGTTTGAAATGGCGCTTGGAAACAGAGAAGAGCACCTGCGTGTGAGCCGTTTCAGCCTTCCTATAAACCACACGGAGCGGAAAGGCCGAGAAGGCTCGGTTTCCGCCCGTAAACAAAGTTTCAATAGCCTTTTGGCTACAGAGACGTTCTTGCTTTGGGAAAAGGTTTCCCTCAGGAATCATTTCTTTTTCTTGTTCTGCTCTTCGATATAAGCATTCAGAGCAGCAGTGATGCTGGGATATTGGGCTGTCGGAGCTTCTAAATCAAGGCGTAGTCCTGCATCTTTGACAGCTTTTGCTGTCGTGGGACCGAAAGTGGCAATGGCCAACTTGTCCTGTTTGAAGTTAGGGAAGTTTTTCAACAGGCTCTGCACACCGCTGGGGCTGAAAAACACGACCATATCATAGTCAAACGTCTCATCACTAGCGAAGTCATTGGAAACGGTACGGTACATGATAGCCTCTGTATGGTGCAGCTTCTTAGAATCCAACAATTGCTTGATCTCATCGGTATGCACATCGCTCTGGGGCACGAAATAGTGCTCGTTCTTGTGCTTGGCCATCGTGGGAAGCAAATCAGCAATTTTACCCGTTGTGCCGAAGAAGACCTTGCGCTTGCGGTACTGAACGTACTTTTGGATATACAAAGCCACCTGCTCTGTAATGCAGAAATACTTCATTTCTTCAGAAATATTGAAACGCAGTTCTTTTGCCAACTGAAAGAAATGGTCAATGGCATGGCGCGATGTGAAAATCACCGCAGTAGTGTTAGAGATGGAAATTTTCTGAGCGCGGAACTCCTTAGCCGTCAAACCTTCGACTTTGATAAAAGGTCGAAAGACAATTTCTACGCCGTGGCGTTCGGCAATGTCAAAGTAGGGTGACTTTTCGGAAGAGGGCTTAGGTTGAGAAACCAATATCTTCTTAATCATCGGAATCCTTCTTTATAAAATGGTCAAATTGTTTAATAAATACATTAACAAAGCCCATAAAACGACGAGCGGTGCGGCTTCGAGGGCGCAAAAGTACACAAAAAGATGCAAAAGGCCATAACTTTTGTCAAAAAAGGTGGAAAAACACTTAAAAAGGAGCGAAATTTTGACAATAAGTAACAAAACAATGACTACATTAAGACCTAAATGATAGTCTAAATGCAGTTCTATGAACACCGTCGTGATGGGAAAAAGGAGGACGCTTTCAAGAGCAAAAAGAAAGGAATAATGATGTAACCAGAGTTCTCGTTGTGCACGAGTGAAAAAGACAGCATGAACAAACCTGTACATGGTCTGTTTGAAAACGAACAGCGCAAAAAAGGCGAGCATGTACACGCCAAAAACTAGCCACGAGGAACGACTCGTTGTCAGCAAAAGGTTATCGGGAGCATAAACGAGCGTGGCGATGGCACCTTGCAGGCTGATGAGCAGCGTCATCACAATGCGAAGCTTCTCCTCGCGGCTCTTTTCAGTTTGGCTCAACAGCTTGGTGTTCTTGGAAAAAAGGAAATCTTTCCAAGCCACATGGAGCGGAGGACGGTGATAACGTAAAATGATCATGACGAGCACGAAGCTCATCAGGATAGCCGTCGAGATGACATCCGCGCTTTTCTGTTCCGCTGGTATCGGTCGGGGGGGCTTTCCCCACGGCTGTACAATCACCTCCTCCGTGGACGGACGGAAAAGGATATCGTTCTCGGCCATGAGGGAGTCGTCTGCTACCGAGTAACGGTAAAACAGAGGTATAGGTGGGGATGTCAGCGAGTCGGCATTCAAGGTCTTATATGGCAGCAAATTTACGGACACTGGCATCCCATAATGGTGTCGAAAGCACCAAGTCAACAGCTTCTGTCGGTGTTTGAGCCACACGCCAGATCTCAGCATGACGTTCGCCCATGAAATGCTCGTCTATGCCGTGCTGCAGTTGTGTCAGCAAAGCGTCGTAGTAGCCTCGGGTATTTAAGATGACGATAGGTTTCAGATATAGGCCGAGTTGTTTCCATGTGATGACTTCCATCAACTCCTCCAGCGTGCCGCAACCACCAGGCAGCGCAATACACCCATCGCTCATATTGGCGATGGTTTGCTTGCGTTCGTGCATATCACGTGTTTCTATCAGACGTGTCAGCCCTGTGTGGTGCCAGTTCTGCTCCACCATAAAGGAGGGGATGACACCTGTTACTTCGCCACCTTCAGCCAGACAAGCGTTGCTGGTAGCCGCCATGAGACCCATGTTTCCGGCACCGTTGATGAGTCCGATACCACGTTCGCCCAGCTCCTTGCCGAGCGCACTGGCTGCAGCTACGTAGTCAGGATGTATTTTGGTGCTGGAAGCACAATAGACCGCGATTCTCATGACTGAAAATGAAATGCCTGTTTGATTTTCTCTACATAGTCCAGTTTCTCCCAAGTGAACAGCTCCACCTCGATGGCTACCGTCTGTGTGTAGGGGTTATGGAACACCTTGGTGATGCGCTGAGGCTCACGTCCCATGTGTCCATAGGCCGCCGTTTCCTCATAGATGGGCATACGCAGTTTCAGACGATCCTCGATGGCACGCGGGCGCAGGTCAAACAGATCCTTGATCTTGCGGGCTATCTCTCCGTCTGACTCACTTACGTGGCTCTTGCCGTAAGTGTCCACGAAGATGCTGACGGGTTGCGCCACACCAATGGCATAACTCAGCTGCACGAGCATCTCTTCGGCCACGCCGGCTGCCACCATGTTCTTGGCAATATGACGGGCAGCATAAGCCGCTGAGCGATCTACTTTTGAGGGGTCTTTGCCAGAGAAGGCACCGCCGCCATGAGCACCCTTGCCGCCATAGGTATCTACGATAATCTTGCGACCTGTCAAGCCTGTATCGCCGTGCGGACCGCCAATGACGAACTTACCTGTCGGATTGACATGATAGATGATATGGTCATCGAACAAGCGACGCACCTCGTGACTGGGAATGTCAGCAATCACACGGGGTATCAGGATCTGTTTCACATCCCTGCGAATGATATCCAGCATCTGCTGGTCTGCGAGTTCCTGATTGCCGTCCAGCGGCTGGATAAACTCATCGTGCTGCGTGGAGACCACGATGGTATCTACGCGCTTCGGACGACCATTGTCGTCGTATTCAATTGTCACCTGACTCTTGGCGTCCGGACGCAGATACGTCATCTCGCGGTTTTCCCTGCGAATATCGGCCAGTGTGCGTAAGATACGGTGTGAGAGCTCCAATGCCAGAGGCATATACGAAGGAGTCTCATTGGTAGCATAGCCGAACATCATTCCTTGGTCGCCAGCACCCTGTTCCATAGGATCGGTGCGTTCAACACCACGGTTGATATCGGGGCTCTGCTCATGGATAGCAGAGAGCACACCGCATGAGTTGGCTTCGAACATATAGTCCGCCTTGGTGTAGCCGATACGGCGGATGGTCTTTCGTGCAATACCGGGTAAATCTACGTATGCCTGACTCTTCACCTCGCCGGCCAGAATCACCTGTCCAGTGGTGACAAGCGTCTCACAAGCCACCTTCGACTGAGGGTCAAAAGCCAGCAGATTGTCCAGCACAGCATCGCTGATCTGGTCGGCCACTTTATCGGGATGGCCTTCACTAACAGATTCGGAAGTAAATAAATAACCCATTCTCTTTTGTTTTTATAAAATGATTAATGAATGGGATGTCATTGGGAAAGATGCGTTCAACCTATCAAGCTGATGGTTGGTTTTTTTAGCATTGTTTTAGTGTGGTTGCAAGCAGCCCAAATCTATCCACATTGAATTCGGCTGCAAAGGTACGACTAAGTGAGCGAAAAACAAAATTTATTTTGATTTTTCCCAACATAAATACCTTCGATACATAGGCTCAACGTACGATTAAGTGGGCGAAAAAAGGACTCTTCATGATGCCTTCGAAATAAAAAATGGAGAAAAGTACCAAAGAACGTCTCTTTTTTTTTGCAGGTTCGGCAAAGAAGCGTATCTTTGCGGTTGTCTAACTGTATGATCATGTATTATTAACCAGATAATTAGCTATAACAATATCTTATGAGGCACAACAACTTCTTCCCTTATTTTCTGGCATTTGCCATGTGCTGTCTTGTGTCATCCTCCGCTTGGAGCGCCCGTAAACAGAAGGCCCCAGAACGTCCATTGCGCGTCGCCTGTGTAGGCAACAGCGTCACCTATGGCTACGGGCTTGCCCATCGTGAGCGTGACGCCTATCCTGTACGACTTCAGGCGATGCTCGATGCCACTTATGGCACAGGCCGTTACGAAGTCGGGAACTTCGGACATTCGGGTTCTACCCTACTCTCGAAAGGACACCGTCCTTACGTCAACCTGCCTGAATTCCGCCAAGCCATGGACTTCAAAGCTGACTGGGTGGTCATCCATCTGGGTCTGAACGACACAGACCCGCGTAACTGGCCCGACTGGAAGGAAGAGTTCATTCCCAACTACCGTGCCCTGATTGACTCATTCTGTACAGCCAACCCCAAGGCGCGCATCCTGATTTGTAAGATGACGCCCATCTTTGACCGTCACTCACGCTTCCAAAGTGGAACGCGCGATTGGCACGCCCAAATCCAGAAGGCCATCGAACAGGTGGCACGAGGATCCGGTGCGCAGCTCATCGACCTTAACACGCCGCTACACAGTCGGCCCGATCTCTTTCCAGACGCCCTGCATCCGAATCCCGAAGGCGCACAGATTCTGGCCAAGACCGTCTATGAAGCACTCACGGGTGACCACGGTGGCCTTTTTCTGCCACCGGTTTATTCCAGCGGCATGGTCCTGCCGCGCAATGAATCTCTCCTAATTGAGGGCTGTGCCGATGCACGACGCAGCATCAAGGCCATACTGAGCCGCGATGGAAAGGTCGTGGAGAAGTGCGAAGCTTTTACATACGCCGACGGCTCATGGCACATTGAGTTGCCGGAACAACAGGCTGGAGGACCTTACACGCTCACGTTCACCGCTGCGCCGCTGAAGCCCGACCAGTACCGTTTTTATTATCCCGAGAAATACCCCTACCTACTGGAGAACCTGACGAAAGCCAAGGCGCAGACGTTGACCATTGACAATCTCTACTTCGGCGATCTGTGGCTGGCCAGCGGACAGTCGAACATGGAACTGCGCGTGGACCAGTGCAACACGCAGGAGCTGGATCTGAGCGATGCCGATCGTCTCGGCAGTCGCCTACATTTATATAATATGCCAGCACGGGCACGAACAGATGCCGTAGAGTGGGACGACAGCGTGCTTCGTTACACCAATGAGCTCCGGCACATGGACTTCCAGGGATGGAAAAACGCCTCGCCCGAAGCCGTAAAAAGCTTCTCTGCCGTTGCCTTCAACTTTGGGCGTGTTCTCTGCGACAGCCTTGAGGACGTGCCCATCGGCATCATCTGCAACGCCGTCGGAGGTTCTACCACCGAATCGTGGATTGACCGCTCAACACTGGAATGGGAGTTCCCCAACATCCTGCGTGACTGGCGCAACGGTGACTTCGGGCAAGCCTGGGCTCGAGGACGCATGAGTCAGAACATCGCCCATGCTCTCAATAAGGAATCATCCGCCTACAACATTTTGCAGCGCCATCCCTATGACCCTGCCTACCTCTTCGAGGCCGCCATTGCTCCGCTCGGACACCTGCCCCTCAAGGGTGTGCTGTGGTACCAAGGCGAGAGCAACGCCCACAACGTCGAGATACACGAGCGGTTGTTCACCCTTCTGGAGCAATCCTGGCGACAACAGTTTGCACAGCGCTGGAACAGCGAGTTCCACCAAAAGCATTCTCTGCCTTTTTATATCGTACAACTCTCCAGCCTGTCACGTCCTTCTTGGCCCGCCTTCCGCGACAGCCAGCGCCGTTTGGCCCAAACACTGCCCGACACATGGATGGCAGTAACCACCGACGTGGGTGACGCTGCCGATGTCCACTACCGCACAAAACGCCCTGTGGGTGAACGTCTGGCTTTGCTGGCGCTCCGTCACACCTACGGTCACACCTTGGAGAGCGAAGGCCCCACCCCGCACAGTGCTGTCCGTGGACAAAACCACACCCTTGTCCTACGGTTCGACCATGCCGACGGCCTCACCTGCACTCGCGGCTTTGAGATTGCCGATGAAAATGGCCTCTTCTATCCAGCTGACATCAAGATAGAAGGAAAAAAGGTACTCCTCTCTTCTCCTTCTGTGAACAATCCCGCCGAAGTACGTTATGGTTGGAGCGGTTTCACCGATGCCGACCTCCGCAACGCACAAGGTCTCCCCGCCTCCACCTTCCGAATGGATGTTGAATAAGAAACGAACACTCATCTTTAGAGAATCATTTACCTATGAAAGTACTTAGACGGCTATTTCTCTGCTTGCTTGCCAATCTTGTCATGGGCGTATATGCTCAGGATGGTCTGCAACCTTCCCAGTGGCTGATGCCAAAGCCAAAGTACATGACTGATAACGAAACAGTCTTCGACCTGCAACGCACCGTACAACTGACAGATCCTACAGCCTCCACCCTCTTGGCATCCCTTTTCCACGTCTCCGTGGAAGGCGCTGCGACAGTGACTGTTGAGATGGTAGATGCCGTTACCCTTGGCACTTTTGACTACACCTTGGCCGGCTTCGAAAACGAAGGTTACAAGCTTCATGTCACTGTCGACGCCATCACCATCACTGCTGCTACAAGGACCGGTGTCATACGTGCTGCACAGACGCTGGCACAACTGGCGGCTGCCACCGACGGTGCTTATATACAGGGTGTGGACATCACCGACTATCCGGCCTTCAAACTGCGAGGTTTTATGCACGACGTGGGACGCTCCTTCATCAGTTTTGATGAGTTGAAGAAGGAAATAGACTTGCTGGCGCGGTTTAAGGTCAATGTCTTCCACTGGCACCTGACCGATAACCAGGGCTTCCGTTTCGAGAGCAAGGTCTATCCACAGCTGAACCAAGCCGCCCATATGACACGCTTTGCCGGCAGCTATTACACACAGGCGCAATGTACCGAGTTGGAGGCGTATGCTGCCGAGCGCGGTATCATTGTCATTCCTGAGATCGATATGCCCGGCCACTCCACGGCTTTTACCAACGCGATGGGTTATACCATGAGCAGCGATGAAGGCAAGGTGGCGCTGAAAGCATTGCTCGGAGAACTGGCTGCTGCCTTCCCCTTGGCTCCTTATATTCACATGGGGGCTGACGAGGCAGGCACGACGGCTGCCTTCGTCAACGAGATGTCGCAGTACATCAAGGAGACGCTGGGTCGCAGGTGTATTGTCTGGAACCCCATCAGCGGAGTGAGCATCAGCACCTCCACGTTGCCGTATATTGATATGACAGAGATGTGGAGCACCAGCGGGCGTAAGATCGAAGGCCTGCCCAATATTGACTGCCGTTACAACTACATCAACCACTTCGATGTTTTTGCCGACCTGGTGGGTATCTATAAGAGTAATGTCTATTATGCCCAACAGGGAAGTAGCGAGGTGGCAGGTGCCATCACCGCCATCTGGAACGACCGCAAGACAGCTACCGAGACGGATATCATCTGTCAGAACGGGCTCTATGCCCATGCCTTGGCCACTGCCGAGCGCGGCTGGTTGGGAGGTGGTAACCAGTACATAGAAGTAGGCGGCACTACACTGCCCAACAGCGGCGCTGAACTGGAGGAGTTCACCGACTGGGAACGCCGTTTCCTATATTATAAGGATACATGGCTTAGCGCTGAACCCATTCCGTATGTGAAACAGACCCAGGTGAAATGGCGCATCACCCAGCCTTTCCCCAACGGTGGCACGGCATCTGCGGTGTTCCCTCCCGAGACGGCTACCGACGAGATTCTGCCCGACCAGTTCATCTACGACGGGAAGACCTATACAACGAGTATGGCTACAGGGGCTGGAATCTACCTGCGTCACGTGTGGGGAACAACCGTTCCAGCCTTCTACGCCAGTCCTACGCTGAACACCACCGCCTATGCCTGGACCTACGTCTATTCACCAACGGAACAGACAGCAGGGGCTCTGATAGAGTTCCAGAACTACAGTCGCTCGGAGAACGACAAGGCTCCCGATGCCGGCAAGTGGGATCGCAAAGGTTCGCGTATCTGGGTCAATGATGCTGAGGTGTTGCCCCCGACATGGACTAACAGCGGCAAAAGCATCAATAGCGAGGTGAACCTCGGCAACGAGAATTTTTCCGCGCGCGAACCTATAATCATACCTTTACATGCCGGATGGAATAAGGTATTGCTCAAACTTCCCTATGTGAATGCCAGCAATATCCGCCTGAACAAATGGATGTTCACCTTTGTGCTGACCGATCCGACAGGTCGTCATGCCCTTGACGGTATCACCTACTCGCCCATCCAGAGCTTGGATGCCAATATTGAGGAGGTCGTAGCCATGATTGGAGAAATCAAGACTTACGTCAACAGTGTCTGCAGTTCACAAGTGGGTTATTACCCCCTCAGTGCTGCCGAAACACTCAATGCCAAGGTCGCCGAAGTGGAGGAAACGTTACAGATGACGAAGACAGCAAATGAACGTGAAGAACAGGTGGCATTTTTACGGATGGCCTTGGAAAATTTTCTGGATGGCCTTTCCGTAATTACTATAAACCTTCCCAGTCATAGCACTGCAGGCGACAACCATTATTATACGCTCTGTACTCCTCTTCGGAATTCACGCTATGTCACATCGACGGGTGCCGGCGGAGAACTGGGAGGCGGCACGTCCGTGACGATGGCCTCTTGCTGGAAATTTGTCAGTCGTAACGATGGCACTTTCGACATCATCAATGCTGCCGACAAATCGTATCTTCTACCCAACAACACGAATAACAGCGTTCTTAAGACGCAGGCGACAGCCCCATCCGCCGGGTGGACTATTGCAAAAGCCGATGAAACGGGCTATGTCATCATCACTTCCGGCAGTTGTCAGCTCAACCAGACCAACATGAGCAGTTCTGCGCTCTCTGGAGGCTACAAGATTTACAACTGGGGTGGTGGCACAAATACCAGCGATACCGGGTGCAAGTACGTCATCACAGAGATCGATGAGAGCGACATCCCTTTTCCGCTTTCCTCGGCACCCCTTGACGAATTGACGAACTCCGACATGAACGTCTCTGCGACTGCTGCCACCAGCCTCACCACGGGACAATGGTATATCATGAAGAACATCGGTCGTAATGGTTACCTTTATGAAAAAAAGGACGACCATTTTCTCTATACCCAAGCGGCACAGCCTGCCGGCTATGCTTCTGACAACGCGCAATCAATCGTTCGTTTGGTGGACGACGCAGACGGAAAATACTATATCCAGACAGGTTTGGGTAATTACTTCTCCACCCTGATTGACGGGAATGATGGCAGTGGTCGTGGCGGTAACAACAACGGAACGACAGCCATCCGGAAATCTTCCTTTTCCATCGGCAGGATAGCAAGCGGATACTTCTATCTGAAAGATGCCAATGGTGTGGTTATGGATGCCAATGTTGTCGGTGCTACAGTAGCCGGCTGGGGAAAGACCCCCCCCACCTCCACCTCGGGCAATGCTTCCTGGCAGTTTTTTCCCGTGACGCTGACAGGTGTTGATCCTACGCTGTCTTTCCGTGCCACAGATGTCATGGTATGTCAAGGTCATCAGACCACGGGACAAGGCAACACCATGCAAGCGCTCCTGCGCATCAAAGTCACGCCGTTCAAGAGCTGTACACCCCAGAGTGTCAGCATCTTGCTCACAGGTGCCGACCAGCTCGACCGCATATCCGTCTATACCACTTCCATCGACCAGCTTCATGCCGAAGGCGTCACTCCCGTAAAGATTGGAGAAACTACGGCATTAGGCAGCAATATCACCGTCATGACTCCCGCCGCCACGGCGCTGACAGCCCAGAAACCTCTCTATATCTGGATCACGGCGGACGTGAAAAGCACCGCGACAGAACTGGCCACCATCGATGCGGCCATCACCTCTATCGCCTATAGCAATGCCGATGGTAACAACAGTTGCGACCTCACGGCGCAGGGCAATCCGGACGGTGTCATGCAGATTTTCAAACAACAGGCTGCTCTATGGACGGCCTCACAGAGCCAGGCCCGATATTATAGAATACCCACCATCATCCGCACGGCAGACGGCGGCATCGTGGCGTTGACGGACTACCGTTATGACAACACCGAGGATTTGGGCAAACCCGCCTCAGGGCATAAGATTGACGTCGTGATGCGCAAGAGTATGGACAATGGTGTTACATGGTCTGAAGCTCAGACCGTTGCCGCCGGCGACGGCTCCACAGAAGCTGGATATGGCTATGGAGACCCGGCTGTGGTTTTCACCAAGAGCGGCAAGCTGATCTGTCTGATGGCAGCGGGTAAGAACAGTTATCCAACCGGAATGTTGCACATGGGCTACAGCCAAAGTACAGACCATGGTGCGACGTGGTCCAGGCCAAAAGACATCTACAGGTCCATCAATAAGAACGGTATATCCTTCCAGAGTGTCTTCACGACAGCCGGAAAGGGAATTACCTTCGACAATGGACGTGTGGCTTTCGCCATGAACGGAAAAGTCAACGGTACCACCAACGAGTACATCCTCTATTCTGACGACGAGGGTGCCACGTGGACGGTGATGCCCACAGCTGTCTATACGGGCGGCGACGAATCGAAACTGGAAATCATGAATGACAACTCCTTAATCCTTTCCGTGCGTCGTGGAGGATGGAACAGTATGGCCAACCGAGGCTACAACCGTTCTACGGGCGATGCCAGCGGTGACGGCATTCAGGAATGGGGAACACAAGGCATCTGGGGTGGTGAGATGAATGCGAATGGCTGTAATGCCGATATCCTCTACTATAACCGCTCCACGGAGCATCCTGCACATGCCGATATGATGTTGCACACCCTTACCAAGACCTTCAACACATACCGCCGTGACCTGCGTCTCTATATGAGCTTCGACCAAGGCCAGACGTGGCAGGAAGCCTTTCAGCTGCAACCGGGTTACGCTGCCTATAGCTCTATGCAGAAACTGGATAATGGCGATCTGGCTATCATCTATGAGGACGGCAGCCTTGGTAACCAAGACAAAATGGACTGCTATGCCATCAACTACATTGTGATAAGCCATGAGACCTTGGAGGCTCGTGCCGAAGAAGTTGAGCGAACCAAGCAGGCAGAAGCCAACACGGTAAAGATTGTCTATGACAATACGAAGGAAACGGAATGGGGAAACTGGGATATCGACAATACCAGCGGACGCAATACCTGGACTTCTGTCTCCCCTGCCAATCCTATTGCCGGGCTGACACTTACCAAATCAGCCGGAACCTTTGATCACTATACGGGTTGGAACGGATTTTATAATCTTGCTTATAAGGTGGGAAGAGCCAACCGCAATGAAGTGATAACCCTTACGGCTCCAGAAGGATACCTCATCAACAGTTACTCTTTCCAAGTGCAGGAATGGAGTAGCGGTGCCAATGACAACGACTTCACGATAACAGCCAAGGATGGGACGACCATCTCGCCAGCCTACAAGGGCGGGGCTGATGGTTATACGCTGTTCGACATCAAAAACGTACAAGAGCAATCAACCTACTTTACTGTGCGTGCTACCAATTCCTCCAAATATCTGGCCATCATCAATTTCGCCGTGAAGCTCATCTCTGAGACGGAAGTACACATTGATGCGCTTACGTCCTCTACACCCCATACCGATTGCTACAACCTCGCAGGACAACGTGTCGTCTCCCCCTCGCGCGCCGGTCTTTACATCATGGGGAAGAAAAAAGTGGTAGTAAACCCATAGGGGAGACATTCTATCATTGACAATCAAGCAGAAGGACCGCATACAATAAAAACGAATAGTGCGAGGATGAAAAACGAGGCATCCTCGCTCTATTTTTTATATTTTTATGCATTAGTGTCCCGTTAAAATGGGACACTAATGTTAAAATTACTATAATCAAAATAAGCCGGCTCAAAAAGAGTCGGCTTAATCTATGCAATGATTTATAAGGGGGATTACTTCACATAAGTGGTCTTACCATTGATGATGTAGGCGTTGCCACGACGAACCTGCTTCACACTGCAACCGTTCAGGTCATAGATGGTATTGGCAGCAGGAGCCTCTGCCTTCTCAACGGACTGTACGCCAGTGGGGCACTCAGCGCCGAAGTCGTCGAAGCAGAAGTAGGCAGGAGTGTTCATACCCCAATCGCCATTATCTGTGCTGCTCAGTGAGAAACTCAGCTTGGTCACTTTGCCGAGAGAGCTCAGATCGACATAGTCCCAATAGGTGACAAACTTACCGTCCTTGGCTAGATAGAATTCAACCGTTCCGGTCTCATCTTCGCCTTTGTAGCCAGTGATCGTGAGCTTGAACCAGTCATCCTCTGTGAACTTTTTAGCACTTGCGTCACCATTCATCATGGATGAGAGAGCATAAGCAGAGTTGGTGATCATGAAGCCAGGGACAACAGCGCCTTCGCCATTATTGGCCAGCACATTCACCTCGCAAGGTCCATTGAAAGCTGCGGCATAAGCGACGCCATAGTTATTGGATTTATAACCACCACCTACACAGTTGTTCCACTGGTCAGCAAGACTTTCATACTTTGTAGCTGTAGAATTGGCATAACCGAAAAAGTACCAATAATCCCATTCGGGCATAGCGCCAGTGCTGAAAAAGAAACTACCATTGGTGAAACCACCTTCGTACAAGCCAGTTTCTATATCGGCTTCACCACCGCACCAATGGCTCTCGGCTTCCAGTGTGAGATCTTCGAAAGTAGCTACACGAATTTTGTCGATGCCTGCCTGTGAGGGCTGTGCTGTGAACAAAGCTGCCAACAGCAAGAGAGATTGATGTAAAAATCTTTTCATTGTTTGTTGTTTTTAAGGGTTTATAAAATGGTTGATAAAAAATATTATCGGTTATTATATTTGCGCCCCTCTACGATGAGGATGGGGGAAGCGTTCCGGAAGGATGATTCCATAGGGAGCGGACGGCCACTGAGGTCATAACAACGGGCCGAGAGCTGTTGTTGAGTGGTCACCTGAATGCCCGAGCGGATGTAAGCGATGCTGGCTTCCAAGTGGAGATCTTCGGCGCCCATGATTTCTGTGGAGGTCTCGCCCAGGTTGCCACATTTCTGTTGCTCGGCGGAATAGACGCGCACGAAGTCGATGCAGTCAAGGCGGACAGGCTGACGCGTTAGAGGATCGACAGCCCAGTCAAGGTCAAAGCAACACTCCTGTTTGTCTGTATTGGGGAAGTTATCGACATAGCCCCATGCCATGAAATCCTGAACCCAGGAAGCATTGGACGTGGAGGTCTTATAGCCATTCTTGGGTAGCAAAGTCCCACGCAGGGTCAGCGTACTGGGAAGCCACAGAGGGTAGTACTCTTGTGTGTTGAAGGGGTTACGGTCAATGGTTCCTGAGCCTCCCTGGTTATCCGTCCAAGGGATGTTCTGCATGGGGGCGCTGGTGTAGGTGACTTCATAACCATAGATGACCTTTCCGACACTGTCCTCGTCGCAGCTGCCGCGCAGTTCGTACCACGTGTCATCGGGCAACTGGTTATGGTTCACATCTTTCATGACCATCACGATGCCGGGCTCTGAGCTGCCTCGGTTGCGGCTGCTGCCGCTTTGACGGAAGGCATTGCCCATGATGTAGAGATCACGCTGGCCGGAGATATTGGCGATGCTATGGTCGAAATGGAAGGTAATGAAACCACCGAAGGCGCCCAGCGAGACCAGACTCTGCTCGTTGGCAGCCAGTCGCTCTGTACATTTCTGTGCCATCGCAGCGGCATCGTCGCCCTCTGTCCATTCAGGCATTTTGTTGGTGAACTGCCCTGGGGCCGGCACGTACTCGTCCACCGCAAGGATATAAGGCGAGTGCTGGTCAGTGTCTGTCATTTGTTGGGCCGCTACAGGTTGAATGAGATTCAGCACGATGGTGCCCACTGTCACAGTGAGCGCCACCGTCTTCTGAATCATTGACAGATAGAATAATGTAGGATGTGTACTCATGGTTTTATGGCGTTTGTTGTTGAATAGTCATTTTACAGAGGAAGGCGATGTGAGCCGGAATATCTCCTGTGCGGACACTCCACTTCAGCGTCCCTTCCTTAGAAAAGCAATAGAGCGTGCCGGGTGAGACGTAGTCACGGGCATCTGTGACAAAGATGTTGCGGGTGAGGGGGTGAACCTTCACGCCGTAGGGCTTACGGATCTGCTGCTCCGTCCCATCCGTAATGAAATGATGGGTAACGACCTTTCGGGTTTCCACATTAACGATGCCATAGGTGATTGTATATTGCATGGTCGCTTCACTGAAGTCCGTGCTGTAAAAATAGAGCGAATCACCGCAGATGTCGAAATCAGAGACAGCGTTCTCGATGGTGGCCGTGACTTTCTTGGTGGCGAGGTCCACGCAATAGAGACGGGAGGGCGTGTCCTGATAGTCGCCACGATTGTTGACCCATAGCTTCCCGTGCGTATCTGCCTTCACGTGGTGTAGGTTCTTAGCAACAGGGATGCGCTGGGTCTCAGTAAACGTCTTCAGGTCGATGACGGAAAGCTCTGTCTCGTAGTTCGGGTCCATGTAACCTCCTGAGTTGGCGACAAAAAGCTGATCATCGACTACCTCGATGCCGTCAGGCTGGAAGCCTACCAGACATGTGGCGACCACCTGAAGCGTAGCCGTATCGACTTTGGCCACGTAGCCGCGCTGTTCATAGTCAGGATTGATCTCCACAGGACCAGCGTAGGATGTCACGTAGGCATAGCCCTCATGGAAACAGAGATAGCGGCAGTTGGGAATCTCCACTTGTCCGATGCGCTGGGCGGTGTGGGCGTCCATCACCTCCACCTTGTTGGAGCAATTAATGACGGCGTAGAGGCGTTGGCCGTAGATGGCGAGATCGTTGCCCACATCACCCATTTCCTTGGGCACTGATGGATTGGCCGCACCATAGATGTTACGGGTATATTCAGCCTTACTGAAATCATAGTAATCCAACGTGGCCTTGTTCGCCCCCATATTCCCCTCATTGAGCAAATAGAAGCCCAGGACATCTGTGATTTGCGGCACACCTTTCGTCTCCTGTTCCGGCGTAAAGACCTCCACATCCTTTCGGCAGGACGTGAAGAAAGCGAGGAATGGGAGAAGTACGAAAAGGGATAAATGTCTCATGAGTTGCATCTCTTAGGGTTACACATCTATTTTCAGGGTGACTTTCCAGTTGCGGCCAGGCATGGGGTAGTTCAGCACTACATCATATTGTTGGTCGAAGAGGTTGTTGCACTCCAGCGACAACCGTATCTTCTCAACAGGCAGTCGCTGCAACCGGAAATCGTAAGAAATCCCAAGGTCGCTGGTGTACCAAGGTTCCTCGTGGTTGGCCGGGATATTGGCCGAGACGTGGTAGCGCTCACCTGTATAGATATAGGAGTAGTTGAGGCCAAGGTTCCCGATATGTTTGCCTCGTGATCTGACAGCCCATTCTAGATGGGTCGTCAAGGAACCGCTATGCCAGGGGATGTAAGCAATCTGACCGCCATAGGTTCCCATGACGGGGTCGTTGTCGGTAGGGTCAGAAAAATCCTGCGCCTTCTGATAGGTGTAGTTGGCACAAAGGTTGAGCATCCAGTCACGATGAGGGCGCAGCACGGTTTGAGCCGTCACATCGATGCCGCGAATCTCCACATAGCCCAGATTCATCATCATCCAGCGGTATTGTCCGTTGCCTTTGGGCACGGCGATGATTTTGTTATCTACCTTATTAAAATAGCCATCCACCTTGGTCTCGAAGTGACGGAACAAACCACGTGCCCATTCATGCTGGTAGAACAGTCCTAGGTTATATTGTGTCGTAAACTCTGGCTTCAGGGCGACATTGCCGATGTCGGTGTAATAAAGGTCATTGAAGGTAGGCATCCGGAAGATACGCTTGTAAAAGGCCCGAAGACTCAGGTCCTTGTTGCCTCGGAGCGGATAGCAAGTGGCGAACAGAGCTGGAGTGTATTGGATCTGATTGTCAGGCTTACGGGCTCCCTCGCGCTTTACCTGTTCAAAGACATGAGTACCTAAGAGGCTGCCCATGAGACGGAAGCGCCAGAGTTCGTAAGTAGAGGCCAACGCCACGAACAAGGTGTGACGTTGCGGCTCTACAAAGTTCTTCAGGTCTGCATCCAACGTGTTCCATTGATAGTCGGCAGACAGGTTCACATCCCATTGGGGCGTCAGGGTGACATGATGGGCCGTCGAGACATACGCTTCACGCTGTGTGAAGTGGTTGTTGATATAAAGGAGGGTGGTGTCAGGATTCAGATAGTGCATGAAGTCACGGGCATACTTGGCGTTTACCTGCCACTCATAGTTCTCGCTCTCGAAACGTTTCAGCGAAGCTTGCGTGAAGAAGTTGCGGTCCCACTGCCGCTGCTCCCGTTTCCATACGTTATTGACAATGGCTCCAGGCAAGCCTCGCTCGGAATCATAATAGTAAGCCTTGGCTGTCCACACACCTTTGTCCATCTTGCCAAAGACGGCTCCTTCCAGTCGCAGGCTCTGGATGTCTCCGTTCTGTCGGGTGGCTGTGGTGTCCCAAGCTACTGTTCCATTGCTGAGCACGCGACGGTAGCGGAAGGGATATTTCCCTGTCGCCGTCACAAACTCACCACTCAACGAGGAGGAGATGCGGGGTGTCCATTGCTGTTCCCAGAGGACAGACGGATTGACGAGCCCGAAGGAACCCGTCTTATAAGTAGCTTTCACGTTGTAGCTCTTGCCTTCAGCAAAACGAGGGCGACGTGTGCGAATGTAAATGGTGCCGCTGCTGCCATAGTCCTTTGCCGATTGAAAGATCTCGCTTTTCTGTCCATTATACAGGGAGATTTCCTCCACATTGTCCAGTGAGAACTTGCCCAAGTCGATTTGTCCGTTCTGTGCATTGCCCAACTGAATGCCATCGTAGAATACACCCATGTGATGAGTCCCCATCGAACGGATATCCACCGTTTTCAAGCCGCCCACGCCGCCATAGTCCTTCAGCTGTACGCCCGAAAAATAACGAATGGCATCGGCCACAGAAAAAGCGGACAGCGATTCCAACTGCTGACCATTCAGCCGCTGGCTAGGCACGATGGCCTTACCCTGCTGCCCAAAGACTGATACTTCACGCAAAGCGTGGGTGGAGTCCTTTCTGATTTCCTCTTCCTGTCTAACCTGTGCCTGCGAGGTTGTCACGAGGACTATCCATGCAAACACTGTTGCGATGCGTTTCATTCGCTTTTTCTTGATTTCTTCTCTACCACCTAACCCCAGAGGCGATGTGAGACAATGGCACGTAGGCAGGTCTTCTGACTGACAACCTCAACGTCGAACGCCTTCCCGACAATATCAGTGGCTGATTGTTCGCCGCATTAATGGTTGCTCACAGCAGCGGGACTGTCCAGGAATTACACCTGATTCCCTCTTAGCCGCTCCACGACGGGGGCGGAACCTAATGCGGTGGCAAAGGTACAAAAAGAACAGTGAAAGGCAATACTTTTCACGGCTATTTTTCGTCTTTACGCTGTTTTTCCCAGTTCTTTCAGAACGTCCAAGGGATGAGGACACCCAGAAAACCACAGATGACACCAAGAAACGTCCCAGCAAGGACTTGCCACAGGTCGTGTTGACGCAAGACCATACGACTGCTGCCCACAAGACCGGAGATAAGGATAGAAACGCACAACCAACCGAGAGGATTGAAATAGAAAAGCAAGCTATAAGCCGCTAAAGCACCTGTCACACCTCCAGCACCAGCCGCGTGTACGGAAATCTTCCACCATAGGTTGATCATAAAACAGGAACCCTGGATGAGGAGCGAGCTGACCAAAATGCCAGACATATAAGGAGGAAGATGGAAACGGCTCAGCGTGTGTAGCGTGAAGGCGTAATATAATATATAAATAAGGTATGGGAAATAACGATTCTGACGCAAACGAAGGAGATGAAGATCCCATCCACGTGCCTTACGCCAGAAACGGATAGTCCAACGGGGAAGAAGGATAGTCCCTAACACTACAAGGACGAGGATAGCTGTCTTGAACTGCCAAGGTAGCAGGTTCAGATAGGTGTAAGTGAACAACGCCAAGAAACCGACCACGGGGATAAACTCTGGGCGGAAGATACTGGAGAGCCAACGTGCTCCTATGAGTAAACCTCTATTCACTTTTTCTCTAACTTTAATCCTTAATCCCTAATCTCTAATCCCTAATCTTTAATCCTTAATCTTTAATCCTTAATCCTCAAATCACCTCCTCATCCTTGCTACAGGAATCCCCATTTGTACCCGATATTTGGTGACTGTGCGGCGAGCAACGTCGAAGCCGTGTTGTTGCAAAGCAGTCGTCAGAGCCTCATCGGTGAGCGGATTACGTTTGTCTTCTTCTTCAATGATTTCCTTCAAGGCTGTCTTGATGCTGCGGATGCTGACAGTGTCACCGTCCAGACGAGCAGCAGAGGTGAAGAACCAGCGCAGGGGATAGATGCCGTAGGCTGTCTGCACCCATTTGCTGTTGCTGACACGACTGATGGTGGAGAGATGCAGTCCCGTTTCCTTGGCTACATCCTCAAGGGTCATGGGACGAAGGAGTGTCTCGTCGCCACTCTCGAAGAACGGCTTTTGCATACGGATAATGGCTTGCATAGTAGTCATCAGCGTTTGACGACGTTGTGCTAAGGCATCAATGAAGTTCTTGGCCCGCTCCACTCGTTCCCGTAGATAATGCAGTCCCTCGCGCTCGGAACGTGACAGACTCTTGGGCTCACGATTCTCATAGGATTGCAGGAACGCCAGGTCATCATCGCTGATGCGAAGCGGCGGTACATGGCCGTTGTTGAGGTTCAGGATCAGATGCCCATAAGGGTCTGTTTCCACGATGAAATCGGGCGTTATCTGCTGTAGGTTCCTACCGACAGCCTCTCCCATGGAGCTGCCCGGACGAGGGTTCAGGTGTCGCACTTCGTGTTGCAGACGTGCCACATCAGCCGGTGTGAGCTTCATGCTGCGTTGGATGCGGTCCCAACGGTTGAGCATCAGGAAATCAAAGCATTTTGTCAGCAGCTGTTCCAACTTCTGTTTGATGGGCGAAGCGTGATCCGGAGCATGTCGAACTTGCAGCAACAGACATTCCTGTAATGATTGGGCACCGATGCCCGACGGCTCGAAGTCCTGAAGAATATGCAGCACATGTTCCAGCTCCTCTTTCGAGGTACTGACATTATGATAAACCTCCAATTCATCCTGTATCTGTTGTAGGGATATGCGCAACAGACCGTCATCGTCTAACGAGCCAATGAGGTAGCGGATGAGTTCCTCTTCATGTTCGCTGAGATGGTAGAAACCAATCTGTTCCTCCAGTTGGTCATAGAAGGAAAGCGTCTCACCGACAACGGTTTCAGGCACTTGCCCTTTGTCGCTGGGCTGGTTATCAGGAATGTCATCGGGCGAACTATAGTCAGCCGTTTGGTCATAGTCAGCATTCTCCTGTTCGCCACCATTGTCCCCGTTGCCTTCCCATTCCTCGATGTCGTTCTCGCGTTCGAGCGACACATTCTCTTTCAGTTCCTGGTCAACACGCTCATACAAAGCTTCCACAGGCATCTCGGTCAGATGACTCACCAGCAGTTGCTGCGGCGAGAGCGTCTGCGTCTGTGCCTGGACCTGAACGTTGACTTGAGAGGATTGGGGAGCCATATAGATTGATTGTTAATGTGCTAACTCAGAACCTCCAATATACTTGCAGATCAAAGGTGTTGTAGTTCTGAGACACGCTAGCAATATTGGCGTGATTGAAACCATAGTTGAACTGGAACATCAGGTTCTTGTCCAACATGTGCTGAATGGCGGCGCCATAAATGCTGGTGGAGTTATCGAAGCTCTTGGCCTCGCGATACACATCGTAGAAGAGGAACAGCTTGGTGCGATACCACTCAGGTGTACCGATGATGGCGTACCAGGCATCAGCCTTTCCGTTGGCCTCGTCAAGGGCATATTCTGCACGAGCCGACCAAGCACCAGTATAGTTGATGCCTGCGCTGTAGCGTTCACGGTCTATGGTTTTTCCAGCATTGTTCACATAGTTACCGTTCCAGGCGAAGCCACCAATCTGGAGACCTTTGACAGGAGAAATCCAGAGACCGCCCATCACGTCCTTGCGGGTGTTTTTATCATTGAAGTTAATGCCCTGACCATTATAGACTCCGACCTGATAGTGCAGGAAACGATTCTGTTTCTCGCCGAACGGAAAGAGGTCACCATAAAGCTGGGCACCGAAGTCACGACCATTAGAGGCGTGTTCTCCCGTGCGATCGCTGAAGCCAGCCATCTTGGTGGAGAGTTGGGAGTAGCTGCCGCGTCCCAGTAACCACGGGTGCATAGGATTCTCAAAGGTGAAGCAGCGTTTCATCTGTCCGACGCGAACGCGCAATTCAGGCCAGCGGCGCCACTCAGCCCAGGCATCTACAATGCGGGGGCTTTTATTCAGTTCTGATACGTTGCCATTGAGTTGCGCCTGGAGTTTGAAAGCGAAATCCCCTATCTTACTGTCGGCATAAACACGAATCAGACGAAGTCCCATATCTGCTTTCTTGTCGGCGTTGCTTTTATCGGTCGCCGTAGCCTGACCGATGACATAGCCGCCAAACGTAGTGTTCTGCTGTATCTTTCCCCAGGGGAACTGGCTGAAAACGGGGAGAGAAAAGAATATGAGAGCTGTTAAGGTTACAAACTGTTTCATCATTAATTGTTTTTATTCTGCTTTTTGTCGCCAAACCATACCCAATAAGCACCTAAAATGATAAAAGGTATCGAGAGCAATTGACCCATATTGAAAATCATGCCGTCCTCGAAGTTCACCTGCACCTCCTTGGTATATTCGATGAAGAAGCGGAAGGTGAAGATCAACAAAATGCACAAGCCGAAGAAGAAGCCCGTTCCCACACGTTCCGGACGACGGCGATAGAACCACCACCCCACGAAGAAAAACAGGAAGTAGGCTATCGCTTCATAGAGTTGCCCAGGATGACGAGGCACCATATCCACCTGCTCAAAGATGAAAGCCCAAGGCACATCGGTCTGCTTGCCGATAATCTCGGAGTTCATCAGGTTACCTAAGCGGATGGCACAGGCACAGAGGGGCGTGACAATCGCGATATTATCCAACGCTGTCAGGAAGGGAACCTTCGTGCGACGGCTGTAGAGCCACAATGCCACAATGAACATCAGCGTGCCGCCATGAGAAGCCAGACCCGTATAGCCCGTGAAATGCCACGAGCCATCAGCGCCCATCTTCGCAGGGATGAACATTTCCAGCATGTGGATGGGTGAACTGAGGAAGTAGTCGGGTTCATAGAACAGGCAATGTCCCAGACGGGCACCGATGAGGATACCCAAGAACGAATAGATGAACAGCGGTTCAAACTTGTCATCCGAAATCTTCTGTTCCTTGAAGATCTTCTGTTCCAACAGGAAGACCACCAGCAAGCCGATGCACCAGCACAGCGAGTACCAGCGGATGCCGAACGAGCCGATGGTGAATGCCACCACGTCAGGGTTCCAATTGATGTATAAGAAATGACACATGGTTAGAAAATTTAAACATTAAAGCGGAAGTGCATGATATCGCCATCCTGCACGATGTACTCCTTGCCTTCAACGCCCATCTTTCCGGCTTCGCGCACAGCAGCCTCGGAGCCATAACGGATGTAGTCATCGTACTTGATTACCTCTGCACGGATAAAGCCTTTCTCGAAGTCGGTGTGGATGACACCGGCACACTGAGGCGCCTTCCAACCACGACGGAACGTCCATGCTTTCACTTCCATTTCGCCGGCTGTGATAAAGGTCTGCAGTCCCAAGAGTGAATAGATGGCTTTGATGAG
Organism: uncultured Prevotellaceae bacterium; assembly: GCA_947305005.1. GTDB lineage: Bacteria > Bacteroidota > Bacteroidia > Bacteroidales > Bacteroidaceae > Physcousia. The sequence continues at coordinate 32,846 of CAMZCM010000005.1, read as the reverse complement.
ACGGTCGCAGCCGCTCTGTGTGAGGCCCATGTCCTCCAGGAACATCTGCTTCTCCTCGTAGCTTTCCAACTCCGCAATGTCAGCTTCTGTCTGGGCGCTGATGATGAGCAGGGCTGCCTCCTCGTCCTTGATGGCCTCACGAACGGCATCCACATAGGCATTGCCGTTGGCAGCAGAGGCATCATCGACGTTGCAGACATAAAGGACAGGCTTTGTGGTCAGCAGGAAGAGGTTCTTGGCGGCAGCCATCTCGTCCTCCGTTTCGAAGGTGACAGTGCGGGCACTACGTCCTTCAATGAGTGCTTTCTTATATGCTTCAAGCACGCCCAGCTCAATCTTCGCCATCTTGTCGCCACCCACACGAGCCTGCTTCTCCACACGTTGCATACGGCCCTCTATGGTCTCGAGGTCCTTCAGCTGCAACTCCGTATCTATGATTTCCTTGTCGCGAACAGGATCCACAGAGCCATCGACATGTACAATATTGGCATCGTCGAAGCAACGGAGCACATGGATGATGGCATCGCATTCGCGGATATTTCCCAAGAATTGGTTGCCGAGACCTTCACCTTTAGAAGCGCCCTTCACGAGACCGGCGATATCTACAATCTCACAAGTGGCAGGCACGATGCGGCCTGGGTGAACCAGCTCAGCCAATTTATTCAGTCGCTCATCTGGAACCGTAATCTGTCCCATCTGGGCGTCAATGGTGCAAAAGGGGAAATTAGCTGCCTGCGCCTTGGCGCTTGACAGACAATTGAAAAGTGTGGATTTACCCACGTTAGGAAGTCCTACTATACCAGCTTTCAATGCCATAAATCATCTGTAAGTTAAAATTCGGGGGCAAAGATACACATAATCGTGCGGGTGTCAAAATAAAACATATTAAAGTTTTTAATTCACAATTAACAATGAACAATTCATAATTCACAATGCACAATGCACAATTAACAATTAACAATTAACAATACGCATTTAAGTAGGTGAAAACGCCGCTTTTAAGCATTAATTATACACTTATTATGGCTAAAAATAGAGCTTTTTGAAAGATTTTTTGCAAAATATTTGTTTTATTTACCCTTTTCTTCATACCTTTGCCTAGAATAAATGCATGAAAAATCATTATAACAACCAATAACTTATTTAAAGTATGAAAAAAATCTTACTTTTCTTATGTGCCCTCATAGGAACTATGGGGAGCTTTGTTGCAAAGGCACAGACGCAGCACAATGTCGACAATTATAATGCTGCAAAGTCTGCCATTACAGACGGCGAAACCTACCGCATTAAGACTACGGTAAGTGGCACCGACTATTATGTGACCACCACTGGTACTCTGACAAATGTCAAGGATGACGCTGGATTCTTCACCATCACAAAGACCTCTGGAGGTAACTATGGCACAGGCTTCCGAATTTATACGGGAGCAGGAGTTTTTACCAATCCTCCTTTGAGTAATAACGTTGCTAACCTGTATCCTGGAAGCTATGCTATTTCCACTGGCAATGACCGTACTGACTGGGAAAGACAAATCCTCTATTTGAACGGTGAGGGCAAGTATGCCATCCGTTCCTGCAACTGCGCTGACGGCACCAGTAGCTGGAATGACGCTGCACGCACACACTGGACTTATTCTTTGGTAGAAGATGTTCCCACACCCTGCTATTCCTACACAGCAGAGTACATTTGGGACTTTGAAGTTCCCCCAACAATTATCAATGTCACCTACAAGCTCTATGAGTCCGACGGCACAACATTAGTAAATTCTGCATCAAAGCAGCAGGAAGCAAATAGTGAGCCAAGTGTTCCCACAAGCCTACTTAACAATTATATTTACAGTTATGATGTTACCGGCACCATCGGAAGCACAGACTCCGAAATTACCGTTGTACGCACCTTCAAGTCTGGAATCGTTCATGCTTTGGACGAACTGATCGACAATAAGGCATACGTTGTTCGTTGCGACCGCGGTGCGTTCCTCACTAAGAACGGCTATCTGGCTTCTACGGCTCACGGCAGCCTTACGACCGCTGAGCCTTCCAACTTCGCTGTCATTAGTTACGAAGATAACAGGTATCTTTATAGCGTTGTTGACAAAAAGTTCGTCACCTATAGCGGCGCTTTGGAGACAATGCCCATTCATGATACTGAAGATGCCCTCCAACTGACCGCACAGGCCGATCCTTACTTCTTGGGTTACTTCACGTACGGCGAAACACCAACAAACTATGGTATCAACACCAACGGTAACGACCCCTACGGATATGTCATCAACACATGGATGAACGCCGATCCAGGCAACAAGTACTTCTTTATTGAAGCGGGCGATTTTGACCCCACAGAGGCTCTTGAAGCTCTGGAGAACTACTTCCATCCCTCATATTACGTTACATACGTTGTGAAGGATACCGCAGGTAATGTTCTTTTCACGTCTGACCCCATTCCTACAATGCTGGGCGAACACATCACCACTCTGCCCGCTGACTATCAGCGTCAATTCTACAACTACAATGAGGTGGATGTAACTATCAGCGAACAGAATACAAACGTTGAGTTCACCGCCACATGGAACGGCCCGTTCAAGCTCTCTACAGACTTTGCCAACGCACAATGGCAGAACATGGCTATGCGTGGTACATGGTATGTGACAAATGGTGTAAAGGACGGCGACGGCGCATACAAGACACAGAACGCCAATACGATGGGTCTTGTTGAGGATTCCTATCAGTGGGCATTCATTGCTATCGGCTATGGTGAGGGCATCAAGATTATCAACAAAGCAGCTGGTGACGGCAAGAGTTTCGGTTGGACTGATGATAATCAGAAAGACACCGGTATTCCTACAATTATGGACGATGGCGAAGGCAATCATGTTTGGAAGATCGTTTCCAGTACCAATGGTAGTGTACCTGCAGGCTCTTTCTGCCTGAATGTTCCTGGCACCAACCTCTACATCAACCAGTATGGCGGTGCTGGCGGTTCCGTGAAGTTTTGGAATAGTGGTAACAACGTCAGCGACGCAGGTTCTGCATTCACCGTATTTGATGTTCCTACCAACTTCGCATCATACGTTTCTGACGAGATTGCGCCCTATTTCGAAAGCACAGCCAAGTACTTTGTCCTCACCGACGTTGCAGAGGCAGCAATCGGCTATGACGAGAGCTACAAGACAGAATGCCCCTTCGACACATACAAGAGCATGAAGGAAGCATTGACTACAGCTTTGGCCGACATCACAAGCTTCAAGCTTCCTGAAACAGGTTTCTACACTATGAAGAACAAGAACTATGGCACCTACATGGGTATTGACCCCAGTGATAAAAATCTCTACGGTAATTACGAAAGCGCAAATAATGCTAAACACATTATTTATCTGAATAAGACTGGTGCAGGTACCTATGAAATCAGTTTAGAAGGCGTGTTTGCTCCCGCTAGCGTTGGACAGAGCGCACAAGTTAAAGCCTCCGACGAAGCCGCTACATACACCGTTTCTGTTCCGACTGTGGGATATGCAGCATTCAAGGCTACTAATGACCAATACTCCGCTCTGCATTGTGCAGGTGGTGGCAGCATTGTAGGTTGGGAAATAGTAGCAGCAGCCTCTCAATGGGCTATTGAAGATGCCGTCAGCATCGAACTCACCATTGGTGAAGCTGGCTATGCAACAACCTATCTGCCCTTCCCTGTTGACGTTCCTGAACACGTAAAAGCTTACACCGTGAGCGGCTTTAACGAAAAGAATCAGCTCATTCTGGAACAAATTTCGAATACTATTCCTAGTTACACACCCGTTATCCTTGAGGGGGCGGCAAACACCTATACCTTTAACATTGTCGAAGATGTAGATCCCATTGATTCCAACGAGCTGACAGGAACCTTCCTTAAGATAGCAGCTCCCAACGAGAGCTATATCTTGCAGAATCTTAACGGTTATGTCGGCTTCTACAAGGTAGATACCAACGAGGCTACCCCCAACATCCCCGCAAACCGCGCTTACTTCGCCGCTCCATCGAGCGTCAAGGCCTTCTTCTTCGGTGGTGAGACTGCTATCAAGAGCGTCTTCGACGGCGTTGCTGCTGGTGAGATCTACGATCTGAACGGCGCTAAGGCCGAGAAGATGCAGAAGGGCAAAGCCTATATCGTGAATGGAACAACTGTTATTGTGAAGTAAAGAAGTAAATAATTACCATTATGAAAAAGACATATATTTCTCCTGAGCTCCACGTACAGCTCATGCAGATGGAAGGTTTTATTGCCATCTCCATCATCAACGATAAACACGCTAATAGCGACGATGCCCTCATCAAAGGTGCCGGCGAATGGGACGACATCTGGGGCGAAGAAGAAGAAGGCTTCGACGAATAAATTGCAACCTATATCCATGATAAAGTCCGGAGGCATCAGTGTATGTCTCTGGACTTTTTATTTACGCACCTAATACGCTTGCAAATTCCTATTAGAGGGAACAAAATAGTCCCAAGGTGGGAATAAAATGGTCCCAAGGTGGGAATAAAATAGTCCCAGAGTGGGACTAAAAAAATTCAGCCGTTTGAAGAAAACAGCCTGATGATGAACGATTTTCGCCAAAAAAGTTGTACCTTTGCGCCCGATTTAGAAAAGTATGATGAAAGATTGAGAAAAAGTTATGAAGCAGAACATCCGAAATATTGCCATTATCGCTCACGTCGATCACGGAAAGACTACGTTGGTCGATAAGATGTTGCTCGCCGGCAATCTCTTCCGCGAGAACCAACAGACGGGCGAGCTCATGCTGGACAACAATGAGTTGGAACGTGAACGTGGCATCACCATCCTCAGCAAGAACGTTAGCATCAACTATAAGGATACGAAGATCAATATCATCGACACCCCGGGACACTCCGACTTCGGCGGCGAGGTGGAACGCGTACTGAATATGGCAGACGGCTGCTTACTGTTGGTCGATGCCTTCGAAGGTCCTATGCCGCAGACACGCTTCGTGCTGCAGAAGGCTTTGCAGATTGGCTTGAAACCCATTGTAGTCATCAACAAGGTGGATAAGCCCAACTGCCGCCCTGAGGAAGTGTATGAGATGGTGTTCGACCTGATGTGCGACCTCGATGCTACCGAGGATCAGTTGGACTTCCCCGTCATCTACGGTTCTGCCAAGCAGGGCTGGATGGGCGAAGACTGGAAGACACCGACGGACAATATCTTCTATCTGCTGGATCAGATTCTCGAACATATCCCGGCGCCTGAGCAGTTGGAGGGAACACCCCAGATGCTCATCACGTCGCTGGATTACTCCACTTATACGGGGCGTATCGCTGTGGGACGTGTTCATCGCGGCACCTTGCGCGAAGGAATGGCCATCACGATTGCGCATCGCGACGGCTCCAAGGAGCGCACCAAGATCAAGGAGCTGCACACATTCACGGGTATGGGCCACCAGAAGACGGATGCCGTCAGCTCTGGCGACATCTGCGCCATCATCGGTCTCTCGAACTTCGAGATTGGTGACACCATCTGCGATGCAGAGGAGCCGGAGGCGCTGCCTACCATCAGCATCGACGAACCCACGATGTCCATGCTGTTCACCATCAACGACTCACCGTTCTTCGGCAAGGAAGGTCGCTGGTGCACGAGCCGACATATCCACGAACGTCTGCAGAAGGAGTTGGAGAAGAACCTGGCGCTGCGCGTGGAGCTGGCCGATGGCTACACGGATCGCTGGATTGTCAGCGGACGTGGTGTGCTCCACCTCAGTGTGCTCATCGAGACGATGCGTCGCGAGGGCTACGAGCTTCAGGTGGGACAGCCGCAGGTCATCTATAAGGAAATCAACGGCGAGAAATGCGAGCCCATCGAGGAGCTGACCATCAATGTGCCTGAGGAGTTCGCCTCGAAGATGATTGATATGGTGACGCGCCGCAAGGGTGAGATGACCTCGATGGAGAGTCAGGGTGACCGCGTGAACATCGAGTTCCTGATTCCCTCACGTGGTATCATCGGTCTGAGAACCAATGTGCTCACCGCCTCACAGGGCGAAGCCATCATGGCCCACCGTTATAAAGAGTACCAGCCGTTCAAAGGCGAGATCGTGCGTCGCACCTCCGGCTCTATGGTGGCACTCGAAGGCGGCACCGCTTTCGCTTATGCCATCAACAACCTGCAGGATCGCGGCAAGTTCTTCATCGAGCCTCAGTCAGAGGTGTACGCTGGACAAGTCGTGGGTGAGCATATCCACGAGAATGACCTTGTAATCAATGTCACGAAGAACAAACAGCTGACTAATATGCGTGCCAGCGGCTCCGATGAGAAAGTGCGCATTATCCCCGCTACCCTCCTCAGCCTGGAGGAAGCCCTCGAGTATATCAAGGAGGACGAATATGTGGAGGTGACACCTAAGTCGATGCGTATGAGGAAAATCATCCTTGACCATCTGGAGCGTAAACGTGCCAATAGAGAATAAAAAAACAACGAGATATGGAAAAGAAATTCAAGAGGACTACAGTGACGTCTGCGCTGCCTTATGCCAATGGCGGCGTGCATATCGGACACCTCGCGGGCGTGTACGTGCCTGCGGACATATATGTAAGGTACTTGCGCCTGAAAGGTGAGGACGTGATGTTCATCGGCGGCTCTGACGAGCACGGTGTGCCTGTGACCCAGCGTGCCCGCAAGGAGGGTATCACCCCCCAGCAGGTGGTGGATCGCTATCACAAGATGATCAAGGATTCCTTTGAGGAGTTCGGCATCAGCTTCGATGTCTATAGTCGCACGACCAGCAAGACGCACCACAAGTTCGCCAGCGATTTCTTCCGTAAGCTCTACGATGACGGTAAGCTCATCGAGAAGACAACCAAGCAGTTCTACGACGAGACGACAGGAACGTTCAAGACAGACCGCGACATCGTGGGCGAATGTCCTCACTGCCACGCTGAAGCCAATGGCGACCAGTGTGAGAAGTGTGGTCGCGACCTGGATCCCACAGAGCTGATCAATCCCCGTTCCAAGGAAAGCGGTGCTCAGCTGGTGCTGAAAGACACCACCAACTGGTTCCTGCCCCTCAACGATTACGAGGGTTGGCTGAAAGAGTGGATTCTCGAAGGCCATAAGGAATGGCGCTCGAACGTCTATGGTCAGTGCAAGAGCTGGCTGGATATGGAACTGCAGCCTCGTGCGATGACACGCGACCTCGACTGGGGTATTCCCGTGCCTGTGGAAGGTGCTGACGGCAAGGTGCTCTATGTGTGGTTCGATGCGCCCATCGGCTATATCTCCAACACCAAGGAACTGTGCGAGAGCAACCCCGAGCGTTGGGGCACATGGCAGCGCTGGTGGCAGGACGAAGAGACGCGTTTGGTCCATTTCATCGGAAAAGACAATATCGTGTTCCACTGCATCATCTTCCCTGTGATGATGAAGGCGCACGGCGGTTATATCATGCCGGACAACGTGCCGGCCAACGAGTTCCTGAACCTCGAGGGCGACAAGATTTCCACCTCACGTAACTGGGCCGTTTGGTTGCACGAATATCTGGTCGATTTCCCTGGCAAGCAGGATGTACTACGCTATGCGCTCACCGCCTCAGCACCCGAGACGAAGGACAACGACTTCACCTGGGCTGAGTTCCAGGCTCGCAACAATAATGAGCTGGTGGCTGTCTATGGAAACTTCGTCAATCGCGCCCTGCAGCTGACGCAGAAGTACTACGATGGCGTGGTGCCTGCCTGCGGTGAACTGACAGATTATGATAAGGAGACGATTGCTGAGTTCAAGGACGTGAAGGCGAAGGTGGAGAACCTGCTGGACAACTTCAAGTTCCGCGATGCACAGAAGGAGGCCATGAACCTTGCCCGTATCGGCAACAAGTACATCGCTGACTGTGAGCCTTGGAAGGTGATCAAGACAGATCCTGAACGTGTGAAGACGATTATCAACATCTCTTTGCAGCTGACAGCCAATCTGGCCATCGCCTTTGAGCCCTTCCTGCCTTTCTCCTCGAAGAAATTGTATCAGATGCTGAATGTGGATTGCTTCGAATGGGCAAGTCTTGGCAGTACAGAGCTGCTGAAGGCTGATCATCAGCTGGGTACTCCCTCTCTCCTCTTCGAGAAGATCGAGGACGAGGCTATTCAGGCACAGATGGATCGTCTGGAGCGTATCAAGAAAGAAAACGAAGCTGCCAATTACAAGGCAGAGCCCGTGAAGAAGGAAGTAACCTTCGACGACTTCGAGAAGCTGGATATTCGCGTAGGCACCATCCTGAGCTGCGAGAAGGTGAAGAAGTCGAACAAGCTGTTGAAGTTCGAGATTGCCGACGGCCTGGAGAATCGCACCATCCTCAGCGGTATCGCCCAGCACTACGAGCCGGAAGACCTCGTGGGCAAGCAAGTTTGCTTCATCGCCAACTTCCCAACCCGCAAGATGATGGGCCTCGAAAGTCAAGGCATGATTCTCTCTGCTGTCAATTTCGACGGTTCCCTGTCAGTCATCACACCTCAGCGCGAAGTAAAACCTGGCAGCCAAGTAGGATAAAAAATACCCTTATTAATTGACGAATATCAAAGAAAATGGCAAAATTGATGTTATGTAGCATAAAAATGATACATATTTCGTCAAACTGCCGTACCTTTGCACTCGCTAAACGGGAGGTCGCTCCCGTTCAGAGATTTAGTTAGTTAGTTTATAAGGTAAATGATTTTGTAAAGCGATTGTCCGTGAGGATAGTCGCTTTTTTTATTATCTTTTCCGTCATTCAATTTTTTTATTCTTTCTTCATCATTCTTTTGCCCTAAAGTTTTGCCACTCGGCAAATTATGAGTACTTTTGCGCGAGAAAATAAAAAACTATCAAATAAGAGACTTTATCTGTATGGAAAAGATTCAAGAGCTTACTGACAAGATTCGTCGTGAAGGCGTTGAAAAAGGGCAGGCTGAGGCCGCTCAGATTATCGAGCAGGCCAAGGCTGAGGCCGCTAAGATCGTGGCTGATGCCAAGGCACAGGCCGAAGCTATCAACCAGCAGGCCAAGAAAGCTGCAGCAGAGTTGGATCAGCACACCAAGAGTGAGCTGAAGCTGTATATGGGCCAGGCCATCAATGCGCTGAAGAGCGAAATCACAAATGTTATCACGGACAAGGTTGTTGCACAAAGTACGAAAGCGCTGACCGATGAGAAGAACTTCTTGGGCAAGTTCACGGTGGCTTTGGCTACAGAGTGGGCCAAGCAGGGTGATATCATCATCAGCACGGCTGATGCTGAGAACCTGAAGACTTACTTCGCAAAGGAAGCAAAAGCTTTGTTGGACAAAGGCGTCAAGATTGAAAAGGTGAATGGTCAGCAGGCGCTCTTCTCCATACAGCCTGCCGATGGCAGCTATCGCGTTGACTTCGGCAAGGATGAAATCGAGAGCTACTTCAAGAACTTCCTGCGTCCGCAACTGATTGAAATGCTGTTCTAAGATGGCGAACTACTACTGTCTAATGGCGGGGTTGCCCGATGTCAAACTCAGCGATGCCAAGCCGCAGCGCAGCATCCTCCAGCTGAAGGAGGAGATGGCCGAGGTGATTGAGCCGCAGGACGAGAAGTTGTTGTATTACTACTTCTTGCGCTTCGACTGTGAGAACCTGGTGCGTTTGCTGGAAGATCCAAATGCTGAGATTGACCCGAGAGGAAACCTCTGTCAAGAACAATATGAGGACTTGATACGCAGTGCACGTGAGATTAACTTCAATGTGCACCGCTATCCGGCTTTCATGTCTATCTTCGCCCGTGAATATACCTATAACATCGGCAAGGAAGGATGGTTCGCCCGTGATGCCATCATGTTGGCCTATTATGAATATGCACGTGAGGTGCCGAATAAGATGATGGCAGACTGGTATCAGTTGAACATTGATATCCTGAACATCCTGACGGCACTCATCGCTCGCAAGCAAGGTTGGCAGCTCTCCAACTACGTACAGGGCGGTGGTGAGGTCGTAGAGACTATTCTGGACAATCCCAACCAGCATGATTTCGGTCTTGGTTCAGAGCTCGAATATGTCAAAGAGCTGATGAACTGTGCTGATACTGAGGACCCTGTAGAAAAGGAACGCCTGATAGATGCACTCCGTTGGAACTGGCTCGAAGAGAAGACTTTCCTGGATCCCTTTGACATCAATGCACTCTTCAGCTATCTCGCACGCACGGAGATGCTGGAACGCTGGGCATTGCTGGATGTGGAGCAGGGACGTGCACGCTTTACGGAAATCATTGGCAACCTGCGCGGAGAAGCCAAGGTGCCAGAGGAATTTGTGAGAAAATAGATAAAATACATAATATATGACAAAAGGATTAGTTAGCGGCGTAATCGCCAACATGGTTACGCTTCGCGTAGATGGACCGGTGAAGCAGGGTGAAATCTGCTACATCGCGACCGGCGGTGACCGCCTGATGAGTGAGGTCATCAAGGTCATCGGCCAGGATGTCTATGTACAGGTCTTTGAGAGCACTCGCGGACTGAGAGTAGGCGCTGAGGCTGAGTTCACAGGCCATATGCTGGAGGTGCAATTGGCTCCAGGTATGCTCAGTAAGAACTTCGACGGTTTGCAGAACGACCTCGACAAGATGGAGGGCGTGTTCCTCAAACGTGGACAATACACAGACCCGCTTGACCGTGAGCGTCTTTGGGACTTCGAGCCCATCGTGAAGGTCGGCGACAAGGTCGCAGCCAGCGACTGGCTCGGCAAGGTGGAAGAAAACTGCCAACCCCTGAAGATCATGGCTCCCTTCCAAATGGAGGGAACAGCTACTGTTAAGAGCATTGCTAAAGCAGGACAGTATAAGGTGACTGACACCATTGCAACCCTGACGCTTGAAAACTGCACAGACCTTGACGTGAACATGATTCAGCACTGGCCTGTGAAGTTCGCAATGACGAACTACAAAGAGAAGCCCCGTCCCTTCAAGCTTTTGGAAACCAGCGTTCGCACTATCGATACCTTCAACCCCATCGTAGAAGGCGGTACTGGCTTTATCCCTGGTCCTTTCGGAACGGGTAAGACAGTGCTGCAGCACGCTATTTCCAAACAGGCAGAGGCTGATATCGTCATCATCGCAGCCTGCGGTGAGCGTGCTAATGAGGTTGTGGAAATCTTTACGGAGTTCCCTGAACTCGAAGATCCCCACACAGGCCGCAAGCTGATGGAGCGTACCATCATTATTGCCAATACCTCTAACATGCCTGTTGCCGCTCGTGAGGCTTCTGTTTATACGGCGATGACGATGGCCGAGTACTATCGCTCCATGGGCCTTCGCGTGTTGCTGATGGCTGACTCTACTTCCCGTTGGGCACAGGCACTGCGTGAGATGTCCAACCGTATGGAGGAACTTCCTGGCCCCGATGCATTCCCGATGGACCTCTCCGCTTTGATCTCCAACTTCTATGGTCGTGCAGGTTATGTTTATCTGAACAACGGTGAGGTTGGCTCTATTACTTTCATCGGAACGGTGTCACCTGCTGGTGGTAACCTGAAGGAGCCTGTCACGGAGAGCACCAAGAAGGTGGCTCGTTGCTTCTACGCCCTCGAGCAGGAGCGTGCTGATAAGAAACGTTATCCCGCTGTCAATCCTATCGACTCTTACTCTAAGTATCTGGAATATCCGGAGTTCGCAGAGTATATCAAGGGACATATCAATGAAGAGTGGATCCCGAAGGTGCTGGCACTGAAGACCCGTATGCAGCGTGGTAAGGAGATTGCCGAGCAGATCAACATTTTGGGTGATGACGGCGTACCTGTAGATTATCACATTACATTCTGGAAGTCCGAAATCATCGACTATGTTGTTTTACAGCAGGATGCTTTCGATGAGGTAGATGCCGTAACGCCGCTCGAGCGTCAGGAGGAGATCCTGAACCTCGTCACAGAAATCTGTGAACAGGAGTTCAGCTTTGAAACCTTCCTGGAGGCTACCGACTTCTTCCGCAAGCTCATCAACCTGTGCAAGCAGTGGAACTATTCTCAGTTCAAGAGTGAGCAGTATTACGATTTCAAGAAGCAGATTGAGGAATTTATCAAGTAAAGACTATGGCACAAGCATTCCAGAAAATCTATACAAAAATCAGCCAGATTACGAAAGCTACCTGTTCACTGAAGGCAACAGGCGTAGGCTATGACGAGCTGGCCACCATCGATGGCAAATTGGCACAGGTGGTGAAGATTATCGGTGACGACGTGACCCTTCAGGTGTTTGAAGGAACAGGCGGCATCCCTACCAACGCAGAGGTCGTCTTCCTCGGAAAGGCACCGTCCTTGAAAGTGAGTGAACAACTGGCCGGTCGTTTCTTTAATGCCTACGGACAGCCTATTGACGGCGGTCCTGCTATTGAAGGCAAGGAAGTGGAGATTGGCGGCCCCAGTGTGAACCCCGTCCGTCGTAAGCAACCCAGTGAGCTCATTGCCACAGGTATTGCAGGTATCGACTTGAACAATACGCTTGTCTCTGGTCAGAAGATTCCTTTCTTCGCTGACCCCGATCAGCCCTTTAATGAAGTGATGGCCATGGTAGCCCTGCGCGCTAAGGTTGATAAGATCATCCTGGGCGGTATGGGTATGACTAATGATGACTATTACTTCTTCAAGAATACTTTCAGCAATGCTGGCGCCCTCGACCGCATCATCTCATTTATGAACACGACTGAGGACCCCGCCGTAGAGCGTCTGCTGATTCCCGATATGGCACTGGCTGCAGCAGAATACTTCGCTGTGGAGAAGCATGAGACAGTACTTGTGCTCTTGACAGATATGACATTGTATGCTGACTCCCTTGCTATTGTGTCGAACCGTATGGACCAGATTCCTTCAAAGGACTCTATGCCAGGCTCCCTCTATTCTGACTTGGCAAAGATTTACGAGAAGGCCGTACAGTTCCCCGAGGAAGCAGGTGGCGGCAGTATCACTATCATCGCTGTGACCACGCTCTCAGGTGGAGATATTACTCATGCCGTTCCTGATAACACGGGTTACATCACTGAGGGTCAGCTCTATCTGCGTCGTGACTCCGATATCGGTAAGGTCATCGTTGACCCGTTCCGTTCACTGTCCCGTCTGAAACAGCTCGTAGCAGGAAAGAAGACTCGCAAGGATCACTCGCAGGTCATGAATGCCGCTATCCGTCTGTATTCCGACGCAGCCAACGCCAAGACGAAGTTGGAGAACGGTTTCGACCTCACCGACTACGACAACCGTTGTCTGAAGTTCGCTAAGGAATATGCAACCGCTATCCTTGCTATTGATGTCAACAAAGATACGACCGAGATGCTTGATGTTACATGGAAACTCTTCCGTGAGAACTTCAGCCTCGAAGAGGTCAATATCAAGAAGGAATTCACTGATATTTACTGGAAGTAAATGGCAATCAAGTTTCAATACAACAAGACATCGCTCCAGCAGATTGAGAAGCAGCTGAAGATGCGACAGCGGACCTTGCCGATTATCAAGAACAAGGAAACCGCATTGCGTCTGGAAGTCAAGCGCTGCAAGGAGGAGGTGGCTGAGTTGGAAGCGCGCCTGAAACAGCAGATTGCTGGCTATGAGTCCATGTTCGCCCTGTGGGGTGAGTTTGATGCTTCATTGGTGCAGCTGAAGGACGTTGAGATGGATGTGAAGAAGGTAGCGGGCGTGCGCGTCCCTGTCCTTGTGAACATCAAGCTTGAGGCAAAGCCTTTCGGTATCTTCAGTGCTCCTAAATGGTACTTCGATGGCATCAATCTTCTGCACGGTCTTGCCAAGACTGCTGTAGAACGTGAATTTGCAGTAGCTAAGTGCGATTTGCTGGATCATGCCCGTCGTAAGACAACTCAGAAAGTGAATCTTTTCGAGAAGGTACAGATTCCAGGATTCCAGGAAGCGATGCGCAAGATTAAACGATTCATGGAGGACGAGGAGAATCTCTCCAAGTCTTCGCAGAAGATCCTCAAGTCGCTGCAAGAAAAGCGTAAGGCTGGGGAAGAAGGAAAGGAGGACGCCGCATGATACAAGGAATGAAAAAGCTGACCTTCTTGGTCACAGATAAGGAATATGCTCCTTTCATTGAGCAACTACGTCAGTTAGGCGTTGTGCATGTGGTAGAACTGCAAGCAGGTGCTACCAGCCCTGAGTTGCAGGACGCGTTATCTCTTGATGAGCGTTACAAGGCAACACTCAAAGCAATGTCCTACGCTGCAGCAGCGTATGAGAAAGCGAAGAAAGCAGGACAGGTAGAAGCCATTGACTTCGACGCTGTGTCACACGAACAAGCAGAGCGCATTGAAGGTAGTGATTCTATCGCAGCTACAGGCCTTGCCATCGTGGAAAAGATGGAGCAACTAGCTGTTGAAGAAACGGCTACACGCCATGCCATTGATGCGGCAGAGAAAGCTATCGCACAACTGGAGCCCTTCGGCGACTTCTCGTGGAAAGAGATACATGAGTTGGAGCAAGACACGCACAGCGTAATGACGTTCTTCCGTTGCTCTTCCAAAGGTTTCCGTCAACAGTGGGCTGACGACTATTTCGCTATTCCCATTGGCGAGGAGAATAAGAAGACCTACTTCGTTACTTTTACCAGCAGCGAAGAAGGAGTCCCCTCCATTTCTGCTGAACGTTTGGATCTTCCTACAGAACGTTTGTCCTATTATGAGCAAGAAAAAACGGCGCAGAAGCAACGTTTGAACGAGATACATCAAGAGCAACTGCACCTCGCTTTCGAAAAACGTGAGACGGTGGAAGCAGCTAAGCTGATCAACGATGATAATATCTCGCTGGCTCGTGTGCAGCTGAGTTCCGAAGGTATTGCAGACGGTGTGGTCCGACTGATGGAAGGTTGGACCAAGACCGAGACGGCAGAAGAGGTGACAACAGCACTGGATGCTGCTGGTATCTATTATGAAATGACAGATCCCGCAATCGGTGATAAAGTGCCCATCGAAATCAAGAATGATAGTTATAGCAGCCTCTTTGAGCCGATTCTGAAGATGTACTCGCTGCCCAACTACCGCGACCTTGATCCCACTGTCTTCTTTGCACCGTTCTTCATGCTGTTCTTCGGCCTCTGTATGGGCGATGCTGGTTATGGTCTGTTGATTTTGGCTGTTAGCATCTGGTTGCTGAAAGCCAAACCCGATATCAAGGCCTACGCCAAACTCGGCTGCTGGCTCGGTGCCACAACGATGGTGGTCGGTTTCCTTACCGGCTCTTTCTTCGGTATCGATCTCTCGCAGCAGGATTGGGCTTTCTTGGCTCCTGTTAAACACCTGTTTGTCAATGAGAACAACTACAAGCCTTTTGGCTATGCGCCCATGATGGTGTTTTCTGTCTGCATTGGTCTAGTACAAGTGTTGATAGGCATGACGTTGGCAGGTGCCAAAGCAGCCAAGAATGGCGGCTTTAAATATGGCATTGGCAAGTTCTCATGGGTGGCAGCTTTGCTGTCAACGACCTTGCTGTTCGGCCTGCCCGTCTGTGGTGTAGCGCTACCGCTGTTCATCCAGTATGTCTTCTATGGCATCATCGGTGTTGCCTCTCTTGGCATTATGTTCTACAACAACCCCGACAAGAACATCTTCATTAACTTTGGCGGCGGTCTGTGGAGCATCTATGGTATGGCTACTGGCTTATTGGGCGACCTGTTGAGTTATATCCGTCTCTTTGCCCTCGGACTCACGGGTGGCGTCCTCGGCGGTGTATTCAATCAGTTGGCGACAGACCTCACGGAATCTCTTCCTTGGGCAGTCCGCTGGTTGCCGATGTTGCTCATCCTCCTGCTGGGTCACGGCATCAACTTTGGCCTCTGCATGATTTCCAGTTTCGTTCATCCTATGCGTCTGACCTTCGTAGAGTTCTTCAAGAACGCAGACTTCGAAGGCGGTGGTAAGGCTTTCACTCCCTTCCGTCGTAAAGCCGCATAAAACCTAAACCATAAACATTCAACAATAAACATTAAACTATTTCTTTTTATGGAATTACTCCTTGCTTATTTGGGCGTTGCCCTGTGTGTAGGCCTCTCCGGCGTGGGAAGTGCCTACGGTGTCACCATCTGCGGTAATGCTGCTATCGGTGCTTTCAAGAAGAACCCTGAAGCCAGCGGTTCTTACATTGGTCTCAGTGCTCTTCCCTCTTCTCAGGGTCTGTATGGTTTCGTCGGCTACTTCATGCTTATGAGCCATATCGGTGCAGGCATGTCCATGGCCTCTGCAGCTGCTGTCTTTGGTGCAGGTTTGGCTTGCGGTCTCGTAGCTCTCTTCTCCGCTATCCGTCAGGCCAAGGTTTGCGCCAATGGTATCTCCGCTATCGGTGCTGGCCACAATGCTTTCGGTACCACGATGGTGCTTGCCGTGTTCCCCGAGCTCTATGCCATCCTCGGTCTGCTCGTGCTCATCCTTATCGCTGGCACACTGCCCACATTCTAAGGCTTTATCAGAAAAATCATCATCAGAAGCGCAGCCCAAGTGGTTGCGCTTCTTTTTTTGCGTTCGTTTTAGTTTCCATTATATATAAAGAGTGTTGATAAAAGTCATTCTTGAACGTTAAGGATGAAATATTTCGCATAAGAAATAGTCTCGTTCCATAAAAAAGTCGTACCTTTGCCGACGAAAGCGGTATGGATTCCGCTTATACATATATTATATAATATAGGAAAAGTAAGAGTGATATGAAAACATTGGAAAAGATTTTTGCAGGTAAGCTTCTGAAGGTGAAGGCTATTAAATTACAACCCACCAATCCGTTTACTTGGGCTAGCGGTTGGAAATCGCCTTTTTATTGCGACAATCGCAAGACCTTATCCTATCCAGAGTTACGTTCATTTGTTAAGATAGAAATCTCCCGCATCATTTTGGAGCGCTTCTCCGATGTGGATGCTATTGCCGGTGTGGCTACAGGAGCCATTCCTCAAGGCGCTTTGGTCGCTGATGAGTTGGCTTTGCCTTTCGTCTATGTCCGTTCTAAACCCAAAGATCATGGTTTGGAGAATTTGATTGAAGGCGAACTTCGTCCTGGCATGAAAGTTGTGGTCATTGAAGATCTTATTTCAACAGGCGGTAGCAGCCTCAAGGCAGTAGAGGCAATCCGCAACAATGGTTGTGAGGTCATTGGCATGGTGGCTGCCTATACATACGGCTTTGCTGTTGCCAAGGAGGCATTCAAGGAGGCTGGTGTGGAGCTTGTCACACTCACCAACTATGAAGCTGTTGTGGAAGAGGCTTTAGCTACCGGTTATATCAAGGAGACAGAAGTGGAACTACTTAACGATTGGCGCCGTGATCCGGCACATTGGAACGCATGACGAAATACGAAAGTACTGTTAAACAGATACATTTCTCGCAGTCATCCATCTTTATGAAGTTGGCTGACATGCGGAACCTTGAATCGTTGAAGGAGCGTGTGAGTGACCCTTCCTTCATAGAGCAGCTACGCGCTTCCGGAAAAGTACCTGAAGATAAGCTGGCGCAGATGCAGGATTTGATCCAAAAACTGGAATTTACAGCTGACACCATCTCCATTTCTGATTCGCCTATCGGCAATGTTTCTTTGTGCATCGTAGAACGTGATGAGCCTAAGTGTATCAAGTTTGAGGTGCAGGGTGCTCCCATTGCCGCAAACCTGTGGATTCAGATTCTACCCACAGCCACTTACGAAAGTAAGATGAAGTGTACAATTGGTGCCGAACTGAATTTCTTCATGAAACAGATGGCTAAAAAGCCGCTGCAGGAAGGCGTTGAGAAGTTGGCAGACATGCTTGCAATGATACCCTATGGCTACTAAACTCTGGGAAAAGAACTTTACCCCGACCGCCGAAATTGAGCGGTTCACAGTGGGACGTGACCGTGAGCTCGACACTTATCTGGCAGAGAGTGATGTCATGGGCTCCATGGCCCACATTACGATGCTGGAGAGTATCGGCTTGTTGACGGCAGATGAGTTGAAGCTGCTGTTAGCTGAGTTACGTAATATCCTTCAAGAAATCCGTCAGGGACAATTTGTTATTGAAGAAGGCGTTGAGGATGTTCACTCCGAGGTGGAACTGCTGTTGACACGGCGTCTGGGTGATGTGGGTAAGAAGATACATAGCGGCCGCTCACGCAATGACCAGGTGCTTGTGGATCTGAAACTATGGACACGTCGTCAGCTCCGTGAGGTCGTAGAGTTGGTAAAAGTACTTTTCGATGAGCTACAGGCTCAAAGCGAAAAGTATAAAAATGTGCTCATGCCGGGTTATACCCATCTACAAGTGGCTATGCCCAGTTCTTTCGGACTCTGGTTCGGTGCTTATGCCGAAAGCCTGACAGATGATATGCTTTTCTTGCAGGCGGCATATAAGATGGTCAATCGCAATCCGTTAGGTTCTGCAGCGGGTTACGGTTCTTCCTTCCCACTGAACCGTCAGATGACAACAGACCTATTGGGCTTTGACTCAATGGACTATAATGTTGTCTATGCTCAGATGGGACGCGGAAAGATGGAACGTAATGTAGCGTTTGCCCTTGCTTCCGTAGCCGGAACCATTGCTAAGCTTGCTTTCGATGCCTGTTTGTTTAACTCACAGAACTTTGCCTTTGTCAAATTGCCCAATGAGTGTACGACAGGTTCCAGTATTATGCCACATAAGAAGAATCCCGATGTCTTCGAACTGACGCGCGCCAAGTGCAATAAGTTACAGGCACTGCCACAGCAGATTATGTTGATCATGAACAATCTGCCCAGTGGCTATTTCCGTGACTTGCAGATTATCAAAGAAGTGTTCCTACCTGCCTTTGCAGAGTTGAAGGATTGCCTGCAAATGACAGCCTATATCATCAACAAGATGCAGGTCAACGATCACATCCTTGATGACCCGCGTTACGATCTGATGTTCTCTGTAGAGGAAGTGAATCGTCTGGCTGCTAACGGAATGCCTTTCCGTGACGCCTATAAGAAAGTCGGTTTAGACATAGAAGCTGGACAGTTCACACCTGTCAAGGAAGTGCATCATACTCATGAGGGTAGTATTGGCAATCTTTGTACCGCCGAAGTCGCTACGCTGATGGACAATGTGCTCAATGGTTTCTCATTTGAGAAAGTAGAGGAAGCGGAACGGAAGTTGACAATGGGAAGTTGATTGTTCTTGAAGTATCAAGCGACCAAGGTCGAGCGGAAAGTTGAAAATTTAAAGTTGAAAGTTGAGAGATCCCATAAAGCCCTTTGGCCCCATGAGCCTCATAAGCCCCATGGGGTCTATCACTATCTACTTCCTTTTCCACTCTTTCATTTTTCACTTTTCACTTTTTCACTTTTCACTTTTTCACTTTTCACTCTATTTCTCACTTCCTGTGAAGAAGCAGAGCAAAGCTATAGTCGTCATATCGCTCGTTTCGTTTTTCAGAACACCCAATCTGTAACCCAGTTGAACAGCGCCTTAAATAATCCAGGCGAGTTCTGCACCATCACTGCTCATAACAATCAATACATCTTTCATAGCCCTGGCATACGAGAAGACTATCCTTATGAGCGCACGGCTGCAGATGTGAAAGCGGGATATGTACTTGGATTGAGTGGTTTGATTGTAGGTATGCCCGTTTTGACAGAACAGTTGTCAGATCAAAGCCGTGTAGTATGCTTCGACCTGGCCTGTCCCAAGTGCTATGAGGACAATGGCATCACTCGTGCAATGACTTTGAAAGAAAATCAACATGTGGTTTGCGGACGTTGCAGCCGTAGTTACGACCTCAACACCCAAGGCATCGCCGACGATGGTAGTAAACTGTTTCGCTATCAAGTGAGCTATGGCAACAATACACTTGTCATTAACAACCAATAATCCCTAATCCTTAACAAAAATTCTCATGAAAATAATCAACTTTGCCGAACAAAACACCATCATCAACCAGTATATGGCAGAACTACGTGACAAAAGTTATCAGAAGAACCGACTGCTATTCCGTAATAATATACAGCGCATCGGTGAAATGATGGCTTTTGAGCTGTCAAAAGTCCTGGAATATAAGCCAAAGACCGTTACCACGCCACTAGGAACCATTGATATCTTCTTACCCAAAGAAGATCTTTTGATTGCCACTGTACTCCGTGCCGGCCTTCCCTTCCACGAAGGCTTCCTTCATGTCTTCGACAAGGCTGCCAATGGTTTCGTTTCCGCTTATCGCATGTACACCAATCGTGAACATACAGAAGTAGGTATTCATACAGAATATATGGCAGCACCTTCCTGCAAGAATAAGACCTTGGTCATTGTGGATCCGATGTTGGCTACAGGTGGCTCTATGGCAGCCAGCTATGAAGCGCTTGTCAAGTCAGGAACCCCAAAGTCTGTTCACATCGCCTGTGTCATTGCAACTCCGGAAGGGCTGGATGTTTTAAAAGAGACACTACCAGAAGACGCTACCGTCTGGTGTGCAGCCATTGACCCTGGTATGAATGCAAACAAATATATCGTACCCGGTTTCGGCGATGCCGGTGACCTCTGCTTCGGCGAGAAATTATAAACTTTCTATATTCAAAATCTTATGAAAAAAATATTCCTTCTCCTTACTTTATGTATCAGCGCCTTGAGCGTATCTGCACAGTCTAACAATGACAGTCCTTGGACGTTGAATACCTTCTCCTACACGACGAACTACTGGACGGGTCTTATCTTTGACATCGCCACCGACATCCTTGTCTCCGTCTCCACAGAGAATGAGGATTCCATCACTGCAGATCGTATTGTACCAGATGCAGCCTTAATCTTCCCGATTGGCATTGCAAAGGACGAAGGCTCTCTCGGCGGCATCCGCGGTCCGTATGACCGTGCGTTCTCCAATCCTTTCAAACACCCTGGCGATTTCGCCATTGGCGTTGACGCATCCTTCCAACCTTCTTGGATTGGAGCATACGGAGGTTTGTATTATAAGAGTCAAGAGGTTGTGTTTAAGGGTGAAGGCGACAATATGCGCGGTTACTATGTTCAACCCCGTTTTGGCCTTCAGTTAGGTAGCAGAAAAACCTATCTGGGTCTCGGAGCCTTTTACGACGCCGTCATTGATTACAGCGGTCGGGATGGTTTTTCAAAGGAAGCCCTTAAAAGTGGTTGGGGCATGGATATCTCCTTCAACTACAAGCATAAGACCAAAGGTTTTTTCTATCAAATCCGCTTCTCACTTCCTTTGCATAATTTCTTCAACGAGGATTACACCCGCGATGATCTTTCACAGCCATTGCTCAACGCACATCGTAAGGTCGCATACCTGATGTTTACCACCACCAAGATACTTTAAAATGTCAAATCTGCTTCGCAAAAGTGCAAAGGAAAGATAAAAGTGAGGGGGCGCAAAGTTTTTTTGCGCCTTTCTTTTCGTCACCTCGAAAGAAAAGAGTAATTTTGCAGCGCCTAAGAGAAGGGCTTTGCCCTTTCGGCAACAATGTCTCTAAGTTTAACCATTAAATATTTTTACACCCATGGCAAAGTTTGACGCCTCCGTATTGGAGAAGTATGGCATCAAAGGTTCTACCGTGATTGCCCACAATCCCTCTTATGAATTCTTGTTTGAAGAGGAGACAAAGGCTGGCCTGACTGGTTTCGACAAGGGTCAGAACACTGAGTTGGACGCTGTTAACGTTATGACTGGTATCTACACCGGCCGTTCACCTAAGGATAAGTACATCGTTGACGATGCTCAGAGCCACGACAAGGTATGGTGGACAACTGAGGGTTACAAGAACGATAACCACCCCATGTCTGAAGAGGTTTGGGCAAAGGTGAAGGAAATCGCTATCAAGGAGCTCTGCAACAAGGACCTCTATGTTGTTGATGCTTTCTGCGGTGCTAACGCTGCTACCCGTCTGCGCGTTCGTTTCATCGTTGAGGTTGCTTGGCAGGCTCACTTCGTTAAGAACATGTTCATCCAGCCCACCGCTGAGGAGTTGGAGAGCTTCGAGCCTAACTTCGTTATCTATAACGCTTCTAAGGCAAAGGTTGAGAACTACAAGGAGCTCGGTCTGAACAGCGAGACTTGTGTTGCTTTCAACACCACCAGCCGCGAGCAGGTTATCATCAACACTTGGTACGGCGGTGAAATGAAGAAGGGTATGTTCTCCATGCAGAACTACTACCTGCCCCTCCAGGGTATTGCTTCTATGCACTGCTCCGCTAACACCGACATGCAGGGTAAGAACACCGCTATCTTCTTCGGTCTCTCCGGTACTGGTAAGACCACCCTTTCTACCGATCCTAAGCGTCTCCTCATTGGTGACGACGAGCACGGATGGGACGATGAGGGCGTGTTCAACCTCGAGGGTGGCTGCTATGCTAAGGTAATCAACCTGAGCAAGGAGAACGAGCCCGACATCTACGGTGCTATCAAGCGTAACGCTCTTCTTGAGAACGTAACGGTTGCTGCTGACGGCAAGATCGACTTCGCTGACAAGAGCGTCACCGAGAATACTCGTGTAAGCTATCCTATCGACCACATCGAGAAGATTGCTCAGAAGGTGAATGGCAAGAGCGCTGGTCCTGACGCTAAGAATGTTATCTTCCTTTCTGCTGATGCATTCGGCGTACTGCCTCCCGTATCTATCCTGACTCCCGAGCAGACCAAGTACTACTTCCTCAGCGGCTTCACCGCTAAGTTGGCTGGTACAGAGCGTGGTATCACAGAGCCTACTCCTACTTTCAGCGCTTGCTTCGGCCAGGCATTCCTGGAGTTGCACCCCACAAAGTATGCTGAAGAGCTGGTGAAGAAGATGGAGAAGAGCGGTGCCAAGGCTTACCTCGTAAACACTGGTTGGAACGGTACTGGCAAGCGTATCTCTATCCCCGACACACGTGGTATCATCGACGCTATTCTGGATGGCAGCATCCTGAAGGCTCCCACCAAGAAGATTCCTTTCTTCGATTTCGAGGTGCCCACCGAACTGCCCAACGTGAACCCCGCTATTCTCGATCCTCGCGACACTTACGCTGAGGCTTCCATTTGGGAGGAAAAAGCAAAGGATCTCGCAGCTCGTTTCATCAAGAACTTCGGTAAGTACACCACCAACGACGCTGGTAAAGCTCTCGTTGCAGCTGGTCCCAAGCTCTAAGAGAATCTGACAAACTCGTATAATGCAGCCCCGCAGTGTCGATTGCGGGGTTGCTTATTCCAAGACAGATAGACATGGAAATTAAGCGTATTCAAGCTGCTGAAGCCGCAGCGCTGATAGAGAACGGCCACACGCTGGGCCTCTCGGGCTTCACACCTGCCGGCGTGCCCAAATGTGTCACAGCTGAGGTGGCAAAGAAAGCTCATGCAGAGCATGAAGCAGGTCGTCCTTTTAAGGTCAACATCTTTACCGGTGCCTCAACGGGTCAGAGTTGCGATGGCGTATTGGCAAATGAGCAGGCCATCGGTTTGCGTGCTCCCTATACAACCAATCCCGACTTCCGTAAGCATGTCAACCTGAATGAGATTCGCTATACAGACCTGAATCTCTCCAATATGGCTACCCAGATTCGCCAGGGCTACCTTGGTGATGTTGATTGGGCCATTATTGAAGCTTGCGACGTTGAGATTCATGGATCCAAGGCTCATATCTTTCTCACGGCTGCGGGCGGCATCAGCCCCACGGTGTGTCGTCTAGCCAAGCGTGGCATCTTCGTAGAACTCAACGCTTTCCACAGCCCGAAGAGCAAGGGTTTGCATGATGTCTATGAAATCGAGTACCATCCTTATCGCACTCCGATTAATATCACGAAGCCCAGTGATCGTATCGGTAAGCCCTACGTAGAGGTTGATGCTGATCGTATTCTGGGTATCATCGAGTGTAATATCCCTGATGAAGCTCGTGCTTTCAAGGATCCAGACCCCATCACCACTAAGATTGGTCAGAACGTAGCCGACTTCCTCGTTCAGAACATGCGCGAGGGTAAAATACCTCCCACCTTCCTGAACCTGCAGAGCGGAGTCGGTAGCGGTGCCAACGCAGTACTCGGCGCCCTCGGTCACTCCACAGAAGTGCCCAACTTCAACATCTATACCGAGGTGCTGCAGGATGCTCCTGTACAGCTCATGCGCGAAGGCCGTGTGCTGAGCGCTTCTGCCTGCTCACTGACCGTAACCAATGAATGCTTGAAAGGTATCTATGATGACATCGATTTCTTCAAGGATAAGCTGGTACTGCGTCCCTCTGAAATCTCCAACAACCCCGAGGTTATCGCCCGTATCGGTGTATGCTCCCTGAATACGGCTATCGAGGCTGATATCTATGGTCATGTGAACAGCACCAAGATCTGCGGTACGAAAATGATGAACGGTATCGGCGGTAGCGCTGACTTCACTTGCAACAGCTACCTCAGCATCTTCACCTGCGGTTCAACCACCAAGGGTGGCGCTATTTCCAGCATCGTTCCTTTCGCCAGCCATATCGACCACACCAGCCACTTCGTAGATGCTGTCATCACCGAATATGGTGTGGCAGACCTCCGTGGCAAGTGTGCGATGGAGAAGGCTGAGGAGTTAATCAAGGTGGCTCATCCCGACTACCAACCGCTGCTGCGCGATTATCTGAAGTATGCAGAGAAGTACAGCGGTCATACGCACCACTGCCTCAGCGCAGCTTTCGCCATGCACGACACGTTCCTGCGCAAAGGTGATATGCGCTTGACAGATCTGGCTGAGTACATCAAGTAAAGTCACTTCAATGCAAAGAAAAAGGGAATCGTCTAATAGGCGATTCCCTTTTTCTTCTCTTATCTGACGGCTATTTTTTGTTTTTCGAGGACATAGACACCGCCTGGCCGTGTCTCAGCGACCTTACGGCCACTGAGGTCATAGGCAAAAGGGCGCGTTGAACTGTTGGTAGCATCGGCAGGTATTTCACCAACAGCATCAGGAATCTGTACAGGTGTCAGTTCAATGACATCGCCAGCAGTTGAGGTCGGAATCGTGAAACTACCATCGGAATTGGTGGTCACCTGTACTTCCTCGCCGTTGACCTTAGCCGCAATCGTTGACTTTGTCGGCATGAGCCCTACAGTAACGGTAAGAGGTTGTCCCTGATTGTTTACGATACGCGCGCTGGCAAATTTTCTACTGTCCCATTCTTGATCCACAGTGAAGTCACCGATGGCTTTGAGGCCCTTGATGCTACCATTCCTCCAAGCTGAAGTAGGCAGTGCGGGAAGCAGATGGATATTACCATCATAGCTCTGCAAGAGCATCTCTGCCACACCCGCTGTATAGCCGAAGTTACCATCAATCTGGAAAGGAGAATGGGCATCCCATAAGTTGTAGTAGCAACCGCCTTGACCAGACATGGCAATGACATAGCTTTGGCTGTGCTTGAGCATGAGCGCAAAAACGTTGCGTGCATCAGCTCCCCTAAGCGCGCGGGCAAACAGGTTCACCTTCCATCCTCCTGACCAACCGGTCACATCGGTGGCGTTGCGCACGAGCAACGAGTTTACCGCTGCTTGATAGAGACGCTTTTCTTGCGTATCATCAGTGAAAGCCGATACTTGATTGTATGGATAGAGGGCCATGAGATGGCTCAGATGACGATGACCTGCAGCATCACCTTGCGAGTTAAGCGAGAGGTCAGCCCATTCTTTGAGGCATGTCTTACCGTTGTAAGTCTCGGTGTGAAGTCCCTTGTCAAGGACCTCCCAGAAATTACGCATCTCCTGAAGATCTATGGCAGATATTGGCGAGTCATTGCCTAATATCTCAGCCCCTTCAATGACGCTACGCACGACCTCGGCAGAATTCTGCTGAGCAAAAGCTGTGGAGTGTCCGGCAGGACCGTGTTCAGGAGAATATTCATCAGCTACGTAGTAAGTACCATCATCGGCCTTCGTGCTGATATCCTTAATGAACTGTGCGGCACGAAGCATGACAGGCAGAGCACGAATGAGGAAATCTCGGTCAAGCGTGTAGCAATAGTGCTGCCAGAGGTGTGAGCAATACCATGCCGCGAGTGTCTTGATTCTGAAAGCCTCCCACGTCGAGGTACCGCCGAAGATATTGGTTTCTGTGGCAATCATCCAACCACGCGCATTGCTCTTGTAGCGCTGCGCCAGCGTATGGAAGTTATAGTTGTCACCAGCAAGGCTGATGATATTGTTCAGGAACGGCAGATGCATCTCACTGAGGTTCGTGACTTCTGCAGGCCAGTAGTTCATCTGCACATTGACATCGGTGTGTATGTCGCAATGCCAGAAGCTGGTATTAGAATCATCGTTCCAGATACCCTGCAGATTAGCAGGAGCATTGATGAGCACGTTGTTACAGCTAATCTCCAAGTAACGGCCATACTGGAAATAGAGCTGTTCCAGGAAAAGTCCGTCGGCTTTCGCACGGTTGGTGGAGGTCGCATAGTAATCCACCAGTTTGTTGGTCATGAGCGTACTGGCAGCATTGCCTAATTGGAGGCTCACACGTCCCATGAGTTCTGAGAACTGTGCCACATGATCTGCATAAACCTTGTCCCATCCATCAGCCACAGCCGCATCAAGGATGGCAGCGTTAGCTGCAGCTACTTGCGCGCGTGTACCTTTTGTCAAGGTTGGTGTGAGATCATTGAAAGACGTTGCAGCTGTCATATAAAGTGTCACTTCGCTGGCACCATCAACTTCAATGCCTTTCTCCGTGGCTGTCACCGTACCCCCGTTGGCCACCACACGCATTTCCGTGCTGTAGTTCACGGTCTTCAACTTTCCGCCAAAGGTAGCACGATTGTCACTATATTCGACGCTCGAAGCGTTGATATAATCATCAGGTGTAAAGCTGAAGCGCAGGTGAAGTTTCTCATCCCCCTCAGCCTTATATTCAGCAGCAATCACCTTGTGAGGCGCTGAGGCAATGTACTGACGAGTGAAACGAGTGCCGGCAGCGTTGCTAAAACGCACGCCAGCCACGCCCTGCTCAATATCGAGATAACGGACATAGTCGTTAATAGGCTTTGAGTTGTCTTTCACGGAAGCCATCTCACTGAGGTCATCGACTATGATTTTGCCCAGACAGGCGTACTTACCATGCTCACCCCAGTCTGTTGGGGAACCGTTATACAATGTCTTTTCGTTGAGTACATATTCATCATGCAGCACACCACCGAGGAGTGTAGCGCCAACCTGTCCGTTTCCGATAGGCAGACCGTATTCCATCCAGGGATTGCCAACGCCCGAGAGGGTTGCGGGGAAGTTATACCACAGGCTGAGGGGACTGATGTCCGTAGGACGTTCACCACCATTGACCGTATTATAATCAAGGACGGGAAAATCGGCCTCGTTAATCAGCATGAGTTTATTGTTATTGTCACCAGCACTCCAGAAACCGATATTCTTGCCAGCAGCTAAACCTGTCCAAGGGTTAAAGGTGGTACCGGGCGTTCCCTTTCGTGCTATCTCATACGAGCCGTCGGCATTGCTGATCAATATGAAGTCGGTGGCAGAAGCATCAGAGGCTACCGTACAGCAAAACGTATTACTTCCGGATTGTTTTACACCTACATAATTTCCTTTTTTACTCATGAGCTTGAAACTCTCGGCATCGCCAATGAGCGCCCATAGAGCATCAATACCGCTCTTGGTCACAAGGAAGTCGCCGACATTTTCGCCTTCGGAAATATAGACCGTTCCGGCCTTGAATTTTATCGCGTGATAGATGGCCGTCTCTGCTGATGTGGAGAATACACTGGCATAGGCTCCAACGAAGCCCACCATACTCAATAATGCGCATAGCATTAAGCGGGAGATCTTTTTCATAAGTCAGTTAGTTTTTGAAGGAAGTGCCCGGAACGGGAATCGAACCCGTACGGCCATCACTGGCCAAGGGATTTTAAGTCCCTCGTGTCTACCAATTCCACCATCTGGGCGTGGATTGCGGCGCAAAGGTAGTAAAAAGATTAAAGATTAAAGATTAAAGAATAAAGTTTTTCTCTTTTCTCAATGAATTTTTCACTTTTCACTCTTTCCTTTTTCACTTTTTCTGTACTTTTGTACTCGAAATGCGCATTCTTATTGTCAATACTTCCGAAATGACGGGTGGAGCGGCCATCGCCGCCTCACGTCTTACCTGTGCCTTGAATCGTCATGGCATAAAAGCCCAGATGTTAGTACGTGACAAGCAGAGTGACCGTGTCACCACTTCTGTGCTTCGCCAGCATAGAAGACTGCGTTTTTCTTTTTTATGGGAACGTTTCTGTATCTGGGTCGCCAATGGCTTTCGGCGTAAAGGGCTGTGGTCGGTAGATATTGCCAATGCGGGTGTTGACATCATCCAACTTCCCGAGTTCTGTGAAGCAGACATCATCCACTTGCATTGGGTGAACCAAGGCTTGCTCTCCCTCTCCCAGCTCAAGAAGGTGCTGCAAAGCGGTAAGCCTGTGGTATGGACGATGCACGATATGTGGCCCTGTACCTCCATTTGTCATCACGCCCGTGACTGCGAACGTTATCAAACCCATTGCCATCATTGCCCACAACTCAACTATCCCTGTTCCAAAGATCTCTCTTGGAAGGTCTTTGAGCAGAAGTTGCGGACTTATTCTTGTGCTCCTATTACCTTCGTTGCTTGCAGTCAGTGGCTTGCCGCAGAGGCACGTAAGAGTAGGCTACTTGAGGGAAAGACCATTCTCTCCATTCCCAACACCTATAATAGCACGCTGTTCCATCCTGCCTCGCAGCAGGAGGCGCGTGCCCGTCTGCATCTTCCCGCAAAGGGAAATCTGCTCCTCTTTGCCTGCCAAAAGGTAACCAATGAACGTAAGGGCCTTGACTATCTTCTGACAGCACTGAAATCTGAGCGTTTACAGGCGTTACGCGAAGAGACGACATTAGTGGTTGTAGGCCAGATGGCCGATCATACAGCCCGCAATATCCCCTACCCTATTCATACGATTGGCTATCTGACAGAAGAGGCCGACATGGCTGCTTTGTATCAGGCGGTGGATCTCTTCGTGACTCCTTCCTTGGAAGAGAACCTTCCGAACACAATTATGGAGGCGATGGCTTCTGGAACACCCTGTGTAGGCTTCCACATCGGGGGTATTCCTGAGATGATTGACCATGAAGTCAACGGATATGTTGCCCGTTATCAGGATGCAGATGACTTGGCCAACGGCATCGCCTACGTCTTGGCACCTGAGAACCA
Source organism: uncultured Prevotellaceae bacterium (assembly GCA_947305005.1). Lineage (GTDB taxonomy): Bacteria > Bacteroidota > Bacteroidia > Bacteroidales > Bacteroidaceae > Physcousia. Next base: position 3,746 of record CAMZCM010000005.1, on the reverse strand, counting down.
CCAACGGTTAGCTGAAGCGGCAGCCCATAAGGCTTCTGTTACATGGAACGAAGAGACTGTCACCCGTCATTACATCGATCTCTACGAAACCCTAATCTTTAATCTGTAATCCTTAATCCTTAATCCTAAATGGTTAAGTTCACCATAGCCACTGTCACCTATCAAGCCGGTCAAACGTTAGCACGGACGCTTCGCAGTGTAGCCTCACAGACCCATGAAGCTGTGGAGCATCTCATCATTGATGGTTGCTCTACGGACAACACGATGACGGAGATCCATCGTTATGTGGAATATAATACTGACCAGCGTCATCCTCACAGCATTGTGCTTGTCCGAGAACCAGATCAAGGGTTATACGATGCCATGAACAAGGCTCTTCTGTTAGCCAAAGGAGATTATATCATCTTCCTGAATGCTGGTGACAAGTTCCATGATGACAATGTCTTGACGAACGTGGCAGCACAGATTGAAGCACGTTATAACCCCACACGTAGGGCTGCTGTCGTTTACGGAGAGACCGACCTCGTCGATAATGATGGCAAGTTCCTTCGGCATCGTCGTCTGAAGGCCCCCGAGCATCTAAAATCCAAATGTTTCTTATACGGCATGTTGGTCTGTCATCAGAGTTTTTATGTTCGTACGGATATCGCCCGTGCGGAACTCTATAACCTCCGTTATCGTTTCTCCGCTGATTACGACTGGTGTATTCGTGTGATGCGTCGGGCGGAGCAACGTGGCTTGGCACTTCATAACACCCATCTCATTCTGACCGACTATCTGTCTGAAGGCATGACCACGAAAAATCACCGACGCTCTCTAAAGGAACGCTTGCGGCTCATGGCCCATCACTATGGCTGGGGAAAGGCATTGGCCGCCCATGCGTGGTTCGTTGTTCGCGCCGTTATCAAAAGATAAAAGAATCTTTTGTTCCAAGCTTCTATACCATCCATTTTTTGCGGAACAGTAGCTCCGCAAAATTTCCTCCCTAGCTCCGCAATTTATCGTAGTGCGTTAGACAACGCTATAGAGTAGCAGGATAATCAGCTGAGCGGTGAGAATGCGCAGGAACATACAGAGAGGATAAACGGTGCTGTAACCTACGGCAGGAGCATCGTTATTCGCTGTCTGATTCGCGTAAGCCAGGGCTGGCGGATCAGTGGTAGCACCGGCAATAAGACCCATCAGCGTGAAGTAATTTATCTTATAACGCAGACGAGCGAGAACACCGATAATCAGGATGGGAATAATGGTAATCAGGAAACCCGCCCAGACATAGGTGAGGCCGTCTCCTACGGTAACCGTTTGCCAGAAAGTGGCACCAGCCTTGATGCCCACAGAGGCAAGGAACAGGGCAAGGCCGAACTCACGAAGCATCAGGTTGGCAGAGGTCGTGGTATAGGAAACCAGATGGGCTTTGTAACCGAAGCGGCCAATGAGAATCGCGATGATAAGCGGACCACCGGCAAGACCCAGCTTCACGGGCGTCGGCACGCCAGGAATGGCGATAGGCATCATTCCGAAGACGATACCCACGACAATGCCGATGAAGATGGCAGAGAGGTTAGGATGGTCAAGGCGCTTCACCTCGTTACCCAGCATGGTAGCGACACGTTCCACAGCGTCCTCAGGACCTACACAAACCAGTTTGTCGCCAATCTGAATACGCAGGTTGCGGTCTGCGAAAAGATTCATGCCATTACGCAAGATGCGCGTCACGTTGACACCATAGACGGAACTGAAATGCAGCTGACCAAAGGTCTTGCCGTTGATGTTCGGCTGAGTCACCAGCACGTTCTTGGAAACCATCGGCACATCCTGTTCTTCCCATTCCACATGATCCACGGGACCGATGAAAGCAGAGAGTGCTTCCCAGTCATCCTCGGCACAGGTGACATACATTAGGTCGCCCATACTGATTACAGTATCGCGGGTGGGGATGCTGACGTGCCCTTCGTGCAGGAAACGTGAGCAGACAAAGTTACGGCCCAAGAAATCGCGGATCTGAAGAATCGTACGACCATCCAAAGCCTTATTCTCTGCGCGAAGTGTCATACGGTGGGGTTTAGCATGAGGATTCTCATTCATCTCCCGTTCTATCTGCTCCTCCTCTTTCTGCAAACTGATACGGCAGATGTAGCGAATAGCGATGATGGCGCCAATGATACCTACGACACCCAACGGATAGGCACAGGCATAACCAGAAGCAATCTGAGGAATATGGGCTGCACCCTTATAGATAGAGGCAACCGCTTCCGATGCAGCACCAAGGCCCGGCGTGTTGGTAATAGCTCCGCAGAGCACGCCTGTCATCATGCTGAGGTTCCAGACGTTTTCACCGCCCTTGATAGAAGGATCGTAGAAAAGAATAAAGTAAAGAGCCAGCATGGTGACGATGTTCAGGGCTACAATACCCACTGCCAGCATATTGGCCGTGATGCCACCTTTGGCAAAGCTCTCAAAGAAGCCCGGTCCCACCTGTAAACCAATGCAATAGACGAATAGGATAAGGCCGAAGTCCTGCACGTAGTTCAGCACCTCCGGGGTTCCCGTAAAACCTATATGACCGGCCAAGATACCTACGAAGAGCACGAAGGTGACACCTAATGAGATGCCGAACAATTTCAGGCGTCCCAAGGAAAGACCGATGGCGATGACCAACGAATAGAGCACCACGATATGAGCGATGGAGTCCGTGTTGGTGAAAAGGTTAATTAACCATTCCATGTGTAATGAATGCTTTGTTTGACAAAATACGGGGCAAAGGTACGGATTATTATGCAAACAGACGATGAAAAAGTTCTAAAAAGCATCTCTTTAACGTCTTTTCTATCCACAAATTTGGACGCAAAGACAAACTTTGCTACCTTTGTTCGCTTTTAATACATTAAAACCTTATATTCTACATTTTCACTTTTATATTTTATGGCAGATAGTAAAGAAAAACTCTTCGCGGATTTCACCGCCCCGACACGTCAGGAATGGCGTGACAAGATTGAGGTTGACCTCAAGGGCGCTGACTACGAGAAGAAGATGGTTTGGAGAACCAATGAAGGTTTCTCCATGCAGCCGTTCTACTTGAAGGAAGACGTGGACAAATTGCCCACCGTCAACGCCCTCCCGGGCGAGTTCCCCTTCGTGCGCGGCAACAAAAAGGACAACAATGTTTGGTATGTTCGCCAGAACATCGTTGCCAACGACCCCAAGGAGGCCAACACCAAGGCTTTGGACATCCTGAACAAAGGCATTGACTCCCTCGGCTTCCGCATCCCCGGCGAGAAGGTGAGCAAGGAATTCATCGAGACGCTTCTCGATGGCATCTACTGCGACTGTGTGGAAGTAAGCTTCCGCACCTGTCAGCGTCACGTGCTGGAGCTGGCAGACATTCTTGTGGCCTACTACGAGAAGAAAGGCTACGACAAGGAGAAAATCGTCGGCGGCATCGGCTTTGACCCCATTGAGCGAATGCTCATGAAGGGCAAGGACACTACGATGCTGTTGCCCGACATGCCCAAACTCGTGGAGAAGCTGAAGGATTATCCCAACCTGCGTTGCGTGATGGTACACAGCGACCTTCTGTGCAACAGTGGCGCCTACGTCTATCAAGAGCTTGGCTATGCACTGGCATGGGGTAAGGAATATCTGGAGCAACTCATTAACGCCGGCGTAGATGTTGACCTCGCCGCCAAGAAAATCAAGTTCTACATGGGCATCGGTGGCAACTACTTCATGGAGATTGCCAAGTTCCG
>CAMZCM010000004.1 GCA_947305005.1 uncultured Prevotellaceae bacterium | reverse complement strand
AGTTCGGGCTTATCAATATGAATGCCCGCCTCTACGACCCCATGGTCTGCCGCTTCCTCTCTCCTGACCCCTATGTACAGGCGCCCGACAACACACAGAGCTTCAACCGCTACAGCTACTGTCTGAACAATCCGCTGAAATACACGGATGAAAATGGAGAGTTAATAACAGAATTGCTTATTGGAATTGGGATAGGCGCGCTGATAGGAGCCGGAACATCAGCGCTGTCATACTCAGTTTATGCACTTATTAACGGGAATTGGAATAGTGGCGACTTCTGGAATGCTGTCGGTATGGGAGTCGTTGGAGGGACCATCGGAGGTGCATTTGGAGCAATTGGAAGTTCGACTGCTCTCGGCACATTAGGTAATTCAATTGGCTATAATTTCTTAAGCGGGGCGGTGAACATGGCAGCAACGAATGCTATATTTGGTGCGGACATAGACGGCTCAAGCATATTACCTCTTATCGGTTCTTCGGTTGTGGGTTCCTTATTTTCCCCTTTCAACGGCGTAAATAGTGGATGGTTTGCAAACACGATGTCAGAGATTGGATATAATACCCTAAAGGGAGCTGCTATGGGTCTTGCTGCGGGCGTGATGGATGCTGGCATACACCTAAATGCAGACAGGTTATGGGCAAATACGTTAGGTGGAGCCATAAGTGGTGCAAGCAGAACTGTCGCGATGGATGCCATGTTTGGATTTCCCTTTTACTATATGGATAATTTAGGTCTCTCTGGATCAATCCGAAGTTGTGGAATAGCATCGCTCTTAGCTTTAAAAGGCAATGGCATTACTTTAGGAAGAATGTCTTTTGTAAAATCAATTAATGATGACCGTACTGTTTATCATGAGGCGTTTCATCAGGCACAAATTAATCAAAAAGGATGGGCAAATTTTTATGGGAGATTAATATATGAATATGCTCGAGATGGATTTAATAAAACATATGTTACTAAAAATAGTCTCGAGTGGAAAGCAGTTCGTTTCTCCAGACTTATAAAAAATGAACCAAGCGATGGGATATATTATTAGTAAACAAAAAACACTCTTTTTGCTTGTGCTGATTAATTGCTTTTGCAATCAGCACATTCTGGCTCAAATCCTTGTCCCGGGGATGACTCCTATTGATTCTCAATCAAGAGCCTATGTCGGGACGAATTATTGGGAACTGACAAAAAATTGCCTTATTGATACACCTTCCATTGTTTTAACGACGGAAGAGAATAATGAGATTTGTAAGTTCTTAGAACAATCTATCCCTCAGAAAATGAGAGCGCTTTCATCAATAATAAAGAAGGAAGGATTGTTAATTAATGATATGTATCTTACATCAAGAGGTTATGCCGTTATAAACAAAGCAGGGTGGTATTTTGAAGATGTTAGATCATTTCCGTCTTCGACAGCGCAGGACGTGGACTCTTTGATTAGAACGATAATCCGGAAGAGTGAAGAATGGAAATATGCGAGGTATAATCATCATACATCCGTATCATGCATAGTTCTCCCATTTCGCCCTCACTTCTCTTTCGGAGAGCGTATAAAAGTCACTTTCTATACAGCCGTGGACTCCAACATGGTTAAACCAATTTCCTACTTGATAAAAAAAGATAGGAAAAATGGATTCAAGGTATTGATGCGCTATATTCCGTTTTGGGAATATTATTCAATTCCCAATGAAAAAGAAAGTTGTTCGATTGACTCGCTACTCCTCTCTTTCACCCAACAGAAATCTGACTCGATAGCTATTCGTACACTTATAAAATGGATTCCTTCGTGGGGAGTGTGCTCAGAACAGGAACGAATGCATCTATTAGATGATAATTATGCTAAGAACAGACATCGGGCTCCGAGCACTCAAGATTATGTTATGCTGGTATTGTAGGAAGAAAGGCGCAACTTATTGAGGATAAGAGTAATAGACCTTTTAGTAATTGATTATCAAAAAGTGACTACTATGAAATGCTCATGATTTAAAGAAAACAGCAAAGCGGATGAAAATTGTTAAGTCTACAATAGGAAATACTAGTCGAACAGCTACTTTAGGGAACTATATCATTGGGAGTTCATATTTAAAAGCAGATCCCAACAACGAGATATTCCTGCAAGAATATGGGCATTATATTCAAAGCCAAAATCTGGGACCATTATACTTGTTAGCGGTAGGTGCTTTTAGTATAGGAGGTACAATTTTTGATCCAGACAATCATAAATATCAGGACTGTGAACGTGATGCAAATTATTTGGCGTTTAAGTACTTTAACAGATATGTGGATGGTTTTTATCTTACACAAGATGAATATGATTATTATAAAAAGAAGAATATTCAAAAAGGATGGAATTTTGCAATGAATTTGCTAAGCAAAGATACTCAATATAAAGATTATTATAAACTCAATGATCATATAGATATAAAAAAATCTATAGACTCATCTTATATTTTTCTACATTTCTAATAATATTTCACGTTATAAAATTTCCAGTATGAAAAGAAATATATCATTCATAATAACTATATTTTTATTAATCATACCCTTTGGCTGTGAGCATCTTATAGAAACCTTCAGCTACCCTTTTATCTCTTTTAGAAATAATAGTACAGATACGATTGTAGTTCATATATCTTATAATTACCCAGATACGCTATCACCAACTATCAGAGAACTTATTGACGGAGGACGTTGTGCTCCATTACAAAATACTACAATTTTTACCGAATTGAATCCCCAAAAGCTGTTTGAACTCCAAAAACGCCCAATATCAAGATGGATCTTATTCTGTATACTATGGATATGACAGGAATACATCTCAGGTAAAATATATCGGTATAACAAAACGAGACCCAATGATACGCTTTAATGAACATTGGCATTCTAACACGGCACGAGCGAATCTTTTATATCAAACAATAGAAGGCACTGGAGAGTTGTCAAGGATGCAAGCAAGGATATTAGAACAACAATTAATAAATCGATTTGGATTCGGAGCAAATGGGCCTTTATTAAATCTTAGGAACGAGATCGCGCCCAAATGGTGGAATTTATATAATATAAAACCATAATAATATAAATACAAATGGCAAAACGGATTGTTACAAAAATAGGTGATATTTTCTGTGCGAAAATAGGTGATAGAGAAAAATGCTATTTCCAATATGTGGCAAATGATTTATGTCAGCTGAATAGTTCGGTGATCAGGGTTTTCACGACTCACTATACCCTTGAAGCGGAACCGGATTTAGGGGTGGTTGTAGAGGACAAAATTGCATTTTATGCACATACAATTTTACGTGATGGCATCTTAAATAACGCTTGGTACAAAGTTGGACGAAGCAATGATATTGGTGAAAAGGATTTAAAAGAAGTCCTTTTCGGACAGACTCAAGAATTCAATACTATTATTGAAAATACTCCTAATGGTTTCCCCTCCATTCAATTAACGCCTATCAATCCTCTTGATAATTGGTATGTTTGGCATGTGAGTGAGAAATCAATACCTGTAGGGAAATTATCCCCAAAATATATTGCTATAATTGAATTAGGACCTGTATTTCCATATCCTTCAATAGTTGATCGTATGCAATATGGTTATTACAAAGGCACGCACAAAGAATACGACCTAATCAAGCGAATTCCACGAAACAATATAGATAGTTATATAAAAAAATATTATGAAGATGAAACGATCTTACGCTATTTGCATTTTGTCGACCAAACTGTTACTCAGGAAATAGTTGTTCTTTCTAATTTAGTGGTAAAACTCTCAAAAGGGAAACCTTCTGAGAATGGTTATAATTTATATGATTCTCCTTTTGGTTATGAAAATTGGAAACATGACGAATTTATAACAGCTGAAGAGTTCTATCTTGCATGGGATAATCCTGACAGACTGAAGAAGGCTGAGGTAACGAGAGCTAAGAGAAAGGGCCAGAAGCTCAAATAATCCCCTTTTTCTTTGGCCGTCTTAGGACAAAGTAGTTACTTTGCGGCAAGAACTGTAAATGACAAAAGTTTGGACGATTTCATAGCTAGTCATCCAAAATCTGATTCTCTTGGGAATCATATTAAACGCTATGTCCTGACCCGCGAGTGGTTAGAGCAACATGATTGGACGGTGACGTATCCGTAAAATGGGCCTGACGATCAGAAGGTGGTGAGGTAATAAGAGGGCTGACAATAGGATCAGCGATTGCCGGACAATAAGTCGTAGGGGATGTCGTCGCAGAGCATGGAGCAGCCGAGAGAGAGAGTAGGTTCTGCCTGGGCGGTCGGCTGTTTAGACGGTGTGGAGGGTACACGGACGATGCGAGTCTCGTAAATGGTGTCGTGAATCGTTCATGAAAAACGCAATATAATCACTGATTGGTAGTTTTTTGCCTGTGTTGCCACAGTTCGTAGGAGTTGATGATGTTCTGCCAGAGGACATAGCAGCCGGCACCGATGCTGGCGACAGGGTTCAGGAAGGTGTAAGCAATCCAGATGGCGAGGCCGGTATTCTTCTGGAACATGGCCTGACCGGTGCAGATGTGTTCGCCAACAGCACGACCAATAAGACGGCCAATGATGAACTGCATGAGAGAGGTGAAAAGGGTCAGGAGGGCAATGGCTCCTAACAGGGACAGACCAGCCTGACTATGCACGATATTGCGAACAGTGATACCGGTGGTGATGGCCAGCGAAAGGCTCCAGCAGTAGAAACCGAGGTCGGGCGTGTTCACGAACCAACGATATAGGGGTTGCACCCAATGGCGGACAATGGCGCCTAAGAGCAGGGGGAGCAGCAGAACAATGGCCAGACGTCTCAAGATAGCCAAGAAGGCGATGAAGAAAACGGCGTTGTCATGGGGCTCCAAAATGGGAAAGACGGCTGGAATCAGTAGCGACCCTACGACTGACGAGAGCAATACGAAGGTGGTCATCTGGGTCAGGTTACCACCCAACTTGGCAGTCACCACGGGCGAAGCGGAGGCGCAGGGGGCAATGACGCAGATGAGAACAGCTTCAAGGAGAAACTTGAAGAATGAAGAATGAAGCGTGAAGAGTGATGCATCAGTAACGCCAAGGATTAGCACTACCAACAGAGCTACCAATAATAGCTGGGCCAAGAGGATGTAGAGATGCCAGCGGCACAAACGCATCAAGTGGAAATCGACCTTGGAGAAGGTGATGAAGAGGGTGCAGAAGATGGTCAGCGGCAGCAGCGTCTCAAAGAAGGGGAGCAGGGCGTCGCCGGCAGCATCCAGTGTAGGGACATAGGCAAACAGGAGATAGGAAACGGTGCCCACGGCGATAGCTACGGGCAGTGTCCAGTTTTTGAGAAAATGAAAGAACGAGGACTTCATTTTTTCTTCTCCAGCGTGATGACTTGTGAACAATGCTCCACCACGGCCGTACGGTGGGTGATGAAGATAAGGGTGGGCTTGACGGACAGTTGCTGGTGGTGCTCAACGAGGTTCTTCAACAACGCCTGCTCGGTCTGTTGATCGAGGGCACTGGTGGCCTCGTCGAGCAACAAGATGCAACCTTGTCGCAGAAGGGCTCGGGCGATGGCGATACGTTGTGCCTGACCCTCGGAGAGTCCAGCACCACCCTCGCCGATGCGGGTGTCGAGTCCGTCGGGCAGCGTGTTGACAAAGTCGGCACACGCCAAGCGAAGCGCCTCAAACATCTCAGCCTCTGTGGCATCAGGCTTACCCATCTGCAAATTCCAACGCAAAGTGCCGCTGAAGAGGGAGTTGCCCTGCGGAACATATACCAGATTGCAACGCGTACGGGCGCTGACGGGCACTGCCGTTTCGCTATCAGAATACATTTCCACTGCTCCCTCGTTGGGCTTCAACAAGGCCAGTATCAAGCGGATGAGTGTGGTCTTGCCGGCACCGGTCTCGCCAAGGATGGCGGTGGTGGAACCTGAGGGGAAGTCGTAGTTCGCGTGTTGGAAGATATGACGGCTATGGGTGTCGTAGGCAAAGGTAAGGTCGGTGATGCGGATGCCGGCACCGTGAGAGAAACGGATGGGCTCGCCGTCGTCCTCGAGCGGTGTTTCCTCTAACTCCATGAGTCGTTCGGCTGCCGTGAAGCTGCTAATGATAGCGGGAATAAAATGGGTGAGTTCGCGGAAAGGCCCCTGAATCTGACCACAGAGTTGGATGAAGGCGGTCATCATGCCGAAGGTGATGACGCCATCGGCCAAGCGATTAACGCTCCACAGGAAGGCGAAGAGATAAGCGCCGCCGAAGCCGATATTTAGGATCAGGTTCGATGTTGAGGAGAATAGGGTACGATAACGAACCTGGCAGCGTAGGGTAGCCTGTAAGGAGGACAATGTCTTAACGAGTAGCGGTACACGTTCCAAGGTCTTTAGCACCAGGCGATGCTGGATGCTCTCCTGCAGGGTGGCCTGTATGTGGCTGTCCGTCTGACGAACCTCTCGTGTGATGGCCCGCATTCGGTTGATATACAGACGACTCAATAGAATAAAGACAGGCAAGATGGCTGTCACTCCTATGGCCAGCATGGCGTCCATGGAAAAGAGGAAGAAGAAGGCACAGACAAGACGCACCAGCACGGCCAAGGCTTGCGGAATGGTGTCAGTCACCACGTTGACTACCGTCTGGCTGTCACTGACCATGCGGTTCAGGACATCGCCACTGTGGCGTTGTTCCTTGCCTCGCCATTCGCTGCGCAGCAGATGCTCAAAGATATGGCGTTGCATCCGGTTCTGCGCCTCAACGCCCATCAAAGCTGCAATCCAACGTCCTAAGTAACCCAAGGCCAACTGCAAAACCATGATGCAAACCAGTAGGACACCGGCTCCGAAGAGCGTTGTGGGATGGGGGATGAAAGAAGAGGATGAGACTCCTGTAGCAAGGTCGATGGCCAGTTTGGTGGCCCAGATGAAGGCGAAGTCCAAGCCCACACGAACAACGCCGCTCATGGCGTTGATGAATGACTGCAACTTTACTTGTCGGAAGATATGCCAGAACCAAGCCAGCAGTTGCCGTGTGCTGTATTTCTCGTTACCTACTTTCACTCTCTTGGATCAGTGCCCCACATCAATTTCGTACGCAGGGTACGGAAAAAGTTCTGGCCGGGGCGTTTTACTACCTTAATCATATAGGGCGCACGACGAATGGTGAGTCGCACGTCTTCGGTACACATCTCGCTGCGGCCGTCGAGGGCTACCAGGAAACGGTGGTTGCGCGAGGAGACCTTCAGCGTAATCACAGAATCGTCGGTCAATGTGACCGGTCGTACGGTCAGCGAGTGAGGTGCTACAGGAACCAAACCCAAGGTGCGACTTCCAGGCTGCATGATGGGGCCACCGACGGAGAGGGCATAACCCGTAGAACCCGTGGGGGTGTTGATGATCAGGCCGTCAGCCTGATAGGTGGCTAAATACTCGCCATTGATATCCACGCGAATAGAAATCATGGATGAGACATCACGCTTGAGCAGAGCTACCTCGTTAAGCGCGTAGGGAAATCCTTCTGGATGACCGTTGTCATATTCCAGCTGCAACACGCAACGTTCTTCGACGCTGTACTCGCCATCGTAGATTTGCCGCACTGCGTTTTCCATGTTCTCAGGTAGGACATCAGCCAAGAAGCCCAGACGCCCCATGTTGACACCGAGAATGGGTATTTGAGTGTCGCCAACACGGCGTGCTGCCTCCAAAAACGTGCCGTCGCCGCCCATGGAAATCAGGAAGTCGGCATCAAACGTGCTGTTGGCGACGACTTGTACGGACGCGGGTATATCAATTTGTAGGTCTTTCGTCAGAAAACGATAGAAAGCCTCGTCAATTTGCAAGGCTGCCTGACGCTCCTCCAAGAGACAGAGGAGCTTCTGCACGGAAGCCGATTTCTTCGCTTGGAAAGGGTTCCCAAATAGAGCAAAACGAAGTTTACGCATACTTTTCAATGATTTTCGCCACAAAAGTACACATTTATCTCGGATTTTTCCTATTTTTGCCGCAGAAACAATCCAGCTAGGGCTTGAAATATGACAAAACTGAGCGTTAATATCAATAAAGTAGCTACCATCCGCAATGCGCGTGGTGGTAATAATCCCAACGTACTGCAGGTGGCGCTTGACTGTGAGCGCTTTGGTGCGCAGGGCATTACTGTTCATCCTCGTCCGGATGAACGGCACATTCGTTATCAGGATGTGAGAGACCTGCGACCGAAGCTGACCACTGAGTTCAATATCGAGGGAAATCCAATCTCTGAGTTCATTGCTTTGGTGTTGGAGAACCGTCCGACGCAGGTGACGTTGGTGCCCGATGGCCACGATCAGATCACTTCGAATCATGGTTGGGACACGAAGACACACCTGAACTTCCTCACTGATGTCACTGCCCGCTTTCACGAGGCTGGTATCCGTGTGAGCATCTTCGTCAATGCCGAGGAGGAGATGGTGGACTACGCTGCACGTGCCGGCGCTGACCGCGTAGAACTCTACACTGAACCTTACGCCGCAGGTTATGAAGCTGATCGTGAAGCCGCTATTGCTCCCTTTGTGCGGGCCGCCAAAGCGGCTCATGCCCTCGGGCTCGGTCTGAATGCGGGTCACGACCTCAATCTTCAGAACTTGGCCTACTACAAAGAACAAATACCTTGGACAGACGAGGTTAGCATTGGCCACGCACTCATCTGCGATGCCCTCTATCTGGGCCTCGAAGAAACTATCCGACAATATTTAGCACAATTAAACAAATAACTACTATGATTTACCTATTCATTGCTACAGGTACAGAGGAGTTGGAAGCTCTTGGAACCGCCGATATTATTCGTCGTGCAGGCTTAGATTTGCAAATCGTTTCTATCACTGGTCAGCGTCTCGTTACAGGTGCTCACGGCATTCGGATTGAAGCTGATGCGTTGTTAAGCGAGGCTGATTTCTTCGATGCTGATATGCTTGTGTTGCCTGGTGGTATGCCTGGTTCTACGAACCTCGCTACTTGTGAAGACTTGAACGAACGTATTCGTGATCATGTTTATCTGAACCGCCCCGTAGCTGCTATCTGTGCAGCACCGTTGGTATTAGGTCGTTTGGGTATGCTTGATGGCAAACGGGCTACCTGCTATCCTGGCATTGAGAGTGAACTGACGGGTGCTATTTGCACAGGCGCGCTTGTGGAGCAAGATGATCTCTTTATCACGGGTAAGGGGCCTGCCGCAGTCTTTGAGTTCGCCTATACCATCGTGGAACGCATGAAAGACAAGGCCAGCGCAGATGCTTTGCGCCAAGGGATGCTTTGGAATGAAGTGAAATGAACTATTGCATCATTGTTGCTGGCGGAAAAGGGCTGCGGATGGGTACGGAGTTGCCCAAGCAGTTCCTCCCCATCGGTGGACGACCTGTGTTGATGCACACGCTCGAAGCTTTTGAACGTGCTATTTCAGGTATGCATCTTATTCTCGTTCTTCCCAAAGATCAACAAGATTTTTGGCGTGAGCTATGCCGGCAACACGCCTTTACGTTACCCCATACCATTGCCGACGGCGGTGAAACCCGTTTCCATTCGGTTCTGAACGGTCTCAACTGTATCCCAGCACTCTCGCAGGCTCAGGAAGAGGGGGCGATAGTGGGGGTGCATGATGGGGTGCGGCCTTTTGTGGCAGATGAAGTGATTCGCCGTTCTTATGAGGCAGCCCGTCTGCATGGCGCTGCTGTTCCAGTGACTCCCGTTGTAGAGACCGTGCGTGAACTGACTGACCAAGGTTCTGTGACCTGTGACCGAAGCAAATACCGCCTGGTACAGACGCCCCAAACTTTCCAATTATCTCTCTTGCGCCGGGCTTATGAGCAACCCTATCGCTCCACTTTCACGGACGATGCTTCGGTTGTAGAGGCTCTCGGGCACCCTATCACCCTGGTCGAAGGCAATCGCGAGAACATCAAAATCACGACTCCCTTTGATCTTCGCATCGCAGAAACCCTAGTGTAGCATTTGCGGAGCAGTAGCTGCGCAATTGCGGAACAGTAGCGGAACAAAAAAAGCCCCACACTTGACGTGCGGGGCTTTTACTATTTTGGGTTGTGTCGTTTAAGCGATGTCAATGCTGCGTGAAACCTTCACCTCTTCTTTCTTCTGCTTCGGCAGCACAATTGTTAAGACACCGTCCTCGACCTTTGCCGTGATGCCATCCTTCTGGACATCCTCAGGCAGTGAGTAGGCCTGTTGGTAGTTGGTGTAAGAGAACTCACGACGCAGATAGTGCTCTTTCTTATCCTCCTCCTTGTGCTCGAACTTATTTTCGATGGCGATGTTCAGGTTGCCTTCGTCGTTGATACTGATGCGGCAGTATTCTTTCTTCAAACCTGGAGCTGCCACTTCCATGGTGTAAGCATTCTCATCGACTTTTACGTTGACAGCAGGTGCTGTACGATGTGTTGCTGGTACGATATCGGTGTTAAAGAAATCATCGAATACGGTGGGGAACCAACTGTTCTTAAACATTACGGGTAACATAGTTAAAACCTCCTATCATTTAATGGTTAAACATTTTCTTTTTGTGGCGCCTCCGCTTTCGCATCGGCGTTCACTTTACCATAAACAATAAGCGTGCCAAGGAGGTTTGGCACGCTTAATGCGTTCATTATCATGTCATAATGTCCAAAAAGAGGACATTTTGTCCACTTTTGCTGGCTACAATCTGACAGACGATTATTGTTGCATGAGGTAGGCTTTGAAATCAGCAAAGTCCTTGGTCATGGGAACAGATTGTTTTTGTCCTCTCATGAAGGCTTGCAGCTTTTCGGGTATAGGAAGGTCTATACCGAGGATGCGGTCCACGGTGTCCTTGAACTTGGCTGGATGGGCTGTCTCCAGGAATACGCCTACCTCGCCAGGTTGCAACTGCTCCTTCAGGGCACGGTAGCCACAAGCACCATGAGGATCGAGGATGTAGCCAGTGCTAGTGTAACACCCGCGCATAGTCTCCGCAATCTGGTCGTCGGTGTAAGTGGCGCCGGAGATGAGGCTGGTGATAGTGGCGTGGTTGCCTTTGTATAGTTCCAGAATGCGGGCAAAGTTGGAAGGGTCGCCGACATCCATGGCATTGGCAATGGTCTGTTTGGAGGGTTTAGGAGAGTAAACGCCAGTGTGGAGGTAGTTGTAGAAGATGTCGTTGGCGTTGTTGGAAGCGATGAAACGCTTCACGGGTAAGCCCATGGCATGGCCGAAGAGGGCGGAACAGATATTCCCGAAGTTGCCGGACGGAACGCAAACCACGAGATTGCTGTCAGCAGAGGCCTTTCCGACGACGTTGCCACTCTTGCGGAGCTGTGCATAGGCATAGAAATAGTAGAATGCCTGGGGGAGGAAGCGGGCCACATTGATGCTGTTGGCGGAAGTTAGACGCATGTGGGCGTTCAACTCCTGATCCATAAAGGCTGATTTGACGAGTGCCTGACAGTCATCGAAGACACCATCGACCTCAATGGCGGTGATGTTCTGTCCGAGGGTGGTGAATTGGCACTCCTGAATGGGTGATACCTTGCCCTTGGGGTATAGGACATAGACATGAATACCTTCCACACCGAGGAAACCGTTGGCTACAGCAGAACCAGTGTCACCGGAGGTGGCCACGAGGACATTCACAGAGGAGGTGAAGTATTGCAGCAGTCTGGCCATGAAACGGGCGCCCACATCCTTAAAGGCAAGGGTGGGGCCATGGAAAAGTTCCAAAGCAAAGATGTTATCCTCAACGCGCACAGCGGGGACATCGAAGGAGAGGGTGTCATTGACGATGCGACGGAGCGCCTCTGCCTCTACGTCCTCACCGAAGAATGCATCGGCGACGCGATAGGCAATATCCTGAAAAGAGAGGTCTGCGATTTCGTCCCAGAAAACGGCGGGAAGCAGCTTGATGACCTCAGGCATATAAAGGCCGCGATCCTCAGCGAGACCACGGACGACGGCGTCGCGCAGAGTGGCGCGAGCTGCTGTATGATTGGTTGAATAGTAGAACATCGATTAGTGAAGAATGATAAGTGTCATGTAAAGATTACCTGTTCCCATCCATAAACAACCGGATGAAGTCGTCGCCTTGCAAGAGACCATAGGCTCCGTCTTTTGCAGCATCCTCATCAAAGGTCTGCACACCATCAGGCTCTATGCCAGGATAATAGATGGTGAATGGAATGGGGTCGGCGGTATGAGTTCGCAACTCACAGGGCGTAGGATGGTCGGGTAGGAGGGCGATGGCCAACGGTTCTCCTCCAATCGTTGAAGAGGGATCGACAGCGTCAAGAATGGGTTGAATCAGACGGTGGTCCAAATCCTCGATGGTTTGCAGTTTTAAGGGGACGGAACCATCGTGACCCGCCTCATCAGAGGCCTCGACATGAAGATAGACAAAGTCATCGCCACTGCGAAGCGCATCAATGGCCGCCTGTGCCTTACCCTCAAAATTGGTATCATAAAGACCGGTAGCACCAGGAACAGTGATGACGCGAAGGCCAGCGTAGTGACCGATACCACGGATGAGATCAACAGCCGTGATGACCGAACCGCGACGAATCTGCGGGAATCGCTGCGTCAGAGGTATCATCTGCGGACGGTAGCCTCCGCCCCAAGGCCAGATGCTGGAAGCCATGTCTTTTCCCTCGCGTGCACGTTCCTTATTTAATATGTGTTCGGGAAGGAGCTCCTGCGAACGACGAACGAGTTCGTGCAGGAGAGCAACCGTCTCTTCAGCTTCAGCCACCTCTGCGGAAATCTGGTAGTCGCGCCAGAGCTTACCCGGAATGTCGTGGGGTGGTGTGCAATGGATACGTTTGTCACCGCCCTTGATCACTAAGAGGTGACGATACTGCACGCCCGTGTAAAAACGGACACGGTCATTGGCCAAGTGTTCGTTGAGATAACGGATGAGAACGTCACCCTCTTCGGTCTCAAGGCGGCCACAGGAATGGTTCTTGAGGATATCGCCCTCAAGACAAACGAAATTGCAGCGAAGGGCAAAGTCGCCTGGCTCCAACTCTACACCGATGCTGGCAGCTTCAAGCGGTCCTCGACCTTCATAGACAATGTGCTGGTCATAGCCCAGAATGCTGCTATTCGCAACTTCACTACCTGGATGGAAGCCATCGGGGATAGTCTTGAGTAACCCGTTACAACCATGACTCGCCAACCAATCCATAGCAGGCGTTGAGGCGTGTTGTAAGAGGGTCTTATCATTGAGGGAAGGCACGTGCCAATCGGCCATGCCGTCGCCAAGAATAATTAAATGCTTCATATATTTGCGATGCTCATGATATCGGCGAAGACACCGGCAGCGGTGACGCTTGCACCGGCACCATAACCCTGGATGAGCATGGGATATTCGCGGTAACGCTCAGTGGTGAGCATGACGATGTTATTGGAACCTTCGAGACGATAGAAGGGATGGCTCTGTGGAATCTCGGCAAGGGCCACACCAGCATGACCGTCCTCGTATTTTGCTACGAAGCGCCAACGCTTACCCTCGGATTCAACCTGACGACGGCGCTGCTCAAAGTCAGCGTTGAGCGTAGGAAGCTTCTCCCAGAACTGATCTACACTACCCTCGAAGAAACTGTTGGGGATGAATAATTGTGCATCCACTTCGGACTGTTCTACGCGATAGCCTGCCTCGCGCGTCAAGATGACAAGCTTGCGGATTACATCCTTGCCACTTAAGTCAATGCGGGGATCAGGCTCGCTGTAACCTTCAGCCTTGGCCATGCGAACGGTTTCACTGAAGGGCATCTCAGCACTGATCTTATTGAAGATATAGTTCAGCGTACCGCTGAGAACGGCCTCGATGCGCAGAATCTTATCACCACTGTGGATGAGGTCGTTGATGGTACGAATAATAGGCAGACCTGCACCGACATTGGTCTCAAAGAGGAATTTGACACCACGGCGCTGTGCGATGGTTTTCAGTTCGTGGTAGTTTTCGTAGTCACTGCTGGCGGCAATTTTATTGGCTGCCACGACATTGATGTTATGCTCAAGGAAGCCTTTGTACAAGCTGGCGACATCGGCTGAGGCGGTGCAATCAACAAAAACGGAATTGAAGATATTCATGCCGATCACCTCGTCGCGCAATCGTTGAGTGTTGCTAGGTGATGCAGTATCTAAAAGTTCACGCCAACGAGTCAGGTCAATGCCGTCACGTGAAAATATAGCTTTTGTGCTGCTGGCAAGGCCAACGACATTTAGCTTTAATCCGTGTTCTTCCATCAGCTTCTCTTGCTGGGAGGCCAATTGTTCTATCAGACTGCGGCCAACAGTGCCTACACCGCAGAGGAAGAGGTTCAGCACTTGATATTCAGAAAGGAAGAAGGCATCGTGAATGACGTTCAAGGTCTTACGCAGATATTTGCCATCAACGACAAAAGAGATGTTTGTCTCCGAAGCACCCTGAGCACAAGCGATGACGCTGATACCAGAACGTCCGAGTGTACCGAAAAGTTTACCGGCAATACCAGGAGTATGTTTCATGTTTTCACCCACGACAGCGACAGTGGCTAAGCCACATTCTGCTTGCATGGGAAACATAGAACCCGTCTGTATCTCCTTGGCGAACTCATCGTTGAGCACCCGACAAGCTTCGGTTGCATCCTCGTCGCGGACACCAATACTGGTGCTATTCTCAGAGGAAGCCTGAGATACCATAAATACCGAAATACCATTCTCGGCCAAGACAGAGAAGATGCGACGGTTCACACCAATCACACCGACCATAGAGAGACCTGATACCGTAATCAGCGTGGTACCCTTGATGCTGGAGATACCCTTGATGGAACGGGTGTCGTCAGCCACATCTTTCTTGATGATGGTGCCTGGAGCATCGGGGTTGAAGGTATTCTTAATAAGGATCGGGATATTCTTGATGCAGACGGGATAGATGGTCGGGGGATAGACCACCTTGGCTCCGAAGTTGCACAGCTCCATCGCCTCAATGTAAGAAAGCTCAGGGATGACGTAAGCTGATGAGATGACGCGCGGATCGGCAGTCATGAAGCCATCAACGTCTGTCCAGATTTCCAACACCTCGGCATCCAAAGCAGCAGCGATAATGCTGGCGGTGTAGTCTGAGCCGCCACGGCCTAGGTTGGTGACCTCGCCGCTTTCGGCGTCTGTGGAGATAAAACCAGGAACCAACGAGACCTTGGGAATTGTGCTCCACGTCTTTTTTACGAGGGCGTTGGTCAGCTCGCTGGCTAAGAGTGAACGTCCACCTTTGACCTCGGTCTTGATGAATTCGCGGCTGTCATACCATTCTGCCCCGTCAATGAGGGTTGCCACAATCGTGCTGCTGAGGCGTTCGCCATAGCTGACAATCGCCGCCTGTGTCTTAGACGAGAGGTCGCGGATCAAATATACACCTTGATAAATCGAGCGAAGCTCTTCGAGGAGACTGTCAACGATGCGGAGAAGGGCATCACGTGATGCACCGGCAGGAATGACAGCCTCGACCATCGTGTGATGACGCTCCGCCATTTCTGCGAAGGAAGTGAGATAAGCTACATCGCCTGAAACGGCCAACTGAGATGTTTGAATCAACTGGTCTGTTAGACCGCCAAGGGCCGACACGACCACGATGACAGGTTCAGTTTGCGCCTCAACGATGCGCTTGACACTAAGGATGCTCTCAACGGAACCTACAGACGTTCCGCCAAACTTGAGTACTTTCATGAGTCTATAGAAGTATCATTTTTGCGCGCAAAAATAGTAAAAAGCTTTTAAATAGCGGGGTAAAACGTGCATAAAATCATGCAAAGGCCGACAAAAGGCAACTTATGTCAAGGAAAAAGAGACAAAAAGTTAAGAAAAAGGCAATTCTTCCTCTTCCATCATTCGATGGAGAACCAATGTTAACAGCTCCATCGGAACGTCGGGAAAGTAGAGTTGGGACATGGAAGTAACCCTTTCTTCCTGTACCTTTTTATGAATACGTCGTCTCACAGTTTGCATTTGTTCTTCCGTGAAGGTTGATTTGTCAGAGGAGTCTTGACAATTGTCACATAATTGACAATTCTGCGTATCAGTCTCGCCGAAATAGGATACGAGGAAACGACTGCGACACTCGGTGGTCGTCAGGTAATTCATCATCGTTTGGATGCGGTTCTCCAATTCTACCTTGCGATCAGCATAGACATTCTTAGGTAGCACGATTTCCTCGCGCTCCACGCGCCGTTGCGTAAACGTTACGTAAGGGATGAATTTACGGGGGATAAACTGAAGGACATGACGTCGGCTAAAACCAATCAACTGCTCGCTGACCTCACTCTCAGTAATCCCCAAAATCTGGGCCATTTCACTCTCGTCAATATATACATAATCACTGAAAATGCCTGTACATGTACGCAGTAGATACTGAAGGACGCGTTCGGCAAGTGGGGTGAAGCGATAGGTATAGAGCTCTTCACGTTGGCAGGTAATCATCACACGGCTATGGTTCTCCTCAGCATCAGTCCATTCAATATACCCTGCACGGGATAGCAGTTGCAAGGCGTTATAAGCGCGAACAGGGTAATGCCGGAAGTTGCGAGAGAAGACATCAATGTCAAATTCACGGGTCATTCCGTTACCATCCCCCATCGCCAATTGCAGGAAGCAGCAGACATCTTCATAGACTTGGGCTACATATTCTTCAGGCGGGAATGAGTCTTCCACGCGCCGACGCAACATGGTTAACGAACGAGTATCATACAGCAGAATGGCTTGAGCTTGTTCGCCATCACGTCCGGCTCGTCCAGCTTCCTGGAAGTAAGCTTCGGGAGAATCTGGGATATCGTAATGGATGACCGTTCGGACATCAGGCTTGTCGATGCCCATGCCAAAGGCATTTGTGGCTACCATCACACGTATGTCTCCGTGTTGCCAAGCCGCAGCCCGCTCCGTCTTCTCGCGATTGGTAAGGCCTGCATGATAGAAGGTTGCCGTGATACCTTGTTTTGTCAACCATGACGCCAACTCGTAGGTCGCCAAACGACTACGCGTATAGACAATGGAAGAACCCGGGTGCTGCTGCAACAACTCGAAAGTCTCCTGCTCTCTGGTGGAGCTGACACAACGCACGGCATATCTCAGGTTCTTACGAACGAAGCTCATTCGTTTGACATTCGGCTCGCGGAATCCAAGTTGGCGTTGGATATCCTCCACCACGGCGGGAGTCGCCGTTGCGGTTAGTGCGAGGATTGGTGCATAGGGAACTAACTTACGAATCTGAGCGATCTGAGTGTAGGAAGGACGGAAGTCATAGCCCCATTGGGAAATGCAATGCGCTTCATCAACCGTGATGAAGCTCACTTTCATATGCGAGAGCTTGGCCTGAAAGAGCTCTGAGGACAGACGCTCAGGCGAGACATACAAAAACTTGAAGTTGCCGAAGATACAGTTTTCAAGAGCTACAATCACCTCGTCGTGGGTCATTCCGGTATATACCGCCGTTGCCTTGATGCCTTTCTTGCGCAGGTGCTCCACCTGATCCTTCATCAGTGCGATGAGTGGACTGATGACCAGACAGATGCCATCCTTTGCCAATGCTGGTACTTGGAAGGTAATACTCTTGCCACCACCCGTAGGCATCAGTCCGAGCGTATCGCGCCCGGCACCGATGCTCTCAATGATGTCCTGTTGGATGCCACGGAAAGACGAAAAGCCGAAATACTGTTGGAGGATGGAAAGATAATTCATTCCTCACTCGGTCTGATATCTACGATTTGCAACTGTACCTCACCGCGCTTATGCGTATTTTCCTCTACGGTGTAACAGATGTCAAACGCTTGTTTAGTCTTGATGTATCGAGCCTGTGAACTTTGTCCGAAAGCGATGCCGCTGACAATATTATGGCTGCGATTGTCAACTAATTCCAATTTAATGTGCTCTTGGTGATGACCGACAACCTTACTGGTGCCATAGTCAAAGACACGTTCTGTGCAGAAGACAGGTGTCAGATTATCTGGACCAAAGGGGGCGAACTTGCGGAGTTCATTGTAGAAACGGATGTTCAGATCCTTGAACTCTAACTTGCCGTCAATGTTCATTTCCGGCTCTATCTGGGTCGGCAGAATATTCTGGTTGACATACTCTTCAAAACGACGTTTGAACTCCGGCACATTCTCCACTTTCATGGATAGACCGGCAGCGTAAGTGTGACCACCGAAATTCTCCAACAGGTCACGGCAACTATCGATAGCTTTGTATATGTCAAAACCAGCAACGCTACGTGCAGAACCGGTCGCCATATCGTCGGTGCGCGTCAAAACCACAGAAGGACGACAATAGACCTCAGTCAAACGTGAGGCGACAATGCCGATGACGCCTTTATGCCATTCCTCACTATAAATCACGATGGCTTTGTGCTCATGTCCGGGATCCAAACGTTCCACAATGGTATTGGCCTCCTGTGTCATTTCCTTGTCAAGGTCTTTGCGCTGGTCGTTATAGGCATTGATTTGCAGAGCCATGCGGTGAGCACGTTCTGGATCGCGTTCTACAAGCAAAGCGACAGCCTCACCTCCATTTTGCATTCGTCCGGAAGCATTGATGCGGGGACCGATCTTGAAGATGATATCATTCATCGTCACGTCGCGTTCATTCAAGCCGCAAATCTCGATGATGGCCTTCAACCCAACGCTCGCATTGGCATTGATTTGCCGCAGACCATGGTAGGCTAACACGCGGTTTTCACCTAAAATAGGAACAATATCAGAGGCGATGCTGACAGCACATAAGTCCAAGAGAGGAACCAACTGACTAAAAGGAATGCCATTGTCAATGGCAAATGCCTGCATCAACTTAAAACCTACGCCACAACCGGAGAGGTGCTCATAGGGATAAGTAGCATCAACACGTTTGGCGTTGAGAATAGCCACGGCGGGCGGTAATTCATCGTCGGGGACGTGATGGTCGCAGATGATGAAATCGATTCCACATTCCTTGGCATAGGTAATCTCCTCCACAGCTTTGATGCCGCAATCCAGCACGATGATGAGGCCAACACCTGTTTCACGTGCATAGTCAACTCCCTTATGGCTGACACCATAACCTTCGTCGTAGCGGTCGGGAATGTAAAAATCAAGATTCGAAGTGAATCTCTGTAAGAAACGATAGACCAATGCGACAGCTGTACAGCCATCCACATCGTAATCTCCATACACTAATATACGCTCTTTGCGTCCCAAAGCGAGGTTTAATCGATTCACCGCAACGCGCATATCGCGAAAGAGGAAAGGATCGAGCAACTCATTCAGCTGGGGGCGGAAGAAACTCTTAGCCTCCGCAGCAGTAGTAATGCCACGATCTAACAGCAAAAGCCCTAAAGCGGGATGAATGCCCACTTCTTTCGCTAATGACTTAGCTGCTTCCCGTCGCTCTATTGTAGGAGGTTCGTAATTCCATTTGTAGCTCATTTATATGTTATTTTATCCTATTTCTTCGCGAAATGCCCTATAAGAGCGCGTAAAGTTAAACAAAATTATGGGAATAAAAGCGGCTGTTTAGTGATTATTTTCACTAAGCAGCCGTTTTTCACCTTATTTATAAGATAAGCGCAGGCGGAGATTAGATGCCGAGCTTCTTACGAATATCTTTTGGAATGGCGTTTTTGTTCACGATGAAGTCCATGGTACGGGCGGCAATGTAAGCCTTAGTCATGTACCAGATTCCTTTGTAATCACCGGCGTCGCCCCATGAGTTCTTGACCATGTAATATTCACGTCCGTTCTGGTCCTTGGCAAGACCGTAGATATGCATACCATGGTCGTCGGTGAGTGACCAACCGTCGAAATCCTTCTGACGCTGCTCCTGAGTAGGAACTACTTCAGGTGCTGCGATACCGAGGCTGTCAATAAAGTTCTTTCGTTCAGATTCTTTCATGTTCAGCCACTTGGCTTGGTCGCTACCTGAGAGACCTTCAGGTGATTTTGTATCATAGAGGACACCGAGTCCCTGACGGGTGAAACCTTTATCGGAGACATCACCGCCCCAAGCAATGGTATAACCGTTGTCCAGCGCATTGTCGATAATACGCATCATTTCGTCCATCGGTACGTTATAGCTATGGTCCCAACGCCAGTTGTCCTGCACTTCAACAGCGAAGCTAGTGTAGAAAGGATGGTGGGTGTAGCTGGTAATGCTCACATAGTCGTTCCAGTCAAGACCAAGGCTAGCGGCAAAAGACTGCGGCGTATAGCTCTTACCCTCATAGGTGAAGGTCTCGGGGGTTTTGCCAATATAAGCATCGATGATCCCTTGCAAACCAGACTTCCACTGCGGGGTAATCGTCTTTTCTTTGCTGGTGGCAATCGCCTTTACATACGGAGTCATCACACTGAAGAACTCATTAAAGTTGGCCAGCGTGTCGCCAATCATCGTTCCTGGTTTGGCCATTGCGTCTTCTGGAATGATACCATGATTCCTGATGATGATGAATACATCGCCTGCTGAGCCGCCTTGTGAGAAATCGCAGTCACCGTGCATTCTTACAGTCACTTCGGCGCGCTCCATATAGTCTTTGTTACAGATGAACATCTCAGCAAGATCGTAGGTCTTACCAGACTTTTTCAGGATTTCAGACTCGATGAAGCTAATGGTGCTATAAGCCCAGCATGTACCGCTGCGGTTTTGGTTCTTGACGCTAGTGATGGGCATTTCTTTAATGGTTGTGAAGACAGGCTTCTTATTAGAGGACTCCTCCTGAGCCTGGATGCCACTGGCAAAAAGAAGAGCCAGAAGGGCGAAAGAAAGAAATTTCTTCATAGTTTTTTATTGAATTGGTTTTAGGGTTATTGAATTCTTTATTAATAGGATTGCCTAGGACGCTAAAAATGCTTCTAACTCATCTACGTGATAGGGGATGCGCTGTTCGCCCAGATAACGACAACCGTTGGCTGTAATCAATAGGTCATCTTCCAGTCGGATACCTCCGAAGTCTCGGTATTCTTCGACCTTGTCAAAGTTAATAAACTCAGCGTTATGCTGACGAGAACGCCAGTCATCAATGAGTGCAGGGATGAAATAGATGCCAGGTTCATCAGTCATCACAAAACCTTCCTGCAAGCGACGGCCACAACGTAGGCAATTGGTGCCGAACTGCTCGAGATTCGGACGGACCTCATCATCGAAGCCGACGTAGATCTGTCCGAGTCCTTCCATATCATGAACATCCATACCCATCATATGTCCTAAGCCGTGAACGAAGAACATAGCATGGGCACCGGCGGCCAAAGCATCTTCGGTATTTCCTTTCATCAAGCCGACATCTTTCAGATGTTCAGTAATGACACGTGCAGCTTCAAAATGGATATCCCACCATTTCTTTCCTGGTGCAGCAATGTCAGCAACACGGTCATGGGCATCTACGACAGCTTGATAGATGTCACGTTGTTTTGAGGTAAACCGTCCACTGATGGGGGTGACACGAGTGTTGTCAGAGCAATAGTTCTCATTGGTCTCGGCACCGCAGTCGCACAACATTAAACGTCCGGCTTCCAATGGGCGTGGAGAGGGATAGCCATGCTGAATCTCGCCGTGCATAGAAAGAATCGTCTGGAAACTGGCGATACATCCTTTGGCTTGTGCGATACCTGCTAAGGTGCCAGCTATTTCCTGTTCCGTCACACCGGGACGGCACATTCGCATGGCCGTGGTGTGCATCTCATAGCCGATGGCGCATGCGCGCTCTATTTCCTCTATCTCACCTGGCGTTTTTATTGCACGCTGGTCGATGACAGCCTTGATCAGAGAGAGACTGGCCGCAGCACGTTGGTCGCGAGGATGAATCCCTAAGAGATCCATCAGTTGAATCATAATATCATGACGATAAGGCGGCAGGAAATGAACGGCGCGACCGCTATCTTGTGCTTCTCGGACGAGGCTGTCCAGACGGCTCATGGGAGCACTACGCTCCACGCCACATTGCTCTGCCATATCAGCTACGCTGTCAACAGCACCGAACCATACAATATCATCTAACGAGATGTCGTCACCCAGTAACCATTCTTGTCCAGAGTCTGCATCGATTACGCCGCAAAGGCCTTCGCGGTGCTGCCCGAAATAATATAGGAATGTGCTGTCCTGACGAAATTTATAGGCGTTAGCAGGATAGTTCATGGGCGCATCATTGTTGCCAAAAAGCAGAATGAGTCCATTTCCTACTCGTTCACGCAATACTGCGCGACGATTCATGTAAGTTTGTTTGTCAAATAACATGGTAATTACATTTATTCGTTAGTTTTGTTTTCTTGAAATGTATCTTGTTTTAACAGGCACTCTTTGATGTAGAGTAAGTTTGCAAATTGGCCATAGAAAATACTGTTCCTCTTTAACTGATGCTGCAATTTATGCATCATTTGTGGTACGGTGACATGAAGATTGGGAATTTTCATGCTTTTGTCCAATGTTAATGATTGAGGCAGGCGTTCCATGTTCTGCTCAAACCAAGCATAACATTCCTTGATTTCTTGTTCAGTATAGCCTTTTTTGAATTGAGTATTATATGCCATTGTTACCAACCTGTTTGATTTATACCCGCTGCGGTGTACCACGAGAGTGTGTGATAGGTTTCTGTTAATCCCTTTTGTTCATAAAAGGATGAAGGGATGAAAACGGAGGCTCCACCGCAATGCTCCTTATCTATAACTTCTCTCTTCATTTCGTAGGGGATTGTAGAGTACCATTTTGGCGACAATCTGGCAAGAGGTACGGCCAAATCATAAACTTTGCACCATTTCTGATAATCCTCTTCAGAAAAGTTCTCATCAGAAAGAGAAGATTGATATAACCAGTTTTTCAAGTCAAAGTATTCTGTAAAGCGTGGAGAACGTGTATTGTCGCAATATCGTTGAATCTGTGAGGTGTCTGCCTCTTTCCGTCCTCCCAATAGAGCCTGCATGCAGGGAACTGTGGCTGCAGCTAAGGTGTCAAGTGCGCTCGTTTGGATAAGGGATATTTCTGCTCCAGTGTAAGGGGAACCTGCTTTGCCGGATTCATAATAATCTACATAGCCATTTACAATCCCTTCTACGTTGGCAGGTGCTTGGCACATGATAGGAAGAAGAAGGTCGTATGGTGCTCCAAGACCAGGTATCTCAGCTGGTGAACCAATGATGTAATCAGTCACCTTTCGTAACTCGTATGCCACTTCAATACACTGCATGAAACAAGCATCGAACAGGAGGTAGTCAAGATGCGGAAAACGACCCAGAGCTTGTGCTAATACAGGGATGTCCATTACTACCCCCTGGTTCACCCTTTCGTCGTATCTACTCCCGATTCGCAGACCGTTGTCTATGCCAAAACTGCGACGCTGGACGGCATTAGCTTTATTCTGAACCACCCATCCAGATGCATGGCTCCATAGCACTAATCCATAATGTTCTGCTGGATAGTCGCGAACAATGTCGGAAAGGACAAGACCCATGTCTTCGGCATCTGTAGAACAAAGGTTGTGATCATACACTTTTACTCGTTGCAGTGGCTCCTTCCGTGTTCCTACACACAAACGGGAAGATCTGTTGTCTTTGTATTTTGCATCGTCAATAAAGACAACTACTCGAGTGCCTTCTGGAATAGCAGCCAATCCCTTGGCTATTTCCATAGAATCTGAATCCACAAATGTGCTAAGGGAATTCTCGGCTGCCATATACACAATCAGTGTATAGTTCAACTTCTGCCCGGGAAAGCCTGGGGGGACGACCTCAGGCGTGGCGTATTCGTCATCGTCACTTGCGCATGAGGTCCCGAGAATGCATAGCGCCAAGACCATTATATATATAATAAGGTGTAACCTATCTTGCCACATCGGCTGCAAAATTACATTTTTCTGCGCAAATAACACACTAAAAAGGATACTATTTCGTTTCTTTAAGAAATCAGCAACCAAAAAGTCATGCAGTGGACTGACCAATTACGGCAGGTAAAGATTCTGCTTTCATGTGCCGCCATTATCATTTGCGCTCTCTCGCTCACATGGTCGCATTTTCTTGTTAGTGACCTCTCTGATGAGGAACATCGCAAGATGGAGGTGTGGGCGGAAGCAATGCGCTCACTCGATAGCGCCGATGAGAATACGGATATGTCATTGGTCTTAAAAGTTATCAATGGCAATCACACCATTCCCGTCATTGTGCTCAATGCGGATGGAAGTGTACAGACTTATCGGAATTTAGAACTTCATACAGATGCTCCTGAAAAAGTGGATCAAGAGGTGCGGCGTAGGGCTGAGAAGATGAAGGGGGAGGGCAATTGTATCCGCATTGATTTGGATGAAAATGATTTCATGGAAATCTGTTATGATGAGTCAAGTCTTCTCAAGCGCTTGGCACGTTATCCATATATTCAATTAGGTATTGTGCTGATCTTTGCCGTTGTTGCTATTTTTGCACTCTTGAGCAGCAAACGTGCAGAACAGAACAAAGTGTGGGTAGGTCTTTCCAAAGAAACGGCTCATCAACTAGGTACTCCCATTTCATCCCTTATGGCATGGACAGAGGTGTTGCGTGAGACTTATCCTCAAGACGAACTCATTCCTGAAATGGGAAAAGATGTCCATCGACTCCAGATTATTGCAGAACGTTTTTCCAAGATTGGTTCCTTGCCGGAACCCAAACCGGAAAATCTGAATGAGGTAGTCGGTCATGTTGTGGATTATATCGGGCGACGCACCAGTAACCGTGTTAGCATCACGACCCATATGCCTGAACAACCCCTTTATGCCAATCTTAGCAGCCAACTTTTTGAATGGGTTATTGAGAACTTGTGCAAGAATGCCGTGGATGCTATGGACGGGCAAGGAAGTATCACGATTACAACATTTGAGGAGCCTCAGCGTATTGTCGTGGAAGTCTCGGATACGGGCAAAGGAATCGCCAAAAGTAATTTCAATGATGTGTTCCTGCCTGGCTTTACGACCAAACAACGAGGGTGGGGATTGGGGCTTTCATTGGCGAAACGTATCGTCGAGGATTACCATCGTGGTCGCATCTTCGTAAAAACGTCAGAAATCGGAAAAGGAACTACTTTTCGCATAGAATTGAGGAAAAACTAATACCTTATCTACCCTTAAAAGTCCTAAAACATTAAAGTTTTTGGCTTATTCCTTTGTCACTCAAAAAAAAACATCTACCTTTGCAGCCCGTATGAACACATCAGGCCGCTTTAAGATCAATTTGACAGACCTGCCACAGGAGGGCGCGAGCTTTCAATGGCATCTGGATGATAGCTTTTTCAGCGCGCTTGACGAGCAGGAAATTGAACACGGAAGCCTCGACGCAACGCTGCGGGTGAACAGAAAGTCGGGAACCTATGAGTTACACTTCCGCGTGCAAGGAGAAATCAGCATCCCCTGCGACCGTTGTCTGGAACTGATGACGCAAGCCATCAACACCCAATATACGCTCAATGCGAGGTTGGGTGACCAATACGAAGATGATGGAGAAATCATCACAGTGCCGGCCGAACATGCTGAGTTAGATGTGGCTTGGAACCTTTACGAGATTATCGCATTGGCCATCCCCATCTATCATGTACATCCCGAGGGCGAATGCCGCGAAGAGATTAATCAAATCTTTGTCAACGCCCAGACATCAGAGGAAAAACCAACAGATACTCGATGGGATGCCTTACGTAGCCTGCTTGATAAAGAATAAATATCAATCATTATAAGTAATAGAAAATGGCACATCCTAAAAGAAGACAATCCAAGACACGCACTCTGAAGCGTAGGACTCACGACAAGGCCGTAGCACCTGCATTGGCAGTTTGCCCTAACTGCGGCGAGTTCCATATCTATCATACGGTTTGCCCCGCTTGTGGCTACTACCGTGGAAAGGTCGCTATAGAGAAGAAAGAAGCGTAAAGTCTAAACAAAAGCCCCGCCCCGTTGGGGTGGGGCTTTAACTTTTCTTATAATGGAAAAATTACACGCAATCATTACGGGCATTGGTGGATATGTCCCTGACTATATTCTAAATAATGATGAGCTGAGCCGCATGGTCGATACTTCAGATGAGTGGATCATGACACGCATCGGCGTCAAGGAGCGTCGTATCCTGAATGAGGAAGGACTCGGTACCAGCTACATGGCGCGCAAAGCTGTGAAGCAACTGTTGGAGAAGACAGGTTGTGACCCGCTCAGTGTAGATGCCATTATTTGTGCTACCTCCACACCGGATTATCACTTCCCTTCCACGGCCAGTATCGTATTGGGTAAGTGCGGCCTCACGAATGCTCATGCCATTGACCTCTTTGCAGCCTGCTCTGGCTTCCTCTTTGCTATGGATCATGCAACTTGCATGATTGAGAGTGGTCGCTACAAGAAAATCATCGTGATCGGCGCCGATAAGATGTCTAGCATTGTTGATTATACGGATCGTCAGACCTGTCCCATCTTTGGCGATGGCGCTGCCGCAGTACTCGTAGAACCGACGACTGAAGACCTCGGTTGGAAAGACAGCTTCCTCCGCACAGATGGACAGGGCTTGCCTTTCCTCTGTCAGAAAGCAGGTGGCTCCGCTACACCTCCTTCCTACTTTACGTTGGAGCATAAGATGCATTACTTGCATCAGGAGGGTCGTACCGTCTTTAAGTTTGCCGTCACGAATATGTCTGATGCTTGTGCTCTCATTGCAGAGCGCAATGGTCTCAATAAGGATAATATCGCATGGGTGATTCCCCATCAGGCTAATGTTCGCATCATCGAAGCAGTTGCTAAGCGCTTAGAGCTACCCATGGAAAAGGTCATGTTGAATATCCAGAAGTATGGTAACACTTCTAGTGCAACCCTTCCCCTTGCTCTCTGGGATTACGAGAAGCAATTGAAGAAAGGTGACAACCTCGTTCTCACTGCTTTTGGTGCCGGATTCACGTGGGGGGCTGCCTACATGAAGTGGGGTTATGACGGAAACTAAGCATAAATCAGGCTTTGTCAATATCGTCGGGAATCCCAATGTGGGCAAATCGACGTTAATGAATTTGCTGGTGGGGGAGCGCATCTCCATCGCCACCTTCAAGGCGCAGACCACGCGCCATCGCATCATGGGTATTCTCAATACTCCTGAGATGCAAATCTGTTTCTCTGACACACCTGGTGTCCTGAAACCTAACTATAAGCTTCAGGAACAGATGCTACAGTTCTCCGAAAGCGCCTTGCAGGATGCAGACGTGTTGCTTTACGTCACCGATGTGGTGGAGACGCCTGACAAGAATGCTGATTTCCTGCAGAAAGTACAGCATTTGGAGGCTCCCATCCTGGTGCTCATCAACAAGATAGACCTCAGCGACCAGCAGCAGCTGACGGCTAAAGTTGATGAATGGCACTCAGTTCTGCCGAAGGCAGAGATATATCCCATCTCGGCACGTCATAAGTTTGGCGTAGATACCATTCTTGAACGTATCAAGGTACTCCTTCCTGAGTCACCTGCTTATTTCGACAAGGATGCATGGACGGATAAGCCTGCCCGTTTCTTTGTCACAGAGATTATTCGTGAGAAGATACTCCTTTATTATGATAAGGAAATCCCTTATTCCGTAGAGGCTGTCGTAGAAAGCTTTAAAGAAGAGGAAAAACTCATTCGCATAGAAGCCGTTATCTACGTGGAGCGCGAATCACAAAAGGGTATCATTATTGGACATCAGGGTGTAGCCCTTAAACGCGTCAGTTCTGAGGCTCGCAAGGAACTTGAACAATTCTTTGGCAAACGTATCTACCTGCAATGCTTCGTCAAAGTCGATAAAGACTGGCGTAGCAGCGAACGGGCAATGAAACAGTACGGATACAATTTAGAATAAATATGTTAGTAGCTATCGTAGGACGCCCCAACGTGGGCAAATCGACTCTTTTTAACCGCCTGACCAATACTCGCCATGCTATCGTCTCTGACGAGGCAGGTACTACGCGTGACCGCCAGTACGGAAAATGTGAGTGGGTGGGCCATGAGTTCTCCGTCGTTGACACCGGCGGATGGGTTGTCAATAGCGATGATATCTTTGAAGAAGAGATTCGCAAGCAAGTGACCCTCGCCACAGAGGAAGCTGATGTCATCCTCTTCCTTGTGGATATCAATACGGGCGTGACAGACCTTGATGAGGCTGTGGCCGCAATCCTGCGTCGTACTGACAAACCTGTCATTCTTGTCGCTAACAAGACTGATAATAACGATCAGCAATGGCAGTCCGCTGAATTCTATTCACTTGGCTTGGGTGATCCTTTCTGCATCTCTTCTGCTACCGGTAGCGGAACAGGTGATCTCCTTGATTTTATTTTGGAGAAATTGCCCAAGGTTGATGAGATTCAGGAAGAAATAGACCTGCCTCGTATTGCTGTTGTAGGTCGTCCTAATGTTGGTAAGTCGAGTCTTACCAATGCGTTCATAGGTGAGGACCGTCATATTGTCACTGATATAGCTGGAACGACGCGCGATAGTATCTATACGCACTACCAGAAGTTCGGCTTTGATTTCCTGCTTGTTGATACTGCTGGAATTCGCCGTAAGTCAAAGGTCAATGAAGATCTTGAGTTCTACAGCGTGATGCGTAGTATCCGTGCCATTGAGAACTCGGATGTCTGCATTCTTATGCTTGATGCCACACGTGGTATCGAAGCACAGGACCTTAATATCTTCCAGCTTATTCAACGTAACCAGAAAGGTCTTGTCGTAGTTGTTAACAAATGGGATCTTGTGGAGGATAAGTCCACCACCGCCATCAAGTATTTCGAGGATACGATTCGCGAACGCATGGCTCCTTTCACGGATTTCGATATCATCTTCGCTTCTGCCCTCACCAAGCAACGTATTTTCAAGGTTCTTGAGACTGCTGCTGCGGTAGATAAGCATCGTCGAGCACGTGTGGGTACGACCAAGCTCAACCAGGAGATGCTTCCTCTCATTGAGGCATATCCGCCACCTTCCATGAAAGGTAAGTACATTAAGATAAAATACTGTGCACAGTTGCCGGATACACGTATTCCCAGCTTCGTTTTCTATGCAAATTTACCGCAGTATATTAAGGAACCTTACAAACGCTTCCTTGAAAACAAAATCCGTGAGCGCTGGAATTTCTCTGGCACCCCCATCAACATTTTTGTTCGCCAAAAATAAGTTTTCTGTTTTTCAGATAAATCGCTAAAACGTCCGGATGAAATTACAAATTTGTCCGGACGTTTTTATAGATCTTATTGAAGTAATACAAATCTTATATCGCAGATATAGCAGTTTTTTTGTTGATTGGAATTATCTTTTCTCGAAAATAACTATCTTTGCGGCATCAAACACTTTATTTAACCCTTATAAACCATAATTTAGCAATGAAAAAGCTGTTTTTAGTAGCATTGGTGGCCCTCATGGGGCTGCAGGCAGGCGCACAGAATGTAAGCGTCAGCAAGGCTCGTTTCCAAAAAGGTGACGACAAGAGTTGGGCCAAGCCCGAGATGAACGATGTCTCATGGGAAGAGATTGACATTACGAAGAACTGGGACAAACAAGGTTATGTGATTAACAATGGTTACGGTTGGTATCGTATTCATGTGAATATTCCCAGTAGCCTACTCAAAGGCGCAGACCAGCAGAAGGTTGTCATCTTCAACCTGCCCAAGGCAGACGATGCTGACGAGTGCTACTTAAATGGCAAACTGATAGGCCACACGGGCGGTATGCCAGACAGCAAGGGCGGTTATCATTCCGCTTGGAGTGCTCCTCGCCGTTATGCTGTCGATGCCAAGAAAGGTGGCATCCTGTGGGACAAAGACAATGTGATTGCAGTCCGTGTGTATAATAGCGGTGAACCTGGTGGACTGTTCGACAATCCGCTGAACATTAGTCTCCCTAACGCCATCGAAGGCCTTTCGCTACACTTCACGGACGTGAATGATGGACAGGCACATTGTGACGTTGAACTTAGCAACGCTTATCCCTTGACCACTAACGGTACACTTGTTGTTACGGTTACAGATCGTGAGACGGGCGCTAAGATTGGCGGTTTAACTAAGAAACTCTCACCCAAGCAGGGCAAGCCTGCACGTGTAAGCGTACCATATGACAAAAAGAAGAGCTGCATGCTGACAGCTACTTATACCGATGCCAAATCGGGCAAAACCATTAATCGGAAACTGCCGCTGAAGTACATCTTGACGCCTGCGGCTCCCTCCTCACCTCGCTTTAATGGTGCTCCGCTGTTTGGCGTTCGTCCGAACTCTCCTGTCATCTATCGTTTCCCGGTTTCGGGTGAACGTCCGATGAAGTTCACATGTGCTAACCTTCCTGCTGGCCTGAACCTCTCAGAAAGCGATGGTGTGCTGAGCGGCAAGATTGACCACAGTTGCGAACTGACTTTCACGGTAACTGCTGAGAATGCCAAGGGCAAGGCACAGCAGGATTTCACGTTGAAAGTGGGCGATCGCATGATTGCTCTCACTCCGCCGATGGGCTGGAACTCTTGGAACTGCTGGGCATTGAGTGTGTCACAAGAGAAAGTGATGTCCTCTGCACAAGCTTTGATTGATAAGGGCTTGGCTGATTACGGCTACTGCTACATGAATATCGACGACGGTTGGGAAGCTGAAGAACGCAATCCTGATGGCACTATCGCTGTTAACGAGAAGTTTCCTTCAATGAAAGCGTTGGGCGACTGGCTCCATGCACGTGGACTGAAATTTGGTATCTACAGCTCACCTGGTGACTACACTTGTGGCGGTTATCTGGGCTCCATCGACCATGAGCAGCAGGATGCTGAGAGTTACAACAGCTGGGGCGTTGACTACTTAAAATATGACTGGTGTGGCTATGGCCGTGAGCACGCGAAAGAGAGAGATAAGGGTGTTGCATCTTATGTTCGTCCCTACCTGCTGATGCAGAAATACCTGCGCGAGCAGCCTCGTGACATCTTCTACAGCCTCTGCCAGTATGGTATGGCAAAAGTTTGGGAATGGGGTACATTCGTAGATGCTAATAGTTGGCGCACAACAGGCGACATCAACGATAGCTGGCGCTCGATGTTTGATATCGGCTTCAGACAGCAGGTTGGTTTGGCTCCATATGCTGGTCCAGGCCACTGGAATGATCCCGATATGCTCATCGTGGGCAAGGTAGGGTGGAGTAGCAACCTACGCGATAGCCGTCTGACGCCCGACGAGCAATATACTCATATCACGTTATGGACGCTCCTGGCCTCTAATATGCTCATCGGTTGTGATATCGCACAGATGGATGATTTCACGCTGAACCTGCTTTGCAACAATGAGGTGAACGCCGTGAATCAAGATGTCCTTGGTAAACAGGCTGACCGAATCAGTAAAGATGGCGACATTGAGGTCTGGGCTCGTCCGCTCTCCGACGGCAGTCAGGCCATCGGCATCTTCAACGTAGGTAATGAGGACAAGAAGATTGATCTTAAGAAGTACGTTTCCCCCAATCTTACTATCCGCGACCTGTGGCGTCAGAAAAATCTCAGCGAAGGCGAACTGAACTGCACGATTCCTACACACGGTTGCAAGTATATTAAAGTAAAATAAGCACAGAATCTCCTCTCAAAGGCTCTTCTCCCGCTCTCCTTTGTAAGTAGAGGGTGGTTACTTATCAAGAATTGAAAAAGAAATGAATAAATAGGTTGAATTATGAATAGACTCTATTTTCTTGTTATATTCATCACCTCATTTTTCTCACTATCAGCAAAAGTATCCGCTTCCTCCTTACAAAAGAGGGCGGAGGGAGAGTCCGCTACAGAATGGCAGCAAAAAGTGGATACCATCTGGCCTGCACGTCACTATCGTGAACTCAATGGTGAGGCAACAGGCGATCAGATGACAAAAGCGTGGATTGATTGGAAGCACCCTGAAGGTACCATCCTTGTCTATGGAATTCATTTTCCTACGGGACATGTGCGTTCTGATGCGTTGTTCACTGCTAAAAGTGGCCAAAAAGTATCCTTTGGCGTACGTGTTGTGCACCCTCTGACGGGTACTATCGTGTATGAAGGACTGGCCACCAGTAATAACACTGGAACTTCTGAGCAATCTATGGAGATATTGCCGGACGTTGAGATGCCTTACGATGGTTGGTATCGCTTTGAACTCACCTGTCCCAACGGCCAGAATACCCTCGATCGCCTTAATTTGCTTCTCTTTCAACGCTCTTCCACCCTTAGCATTACTGACTCAGAGATATTCATGGCGCCCAGCGTTCACCTCTGGTGGGATACGAAGGTACCAGGTGCGCCCTCGGGTGAAGCTTATAACTGGACTTATTTAGAAGTGATGTATCCTAGTGCCTATCGTCGTCAGGCTACTTACCAGATGTCGATAGGTGCTGATGGCATCTATTCTGGAATCCAGATGCCTACGCGTAGCGATGGTAGCTATGGTCACTCCGTGCTCTTCTCGGTGTGGGACAATGGTGATGTGGACAAGGATAAAAACCTGCCCGATATTTTGCGTGCTGCAGCTGTAGATCTTGGCCCTGGTACCTATGCCACCCGTTTTGGTGGTGAGGGAACGGGTTCCAGTATCCGCTACAACGAGGATAACCTGTGGGAGTTTGACCACTGGGTGCAGTTCCTCTATAATGTTCGCCCAGATATTATCAGCGTCACTAAAACCGATGCCAATGGAAAGACTACGACAACCGAGTACGAGAGTACGCTGCAGTCGATGTGGTACAAGATGGCAGAGGACACAGAATGGCGCTATATCGGAACCTTGCGTATGGCTAGTGCTAACCGTCTCACCTCTGGCATTTATAGTTTTTTAGAGAATTTTGGTAACATCGGTGGTGACTTGATGCGTCGCTGCTATTTCCGCAATGGAGCTATGCGTTCGGCTGAAACAGGAAAGTGGTATGCGTTGAACTATGCGGGCTTCGGGAACACGCAGAATAACGGTAAACGCTATTCACGTTACGATTTCGGGCATGGTGTTACAGATCTTTATGAGAATTGTTTCTATCTGGAGACGGGTGGATATATGGGCACACGAGACAGCTCTCATACTTATGAGCCTCCCATGCCAGGCAATATGCCATGGGTAGATACTATTGATGTCGCACGTCTCACTCAGCGCGTAGATAAAGCCCTCACCAATAGTCAGGCCAAGACCATCCGTTCACGTGTTGAGAATACGCGTGTCGTTTCAGATCCTGCCACATGGAAGGTAATCGCTTATAGCGATGAAGAGACGGTGGGCGAAGGAGATTATGGGCGCGCTACGATGATACTTGACGGTAACAAGACGACTTATTATCACAATAAATGGAAGAATGGCTCTGTGAGTTACCCTCATACATTCACTATTGATGCGATGGAGCCTGTTACCGTACGTTCCATAGAACTTTATCAGAGTCGAGACAACAGCTATCGTGCCAAGCAACTGACATTGCAGGTTTCAGAGGATGGTACAAGATGGACAAGTGCCGCTACCAACCTCACTATAGAAGATTCTGATTATCCCACGATTCAACTGCCAGAGCCTGTCACTTCACGTTTCTTCAGGCTACGCTTCTCTTCCGGTTATGGCTCGAACCTTGTTATCAACGAGATTTATTTCAAGAACGAGTATCGTCTGGTAGATCTTCTCCGTCTTGCAAAAGAGGTTCTTGACGAATCTGATCAGTATGCAGGTTATGCACCAACAGATGTTGCAGCAC
Organism: uncultured Prevotellaceae bacterium; assembly: GCA_947305005.1. Taxonomy (GTDB): domain Bacteria; phylum Bacteroidota; class Bacteroidia; order Bacteroidales; family Bacteroidaceae; genus Physcousia. Next base: position 139,063 of record CAMZCM010000004.1, on the reverse strand, counting down.
TGCGCACTCTCTATGCAGATGGCACTTGCACAGATATTGAAGCGCTACGGATTGCCATCGAAACGATTGGCGATATGGCATTCCCGCTCACCTATGGTGTTGTTGCAAAGGCTGAACATTTCACTCCGTTGGCAGCCTATCAGATTCATCAGGCGTCAGGACGAGGCGATATTATCGTCAACGAGGATGACGAGCTGTCTATTGCAGCTTCTAATGTCACTGACGCTCTCGATGCCTATCGTCAGCCTTGCTCTGTCACCAATCCGCGCTGCAACTGGCTCATTCTGCGTTCCGAGAAATATAAGGATTATTATCTGTACAATTTGGGTGCTAAGAAATACCTGTATTTTAACGAGAATGAAAAGAAGCTCTCCCTGTCAGACACTCCTTCTTCGTTCACTGTTTCCAAGAGCGGCGACGGTTTCACTATTCAGGTGAAAGGCGTTTTCATCACTACGAATGGTACTTCGGAGAAAGCAGTAACCATCACATCGTCGGCTACCTCATCTACCATCTTCCACCTGCGCACAAACCATGCTTTGCGTCCTGAGGAATCGTCAGTTCGTGAGCTCATTACTGACGCAGAAAGGACCGTTCACGAGGATAACAATCCTGAATACCTATTCCAACAAGGCCTTCAAACCTATGCGAAAGCCTTTGTCGCAGAGCCTCAATTGTCTTCGCGTCTTCTTCGTACTGCTAGCGTCATGACCTCCAATACCAATACCACGCAACAGGAGATTCATAACCTTGAAAAGCTGCTGGACCAAAATAAAAACACATACTACGAGACTTGGTATAGCGGCATTGAATGGCCCAATGAAATGTCTTATATCCAGGCACGTGCTACGATGAAGCAGAATGCTTTCTGTTTTACTTTCTCACCATCGCAAAATCCAGAGTATGGACAACCTGATATCCCTGTGGATATCGTGGTCTCTGCAGCTCCCAGCAACAGTAAGTTTGTGACGCTGGCTCACCTGACAGAAGGCTTTCCGACTAGTATCAAAGAAAATTACACTTCTCCAGTTATTTTCACGGATAGCATTATGCGTTATTTCCGTTTCCAAGTGCTTCAAACCTATGGCAATCGCTCCGATAGCCGTGTGTTTGCTATGAGCGAGTTCCAGATGCATCCTGTCATTTTTGATGAAGAGGCTTCACCCTATTATCAAAAGCCTTGGGTGACGACAGCCTTCGATGCACTCAGCAGCCAGCTCTACAAATTCCGCTCCCATATCAGTGATAATACTGTCACCAGCGAAGTGAAGAAAGCCGTGCGCGAAGCCATAGAAAGGGCAGAAGAAGCTTTACTCAAGACAGATGATGTCCAAGCACCATCTGTTGCTGAAGAAGAAACTGGAGCACAGGTTCAGCTCTACGACATTTTGGGCAGACGCCTGCAAAATCAGCAAAAGACTTCCGCAGGGTTATACCTCATGAAACAAGGTTCCCATACACAGAAAGTCATTCGCTGAAAGCAGTGTGTTAATTGAAAAGCGTACGACCCACAGACTTGCGGATTTCGTACATATAGACGAAGCAGGACAGGATGAAATATACGCCTGTCAGTCTCCATAGTGCCAATAGTTCCTGATGGCAATCGCCCAATGAGGCGCCCATACCCTGAATACGGACGTAGGCGTTAACTCCCCACGTAGAGGGGAATATGTAGCCAAAGTACTTCCAGAACTGAGGAATGGATGCGCCAGGCCAACTGACACCGCTGATGAACAACAGGGGGATAGACATGAAGACGAACAGCAGGATGCAGTCCTCACGACGATAGACAAAGCTGCTCCAGAAGATAGCCATATACGTACAGGCTAACAGGTAAGGTACAAAGAAACCTACGAGTTCCCAGAAATGTCCGAGTTGAGGAAGACCAAACCAGTGTGTCACGCAATAAGCCATATACAGCGCCATAATAAAGAAGATGCTGAAATGGACAAGCCCCTTGCCAAGAACAATCTCAAGGGTGTTCTTATAGTGTTTTGTAGGTGGAATCACAAGGCCGCGGAAGCGCTCACGCGCACGTCCCATAGACATTCCCACACCCAGACACAATGCCTGCTGCAGAATCAACATCAGTACAGGAGGTATCAAGAAAGCTGCAAAACCTCCGGCAGAATTATATAGTTTCACTTCGTCAAAACGGATGGGCCATCGTGCCAACTCCTCTTCGCGTGCAGTTATGTTTGACTGATGCTCACGGACTTTGATATTACGGTTCAGCTCTTGTGCCACATTGATGACGGCGAGATATTCTACCTTGTAATAGAGCATTGACGTGAGGTCGCTATACAAGCCTACGACAGCCTGTTGACCACGCCACAAACGCTCATCAAACTCCTTGGGAATACGCAGAATACCAAATACTTCACGTCGACGCATCAGTTCCTGCGCCTCGCCCATCTCCGCACAGTAGGTCTCCACCTTTACCTCAGGCGTAGCATCCACACGACGGATGAAGTCGCGGCTGCGATCCGTCATGCTCTCATCTACAACACAGATGGGCAACTGACGCTGCGTCTCTGTATTGTAAATCATTGCATACAGAATTGGATAAGCCAAAGGCAAGAGAATGATGAAAATAAGGATACCCTCGTCCTTGACAATATCAGACAATTCATCAAGCCATATATGCAATACGGGAAACTTAGGTCTTTTCATGCTCGATATTCTTTATGTAGGAAAGCGTCTGTCAGGCGGAAGGAGAATAACTGTGGCAGGAAGAAGATGCACAAGAGCGCTGCTACACTGGACCACGCATAATAGATGGGGTATCCGTTCAGGCACTGGTTGACGTATATGAGGAAATAATGGTGCAAAGGGAAGATATTCGACAGCCATTGGAAGGGGGCGTCCATTGCTGAAACGGGGAATGAGAAGCCTGCCAGTGAGAACTGCATCACACCCAACAGCGAGCAGGCCGACATAGCCATACGCATCTGCCCGGGGAAAGCTTCGAAAAGCAACAAACCGAAGCCCTGTGATGCCAGCACTGCCAAGAAACCCCATAGCATCATACGAGGAATGCCGCAAGCGCAAGGGAACTGTAAATAACTGTAGAAAATAATGTCTATCAGCCAGAACATGACGGTATAGACCACTGTCTGTGGAATCAGTTTACCAAAGACAATCACCCAAATTCGTCCCTTGCCCATCTCATACAATTTTTTCTGTGTTCCGCGCTTCCACTCCATACCCAATGCGTAGGAAGTTGTCAGCATGATGACTAGCATCAGCAAGCCTGGTACCAGTAGATTGGAAAGCACCACAGAGTAGTTCAGGAATGAGTTGCCAAGCGGGTGGCTCTCAACGACAATGGGTTGCAGTGTCCCCATGATTTGGTCATCGCGGAAACCGCGTGCCCTCATGGTAGCTCGAGTCATTGCCAAGCCTGCCATTTCGCTCATCTTTCTCATGTCTTTCATCAATAGCGAGGCAGGGATGAAATACGTGTCGTTGGTGTAAAAAGAGATGACAGGTTGTCGTTGTGTCAGTGCTGCTTCTGTCGTTCCTTTGGGAATGCGGAAGATGGCATAGATCTCGCCTCGTTGCATGGCCTGACGCGCCTCGGTGAAGCTATAGCTTTGCATCACGAAGTGGGTTTCTTCCATCGCGCCGAGGATGCGTGTCAGCTGGCGGGTAACATGAGTGTTGTCTTCATCCACCAGTGCTGCAGGCAGCTTCGTCGGCAGGCCAGCTTCCATCAGCGTTGTGAAGAACGTCAGGAATCCCAATGGTGCCACAAACATGACCACGAAGAAGATTGGCCGTCTCGAAAAGGTATTCAGTTCGCGACGGATAATCGTCCAGATATCGAGAAATGCTTGTCGCATGTTGCTGTCGTCTTTATTTAATAATCGCAGTCATACCAGCCAAGATATCTTTGATATCGGCTTGATTCACAGGACGTGCTGTTACTTCGAACGTCTTTAGGTCGTATTGATCAAGGGCCTTTGTCGCCTTCCATGTGGCATAGCTGCCCATCACATTGATACTGGTGACGCGAACGGTCAGGTCACGATCCACAGCAGGTACGTAGATGCTGACCTCCTTGTCAAGGGTCATGCCAGGCAGGTAGTCCTCACGTACATTAAAGATGAAACGGATGTCGTCGTCCTTGGCAATGTTCATGATGGGAGCGCCCTGACCTACGAGTTCACCCACTTTGGGGAAGACTTCTGTAACAGTGCCGTCAGCGGTAGCCAGAAGTACGGTTTCCTTCATGTAACCTTCAACTTCCTGAACCATACCCTGCACACGAGCCACTTGTGCGGAAGCAGCCATCTTATCCTCTTGACGAGCACCCTCGCGTGCCATCTCATACTGGCTGCGCGCTGCTTTCTCTGTAGCCTGCATAGCCTTCAGCTGTGCTTCAGCTTCATCGCGTTTTTGGGCGGCAATCACGCCTTCATCAAACAAACGGGATACACGGGCATAAGTTTTCTCGCATACATCAAGACCAGCCTTTGCTTTCTGCCAAAGTTCGAATGCGCCTTGGATTTCCTGCTGGCGTGCGCCGTTTTGAGCTTTCATTTCAATAGCTTTGGCAGCAGCTTCGGCAGCCTGTGCCTGTTCCAATTTGGCAATCACTTCGGGAGAGTCCATGATAACCAGTGTGTCGCCGGCCTTTACCTTGTCACCTGTCTGCACGCGGAATTCCTTCACGCGGCTGGGCACCTTGCTGGAGATGCGATAATCCGATGTCTCAGCCTGTCCTTGCAGTATTTCCTGAGGCTTCGGGAGCACAAAGCCCACAATGACCACTGCAATCATGACGCCAATGAGCACGATTGAGATGATCAATAAATTGTTCAGTTTACTTCTCTTTGCCATAGTATTTTTTCATTTTTTTCAATTTCCATTTTTCATTTCAAAATGCCTTTGGCTTTAGACAGGTACAGATCTGCCAATCGGACATCAATCTGAGCATCTACCAACGTGGAATGAGCGGAGAGCCAAGCCGTCTGTGCCTGCAGTACATTGGACACAGGAATCACGCCTTCTTGTAAGCCGAGATTGGCCATTCGCAGGTTTTCGTCAGCTTGATCTTGGCTGCGCATGGCTGTAGCCAGACGCTTCTGAGCCTCCTGCAGCTTCTGTTGGTTCTGATTCACTTGCAAGGAAATCTTCTCACGTGTTTCCTCGTAGCGAGTTTCGGCCATCTGCGCTTCTGCCTTGGCCTGTTTCACTTTATAGATGCGGTCGCCCCATGTGAGGATAGGCACTTTCAGCACCACGCCAATATTGAAGGCTCCACCAAATTTCTTTTGGAAGCCATTATAGAGATTTGGATTTGTAACCAAATAGCCTGCCGTGAGTGCCAGATTGGGCATATATTCTGAACGGGCCACGTTCACCTGCTGTCTCTTCACCTGAGCAGCAATGTCCAAAGCACGTAACTCTGGACGGTTAGCCATCGCTGATGCTACCGCTTCTGTTGTGCTTTCGTCCTGAATGACCGGCAAGGGATGGCTGTCCATCTCGCCCTCGTCGGCCAGCGTAAATTGACTATCCAAGGGGAGACCACATAGTTGCGCCAGCGCCATACGGGATAGAACTAAACCGTTATCCACTTGAATCACAGAGACCTCAGCCTCGTTCAACTTCACCTTTACGGTTAGTCCGTCAGCCTTGGTGGCCATGCCTTCGGCAATGACCTTCTCCACATCTTGATCCAGTTTCTTCACGGTCTCCAGAAAACTTTCTGCCAGCTCCTTCTTGCTTTGCAGTGCTACGATACGCCAGTAGGCTTCATCGACGCTCACCAAGAGATTCTGTTCCTCCATTGAGTATTGTTGCTCTGCAGCTTCCTCTGCCAGACGTGTGATTTTGTCGTATGCACGAATCTTACCACCCATATAAAGAGGTTGTGTAAGCAACACTGCGGCGCCTGCTACGTTGCGGGAATCAGTTTGGAAAGCATCTACTATGCTTTGTCCTGTTCCGTCCAAAGTGGCGGCCAAATTCGCGAATACAGGTGTCAATGCTGTGGCTGCATCTTGCATCAGAGGACCTGCCAGTTGTTGCATGAGCGTAGGACTGGTCAGCAATGAGATCATTTGCGGATTAGCAGACAGGAATTGCAAAACCTGAGGATCTGACATCAACTGTGCAAACAACGGTGTCGTTTTAAAGTTGTCAAATCGCTGTTGCAAATTGTTGACGAGCGTCTGTGACGACTGTTGCATGTGTTGCCCAAGCGCTCCTGTCATTGTCGTTCCCATCGTGCTGAGCTTTTCTTTTTGCTCGTCGCTGAGTAGGGAAATTTCACGAGTCGTGTGCTGATAGGTGCCGGTTGCCGTCACCTTTGGCAGGTAGTTCGTCACAGCACTTTTGTGCTGCCAATGTGCTGCCTCTTTCTTGAGGCTGCTCATCTGCAGTTCTTTGTTGTTGCGGATGGCCAGTGCACGACAACTATCAAGGCTCAACGTCTGTGCTGCCACGTTTGTCAAGCTTGTCATCACCAAAAAACCGGCCAATAAAATACGTTTGTTCATATACCTTTTATAGATATGCAAAAATTTTCGGCTGCAAAGGTCTGCTTTTTTCTTCACTCCCGCAAGAAAAATCGAACAAAAGATTTGGAGGATTTGTTGCTTTCATTGTGAAATAAAGCGATTGTTCTCCTTTTTGTACGATAAAGGGGCACTTTTTCTATCAAAAAGCGCCCCCTTTTTCTACTTGATATAAAGATTTTTCAACTTATTTTTGGATTTGACTGATGATTTCTTCAGTCGTCACCAGAGACTGTTCACCTGTTGTCATGTTCTTGAGCGTGAACTTTCCTGCAGCTATTTCCGTCTCGCCGGCAAGTGCCACAAAGGGAATCTCGCGGGCGTTAGCGTACTGCATCTGCTTCTTCATCTTCGCAGCGTCAGGATAAATTTCGGCGCGTATGCCCGCCTTACGGCAGGCAGCGATGGCGGGTAGGGCATAGGCAGCCTCTGCATCGCCAAAATTCACAAACAGCAATTGTGTCGCAGTGCTCACTTCTTTCGGATAGAGATCTAGTTGATTCAGCACGTCATAAATGCGATCTGCGCCAAAAGAGATGCCAACACCCGATAAGCCTGGCATACCGAAGATCCCCGTCAGGTTATCGTAGCGGCCGCCACCTGTGATGCTGCCAATCTCCACATCCAAAGCCTTCACTTCAAAAATACAGCCTGTGTAGTAGTTCAAACCGCGGGCCAGCGTCAGATCCAGCTCAATAGCGTTGGTGAGCTGATGATTAAGTGTCTTTAGCACAAACTCCACTTCCTCGCATCCTTTCAGTCCTGTCTCGCTATCTTTCAGCACTTCGCGCATCGTTTGCAGTTTCTCCTCATTGGAGCCGCTGAGCTTGATGATGGGTTGCAGTTTCTCGATGGCATCTGCGGGGATGCCGTCTTCTGCCAGCTCTGCGTTGACATTCTCCAATCCTATTTTGTCGAGCTTGTCAATGGCAACGGTGATATCCACAATCTTGTCAGCCTGTCCAATCATCTCTGCGATACCTGTGAGGATCTTGCGATTGTTGATCTTGATACACACGCGGATGCCGAAACGGCGGAACACCTCATCAACGATTTGCATCAGCTCCACTTCGTTCAGCAGTGAGTCACTTCCCACCACGTCAGCGTCACACTGATAGAACTCACGATAACGGCCTTTCTGCGGACGATCAGCGCGCCACACTGGCTGAATCTGGAAACGGCGGAAGGGCAGTGTCAGTTCTTCGCGATGCTGCACCACATAGCGGGCAAAGGGAACGGTAAGATCATAGCGTAAACCCTTTTCACAGAGCTGTGCTGCCAACTTGGGCGAACCGCCATCGGCTGTATCTCCTACATTCACACCTTTCAAGAAATCGCCTGAATTCAGAATCTTGAACAGGAGTTTGTCGCCCTCCTCGCCGTATTTGCCCATCAGGGTTGACAGGTTTTCCATAGCCGGCGTCTCAATCTGGCGGAAGCCGTAGAGGGCATAGACACTGCGGATGGTGTCGAAGATATAGTTGCGTCGCGCCATTTCAGCGGGGCCGAAGTCGCGCGTACCTTTGGGAATACTGGGTTTCTGTGCCATAGTTATTTCTTTTTGCGGCTGCAAAGGTACGGAGAAAATCACAATATACAATGTCTGCAGACATAAATATTCACCTCTTCGACGGATTTATGGGGCTAATAATACCTTCTTTTTACCAACGATGTATAGTCCTTTCTTGGGCGATGTTGTTAGGCGACGTCCTTGCAGGTCGTAGGTGTTGTTGCCGTTTGCCATTTGCACATTCCCCTTTCCACCTTCCACTTCATTGATGCCGTTGGGGGCATTGGCGCCTCCGAAGAAGTGCAGACGGAAGTGGTCGAACATCATCCAGTAGGCAGAAGATGTGCTGGTGCATTTGATACCTATGCGGAGGGTTGTGCCCTTCGTCTCGAGTTGTGCTTCTACACTGCTGTCGTAGTAACCCTGTGCAAAATATTTTTCCGCACCCGTCATGCAGTTGGGGATATAGGTATCGTCGGAGAACTTGCAGTCGCTGCCCCATCCGCCGTCGTTGAAGAGGTAGTTGGGTTGGCGGTCCTCGCAGATATGCTTGATAGCTGCTGTGGTCTTGTTGATATATAGTGAGCAGGTGACCCTGGCATTTCCCTTGAGGAAGGGCTGTAGGACACTATCATAAGCTCCGGGACGTTGGAAAGCGTTGGCGCGTAACTCATACTTGCCCGCCGGCATATTGTCTAGCACCTGATAGAAGTCGAACTGCTTCTCGTAGAACTCAGCTCCCTGCGCGTCATAGCCAGGAGCGCCATTTGTCGATGTCCATCCCGTGGTGGCATCGTTGTCGAAGTCGGGATTCTCAATGAAGAAAGTGAGGTCGAAGGGTTGAGCCACATCGGCAACAGAGACGCTGGAGAGGAAATCTGTGGCGGCGCTGCGTGCTTGATTGATGAGTGCATTGACTTCAGCACCCTTTGTGCATGTGTCAGCCTGACTCTCGATGTCTTCGAGGGTGGTGGTTAGTGTGGCGTCGGCGCCCTCGACATCTTCATCGTGAGGCGTCTGTGCCAGCTGGCGTATCCGTGCCAGCAGATCACTCAGCTCAGCACGTGCCAAATCGATGTTACCGTTGTCGAAGTTCAGGGCCTCGTTGGCCGTGAGGATCAGCCACCGCTGGGTCTTCGCGCTCTTGGCGATGTTCCATTGTGCAGTTCCTGTCTTGCCGCTCGCCGTAGCATTGAGACAGGGTGGATTGGCCGAGCTTTCAGGATGGATGATGTAGTAGCCGCGATGACCACTCACATCAACACGTCCGCGCATCAGGTGGAAGTTGTCGGCAGCGGTAGTCTTTGCATGCTTGGCAGTCTTGATGCCGCTACTGTAGGTCATGTAATAGCCTGTGGCAGCGTTGCGTAACTGGTAGTATTGGTTCTCGGGTGTGAAAGTGAGATACCAGGCGGCAGCGTCGTCAGCGGCAGCTTCCTCGGCGCTCATCGTCTTCCATTGCAGGGCGTGAGTCTCGGTTTCCACGAGGTACGCCGTACGCAGGCCGTGACTCTCGTCTTCATTCTTGATGTAGTATTTCACGCTGTCCTCATGGTTGAAAGCGTAGTAGGGTAGGGCGTAGCCAATCGCGTCCGAGGCAGGCAGACCATCCTCGTTGATGGCTTGTGCCAGGATACCCATCATGCAGTAGAGGTTGTCGTTTCACCTTGGAACACGGTAATGTCGTATGGGGAAAGAATTGGGACTTGATGTTTCCCATAGAGGAATTACATAAAGGCGTTATTGTGTGAACTACTTTGATGAAAGAGCCTACTAACAATTGCTACCATTAGTACATCTGCAATTTTCAACTGCCTAAATCCAGTGAATCAATTCAAACGATCGAGTGAGCTAATTCACTGGATCGTTTGAATCGATTGGCCGTTTTTACGCCCCCAAAATGAAGCCTCCCAAATCCAAGCATTCCCATCACCCGTTTTCAGAAGAAAAACGCTACTTTTCTTTGTGAGAAACAAATTAATCCCTACATTTGTGGCGTGAAATCAACCAAAATCATATTTCTATGACATAGACAGTTAACGTTTAACCAAGACATAGACTTAAAGGAAGTGTTTGCTTCTACTTGGATGCACATCTGAAATCGCCAACTTCAATGTATCCATCAACAGTGGAATGCGAATGCTTGCACCGTTTGGGTGTGGGCTTCGCTGTTGTATGGATACGGTGTTTGGCGATACCGAGATGTGACAACAGAGAGTTCACACCTTTCTTTTTGCCGATTGTCGCAAAAAGAATAACAGTATGAAAAAGAATCTATTTACTCTAATGACATTGGCGCTATCCGTCAGCGCCCTAACCCTTGTCGTCTCTTGTGGAGAGGATGAAAAGGTCACACCAACAACGGAGCAGAATGACAATCAAAATGGACAAGGAGCCCAAAATGAACAAGAAAAGCAAAATGAACAAGGTAACCAAGATGAGGGTGACGGCAATCAGATTGTTCCGACCGCGCCCATCGTTGTCACCATTGATGCCAGCGGTAAAGCTGATGGTGGACACAATTTTGCTAAGATAGATGAGACGAACTTCTATATCGATGATATCAAATATACCGCATCCCAAGGGGATTTGCTAGTCTCTGGTTATAATGCAGCCTTCTTAAAGGGGGAGGCAAAAATCATCTCACAGCTCAACTATGAAGGACGTGAGATGCTTGTTAAGGAAATCGCTCAGGAGGTTTTCTATGGTTGCACTGTTCTGACCTCCGTGATCATCTCAGAAGGTGTCACCAGCATCGGGGAGTCTGCTTTCAAGGATTGCACAGGCCTGACCTCCGTGGCCCTTCCTTCATCCGTCACCAGCATCGGAGTCAATACTTTCCGTGGCTGCACGGAACTATCTTCCATTACTGTGGCAGATGGTAATCCGGCATACGACTCACATGACAATTGCAATGCAATTATTGAAACACAAAGTAACACTCTGATAGCAGGGTGTAAAAATTCGACTATTCCTTCATCCGTCACCAGCATCGGGGAAGGTGCTTTCGCTGCTTGCACGGGCCTGACCGATGTATACTGCTATGCGGAAACGGTGCCGAGTTCAGACGTCTATTCTATTTTCTATTATTCTAACATCGCCAATGCAACGCTGCATGTGCCCGCATCAGCAATTGATGCATACAAGACTAAAGCGCCGTGGTGCGATTTCGGATCGATTGTGGCGATTGAATAATTTTTGATGGCAAGATACACAAAGTGATTCCCTGATTTTTCTGAATATCAATCCCACATCATGCTAGGTGTGGGATTTTTCATACCTTTATGGGCGAAAAAGGAGTGATGTAAAGGGCGGATACAATCCGCAAAGAAAGGAACGGGGCGAATGGGAAGGGGACAAAGAAGGAAAGGAACGGGAACTCAAGATTTATTTGCTTTATTTCTGCAGAGTTTCGCGAATTAATGTTTACCTTTGCGGGCAGGTACCGCAGACGCGGATACAATCCGCTGAAGAGGAATGGGACAATAGGGAGAAGCGGGATACAATTGAGATGTCCCGTCGCTTGATTGCAAATTTTATTTGCCAATGACAAACGAGAACGTAAACACACCTAAAAACGAGACATTTACGTGGTTGGAACCTGGAGCATGGCGCAAACCTTGCATCGTGCATATAACGATGGTGGCCCATTCGCGGCAGGCTTTGTTTGGCAAGCTCACACATAATGGTTCTGAGCCTGTCATAGAAAAGACCCCGATTGGTTGGGCGCTCATCAATCAGCAGCGAAGGTTGTTGGAGTTGTGCCCTGAAATAAAGATTCTTGCTGACAAAGTGATGCCTGATCATCATCACATGGTGCTTCAGGTGCAGCGGACAATGCCCCGTAGCATCAGACAGGTGGTGCGTGGCTATATGCAAGGATGCAAAGAGGAAGCACGCAAACTGGGGGTTACGGAGAACTTATATGACGCACCGCCATTTTATCGTGTGTTGACGCATAAAGGGCAGCTGCACAGCATGATAGAATATGTGAAAGCCAACACGGAACGTGCCTGGCTGCGTAGGCAGAATCCCGATCTGTTCAGGATGCATCGTAAGACGGAAGTGTGCGGTTTGCAGTTCACATCTTTGGGTAACCACTTCCTGTTGGATTGGCCTGAAAGGCAATTGGTGGAAATGAGCCGTATAGCCAGCGATGAGCAAATAGAGGGACGACTGCAATCGGTGTTGGCGGCAGCGCATAATGGGGCGGTGACCTATACGGCGGCGATTAGCAAAGGTGAACAGAAAATTGCCAGAACGGTTCGCGAGAAGGGATTCCCGTTAGTGGTGCTGCTGAACGATGGCTTTCCGGCAGAAGGCTCACCCCATGAGCGGTTTTATAAACCAGGTGGGGCTTATTTCGAGGCTTGTTCGAGGGGTAAGTTGTTACTGATGGAGCCTGACGGAAGTGCTTTTGCCAATCCGACTGTAATGAAGGAAACAGAGGGAACTTTGCAACGGAAGGCTGAGGCTAAGCACTATTGTTATCGCCCCATTCCTGTGGAATCGCAACGGTACCGGTTCGTGGCCTTGAACGAGATGGGACGGCTGCTGGTTGAGAGGTGAGTGGTTCTGCGGATAGAATCCGCAAGGAAAGAACGGGACAAAAAATCACAAATATTTCATGTTCTACTCAATTATAACACCATTATATCTCTACTATATCTCTAATTATAGAACTAGAGATGGATTAGAGATGAATTAGAGGTGAATGAGAAGTGAATGAGAGATATGATGTGGAAAAATGTAATTGATTATGTTTTACAGGATGATGCCGGGAATCATGCCTAGCTGTGGTTTTTCTGCCAATTTGTCAGCGGCCGCCGCTTTGGCATACCTTTCGCTTCATGTGGAGTGAAAAAATTTTTAATCAAATCTATAAAAACAAACCATTATGAAGATTCAACCGCTTGCAGACCGCGTTCTGATTGAACCCGCCGCTGCTGAAGAGAAGACAATCGGTGGTATCATCATCCCCGATACCGCTAAGGAAAAGCCCCTGCAGGGCAAGGTTATTGCCGTTGGCAAAGGTACCAAAGACGAAGAGATGGTGCTGAAGGCTGGCGACACCGTGTTGTATGGCAAATATGCCGGCACTGAGCTGGAGTTTGAGGGCCAGAAGTACTTGATCATGCGTCAGAGCGACGTGGTCGCAGTATTGGCATAATGAAAGGCGTAATAAGGTAATAACGAAAGAACATTCAATCATGGCTAAAGAAATTAAATTCAATATCGAAGCCCGCGAGCAGATGAAGCAGGGCGTAGATCAGCTGGCCAATGCTGTCAAAGTGACACTTGGCCCGAAAGGTCGTAATGTGATTATCGAGAAGAAGTTCGGTGCTCCCCAGATCACCAAGGACGGCGTGACCGTTGCCAAGGAGATTGAGTTGGCCGACGCTTTCCAGAACGCTGGCGCACAGCTCGTGAAGAGCGTGGCCTCCAAGACAGGCGACGATGCCGGCGACGGCACCACCACCGCTACCGTGCTGGCACAGGCTATCGTCCGCGAGGGCTTGAAGAATGTCACCGCTGGTGCCAACCCCATGGACCTGAAGCGTGGTATCGACAAGGCTGTAGCTAAGGTCGTGGAGAGCATCAAGGGCATGAGCGAGCAGGTCGGCGACGACTATAATAAGATTGAGCAGGTGGCTACCGTCAGTGCCAACAACGATCCTGAGATTGGTAAGTTGCTGGCTGACGCTATGAAGAAGGTCAGCAAGGATGGCGTGATTACCATTGAGGAGGCTAAGGGCCGCGACACCACCATCGGCGTGGTTGAAGGTATGCAGTTCGACCGTGGTTACCTCAGCGCTTACTTCGTCACCAACACCGAGAAGATGGAGTGCGAGATGGAGAACCCCTATATCCTCATCTACGACAAGAAGATCTCCAACCTGAAGGACTTCCTGCCTATCCTGGAACCCGCCGTACAGACCGGTCGTCCCTTGCTCGTCATCGCTGAGGATGTCGATAGCGAGGCACTCACCACACTCGTTGTGAACCGTCTGCGTGGCCAGCTGAAGATTTGCGCTGTGAAGGCTCCTGGCTTCGGCGACCGTCGTAAGGCTATGTTAGAAGATATCGCTATCCTGACTGGTGGCGTTGTCATCAGCGAGGAGAAGGGCTTGAAGCTCGAACAGGCTACCATTGAGATGCTCGGTAGCGCTGACAAGGTGACCATCAGCAAGGACAATACAACGATTGTCAGTGGCCATGGCCAGAGCGAGCTCATCAAGGACCGTATCAACCAGATCAAGAACGAAATCGGTAACACCACCTCTTCTTATGATAAGGAGAAACTGCAGGAGCGTTTGGCTAAACTCAGCGGCGGTGTCGCAGTTCTCTATGTCGGTGCTCCTTCTGAGACCGAGATGAAGGAGAAGAAGGATCGTGTTGATGATGCTCTTTGCGCTACCCGCGCAGCTATCGAGGAGGGTATCATCCCTGGCGGTGGCGTTGCTTACATCCGCGCCATCAAGGCTCTCGAAGGTCTGCAGGGCGAAAATGCCGACGAGACCACTGGTATCCGTATCGTGGAGCGCGCCATCGAGGAGCCTCTCCGTCAGATTGTCGAGAACGCTGGCTTGGAAGGCAGTGTCGTCGTGAACACCGTGAAGGGTGAGAAGGGCGACTACGGCTACAACGCTCGCGCTGACCGCTACGAAGACCTCCGCAAGGCTGGTATCATTGATCCTGCCAAGGTGGCACGTGTAGCTCTGGAGAACGCTGCCAGCATCGCCGGCATGTTCCTGACCACCGAATGCGTGATCTGCGACGCTAAGGAAGACAAACCCGAAATGCCGATGGGCGGTGCCCCGGGCATGGGTGGCATGATGTAATCTACCATCAAGAAATGCGATAAAGAAAGCCCCTCACGGAAGGTGAGGGGCTTCTTTTTGTTTGCCTGTAATGATTACTTGTTCTTTTTGTTGTAGTAATCGATGCCGCGCTTGACATTCTCGATGACGGCCTCGGAGGAGAGGGTAGCACCTGTAACGACATCCACTTGTGTCTGGGCGGCCTTCTTGACAGCAAGACCGTTCCATTTGTTGAGCAAGTCGCGCTTGATGAGGGCGAAATACTTGGGTGTCTCGAGGTTCTTGATGGCCTCAATTTTCTCTATCTTCTTGTTCTTGATGTAGATCTTCAGCGGCGTGGGGCCAGCATAGCCTTCGAAGTCTTCTGCGAGAGAGGTGGTGTTGACGATGGTCATGTCGCCCTCTTTGGTGATAATCTCATCAGCCTGACGGAGGCTCATCAAGCCACAAGT
This sequence comes from uncultured Prevotellaceae bacterium, assembly GCA_947305005.1. Lineage (GTDB taxonomy): Bacteria > Bacteroidota > Bacteroidia > Bacteroidales > Bacteroidaceae > Physcousia. The sequence goes on along the minus strand of CAMZCM010000004.1, from coordinate 123,753 downwards.
TGCCACTACGACTGTACAGGTGATAATCAGTTGTTTCTTTTTCATTATTCTTTGGTTGCTAATTTTCTTTCTGACTCGCAAGCGGAGAAAAGGTTTAATGATTTGCTTATTATTTCCTCTTTTTGCGTGTCAGCTCCACGATGCGGCTCATCTGGTTCGGAATGCGAATGGACTGCGGGCATTTGCTCAGGCACTCGCCACAATCCACACAGGTGGTGGCGCGCTTTTCGGCAGGAATGGCGGTGCGATAGGCTTTGATGAAGGCGTCCTGACGCTCGGCGAAGTCGCTGGCGGTGCTGTCGGGCAGCGGCAGCAGCTTGTTGTTGACAGCTTCGTTGTAAAACGCGAAGTTGCCTGGGATGTCAACACCATAGGGGCAGGGCATACAATAAGCGCAGGTGGTACAACCGATGGTGGGGAAGCCAGCCATCTGGTCGGCGATATGAGCCAGCAACTCATTTTCGGCATCGCTGCAAGGCTGCAGAGGTGAGAAGGTGGTCACATTTTCTTCAAGATGCTGCATCTGGTTCATACCGCTCAAAACGGTGAGCACATTCGGACGGGAACCTACCCAACGGAAGCCCCAGCGGGCAGGGCTGTCATCAGGGTGAACAGCACGAAGTTGTTGCTCAATGTCTTCGGCAACACGTGCCAATGCGCCGCCACGAATAGGCTCCATGATGACAGCTTGGATACCGAGTTTCTCGAGACGGTTGTAGAGGTATTCAGCATCGGCATCAGCGCGACGGCGGCCATTGCCAGCGTGACGCCAGTCGAGATAGTTCATCTGAATCTGCACGAAATCCCAGTGGTACTCGTTGTGATGGTCAAGCAGATAGTCGAACACGCGGACATCGCCGTGATAGCTGAAGCCGAGATGGCGAATACGTCCCGCCTCGCGCTCCTTCACGAGGAAGTCTAGCAGCCCGTTGTCCAGGAAACGGCCACGAAGGGTATTCATGCCGCCGCCACCGATGGAGTGGAGCAAGTAGTAGTCGATGTAATCGACCTGCAGCTGGCGGAAGGAGTTCTCGTACATCTCCTTGGATTTCTCGAACGGCCACAGCGCCTGATTCTGGTTGGACATCTTGGTGGCCACATAGTATTTCTCGCGCGGATAGCGGCTGAGCGTGTTGCCCACCACCGTCTCGTTGTGGCCGCCGCCATACATGGGTGCCGTGTCGAAGTAGTTGACACCGTGGGCGATGGCATAATCCACGAGGCGATCTACCTCTGCTTGTTCGCGCGGTAGGCGCATCATACCAAATCCCAACAGGGAGATGGCTTCGCCCGAACCGTTCTGCAGGCGGAAGGTCATTTTGCCATCGACGGGCTGATCGGGCATGGCATTGCGGGCGTGAGCGGAGAGAGGAGCCCCCAGCGTCAGCAGCGAAAGAGCAGAGGCGGAGCCAAGGCCGAGCTTCTTCAGAAACTCGCGGCGGTTGATGTCGTGCTCTGGTCTAGTCATAGTCAGTTATTGTTATTATAAGGTGATTATGCATGCTTAACCCAATTGTATGTCCACTTCCACGGGACAGTGGTCGGAACCGAAGATGTCGGTGTGGATCTTGGCATCTGTGACCTGAGGGAACAGGCGGTTGGAGACGAGCCAGTAGTCGATGCGCCAACCCGTGTTCTTCTCGCGAGCCTGGAAACGGTAGCTCCACCATGAATAGACATCGCGCACGTCGGGGTTACGGGTACGCCAGGTGTCGGTGAAACCGGCGGCAAGGAGAATGGAGAACTTCGCGCGCTCCTCGTCGGTGAAGCCGGCATTCATATGATTGGTCTTTGGGTTCTTGAGGTCTATCTCCTCGTGGGCCACATTCATGTCACCGCAGACGAGCACTGGCTTGCGGGCATCGAGCTGCAGGAGATAGTCGCGAAAAGCATCCTCCCATGTCATGCGGTAGTCGAGACGCTTCAGGCCATCCTGAGAGTTGGGCGTATAGACGGTCACGACGTAGAAATCAGGGTACTCCAGCGTGATGACACGTCCTTCGTGGTCGTGTTCTTCGATGCCGAGTCCATAGCTGACACTTAGTGGCGTATGTTTGGTGAAGATGGCTGTGCCGGAATAACCTTTCTTCTCAGCGTAGTTCCAATAACTCTCGTAGCCATCGAAGGAGATGTCTAACTGTCCGGCTTGCATCTTCGTCTCCTGCAGGCAGAAGAAATCAGCGTCCAGCGAACGGAAGATGTCGCGGAAGCCTTTTCCGTCACATGCACGAAGGCCGTTCACGTTCCATGATATGAACTTCATAAAATTCGTTGTTTAGGGATTCTGCGGGCAAAGATATGTAAAAGTTATGGGAGAGGTGTGACTTTTTGGAGACTTTTTTATACCTTTGCGCTCAAATTAAAAAACAGAAGATGAAAATAGGTGATAAAGTAAGATTCCTGAATGAGGTTGGAGGCGGTGTTATCACGGGCTTCCAAGACAAGAACATCGTGCTCGTTGAGGATGAAGACGGCTTCGATATTCCCATGTTGCGTTCGCAGGTGGTGGTCATTGAGACCAACGCGAACAACTTCGAAGTGAAGAAAAAAGAGGAAAAGCCGACGCCGAAGGTGCGTTTCCTTGAAGACGGTGAGGAGGATGACCCCGCCAGCCGCCCCGTGAGTTACCAGCCCAAGGCGCAGGAACGCAAAGGCGGCGACCTGCTGAATGTCTGCTTGGCTTTCGTTCCCGAGAACTCGCGCGAGTTGACAAATACTCGATTTGAGGCATATCTGATCAATGACTCCAACTATTATATCCAAGCTGTCTTTACAAACAACGAGGGCGCCGCATGGCACTTGCGTTGGCAGGGACAGATTGAACCGAACACTAAGCAATTGCTGGAGACTTTCGACCGCTCGGTGTTGAATGATCTGGAGCGCTTGAGCATACAGCTCGTGGCGTGGAAGCAGGACAAACCGTTCATGCTGAAGCCTGCTGTAGGTGTGGAACTGCGATTGGACACCGTGAAGTTCTACAAGCTTCATGTCTTCCAGCCATCTCCTTTCTTCCGTGAATCAGCTTTGATTTATGATATCGTGCGCGATGACCGTCCCATCAAACAGGTGTTTGTGGAGGCGGAAGAGGTGCTTGATGCCATGCGAGGTGTTGAATATGATGAGTCAGAAGAGGATGAGGTGCCGCAGGCACGCCCTCGGACTCGTGAAGAAGAACGTGAAGCACTGAAAGCGGCTAAACGGGCGCTTAAAGAGATGCAGAAAAAGGACGAGATCATCGAAGTCGATCTCCATATCAATGCCCTCTTGGACCACACGGAAGGACTCTCGCCCAATGTGTTGCTCAATACGCAGTTGACAGAGTTCCGTATCATGATGGACCGGAATATGAAGAAGAAAGGACAGCGCATCGTCTTCATTCACGGCAAAGGTGAGGGTGTGTTGCGCGAAGCGATCATCAAGGAACTGCAACATCGCTATCGCGGTTGCACCTATGAAGATGCCTCGTTCCAGAAATATGGCTTCGGGGCTACGATGGTGACGATTGGGTAGGTGAGAGTTGATAGTTTAGTGTTTAGAGAGACGTGCTGAATCCAAAGAATATAAAAATAGCCGACTACGCCTACGAGCTTCCTGACGAGCGAATCGCCAAATACCCGTTGGCGGAACGTGATGCGTCGAAGCTGCTCATCTATGATCACGGCACCATCAGCCATCGCCACTTCCGTGACCTGCCAGAGTTGTTGCCCGAAGGGTCGTTGATGGTGATGAACAATACCCGTGTCATCCAGGCTCGTCTGCATTTCCGCAAGGAGACAGGCGCGCTGATAGAAGTCTTTTGTCTGGAACCCGCCGAGCCTCATGACTATGTGCTGATGTTCCAGCAGACACAGGGTTGCACATGGCATTGTCTGGTCGGTAATGCCAAGAAATGGAAAGTCGGAACGCTTCAGAGAAAAATCACGGTGGAGGGGAAAGAGGTTGTGCTGACCGTAGAGAAGGCAGGCGAACCGGATCTGATCCGTTTCTCATGGAGCGATGCCGAGATTACTTGGGCACAGGTACTTGACGCTTGTGGTGAACTTCCCATTCCACCTTATCTCAACCGAAAGACAGAGGAAAGTGACTTGAAGACTTATCAGACGGTCTATTCTAAAGTGAAAGGTAGCGTGGCAGCCCCGACGGCAGGTTTACATTTTACACCAGCTGTGCTTGAGGCCATTGATCGTCGCGGTATTGAACGTGCTGAGCTGACGCTCCACGTAGGTGCCGGTACTTTCAAGCCTGTGAAGAGTGAGCGAATCGAAGGACATGAGATGCATAGCGAGTGGATCTATGTGCCCAAGAAGGTCGTGGAGGCGCTGCTTCGTCACAATGGTGAGTGTACGGCTGTCGGTACGACGAGTGTCCGGACGCTGGAGTCCTTATATTATATAGGTAAGAAGCTGTTGGCCAATCCTGATGCCGGCGAGGACGAACTGAAAGTGGGACAGTGGGAACCGTACGAGGAAGAGAGTAGGGAAGAGGTTGTCACTTCTTTGAAAGCTATTCTTGACTGGATGGAGCGCAACCACACCGATGCCCTCCATACGGCTACGCAGATCATCATCGCTCCAGGCTATCAATATCATATTGTCAAGCGGATGGTTACTAATTTCCATCAGCCGCAATCCACGCTTTTGCTCCTCGTTTCAGCGTTTGTGGGCGGTGAACATTGGAAGGATATTTATCATTACGCACTTGGTCACGATTTTCGTTTTCTCAGCTACGGAGACAGCTCTTTGTTAATTCCTTGACGTAGGCTCAAATAAGAAAAAACGTTAAGAAATATGGCGGTCTCGGAAAATTTGCCTAATTTTGCGGCCGAAACGTGTAGTAGTTTCAAGTGAAAACGATTAAAAAGACATCATATTATATATGGAAACAACCCTCGTCTTACTTAAGCCCAGTTGTGTTCAACGTCAGCTGATTGGCGAGATTGTTCATCGCTTTGAGCGCCGCGGTCTCCGTATTTCCGGCATGAAAATGATGCAGTTGGATGAAGCCATTCTCCGCGAGCATTATGCTCATCTGGTTAACCGCCCCTTCTTTCCCTTATTAGCATCGTCTATGATGGCCTCGCCGATTGTGGCAATGGCTATCAGTGGTGTTGAAGCCGTGCAAGTCGTGCGCGCTATGACAGGTTTTACCAATGGTCGTGCTGCTGATCCTGGTACGATTCGTGGTGATTATGCCATGAGTAACCAGCAGAACATCGTCCATGCTTCTGATTCCATTGAGAACGCCGCGATTGAGTTGGCTCGTTTCTTCCGTCCCGAAGAAATCTTCGACTATCGCAGTGGCGTTCAGGATTTCATCTATGCAGTCGATGAGTGTTGAACAACGTTCCCATAATAAACATTTATCTTAAAATGACCAACCAATTCGTAAACAAGATCGTCGCCACTTTAATGCTCGCAGGAAGTATCTTACCAGTTATGGGTCAGGATATGATAGCCCGTCAGGCTCCTGTTGACATTAAGATGCGCGCGGTAGATAGTGTTGAGATTCAGCGGTTATTTCATCAGGAAAATTTGGAGAACCCCGCAGGTGATCTCTATCCCAATTGGGAAAACAAGTTCGTTAACGCCTATGGTAATGTGAAGTTGCCGGATGAGTACAAGATTGACCTCCGGAACTTCTGCATGCCGATCAATAACCGCATCGTGACGTCGAACTTCGGTTATCGTCGCCGTTTCCGCAGACAACATCAGGGTCTTGACATCAATGCCAATCGTGGTGATACCATCCGCGCTGCTTTTGATGGTAAGGTACGTATGTCAACCTTCCAGCGTGGAGGGTATGGTAACATGATAGTTATTCGCCATCCCAATGGCCTTGAAACCGTTTATGGTCACATGTCTCGTCTCCTGGTCAAGGAGTTACAGAATGTGAAGGCGGGTGATCCTATTGGCTTGGCAGGCGATACGGGACGCAGCTATGGCGTTCACCTCCATTTTGAAACCCGTTTCTTGGGCGAGTATATTGATCCGGCCAAGTTGTTTGACTTTGCCAATCAGGATGTGACAGGTGATTTCTATCTCTTCCGTGGTCGCGGTCGTGGTACGCTCTTAGGCAAGCACGATGCAAGTGGCAAAGCCGAAAACAGCGATATAGCTCAGGCTGGCGAAGAAGTAACTTATCCTTCCGTAGCAAATTCCAAGAGCCGTTCAAACCGTGCTCAGGGTGGTACACATTTCCACACGGTACGTCGTGGCGAGACTCTTTCCAGTATCGCACACAAGCATAAGACAACGGTGACAAAACTTTGCAGGGATAACGGTATCTCTACAAAGACTACGTTGAAAGTCGGCCAGATTCTGAAGTATTCTTAACTCCCTTCTTAAGTGATGACCACAGAAGAGCAGTTTCGCGCAGTCATGAAGGAGTGCCGCGAGGTATTCGTCAAGAAGCTACATGACTATGGAGCTGCTTGGCGTATTCTTCGTATCCCCTCACTGACAGATCAGCTTTATATCAAGGCCAATCGCATCCGTTCGTTGGAGATGAAGGGAGAGGCTTTGGTGGATGAAGGTATTCGTCCGGAGTTCATTGCCATTGTCAATTATTCCGTGATAGGCTTGATACAACTCGAGCATGGTATTGCAGAAAAACCCGATGACATGACTACTGAAGAGGCTATTGCCGAATATGATCGTTTGGCTGAGAGTTCTCTTCAACTGATGCTTCGAAAGAATCATGATTACGATGAAGCGTGGCGCGGTATGCGTGTCAGCAGTTATACGGACATCATTCTTCAGAAAATCTTCCGTACCAAGCAGATTGAAGAACTGAATGGAAAAACCCTTGTCAGCGAGGGCATTGATGCCAATTATCAGGATATGATGAATTATGCCGTCTTCGGGCTTATTAAGCTCACCTTCTGATGAAAGACAGATTATTATGGATAGTGGTGAACATGTGCCGTTTGGTCGTGTCTGCCACTTTTATTTTCTCGGGGCTTGTCAAACTGATAGACCCCCACGGAACCGAATATAAGATTCAAGACTATTTGGTGGCCTTGAACCTTGAAGACTGGATTGGTTCGGGGCTCTTGCCTTTGGTGCTCAGCATGTTGCTGGCCATTACGGAGTTCTGTTTGGGTATCTACCTGTTATTCAGCATCCGGCGTCGCTTGACCATTTCCATCATGCTTTTGCTGATGCTGTTCTATACGCCGCTGACGTTGTGGCTGGCGTTGACTGATGCTGTTACGGATTGCGGTTGCTTTGGTGATGCTGTACATCTGACGAACTGGCAGACCTTCAGTAAGAATCTGGTCATCTTTTTGATGGCAGCTTTATTGTGGTGGCAGCGAAGGAAACTGAGCCGTCTGATTTCTGAACCGGTGCAATGGTTAGTGTCTTTGTTCAGCATTTTCTATGGCTTGATATTGATGGCTGTGTGTCTCTATGACGAACCTGTTATAGATTTCCGCCCGTTTCATATTGGTCAGCATATCCCATCAGCGATGGAGTGGCCCGACGACCCTGAGCAGTTGCCTGAAATCTTGGACTTCGGGATTGAACCCATCTCTGCTGTCTCGTCGGCTTCCGTTCCTTCCCTTGACGAACTATTGGCCGACACATCCTATACCTTTTTGCTGACAGCACCGCGCATGGAAACGGCAGATGATGCCAATATGGACCGAATCAATGATGTGTATGACTATGCCAAAGCTTATGGTTATCGTTTCCTTTGCCTCACGGCTTCCTCGGAATCGGCGATAAACCGCTGGCGTGACCTCACCGGTGCGGAGTACGACTTCGCCTTCACGGATGAGCTCACGCTCAAGACCATGGCGCGAAACAATCCCGCTCTTCTCTTGTTGTGCAACGGAACCATCGTTGGTAAATGGAGTCACAAGACGCTGCCTGCAGAGGATGAACTGACAGGCCCCCTTGACAGCTTACCGCTGATACGAGAACAATTTGAGGACCATAGCTTCATGTTCTTGTTCCTGCTCTTATGGTATATTGTTCCGCTCGCCTTATTAACATTCATAGACCGCATCGTTGCCAGCTTCCGTTGGTTGCGGAGATGGCGTCAGAGAAGACTCATGAGTAAACTCTTCGATACACGAAAAGGCGAAGAAAAGAGGGCGGAGGAATAAAAAAACGTGAAACGACCTCCATAAGTCATAAATAAGTAGTATCTTTGCAGCCGAAAAAGAAACGACATTTATAAATCTATTAGACAATGAGAAAGAAAATCGTAGCAGGAAACTGGAAAATGAACCTGAACCTGCAGGAAGGTCTCGCTTTGGCCAATGAACTTAAGGAAGCACTTGCTGCTGACAAACCCAACTGTGACGTTGTTATTTGCACTCCGTTCATCCATCTCGCGAAGGTTGCTGACGTGGTTGAAGGTACTGTTATCGGTCTTGGTGCCGAGAACTGCGCTGATAAGGAGAAGGGTGCTTTCACCGGCGAAGTGAGCGCTGCTCAGGTCAAGAGCACCGGCGCTCAGTACGTCATCCTCGGTCACAGTGAGCGTCGCGCTTACTATGGTGAGACCGCTGAGATTCTGAAGGAAAAAGTGAACCTCGCTCTGGCCAATGGCCTGAAGGTGATCTTCTGCATCGGCGAAGTGCTCGAAGAGCGCGAGGCTGGCAAGCAGAACGAAGTTGTTGGTGGTCAGCTGGCTGATAGCCTCTTCGACCTGACCGAGGAGCAGCTCTCCAACATCATCCTCGCTTACGAGCCCGTGTGGGCTATCGGTACTGGCAAGACCGCTACCGCTGAGCAGGCTGAGGATATGCACGCTTTCATCCGTGGCGTCATCGCAGGTCGCTTTGGCGAAGCCGCTGCTGAGAACATCAGCATCCTCTATGGTGGCAGCTGCAAACCCAGCAACGCTAAGGAAATCTTCTCTAAGCCCGATGTTGACGGTGGTCTCATTGGTGGCGCTGCTCTGAAGTGCGCTGATTTCAAAGGTATCATTGACGCTTGGAAATAAGCTTATCGAAGAAATAATAAATAAGAAATGATAAATAGTAATAACATAAAGGCAATCTCCCAATCAAAGGGATTGAAGTCTTTCCATTGCGAAGTCCCCAGCCACCATTTATTATTTATTATTTATCTGTTATCATTTATTATTTTATTTCCTTCTGGCATTTCCGCACAGCAGAAATTCACCGAGCACCTCACTCGCAAAGTAGCGGGTGAGGGCACGGTGACATTGTCTCAGGATGCTGAGATAGATGCTTTGGTGAATGGCAACGCTGCTCCGGTGGTACGCCAGCAACGTACTGCACAGCAACCTGACACGACAGCGGTAGCCACAGATGGTGAAGGTCATAAGAATAATATCTCGGGCCATCACACCTATGCCGTCGGTTATCGCATCCAAGTCTATGCTGGAGGCAATACCCGTCAGTCCAAATCCGAAGCTCACCAAATGGGACATCTCGTACGTTCTTATTTTAACGACGTGAATGTCTATACCAGTTTTATTTCCCCGCGTTGGGTCTGCCGTGTCGGTGATTTCAAGACGCGCGAGGAAGCCGTAGAGCAGCTCCGTAAGATGCATCTCACACAACAGTTCAGTGAGGCCAGTATCGTCAAGAGCAAAATAATCGTTAGCTACTGATGAAAGAAAAAGAGGAGGCGCTCGCAGCGCATTACGCTGAAATCATATCGCTCTTGGGTGAAGACCTGCAACGCGAGGGCCTTCAGAAAACACCGCAACGGGTGGCACGTGCGTGGACGGAGCTCACCCGTGGTTATTCGGAGAATCCTGTTGCTATCCTTCGTTCTGCTCTCTTCAAAGAGGCTTATCACAACATGGTGGTCGTCAAGGACATTGAGTTTTATTCCTTGTGCGAACATCATCTGCTTCCTTTCTTCGGGAAGGTGCATATCGCTTATATCCCTAACGGCGAGATAACGGGGCTTAGCAAACTGGCCCGTATCGTCGATACCTTCAGTCATCGCCTGCAGGTGCAGGAACGGATGACCCAGGAGATTGCCCATTGCATTCAGGAGGCCTTGAGTCCGCTCGGCGTGATGGTCGTTGTGGAGTCCCGTCACCTCTGTATGCAGATGCGTGGTGTGGCCAAACAAGGAGCTAACACCACAACGATGCATTATATCGGTGCCTTTGAACATGCCGAGACTCGTCAGGAGTTCCTGCAGCAGATACACGTCAATCCACTTTCTTAGTTCTTACGTCTTATGAACAAGCACCTTTTCTCAGGGTTCTTGGCGCTCTTGCTCCTTGCATCCCTCCCTTTGTCAGCTCAAGACCTGCCGCGCTACAAGCGCATTGTCCGACAACTCAGTTCCGCAAAATATCAGGGTCGCGGCTATGCCCGCGAAGGTGTTCGCAAGGCTGGAAGCTTTCTGGTGAAAGAGTTTCAGAAGGCGGGTGTTGACGAGGTCTTCTATCAGCCTTTTACCCTTGACATCAACACCTTCCCAGGCAATATGAAGCTGTCGGTGGATGGACGTAAACTGCAGGCAGGACGCGATTTCACGGTGCGCGAGTACAATCCCGCTGTTCATGGCGAGTACAATCTCTATCACATTGACACGCTTCATTACGATTTCCAGCGTATCAAGGCCGACCTTGCCCGCCCCGAGAACCAAGGCGCTTTCATCGTTTGTGACTTCTGGTTCCCCTATAATCACCGCAAGGACTTCTCTTTCTTGCAGAACCCGGACAGCACCCATATAGGCGGAATGCTTTATACGTGGAATGAGCCGCTGAAGTTTTATAAAGCCTACGGTGAACGGGTGATGAAGCTGCCCTCCATCTGGACTTTGGCCTCCGTGCTCCCCGAGGATGCGAAGACGATTCGTGCTGACATCGACCAGCAGTTCTTCAAGGACTATCAGACAGACAATGTCATCGCGAAGGTGACGGGTGAGCGCCATGACAGTTGCCTCATCTTTACGGCTCACTATGACCACCTCGGCAATCTCGGCAAGAAGGTTTATTATGCTGGAGCCAATGACAACGCCTCCGGCACAGCCGCCATTGTCATGCTGGCGCGACACTATGCCCGTCAGCGTCCTAAGTTCGATACCTATTTCATTGCTTTCTCTGGCGAAGATGCCTATCTGCGTGGCTCGCGCTGGTACGTGGATCACCCTATGGTGCCCCTTTCGCGTATCAAGTATCTGTTTAATATTGATATGATTGGGGATAACAATCCTCAGCTTCATTGTGAGCCCAGCGAAGCCGGAGCCTGGGCATTCCCCGTGTTGGAACAGCTCAATCGTCAGGGCGGTTATTTCGGTGGCTTGAAGTTGGCGAAGTTAGAGGAGAAGAGCGACCACTATCCCTTTGCCGTTCGTGGTGTCCCGTGCATCTTCTTTGAGAACGAGGAAGGCGATGCCTTTCCCTTCTATCACACACCGCAGGACACTTACAAAACCATCCGCTTCGACACCTACGTCCCCCTCTTCCATCTCATCACCGACTTCGTAAAAACGCTGTAACTCAGCCTTTCTTTAGGACTCTCTTTCCGCCTCGTCGCCCCTGACGGGTATTGCTATATTTTTAGCGTTTGTCTTGTACAAACACTTTCTTCCCCTCGTGTATCCTCACGCCCTGCCGACGTTCTATTAACCATTCTCGGTGATTTGAGGCGTTTTTATTCGGCTGTTTGTAGGATTTTTATTCGGTTGTTTGTGAAAATATCATTCAGCGAATCATGGAAAGGATTCTTATAGATTATAGTCTGTTGGTGCAAAAGAAACGGTTCAATCCCAATTGTCGTTCATTATACTTACATGTTCTATATTGTCAAAATCTGACGAGGGTTGGGATTATTAATACTAGCCTCATAAAAACTAGGAAAAAGCAAGGAGAGAGAAAAAAGGGGGCTGAGAGAAGAAGGTAAGACATTATGGCTCTTTTAAGGGTTATTTGAGTTCGCAGGTCTTCAAACTATAGATAATCTCATGATAAATTTGTGGGCATTGAAAATAGTCGTATATTTGCGCAGAAAATCAAAGCACTAATAAATAATGAAGAAGATTCTGACATTGACATTGTTGCTCTGCCTTGCCGCTGGCACAAGCGCTCAGAGCGAACTTTATCCTAAGCACTTTAACCTTTCGGAGGTGACCCTGCTAGATGGCCCCATGAAGACGGCGATGGAGCTGAACTTCCAGATGCTGATGCAGTATGACGTGGACCGTCTGCTGACGCCCTACGTGCGGCAGTCGGGCCTCGCAGCCACTACTGATACAGGCAGTCGCTACTATCAATGGGAACAGAAGCATCCGTCGTTCCCCAACTGGGGCAGCGGAAACTTCAACCTCGATGGCCATGTCGGTGGCCACTATCTCACGGCTCTCTCATTGGCCTATGCCGCTTGTCGCGAGACAACGATGAAGGCACAGTTGAAGACGCGGTTGGAGTATATGGTCAGCGTGATGAAAGACTGCCAGAGTGCCTATGACCAGAACACCGATGGACTCTATGGTTTCATCGGCGGACAGCCCATCAACGATTCGTGGAAGATGCTCTACAAGGGCGACCTCGCTGGCATTCGTAACAACTGGGGATGGGTTCCTTTCTATTGCGAACATAAGATTCTGGCAGGTTTGCGCGATGCCTATGTCTATGCTGGTAATGCCGATGCCAAGGAGTTGTTCCGCAAGATGTCCGACTGGAGCGTGAATGTGGTCAGTAAGGTGAGTGACACGGACCTGCAGGGCTTCCTAGATTGTGAGCACGGCGGCATGAACGAGTCGTTGCTCGATGCTTATCAACTCTTCGGCGACGAGAATTATCTCAAGGCCGCAAAGCGCTATACCCATAACACCATGCTCAATGGTATGCAGACGCTCAACACTACGTTTCTCGATAATAAACACGCCAATACGCAGGTACCGAAATATATAGGTATGGAGAGGATTGGAGAAGTAGGACAATTGAACAATTATACCCGTGCTGCCGAGAATTTCTGGACTGATGTGGCAAAGAACCGAACGGTGTGCATCGGCGGTAACTCTGTGGCAGAGCATTTCCTGACTGTTGCCAATAGCAACCGCTATATCGACCATCTGGATGGCCCTGAATCGTGCAACACCAATAATATGCTCAAACTCTCTGAGATGATAGGTGACCGCACAGGCGATGCCAAATATGTGGATTTCTACGAGCAGGCTATGTGGAACCATATCCTCTCTACACAAGACCCGACGACAGGCGGCTATGTCTATTTCACCACCCTCAGGCCACAGGCTTACCGCATCTATTCACAGGTGAATCAGGGTATGTGGTGCTGCGTGGGAACAGGTATGGAGAACCATTCGAAGTATGGACATTTCATCTACACACATAATGGCAAAGAGACGCTCTATGTAAACCTCTTCACTCCCTCAAAGCTGGAGAATGAAGACTTTGTCCTTACTCAAGAGACACAGTTCCCCTTTCAACAGACAACCACACTGACTGTCGGCAAGGCTGGCACTTATACCATCGCCGTCCGCCATCCGGAATGGGCTGGAAAGGAATTCCAAGTGATGGTCAATGGTTCGGCTGTCGAGACCAGTGTGACACAGGGAAAAGCCTCCTATGTAACGATTAACAGGACATGGGCTGAGGACGACATAATCACGGTCTTATTGCCCATGGAACTACGCTATGAGGAATGCCCGAACTATGCGGATTATATCGCCTTCAAATATGGTCCCATCCTGTTGGCCGCCAATGTGTCGGCAGAGGGAGAGACGTTGCCCAACGAATATGCCGGTGCAGGACGCATGGATCACGCTCCCGGCTCGATGGCTTCATCGAAGAACCTGATGTCGGCACCCTTGCTGATTGATGAGCGCAAGGATGTACTCAGTCGCATCAAGGCACAGGATTTATCGAAGCTTACCTTTACGCTCGACGCCAGCCGCGAAGGTGTGGAGACCTACAAATGGAAGACGCTGACACTGCAACCCTTCTACCAAATACACCACGCCCGCTACTCCTGTTATTGGTATCAGCAAACGGCTGAAAACTTTGCCAATAGTGCAATGGCACAGAGCGAGGCTGCCAATGAAGCGTTGCTGGCCCGCACACTGGACTTCGTGGCTCCTGGTGAACAGCAGAGTGAGGCAGGCCATGAATACAATTATTCCAGCGACTCCAGCAAGGGTAACTATAATGGCGAGAATTACCGCGATGCACGAGCTGGCGGCTACGTGCAATATACTCTGTTCAATTCCGATGGTGAGGATGAGTCCCTTTCCATTCTCTGTCGTTTCACTACTGCCGACCAAGGGCGCAAAGCTACGTTGTTGGTCGATGGAAAGAAGATTGCAGACATTACGATTCCTTCGTCTGTACGGAACAGTGAGAATGGTTTCTATAACATAGAATACCCCATTCCATCTTCGCTCGTCACTGATGCCAAGGGTAAGGTGAAGAAACAATTTGTGGTGCGTCTGGCCGCTACGGAAGGAACACTCAATCCAGGACTTTATTACCTGCGGCTCATGAAAGGCTATATTGAAAATGCCAATGCCTATCACTTCAAAGCAGAAGATTGGACTACGGGCGATGTCAAACGTATTACGACTTCCAACATCACCTACGACACAGAACGCAATGTCATCAAAGCCAAGAGTACAGGACGCAACAACATCGCATTGATGATGAAGTATCAGGACTTGGATTATGATATCAATAAGAGTCAGGTCTTTCTTGTGGTGCGTGGTACAAGTCTGAGCACTGCTTCAGGAGCTTCATATCTCTGGTGGCTCAATGGGACAAATCGCTCCTCGGAGGTGGCACCGACGAAGCAAAAGTCTATCACCGTTAACGGAGAACGACAGACCGTGATAGCTTGGGATATGACGAAGAGCGGTCTCTACGACAATTTCTCTGGCGACCGTCCCAGTGTGTGCATGGGTCAGACCATCTTCGGGCTGACTTCGAGCAAGAGCAATGGGGCGTGTGAAATCCACGACATCAACTATATCGCCAGCGTGGAGGACTATGTCGCAGAAACGACAGGTGTCTCTTCGATTAATGATTCCTGTGTCAGTAGCGACGCTTACACCCTTCAAGGTCTCCGTGCAGAGGCCCATCACAAAGGAGTGTTGATTCAGGGTAACAAGAAATTCATGAAGTAATTGTTCTCTTTTCAAACTAAAATGGAAAAAATCATCCTTCCCATCCTGCTTTGTTTGACACTGAGTGTTCAGGCAGCGAAACAGAAGAAGCAAGAACCGCAGTATGCGGGTTACCTCTTCGCCTATTTCGAGGGCGGAGGCGACACAAAACTCATGGAGCAGTTGCGCTTTGCCGTGAGCGAGGACGCCCGGAACTGGTATGCGCTGAACGGCAACCGGCCCATCATTGCCAGCGACAGCATCAGCGAGAGCGGCGGCATTCGCGACCCGCATATCCTGCGTGGCGAGGATGGCGATTATTATATCGTGGCAACGGACATGCACACCTATGACCCCAAGCAGGGGTGGGGTGCCAATCCAGGTATCGTGATGCTGAAATCAAAAGACTTGGTGAACTGGACACACGCGAAGGTGGTGCTGGCGAAGGATTACCCGAAGAATTTCGGCGATGCCTTCTGGGTGTGGGCGCCGCAGACCATCTACGACCGTAAGGCGAAGAAGTACATGATCTACTTCACCTTGCAACGAGCCGACCGCAAGACGCTCATCACCTATTATGCTTACGCCAACAAGGACTTCACGGGCTTCGAGAGCGAGCCGAAGGTGCTGTTCTCGGCCAAATACGGCAGCATCGACAATGACATTATAGAAGTGAAAAGTGATGGAGTGAAAAGTGAAAAGTTCCATCTTTTCTATAAGGGTAACACGAAAGACGAGAACGGAAAGGAGTTTATTAACGGCATTCAACAGGCGACCTCGAAGAGCCTGAAGGGTCCATGGAAAGAGGACTTCAAGTATCTTGATGCCTATGCCGGAACAAAGACGCATGTGGAAGGCAGTAGTGTATTTCCCTTGCACGACGGTAGCGGAAAATGGGTGCTGATGTATGACCTCTATAGCTCTGGTCGATATGAATATCAGACGTCACAGGATTTAATGACCTGGACGAAGGAGCCGCAATCGTTCCGCAAGGACTTCTTCCCGCGACACGGTTCAATCATATCTGTGACAAAAAAGGAATTAGACCGCCTACAGCAGAAATGGGGCTTTGTGCTGACACATGAGTTTGAGAGTAATGGCAACCCCATCATTCGCGACAAGCACACGGCTGACCCCGCTGTGTTTGTGGAAAATGATACGCTGTGGCTCTTTGCCGGACACGATGCTGCCGGCAATCAGAACAACTATATTATGAAGGACTGGTTGCTCTATAGCACAACGGATATGAAGCACTGGACAGAGTACCCCTCGCCCTTGCGCATTGAGGACTTCAAATGGGCTGAAAGCAAACAGGCTTACGCCGGACATGTGGCCAAGGGCAAGGACGGAAAGTATTACTGGTATGTCTCGACCAACTGGTGCGGCATCGGCGTGGCCGTGAGCGACAAGATTACTGGCCCCTTCAAGGATGCACAGGGCAAGCCGCTGCTGACGAACAAGGACTGTTTCGCTTCCAAACACGCTTGGGCGTGCATTGACCCCGCCATCCTGATTGATGATGACGGCACACCTTATATTATTTGGGGTAATCAGCAGTGCTACTATGCCAAGCTGAAAGACAACATGATTGAGATTGATGGCGAAGTGCACCAGATTGATGTGCCCCGCTTCACCGAGGGACCATGGATGCATAAGTACAAGGGAAAATATTACTTAACTTACGCCTCAGAATGGCCTGAGAAGATTGCCTATGCTGTAGCCGATCAGATTGGCGGCCCCTATATCCCTATGGGCATTATCAGCGAGATAGCCGGTAACTCCAACACCACCCATCCCGCCATCGTAGAGTACAAGGGACAGTGGTTCTTCTTCTCGCATAACGGCGGTCTGCCAGACGGAACAGGCTATAGCCGGAGCATCATCGCTGAGCCGATGTACTATAACCCCAACGGCAGCATCAAAAATATCTCGCCCACCGCCAAAGGAGTCTCGCCTCTGGAAGAATAGTGGAAAGAACGATAAGAAGCGGCTCTTTACTTATGTGTCATAATGTCGAGGACGAAGCGGTCGGTCTCGTCCATGCCTCGTGAGCCGATGCTGGTGAGGTTATGGATGCTGCGATCGACATCGTCGTCGATGATACCTTCTGCGCTGGTGACGTTTTTGTTCTGAATGGCGAGCATAGCGCTCATCACGGCGGTGCCGACACCGGTGGTCAGTTTCAGGGCGCAGGACGGTTTCGCGCCATCGCAGATCATGCCGGTCAGGTTCGCAATCATATTCTTGACAGAGAAACTGATTTGGTTGAAGTTTCCGCCCATCAAATAGGTGATGCCGACGCTGCTGCCCGTGCTGGCCACTACACAGCCGCATAGGGCTGACAGACAGCCGAGGGACTGCTTGATGTAGATGGCGGTGAGGTGGGAGAGTGTCAATGCGCGAATCAGTTCCTCCTCAGTGTTATGGTTCTCGCGGGCAAAGACCACAACGGGCATCGTAGCGCAGATACCTTGGTTACCGCTGCCGCTGTTGCTCATCACGGGAATCTTGGCACCGGCCATACGGGCATCGCAGGCGCAAGAGGTAACAGAGAGCACTTTGGCGAAGATGCTTTCGCCCATGATGCCACGACCGAGCGGGCTGCACATGGTCTTACCTAGCTGATGGCCGTAGTTCTCGCGCAAGCCCTCCTCAGCAGCCGCTTCGTTCAGGCGTTTGGCTTCAAGGATGAAACGCAGGTCGTCCAACTGAGTCGTGGTAGCAAACTCATAGACCTTGGAGAGGGTGAGGGCTATCCCAGAATCCTTGGCAGACAGATTCCTCTCATCCTCAGAAGTGACCACTCCCTCCTTTATAGGGAGGGTGGTGGGAGAGTCTATAAAGTTGGTGTGGCTCCCCTTGATGATGGCCTCTGCGCCCTTGCCCGCAGCCTCTACGCGAGCATGGATATAGAGCTTGTCAGGGTCATTCTCTTCCAACTTGATATCAATATGATCCTCTTTGATATAGTTCTTGGCAACCGTCAGGTCCTCTTCCGTGCAGTCACGCAACACTTCCAGGCCGAGGCAGGACTTACCGCCGATAGCTCCCAGCGCTACTGCGATGGGCAAGCCGATCATGCCTCCTGTGCCGGGAATCCCCACGCCCATGGCGTTCTTGAGGATGTTGGCGCTGAGGTCCAGATGAATCTTTTCGGGGACTTTGCAATCGGTTTGGGTACGCAATATCTCTGTGGCGCGGGCCACACAAAGGGCTACCGCCATAGGTTCCGTACACCCGATGGCTGGCACTACCTGGCTATGCAGCAGGCTGAAGATTTCCTGTTTTTCTTTTTCTGTGAGCATCTTCTTGTTTGTTTTTCGTGATGCAAAGGTAATGATTATTTTTGATACCAGCGGTCAAAAAGTCTGATAATCTGCCTTTTTGGCTGCATCCTTTTTGTTCGCACACCTTTTGCCGCCGCAAAATTGAAACATAGAATGGATAGTTCTATTCTTTAATCTTTAATCTATAATCTTTAATCTGATAATATTATGACATTCGACAAGTTTACCATCAAAGCGCAAGAGGCCGTGCAGGAGGCCGTGCGCATCGCCGAGGCCCGCCGTCAGCAGGCCATCGAGCCCGAGCACCTGTTGGCCGCCATTCTGAAGACAGGTCAGCAAGTGACTCAGTTCCTGCTGCGTAAGCTGTCGGTCAATGAACAGGCCGTCAGCCAAGCCTTGGAGGCTCAGTTGCAGAGCCTGCCGCGCGTAGAGGGCGGTGAGCCGTACCTCGGTCGCGAAACCAATAACATCCTCACCCGCGCCGAAGAACTGGCGGGCAAGCAAGGCGACGAGTTCGTCAGTATTGAGCTGATGCTCCTCGCCCTTGTAGGCAGCAACAGCACGGCCGCCAAGATCCTGAAGGACGCAGGTGTCAACGAGAAAGAACTTGCAGCCGCCATCCGCGAACTGCGCGGCGGACAGCAGGTGAAGTCTCAATCCAGCGAAGATACCTACCAGAGCCTCTCCAAATACGCGCGTAATCTTATAGAGGAAGCGCGCGCGGGGAAGCTCGACCCAGTGATTGGTCGTGACGAAGAGATTCGTCGTGTGCTGCAGATCCTCAGTCGCCGCACAAAGAACAATCCTATCCTGATTGGTGAGCCAGGTACAGGTAAGACCGCCATCGTGGAGGGCCTTGCCCATCGTATCTTGCGTGGCGATGTGCCTGAGAACCTGCGCGAGAAGCAGTTGTTCTCACTCGATATGGGCGCACTGATTGCCGGTGCCAAGTACAAGGGTGAGTTCGAGGAGCGCTTGAAGAGCGTAATCAACGAGGTGACGAAGAGCGAAGGGCGGATTATCCTTTTCATTGATGAGATCCACACGCTCGTGGGTGCTGGTAAGAGCGAGGGCGCTATGGATGCTGCGAACATCCTGAAGCCTGCGCTGGCTCGTGGCGAACTGCGGGCAATCGGTGCTACGACCCTCGACGAGTACCAGAAGTACTTCGAGAAGGACAAGGCGTTGGAGCGTCGTTTCCAGAGCGTGATGGTCGATGAACCGGACACGCTGTCCAGCATCTCTATCCTGCGTGGTCTGAAGGAACGCTATGAGAACCATCACCGTGTGCGTATTCAGGACGACGCTATCATCGCCGCTGTGGAGCTCTCCAACCGTTACATCACCGACCGTTTCCTTCCCGATAAGGCCATTGACCTGATGGACGAGGCCGCCGCCAAGCTCCGTATGGAACGCGATAGTGTGCCGGAGGAATTGGATGAGATTACACGTCGTTTGAAGCAACTGGAGATTGAGCGCGAGGCCATCAAACGTGAGAACGATGAGCCGAAGCTCGCCCAACTGAATAAGGATATTGCAGAACTGCGCGAGCAGGAACAGCAGATGAAAGCTAAGTGGGAGGGCGAGAAAGGTCTGCTCTCTAAGATCCAGGCGAACAAACAGCAGATTGAGCAGCTGAAGTTCGAGGCCGACCGCGCCGAACGTGAAGGCAACTACGGCCGTGTCGCAGAGATTCGTTACGGCAGTCTGCAGGCCCTCGAAGCCGAGATACAGAAGATTCAGGAGCAGTTGCGCAACGCACAAGGCACCGAGGCGATGGTCAAGGAGGAAGTGACTGCCGACGATATCGCTGAGGTTGTCAGCCGCTGGACGGGCATCCCCGTCTCGAAGATGCTGCAGAGCGAGCGCGAGAAGCTGTTGCACCTCGAGGAGGAACTGCACAAGCGTGTTATCGGACAGGATGAGGCCATCCGTGCTGTCAGCGATGCTGTGCGCCGCTCACGTGCTGGTCTGCAAGACCCGAAGCGCCCCATCGGCTCCTTCATCTTCCTCGGCACTACGGGTGTCGGTAAGACGGAGCTGGCCAAGGCCCTCGCAGAGTTCCTTTTCGACGACGAGACGATGATGACGCGTATTGATATGAGTGAGTATCAGGAGAAGCACAGCGTCAGCCGACTCATCGGTGCCCCTCCGGGATACGTGGGTTATGACGAGGGTGGCCAGCTCACCGAAGCCGTGCGCCGCAAACCGTATAGCGTCGTGCTTTTCGATGAGATAGAGAAAGCTCACCCCGACGTGTTCAACACGCTCCTTCAGGTGCTTGATGATGGCCGACTGACTGACAACAAAGGTCGCACCGTGAACTTCAAGAACACCATCATCATTCTCACCTCGAATTTAGGCAGCGAATATATCCGCGAACAGTTCGCCAAACTCAACTCACCCGCCAATGGTAGCGTAGATGGTGGCTTACCCGCCATTAACCGCGAGGCTGTCATTGAAGAGACGAAGAAGACGGTGATGGAGCAGTTGAAGCGTACGATTCGTCCAGAGTTCCTGAACCGTATCGACGAGACGATTATGTTCGAGCCGCTGACGCAGACAGAGATTCGTGAAGTCGTGAAGTTGCAAGTCACAGCTGTGCAGAAGATGCTTAGCCAGAACGGTATCACCCTCGACCTCACCGATGCCGCCCTCGACCTGCTCACCCGCGAGGGCTACGATCCTGAGTTCGGTGCCCGTCCTGTCAAGCGTGCCATCCAGCGTCTCTTGCTCAACGACCTCTCAAAGGCCATCCTCGAAGGTTCCGTCAGCCGCGATCGGCCCATTCGGGTAGATGCAGATGACGATCACCTCACCTTCGCATAAAAGAAAAGGCTCCGCCAACAGGCGGGGCCTTTATTGTTTTCACAAAAACAGTTTCTTATTCGCCGTAAACGCGAGTGGTGTGCTCAATCCAGAGACCAAGAAGGACAGCCTTGTCGATGTACTCAACGTGAGAAACTTTCTTGATGCCAGCGTTAGCAGCAGCTGTCTGGATGTTGTTCTGTTCGCCCTTGCTGCTCCACAAACCGAGGATGATAGAAGACTTGGCTTCACCTACTTTGGGACCTACGGGGCTGTTGGAAGAAATGGCGGCACCGCTGTTGAGGGTGATGCAGCTGCAGAGAGTTGATACTACGATGGCTGCAGACGCTGCGAGAGTCATGAATTTCTTTTTCATCTTTGCTGATTTTTAGAAGTTAATGAATAGGGTTAAATGAAAGAGATAATGATAAAGTAAATGTTCTTTTGATGGCAAAAGTAGTCTTTTTTGATTTATCCGACAAAAAATACAAGAAAAAAAAGTATATTTGCCGCGAATAACCCTTGAACCCTATTAAATTGCTCCTTTATGAATACTTTTCTCACGGCGGTGGCGCTGTTGCTGGCCACTTTACAACCACGAGTGACGACCTTGATGAATTTCGGATGGAAGTTTCACGTTGGCGACCTCGTCCATGCGGAACTGCCCAGCACCAGTGATGTGGATTGGCGCAGTGTAGATCTGCCGCACGATTTCCAGATTGAACAGCCGTGGGTGGCACCGGGCGAGAACGAGCGTCCTGATACCAGCGACCCGGGAGCTAACATCCGGAGCCGTCTGTCTCCCCGTGGATTCAAAGAAATGGGCGTGGGTTGGTACCGTAAGACCTTTACGCCCGATGAGGCGTGGCGGGGGAAGCGCGTCGTGCTGGATTTCGAGGGAATTCTATATGTCGGCGATGCCTATCTGAACGGACGGTTCATCGGAAAGACAGACTATGGCTATTTGGGTTTCGAGGCAGATGTGACGAAACTGCTCAAATGGGGCGAACCGAACGTACTGGCCGTACGCGCAGACAGCCGCGCCGCTAATAACAGCCGCTGGTACACGGGTGCCGGTCTCTATCGAGATGTGCACGTCGTGGTTACAGATCCAATGGTGTATTTTGAAAGGCATCCGTTGCGTATCATTACATCTTCCGACTCTGTCTCCATTCAGGCTGAGGCCACTTTTCTGGGTCCTGCGCAAAAGGATGTGAAGTTCCTGGTCCGCATTTTTGACCGCGAAGGTCGCTGTGTGGCAGAACAGGAGAGTCGCGAGCCACTCCGTGCCAATCAGCGCCGGCGCGAGTACCAGTTGTCGTCCATCGCCATTCCCAATGCCCATCGCTGGGACATCGATGACCCTTATCTCTATACCGCTGAAGTGACTGTCTTCCATGCTGATGGAAGCGCCTCTGACCGCGTCAGCTCCCGTTTTGGCTTCCGCCAGCTGGAGTTCTCGCCCGAATTCGGTATGAAATTGAATGGCAAGAAGGTGCTTCTCAAGGGTATTGCCAACCACCACACTCTCGGTGCCTTGGGCGCTGCCGCCTATCCACGTGCTATCGAAAAGCGGTTGCGGCTGCTGAAAGACTTCGGTTTCAACCATATCCGCACCTCTCACAACCCCTATAGTGAGAGTCTGTTAGATCTCTGCGACTCGCTCGGCATTCTTGTTGTGGATGAACTGTATGACAAATGGCTCACCCAATATTGTGGTGGCCGTGCGGAATGGACGGCGCTGTGGCAACAAGATATCCCCGAATGGATTAAGCGAGATAGGAATCACCCCAGTATTGTATTCTGGAGTCTTGGCAACGAACTACAGACTTATCCGAACCTTCCCTATGACGACTGGGGCGTCACCCCCTATCGGATGCAGAAGCAACTGCTGAAACGCTACGATGACTCGCGCCTTATTACCGTTGCTATGCACCCACGTGGCCGCTCCTTGGAGACCGACTCGCTGCCGGCACCGCTGGTGATGGAGACCGACATAGCCGCCTATAATTATAGGTATATGTATTTCCCCGGCGACGGCCGTAAGTTCCCTTGGATGATGTTCTACCAGAGCGAAGCCACCACAGCTGCGATGGGTCCTAATTACTATGAGATGGACCTCTCGAAAGTCATTGGTCTCGCCTACTGGGGCGCTATCGACTATCTGGGCGAGAGCCAAGGCTGGCCCGCGAAGGGATGGGCACAGGGTGTCTTCTACATCGACCTCACCACGAAGCCCAATGCCTATCTGGCCAAGAGCATCTTTTCCGATGAACCCGTCGTGCACCTCTGCTTCCAAGAGCAGAGTCAGGATATTGAGTGGAATGGCGTGAAACAACGTATTCGTCGTCTGACCGACCATTGGACACGTACGGAAGGCGAGGCGCTGAACCTCACCATCTATACCAATGCTGATGAGGTGGAACTGATCGTGAATGGTAAGAGTCTCGGCACGAAGCAGAATGACCGCAAGAATCCGAAGGTTCGCAACCAGATCCGTTGGGATTCTTTCAACTACGCTCCTGGTTACATCGAGGCGATTGCCCGTACGGGCGGAAAGGTGGTGGCTCGCCATCGCGAAGAGACGGCAGGCAGAGTTGTTGCCTTGCGTCTTGTTCCAGATCTAGAGACTTGGTGTGCTGACGGTATTGACCTGCAACATGTTCGGGTTGAGGCCATTGACAAGAAAGGACGTATTGTTCCGACTGCCAATATGGATGTCCGTTTCACGGTTGAAGGTGATGCCTGTCTCGCGGCTGTCAGCAGCGGCGACCATTACAGCGACGAACTCACACAGACTGACCACCGTCGTCTTTTCGACGGCCGTGCCCTCGCTATCTTGCGTGCAGGCCAACAGCCCGCAGCCATCACTCTTACGGCAACAGCCGATGATGTGAAAACGGCCAAACTGAAGCTGCAGACGCGGTAAAAAACAATTTTGTTTAAAAAGAAGAGATTCTTTTGTCGCTGCAAGGCTTTTTTAGTAACTTCGCACCGCAAAATCTATTAAAACAAAGAATATGGGAAAAGTACTGATGATTGGAGCCGGTGGCGTGGCCACCGTAGCTGCCCATAAGATGGCGCAGAACCCGCAAGTATTTACCGAAATCATGATCGCTTCCCGCACCAAGGCGAAGTGCGACCGTCTGGCTGCTGCCGTGGAGAAAGCGACTGGTTACAAAGGTATCCAGACCGCTCAGGTGGATGCTGACAACGTGTCCGAACTGGTAACGTTGTTCAATGCCTACAAACCCGATATGGTTGTGAACCTGGCCCTTCCTTATCAAGACCTCACGATCATGGAGGCTTGTCTGCTGACGGGTTGCAACTATCTTGATACTGCTAACTATGAGCCCAAGGACGAGGCGCACTTCGAGTACTCTTGGCAGTGGGCCTATCGCGAGCGCTTCGAGAAAGCAGGCCTCACGGCTATCCTCGGCTGCGGTTTTGACCCGGGTGTAACCTCTATCTATACGGCTTATGCCGCTAAGCATCATTTTAACGAGATCCAGTATCTGGATATCGTGGACTGCAATGCCGGTGACCACCATAAAGCCTTTGCTACGAACTTCAATCCCGAGATTAATATTCGTGAGATTACCCAGAAGGGACTTTATTGGGAGAATGGACAGTGGGTGGAGACAGAGCCGCTGGAGATTCATAAGGACTTGACCTATCCCGAGATTGGTCCGCGTGACAGCTACCTGTTGCACCACGAGGAGATCGAGAGCCTCGTCATCAACTACCCGACCATCAAACGTGCTCGCTTCTGGATGACGTTTGGACAGCAGTACCTGAAGCACCTGGAAGTGATTCAGAATATAGGAATGAGCCGTATCGATGAGATCGAATATGAGGCTCCGTTGGCTGACGGAACAGGTACCGCTAGGGTGAAGATTGTGCCGTTGCAGTTCTTGAAGGCTGTGCTACCTAATCCGCAGGACCTCGGCGAGAACTACGAAGGACAGACTTCCATCGGCTGCCGCATCCGTGGTATCGGCAAGGATGGTAAGGAGCACACCTATTATGTCTATAATAACTGCTCACACCGTGCCGCTTATGAGGAGACTGGTATGCAAGGCGTCAGCTACACAACCGGCGTACCCGCTATGATTGGCGCGATGATGTTCCTTACGGGACAATGGGTGAAGCCTGGTGTACACAATGTAGAGGAGTTCGATCCCGATCCTTTCATGGAACAACTCAACACGCAAGGTCTTCCTTGGCATGAGATTCACGATGGAGATTTGGAGCTCTGATCTCTTCCCAACTTTTCAAAATAACGTCATAATGAAATAACGAAATAATCAATAACAATGGCAAAACAATTAGAACAACCTGTTGACGAACGCGCAGCGCGCTTACAAGCCTTACAGATGGCAACTGCCAAGATTGAGAAGGACTTTGGTAAAGGTGCGATCATGCGTTTGGGTGGACAGGCTGCAGAGAAAGTGGAAGTGATTCCGACGGGCAGTATTGCGCTGAACTATGCCCTTGGCGTGGGCGGCTATCCCCGTGGACGTATCATTGAGATCTATGGCCCTGAGAGTTCCGGTAAGACAACACTTACCATCCATGCAATAGCTGAGACCCAGAAGGCTGGTGGCATTGCTGCATTTATTGATGCAGAGCACGCTTTTGATCCTTCCTATGCTTCCAAACTGGGTGTGAACCTCGACGACCTGTGGATTTCCCAGCCTGATAACGGTGAGCAGGCCTTGGCTATCGCAGACCAGCTCATCAGTTCAAGTGCTGTTGACCTCGTGGTTATCGACTCTGTGGCTGCGCTGACTCC
Source organism: uncultured Prevotellaceae bacterium (assembly GCA_947305005.1). Lineage (GTDB taxonomy): Bacteria > Bacteroidota > Bacteroidia > Bacteroidales > Bacteroidaceae > Physcousia. Next base: position 97,801 of record CAMZCM010000004.1, on the reverse strand, counting down.
GAAAGCTGAGATTGAGGGTGATATGGGTGATAACAAGGTTGGACTGCAGGCCCGCTTGATGAGTCAGGCTTTACGCAAACTCACAGCTACCATCTCCAAAACCAAAACTACCTGTATCTTTATCAACCAGCTGCGCGAGAAAATTGGCGTGATGTTCGGCAACCCCGAGACCACCACTGGCGGTAATGCTCTCAAATTCTACAGCTCTGTGCGTCTTGACATCCGTCGTGTCTCCAGCGTGAAGGATGGGGATGAGGTCATTGGTAATCAGGTCCGCGTGAAGGTCGTTAAGAACAAGGTGGCTCCTCCTTTCCGTAAGGCTGAATTTGAGATTAGCTTTGGCGAAGGTATCAGCCGTACCGGTGAACTCGTGGATCTTGGTGTAGAATACGGTATCCTGAAGAAATCCGGTTCATGGTTCAGCTACAACGACTCCAAGATTGGACAGGGACGTGACGCTGTGAAGAACCTTCTGAAGGACAATCCTGAACTCTGCGATGAGCTCGAAGCTAAGATCATGGAGGCCATGCAAGGTAAAAAAGACATCTAATCCACTGATTCATACAAAAAAGAGAGAAGCTCCGCCATCACTGGTGGAGCTTCTCGGGTTTTTATTAATGAATGAAGAAGAGATTTAAAATTAATTAGAAAAATAACGATTCTTAAGAATCGAGGCGACTGTTAAAAACAGAAGCGTTACTTACGATTGCTGCAATTGCTACAATTGCGAATGCAATAGATGTAATAGTAGTCATAATCCTTTTACCTTTAATTGTTATCCTTTTTGTGTTCTCATTTGAGGCCTCGCTTGGCCTTCATTTGATGTTCTCTGATGTCTCTTATTTTTCTTTTGACGATGCAAAGGTACGGTGTTTTTCCAGAAGATGCATCAAATACATGTTAAATAGCATAGAAAATGGCGTTTTCGTTGATATCGGTCAAGAAAGTTACCCTCTTTTGTCTTTCTTGATGTATGTCGGGTTATAGAGTAAAAATAGAACAATAAAAAAGGATGTACCCGAAAACAATCGGGTACATCCTGCTATGGTAGATGATTCAAAATCAGAGGCTGGCGAGTGTTTCGCGGATGCTGGCAATCTTCTGTTGGGCATCAGCTTGCTTCTTGCGCTCCATCTCCACAACCGCTGCTGGAGCATTTTGCACGAAGCGCTCGTTGGAGAGCTTTTTCTCCACGCTGGTGAGGAAGCCTTCGAGGTGTTGGAGCTCTGTTTCCAGCTTTTTACGCTCGGCATCGAGGTCAATGAGGTTGCCCAAAGGCACAGCAAATTCGGTGGTACCAATGAGGAAGCTAGCACTACCACTGCTCTTCTCGGTCACGACGTTGATAGCAGAAAGGTTGGCCATTTTCATGATAGCGTTCGAGAACTGTGTACCAGCTGCTTGCTGGGGTTGGGTCATCTCCAGTACGAGCTTCTCCTTGGGAGCAATGTTCTTCTGGCTGCGTACGGCGCGGATAGCGGTGACCACTTCCTTCACCGTCTCAAAGTCGGCACAGAGCTGGCGGTCAGCATCGGAGGGAGCCGGTAGATGGAGTTCAGCTTGCATGATACTTTCACCGGCCTTGCGTTCGTAGATGGCTTGCCAGAGTTCCTCGGTGATGAAAGGCATGAAGGGGTGCAGCATCTTCAGCAGCACCTCGAAGAACTGGAGCGTAGCGTCGTAGGTGGTGCGATCCACGGGTTGTGGCTTGCCATCTATGTAAGCGGGTTTCACCATTTCCAGATACCAGCTGGAGAATTCGTCCCAGAACAGTTTATAGACAGTCATCAGGGCTTCTGACAGACGGTACTTGCTGAAGTCGTCAGCCAGTTCCTCAGCAGCGAGGCGCAGTTTAGCAGAGAACCATTGTGTGGCGATGCGTGCTGCCTCCGGCTGCTCGCTGTCAGCAACTTCCCATCCTTTCACAAGGCGGAAAGCGTTCCATATCTTGTTATTAAAGTTACGGCCTTGTTCACAGAGTACTTCGTCAAAGAGGATGTCGTTACCGGCAGGAGCACTTAGCATCATACCCATACGCACACCGTCAGCACCGAACTTCTCAATCAGTTCCAATGGATTGGGACTGTTTCCGAGAGACTTAGACATCTTACGACCCAGCTTGTCGCGAACGATACCGGTGAAATAGACATGCTTGAATGGCATCTTACCCTCATACTCGTAGCCAGCCATAATCATGCGTGCCACCCAAAAGAAGATGATGTCCGGACCAGTCACCAGATCGGCGGTGGGGTAGTAGTAGTTGATCTCCTCGTTACCCGGATTGCGGATGCCGTCGAAGAGGCTGATTGGCCAGAGCCAGCTGGAGAACCAGGTGTCGAGGGCGTCCTCGTCCTGACGGAGGTCTGCGAGCTGCAAGTTAGCATCACCGCTCTTCTCGCGGGCGAGCTGCAGGGCTTCCTGCTCGTTCTCGGCGACCACGAAACCGCCAGTGGGCAGATACCATGCAGGAATGCGGTGACCCCACCAAAGCTGGCGGCTGATGCACCAGTCCTTGATGTTCTCAAGCCAGTGGCGGTAGGTGTTCTTGTATTTGGCGGGATAGAACTGAATGTCGTCGTTCATGACGGGCGAGAGGGCGATGTCTGCCAGATGCTCCATCTTCAGGAACCATTGCATGGAGAGTTTCGGTTCGATGGGCACACCCGTGCGCTCAGAACAGCCAATCTTATTGTCGTAGTCCTCAATCTTCTCCATGAGACCTGCAGCCGTCATATCCTCTGCAATCTGCTTGCGGCAGGCAAAGCGCTCGGTGCCTACGTAGCGGTCTAACCCGATGACGAAATCAGCGGGCACACTCTTTGCGGCAAGAGCTGCTTGCTGTGCGGTGGAGATGCGGTCGGAGAGGGTAGCGTCATCGTTAAAGATATCGATAGCTTCGAGGTTGTACTTTTCGCCGAGCATATAGTCATTGACATCGTGGGCGGGGGTGACCTTCAAACAACCTGTACCGAACTCGATATCAACATATTCATCCTCAATGACGGGAATCACGCGGCCCACGACAGGCACAATCACCTTCTTGCCCTTCAGCCACTGGTTCTTCGGGTCGTTGGGGTTGATGCACATCGCTACGTCGCCCATGATGGTCTCCGGTCGGGTGGTGGCTACGACAGCGTAGTAGCCGCGCTTATCCTTGTGGACCACGTTGCCATCACCAGCGACGAAATCGTTGGGCACGCTATCTGCCAGATAGTACTTCATGTAGTAGAGCTTGGTGTGCTCCTCTTTATATACTACTTCCTCATCGGAGAGGGCGGTGAGGGCTTTGGGGTCCCAGTTGACCATGCGGACACCACGGTAGATGAGGCCTTTGCGGTAGAGATCGACAAACACTTTGATGACGCTCTCGCTGCGGATCTCATCCATCGTGAATCCTGTGCGATCCCAGTCGCAGGAGCAACCGAGCTTGCGCAACTGCTTGAGGATGATGCCTCCGTGTTCCTCGGTCCATGCCCAAGCGTGCTTCAAAAACTCCTCACGTGTGAGGTCGCTCTTCTTGATGCCCTGCTCGGCCAGACGGTTTACCACCTTCGCCTCAGTAGCGATGCTGGCGTGGTCTGTGCCAGGCACCCAACAGGCATTCTTACCCTCCATGCGCGCGTGGCGCACAAGGATATCCTGAATGGTCTCGTTGAGCACATGACCCATGTGTAGCACACCCGTCACATTGGGTGGCGGAATCACGATGGTATAGGGCTCGCGGCCATCAGGCTTGGAGCTGAACAGCTTATGATCTAACCAATACTGGTACCATTTACCCTCCACTTCAGCGGGAGAGTACTTGGAGGCAAGGGACCCATCCCCCTGCTCCTCCCTAGGGAGGGGAGTAGTCACCTCTGAGTTCTTGTTATCTTTCATAAATGATGTATTTGTCTAATATTTAATATCCTAATCTCGTCAGGTAATTACTCCCCTCCCTACAAGGGAGGGGCAGGGGGGAGGGTCTTCTCTTCCTGCTTCTTCGCCTCCTCCCAAATTTGATCCATCTCCGCTAATGTCATCTCTGTGAGGGGCTTACCCATGCGGATGCTGTGCTCCTCCAGATAAGTGAAACGGCGGATGAATTTGCGGTTGGTGAGTTCCAGGGCGTTGTCGGGGTTGAGCTTATACAGCCGTGCCGCGTTGATGACCGCGAAGAGAAAGTCGCCCAGCTCCTGTGTGCTCTTCTCCTTGTCGTCGCGGTTCAGTTCCGTTTCCAGCTCGTCCAGCTCTTCGCGTACCTTGTCCCACACCTGTTCGCGTGTCTCCCAGTCGAAACCTACGCCGCGTGCCTTGTCCTGGATGCGGTAGGCTTTGATGAGTGAGGGTAGGGCGTCTGGTACGCCGCTGAGCACGCGCTTGTTGCCGTCCTTCTCCTGCACCTTCAGTTGCTCCCAGTTTTTGAGCACTTCTTCGGCGCTCCCCGCTTTCGCCTCCCCATACACATGCGGATGTCTGAAGATGAGTTTGTCACAGAGCTTATTGCAGACGTCGGCGATGTCGAAGTCACCCGTCTCGGAGCCTATTTTGGCGTAAAAGACGATATGCAACAGCACGTCGCCCAACTCCTTGCAGATGTCGGCCTTGTCATTCTTGATGATGGCGTCAGCCAGTTCATACGTCTCCTCAATCGTGTTGGGCCTCAGGCTCTCGTTGGTCTGTTTACGGTCCCACGGGCATTTCTCCCGCAGGTCGTCCATGACGTCGAGTAACCGTCCGAAAGCCGCTAATTTCTCTTCTCTTGTATGCATACGCGCGCGAATTTGGCTGCAAAGTTACAAAACAATTCACAATTAACGGCTCCCCATTACAATATTTTTCAATTTCCCTTATACCTTTCGTCCCACAGGTATATACCTATCGGCTTACAAGTATATACCTATCGGGCTACAGGTCTATACCTTTTGGCTTATAGGTATATACCTATCGGCCTACAAGTCTATACCTTTTGGGCTATAGGTCTATACCTTTGGATCCACAGGTATATACGCGGAATGGCCTTTCCACAATTGCGGAGCTACTGTTCCGCAAAAAATCCTCCCTAGCTGCGCAAAACAAAGGAAGCCCTGCACGGGGGCAGAGCTTCTGATAGGGATTGATAAAGGATGACGGATTATTCAGCCTTCTTCTTCATGGTGAAGTTGATGTACATACCAGTAGAGGTAGCTACGTAAGGAGTTTCGTCATAAGAAGCATACATACCAAAATCCAAAAGTTCGGTAGCAAAGCTGTGGCTCTCGTAGTCAAGGAGATATACGTCGAGGAGCATGACACCAGCTTCGTCAGCATCTTCGTCCTCAATCTCTCGGACACCGATGTAAGCAACATTGCTTTGGCTTGTCTCAGAAGCAGAGAAATAGCGGTTGACACCAGTCACCTTCAAGATGGTAAGGTCAATGGGCTGCATACCGACACGAATTCCGGAATAGGTATCAGGAAGAACTTCGTAAGTCGCATTACCTGTGAAGAAGTTCTTGAGGGTTGATTGCAGGGCGGGAGCGAGTGCTCCGTTGTTAAATGTAAGCTGGTCATTGGCGTTGAATGCGGGGAAAGCATCGCCATAAGTAGCCATTCCGCCCCAAGTGTTATCCATGTATTCCTTATCGGTCACCAACTGATTCATAGTCCACGAACCTTCAAAGAATTGTTTAGTAATAGGAGCTACTTCTCCAATTTTTTCCATCTGGAAGTTGATGTACATACCAGTAGAGGTAGCTACGTAAGGAGTTTCGTCATAGGAAGCATACATACCAAAATCCAAGAGCTCAGTAGCAAAGCTGTGGCTCTCGTAGTCAAGGAGATAGACGTCAAGGAGCATGACACCAGCCTCGTCAGCATCTTCGTCCTCAATTTCGCGGATACCGATGTAAGCAACATTGCTTTGGCTTGTCTCTGTGGCGGAGAAATAGCGGTTAACACCAGTCACCTTCAGGATGGTGAGGTCAATGGGCTGCATACCGACACGAATGCCAGAATAGGCACCAGGAAGAACCTCGTAAGTCGCATTACCTGTGAAGAAGTTCTTGAAAGTGGATTGAAGCTCTGGGGTGAGATTTCCGTTGCCAATGGTAAGCTGATCATTGGCGTTGAAGGCTGGATATGCATCGCCGTAGGTTGCCATTCCGCCCCATGTGGCATCCATGGATTCTTTGTCGGTCACCAGTTTCTTCATCTTCCAAACGCCCTCGAAGAACTGTCCGGCAGGAGTAGCATCGTATGCTTCGATGCGATCGAGCTGGTTGGCGGGAATGTCAAGGATCTTGCCGTCCTTTTGATAAATTTTAATGCCTTGTGCGAAAGAGGCGGTTGTGCAGAGCAACAAAGCGGCTACTGCGAAGATATGAAGTACATTCTTTTTCATCTCTTGAGAAGTTTAAATGATGATTTTTTAGTTTTGATGATGTAGAGGCTTTTGGGAAGGTTACGGGTGGAGAGATTTACGGAACCATCTTCAGCGACACGCGCATTGGCTACGGAAACACCATTAGCGCTGACGATCGTGGCGATGGAACCTGGTTCTGCGCCTTCAATACGAACCTCACCGGGAGCGACATTGAATGTTGTCTGCTCAGCAGGTGCTTCTACGCTCTCAACAGGAGTCAGGTTCACGTCGGCAACAGTCTCTGCCATCGTGACTTTCTTGAGCTCGCTCCAAGTAAAGGAAGTGGTGACATCGCCGTAGGTGAGGTCATAGCCCTCTGTAGTTGTCTTGATGACAGGCTTAAGGTCTGCACCGATAGCAATGGTTTCGCCTCCGGCACTCTCGACGACGAGACACCATTGTGCAACAGGTTCGCCAGCAAGGACATTCGTTGTCCATGCAAATGTGAACAAGAGCAGCAAGGAGTAGAATTTTTGCTTCATAAAAATGTTGTTTTGGTTAGTTAATAATATTGTATTTTGAATAATTATCGATAACAGGGCGCAAAGATAGGTAAAAGTCTTGAAAGATGTATAAATATCTCTAAAGAAATGCTAATAGATGGGTTCATTTATTTGGCATTCGTTGTATATTCATCTTTTTGAGCCTGAATAACAGCTTTGTCCTCATCGGTAGCTTCTTCGGGATCAGCAACGCGTACATTCTTCTCATAACCCAAGTTGATAGCAGGCTCTTCCTCGATTTTCTCGCATGAGACGATTACACCCCAAAGGAGGAAGATAATGGATAGAAAGGATATATATTTCATAGTGATCGGAAGTTTAATAAATATCTTCATAACCAGGATTCTGAATGAGTCCCGGATTTTGTTGTATATCTTCTACTGGCAGTGGCCATGTGTACATATATTTCCTGGTCCAGTATTTCCAATACTTTGTGGCATCGTCAGCGTCTTGCACTCCGACCCACCATTCCGGCCGTCCGTTGCGTTTCAGCTCGAACCAACGGTCACCGTTTTCAAGGAACAATTCCTTACGTCGTTCATTGAGAATCGCTTGAAGTAGCGGAGTAAGAGGTTTACCAGTAGCATCTGTCTGAATCAAGGCTTGTGTATCAACGTTAGGTAAGGTGAGCTTGTTGTACATAAACATACCTGTAATGCGGCTCTTCCGGAATTGGTTCAGTTCTTGAAGGGCAGCGCTCTCATCTCCGAGATGATAAGCACATTCCATTGCGATGAGGGCAAATTCTGCGCTACGCATTCCGGAGAAAATGAGTTTCTTGTTCTTACGCTTACGATTGAAGAAGAGGTTATCTTTACGACGTATATCACGGGTGCCTTCAACAGCATAGAGATTGGTATAACTTGCACTTAACGGACGTGTTTGTAGTTCTGTCGTCAAATTGGAAAGTGTCAAAGGATTGTTTGCGAATATGTTTGCCATGAAAAGACGATTGCCTTTCAAGCCGTATTGTGTAGATACCATCTGAACGTAGTCGTCACCTGAGAGAAGAGGATATTTCTCAACGATCGCAAGTGACAGGTCGCGAGCCTCTTGCCAGCGACCGCACCAGAAATACAGGCGGGCAAGATAGCCGTTCAGAACATCATTGTTAAAACGATACATAGGCTCTTGAATATCGCAAGAGATAGCAGCTTTCAAGTCGCTCTCAATCTGGGCAATCGTTTCCTGTATGGTGCTGCGGATAGGTTTGGCTTCCATGTCGAAAGTCGTAACGATGGGCACACCTAATTCTGCGTCATCGGCCAAGGGTGGAGCACAGAACATACGCAATAACTGATAGTAGCAGACACCGCGAATAGCATAAGCGGTACCTACGATGTCTTGTCCTGCTTGGGTGTCTCGACCGTCATGAAACTCTCCAAGGATGATATTGCAGTTACGAATCTGTTCATAAATATAATCATAAGCATCTTGCTTATAATTGAGTCGGTCACCGACATAGTTGTCAAGACGAGAATTAGTCTCAGACAGGCTGACTTCCATATTGTCAGCAATCTCTTCCAGTTCGGCTGTTAACGAATGGCTGCCCACCACCCATTCATAACCTGTGGAGCCTTTATCAATGCCGTCGCACATATTGTGAACGAGTGCAGAGAACTCGTCTGCTGACTGCGGAATAGTCTTGCCGTAGGGCTTAATGTCAAGATATTCTGTGCAACTGACACAAGTCAATATCGTAAAGAGAAGAAGAATATACTTTTTCATATCAGAATCCAATATTAAGTCCGACAGAGAAGGAACGGCTCATGGGATAGACAGCACCTGGGGTTTCAGGGTTCATCCCTTTATAAGCAGTAATCATCCATAGATTATTGGCCGTGAAGCTTACTCCAGCATTCTCTATGGCCATCTTCTTACAGAACTGGGCCGGTAAACTATACATCAAGGTGATAGAACCGATTTTCCAATAGGAACCATCTTCGTAGAAAACACCATCCTGAATCATTGAGCTTTCAATCTGTTGATCATTGAGGTTCAGGGGCGATCCTTTAGCATCAATCAAACGTGGATAGCCGTCGGTGATAGGATTGTCGGGTGTCCAGCGATAGGCTGCATCCTTGACGGTGTTCAAGTGAGCTGTATAGACATCGTAACGGGTGTTGTTGATGCGGTTTGTACTGCTTCCCCATATTTTCCCATAATTAGCTTCAGAGCTACTGATGAGATTGCGGATTTTTGCACCAAGAGAGAAACTGGTGCTGACGCTAACGCTCAGATTCTTCCATGAAAAACTCGTCGAGAGTCCTCCCGTCCAGGGATAGTTACCAGTTCCTATATAATAAAGGTAATTGCCGAAGTAATAGGGTCTGCTGGTATCAGCATCGTCGCGCTGTTGGAATGTATAAAGACCTGTCGTAGCGTCAATGCCTGTTGGCTTGCTGCTGAATATCTTTCCTAATGGATAGCCGACATAGATATCTCCATAGATACTTCCAGTGGGTGATTCATATTTGGTCAGGAAGTTCTGGTTGTATGAGATGTTACCATTGAGATTCCAATTAATGTCTTTTGTCCTAATAAGAGACCCGCTGAGCATCAGCTCTACACCTTGGTTAATCTGTTCACTGGTGTTATAGCTTTGCGTGTCGTAGCCAGTAGTGGAGACAACACGGACCGCTGTTACCAAGTCATATCCTTGGCGGCGATAGAAACTCAGGTTCATATTCAGACGGTTCTTGAAGAAGCCGAGGTCAAGACTTCCATTCCAGTCGCGAGTGTGCTCCCAACGTAGGTTGGGGTTTGGTGGACTGGAGATACTGCCCATGCGGTAAGGTTGTGTATCACTGTTGCGGAAATCAGAACTGTAGGTCATGATGAGCACAGGATAGACGCTCTTGTTGACACCACCAGTGAGACCTGTAGAGAGGCGGATAGTAGCGCGGCTGATGATGTTTTTCAGCGGCTTCATGAACCGTTCTTCGTCAATGTGCCAAGCTAAACCTGTGGACCAAATCAAATTGAATTGTTCATTAGCACCAAAATTGTTACTGCCGTCAGTACGAATAGTGGCCTCGGCAATATAGCGGTTCATAAGGCCATATCCGATTGTACCATAAAATGAGGCAAAACGATCCTGAGTACGACTTTGGCTACTGAGAGAGTTCATGATACTCTGATAGCTTTGCATGTCTGACTCTGTGAAAGTACCGCTTGCACCAGCCACTAAGAGCGGAAGAGAGTAGTTGCCCGTGACGGGGTCATATCCGTAAACCTTGCGGAAAAGACTCTTGGAATAATTGTCACGGATTTCGGTACCTGCTGTGGCACGAACCTGATGGATACGATTGAAGGTCTGATTATAATCTGCTTGTGCACGAAGGATATAACCTTGGTTGTAGTTATTGGTCTGCGTCATACTTCCATAGATACGCTTGGAAAGCATGTTGCTTCCTTCAAAAGGACGGTCTAACCATGCAGAGTAAGTGTCCTGTTCCACTTCGTTGTCGAAAGTGTCATTGCTATACGTGTAAGATGCCAGACCATACAGGCGGAGATGATCGTTGATGCGCCATGTGATGTCACCTTGAAGAGTAGTACTGGAACTTGTTCCATTCATGGTCGTATGATCTATATCGCGGAAAACATTGACACCATTTTCCGGTAAGGTGCTGGATACGTTACCGTTGGCTCTTGCTAAGGAGAAGAACGTGTTGTCTGAAGCATAAGAGCCATCCTCGTTATACGGCTTCTCATAGGGATTCGCAAAGTAAGCATACTTGAACATGTCAAATGTGCTGTTCGATCCAGGGCTGAGACTTTTCAAATAACTATAAGTAGTTGAGAAGTTCATGGAGATAGCATCGGATGGACGAGCTGCTATCTTAGCACTGAAGTTATAACCGTCTGAAGAAGTTTTCTTCACAATACCCTTGTTGGTGCTGAGACCACCGCTAACATAGTAGGTAAGCTTATCCGAACCACCAGAGGCACTGACGTAATGGGAGGTGCTGACAGTATTGCGGAACAGTTCTTGGAACCAGTCAGTATTAATCTGCTTCAGCTCCTCGATGTAGGCATCTTGTTCGGCAGTGGTCATGCCTTTGAACTGGCCGTAGCCGCTGCGAATCTGTCCGATGATACCGATAACGGGATAGGAACCACCATTGGCGAAACCATTAGCAGAGAACTCATCCCAAATGCTCTGTTCATAGGCCAACTTTTCCTCGGAGTTCATCAAGTTATGGTCGCGAGAGGGAGAAGTCTGGACTGAGACGTTACCTGAGTAGCTAAGGTGAAGCTTACCGGCTTTACCTTTCTTCGTGGTGATGACGATGACACCAGCCTGGGCCTGTGAACCGTAAATGGCAGATGCGGCTGCGTCCTTCAGCACAGTGATGCTCTCGATGTCTTGTGGCGGAATTCCGGCAATACCATTGGCATAGAGCGAAGCGAAGTTCCCGGTTCGTACCATTTCAGATCCGCCAATGTTTGGAATATTCTTTTGGAGGGGCACGCCATCTACAACCCATAGGGGTTCATTGTTACCTGTAATAGAACTGGTACCACGAATGCGCACCTTGGCACTCTCACCCGGGCGGCCGCTGACGGCTTGCACGTTGACACCGGCCAACTTACCCTGCATGAGCATATCAACATTGGCCAGTGGCGCGTCTTTCAAATCCTTCTCAGTGAGGATGCCTACGGAACCGGTGGCCTTGCGGATGTCGGTCTGGGTATAACCGTTGACTACCACTTGTTCCATCGTCTTTACATCTTCCTCCATCGTGACAATGAGCTCTTTGACGGTGCTCTTGGAAGAGATCGACTTGAAGCCAATGTAGGAAAAGTCCAGGATATCGCCAACCTTACAATCGATGGCGAAATGACCATCGAGGTCGGTCTGTGCACCATTCTGGGTGCCACGGACTCGTACGGAGACACCCATCAGGGGTTCACCGTCCTCAGCGGTGACTGTGCCTCGGGCACGAATATTTTGCGCCATCACATCCAGAGGCAACAGGATGAGACATAAGATATATAAAAGATGCTTCATGGGCTCTATTATTTGAGAATGTCAATAGGAATGGTTTCACCAAGCAGGTGCTCACGGAAGTAAGCACGGATGGCGTTCATGTAGTATTTGTCGCCGAGGCCGTGATCGGCTCCGGGAATCATCAGCATATCGAAGCGTTTGCCGGCCTTGATGAAGGCATTGGCCATGCGCAGGGTGCTAGCTGGGTGGACGTTGTTATCTACGTCGCCATGGATAAGCAGCAGATGACCTTTGAGGTTCTGGGCTAGTTCCATGGTCGTCGGCACGTGGGCATCCCAATGCTTGTTGCCGAGGGAGTCGGTGACCTGCTTGACACCATGGAAGGTCTCGCCCCACCACTTCAGATAGATATTGTTATCGTGGTTACCGCTGGCAGCAACACCTACTTTGTAAAAGCCGGGACGTGTGAGCATCGCGGCAGTCGTAACGAAGCCGCCGCCAGAGTGTCCATAGATGCCTACGCGAGTGGTATCGGCCTGCGGATAGAGGGCTGCAATCTGACGGATAGTGGCGTAGTCGTCCTCAAGTGTGTAATCACGCAGGTTGCCGTAGCCGTAGGTATAGAACTCGCGCCCACGCCACGGGTTAGTGCCGCGATAGCTGAAGTTAATGACGATGAAACCGTCATTGGCTAAGGTCTGGTTGCCGTTGTCATCGAGGGTGAAGTCCAAAGGCATCAGGTCGGTGTGTGGACCTGGATAGGGATTGGAGATGATGGGCAAGCGGTCGCCAGGTTGCATGTTGTAAGGCGTGTAAACGATGCCATAGAGTGGTGTCTTGCCGTCAGCAGCCAGCACTTGGATCTGTTGAGGAGCCTGCCAGCCTTTGGCTGTGAGAGCTGACACATCTGCCTGTCCGAGGTCGGCGATGAGGCGACCTTTCAGATCGCGAATGGCATCAGCACCGGCAAAGTCGATGCGGCTATAATGGTCGCAGATATAGCGACCGTTAGGAGAGAAGCTGATGGAATGGTTGCCATTACCAGGGGTGAGCAAGGTCAGGCCCTTGCCATTGAAGCCGACGCGATAAAAATAAGCATAGGCGGGGTTGGAGGCTTCCTTTTCGTAGCCATAACCTTTAATAATACACGTGCGTGCGAGGGTATCGATGCGTTCCACCTCAGCAGCAACCATATTGGCAGGGGTGAGGGTATTCTTCAGGCGGCCCTCGCCATCGTAGAGGAACCATTGTCCGCAGTTGCTGCGTTCTGCCCACCACAGGATATCCTTGCCCTCATTGAGGACATGATAATTGAAGAGCTGTTCATTGAGATGCGGTTGGCATTCTTCATGGATGAGCACCTGTGCTTTCTTGGTCGCGGGGTCGATGCGGATGAGATCGACCTGATCCTGCGGACGACTTTTGCGGATGATGTAAGCGTAGTTGCCCGATGTGACAATGCTTCGGAAACGGGGAATCTCAATCATCTGATCATCATAGGCAGCGATGTCCAGCTGAGTGGCGCTGACAGACTCGACATCAAAGAGAAAAGCGGTATATTGGGCTACGGCCGTGTCGCCAGGCATGGAGTATTTCATCGTATGCGCCTCTGGACGTGGCTCTGCCAAGTTATCTACATAGGTGAGGGTAGGAATATTGCGTTTATCCTCGCGAACGACCAGGTAGGTGTGGGTGTCGCCAATCCATGTGCCGATAGCCGATGACCTGCCACGAGAGCCATGCATGGAGTTTCCTCCTACGGCATAAGAATAGAAATGTTCGCCATCGGTGGTCAAGCGAATCGTGTCACGAGTGACAAGGCCTTCGGCTGTCCGCTCATTGCGAGCCATATAAAGGTCGTGGCCATAGGCATAGATGTAATACAGGCTGTCGGCACTATAACGTTTCCAGTAGTCACGACTACCACCGAACGGGAAGTCAAACTTGCGTTTGGAACGCATGACGCTATCGATGCGCTCAACTCGTTTTTTCTTGGTATCACCCAGGTAGTATTCCTTGTAAACACGACCTTCGGCATCGCGTGCATCCTTCTTGAAGAAGAATTGTTGATCCTCATCGTCCAGCCAATCAATGAAAAGGCTGCTGTTGAGAATATGCCGATGGAGCGTATCGAGCTGGAAGGGTTTGAAGGTCTTGGCTGCCTGAACGGCACGGTCCAGATTGATGCTTCCCGCTGCGATGGGAGTGGAATCGAGTGGGGTAGAGGTCTGCATGATAATGTCACGAACCTGAGCCGCTGTGAGCTTCGGGTTGGTGCTTCGGATGGCTGCAGCCAACCCTGTGACGATAGGTGCGGCAAGGCTGGTACCGTTGTTCTTGCTCCATTCGTTGGAAGGAGCCGTAGAACGCACTTCTTCACCTGGTGCCAGCACATCTACGGTGTGACGGCCATAGTTGCTGATGCGCATCATTTTGCCGTCAAGCCCTGCAGCGCCCACAACGAGCATGTTGTCGCGACGCTTGCCGTCGATGTTGACGGGTGAGGGATAATAGGTGATGGCATCATCGTTCTTACCATCGTTGCCACTGGCCTTGACGAGAAGGATGTCACGGCGTGCCGCTTCGTCCAAGAGACTATCCACGATGGCGCGATGGGCGCTGAAATGTTTGCCAAAGCTCATGTTGATGATGCTGGCTCCATGATCGATGGCATATTTGAGGGCGGCAGCTACGTCGCGATCATACTCATCGCCATCAGGGATGGCACGGATGGGAAGGAGACGGATATCAGTATTCAACTGTTGGGCCGTCTGCGCAATCAGCCCCATCACCATGGTGCCGTGATAACTGTCTTCATCATCGACATGGAGGGTTGCGTTGCCATAAATCAAGTTGCTGATGTCGTCGGGGCAGTTGCCTATCTTGCGGTGCGCATCGTCGTCGCTGTCCAACTGCTTCATTCGGGTAGCAACCGTCGCTGCATCATCTTTGTGTTTCTGGACAATCGCAGCCCAAGGAGTATCATCGGTGTATTCTAATGAGCGCAAGGCGACTGTCGCCAAGGGACCTGATACACCCGTGGTATCTTTGATGTTCAAATGCTTGAAGTCCGCTAAGGTCGTAGCTTTATCCCCATATTTCAGGCGCATCAGAGAATCAACGACGAGGAAATGATCCCTATAGGCTTCGACATTCAGGGAATAGAAGATGTAACTCTCAATGTGGATCACACGGGCGAGTGAGTCCATCTTGGCCTTTTCGGCAGGCGTGAGCGTTTGTCCAGCTAAATGACGGAGTCGTAACTCCTTCCAACCGCGATAATCAGCTGTTCCGGCGCGGACGATGTTCTCCCCTGCCGAGTTGCCGAGGAAGTTCCAACCATGAAAATCATTGATGAGACCATTGCCGTCGTTGTCCTTTCCATTCGCAGATTGTTCCAGGGGATTCTGCCAAATGAAAGGACGCAGATAAGGGTGGGATATATCAAATCCGCCGTCGATAACTGCGACAATAATTGGCTCTTTGTCCGCTTTGGGCAAAGATACATGAGCAACCGCATCTATGGAAAAGGCCATACATGCGGTTGTGATGAGTAAGAGTATTTTATGAGAATATTTATTCATGTGATTTTTTGTCTTGGAGTGCAAAAGTACAACTTTTTCCTCAAATACAAGCAAAAAAACACGATGAATGTATTTCTACACCATTATTAATTTACTAGAGGTGTCTCCTAACTATACCAGATTGAGGCATTGCTGGAAACTTCATAATAGCGGTCTTCTTCCTCGTTGAGGTAGTTGTCAAGCTCGTAAGCTTCTTGGTCGTGCATTTTCTTTTTCGGTTTCATAGTTGTTCCTCCTTTTATTAGTTTAATTGGTAAGTGATGAATAGGTATTGTCTTGAATACCTGCAACAAAGATAAGCAGGATTTGCGATTCATCCTGCATGAAAAAGACGAAAAATAATGGTTTTTAACGCTAATTAAATCTTGAACCCGGTTCGCATACGCAAAAAAGACAGCCTAGGCTGTCTCTTGAAGCGGAGAGAGAGGGTAAGGAGCGAATCAAAAATCGACTGAATGTCGATTCGGCGCGACTGGCCGAAGCAGACCTCTTCTGCGAAGGGCGGGAACAGTTTGAACCCGGTTCGCAGCCGCAAAGAAGGGAAGCCACGGCTTCCCTTCTTTGCGGAGAGAGAGGGATTCAAACCCCCGGAACGGACAAGCCGTTCACCGGATTTCGAGTCCGGCCCAATCGGTCACTCTGGCATCTCTCCTGTTGCGGCTTTCTCCGTAGCGGCTGCAAAGGTAAGCATAATTTACGATTTACGATTTACGATTTACGATTTATTTTCACTCCTCCCTTTCTTTTTTTCCTGTTTTCTACCCGCTGATATCACTTTGCAACTGAGTTGCACGTGCTTTGCCGTACCTTTGCAGCGTCAAACAAGACAAATCCATTGTAAATTGTAAATAGCTAAATTGTAAATGATAATGATTACATGGTTTGAACATTATTGGGACGCGCTGGTTATGATGACCGCCGAGATGGCTCCCTACCTGCTGTTGGGCTTCCTGATTGCAGGCTTGCTGCGAGCT
This sequence comes from uncultured Prevotellaceae bacterium, assembly GCA_947305005.1. Taxonomy (GTDB): domain Bacteria; phylum Bacteroidota; class Bacteroidia; order Bacteroidales; family Bacteroidaceae; genus Physcousia. The sequence continues at coordinate 81,401 of CAMZCM010000004.1, read as the reverse complement.
TTTGTGCCTCGCACTTTGTATTCTAAACATTTGGCTCCTCGCAACATGAAGAGTGTGGTGAAGGCAGCTGCTATCGGCATTCCTTTGCCGCTGTGTTCTTGTGGCGTGATCCCTACGGCTGTGGGACTGCGCAAGGAAGGTGCCAGTCACGGCGCTTGTGCCAGTTTTTTGATTGCGACTCCTCAGACGGGTGTTGACAGCATTGCTGCCACTTACTCGCTGATGGGTCTTCCCTTTGCGATTGTCCGCCCGATTGCAGCCCTCTTCACGGCAATGTTTGGAGGATGGTTGGTCAATAAATATGCAGAAAAGGATGAGCTTAAGGAGACCGCTAAGGCTCACGAATCCCATGCATCGCATTGCTGCTGTTCTCACGAAGAGCATGAAGCTCATGAAGAACATTGCTGTTGTTCCCATGAGTCTTACGAGACCCATGAGCCCCAAAGCTTGAAGGAGAAGATTCATGAGACGCTCGAATACGCTTTTGTGGAAATGATGCAGGACGTGGGTAAGTGGCTTGTGATAGGTTTGCTGATTGCAGCGCTGATTACGGTGGCTGTGCCCAATGAATGGTTGGCTGCCTTGCATGACTATAAACTGTTGAACATGCTCATCGTGCTGGCTGTGGCTATACCTATGTATATATGTGCTACGGGCAGTATCCCTATCGCCGTCTCGTTGATGGCTAAAGGACTGACACCAGGTGCCGCCTTGGTGCTGCTGATGGCAGGCCCGGCAGTCAACTCTGCTTCTATGTTGGTCATTGGTAAGGTGTTCGGCAAACGAACATTGTGGTTCTATCTCCTCTCCATTATCATTGGTGCTGTGGCCTTTGGCTTAGGCATTGATTATCTCTTGCCGCAGGATTGGTTCGCCGTTCAAGGCAGCTTTGTTGATGCTGCTCATGGTGCCCACGGTTTGTCTGTGATGGATTGGATTTGGATGGCTTTATTGGTTGTCCTGCTCCTCAATGCCTTTTGGCAAGCTCATCGCGGACACGGCTGTTGCGGTTGCGGACATGAACACGAACATCACCATAGTCATTGAAGAAAAAGAATATAGGAAGGGCGACCGAAAGGCCGCCTTTCTTTTTGTGGTAATGGTTAAATTGCTCCGATTTTTTGCATTTTCTGTTCAATCCTAAGACATGACTGTTACATTATATCAATATTTATTGTTCGTTGAACAGATTATCGCTTTGTTATTCTATAAAAAGTTGTACCTTTGCCGCAAAATCAAACATCAAAAAAATGAAATGCAGTCACAACTTACGCACAAAAATGCACAAGGCTTTTCTTATGTTGTTCCTTGTGCTTACTCATTCAACAATTCAGGCAGAAGTAACCACATCTCAAGTGTATCGTATTGTACCTGTCTCTGCGCCATCATCGTCCCTCATGACGAAGAATTCCTCTTTGGATAGTGATGCGGATGTAGTGGTGTGGGCTGAGACAGACGTCGCCTCTCAACAGTGGATTGTCGCAGGTTCCTTTCCAGAATCTGTCACGTTACGAAATGCTTATAGCAGATTGTATTTAGGCGTCAGTAGCGTCAGTTCAGGAGGTTGTGCTCGTCAGGTCGGTACGAGCGGTCTTGGTCGGCAATGGGTGTTAGAAGCAGTTGATGAGAGTGCCAATATATATAAGCTGAAACAAAAATCGAAAGCGCTTTATCTCTCAGCTCCTAATTGCGAAGATGGTGCCTCACTTGTATTGAGCGAGGCTACGGAATCAGATACTCAGATGTGGAAGTTTGTGGAAGTGGAATCCAAGGCGACTTTCACTGCCGCGATGCGAGAAGAGATGATGGATGCTTATATCCAAAAAGCTGTTGAGAAGGTCGGCACTACTAATCGCAAGACTTTTGTAAAGGGAAGTTGGGGCGAGAGTGAGCAACTGGAAATAGTGCTTGACGCTTATGAGACCACAGGACGCGAGGACTATCTTCAGTTGGCCAAGGCCGTCTATAACAATTTCTCTACCAATGTTGGCAACGAATGGAATAAACTGGTCTATACCGATAATTACCATTGGTTTGGCCACGACTTCAACGATGATGTCATGTGGCAGATTATTGCTGTAGCCCGATTAGGCTTGTTAGCTAACAATAGTCGTTATATCCAGGCTGCCAAAAAGAACTTCGATATCATCTACGAGCGCGCCTATATTCCTTTTACAGGCTTGATGCGGTGGGCTGAGAATTCAGGCGATCCTTACGGCACCAACTCCTGTATTGCAGGACCTACGGAAGTAGCTGCTTGTTATTTAGGCTTCGCCGGCTGTGGTGAGGAGTATTTTGAGAAAGCACGTGATCTATATGCTGCTCAGCGCTATGCGCTTGCCAACAATATGAGCACTGGAAAAGTGTGGGACAGTGTTGTGTGGGATCCTGAAACGGAAAAGGTAAAGAGTAAGAATGAATGGGCTTCGACCTATAATCAAGGTACGATGCTAGGCGCAGCTTGTATGTTGTATAAGTATTATGGCGATACCAAATATCTGAGTGATGCCAAGAAAATCATGACTTGGACAAAAAACAATCTCTGTGATAGTCATCATATCATCAATGTTTGTCAAGGAGGTGATAATGCAGACCTTTACGGCTTTAAAGGAATTCTGATGCGTTATGTTCGTCGTTTTGTCCGCGATTGCGACCAGAAAAGCTATCAGAAATGGATGGAAGAAAATGCTTTTCATGCTTATTGTAACCGCAGTGTAGAGGGTGTTACTCCTACAGGGTGGCTGCAAAAAGGAACAGCGGAGAATACCAGTAATGACTTTAGTATTTCTACGGCTGCTAGCGCTGCCGTTAACGTCATCTTCCCCGATGACCCGCCACTTCCTTATGATGAGAAGCCCCTTGACGATGGCATCAGTCAGCCCGTTGCTCAGTCTCTAACCTATGACGGACCGGTAGAGTACTACGATTTAACGGGACGCCGTCTGCCCAAAATCCTCAAACATGGCACCTATATTGCTCGCAGAGGCTCTTTTTCCCAGATTATTCACAATATCTAAAACCTTATAAAATAAAAAAAGATGAAACGAATTCTAATTCTTATTTTTATGACGGCTTCCATCGGCGTTCAGGCACAGTCGTGGCGTCCGGCCGGCGACCGTCTGAAAAGCGCATGGGTAGAGAAAGTCAATCCTGCTGCTCCCCTTCCTGAATATCCACGTCCTATCATGACACGTGGTGAATGGCAGAATCTCAATGGCTTATGGAACTACGCTCTTGCCAGCGAGGAAGATCTTTGTCCTACTGAATACGATGGTCAGATATTGGTTCCTTATCCCTTAGAATCAAGTCTCTCAGGCGTTCAGCGTAAGATGCGACGCGACCAGGTGCTTTGGTATGAGCGCACTTTTAGCATCCCGGAATCCTGGCAAGGACGTGATATCTTGCTGCATTTCGGTGCCGTCGATCATGAAGCGATTGTTTATGTGAATGGTCGTCGAGTCGCTTCTCACGTGGGTGGCTATACAGCCTTTTCGGCCAACATTACCAGTGCCTTGCGTGATGGCGATAACCGTCTGACCGTCCGCGTCGTGGACAAGACTGAGGATCGTCTGCAACCTGTTGGTAAGCAACGCCTCTATCCTGGCGGTAATGGCAGCATCTGGTACACGAGTGTCTCAGGCATCTGGCAAACTGTATGGATGGAGCCTGTGGCTAAGAAGCATATTACTGATATCCGTACTACGCCTGATTTGGACGGCTCTCGTTTTGCCATTGATGTGAAGGCTGTCGACGCCGTTCCTTCTACGGATAAGGTGGAGGTGACCATGAGCTATGGCGGTAAGGTTGTGGCTCAAGGTAGTGCACCTGTAGGTCAGACCGTGTTTGTGCCTGTGAAGAAACCGCAGCTGTGGACCCCCGACACGCCCAACTTGTATCAGATGTCTGTCCGTCTGTTCTGCAACGGCAAACAAGTGGATGAAGCAGGCAGCTATGCTGCTATGCGTAAGATCAGCGTGGCGCAACAGGCTGATGGTATCTGGCGTCTGCAGTTGAACAACAAGAATCTCTTCCACTTTGGTCCACTTGATCAGGGCTACTGGCCTGATGGCCTTTACACGGCTCCCACAGACGAGGCGTTGAAGTTTGATATTCAGAAAACCAAAGACTGGGGTTTCAATATGATTCGTAAACACATGAAAGTGGAACCTGCACGTTGGTATTACTATTGTGATGTCATTGGGCTTATGGTTTGGCAGGATATGCCTAGTATCTGCCGCTCTGACCAAGGCTGGGATTCTCGTAACTGGAATCATCAGAAAGATGGTGGACACGCCGCCGCTGTTGAGGCTAACTACTTCCACGAATGGAGTGAAATCATTAGTGAGTTCTATTCTTATCCCAGCATCGTCGTGTGGACACCGTTCAACGAGGCTTGGGGGCAGTTCAAGACTCCTGAAGTGATTGAATTCACGCGTCAGCAAGATCCCACTCGCCTCATTAATCCGGCCAGCGGAGGCAACCATTACCAATGTGGTGATTTCTTAGACCTCCACGATTATGCTCGTCCGCCAGTGTTGTATTTAAATGACACAACCCGTCCCGTTGTTCTCGGTGAATATGGTGGACTTGGCCGTCACATAGTGGGACATCGTTGGGTGGAGAGCGACGCTACCACTTATGTGAACTACAAAGATGCCAGCGAGCTCACTGACTCCTATGTGGAACAGGGTGAAGCTGTTCTGAAGATGGCCAAGGGTATTCAGATGAAGGACGGAACTCCTGCCGCTTTCTCTGCTGCTGTCTATACACAGACTACAGATGTGGAGACGGAAGTGAATGGTCTGATGACCTACGATCGTAAAGTGATGAAAATGGATGAGGCTCGTATTCGCGCCATCAACAGTGCCATCTCCCATAGCCTTGATAAATAAGTAACTCATGAAGCTACTCAAACATTCTTTGTTTTATACTGTTCTCATCTTGATGTTTCTATCTTGTCAGGGAAACTTGTCAAAGGAGCTCCCGCAAGTGACGAAACTGTTTCAGAGAGGAGAATATCCTCAGGCGGTGTATTTCGAGGGCAAGTATTATTATCTCTGTCAACCCTCCGTGCATAATAGTATTACGGTATATGAGGCTGATGCCATTGACTCATTGCCCACTGCCAGACAAAAGGTGGTGTTCCAAGATGGCGTGTTAGATCATATATGGTCGCCTGAATTGCATTCTATTAATGGGAACTGGTATATCTATTTCGAGGCAGATACGGATGGCAATACCGACAACCATCAGTTATATGTCATTGAAAATACTTCGCACAACCCAATGGAAGGCGAATGGACGTTGAAAGGTCCCCTGCAGACGAACAAAGAATGGAACTTCGGTTTGCATCCCACTGTTCTCAATGTTCATGGTGAACTCTATTTGTTTTGGTCTGGTTGGCCTAAACGTCGCGTAGAGCACGAGACGCAATGTATTTATATTGCTCACCTCAAAGATCCTTGGACAGTTGATTCCGAACGTGTGATGCTGTCGGAGCCGGAATATGAGTGGGAGCGTCAGTGGATTAATCCTGACGGTAGCCGTTCAGCTTATCCGATTTATGTGAATGAGAATCCTGAGGCCTTCCTTTCTCCTGATGGGAGACATGTTTGTGTATTCTATTCTGCCAGTGGGGTATGGACACAATTTCAGTTTTTAGGTTTGCTCACTGCTCCTTCAACTGCCAATCTGCTTGTACCTGAGGTTTGGACAAAATCACCAGAGCCTATCAGTATTGGTGACTCGACAGTGTATAGCGCTTCCAATATTTATTTAGTACCTTCAGAAGATAACGATCAACAGACATGTTATCTGCTTTATCAAGCGAAATGGAGAGAGGACAATCACGAACAATGTGGCATCTTCTATAAGCCAGTTCATTGGAGCGATCAAGGAATTCCTATTTTAGATTCTCGACATTCAGATGAGTAATATACAAAAAGGGGCGACCATTGATCGCCCCTTTTTGTGTGTTGGAAATATCGTATTAAATCTTTTTTAGGCGGATAACGCGGCTGGAAAACTGGCGTCCAAGGTTCGCATCCAGACCCGTTTCCATCAAGAACTTGCCCGTGAATGTCTTGCCTTCGAAGTAGTGCTCACGTTCCGTTCTACCAAACTCATTGAGTTGATAAACGCCTTCTGGGTCAAGGCCGGCCATATGCCAGCGTGGAGTGTGTAAGTCCACGTAGTTCTCGAATTTGTAGCAGAAGAAAACGGCTTCGTTCTTATCCTCTGTGACAAACATTTCGCTACAGAAACCATTGCCCTCATAGGGTGAAAGCAGACGGTACTGGTCGCCGAGTTGGATGATGGGACGTATTTCCTTGTAAAAAGCCACAGCTGTCTTCGCATATTCGCGCTCTTTCTCATTGAGGTCGCTGGGCTTCATTTCCATACCGAGTCTGCCTGTCATAGCCACGTCAAAGCGGAACTTCAAAGGGATTACACGGCCTGTCTGGTGGTTCGGAGAAGCACTGACGTGCTGCGCCATTGCCATCGTGGGGAAGAAGTGGCTGGTACCCCATTGGATGAAGAGACGCTGTTGCGCATCTGTATTGTCGCTCACCCAGAACTCATCAAAGTAAGGCATAAAGCCCCAGTTGACACGACCGCCACCGCTAGCGCAAAGTTGAATCACGAGGTTGGGGTATTTCACACGGATGCGCTCTAATGTTTTGCGTAATCCCATGTGGAAATCCACGATAAGGTGACTCTGCTTGTCGCCTGTGAGGTAGCTACTTCCGTAGTTATTCATTGACATATTACAGTCCCACTTGATGTAGTGAAGACGCGGATTTTCTTTCACGAGGTTATCCACGATGCTGAAGACATAGTCCTGCACCTTCGGGTTGGACATATCTAACACAAGCTGCGTACCGCCGCGACCCTTGGAGAGCTCACGTGTTGGGTGAGCCACCACCCAGTCGGGGTGTGCTTCGTATAGCTCACTCTTGCTGTTAGTCATTTCGGGTTCAATCCAGATACCGAACTTTAAGCCGCGATCTTCTGCGGCCTTCAACAGAGCGGGCACGCCATTGGGTAGCTTTTCAGTATCAGTAACCCAGTCACCGAGACCTTGGGTGTCATCCGTGCGACGGTATTTGCGACCGAACCAGCCGTCATCGACCACGAAGAGTTCACCGCCCAGTTCCTTGATGCCATCCATCATCTGTTCGCAAACCTCCTGGTTCACGTTCATATATACGCCTTCCCATGAATTCAGCAGAATATCGCGCGGAGCTTGTCCATTATGGAGTTTACCGTTACGTCCCCAGCGATGGAAAGCACGGCTAACACCGCCCTTACCCTCATTGCTGTAGGCCATTGCCAGTTCGGGAGTCTTGAAGCTCTCGCCGGGCTTCAGGCTGTAGGTTGTATGGAGATCGTCAATACCTGCTACGAGGGTGTGACGGTATTTGCCGCGAGTATCTACGCGTAGTTTGTAGTTTCCTGTCCAACAGAGTGCTGCTCCAATGACACGGCCGCTGTTTTCCTGAGGCTTGCCATCAAGAGAAATCATCACCTCAGCGCGATCATTCATGCCCGCACGAACGCCATCATGGCTGACGATGGTTTTCAATCCTTGTGTCAGAGGCTCTTCGGTCATTTGTCCTTCAGCGCCCCAAGTGCCATGGAAATGGGTGAGCCATGCGCCTTCCTGACGGATGGTCATCACGCCGCTGGCGTACTGCTCCATCTTGATGGGCTTCTTTTCACCGTTGCGAATGACAGTCCATGTCTCAATGACGTCACTTTTGTCGTTGGATTTATAGTAGAGATCAACGAAAAAGTCGTATTTCTTGTCCTTCATTGAGATAATGGTGAGGTCACCTTCATTACGAGTGCCCGTGATAGCCAGTTCGGTTGTCATGTTGCCGTCGGCGTGTGTCACACTAAGCGCCGTTTCATCATAACTATTACGACCGAATGCGGGGTAGGCGTCGTAGTTGAGACTCATGGCGTCAATCACCTCACGAGCTTGGTTAGGACGAAGGAGAGAGCCATAGTAATGAATGCGGGGCGTTCCGCCCTCGTTAGCTGTGAGTAGGAGCGTGGTCTTCGGCGTGTTGATGAAGACATCCTTGGCAGAGGTTGATACAGCCAATGCTAAGGCGAGAAGTGGTAACAGAAAATGTTTCATAAAATTATAGAAATAGTAAATGTGTGCTGACAAAGGTAAGAATAAAATACGGTTTACATTTTATGGTTATCCTATTTTCTTGCTCCCGATTTCATTTTTTCAAATTTCATTACTCTTTTTTATCTTTTTCTAATACTTCCATTCTTTCCTTTTCCGCTTTTTCTTTACCTTTGCCCCTGTTTAACAAACATATTTGTTCTGATGAAACAATGGATGACAGGAATGTTATTGGCCCTTACTATAGCGATTACAGCGCAGGACCATTTGCCGGCTCGTAAGATTCTTACGGTGGAGGCTGTTCAGACATATACTCCAGTGGGAACCGCTCCGCGTCTGCCGTATCAACTATGGGTCACTTATGCCGATGGCTTCAAAGAGTACCGTCAGGTACGATGGAGTAATTCAGACATCGCGACGGAAGAGGCAGAAGCGGCTAAGTCTGTCGGAGAGAACTACGTGGTACAAGGTTTTATCACGGGTGATAACACCACAGCCCAAGGCTTTCCTGTTCAGGCTCATGTGCAAGTAGTAGTGGGTGATGATTCTACTCCTGCGGTCCAGCCTATAGCGACCCCGCTCCCCTTGAATAAAGTACAACTCACGGGCGATAACCGCCTTACCCGTAATCGCGACAGAGATATAGACCATCTCTTGTCACTCGATGTGAAACAGCAACTCTACAACTACCGTGACACCTATGGTCTGTCCACTAAAGGCTACCCTCTGTCAGATGGCTGGGACTCACCAACCACGAAACTGAAAGGCCATGGTAGCGGCCATTACATGAGTGCGATGGCGCTCGCCTATGCCAGTTGTACCGAAGCCTCCAAACGTGAACAGCTGAAAGCGAATATTCGTATGATGGTGGATGAACTGCGTCGCTGTCAGGAACGAACTATTGTCTTTGACAAAGCGCTTGGTCGCTATCGCGAAGCTCGCGATCTGGCTCCCGAAGAGGAACTGCGCCAACTGCAAGGTACATGGAGCGACTTTGACCGCTACAAACAGGACTATGCCCACTACGGCTATGGCTATCTCAACGCCATCCCCGCCCAGCACTGCGTGCTCATTGAGATGTACCGTGCCTATAATAATGAGAAGTGGGTATGGGCACCCTATTATACAGTACATAAGCAATTGGCAGGTCTCATAGATATTACCAATTACATCGATGACAAGACGATCTCCCGCAAGGCGCTACTCATCGCCAAGGACATGGGCCTTTGGGTGTGGAACCGTCTGCATTATCGTACTTTCGTAGATGCAACAGGCTCTCAGGAACAGCGTCGAGCCCGTCCAGGCAACCGCTACGAAATGTGGAACATGTATATCGCCGGTGAGGTGGGTGGAATGGCTGAATCTTTGGCGCGTTTGTCTGAAATGGTGAAGGATAAGGAAGAAAAAGCCCATTTGTTGGAAGCTGCTTCTTATTTCGATAGCCCCGCTTTTTTCAATCCGTTGAAACGTAATATCGATGCTATCCGCACTCGCCACGCCAACCAGCATATCCCGATGGTGACAGGTGCTCTCCGTACCTTCCATGCTGGAGGCAACAAGGATAATTACTATCTTGCCGAGAACTTCTGGACGATGGTGCAGGGACGTTACCGCTATGCCATGGGAGGCGTGGGTAATGGCGAGATGTTCCGCCAACCTTATACTCAAATGTTGGCGATGTGCTCGTTCTCAGAGCCCACGATGAACGAGACCTGCTGTGCCTATAACCTCGCTAAACTGACCAAGGAGCTCAATAGCTATCGTCCCAACGATGCCCGTTATATGGACTATTATGAGCGAGTGCTCTATAATCAGATTGTTGGATCCATGCATCCGGAACATTATGCTGTGCTCTATCAATATGCTGTTGGAAAGGATGCCTCCAAGCCTTGGGGCAATGAAACACCGCAATCTACCTGCTGTGGCGGAACGGGTGCTGAGAACCATGTCAAATATCAGGAAGCTGCTTATTTCGTGGGTGGCGATACTTTGTGGGTTGGCCTTTACCTACCTACGGTAGCACAATGGGATACGCACAAAGTGACCATCGTACAGGAGTGTGAATGGCCTGCCGAACGTTCTGTTATCCGTTTCCCGGAATCCAGGAAACCTTTCGCACTGAAGTTGCGCGTGCCTTATTGGGCTACCGAAGGTTTTGACATTAAGGTTAACGGCACGAGCATCGCAGCCCGCTACCAGCCTTGCAGCTACGTGACCTTGCCTGTTCGCCGTTGGAAAAAGGAAGATGTGGTGGAAATAACGATGCCCTTTACCCGCCATATCGACTTCGGTCCTGACATCGTGGATGGCGCTTGGTATGGCGCATGGATGAAAGGGCCTCTTGTACTATGCACAGACAGCACGGGAAACGAATTGCCCGACTATGCTGCCGACCGCCATGTCACTCATTATTTCCCCTTTGCTACAGCAGAGGACGAATCCTCAGAGGAAATCTCCTTACACGAAGCCCTTCAGTTGGCCAAGACACGCCAACAGGAGCAGGAAGCGTGGATGGCGATGCCCGTGAAAGTCCCGGAGTATGCTCCGTGGGCTCCACATGGCTATGCTCGCATGGTGGAACAAGCCCAACAAAAGAGCAAGGATCTTCGAGTCACGCTTACACTTATGCGACCCGGAAATCTCGCTGAACCAGAAGATTTGGAGGAGCTGCAGACGTTGTTGGCCAAGGCAAGGATGCAGAAAAGCACTTCTGGGCTCAGAGACGCTGTCAATTATGCAGAAATGGTGGTGAAGTATGTCACCGATGGCAGCGGCACTCAAGACATGATCATTCGTGCCACCTCTCAGCTAAAAGCTGTTGTCAACTGATACCAGTATGTGCTCATCCGCAACAGCATTCATGCTTCTGACTCTGCTTGCAATGTTCCTTGCAATCCTCTTTCAACGGACACCCTGCACAATACGGATTCTCCTTGGGAGCGTGAAACCGCTTCCATAGCCTTCGTGCGGTATAGGCGGCACAAGCGCAGAGGATGAGGATGACAATGATTTGCTGCATATTTAGAACAATTGTCCAATCTGCACTACCAGCGCTGATACAACCCATGCTAAACATGTGGTATATAAGGCGGCTATTATGGCCCAGCGCCATGAGCTCGTTTCGTTCTTGATGGCTACGATAGTGGCCAAACAAGGGAAGTAGAGAAGGATGAACAGGAGATAGGCGAAGGCAATGAGGGGTGTGACATCGTCAGCCGTCATCAGCTGTCGCAGGCGGGTGTATTTGGCATTGTCTTCGCTGAACGAATCATCATCGCCGAAGCTGTCGTCGCCAGCGTAGAGAACACCCATTGTACTGGCTACAATCTCTTTGGCACCCACGCCGCATATCAGACTCACATCCAATTTCCAGTTGAAGCCCTGAGGCGCAAACAGCGGCTCGATGGCCTGACCTGCACGGCCGAGATAGGATGTTTCCATATTTTCAGCCGTGTTGACGGCGGAAGTACTGGAGGGACCGAAGTAGCTCAGTGCCCACACGATGATACTAGCTACAAGGATGATACCGCCCATCTTCTTCAGGTACTCCTTGCCCTTCTCCCATGTGTGGCGTCCAATCGCCTTGGCTGTCGGCCAGCGGTAGGGCGGAAGCTCCATCACGAAAGGCGTGTCCTCACCTTTGATGATGAAACGTGAGAAGATGCGGGACACCACAGCGGCCACCAAGATGCCGATGGCATAGAGCGATACTAGCACGGTGCTGCGCCACTGGGCTGCAAAGAAGGTGCCCACAATCATAATATAAATAGGTAAGCGCGCGGAGCATGACATGAACGGCAGAATCATCATCGTGATCAGGCGTGAGCGGCGACTCTCTATAGTGCGTGTAGCCATCACAGCCGGCACGTTGCAGCCGAAACCCATCACCAACGGGATAAACGATTTGCCGTGCAGACCCATGCGATGCATCAGCTTGTCCATAATGAAAGCCGCACGAGCCATGTAACCGGAATCCTCCATGAAGGAGATAAAGAAATATAGTATCAGGATTTGCGGTAGGAACACAATCACGCTGCCCACACCGCCAATCACGCCATCGACAAGCATCGAACGTAGCGGCCCTTCGCTCATAGAGGTGCCTATCCATTCGCCCAACCAGGCCACGCCTGCCTCAATCCAGTCCATCGGATACTGTCCCAGCGTGAATGTCACCTGGAACATCACATACAGAATCAGGAAGAAGATGGGGAAACCAAAATACTTGTTCGACAACAGGTTATCGATGCGGTGGGTGGTGCGATAGGTGTCTTTCTTGGTGCCAGTGCGGAACTCTGCCTCTGCCAAAGCGCCGTGGATGAAACCGTACTTGGCGTCCATGATAGCCGTCTCGGGATCCACTCCTGTCTCTTCGAGCACGCGGGCTCCGGCATAGTCTCGAGTAGCCATGAGGCGCTTGCGATCCTCACTGCGGTGTTCACTCTCCACATGGTTCTCTACAAAGTGAATCACCTCAGCATCATGCTCCAAGAGTTTGATAGCCAAGTAGCGCGTGGAGAATTGAATGCGTAGATGTTCATCGGCCTTTAGGAACTGCTGGATATGCGCGATACCATCCTCTATCTCATGTCCGTAGTTGATATGGATATGTCGTGTTTGGGCGCTCAAGCCCTCATACACTTCGATGACCGTGTGAAACAGTTCCTGTACGCCGCGTCCCGTTTTGAACGACGTTGGAATCATCGGCACACCGAACAGCGTGGAGAGGGTGTCAAGCTTAACAGAGTCGCCACGACGCTCAAACTCGTCGTACATGTTCAGGGCGCAAACTACCCTCAGATTCATATCCACCAACTGGGTAGTCAGGTAGAGGTTGCGTTCCAGATTGGAGGCATCGATGACATTGATGACCACATCGGGGTGTTCTGTGGTCAGGTGTTCTCGCACATAGAGTTCCTCGGGCGAGTAGCAGGAGAGGGAATAGGTGCCGGGCAGATCCGTGAGATTGAAAGTATAGCCCTCCATCTCAGCTGTGGCCGTTGTGGCATCTACGGTGACGCCCGAATAATTACCCACACGGGCATGTGCTCCGCTGGCATAGTTGAACAGCGATGTCTTGCCGCAGTTGGGATTGCCAATGAGAGCTACGGAGAGCGTCTTACGCTTGCTGTGGGCTAGCGCTTGCAGTTGCTCGTCAGTGAGTTGCACGTGTTCCGTGATGGTCTCGCGTTCACCAACGTCCTCGCTCAAGTTGCTCTTTTCAGACTTCGCTTCTGCCTCAGTTACAACTTCAATCATCCTCGCTTCATCGTGGCGCAGGCTTACTTCGTAGCCCATTAATTTATATTTTACGGGGTCTTGCAGGGGTGCATTGAGTAGCGCCTCCACTGGCTGTCCCTTTATGAAGCCCATTTCGATGATGCGTTTCCGGAAGCCACCGTGACCGCTTACTTTCACGATATAAGCGCGTTCGCCTGTTTTCAGTTCAGATAGTTTCATCTGCTTTCGTTTATTTTTGCTTGCAAAAATATGGTTTTTTTGGCAAAAAGTCAAGAAAGAGCCACCGAAACCCTTCGAAAATACCTATTTCATCCCTTGAAATCATTATGAATAGGTATTATCTCAGATGGAAACAAATAAGGATTCAGTTTTTATTTGTACTTTTGTGCCGACCATTCAACAACTCAACAACGAATGAAAACTGGATTGGTGCTGGAAGGTGGCGCGATGCGCGGATTGTTCACGGCTGGTGTGATGGACGTGCTTATGGAACACCACATCACTTTCGATGGGCTGGTGGGCGTGTCAGCAGGTGCCTGCTTTGGCTGCAACTACAAGAGCGGGCAGGTAGGACGAGTATTGCGTTACAATCTGCGCTATGCCCATGACCCACGCTATTGCAGCCTGTGGTCGCTGTTCACCACGGGTGGTATCTTCGGCCCTCGTTTTGCCTACTATACACTTCCCCTGCAACTTGATCCGTTTGACATCGAAGCCTTCGACCGCAATCCTATGGAGTTTCACCTTGTGACCACTGACGCCTGCACTGGTGAAGCTGTCTATCAGCGCTTTGACCGCTATCGTGAGGATCTGCTTGACTGGATTCTCGCTTCTTCGTCTATGCCCGTTGTCTCTAAGGTCGTGCCCATTGGCGACCGTCTGCTCATCGATGGCGGCATCGCTGACTCCATCCCTCTTCAATACTTTCAGCAGCAAGGCTTTGAGCGCAATGTCGTTGTCCTAACCCAACCTGCCGACTACCAGAAGAAGCCGTTGTCCTATCGTTGGTTCATTCGTCGCAACCTGCGTCGCTATCCCGGTCTCATCGCTGCTTGGGAACGTCGGCATGAGATGTACAATGCCGAACTACGTTATATCGCTCAGCAACAAGAAGCAGGCAATACTTTTGTACTCTGCCCCGACCGCGTTCTACCTGTAGGTCGCATCTCCCATAACCGTCGCCTGATGCGCGAGACCTACGACCTTGGTCGCTCCCTCGCCGAAGCACAACTTCCCCGCCTCCTCCAGTTCCTCTCTCACTAAATATTAGATGTAGTTGCGATTCTCACCGATTGAAGCATACAAAAAATCCCACCTTGGGACTCAAATAGTCCCACCTTGGGAATAAATTACTTCTTTCCAAAATAATATTGTCCTTTGCCCTGCGTAATCTTGCCATATTGGATAGCATTTGTCGGGCAATGATGATAACAGCTCATGCAATGCGTGCAGTTGCCAAGCCAAACAGGATGTTTGTCTTCAAGTCGGATGTTATGCAAAGGGCATACTTTCTTGCAAAGACCACACCCAGTGCAAACATTTGTTGTGCGGAAATGACGGTCGGTGATAATAAAACGGTAGAAGAGTGGCCTCAACAGATACGTCTTTATTAAAGGAAATGTTCCCCAAATCATTTCATAATGATTGCGCGTGCGGTTCTTAATCAGTTGGGTTACTCGTGGTAAATCTGCGCGAACCGTTTCAATCTTACGCCGTTCGTTTGGAGGCGTATCTAAAGCGAAACCAGGGAAAGCGACATATGTCTCGGGCATTTGCATACAGAAACAGGCATCTAACAGGAGCCCTTTTTTGCGCATCTTTCGGCTAAATACTTGTCTGGTGAACGCCCCTTCATCGCCGCAGGTGCAAGCGAACCATATATAAGAGGGACGCTGACGGAACGACATCCGTTGGACAAAATCAAGCACCAATTTTGGCGGAGCCCAAGCATATACAGGAAAAACAAAGCCTAAGGATTCATCCACCTGCACATCTAAGTTGGGGGTAGATTCGGGAATAAAAAACAATCGCTCTTGCAGTTGATTGGCAAGCGTTTCAGCCACCCAACGGCTATTGCCACATCCGGAATAATAGAGTATCATAATCGTTAGCTAATGTTGCTCCAATCCATGGTGCTTTTATTGAGCTCACGTAGGTGAGTCCACATGGGAATGTAGTCGGGTTTGCACTGCTCCGGGTCTTCGTCGAGGATATGGTTGGCGGTGTCGCGGGCCAGTTGCACGAGCTGGCCGTCGCGTGCCAGATTGGCGATGTGGAGGTCGAAAGCCATGCCGCTTTGCTGTGTCCCTTCGAGGTCGCCAGGGCCACGGAACTTCAGGTCGGCTTCGGCAATCTCAAAGCCGTCGTTGGTCTCACACATGATCTGGATGCGTTTCTTGGTGTCCTGTGACAGCTGGTACTTGGTGACCAGGATGCAATAACTTTGCTCCGCACCACGGCCCACACGTCCGCGCAATTGATGCAGCTGTGCCAGACCAAAGCGCTCTGCGTTCTGGATGACCATCACGGAGGCGTTGGGCACGTTGACGCCCACCTCAATCACAGTGGTGGCCACGAGCATCTGTGTCTCGCCCCGCACGAAGCGGTCCATCTCGGCATCCTTCTCGGACGATTTCATCTGCCCGTGCACCTTGGAGATCTTCAGGTCGGGGAAGGCATGACAGAGCTCCTCGTAGCCGTTCTCAAGGTCTTGGATGTCCATCTTCTCGCTTTCCTTGATGAGGGGATAGACGACATAGACCTGCCGCCCTTTCATGATCTCGGTGCGGATGCCGTGATAGAGGCTCTCGGTGCGCTCCTCCCAGAAATGACGTGTCTCGATGGGCTTGCGGCCCGGCGGCAGTTCGTCGATGACGCTGACGTCGAGGTCGCCGTAGAGGGTCATGGCGAGTGTGCGGGGGATAGGAGTGGCGGTCATTACGAGCACATGGGGCGGTATCTCGTTTTTCTTCCATAATCGGGCGCGCTGGGCCACACCGAAGCGATGTTGCTCATCAATGACCACAAGGCCGAGGCGGCTGAACTCCACTGTATCTTCCAACACGGCGTGAGTGCCGATGAGGATATGTACCTCGCCTGTGCGCGTTCCTTCTAAGATTGGGTCACGCCGTTTCTTGCCCTTGACGGCGCCGGTGAGCAGTTCAACCCGCACGGGCATATCTTTCAGAAATTCCTGAAAGGTGGCATAGTGCTGTTCAGCTAATATCTCCGTGGGTGCCATTAGACAGGCTTGGTAGCCGTTATCTAAGGCAATGAGCATGGTCATCAGCGCCACGAGGGTCTTACCCGAGCCTACGTCGCCCTGTAGCAGGCGGTTCATCTGCTTGCCGCTGCCCATATCGCGCCGCATCTCGCGGATCACGCGCTTCTGGGCGTTGGTGAGCTCAAAGGGCAGGTAGTCGTGATAGAAGGTATTGAAATGGTCTCCGACGCGGGTGAAGACGTGGCCGAAGACCTGTTGCTGACGTTGGCGGGCGTAGCGCAGAATGCCGAGTTGGATAAAGAAGAGCTCCTCGAACTTCTGGCGGTAAGTGGCACGTCGCAGCGCCTCGGCCGAATCGGGATAGTGCAGGTCGTGGAGCGACTGCCACAGCGGGATGAGGTTGAGCTGTTGGCGGAGAGAAACGGGCAGATAGTCAGAGAAATCGACCGTCGGAGACTTCAGCTTCTCGAAGAGAGTGCCCGTGAATCGCTCGATGCTGCGGCTGTTGAGGCCGCCTTTCTTCATTCGCTCCGTAGTGTTGTAATAGGGCTGCAACCCCATTGTGCCCAACTGGAGTGTATCGGCGGGATCGATGTCGGGATGGGGAATATTAATCCGTTCCTTGAACACGCCCGGCCGCCCAAAGACAATATATTGTTTCCCTATCAGATAGTTTTTTTTGATCCATTTGAATGTACTGGCCTGAAACCATACCAGATCCACGATGCCCTGTCCATCGGTGAAATGGGCGATGAGGCGTTTCTTGCGCCCGACTCCCTCCTCCTCAAAGCTCAGTATCTCGCCCTTCACCTGCACAAAAGGCATGTCTGATGTCAGCTCATGAATGTAGTAAAGCCGCGTGCGGTCGATGTGCTTGTATGGAAAGTAGTACAGCAGGTCGCGGAACGTGGTGATGTGCAGTTCCGAGTCCAGCAGCTTGGCTCTTTGTGGGCCTACACCGGGCAGGTAGGTGATGGGGGTGGAGAGGTCGATGAGCGGAAAAACTAAATGGTAAACGTGGGGAATGGAACGGGGGAAAAACCGCGTTCAATGCTGAGGCGGGAGAGGGGGATAACGGCGCACCAGGTGGCAAGGTCATAAAGGCTGATGCCATAAGGAACACCTTGTGTCAGGCTTTCGACGAGACGACGGTTCATCGCGAGGCTCATCTCCTCGTGGGAAGGACGACCAGTGTCGTTAAGAGTGATACGTCCGCGAGTGCCAATGAAGGTGAGCTGACGCTCGTAGGGCTGTTGAGTCAGCACATCGTGTTTCAACAAGATGGTGCAGCCGCGTGCCGTACGGAGGAGTGTGGTGGTGTGGTCGCCGTTTTGGAAATCGGGGGCAGGCTGATGCATCACGGTTTCATAGACTTGAGGACCGCTAAAGGCGGTGCTGTCCATACAGACGAGCGTTTGCAGGTAATCGCTGCCACCGATGTCCAACGCCTGACAGATAGGGCCGAGCTCATGGGTAGGATAGAGGTCGCCGCGCTGCTGGCGGTTGATGTCGAGCCGCCAAGGTGCCCAACGGTCACCGAGGTCGTGGTAGTAAGAGCCTTCGGCGTGAACGATATCGCCGATGTCCCCCCGGCGAATAGAAGCAATGGCATCGATGACCTGTTGTTCGAAGCAGACGTTTTCCAAGAGGAAACATTGGCGCGCCGTCTGCTTCGCTGTCCCGACAATACGGTTGATGTCCTCCAGCGTCGTTGCTGCCGGCACCTCAATGGCCACGTCCTTGCCGCTGTTCATCGCCTCAAGGGCAATGGGAACATGAGAGGTCCAGTCAGTGCAAATATACACAAGATCGACGGTTTCGGCTTGACACAGGGCCTTATAAGCATCGAAGCCGTCAGCGCATAGAGGCGTTGCGTAGGAAGGTAATAACTGGAGGGCTGCCCGGACGTTGGAGGAGCGGAGGTCGCTCAGCGCCGTCACTTGGACACCCGGAACGGACAGCAGCAAACGAAGAGCGGTGCGACCACGATCGCCTAAACCGACGAACGCGATGCGCACCGTTTCTTTATGGAAGATAGGGAAGGGCATAGGAATTACTTGAAATCAGCCCAGTCGTCGGTACGGAACGGGCCAACAGGCAGGCCGGAGACAGTAGTGAGGTTGCACTCGGGATTGTCAGCCCAAGCGTAGCGGACGGCTACAGGAAGGGTGACTTCAGGACTCTCTACGACAATACGACGCATCCATCGTCCGTTACCTTCGGTGTAAGCCTTGGCCACGTGCCACTGGTGGTCAGGACCGGCGATGGTGAAACCTTTGATCTCCATGTTTTCTGCCAAGGCATCGCTACCTGCAACAGGGAAGAAGGTGAGGTAAGCCTTGCCGTCGGCAACGCGCATCTGATAGAAGTCGGGTGCGGCACAAGCTTCTTCGCGACCATAGGTGCGGTTCAGGGCCAGCAAGGCGAGGCGCCGACCCACTTCCTGCTTGTTCTTCGGGTGGATGTCATTGGCCATGCCAATGTCGATGTTCACGGCCATTCCTACACCATCGAGATGCAGGGCTTTACGCTGTGCCTCGCGGATGGCTGCCCATTCCGACTGAGGCTGCAAATCCTTGCGACTGAGGTAGTTGGCAATCTGAACGAAATAGAAAGGTATCGCCTTGGAGTCGGCGGTAGGCATGAAGCGACGACGGTTATTCTGTGGCGCAGGCTTGGGGAAGGGCGTTATTTCGGCTTTCTTGTTGAAGCGTGTCTGCCAGTCCAAAATCATGGCTTCGAACAGACTCTCATATTGCACGGCTCGTCCTACGTTGGAGCAACCCTGATACCAGAGGAAACCGCGAACGGGCATTTCCAGGAAGGGAGCAACCATTGCGTTGTAGAGGCCGGAGGGATACCACGAGTTGTTGGGGGACTTAGGCTCTACGCCCTTAAGAGAAGCCGCAGCCTTCAGCGTCGCTGCGTCTGTGCTCTTCTGCCAGCGCCAGTCGCCTGCGAGAGACAGAGTGGTCTTGCCGGAAGTGATGTTGAGGTCTTTGGCTTCGCCGCAGAAGCCGCCTTTGCCGCTGGTGTCATAGATCCTCACGGTAATCACGTTGCGGCCGGCTTTCACGAGATTTCCCTTGACTGTGTAGGAGCGGTTGCGGTTCCAACCGGTGGTCGTTCCGACGCGCTGACCATTCCAATAGGTGACGTCCTCGTCATCGATAGGACCGAGGTTGAGCTTCAGGTCTTTGCCGGCCAAGGCTGCGGGAATGTCAATGGTGCGGCGCATCCAAACGATGCCGTCGAAGTCCTTCAGCGAAGCGGTGGCTTCCCAGCCGCCGGGCTCTGCCGCCTTCTGCCAAGCGGCATCGTTGAAGTCGGGAGCAGCCCACAGGGCCTTGTCGATGTGGCCTTCCTCCAGACCACGGTCGTTGCCATAGGCCTCTTTCATCCATTCGGCCCTCTCGTCCCAATACAGTTGGTTGACTTTCTCTTTATCAAAGCCTGTCTCGAAGAGACGCTTGGCGTGGGTTTCAAAGCCTGTGACGCCTTGCAAGGCCTCCAGACTGGCCCAGCTCTCAGCAGGCGTGCCGCCCCAGGAACTGTTGACAACACCAACAGCGATGCCCAGTTTCTGTGACACCTCGCGGGCAAAGAAATAAGCGGCGGCAGAGAACTCTTCGACCATCGCGGGTGAGCAGACGGCCCAGCCGTTAGTGTGGCCAAGAGGCACTTCGGTTTGCGGCGAAACGGCCACCTCTTTCTTCACTTGGAAGAGACGCACCTGCGGATGGTTAGCACTGGCCACCTCCTGTTCCCAGTTCTGAACCTTGCCCCATCCTTTCACGGGCATTTCCATATTCGATTGTCCGCTGCAGAACCAGACTTCACCTGCCATGACGTTGTCAAGCACCAGTTTCTTGCCATCGTCGAAGGTCAAGGTGTAAGGACCGCCGGCGGCAGGAACGCGCAGGTCGAAGGCGAAGACGCCGCTCTGCTTGTCGGCCTGTGCCTTGACAGTCTGTTTGTCCCAAGAGGTGGTAATCTTGACAGTAGCTCCTTTCTTGGCTGTTGCCGTGAGGTGCATGATTGTTTGCTGTTGGAGAACCATATTGGAGGTCATCCAACCGGGAAGTTTTACTTCGGCCTGTGCGGCTGCGAAGACGACAAATGATGTCGCAAGTGTGAAAAATAGCCGTTTCATAGATGTGAGAGGTTGGTAATCGCTGCAAAGTTACGAATTAATCCCGAACTACCAACGTTGAACAGGCATAATCTTCACTCACCCCACGATTCTCTGTCTAAATTGCGGTAGCCGACAGCTTCGGCGAGGTGGTGCGTCTGTATAGATACGGCACCTTCGAGGTCGGCAATGGTACGAGCGAGACGGAGGATGCGGTCATAGGCTCTGGCGCTGAGTTGCAGGCGGTTGATGACCTCGCGGAGCATAGACATATCTTCTGGTGCAGGGGTGGCGTACTTCCGCATGAGGGCAGTAGTCATCTGGGCGTTGCAGTGGATTCCTGGGTATTCGCGGTAACGTTCTTCCTGAATCTGTCGCGCCTTGATGACACGTTCGCGGATGACCGCCGACGGCTCACCGGGTGCAGTGCGACTGAGGTCGTTGAAGGAAAGAGGGGTGATTTCAATCTGTATGTCTATGCGGTCGAGTAGAGGACCGCTAATCTTGTTCATGTACTTATGAATCTGTCCGGGCGTGCATTGGCAGCGCTTTGTGGGGTGGTTGTAGTAACCGCAGGGGCAGGGATTCATGGAGGCTACGAACATGAAGTTGCAAGGATAGTCGATGCTGTATTTGGCACGAGATACCGTTATCTTGCGATCTTCGAGGGGCTGACGTAGTACTTCCAATGCAGCCCGCTGAAACTCAGGAAGCTCGTCCAGGAAAAGCACCCCGTTATGGGCCAGACTAATCTCACCTGGTTGCGGATTGGCGCCGCCACCGACCAAGGCGACCTGTGACACGGTGTGATGAGGAGCGCGGAAGGGGCGCTCTGTGATTAGTCCTGTTCCGCCCTTCAGCTTTCCTGCAACAGAGTGAATCTGAGTGGTCTCCAAACTCTCAGCCAGAGAGAGAGGAGGCAGAATGCTGGGAAGTCTGCGGGCCATCATACTCTTACCTGCACCTGGAGGACCTACCATGATGAGGTTATGACCGCCAGCTGCTGCAACCTCGAAGGCGCGCTTGACATTGTCTTGCCCTTTCACGTCAGCGAAATCTAGTTCATATTCGTTCTGATGGGCATAGAATTCGGCTCTGGTATCAATCTCTGTAGGGATGAGGACGTTAGTTTGTCCGTTAAAAAAGTCCATGACTTGCTGAAACGATGTGGCACCATAGACTTTCAGCTTATTCACGACGGCAGCCTCATGCACGTTCTGCTGCGGCACGATTAATCCGTCGTAGCCCATCTCGCGTGCCTTGATAGCAATGGGTAGGGCGCCACGAATGGGTTGGATACTACCATCGAGACTAAGTTCTCCGACAACCATCACTTTGGATAATAGCTCATTGCTTATAAATGCGTTTGCAGCCATAATACCTAAGGCGATGGGGAGGTCGAACCCCGTGCCTTCTTTGCGGATGTCACCAGGAGCGAGATTGATGGTAATGTCTTGCTTGGCCAGCTTATAGCCGCTGTTGTCAAGGGCTGCCTCTATGCGGCTTTGGCTCTCCTTGACGCTGCTGTCGGGTAGTCCGACAATCACCATGTGTAATGAAGGACCTTCTTTGCCCGATGGTGTAGTATGTACTTCGATTGTGACGGGAATGGCGGTGATGCCATCAACGGTGGCACAATAAGTTTTGGCAAGCATGAAAGGGCTTTTTGCGTTTTTGACAGCGCAAAGATACGGTTTTCTGTCGGAATCGCACAATTTTTGCATCTTTTCTTTGTTCGAAAAGGATAAATCGCTACTTTTGTAGTGTAAAACTTCTGATTCGTTGCTTTTCGCTTCTTAAATGATATGAAATACTACTACTATATTGCCATACTTACGATGATTCTCACATCATGTATCAAAGACGAACCACAAAATACGGAATGCGACATTCTTGAAGCATGGATTGAGGGCGATCACCTGGCTCAACACTTCTTCCAGAATACTGATATGCGAATCAGAGATGTATCTTCAGGCACAGAACTGCTGACATTCACCATCCGGAATCATGCTGCGTTGCCAGCCATGCCTGTGTACTTCAAGCTCTCATCCGGAGCTGTTATATCGCCTGCCAACGGCAGTGAACAGGATTTCAGCAATGGGCCTGTGAGCTATGTTGTGACATCTGAGGATGGGCAATGGCATCGGACCTATCAGGTTGATTTCCGTGAGGCTTCGCTGCCCAGCAGCAGTTGTGACTTTGAAGACTTCGAGATGAGTTCAAACGGCAAATATTATATATGGTATGACACGGGGGATAATGGGACGATAGACCGCATTTGGGCATCGGGCAATGAGGGCTTCATGATTGCCAATCCCAACGCAGAGGCGAAGGACTATCCCACCGTGCCTGATGAGCATGGCTTTGACGGCTATTGCGTAAGGTTGACCACTCGTGCCACAGGCTCGTGGGGCAAAGCTTTCAAGAAACCCATTGCGGCAGGAAACCTCTTTTTAGGAGCTTTCGACAGCAAATATGCGCTGACGAATACACTGAAGACAACCCAAATGGGCATTCCCTACACCAAGGAGCCTGTGAAGGTGACAGGATACTACAAGTACATTCCGGGCGAAGTTTTTACCGATAAAGATTCAAAAGAAGTGCCTGGCCGCATTGACGAGCCCAGCATTTATTCGGTGCTCTACCTCAATCACGATGACCAGGGCAATGAGATGATGTTGCACGGCGATGACGTACTCACAAGTCCGTACATCGTTCGCACAGCGCAAGTGGAATCACTGCCAGCGGCCAGCGAGTGGCAACCGTTCGAATTAATCTTCAAGGGTACCGTTCCCATCGATGCCGCTTTGCTGGCTAATCGCGGTTACAATCTGGCACTTGTCTTCTCGTCGAGCAAGACGGGCGACACGTTCGAGGGTGCCGTGGGCAGCACGCTCTATATTGACAAGGTGAAGATTTCTTTTCAAACGGACCAAACGACAGAGAATGCGCAATGAGATACAAACAGCTATCACTGATCCTCTTTTGTCTGGCACTGCTCACGGCACTTCCCGCGACAGCACAGATAAACATAGATAACATACAACTGAAAGCCCGCGTAGGCTATAACATAGGGGCGACAGCGCCCATGGGCATACCCGCCAGCATACGCGGCATCGAATCGTTTAAGCTAATGCCCGATTTCAGGGTGGGATTCGATGCCATGTATCCGCTATCAGAGAAATTCGGGATCACAGCTGCCCTCTATTATGAGATGAAAGGTATGGACAGCGAAGTGACCACCAAGGGCTATCACATGAAAGTGACCATGGACGTTGACGAAATGGAAGGACTTTACACGGGTCATGTACGCCAGAAAGTGCAGCAGCGCATGCTCACCATTCCCCTGCAACTGAGCTATAGGATTAGCGAGAAGGTGCAGCTGATAGGCGGACCCTATTTGTCGCTGCTACTCGCCAAGGAATTCTCCGGCTATGCCTTTGACGGTTATCTACGCAAGGATGACCCGACAGGTTCCAAGGTCGTGATGGGCAGTCAGGAAGGTGAATGGGCCACCTATGATTTCAGTAATGATATGCGTAGTTATCAGGTGGGAGCGATGGTCGGTGTCAACTGGGACATCTATCGTCGGTTGGGCTTGTCGGCCGACCTCTCATGGGGCCTTACGGGCATTCATCATAGTGATTTCAAGACGGTTGAGCAGCCGCTCTACCCCATCTACGGAACCATCGGCATCTTCTACAGGATCAAATGATCATGACAATACATAACATCATTTTCTGAAATCAAACCAATAGCGTATGAGAAAAATTTCTACCCTACTTCTTGTTGCCGTGACAGCCATCGCTGTCCATGCGACGGATTACAATGTGCCCATCACCGTCACGGTAAACGGCGTGTCGTCAGACCAGACCGGTGTCATCACCATTGTTGAAAACAACGGATTGTATGATCTTACCCTGAAGAATTTCATGCTGCAGAGCGAAGCCGGTCCCATGGGTGTAGGCAATGTGGAGCTGACAGAGATTAAGCCCTACCAGGACGGTGCAACCACACTTCTCGCTGCCAGCAAGCAAGTGACAATTACCGACGGCGATGACCCAAGCATACAAGTTTGGATGGCCGGCATGCTCCCCCCTGTCAACGTGATACTGCGTGGAAAGATTGAAGGAGAGCGTCTGCGCTGCTATCTGGACATCGACATGACGGAGAGCTTGCAACAAGTCATCCAAGTGGCTATCGGTGGCGGCTATCAGCTACCGAATCCAAGCTTTGAGGCATGGCACACCTCATCAGGCAAATATGTAGAGCCCAATGCATGGCACTCGTTCGAGAGCGCCACAGGTTCCTTGGCCTCAATGGCTGGTCATCATCTCGACAAGTCCAGCGACGCCCACTCTGGCGAGTCCAGTGCACGTATTTTTGCCACATCTATCTTAGGTATTATAGCCAATGGCACAATGACCACCGGCCGCATGAACGCAGGTTCCATGTCTGCGGCCAACACCAGTAATAATGCCTATCTGGACATGAGTAAGGCCGATGTTGACGGCAATGGTGATCCCTATTATGTCCCCTTGTATTCCTGCCCGGATTCTATTGTTGCATGGGTGAAATTCAAACAGGGAAAAGCTAACAGTGCACATCCTTACGCCACTATCAGCGCTGTCATCACCGATGGTACATATTATCAGGACCCAGAGGACAAAACCTACAGCAATATCGTTGCAAAAGCGAAAAACAATCAGATCGTTACCACAGATGACAAATGGGTACGCATCTCCTTTCCCTTTGTTTACACAGAGAATGCCGTTGATCCGGAAGCAGTACTGATTACCATCTCTACCAATGCCGACCCCGGTCAGGGCAGCGCTAACGACGAAGTGCTGGTAGATGATATTGAATTCATCTACAACATCCAGGTAACTGGCCTGAAGATTAAAGGCAAAGATATACCTAATTTCAGTTCTGAAAAGACCAGCTATGAGATTGAGTTGGATCAGGAAGTCGTGGCAGATGATATTGAAGTTGCAGTCAGTGGAAAGTCCGTTCACGTCATCAAGGATGTCACGAAAACGACAGATGGCTACAACTGCACGATTGAGGCCATCAGTGCTGATATGTCTGAAGTATCAAGCTATACCGTCATGGTAAAGGATAGCTCAACGGGCATCCGCAACATGCATCCTGCATCCAAGCAGCAAATGACTCTCTATACGCTTGACGGTCGTCAGGTGCAGGCACCTTTGTCCGGTCTCATCTATATCAATCGTCATGCAAATGGCACGATTACCAAGTCTCTCAGGTAATATAGAAGTAAGCATTTTGAATCATAAACGATGAAGAACGGCTCAAGAATCCTTGAGCCGTTCTCTTTACTTTTTACAGTGCCTGACTGTTCCGCATGCGGAGCAGCACGCCAATCACGACAGGTGCTCCCAAAATAGGCGTGATGACGTTGATGGGAATGAGCGTGTCCGAGGGTAGTGTGGAAATCAGATTGCAGAACAGGGTGAGGCAAGCGCCGGCGAGGGCCGTTGCGGGTAGCAAGGCACGATGGTCCGAGGAGGTGAGGAGCAGGCGTGCCAAATGAGGCACTGCGAGCCCTACGAAAGCAATGGGACCACAGAAGGCTGTGCTGGTAGCGGTAAGCAGTCCTGTAGTAAAAAGCAGCAAGGTGCGGGTGCGTGAGACGTTGATGCCCAGATTGGCAGCATAGGATTCACCTAGCAGCAAGGCATTGAGCGACTTCACCAACAACAGAGCCAGCAGCAAGCCGATGCCCATAGACAGGCAGAAAGGAAGTAGGCGGTCCACGGTGACGTTAGCGAAACTGCCCAGCCCCCAGACCATGAAGGAGCGCACGCCCTCTTCCGTGGCCCCATAGTTAAGCAGCGAGATGGCCGAGGAGGTGAGGTAACCAATCATGACACCGGTGATGAGCAACAACGTATTGGAACGTAGGACACGCGAGAACGCGATGAGGACGGCCATCACGGCCCATGCTCCCAGCATAGCCGCCACGATAACCAGCAGGAAGCCTCCCAATGACACATTACCCGCCGTCAGCGAGCCTCCCAAGAGCAGCATGGCGATCGCCACACCGAGGTTTGCACCACTGTCGATACCGAGAATACTGGGGCCGGCCAACGGGTTGCGAAAGGCGGTTTGCAGCATCAGGCCCGCCACGGAGAGGCCGGCACCGGAGAGTATGGCAGTGATGGCCTGCGGCAGACGGTTCTCCCACAGGATGAAGCCCCATGAGGGACGTTCTGCTTCGCCTCCGAGGAGGATGCGGGTCACAGCATCTGCGGGAATGTGGACGGCTCCCCAATAGAGGTTGCCCACGAAGAGGGCTGCCAGCGCGAGCGTGAGTAATGAGAGGGTGATACGAGCTTTCATAAGGGTGAGCGTTTATGGGGCCAAAGGGTGATAGTAGCGAGGCTGTTCGTCAGGCATCAGCTCTGGATGCAGGATGATCAGCAAGTCACGGAGCAGACGGTCAGGGTGGAAGGGTGTCTCTTCGTAGAAATGATTGTGCGCCAGGTCGCAGCCCCATATCCGTTGCTCGCGGAAAGCTCGGAAACGGGTGTAGGGCTGATAGTCGGCTGCCAGCTGAGCGTAGGTCAGCGGTTTCGCACTGTTGAACTTCAAGAGCCATATGTCGGCATCCTGCGCCTCGTCCAACACGGTCTCGAAAGCGAGGCCCACGCTGCCGCTTCCCGCCTGGTTGCGGAAGAGATAATTAGCGCCGGCATCGGTGAACATGATGCCCATTGTGCTTTGTCCACAGGGCACAAACCACTGTCCGCCATAGAGCATTTCGGTGAGTAACGAGGGCTTCCTGACAACGGAATCGTCTGGCGCATCCTTCGCGCTTTGCGCTTTTTCCTTGAGGGCAAGGTATTTTTGTTCTACCGCCTGAAAGATGCTGTCCGCACGATCTTCCACGCCGAAGAGTTCACCATAGAAGCGAATCCACTCAGCACGTGCCAATGGCGATGTTTCCATATACTCGGCACACTCAATGATGGGAATTCCCAACCGTTCTACACGTCCGTAGCCGCCGCTATGCTCAAAGGGCGTCAACAGCAGCACATCGGGCGCGACATCCATGATGCGCTCGACATTGGGATTCATTCCGTTGCCAAAATCAGCAATGCGTCCTGTGGCTAAGCCTTCCGTGACCACAGGCAGATCAATATATTGCTTCTCACAGACACCTGCGATAGCGGCTCCGACCCCTAGTTCGTCCAGCAATCCACAGTGAACAGCCGTAGCGACGCCTGCATGACGGACGGGGACAGGGATAAGTGAAGAGTGATGACTGATGAGTGAAGAACGTAGTTTATCGGCAATAGATAGGTATGACTTATCGTTCTTTACAAAAATATACTGATGCAAAATGGCTGTGGTGTCCCAAGGATTACGCAGAGTCCAAACGGAATAGCCTTCGCCGCGCTCACAAGTCAGGTTGACGGCATAACGCAAAGTATCTGTTGTTACCGCTTGCGTGGCAGTCTGGCGATGACCGCGACAGGCGGTAAACAATAGGAGGATGGCTAACAGCGCGAAAACTGAACAATTCTTTCCCATCGTTGAAGGTCTGCGTTATATATCTGAAAAAGCCGCAAGTCCTTTATTGATGGGCTTTGCGGCTTTTTTATTAGTTGCGGAGGTCCGACTCGAACGAACGACCTCCAGGTTATGAGCCTGGCGAGCTACCAACTGCTCCACTCCGCGATCTTTGACAGTCTCTCCTGCCATTTGCGGCTGCAAAGGTAGGCTTTTTTTTGGGAATGGCCAAATATTTGCTTGAAAAAGTAACTGCGGAGACATCTTTTTGCACACGTGCGCAATAAAGTGTGCGTCTTTCTTTGGTCATTTCAAACAAATCCTCTACTTTTGCACCCGGAATAAGATAGTGTGCTCATGCCTCAACAGAAAACACGTCAATTATTGGTCGATGAAGCGAGACAGTTGTTCGCGAAATACGGCTTTGAGAATACGACGATGAATGACATCGCCGAGGCTTCAGGTAAAGGACGTCGGACGCTCTATACCTATTTTAAAAGTAAAGAGGAGGTCTATTCCGCCGTCATTAATGGAGAACTGATGCGTATCTCTACCACCTTCCTGATGGTGGCGCGCAAGCAACTGCCGCCATTGGAGAAACTGGTGGAGCTTATCTTTGCTCACTTGAGCCTGATGAAAGAAGTGGTGATACGCAATGGAAACCTGCGTGCCGAATTCTTCCGTAATATTTGGCAGGTAGCCAGCATTCGCAAGAAGTACGACAAGAAAGAACATGACATCTTTGCCAAGACGCTCGACGAAGGACGTCAGGCGGGTATCTTTGACGTGGATGACCTCATGCTCTACACCGATATTATTCAGGCTTGTGCCAAGGGTCTTGAGATTCCTTATATCTATGGCCGTCTGGGTATTGGCATGAATATTGAGGCGACACGTCCCATCGTCACCAAGATTCTGAAACGTGCCTTGGGGATGTGTGAGCCACCAATAAGATAATCTGTAAATTATTCATTTATAAAAACATCAATAGATATGAAACTCTTAGAAGGTAAAACTGCCCTCATCACAGGCGCAGCACGTGGCATTGGCAAGGCCATTGCCCTGAAGTTCGCCGCTGAAGGCGCTAATATCGCATTCACTGACCTCGCTGTCAACGAGGAAACACAGGCTGAGATTGCTGCACTGGGTGTAAAGGCCAAGAGCTATGCCAGCAATGCAGCTGATTTTGCTGAGACCGAGGCTCTCGTAGCTCAGGTGAAGGCTGATTTTGGTGGTATCGATATTCTGGTGAACAACGCCGGCATCACCAAGGATGGTTTGATGCTTCGCATGACCGAACAGCAGTGGGATGCTGTAATTGCTGTGAACCTGAAGTCTGCATTCAACTTTATCCATGCTTGTGTACCCGTCATGATGCGTCAGCGTGGTGGCTCCATCATCAACATGGCTAGCGTTGTCGGCGTTCACGGTAATGCCGGTCAGGCTAACTACGCTGCTTCCAAGGCAGGTCTGATTGCACTTGCCAAGTCCATTGGTCAGGAGATGGGTCCGAAGGGTATTCGCGCTAATGCTATTGCCCCTGGTTTCATTGATACTGCTATGACTCAGGCTCTGCCCGAGGACGTTCGCAAGGAATGGTGCAACAAGATTCCTCTTCGTCGCGGCGGTACTGTCGAGGATATCGCTAACTGCGCTACCTTCCTCGCTTCTGACATGTCCAGCTATATCAGCGGTCAGGTCATTCAGGTTGACGGCGGCATGAATATGTAATGCAGGTTCTCTACGAAGATAATCACGTGATCATCGTCTCGAAGAGCGCAGGTGAGATTGTTCAAGGTGATAAAACCGGCGACACTCCGCTCTCCGAGACGGTGAAGCTTTATATCAAGGAGAAGTACGCCAAACCAGGGGCCGTATTCCTCGGTGTCGTGCATCGCCTTGACCGGCCTGTGAGTGGTGTCGTAGCTTTTGCGCGTACCAGCAAGGCGCTGGCCAGAATGAATGAGATGTTTCGCACGGGCGCTGTGCAGAAGACGTACTGGGCATTGGTGCAGAATGAACCGAAGGTGTCCGAAGCTACGCTGACACATTATCTTGTTCGTAATGAGAAGCAGAACAAAAGCTATGCTTACGACCACGAGAGGCCCAATGCTAAGAAGGCAGTCCTGGATTATCGGGTGATAGGTCATACAGACCGTTACCACTTGCTGGAGGTGCATCTTCACACAGGACGCCACCATCAGATTCGTTGTCAGCTGGCTGCTATCGGTTGCCCTATTCGTGGTGACCTGAAATATGGTGCACCTCGTAGCAATCCGGACGGGAGCATCAGCCTTCATGCTCGTAGCATCTGCTTTGAACATCCTGTTAGCCATCAGGAAGTCTTTGTGGAAGCACAGCCACCTGAAGAAGGGCCGTGGAATGTGTTTATAAAATGAGGATGAAAGATTGAAGAGTGAAAATTAAAGGTGGAAATCAAAAAAATCACCTTAAACAAAAAAAACTTTCAACTTTCAACTTTCAACTCTAAACTTTTTATTACCTTTGCGCCCGAAATCACTCGGAGAGATGGTAGAGTGGTCGATTACAGCGGTCTTGAAAACCGCCGTACCGCAAGGTACCGGGGGTTCGAATCCCTCTCTCTCCGCTTCAAGAGACAGCCTTAAGGCTGTCTCTTTTACGTTCGCGAACCGGGTTCAAAAGGTCCTTTCGCAGCGTTCCGCACCCGCCCTCCACTTAGGAGATAAGTTCCGGCCAGTCGCGCTGAATCGACATTCAGTCGATTCTTGAATCGCTCCTTACCCTCTCGGCATTATAATTATTTATGATACATGCAGGTGCGAGAAAAAGACGCTATGAAGTATGATTTTTAAGGGTGGTGAGATATTCTTTAGGTAAAACACCAAATTGAGCACGGAAGCACTTGGCAAAATAGGAACTGGAAGTGAAGCCAACCTGAACTGCCACGTCTGTGATTCGTTCTCCTTGACGTAACATTTGAGCCGCACGGTTGAGTCGCTGGGTCTTCATGTAATCTACTGGCGTGAGGTCTGTAAGTGCTTTAATCTTACGGTAGAAGCTACTGCGACTCATGTTCATCTCTTCTGCGAGGACGTCAATGGAGAACTCTTCATAGCGCATGTTCGCTTCGACAAGTTCCTGCAGGCGCTCCACAAACAGAATATCCTGCTGGTTCATGCCGAACTCATTGTCAACACTGATTGCTGCTTGTGTACCGTCCAATTGCCTCATCCGCTCGTAGAAGCTTTGTCTCATTTGCAGCAGGCTGGTTATCTGCAAGTGCAACTGCTTCATGGAGAACGGCTTCTCAAGGTAGATGTTAGCACCGCTTTGCATACCTTCGAGCTTGGCTTCCACCGTAGTCTTGGCTGTGAGCAGGATGACGGGGATGTGGGAGTAGTTGATATTGGATTTAATCTGTCTGCATAGTTCATTACCATCCATGCGGGGCATCATCACGTCAGAGACGATGACATCAATATCGTGATAACGTAGCACATCTAAAGCCTCTACGCCATTGTGGGCTTTCATAACATGGAACCATTTACGTAATCCATCGCCTGTTGCCCGTAGTAGCTCTTCGTTGTCCTCAACCAGTAGGATACGGAAAGAGCGCGAAGCTTCTGTAATCTCTGGCTGCTCTCCTTCTGCAGTTTCTTCGCATTCCTTGATTGGGAGGTCAGACGAGGTCGCATGTGATACCGTTGTTGTAATGGGCAAAGTTAGTCTGAATACGGATCCGCCGCCAACAGCATTCTCATAATGAATGTCGCCGTTGTGTGCCTTTGCCAACATCTTTGCGTAGGAGAGCCCGAGACCCGTGCCAAGGTTAGCAGCCGTAACATCGCCGGCAATCTGATAATAGACGTCGAAGATACGTTCGCGTTCGCTCTCCGGAACGCCAGGGCCATCATCAATAACTGAGATACTGAAGGTGTCTTCTTCCTGTTCCAGACGGATAATCACCTCTGATTTAGCGTATTTGAGGGCATTGCCCAACAGGTTCATCATCACCTTGGAAATCTTGCTCTGATCCAAAGAGGAAATGACAGGGCTGTCAGGCAACTGCAGCTGCAACGATTGCCCTTGTACTTTCATGGGATCTTTGAACTGCCGGTAAATATCGTCAAGCAGGTGACCTACATCACAGCGCGACAAATTCAAATGAATGTCACTTCCATTTTCCACTTTCTGGAAATCCAATAATTGGTTGGTGATGCCGAGAAGGTAATTAGTATTGCGACGAATGGCATGGACGTGATTGCGGTTTTCGTTAGATAGTTCACCCTCTTCCATTTGCTCTAGCGGCAAGCTGATAAGGCTGAGAGGGGTGCGAATCTCATGGACAAGATTAATGAAGAAGTTGATCTTCGACTGGAAGTTCTCTTTTTCCTGAAGCAACTTATACTCTTCCATACGTGCTTCGTAACGACGGCGGAGACGTCGGTTCGCATAACGGGTGAAAAAGAAGATAGTGGCAACTAACAGAAGGGCGTATAAGATGTATGCCCAAATGGTACTGTACCAAGGAGACAGGATGGTGATGTGCAGACGAGCATAGGAAGACGGATCATTAGAACCACTTTCACGCAACAGAAATTCATAAGTTCCAGGAGGTACATTGGAATAGCTGACCTCGCTATTGCCAGAACCATGTGCCCAACTCTTATCAAACCCCTGAAGCATATATTCGTAATGGATGAGTGTTCGTCCGCTGAAACGTGGCGAGGCGAACTGTAGCGAGAAACTATTGTCGGTGTGAGGCAGACGAATAGCCTTGGTGGCGTAGAGAGGATGGTTGAGCCCAAGTCGGTCCAACTCTTTGTCAGCTTCTGCAGCGTATGGGAAGTTGATGGCCGTGACGTAAATGGGAATCTGTGGAGCCCCTACGGTGATGACCTGAGGGTTAAAGGTCAGGATTTCTCCATTGTTGCCGACATAAATATGTCCTTTTGCATCCATGAGACTGGCATTGCGAGGTTTTTGTTCCCGTTGGTTGCCACTGGTGATATAGATGGCTTCTGCTTGTGCTTTACGGTCAGGAGGGATACGGATAAAACATCCTTCAGTGCCTAACCACAGGGCATGCTCGCGATCTTCTTGAATGAAATTGATTTGAGCCGTTTGCATGAGGGTCTCAGAGGAACCATAGCGCTCAAAACGTTCTTCCTCAGGAAGGAAACGGCAGAAACCACCGCCTTTGGTCGCTATCCAGATATTGCCTAAACTGTCAGCCTTGACACTGGTGATGGCGTTGCTGGGAAGCGAGTTTGCATCGCTTTCATTGTTAAAAACGTTTTGGAAATCAGAGGAATTGCAGTACTTAACAAAAAGTCCGTGATTATCGGTGCCTGCCCAAACATTACCATTGGAATCTTCTGTAAGGTCGGTGATAGCAGTCATAGAGCTGATCTCACGAAAAAACATGAAACGATCAAACCTGCGCTCATAGCGTCTTACGCCCCAACTGGTACCGACATATATGTCACCTGAACGTGTGCGAAGGAGACTGTGTACTTCGTTGGAAGCTATTGTGTAAGGACGTGTGTCAGAATACGTGTGGTGCCGGAGTTCGCCTGTCAGATAATTGAAAATGTATAAGCCTGAATGTTGCGTACCAATCCACAGGTTATTATCATCTTCGATGAGCGTGCTGACTTCAGGTATTTGATGGTGGAGTATAGGAGGAACGGTACAATGGCCTTCGGCATCCAGAATGAAGAGGCCGTCGTCGGTACCCACCCATAGGCGACCGTCGTAGGTTTGACAGAAAGCTCTGACGAAATTGCGCGAGGATGCCGAACGTGAAGGCACATCAATGATGGCCAGACTATTGGGAGCGGCCGGACGATAACAAACGCCGCCGCGATCCGTAAGAACCCAAAGAGTACCTTCGTTATCCGTGAGTAAGCCATTAATCATCTCATCGCTTAGGCCGCCCGTTGTTGCCTGCGGGTTATCAACTCGTGTAAAAGTATTAGTTGTCAAGTTGTAGGTGAAGAGTCCATGGTCAGTTCCTACAAGAAGGTGATGATTATCCTGTGCTAACAATGCGCGGATAAAACCTATATCGGTAGGCAAAGGGATAGGTTCTATGATGCCTGCTTTAGCATTAAGACGAAAGAGACCTTGGTCACATCCAAGATAAATGCGGCTTCCAACGTGCTCGATGCACGTTTTGTTCTTATCTGTCACAAAGCCTGGGATGTCATATTGCCGTTCATAGTGTCCATCCTGTCCATAGAGTAACAAGTGCCCATCAAGACTCATAACATAAACCAAACCGTCAGTGCCAAGCGTGATGTCAGAGAAGAAACCATTGTGCCGGCTGTCTTGTGTAAGCGTGCCTGTCTTGGTGTTGTAGAGGAACAATCCTTGTCCGTGAGTGCAGATCCAGACAAGTCCATTCTGTGTGCGCATCATTTTCTCAACGGTAGCACTGATGAGTACACCATACTTTGTGCTGACTTCAAAACGGCGGAAAGTATTATCTTCTCGATGGTGAATATAAAGACCGAAGGAACCGCCGAACCAAATATTATTGTCTTGTTCCAACAATGAGGTGATCGTGTTATTGTCGAACGTGGATGCAGTTCCCACCATATTGCGATAGACCGTATTATGCTTTCCGTCAAAGCAGTTCAAACCATTGGCAGTGCCCAGCCACATAAAACCATAGCTGTCGCGTAAAGCACATAGTACACGGTTGTCAGACAGACCATCTACTGACATGTAATTCTTGAAGCCCAATGGTGCTGAGAAGACGAGTGGGCTACAAGCTAAACTGCATAGCGCGAAAAGATGGGAGATAATACGGTGTCGCACACTCATACGGGTATGGTAAAAGAGAACTTACTTGGTCAGCTTGAATTTCTGTCCGTAACGGTCTTCAAGATCCAACTGGTTAGAGGAGAGTTTCATGATGTCAAAAGTATGAGTCATTGACTTCGACGTGTAGGTAAGCACCAGATGCATATTCGTCGTGACTTTTTCTTTCATCACGTCATACTCAGAATTAATATCTTGTGCATATTTGTATGTTCCGTGTCCATTGAATTTGGTTGGTATGGTTGCTCCTTGGCCGCTAACAATGGTGACTTTGAAGTCGAAGCTTCCATCTTCGTCAAGTGTCAGGGTGACGGAATAAAGGGCATTTGATTCAGACCATGTACCTTCCAGCAAACTACTCTTATCCTCATCCTTTTTGCAGGAGGTCAGTATTAGGCCGATTCCTACGCAGAGGAGCAGGCCGAACATAAATTTCATTGCTTTCATAATTGTTTTATTGAGTTAGTTGATTCATTATTTCATGACAAAGTCCAATTGACCGCCAGCCATGATTTGCTGATGCGTCAGCGTCATATCTTTCAGCGTTTTACCATTTAGCTTCACACTCTTTACATGAATGCGTGAGGCTGTTTTGTTGGGCGCTGAAATGACAAAGTCCTTGCCGCCAGCCAAGTGCAGAGTCGCGCGAGTGTAGAGCGGTGTGCCGATGGTGTAGGTGGCAGCGCCAGCATTGAAGGGATAAAAGCCTAAGGCAGAGAAAATATACCAAGCCGACATCTGTCCGCAGTCATCATTGCCGGCATAGCCGCAGGGTGAGGCACGATAGAATTCGCTACGCACTTGCTCTACCAGTTCCTGAGTGCGCTCAGGTTTGCCCGCGTAGTTATAGAGATAGACGGTATGGTGGCTGGGCTCATTGCCGTGAGCATACTGTCCGATGAAGCCGCTGGCATTGCCGTTCACCTCACCGCTGGTGGCTGTGAGTGAGAAGTTCTCGTCGAGTTTCTTCAGGAAAGGTTTGTTGCCGCCGAAGAGCTGGATCAGACCCTGAGGATCGTGGGGAACAAACCACATATACTGCCAGGCATTACCCTCGATGAAACACGACTGCTCGTAGCTCAGCGGGTCAAAGCCCGGCATCCACTCGCCCTTCTCGTTCTTCGGACGGAAGAAGCCGGTAGCGGGATCGAACAGGTTACGGTAGAACAGACTACGACGGGTGAAGCGCTCATAGTCCTCCTGCTTACCCAGTTTCTTGGCCACAGCCGCCACACACCAGTCATCGAAAGCTTGTTCCAAAGTGATGCTGACACTCATGCCCTGTAAAGGCTCGGGGTAATAGCCATATTGTTCCCACACTTCAAAAGGTGAGTTGGGATGGCTGCGCGTGCTGCTCTCCACCATTGCACGATAGGCAGACTCTACATCGATGCCAGGAATTTCGGCTATGATAGCATCGGCGATTACAGGGATGGCGTGGTTACCAATCATACAATAGTTGTCCTGTCCCCATAAATCCCAAATAGGCAGGTAGCCGTAGGTCTCGTGGTGTAACACCATGTCACGGACGAACTGAGCGGCTACGTTGGGGGCTATAAGTGTATAGAGC
Source organism: uncultured Prevotellaceae bacterium (assembly GCA_947305005.1). Taxonomy (GTDB): domain Bacteria; phylum Bacteroidota; class Bacteroidia; order Bacteroidales; family Bacteroidaceae; genus Physcousia. The sequence goes on along the minus strand of CAMZCM010000004.1, from coordinate 44,749 downwards.
GGGTGGGCGGCGCGGAAAGTGTCCCACAGGCTGAAGGTGCTGTGATAGGTATGACCTACAGGCATTTGCTTAATCTCGTAGTTTGTGTCCATATAACGACCGTCCACATCACTCATCGTGTTCGGTTGCATTAATACATGGTACAGGCCTGTATAGAAAATGGTCTTCTGGTCCTTTGTGCCCTCGATGTCAATGCGCTGCAGCTCACGCTGCCAAGCGTCGTGGGCAGCCTGCACGTAAGTATTGAAATCCCAGCTTGCAGCCTCAGCACTCATGTTCTGACGGGCGCCTTGATTATCTACAGGTGAGATAGCCACTTTTACCATCAGTTCGTTACTCTGAGCGGCATCGAAGGTCAGTGCTGCACGCAAGGTTCGGCCATTTATAACATCGCTGCCGCCGGCATTGCGACCGCCATCCATCAGCAGACGGCTCGCAATCGGACGAGAGAACTCAGCGCGGAAATAGATCTTGCGCAACTTGGCCCATCCCGTGATGACGCGGTAACCCTCAATAGTATGGTCATCTACAATGCGCAGCTGGCTCTGGATGATGTCGTAGGTGCGACGTCGGGAATAGTACGCTTCGCCACGAAAAGTACCGCGGTCCAGGTCCAGCACCACCGTCTGCGGCTGTCCCTGTGGGAAGGTGTAGCGATGGATGCCGGTTCGTGTGGTAGCCGACAGCTCCACCTTTACCCCGCTCTCCTGAAGCATCACCATATAATATCCTGCACGCGCAGCCTCAGCGTCGTGGTTGTAGGTCTGCCCGAAGTCGGCGGCTTTCAGTTGTTCAGGTGTCACCGCGCTGCACAGTGGCATCAGACTCACGTCAATCAGGTCCGTGCAACCCGTTCCGCTCAGATGCGTATGTGTGAAGCCATATATCTTGTTCTTGTTGTAGTCGTAGCCCGAACAGGGGTCATAGGTCACCATGTTCTCCGTCTCAGGACTCAACTGCACCATCCCCTGCGGCATCGTGGGTCCGGGGAACGTGCTACCGCTCAGGGCGCCGCTCTCGTCGGTCTGAGTACCGATAAACGGATTGATATACTGCGTGTAATCCTCAGCCTGCAAGGGAAGCATGATCCAGTGCATAAGGAACAGGAAAAGAAGTGTTTTTTTCATATTCTCTTGGTGCTTTTTGTCGTTTTCGGCTCCAAAGGTATAAAAAAACGTTCAAACGACCACTCCTTATGAAGAAAAACATTACTTTTGCACTGCCATTCAATAAAATATCGTGGCGAGTTGTATTCAATCCGGAAAAGATGTCCCTGAAAAAATTGATTTCCTTATTCCGTCACGGAAACCTTTGGAGTTTCGACGATAGCTGTTGGCAGCTACCCACATGCATCTTCGTGCATACTGTGCGTCGGCTGATTCTGTCGGTGGAGTTGTTTCTTAATCGTAACCTGTCGGCTCATGCGGCAGCATTGACCTACTCCAGTATCCTCGGTGCTGTCCCCATTTTGGCTATCGTATTTGCCATAGCCCGTGGCTTCGGCTTTGGACAGCTTATAGAAGAGAAGTTGAAGGCCAATGTCAACTTTTCGCCGGAGATGACAGAAACCATTATGAACTTCGTCAACTCCTACTTGGAACGGGCGCGTGGCGGCGTGTTCATCGGTGTTGGCCTTGTCATGTTGTTCTACACCCTCTACAGCCTGACCTCCAACATCGAGACAGCTTTCAACCGCATCTGGCAGGTGCGTACTTCGCGTAATATTTACCGTAGTGCCATCAACTACATCAGCGTCTTCTTCCTGCTGCCTATTGTCATCATCATTACCTCTGGCTTGCAGATCTTCCTCTCTGGTATCGGCAGTTTCCTTCCGGCGTTCACGTTTGTGAGTCACGGCATTCAACTTCTGGTGCAACTCTCGCCCTACGCTTTGGCTGTGCTGGCCTTTATCCTGCTCTACAAGATGATGCCCAACACCGAGGTTGAATGGCGCTCAACCTTTATTCCGGGTCTGATTGCAGGTACTGCCTTTCAGGGCTTGCAGTGGGGTTACATCAACTCACAGATGTGGCTCTCCAGCTATAATGCCGTTTATGGATCCTTTGCAGCTATCCCGTTGCTCATGCTGTTTGTCCAACTGTCCTGGAATATCTGCCTCTTTGGTGCCGGAATCAGTTTCGTCCGTCAGCACGAATCAGAGTTAGCCGCACAGAAATGTGCTCCAATGACACAAGAACAAACACGACAACAGTTGGCAGAGGAGACCTTAGACCGCATCCACGATCTCATTTCTCAATACAGGCGACAAGAATAGATATAAAATTCAAAAGCAATGAGAAAATATTGGATAGATAATCTACGGTGGGTGACGGTGCTCTTAGTGCTGTTCTACCATGTCATCTATTTTTACAACAACAAGGGGGTGTTTGGTGGTATCGGCGGGTTTGGAAACGGGCCACAATATCAGGATGTGGTGATGTATATCTTATATCCTTGGTTTATGCCGTTACTATTCATATTGGCGGGCATCAGCGCTCGCTATGCGCTGGAGAAGCATTCTGACAAAGAATGGTTCAAGGCTCGCACACGTAAGTTGTTGGTTCCGGCGACAATCGGTCTGTTTGTGTTTCAGTGGATGGTTGGGTATTTCAATGTGCAAGTGGCCGGCGCAGGTGATGTGATGGCGCAGCAGCCGTTCATCGGGAAATATCTCATGTGTGTGATTAGCGGCACGGGCCCGCTGTGGTTCATTCAGGACTTATGGCTCTTTTCGCTGCTACTGCTGATCATCAGAAAACTTGATGTAAAAGACAAGATATGGGCTTGGTGCAGCAATCCTGGTATTGTGCCCATTGTGTTGCTGGGGGTGCTGTTTTGGGCAGGTGAACAGACCTTGTGCTTCAACCCAAGGGCCGAGTCGTTAGATGGTCTTTGGAATCTATACAAGCCTTTCTTTTACATTATACCTTTCTTCTTAGGCTACTTTGTTTTCTCGCATGAAGGAGTACAAGAGAAGGTGAAGAAAGCGTGGATACCGTTGATGGTTTGTTCCATTATTTCAGGTATTGCGCTTATCTTTACTACTTTCGGACAAAATAACACATCGCCTGAATACCTTGCCAGTCCCCTGAATAATATTTATGGTTGGTTGATGTGCCTGACATTGATGGGCTGGTTTAATACAATGTATGACTATACGAGCAAGTATGCCAACTATATGACACGCTCTAGCTATGGGCTGTATATTGTTCATTACCTTGTGATTGCGGGGCTGGGTAGCGTGTTATATGAATACTCTCAGCTGCCGCCAGTAGTTATCTATCTGCTCCTTTCATTAGCCGTTTTCACCCTCTCTCCGTTGCTCTACGAAGCCCTTCGTCGGATTCCCCTTGTACGTTGGTGTGTACTCGGTATTTGACGAAAAAAGGGAATAAATTTGGCACATCGGATGATTTGCGCTATCTTTGCAGCGAAAATAATGGAAAAGAGACTTTTATCACTATTGTTCATCGTCCTTTCCCTGTGTTGGGGAATGGAAGTTAGAGCGTTGCCTGCGCAAGAGGCTCATACGTTTACGTTGGTGCTGGATGCCGGTCACGGCGGCAAGGACCCGGGAGCGTTGGGCAAGTCGGGCAAGGAGAAAAACATCAACCTGGCCGTAGCCCTCGCTGTAGGCAAGCTCGTAGAAGACAACATGAAGGACGTGAAGGTGGTTTATACCCGCAAGACCGACGTGTTCGTGGAACTCGATGAGCGTGCCAACATCGCCAACAAGGCGAAAGCAGACCTGTTTGTGAGCATACACACCAACGCGCTGCCAAATAAAAAACAAGGTGTCGGTTCTGAAACATATACCTTGGGTATGCACAGAGCTGCAGATAATTTAGCTGTTGCTAAACGTGAGAATGAAGCCATCATGCTGGAGAACGACTATGAGAACCGCTACGAGGGCTTTGACCCGAAGAGTGCTGAGTCGTATATTATCTTCGAGTTTATGCAAGATAAAAACATGGAGCAGAGCGTGAAGCTGGCTACACTGATTCAGCAGCAGTTCCGAAGTGCCGGACGTGTTGACAAAGGCGTACATCAAGCAGGCTTTCTGGTACTGAGAGCTACTTCAATGCCCTCGTGCCTCATCGAGCTCGGCTATATCACCACCGCCTCTGAAGAGAATTATCTGACCAGCACCCGAGGGGTGAACGAGCTGGCCATGAGCATATATCAAGCAATTAAGAAATATAAAGCCAATCAGAAATGAAAATATCACGTGAAGTAAAAATTGGGGTCACCGGCCTGATCGCCCTTGTCCTGCTCTTCTTTACGATTAAGTTCCTGCAGGGCGTGAGCCTGTTTACTACACAGGACATCTATTACATCAACTTCAGCAATGCCAAGGCGCTGGCCAAATCCGCCCCCGTCTATGCTGACGGCTACAATGTCGGTATCGTTTCCAATATCCATTATGACTACGACCACCCCTCAAACGGTGTGATCGTGGAGATCTCCGTAGAACACGGGATGCGCATCCCTCGCGGAACGACAGCTGTGCTGGACGAAGCCATGTTAGGCGGCTGCACGCTGAACCTGCTGATGGGTAACAACCCTGTAGAGCGCTTAGCAGTGCGCGACACCATCCCCTCGGCACAGAACAACGGTCTGATGGCTAAGGCTGCTGAGATGATTCCCAAGCTGGAACAGACGATGGCTAAGGTGGATACCTTGCTGACCACCCTCAATGCGCTGGCCTCCGACCCCAGCCTGAAAAAGATTCTGGAACACTCCGAGGCACTTTCTGCCAACCTGGAGCAGAGCAGTCGCGACCTGAACGTCCTGCTGGAGAAAGAGGTACCGCAGATGACACAGACCCTCAACAAGGCCGGCGAGAACGCTGTACAGCTGACAGACAAGCTCAACAGACTGGATATTGAGGGAACGATGGCCAAAGTGGACGGAACGATGTCTGGCGTGCAGCAGATGACAGAGCGACTGAACTCACCAGACAACAACATCGGGCTGCTGCTCAACGACACCTCACTTTACGGACAACTGAACCGCACGGCAACGGGTGCCGCACAGTTGGTTGAAGACCTGAAAGCCCACCCAAAACGGTACGTCCATTTCTCTGTTTTTGGAAAAAAAGATAAGTAAGTCTGAATATATCAAAAAAGTGTGATATAAAGAATTTTTTTAAATAAATAAGTCGTTGTAAGGAAGCTGTATTAAGAGGCGCATAAGCGATTCATTTTTATGTAATTTATTATATTTCGAAACAAGATGGAGAGAAGAAATAGGCTTCTCTCCATCTTCTTTATTATCAATGGGTTTATGGTTTGCAAGAGGCTAGCGAACATAATTTTAAGAGCATATTTCCAAGGTGCTGAAAAAGCGTCATTTATGGGTCTATTTCCGATTGCTTTATTGATAAGTTCATTTTGCGCTTTTGAAAAATGTTTGTAATTTTGCACCGCATTTCGCCCTTTGCGATTAGCATATATATTTACCAAAAGAATGAAGGCCAATCAACCCATCATAGACGCAAGGTGGACTGCTTGCCTGAAGTTGCTTCAAAACAACCTTCCGGAACAGCAGTTCAACACTTGGTTTGCCCCAATTCATTCTGCCCATTTTGACAATGAGCAGCGTGAGTTGACGTTGTGTGTGCCCAGTCCTTTTGTGTATGAGTATATCGAGGCGCATTTCGTAAAACTCCTTCGTGCGGTGCTCCTGCGCACGTATGGCGAGGGCGTGCGGCTGATATATAAGGTGACTACCGATGCCACCAACAACATCTCCGTTGATCTGGAGGCTACGCCGCAGCCGGTGATGCCGGAGTCTTTTCGAAAGACGGATGTGAACCGTGCGCCGCAGCCCCTGCAGCAGTTGGATTCACAGCTGAACCCCAACTACACCTTTGACACCTTCGTAGAGGGCGACGCGAACAAACTGCCGCGCACAGTGGGATTGGCGATTGCAAAGAACCCTAAGCAATCCACTTTCAATCCGTTGTTCATCTACGGCGGTTCAGGCGTGGGAAAGACCCACTTAGTCAACGCCATTGGTCTGCGCCTGAAAGAGCTGCATCCTGAAAAACGTGTCCTTTATGTCTCGGCTCATCTGTTCCAAGTACAATACACGGACAGTGTGCGCCAAAACACGGTCAATGACTTCATTGCATTCTACCAAAGCATTGATGTATTAATCATTGATGATATCCAAGAGTTTGCTGCTCTGCAGAAGACGCAGTTGGCTTTCTTTCACATCTTCAACCACCTTCACCAAAACGGTCGTCAGCTCATTCTTACAAGTGATCGTCCACCAATGGCGTTGCAAGGCATGGAAGAACGGTTGTTGACACGTTTCAAGTGGGGCCTCTTGGCAGAACTGGAACGTCCGGGCGTAGATCTGCGTCGCGACATCCTTCGCATGAAAATCCGCAGGGACGGTCTGCGCATCTCTGAGCCGGTGATTGACTTCATCGCTGTGCACACTGACCAGAGCATCCGCGACCTGGAAGGTGTCGTGAACTCCTTGATGGTGTATAGCGTCGTGCATAACTGCGATATCGACGTAGAGATGGCCGAGCGTGTCATTAGCCGTACCATAGGTATGGCTACACAGCGCAAGGAAGTCACTCTGGATTCTATTCTCGACCAGACTTGTCGCTACTTCCAGCTCGACCGCGACGATGTGCTCTCACAAAGCCGTAAGGCCAATATCGTGCTGGGCCGACAGGTAGCCATGTATATGGCACAAAAGCACACCACGCTCAGCACTACAAAAATAGGAATGTACATCGGGCGTCGCAATCACGCTACCGTCGTACACTCCTGTCAGAGCATCGCCCAGCGTCTGTCCTCTGATGTAGATTTCCGCACCCGCTTGGAGGAGTTGGAAACCCTGATTAAGCAATAAGGTATCGTTATCTTATTGCTTTAATTTTCCCCTATTTCACAAATCCCTGTTTGCGTAAGGTCTCGTAGAAACTGCGGGACATCAGTTCATTATCTTTCTTGGGATAGCGGATATCGGTGAAGATCTGCGCAAGGGTCTCTTTCTTGTTGATTCGCACAAACTCCTGGTTCTCAGGAAGTGCCTCTTTGGCGGTATAGAAACGGTCTATGTCGGCAGGCGTCGGGTCGTGGTATTCCTCGTTGTGAACAAAGCTTTCCAGCGGCAGACGGTCTGAGAGCGGAGGCTCTTCAGCTGGCCAGCCCACGGTGAGCGTCGCAACGGGGAAAACGAGTTTCGGCAGTTTCAGCGCATCAATGATGGGCTGCGGCATATAGATGGTAGTGCCCAGGTAGCAAAGTCCTAAGCCTTCTTCCTCGGCCAGATTACAGAACGTCTGCGTGAACAGCAGCGCATCTGTGGCCGCATTCATGAAGCTCAGTAGGTTGTCGTAACCGGGCTCTGCCTTGCGGCACTTGGCCCACGTGCTGGTGCGACGGAAGTCGGCACAGATGGTCAGCACCACAGGAGCCTGTGTGACCATCGGTTGGTTGAAATGAGCGGGAGCCAGGGCTGCCTTCCCCTCAACAGAACGGGTGACAACGACACTGTATAATTGGAGATTGCCCATCGTTTGTGTACGGGCAGCTTCGGTGAGCAAACGGTCAAGCAACTTGGGTTCAATGTCGCGACCACTATACTGACGAATAGAGCGGCGTGTAAGAATATGATTCATAGATATAAAATACTCGTTTCTGCAAATTCGGCCGCAAAGGTACGAAAAATATAGGAAATATCTGGCTTAATCCTTGATTATTTACAGGATTTGTTGTCCGAACAGGAAAAGTTTAGTAGCTTTGCAGCGCAAAAAGTTTTCAATATTTTTAGCCAATCGTGGAACAGACTTATTCTTACGACGAAGCCCTTACCGCTTCTATCACGTATTTCGGAGGCGACGAACAAGCCGCCCGTTTGTGGGTGGACAAGTATGCCATGAAAAATGCTCAAGGACAGCTCTGCGAGAAAACGCCGACAGATGTGCATCGGCGTCTGCTCAGTAGGATGACACGCCTCGAACAGAAGTTCAAGAAACCTGCTACACCACAGGAACTCTTTGACATTCTTGACTTAGAGCGGGAATTGAGTGCATTGATTCAAAAGAAAACAGGCATCAATGATGACGGCTCAGAACTCGCAAGTGACTACCTGAAGGAAACGACTTCGGAAAGCCGAGTACCAGAGGTAGTAGAGAAACGGCCCGACGTGTTGGACTGCGACGTGGTTCGTTTCCAGAACAACAAAGAGAAATGGGTGGCTTTCGTGGGACTCCTGAACGGTTATCCCTACGAGATATTCACGGGTTTGCAGGACGACGAAGAAGGTATTCTTCTGCCCAAGAGCGTCACCAAGGGCCGTATTCTCAAGCAACTGAACCCCGACGGCACCAAACGCTACGACTTCCAGTTTGAGAACAAACGCGGCTATAAGACAACGGTCGAGGGTCTGTCCGAGAAGTTCAATCCCGAATATTGGAATTACGCGAAGCTCATCTCCGGCGTACTCCGCTACCGGATGCCTTTGGACCACGTGATTCGTCTCGTGGACCAACTCCAGCTCAACAGCGAGAGCATCAACACCTGGAAGAACGGTGTTGAACGCGCATTGAAGAAATATACCTCTGACGGCTCCGAGGACACCACAATGGTGTGCCCCAACTGCGGTCAGGAAACCCTTGTTTATCAGGACGGATGTCTGGTCTGTACGAACTGCGGAGCCACCAAGTAAAGATCGAAGACCTTCGTCTCTTTGCCGCCCACGGCGTACTCCCTCAGGAGCGCGCCGTGGGTGCTTATTTTATTCTCAACCTCTCTATAGACACGGATTTCTCGCGAGCAATGGAGACCGACGAGCTGGAAGGAACCATTTCCTATGCCGAAGTGTATGAGGTGGTGAAAGCGGAAATGGCGATACCTTCAAAACTATTGGAACATGTGGCAGGCCGCATCTGTTGCGCCCTTTTTTCACGTTTTCCAACAGCCTCAGCCATTCACTTGGAAATCTTGAAGGAGAACCCGCCGATGGGCGCTGACTGCCGTGGGGCAGGTGTCGTCGTTGATGTGCAACGTCCCTCTTTCACCACTTTACCTTCCTGAATCAGCTGCACACGCACTTGCTGTTTGCTGTCGCGATAGACGCGGAGGTCAAAGTCACCGCCGCAGATGCGTATGTGCCGCAGCGTCATCTCCGGCCAAGCTTCGGGCAGGCGGGGTGAGACGGTAAAGCTTCGAAGGCCAGTGGGGCGGATGCCGAACAAACCTTCTGTGATGATACGGGCATAGAGCGCGCTCTCAGCTGAGAGGTGGCGCTGGTTGCCTTCGGGCCACGCCTCGATGGCGTAGGGCACATGACTGCCCAAGAGACGAGTGCGGGAGTAATATTGCAGGAAGCCAAGTGTTCGTTCGGTGTCGCCAGCCATGAGGGCGCCACGTAGGGCATAGAGCGTGGAGCGGTCCCAAAAGGTCTCACTGCCGGCCTGCGTGAGCATTCCATCTTTCGTCCACAGGCGGGGCGAATAGAGCGCATCGATAGTGCCTTTGGCGCGTTCGAAGATGCCCATCGTCAACGGAATACAAATCCAGGAGCGAAGCACCGTGTTACCTTCATAGTAGCGATAGGTGTCGAAGCCCTCCACCTCAGCGTGGAAGAACAGATCTATTGCTTTGCGCAGGTCGCGAGCCTGCTGTTCATAACGCTTCGCCACAGCGGCGGGTTGTTTCAGGTCGCGAGCCAGACAGGCAGCTGACAGCAGGGCGTCATAATATAATGAAGAGGTGCAGAGGTTAGCGTCGCCCGAGGGGAAACGGCCTTCCAATTCATCGCGGTCAGAGTGGACCACACCGGCATCGTTCAGCTGCCGACGACAATACTCTAAAGTCCATTGTATCAGGGGCCACAGGCGTTCAGCCTCAGCGTGATCACCACGAGCCAACGCATAGCGAGAGGCACCATAGGCAATCATCGCGGCATCACCTCTGTCGCCGGCTCCGTTCCAGTAGTCCGTTCCTTCAGCAATGATACTGCTGGGAATGGGCTTCCACTCATCATTCATCCAAGCGGCAAACATCTTCCATGAGTTCATGGCTGAAGCATTGGCGTAAGCATCGCCGATAAAGGGGAAGAATGGGTTGGCATATTCGGCCTGATCATTGGCCCAGATGGCAGCGTAGTAACGCTCTCCGCCAGGACCGTGCATCGGGCCGTTTTTAGTTTCATAGATACTCTCGCAAGCACGAATTTTGGAAAAAGCAAACATGCGGTTCATCACACTGTCGGGTGTTTCCAGAACCAAGTTCTCTTGCCACTGTTCCACCAATGCACGACGGGCAGCGATTTCTTTTGAAACATCACACGCCAGCGGCTGTTCGCTCTCACGGCGGGCGCTGAGGACAGCCGAGAAGGTTCGGCTTTGTTGAGGCTCCAGCTGGAAGGAACCAGTTTCGTAGAGTCGCTCTTCCACTACGTATGCTCCATCTACACCTTTTGCTGCATCACTTGTCATGCGATGCTCTGTGGGTTCTATGCTGATTGTAACAGCTCTGTCTCCAAGGTTCTTCAGTTCATATTCCTCTACCATCGCTGGCAACGTGGGTGAAGGACTCAGTGTACGCTTGACAGCGATGCTCCCAAAACGACTCTTTACCACCATTAAACCTTTCAGTGAGATGCTTGTTACTTGCTCTTTACGGTCTATGAGTCGGCTTTGCCCGATCAGCACACTCTGTAGTGGGTCCCAGTTGACATAACGGATGAAACTGGCGTGCGTATCGTTGGGGATGGTTCGAAGCATAGGGAAGACGAGATGACGCTCACATGTGAAGCGACCTTCAGGTGTGATGCCATAATGTAAGATCACCGCCATTTGTTGGCCTGCCATTTCAATGTGGTCCGTATGCCCCCGTCCGTCGTTCGTCCAAGTGATGCCGCCCTCCTGATTCAAAGTCCAATACGCCTTCTCCTCTTCTGCCTGTGCAGACAAGAGAGAGAATGTACTCAGTAGCGCCACAGCGCCAAAAAAATGTAATGTTTTCACTGTTGGATAATATTATGGGGTTCTTTTCGACCGCAAAGATACTCCTTCTCCTTAATTTACCCAAAAATCTGGGATAAACTGTAACGTTTTGTGATGAATGGCACTTGATTTATCTCACTACACGTGTGAAAACAGGCGCTTCACCTTCGACTAGCGTCACGTAGACCTTTATTTCGCTCGCAAGAGGCATCTTGGCATTCTCCTCACGAGGCAGGTCGGCAGCGGTGAACAGGTATTCTATTCCGTTCTGGAGATTACGTGAAGCCACAGCTTTAGCCTGCGCGTGTATCATCGGGTAATCGCCGACGGCGGCATCAAAGATAGCAGCTTCCTCCTCGCTGACGGGGTGCTGCTCAGGAAACTCTTCTGGCTGGAAATAGTCACCTTCTAAGAAATCGCCAGCCTTCAGGAACTGATCTACCTCTTGCGGAACAGCAGCCATGCGGGCAGCACGAACACCATACCCAGGGAGAAGCTTTGCCTGCGGCTGCTTCTCGGCCAAATCTTTGATGCTCGATTCCAAACCGCCGCTACCGAAGGTGCAGAACGGCACCACTTTCTTGCCGCTCAAGTCGGCTTGGTTCAAGAAAGTAGCAACGGGCGGAGCGAAGGTGCCGAACCAAATCGGATAACCCAGGAAGATGACATCGTACTGAGACAGGTCGGCCTGAACGGGCTGAATCTCAGGCGTAATGCCCTGTTCGCGCTCTTGCATACAGCGACCGATGGTAGCCTGGAAGTCGCCATCGTAAGGCGCCACAGCCACAATTTCCTCAGTGTCAGCACCCAAACGCGTAGCGATTTCCTCAGCAACCGTCTTCGTGTTTGAGGTCTGTGAATAATAGAGCACCAGCACCTTCTGTGCCTTTTCGTTGGAGCCGCACGACATAGCAGTCATCGTTGCAGCAGCAAGTCCTAACATAAGTTTCAGATTTTTCATTGTTCTATTGTGTTAATCTATTGTATTATAGCGTTTTCGCCTGCGAAGGTACGATTTAGTGAGTGAAGTACCAAAGTATTTCCATTTTTTTATTCCGATTTGTATCATTATTTGTAACTTTGCATCAAATTTATGCAAATCTTAATATAAGAAGAAAATGAATCGTTCCCAAAGGATTATCCGTACTAGCATCATCGGCATTGTCGCTAATGTGTTGTTAGCTGCGTTCAAGGCCGTCGTAGGTATACTGGCCAGTTCTGTGGCTATTGTGATGGATGCAGTGAATAACCTGAGTGATGCCCTATCAAGCGTCATTACCATTATTGGTACGAAACTTTCTCAGCGTCCTGCTGATCGTAAGCATCCTTTTGGCTTTGGACGTGTTGAGTATTTCAGTGCCATCATTATCGCCGTCATCGTTCTGTCGGCAGGTGTTACCTCGCTGATAGAATCGGTGAAGAAGATATTCGAGCCGACAGAGCCTGAATATACCAGTGTGACGCTCGTGGTTATTGTGGTGGCCATTGTCGTCAAACTGGTGCTTGGGCAGTTCGTGAAGCGTCAGGGCGAACAGCTGAAGAGCGATGCGCTGATAGCGTCTGGTTCAGATGCCTTTTTTGATGCCGTCATTACACTGGCAACATTGATATCGGCTGGCATCATGCTTTTATGGCAGATTTCGCTTGACGGCATCCTCGGAGCTCTTATTTCGGCAGTCATTATCAAAGCTGGTTTTGAAATGCTGACCTCGCCCGTCAACGAATTGCTTGGAGCACGTGTGTCCACAGATTTGGTGCGCGAAATAAAACAGGAGGTGATGGCCTTAGAAGGCGTTCACGGCGTCTATGATATCATTCTGCATAACTATGGTCCAGATGTGATGATCGGATCGCTGCATATCAATGTCTATGATACAATGAATGCCTATGAGATTCACGGATTGACGCGTCGCATCTCAGAACTGATGTTCATTCGTCATGGCATTATTATGACTGTCGGTATCTATGCTGTTGCCACGGGGGAGAATCGCCGAGCTGATTTGCAAAGTAAGGTGATGCAGACGCTGGCTAAACACAAGGAAATTGTTCAGGTCCATGGCTTCTTCTATTTTGAGAAGGAACACCGTATCTCCGTTGATGTGGTGCCCGATATCTCTGTCCACGACGAAGCCGCTCTTTCTTCTCAGTTGACGACTGAGATAAAAGCACTTGTTCCCGAGGAAGAAGTAAGTGTTTTGATAGACCATAATTATAGTGAGTAGATAGATGAGAGGATAAAGACTTCATCGCTATGTATTTAAATCATGTTTTTCAGTTAAAAGAGATTGAATATTAACATAAAGAACCTGTAATGATGGAAACAAGAACCAAGAAACTAACACAAAAGTATTTAGAGCTAAGAGCTATGAAAAAGCGAGCCTTGTTTGTTGCGTTGTTACTCATGACAGTGAATGCTCAGCCTGCCGACTGGCTGTTCCGTAATGGCAAAAGCGACTATCAGATTGTTATCTCTGCTGAAGCGTCGACTTCTGAACAGACCGCAGCACGTGAGTTGCAGCAGTACATTCAGCAGGTGAGTGGGGTAGTGTTGCCCATCACTTCAGACCTGACGGCTCGAGGACGCCACATTTATGTGGGCTTTAACGAGCGTGTAGCAGCTCTGACTGGAGCATCTCAGCCACAAAAGGGCGACGAGAGCATCACTTACCGTACTGTCGGGCACGACCTGCTCATCTGGGGCGGCGCAGGTCGTGGTACGATGTACAGCGTCTTCACCTTCTTGGAGCGGGAATTGGGTATCCACTGGCTCACGCCCAAGTGTACAGTAGTACCCAAACTCGTGAAATGGAAATTACCCCGTCTGAACCATACAGAGCGTCCTTTCATCGGCTATCGCTACAGCAACTACTTTGTGGCTAAGGATGTGCCAGAATGGAGTGCTCATACTCGCGAGAATACCAAGTGGTACCCTGTGATTAACGATTATGGTAACATTGAGGCTTACTATGGTGCTCACACCATGGAATGGCTTGTTCCTGTCAAAGAGTTTTATGCAACGCACCCCGAGTATTTCTGTCAGCGTGACGGTAAACGCTACGATGGCTACGGACAGCTCTGCCTCTCTAATCCTGATGTGTTGGAGATTTGCAAGACGCGTTTGATGCAGCGTATGCGTGAGGAACCCAATTACCGTATCTACAGCCTTTCACAGAACGATAATTTTCGCTTCTGTGAATGTGAGAAGTGTGCGGCCATTGAGGCACAGTACGGCGGCCATTCTGGTATCATCTTGTGGTTTGTCAATCAAGTGGCTGACGCTATCAAAGACGAGTTTCCCGACAAGTATATTGGCACCTTTGCCTATCAGTACTCGCGACAACCGCCTACGGGAATCAAGCCGCATGAGAATGTTGTCATCCGCTTGTGTAGTATCGAGTGTTGCTTCGCTCACCCGCTGGATGCTGGATGTCCTCAGAACGAGTCTTTTATGCGTGACCTGAAAGGTTGGGCTGACATAGCCCCCCACCTCTTCATCTGGGATTATATTGTTGATTATGCCCAGTACATGGCTCCTTGGCCTAATTTCCAAGTACTGGGACCCAATATCTGTGTTTTTGGCCAGAACAAGGCTATCGGCGTCTTTGAGGAGGCACAGTACCAGTCGGAAGGTGCTGAGTTCGACGAAATGAAAGCGTGGACGGTGAACCAACTTCTATGGAATCCCGAGCAGAATGTGGATTCGCTGGTCAGCATTTTTATCAACGGCTACTATGGAAAGGCCGCACCACGTATCATGGACTATTACCGTCTCTGCCAATCGTTGGTGAAGCCCGATGTGCACTTTGGTATCTACATCACAGAAAAACATGAGATCTATAGCGATGACTTCATTCAGAAAGCTTTCACTATACTTGAGGAAGCGCGCAACGTAGCTGAGTCCGATGAGATTCGTGAACGGGTAAATCGTGTCAGAATGCAGCCCCTCTACCTACAATGCATGAGACATAAGGAAGTGTCGAAGACAGACGGTACGTGGCAGGAACTGCTTGGACTGATGAAGAAGTACAAAGCCTTGCACCGTGAGGGTTATCCTCAGGACAAATTCATCCTCGAGTTCGAGCAATAATACTTTTCAGCGACTTAAGAATTTTGTGTTGAGATAAGACTGAAATGCGTCTTTATACAGGTCGCCTATGGGAAGATAAGTATTTGCATCTATGATGACGCGATTCTTGTTGACTTCTTGAATCTTTTTGAGATTAATGATATAGGAACGGTGTATGCGCATAAAATAGCTGGGTAGCCTCTCTTCTATTTTCTTCATTGATAGGAGAGTGATGATAGGCTTTGGCTGACTATCGATCCACACCTTCAGGTATTCGCTCATCGCCTCGACATAGCGAATATCTGGGATGTTCACATTGACAATCTTGTGGTCTGTCTTCAGGAAGAGTGTCTCAGCCTGCGGCATTGAATTATCTTCCGTGATGCGGGTGCCCTCCATTCTCTCTTGCAAGCGCTGTGCTGCCCGTTGAAAGTCCTGCAGACCAAAAGGTTTCAGCAGATAATCTACGGCATTTACGCGAAAGCCCTCGACAGCGTACTCAGAGTAAGCTGTGGTGAAGACGATGAGGGGCGGAACGGTAAGCGATTTCACGAAATCCATGCCGTTCAAGTCCGGCATATTGATGTCGCAGAAGATGGCATCCACGGTATCATGTTCCAAAAACGCACGGGCTTCCAATGCGCTCTGACATTGAGCCGCAAGTTCCAGGAACGGGACTTTGCTGATATAGGCTACAATCTGTTGGAGCGCAAGGGGCTCATCGTCAATGGCCATGCAACGTATCATGTCAGTGGGATTTCTAGTTCAACATTATAGATTTCTGCATCATCCTGAATCTTCAGCGTGTAGCTGTGGGCGTAGAGTAGATTGAGACGCTTGCGGACATTAGCAAGCCCTACACCGCCCTTCTCTTGGTTGGGCTTCTCAGCCTTGGAATTACAACAGGTGAACAAAAGATGATGGGAGTCTATCGTTACCTTGACATTGATGAAGGATTCACGCTGATAGCTGATGCCGTGCTTGAAGGCATTCTCAATAAACGTGATGAGAATGAGTGGCGGAACCTGACGGTCGGGAACAGTTTCTGGCAAATCGAGTGTAATCTTCACCTTCTCCGTATAGCGCAACTGCATCAGTGCGACATAATGACGAATGAAATCCATCTCATTATAAAGATGAACACACTGCTTGTTGCCCTCGTAGAGCACGTAGCGCATCATCTTTGACAGTTCCAGAATGGTGTTCTTTGCCTGCTCCGGGTTGATATCGACGAGCGCATGGATATTGTTGAGCGTGTTCATGAAGAAGTGCGGATTGATTTGATAACGCAGATACTCCAACTGCTGCTCCAGATTCTCACGCTCCAGCTCTGCCAAACGCTTCCGATCATCACGACCACGGAAATAGCCCTTGATGCCTAGATTGGCACCGAACATCAAGATCAACATCACGACAGCCAGAATGTCACGTTCGCCAATGATAGGTGGCGGAGCATCAGCTGGTCTTTTCCCGTCTCTGCGAGGGGGACGATTCTTGGGCTTATTATGGCAATCATGAGGCGGCCTGTTGTGTTTGAAGGCGTTCTCCATAAGGGGCTTTTGGTAATGTCCTAATGGTCTCACGGGCCTGTTGCTACATTGATATACAGTGAACGCAATAGTGATGGCTGCCACGATGGAGAAATATGCGATGCGCTTATGCCCATGCACCAATACAGGGGCCAAGAGGTAATTATGGACAAGGAAAAGCAGTAGGAACGGCAGGAAATGCAGCCATACAATGAACACCTCCGTCCAGTTGAACGTGATGCTCGGGTCGCTGACCATCCGAACATATAAGCTTAGCAGCGGAGCTGCAAAGAGCAAACTCCACACTGCCAAGTATATTAGGTTTTCCAACCGTGACTGCTTCATCCAGTAGTTCCTTGTCATATATAATAACGTAAGAAAATGGTAAATAGTATGTTTTCCTTATTTCGCTGTGAAACTGGTGACGCTCGTTGAGCCCGTTGCAGAACTGCCCAGATAAAGGCCGTGCCAAGCAGTAGTGGCATCGGTGGGAGCAGTGTCGGATGACTTAATGGTGTACTTTGACCCACTCTTCATTCCTGTTGCAGTGATGAAGGTGCATGTACTGTTAATAGCAACAGGTAACTGGAATGTCACAAGATTCTTAGGTTCATTAGTGCTAGATTCTTCAGCCAAAGTATTATAGACATTTGCCTTGAAGCTGACTGTGCCAGGAAATGAGTAGCCTTGTTTAGCGCCTGATATTGTGCCGGAAGCGCTACTTTGCTTACCGCCTGCACCTATAGCGATACCTGTTCCTGTTATCTGGATGTAGTTGTTGTTGTCACAGTCGAAGGCTTCGTCGGGGTCGCCTTTGGTCATGTATGCCAGCACGGAACCGTTGCCGATGGTGATAGCGCCTGTGGTTCCCGCATTGCTGTCGATGCAGTCGTTGCCTGTGCTATAAGCTACTGTGACGCCGCCGTCGAATGTAATCTTGCCAGCGCAGCTCATGCAGTCATCATAGCATTTCAGATAGTGCTGGCCGCCGGCAATGGTAATGCTACTCTTCGATTCCAATCCCTCAGCCTTGTTCGTGCTGGTGTAGATCTCTGTCGTTCCGCCATAGATAGTCACTGCGCAGATCGCTTTGATAGCCTTTGGTGAAGCATTGGAGTAGCTGCCGGAAGTTGTAACTTTGAGCGTCGGTCCAGTACCGTCAGCAAGGCCTTGTGTATAGGAACCTCGGATATTGGTCCACGTGGAGCCACCACCCATTCCGCCGCCACCGCCAGGGCCACCGCCTCCGCCAGGACCTCCACCGCCGCCAGGACCTCCACCGCCAGGGCCAAAGAGCATTCCGCCGCCACTTCCACTGGTGGACTTTGTGCCGTCACCAGCCTTGATGCCTTTGCCGCCTGCACCACTCATCGTGATGGTGATAGTGCCTGCGTTGAGGGCGATGTTCAAGCCTTTCAGGCCCTTGGCGCCCTTATAGTCACTATTCACGGAGACAACACCGGCGCTATTGGTAATGGCGAGCGTGCCGCCATTGGTAACAATGTCATAGGCTGTGATACCTCGTCCAGCTGAACCTTTGATAGTTGCTGTGATGCTGCCGCCATTGATGACCACCTTTCCGGCTTTGATGGCTGCTACGTAGGAGGGATCTGTGCTGTCGCTGGTATCTACGGCGCCACTGGCATTCAGCGTAAGCGTTCCATCGGTAATCACCACAGTGCTGTCGGCCTTGATGCACTTCGCGCCAGCCGCCGTTGTAGTCACCGTCAGCGTACCACCTTCGATATAGATGTTACCGCTGTCTTCGTCATCGTGATTCTCTGTCTCGCCTGTGGAGGTTTCGCCGCTCAGGTCACATTGGATGCCATCGTCGCCGACACCCTTAATGGTCACCGCGCCACTTTTCATCTGGAAGTATTCTTCACAGCTGATGCCGTCGCTGACAGCAGAGGTGACATTCAGTGTCAGGTTTTTCACGGTGACGTAGTCGCCGCTCTTGATAGCGTGCTTGGTCTTGCCCACCACATTCAGTGTGCCTTGACCCTGTAACTGCAGCTGTCCCTTGCTGTAGAGACAAGCCTTCTGCGATCCGTTGGCGCAGTCGGTCAGGGTGTTGGTTGTTCCCTTCTTGACACTCAGCTGAATACGTTTGCCATTAGTGATATTGATGGCCGCTCCTGTTGTGCAGGTCAGATTCACTTCAGCCAGTGATACCGTACTTTTGTAACTACCGGAGAGGGCGAACTGTCCGTCTGTCGAGGTTCCGCTCAACTGATAGGTAATCTCATCGTCATTTACAGCTTCGGTATTGCTTTGGGCGATGGAGACGTAAGCGCCGCTGACGGTGGGCGTGACGTATTGTGCCACATTTCCAGCCACAGTGACCGTAGCCGATGTGCCGCTGTAGACGATACTCACCAGATTGTCTGTCACTTCGCTGTTATCTACCGTCATCGCGCTGATGTCGCTCAACGTGAATGTTT
Source organism: uncultured Prevotellaceae bacterium (assembly GCA_947305005.1). Classification (GTDB taxonomy): domain Bacteria; phylum Bacteroidota; class Bacteroidia; order Bacteroidales; family Bacteroidaceae; genus Physcousia. Next base: position 25,732 of record CAMZCM010000004.1, on the reverse strand, counting down.
TACCCATAATGGTCAATGTGGCGCCGTCAGCGTAAGTCATGTCGCCCGTCTGCGCGCCGGGGAACTGATAGGTGACGTCTCCCACCTGAACGTTCAGCGTCTGGCCCATAGCTGCTATCGTCAGCATGAGCGTCGTAAAGAGTGTATATATCTTTTTCATTTTACAGCGATTTTACAGTTTTTCTCATTTATCTTGACGATATACACGCCACGAGGCAGTTTGCTTTTGGATGCTTTTCCCTCTGTGACTTTCCGACCGTTGAGGTCATAGATTTCAGCATTCTCCAAGAGCGAATCGTTCAATGACAGAGTGGCAATATCTGTTGTTGTCGTTTCGTCCGTCGTTGAAAAATACATCTTCGAGAGATTAGAAAGGGTAAATGACTGTGAGCCTACTGTCAGCGTTGTTCCGTTGATGGTTAGTCTCAGCGACTCCACGGCAACTGATACCTTTGCACCGTTGGTCGTCTCAAAGGTCAGATAGGGGAACTCGCCGGCCTGCGCCGTTATAGTCCCCATCATCATTGTCATTAGGCAAGTTAGAAAAAACTTCTTCATGATCATTATTATTGGTTATTTTTTATTGTTCTAGAATCGCCTACCAGAGCCACCGCCGCCAGGCTGGTTACCGCCCATGCTGCTGCCACCCGAATAGCTGGAGAGACTGACGCTGGTGCCGCCGTTGACTGTACCGTCAGCAATCGCTAGGCCACCGAAATATTGAGTGCCGTCACTGACGCTCACCCTGGATTGGAGCGTAGGTTGTGACGCGCCTGAAACCACGATACCTGAGCCGCCGCTCGACGGGGACAGGAATGAGAAGGTGTTGGAACCGACGGTCAGTGTGTACCATGTGTTGGATGACCATGATGAGGCTTGATAGCACGACTGCGTAAGGCTGGAACCGCTTTCCAATCCGCCCACGGCCACGATGGTGCCGCCGGTGACGTAGAGCTTCTTCTGCTGTTCGCTGTTGGCATCGATGGCCACTTCGGGCGAACCGGAGCAGATGGCATAGACGGTGCCGCCGTTAATATAGCAGTTGCCGTTGGCATCCAAGCCATCGTTCTTCTGACCTTGTGCATAGACATAGCCTCCGCTGATAGTCATGTCGCCTTTCGAGTTGATAGCATCGTCGTAGGCATAGCTCGCCACTTCGCCACCTGTGATGTTCAGTGTGCCTTTGGTCTCAAGACCTTCACCGCCAGTACCGCTGGTGCGTACCCAAATGCGGCCATCATTGGTAGTCATGTTGCCGTCAGCCTTGATACCCTTGGGCGACGAGGTATCGTTATTGCTATTATATTGACTGCCTGTGGTGACTACATAGACATTTCCGCCATTGAAGCAGGCTTCCATATCCACGCTGATGCCCTTGCCGCCCGAACCAGTGCTCTTCAGTAGTAGCTCACCTCCATTGATGGTGAAGGTGGAGTCGGCCTTGATGCCTGCTGCGCCCTTGGCCTCGCGATCCTCGCTGTCGTAGGTGCCTGATCCAGCGTTCACCACTGTGGTACGGCCGCCGTTCACGACGATGTGACTCTCACAGTTGATACCCTTGGCTGCCGCTGCCGACACCTCTATGTTCAAGATACCGCCGTTAATATATACGCCATCATTGGCCTTGATACCGTGACCGACAGAAGAATTGACATAAATATTGTTCCCCTTGTTGAACACGATGTAGTCAGCCGAGTGAATGCCGTTGTTCGTCTTGCCGCTAACGCTTAGCTGTCCGCTGCCGTTGAAGAGCAACTTGCCCTTGCAGTAGAGCGCTCCCTTCTGATTGCCACCCGTTCCGTCCGTTAAGGAGTTCGTGGTACCATCCGTCAGAATAATGAAGGCTCGCTTGCTACTCAGCAAGTTCAGCGCTGCCGAGTCGGGGTTGGTGATGTGAGCACTGTTGAGTTTCACAGCATATTTCTTTTCGCCCAGCACGGTCAACGAACCATTGCTGGTTGTGCCGCTCACCACATAGCACACCTTCTTTGTTGAACCGTGATTGGCAACGATGTGACCATTACTAACTGTTACCTCCACTCCGTTCCCCGATTGGGCTACAGGGTTTGAGAGATCAATGACAATCTCCGTAGTGAAGTTGCTCGCTGTCAGTACATCCTCTTCGTCGGGGAAGTATTCACTGGCCGTTGTTGTAGGTTCTGCCGTCGTTTTGTCTATCTCGATGTCAAACGTTGCCAACTCGCCTGTCGTAGTCGAGTAGCCATTACTTCCGTTATTCCAATCGCTGTTGTTATTGTTGTTGGAAAACTCCTCATAGGGATTCTCTGCCGTACAGCCAGCCATAATCATCATTGCCGCTGCCAATACAGGATATAGTACAATCTTCTTCATACCAGTTAGTTCTTGTAAACTGATGCAAAAGTACAACACAAGCACCAACTGAGAAAATTTTTTCAGCGAAAGGCCATATTATTTCAACGAATCGGAAGAAGCTCGTCTTTTCAAACTATTGTTTTTGCTCTTTCCAGTATTTCTCCAAGCGTTTTGCTTCTTTAGCTGAGAGGTAGGTAACGGCCCCGTGTTTCTGTTCCGAGAAGTTGGTGCGTTTCATGGGGCAGCCCGGAGTATCAAAGTAGCCGATGGAGTGATAAGTAAAGAAGTCGCGCGTTTCCACGAAACCAAAGTTCATGGGATGGATATTGTAATTGTCGAACATCACCACGTATGTATCTGTGCCTTGTCGTTTCCAACAGTTGGGCGCTTCATGGCCTCGACGCTCTCCGTCTTGGTAAAGCTCATCGAAAGCATAGGGTCCGGTTATCTTCTGAGCAGTGGCGTGTTTAGGTGTGGCCCCGTGCTCGTGGCTAACGTAGAACAAATGGTACGTATCGCCTACTTTGATAATATCAGAGTCGATGATATTATAAGCTTGGTTGGGAGCTTCGGCCAGGAGCTTGGGTTGTGAGGTGAGCGCGTTGTAGTCATTGTTCACATAGGCATAGTAGATTCTATTCATCCCTTTGCCCTCTCGGATGGTAAAGTGGATCATCAGCTGTCCCGTCTCTTCATCGAAAACGGTCTCTGGAGCCCATACACAACCCACCTCCGACCATTTCATGTCTTCCTGATCAGGCAGCGCAGAGAAGTCAATGTTGGCACGTGTCCAATGGATCAGGTCCTTTGATTTCATTAGAACCAGTCCTTTGTTGTTACCCCAGCCATATTTCGCGCCATCGCGTTCCCATTCCGTCTCGCGATAGCCGTCGCGCTTGGCATAGATGTGCAGATCTGTCATTGAGAGGTAGAAGGCACCGTCGGGACCTCGGAAGATATGTGGGTCGCGGATACCATGCTGCACGGCAATGGTGTCGCCGCTGATGACGGGCTTGTCATCATTCAATGCTGTCCATGTGTAGCCGTCACGGCTCAGCGCCATGTGAAGGCCGTGATCCTGGTCTTTGTGATACACCATGAGATAAGAGCTCTTATTGCCCTTTGCTGCCTGTGCGCCGAACGTCAGGCCGAACAGAAAAACGATGGTCAAAATCTTCTTCATGATTATTCCTTTTTATTGTTTGTCATTTTTTTCAATGAAAGTCAGGTAACTGATATCCTGTACCATCTGGCCGGGGTCGCCTACAATGAGTGAGAGGGTGTGACGCTTCTTGGTTCCGTCAAAGGGGAAGGTAATCAGGAATTCGTGTCGGTTCTCCAATACCTGTAGTTTCCAAGGAAACGACCATTCCGTAAACTTGTTTTCGCAGACAATAGGGGCGCAGCCGTCAACACTGACTCCTAAGCGATTGCTGCGGTCTTTGTTGATAGGCCAAAAGGGAACAACGGAAAGGCAAAGACGGATACTGTCACCGACGGACGCGTCAAGCGTGAGAGGTATGTCAAGATGTGTAGAGCTGAAACTGGTAGGGTCTTGTACATCATCCATCGGTTCACCCATCTGTAATGCCACCCAGTTTGTACCAATCCCTTCAACAAGACGGAACGGCATCTTGGCTTTCACGCTCTTTAAGTCTATATGGTGGGGTAGGGTGGGATGTCGCTGCTCATCGGGCAGACGATAAACGTTAGTTGGAGCGTTAACGAGCTCGGGCATCTGATGGTAGTGGGCACAAATCCCAGGAGGAACGACAGATATCATCTGGTTCCACTTACCATTTAATTGTGTGTTATAGATGGTGAGCAGCGTTTGTATGCTGTCAAAAGCCTCTTTTGTCTCTTGTGCAGCTTCTGCGCTTCCTGTCTCGTGATTGCGTTGTGCCATCAGAAATTTACGGTTCATCTGATAGGCCGACTTCACGCTGTAGCCCAACAATTCAAAGAAAGCAGGCCGATAATCTGCAGGCAATGCACGCTCAATCTCATCTACTTGGTTGCTGATGCGTTGATATTCGGCCAACCTCTGTTGAGCCGTTCCATCGGCAAACGAGAAATCGGAATCGTGAAGTCGGGTGTTCTCCTTCGAATCCCATTCCCATTCGTAGCCCATGAACTCAGGCTTACGTTGCCATGCCAAACGGTAATAGGTAGATAGAATGAAGTTTAAAGTTGAAAGATTAGAGTTTAAAGAGAAGAGGCGGGCAAGGAAGTCAGCCTGGTAACCGTTCACATTCTCATAACTGAAAGCAGAGAAGTTGTAGGCCATATCGAAGAACTGCTGCATCTCTAGTTCCATAGGTTTAATGTCGCCTACGTTCAACAGCCAGTAACGATCAGCTCCAGAGTCGTATGCCTTTTTCAATTCCTCGTACATGAGTGTCGGCGATGTGGTGGCAATCCATAAGTTGTCATGAGGTGTGCCTAAGTAGCTGATGTGGTAATAGACGCCACTGTGTCCGCTGCGTTGACGCTCTTCAGCATTGCTTACGCGCTTCATATAGCCATAGTTGTCATCCGGCCACACCAGAGTAATATCTTCTGGCACTCGCAGGCCGGCATCGTAGATATCGAGCGTTTCTTTGTAGGGCACGAAGATCTGAGGAATCTCCTTGGCGGCTCGTTTCTTGTAGCGCTCCAATATCTCGCGTTGATCGGTAATCACCTGCTCCAGTGTGCGCGCTCTTACTTTGGGATCTTTTGAACCCTTCATGGCCTCATCGTGCAGACCGCGCATTCCCGTTGTGTAGATATTGTCATATTGAGCTGTCTCACGCAGGCGGTTGTCAAATTTCTTGTAGATGTTCTCTTTGTTTGTCAAGTAGTTCCATTCGCCATCCACTGAGTTGTCCCACTCTGACTTAGCAGCATTATTCAGCAGCATCGGCTCACAGTGGCTTGTGGTGATCATGATGCCCCACGCATCAGCCATACGCTGACTCTCGGGGTGACTGTAGAAAGCCCCTGTGCACGAGTGCATGGCTGGGGCCAGCATATTGGCTTTGAGGCGCAACAGCAGTTCACACACTTTGTCATAAGTTTTTGGCCCGATGTCATTCAGCTCCTTTTCAAAGTTACGCGAAGCCCATGTCTTCAATCCCCAGTCTTCGTCGTTAATGAAAATACCGCGATATTTCACGCTGGGCGATGTAGAAGTGAAATTCTCTTTGTAGTTGAGTTCTTCCTGATGTGGAACAGGCACATCGGCCCACCAATACCAAGGACTGACACCTATACGTTCACTTATGTGAAACACTCCGTAGGCCAAGCCGCGTGGGTCACTGCCCACGATGATGAGTTGCTGCCCTCGGGTTACAATCTTATAGCGTTCCCATGTTCCGCGCAATTCATCAGCTTTCACGTCGGAACAGACTTCCTGTAAGTGATCCACGGTTGCCAATAACACTGTAGGTCCCTTGTCTTGCGAACGAGTGATTACAGCTGGTTTTACACCAGTTACCCGCTCGATGTCTTCACTCAGCACCGTTGCCATCTTTTTTACCAGAGGAGCATCTGTCTGCCCTATCACTATCCGGCAGTGTTTCAGGTTGACAGAATGAAGCGTTAAGGTTAGAGATAGCAATAAGATGAATGTCAAACACTTTCTCATTGGTGGTGTATTTTAAATAATTGAAGAACAGTACCGTTTCTTATACCTGTCTGATTTTCTTTTCCATCCACACCATATCGTACCAACGGCCGAATTTATAGCCGCATTGTGTGAAGCGGCCCACGAGACGATAGCCAAGATGGTCGTGGAAATGGATACTGTTATCGGTGAGATATGGATCTTCACCGCGTGGGGCAGAGATGCAGGCACACATATTAACGATGTCCATCTGCTGCAAAGCTTTCTCCAGTGCATCGTGTAACAGACGGCCAAGTCCTTTGCCCGTCTCACCTTGTTTCACATAGATTGACGTCTCCACGGTCCAATCGTAGGCGGCCCGTGCTTTGAAAACACCTGCGTAGGCATAACCCAGCAGCTCGCCATCAGCGCTCTCCGCTACCAGATACGGATATTTTGCCATCGTCCGCTTGATGCGTTGCCGAAACTCTTCAACACTCGGCACTTCATATTCAAAGGAGATGGCGGAATTGGTCACATAAGGGGCGTAGATGGCGAGCAGCCGCTCGGCATCCTCTTCTCTGGCAGTTCTGAGCAATATATCCTTCATTATTTCTTGCTATTTTACGCCGCAAAGATACAGTTATTTGCCAAACTCACCAAATAATTTGGATAAACTGCACGATTCTGTGATAAGCGGAAGGGGCTATCGGGCTAATTCTCTCACTTTTTTCGTAGAAACGAAATGGGTTTATGAAATAATCATTATCTTTGCCTCCGGAAAATGAAACATAAAAAGAACAACCACAAATGAAAAAGAACATCCTTATCGCATTGTTTGCAATCGCCAGTACTATTGTGGCTGCCGCCATTCCTGATAGCCTGAAGAAAGATTTGGAGGACTATGACTATTTGGTTAGCTTTGTGGAAAAGAACTATGCTCCCTTTGATGCCATCATGCAGAAAGGCTATAAGCGAGAATACAAATCCCTGAAAAAAAATATCAGAGAGCAGTTATGCAAAGGAGAATCTGATTTGGAAAAAGCAAGCAGCGATTATGTTATCTGGTTCTATAGCCAATTCGACAGGCATATAGGACTTGAGACTGTAGCATTTCAAATGGCATCTTCCAACTTTATGAATGCTGCAATTCTAAAGATGGATAGTACTGTGGTTACTGGCACCTTCGAGTATGACCCCAAGCCCGTTTCTTGCAAAGTAGATTCCTGTACGTGGCTCATCCGCGTCCCTTCTTGCAGTACTGACAACCATGAATGGACAATAAAAGCCTTGCAGCAGTTTGACGAATCTGACTGTGAGAACCTAATTATCGATGTACGCGGAAATGGCGGAGGCTCTGATGGCGTTTGGAACGGGTATTATGATATGCTGTACGATCACCCCAACAAGCCATTCGTCAGTTGGTTCCGCAATACCACTGAGAACATAAACCAATGGAAATCCTTTTGGCAATCCAATGATAAATACGCAAGGAGTTTCATTGAAGAATGTGAATATTCAAAAAAGAAATTTCTGAAATGGGTGGAAACGTCAGGTGATACAGGACGTAAGCCAACAACACGCATCAGACGAGCTGCCATATTGGTTGACATGATGACGGCGAGTGCGGCAGAAAGTATTGCTGAATTTGCTAAGAAGCATAGCGACCGCACCAAAGTATATGGCATAGGAAATACTCTGGGTTGCGAATTAACCGGCAATTGCCGTGAGGGAGTATTGCCAAACAGCAAAATAAAACTATCTTATGCCACAACCGTAGATTCTGATTTTTACGAAAAAGACTTCTCTGAAGGTTTAGGCGTTACCCCAGACGTTATCATCCCACTGCCTATGGCCAGAAAGTTCACCGACAACATCGACGAATGGGTGCTGTGGGTGGCAGAGGACTTGAAACGGTAGAAGGGGGAAAGACTGACAATACCGCCAGACTATTTTTCTTTGGTTTTACATCACTTCTCGGCCATCTTCCCGCTAAAAAACTAAAAATCACATTATTCCCCTTTCGTCTATTTATTACATAATATTTTTAGAAAATCATAATATCATCGTCAAAGACGACATCATGCCATATCGTGATGAAAAAGGCATCTACTACACAAGTTTGTTCCAATTACTGACCAGCGAAAAGATGATTGTGTAGTTCGTAGTTATAGTTAGGCCTTTCACACTTTTTTTGCGACCCAAACTTTATGCGAATGGCTACCGCGGGTGGTAATGCCAGAGGCGGGGTCGGCGGCGAGGGAATCGAAAAGGCTCTATCTAAGTTCTTCAAATAAGTGCGAGAAAGAGGATTATAGGTTTTCCAAACAAACCCGCATGTGTAAGATGTCCTGGACGTTGCTGACGATACTGATGAGACCGAAGGACATCAGCAGCGAGAGACCGGCAGTGGCAATAAGGCGGGAGTTCTCGGAGAGCCACAACAGGAAACCCGTCTGTACCTGGAAGCTGATGAGGGGCACTTGAATGGGCGTAGATAGGACAAAGGCGATAGCGACGCCACCGCTGATGATGCCCACTACGAAGGCTGCCACCATCATCATCTTGTAGCGGCGGATGGTCTGCTCCTGATACTGTTTGAGGTATTCCACGGCATCCAGTCGCTTGGTGAGCGACGCCATGAAACGGTCGCTGTCCGTGAAATGAGGAGTCTGTGTGAGGAAGAGATCCTCAAGGGCTTTATCTTTTGTCATAGTCATAGTCCATTATCAATTTTTTCAACCCTTAATCTATAATCCTTAATCTTTAATCTATAATCTTTAATCTTTCCTTGAGCTTATCGCGTCCTCGCGAGAGTTGCTTTTTGACAGCATCCTCTGAGGTGTCGATAATCGCGGCTATCTCCTTGATATTATAGCCGTTAAGGTAGAACAGCGTGATGGCCGAGCGCTCTTTGGGCGGCAAGGTGCTCAGCGCCAGATAGAGGTCCTGATGCTGAAACTCTGCGTCGGCCGAAGTGTTGCTGACGAGTGTTCTCGCCTCATCAATGCTCTCCATCGTCCGTTGGCTTGCCCGATGATTTAGGAATGTGTTGTGAGCAATCTTGAAGAGCCACGAACGGAAGCGCCCTTTGTCCTGATAACCAGCCGACGAGAGATAAGCCTTCACCAACGCGTCTTGCGCCAAGTCGTCGGCATCGCTTTGGTTGCCGCAGCAGAGGGCGAGCAAGAAGCCTCTCAGTGCCTCCTGCTCACGCTCCACATGTGCTATGAAAACTTCGCGGGTCACGGGTTATGCCTGCTCTAACAGTTTTGCTTGCTCTGCCTCTATCTCCTTGGCCAACATCTTCTTGCCAACAAAATAATTGATAAGGAAGGCGATGCCAACAGGCATAAGAAGCGGTCCGAAGAGTATAAACGGGTTATTATGATCTTCCCTGCATGCAATAAGATAGCATCCAAAGATTGTTAATGCGAGACCCAGCAGGGTGAGGATGCCACCCCAAAGCAGCTTTGTGAGCAGTTTTTCCTTCAGCAACTTCTTCTGAGGAGCCATCTTCTTGAGCAAATCCTCCACGTCAGTCTCGGCATTTTTCTCGATGGCAGCCAGCACAATCTGTGTGCGTTGGTTCGACTCGTTGATTTTTTTGCGGTTATTCAGCCATACGATTAAAATGGGAAGCACAACAGCACAAATAATAAAAATGATCTTAACGATCGACTCCATTAGAACAACGTAATTCATAATCTTATTTAATTTAATGGTTTATACTTTTGTTTTCTTGACCTGGTCACTTATATAACAAGTCGGAAGAACAAAAGGTGACATGCAGTTCTCATTTTTTTCTGTCTTTATGCTGCAAAGATACTCATTTTCGGGAAAAATTTGGTGGATTCAGAGGAAAAAAGTAATTTTGCCGAGTGAAAGTTTATATTCGCAAATTCTGAACATAAGTTCGCAAATTGAGAACACATGTTCTTAAATTGAAAACATAAGTTCACAAATTGAGAATAAAAAATAGTACAAAGTTGAAAGAAATTACCACAAGGTAGTAAAAACAAATGTAATTAAGGATATGGCAAATTACATTTTACAAGAAATGGCGGATGGGATGGCGGACGGAAAAAGAAGCGTATTCCCGAAGATGCAGACATACTCGCTGCACGACTATGACACCGTGATCAAGCATATGCGGGACTATGCCGGCAACTTCAGCGAAGGAATGATTCGTGGGGTCTTCGACGCGCTGGTCTCCGTGATGGAAAGTTGGATGCCGCTGGGTCACACCATTAAGATCGACGGGCTTGGTGTGTTCTCGCTGTCATTGGGCTTTGATGAATCGAGTCCGTCGGAAAAGGAAATGGCAAAGAATCCAAACGAGGAGCCGAAGACCAAGTACAGACACGTATGCATCAAAGGCATCAATTTCAAGCCCGATGCACAGCTGTTACAGGAACTGAACCGCGAGGCGAGTTTCGACCGCGTACAATCCGATGTCAAAGTGCCGAAAAAAACGAAACTCACACCCGCAGAGCGTTTGGAAAAAGCGAAGGCCATCATCGACAAACACGGCTTCATGACTCTCTCAGACTACGCCAACGCCACAGGTCTGAGCCGTGCCGCCGCCTCAATAGACCTCAAGAACCTCGTTGCCGCCCCCGCCTCTGGCATTACCACTCGCGGTAGCCATTCGCATAAGGTGTGGGTTGCAAGGAAAGAGTGAAAGGCCTAACTATAACTACGAACTACACAATCATCTTTTCGCTGGTCAGGAATTGGAACAAACTTGTGTAGTAGATGCCTTTTTCATCACGATATGGCATGATGTCGTCTTTGACGATGATATTATGATTTTCTAAAAATATTATGTAATAAATAGACGAAAGGGGAATAATGTGATTTTTAGTTTTTTAGCGGGAAGATGGCCGAGAAGTGATGTAAAACCAAAGAAAAATAGTCTGGCGGTATTGTCAGTCTTTCCCCCTTCTACCGCTTCAAGTCCTCTGCCACCCACAGCACCCACTCGTCGATGTTGTCGGTGAGGCGCTTGGGATATGGTAAGGGCATTCGGACATCAGGGGCGATGCCTGTGGGGTCAACGCATGTGCCCTTCTCATAGCGCGTGGAATATGATATGGGATATTGAATGTTGAGGCCTCGACCTGCGGGGGTAAAGTGAGGACAGTTGCCCGTATCGACACAGCCCAGAGTATTGTCACGCCCATAGATTTTGGTGCGCTTGCTTGCCAGACGGGCATCCAATACCAGTTGCTCTCCTGAACTAGCCACACTGTTATCGACGATGATAGCAGCTTTCTTGGGGAAGGTGCTGATGGAATCGTAATGGAAGGTAGCCCCTTCTTCTACCAAAACGACATATTCGGGAGCATGGACAAAGTCCGTGGGAAGACCCAGTTCCTTGAGTCTCTCCTCGTTCAACCCGCATCTTCTGATGGAAGCCTCCGTGTAACGAATCATGACTCCATCTCTCGAACAATCAGACGTATCGAACAGCAATTGCATAAAGGGCTGATAGGAATCATCCTGTCCGCCACCATTGCCTCGAATATCAATAATCAGATTGGGACATCTGGAGTTCAGGTATTCGCGAGCACTCTGCTCCGCCCATTCTTGTGTATTGTCGCAGGAGGGGAAACGAATAAGCCACGTCTCGTCATCTACTTTGCAAGACATCGGTTGAAGATGATATTCATCCATCTGTTTCCTATACTCTATACGTTTCCTCGCGTATTTAGAATAATTGGCACTAACCTCTTTATTCCCAAAAACGAAGAAATGGAAATCGCCGAACCAGGCGACGTAGGCGCAAACAGCATCCTGCCAACTTCGCTTGCCCTTCGTAAGGTCTTTCACAAGCCGCTTCTTCAGAGCATTGTACTCTTTCTTGTTCTTATTCGTCACTTTGAATTTGAACGGAGCGTAGTCGTGCTCTGCCATATAGACAACCGAGTCAAAGTCGGCTAAGTTCTGCCTGATGCTGTCGGGGACGGCAGCAGTTGCGGCGAGAGTAAAGGCTGCCAGCAATGCGATAAGGATGTTTCGTTTCATTTGTTTGTAGTTCTTAAATATGTTTCATTTTCCGGAGGCAAAGATAATGATTATTTCATAAACCCATTTCGTTTCTACGAAAAAAAGTGAAAGAATTGACCCGACACCCCCTGCCACTTATCCCAATATCATGCAGCTTGTCCATTGAAAAGCCATAGAGTTTTTGGTGGAACGGAAAGAAAAAAGTACTTTTGCAGTCAGATAAAGAAATGTTGAAGAGTACAATCGCTTTCTGAATATAATATAATTATAATAAGGTAAAGATATGGGCAAACAGGAGACTGATCAAAAGATTCAGGAACTACAGCAGAAAATTGAGCTGCTGCAGAAGGCAAATCTGGATTTGGTGAATCGTAACCTACATTTGGCACAGCAATTGGATGCTTATTATGATGTGCGCCGCCGCGTGGAGATGCTCAAAGAGCTGGTAATTCGTCACAAGGAACTGATACGTAATGCAGACTTGCGTGACGATGATGAACTGATGGCGTTGATCGAGACACGTTTGGAGGCAGAGCTGCCACACGAGGATCCGAACTTCGGACTGAAAGAGCTGGCAGAACTCATAGGCACCTCGCAAACCCGACTCATCGATTTGTTCCGTCGTTCACCCATTCATAAGACGGCAGACGACTATCTCGACTATTTGCGACTGCTACGCTCTATGTACTATCTACAGAATCAGCCCTCATGGGGCATTGCAGCTTGTGCGGAAGAAGCCGGGTTCACGGTTATCCGCACCTACAACCGCAAATTCCAGGATGCTCTTGGCATGACGCCACACGAGTTCAGGATGCTTTTAGAGAGCGGACGGGAAAACAATTAATAAAGAAAAGTTCTTCGCTACGACGAGGAACTTTTCTTCTTTTTTCACCCTATAATGGACAAGAATCGGGGCCTTTTCCCCTTCTTGTCCATTATTCATTTGTTTGTCCATACAAGCTGCGCAGAAAGTGAATACTCTTTGTTGGAGGACGAGGAAAAGTCCCCTTATCTTTGCAGTGTCAAAAGGACAAAACAATCCATTCGATGACAAAAAACAAATCATAAAAATCAATCAAAACAATTAAAATTTACAACTATGAAGACAAAGAAGAATTTGGTAATGTCAATGTTCAGAAACATTCTTGCCGCAGGTTTGATCGCTTTCTCATTTATCGCTTGCTCCGACGAACTTGATGCTCCCAGCTTCAGCGATAACAATGTTATTCCCGAAGGTGCCAACACCGCCATATTGGAGGCTTACGGTTTAACCTATCAAACTTTTGACAATACCGACGACGTGATGATCGTTGATGAAGACACCACCTTGATTAGTATCAGTAAAGCATACGCAGAAAAATTAGGTATCGAATCGTTCGTGGGGCACCCCATGGGTGTCTGGCAAAAGCAGAGCCAACTGCCTTACATCCGAGTGGCGACATCCGAAAAGCTGGAAGGCAACCGCTACCTTGTCAGCGTTCGACCCGCTGCCGTCTCCGAGATCATCGGTAATAAGAAGGTGTCACTGAGCACGGAGATATATGTCAACCCCAATGCAGACGGTTCTGAAGTAACCCGTGCTGACGGTTTGTTGATGCCTGGCTACGCTGCCAAGTACATGGATGACAACAACGTCATTCACCCCGCAGTCATCCACATGACAGATCCTTACGGCTACGAGAAGCCTTACCACACGAAGGATGACCAGCCCGTAGCTCAGACCCGTGCCGATGGAGAATACCAATATATGACAGCAGATGAACTGACTCAGAATACTCGCGCCTCTATCCGCAACCGCATCTTCTCCCTTAATACCAAGCTGGACAAGGACTTCCAGTGGGCTATTGAAGAAGGTAGCGAGGACTCTATCTACTTGGGTCTCGAATCAAACGTCAAGTTCGCCCTTAACTACTTTATCACTCTTGACGGCGGCGTGAAATGGAACGCTATCATCCCCTCTCCCTACGTGAAGAAATTTGAGGCCGGCCTGGACGGAGAGTTCGGTTTCGACGCAGAAATCCAGTTCGGTATCAGCAAGGAATGGGAGCTTGACCCAGATAAATGGAAGGAGACTCTATTCACCTTCAGTGGCTACACCTTCACCTTCATGGTAGGTCCGGTTCCCGTAGCTATCAAGGCTGGTCCTGAGCTCTTCGCAAAGATTGACGGTAAAGTAACAGGTAAGGCATTCATGGGCTTCAAATACGAATATGCCAACAACTTCAAAGGCGGCATCACCTACGAGGACGGCAAGGGCTGGGGATTGATTAAGGAATTCAACGAGGAGAAAAATTCTCTCACATTCTTGCCTCCTCAGTTTGAGATTCACGCAGAAGCAGGCGTAGGCCTCTATCTTGGCGCAAAAATCATGATCTACGGTGTCGCCGGTCCCGAACTCAGCGTAGGCCCCCGTCTCGGTGCAGAAGCTAATCTCAAGATTTCTCCCCTGGAGGAGAAGCTCGATCTCGACGCCAAAGTGGAACTGACCGTAAACGCAGTCGTAGGTGCAAAGCTGGAACTCTTGGGCTATGAGATAGCAGGCATTGAGGAGACAATTGAACTAGCAGGCCCCTGGACCCTCTGGCAATACCCCAGCGACGGCACAGAACATCAGGTTGATCCCTGGATCTCTCCAGCATGGAAGAAATTGTTCGAAGCTGCCAAAACCGACAAATACGGTAATGCTTTCACGAATAACCTACAGGAGTGCATCAACCTACTTAAGGTCATGAACAATATCGACGATGAGGCTGCAACGAAGCAGATCTACCTTGAGCTCATGAAGGATTGGGACAGCTGCCCTGAAATGAACAAATGGGTGTTCATAGAGCTCATCTCAAATCTGGGAAAATATAAGGATGACCTCACCAAGCAGTACAATGACTACCAGTACCAGAAACACGCTCAAGACGGTGACACACAGTGGTGCAACGATTATAACTGGAAGGAGATTTGCGAGGAGCTGAAAGCCAACAAGATTTCAGGCAGCAAACATGCATGGTTCGACAGCGTCAGCAATGAAATCCACCAGTGGTTCCTCAAAGAGTTCAACCGAGAGCCGACTTTGGCAGACGGTAAAGATCTTGACTGGTTGCTTGGTCATATTGCCAACTTCGACTACTATAAGAACCTTTATTATATGTCCTCTCGCGAAAACGATAAGACCGACGATAACACTAAGAAGGATACGAAAGAGGAAGTGGGTCCCAACACCGACGAGCTCTGGCAGGCTATCCGCACAAAGATTGAGAGCGAGTTCCCCAACAGCTTCACTGGTCGCTCACCCAGAGGTCCGAAGATGCTGAACTCTATCCGTCGCAGCTTCAAGAACAAATACGGCCACGAGCCCGGAATCGAGCAAGGCGACTATGAGATCGTTCGCGAGGACTTCAAGAGGAGAATGGGACTATAAACAAATACCTTTATTCATCATTGGACAGAAAAGGGGGAGCAATCTCCCTTTTTGTCCGTTATCTGTTTGTTTGTCCAAGCAAGTTCGAAAGAACGGAAGCATAGATGCTTGACGGAAGCTGTAATGTGATGTACCTTTGCAGCAGAAACAAAACAGAAACAAAATGAAGAAGTTCACTCTTTTCACAATGATGGTGGCCTTGATGGCACTAATGACGGCTTGTTCACAGGACGAAGATATGACTCCTGCAATGAACCGCGAATGGCAGACACGTGGCGCTGAAGGCGACAAGACAGTACTCATCTATATGGCTGGTCGTAACAAACTGACGACTGCCGTCGATGCTGATCTGGAAGAAATCAAGGCAGGTTCGCGCAAGATCGGTGAGCGCCAGAACCTGCTCGTGTTCGTTCGTCGTTTTAATAATGCTGAACGTCCGTGGCTGGCGCGTATCTGCAATGGTGGGGTGTGTGATTCAGTGAGCCTCAGCGATATGGGTATCAATAGTCAGGACGGACAGCGACGAGCAAGTGACCCGACAGTGATGGAGGGCGTTATGCGCTATGCTTTCAGCCACTATCCTGCTACAGACGGCTACGGCCTGGTGCTATGGGGACACGGCAGCGGCTGGCTCATGAAAAACGAAGTGCAGCAACCTGCCACTCGTGCCTATGGTATGGATATAGGCAATTACAAGGGAAGTACTGATGACAGATGGATCAATATTCCTACGATGGCCGGAATACTCGAGAAAATGCCACACCTGAAATACATCATGGCTGACTGCTGTAACTTCATGTGCTTAGAAACGCTTTATGAATTACGCACTACATGTGACTACATCATCGGATCACCTGCAGAGATTCCCGGGCAGGGCGCTCCATACGATGCCATCGTTCCTCATTTGTTCGCCGATGGATGCTTTTATACTGACATCGTGGATCAATATTATGCCAGCGTCATGGATAATTTGCCTCTGACAGTCGTTAAGACGGAAGCTATGGATGATATGGCTGAGGCTACACGTCTGGCGCTGCAAACACTTCCCACGATGGCTGAAGAAGTAAAGGGCGGAGCTTACCCAGACCTGACGGGGCTTATACATTATTATTACACCGATGACTGTTATACCTTCCAGCCCAAATACAATATCTTCTATGATGCCGGCGACTTCCTGCGTCGTCATGCTTCAGAGGAAGCCTATCAACAATGGTGTCAGGCTCTGGATGAACTGATTGTGGAGCGACGTATGGCAACGTGGTGGTCAACGGATAAGATATGGCGCATGATGTACACGGACTTCGTAGTAACACAGGAGAAGTTCCATGGTGTCTCGATGTTTGTGCCACAGAATCCCAAACTTGGAAATTATGCTAATTATAACGAGGATATCAAGCAGATGGAGTGGTACGAGGCAACAGGTATGGCAGAAATCGGATGGTAGAAGCAGAAAATAGTCGAAAAAGTTGGTGCGAAAACGATTCTGCCTTAACTTTGTACCCATGAAAAACGAAACCATAGGCAGTTTTGCCTCACGGTTGACACAGCGCATCATGGCTGTGTTACTGTTGACGATGGCGGCCATCGCCATCGTGGTGTATTACATCGTGCAAGATGGTGTGAGCGATGAGGTAGAGGAACGTTATCAAGGCACCTTATTACATACCCGTGAGCAATTGCGGCGCGTGCTCTCAGATGTCGCTGTTGCCATTGAGAACAATGTGCACGATGTGGAGCGTGACATTGACAATCCTGATAAGATGTATGAGCACGCGGATCGTATTCTCCGCAACAATCCCTATCTAATTGGCTTGGGAGTGATGTTCGAGGCTGACTACTATTCATCGCAAGGCCGTTGGTATGAGGTTTATGCTGTTCGTGACTCTATAGGAGCTGTCAGTGTCACGCAGATTGGTTCGGAGAATCACGATTATTTACAGGCTCCATGGTTCTTGAAGGCGATGGCCAATGAAACAGGAGAATGGGTAGCTCCTTATTTTGACGACCTTGGTGCCAAGCAGTTGCTCACCACTTATTTTTCACAGATTCGTAATCGTGAAGGACGTATCATCGGCCTCATTGGAGCAGACATCTCTCTGGAGTGGTTACGAAAAAGAATCAAGGATGCAGACGAGCGTAATAACCAAAAGTTTGTGAGTGACGGCAAGCATAAGGCCTATAGTTTTATTATTGACAACAACAGTACCTACATCATACACCCCGATAGCTCACGTATCCTAGCCTGTAATTTTCTTGACGATACCAAGGCCACTCCTGACGAGGAGGATGACCGTCTGGCGATTCGCATGCTGGCAGGCGAAGAGAGTGAAGAAAGCCTCAGCATGGGAGGTGTTTCCTCACAGGTGTTTTTCTGCCCGTTGGAGTATGTCAATTGGTCCATGGCTATCGTTGTGCCTAAGGCTGCCATCAGCCGGAACGGTAGCGCATTGGGACTGCTTATCTTAGCAATCTTATTGGTCGGCCTGACGATTATCTACTTCATTAGCCGCTACACGATTCGTCGCACCTCGAAGCCTCTGACAGACTTCGCAGCACATGCTGCATCGGTAGAGAAGGAATTGCATATCGCCAACAAGATACAAATGTCCATGCTGCCCAAAGCATTTGCCGATAGCGAGAATATTGATATTCACGCTTCCCTCGTTCCCGCACGTGAGGTCGGTGGTGATTTCTACGACATCGTGCAGCGCGACGACCTGCTATACTTTTGTATCGGCGATGTGTCGGGTAAGGGTGTTCCTGCTGCTTTAGTGATGGCGATGGCAATCTCTGCCTTCCGTATGCTGATAGGGCAGGAGGCAGCTCCCGAGTGTATCGTCCAGCGAATGAACGAAACGATGAGCCGCGATAACGAATATTGTATATTCATCACACTCTTCGTGGGTGTGTTTGACTTGCAAACAGGTTGTCTGCACTATTGCAATGCTGGTCATAAGGCTCCACTATTAATAGCTCCAGGCGTCTCTCAGCCTTCCATACTTGCCATAGAGCCCAATCTTCCGATAGGAGTCTTTCCCGATTACACATTTGAGGGACAGCGAACCCAGATATTGCCAGGCACTACACTTTTCCTCTATACCGACGGCCTAACAGAGGCAGAGAATGCTGAACATGAGCAATTCGGCTTTGAACGTTTGATGACTACGCTGCAGGAGTTGACAGAGGGCGTTAATACACACGTCATTATTAATCACATGTCAAAGGCCGTCAACCGTTTTGTAGGCCATATGGAACAGAGCGATGATTCGACCATGCTGACTCTACGATGGAATAGACGTTCTCTCATCCTCTCCTGTGATATCAATGAGATTCCACGACTGACAGAGTTCGTTACTACTGTTTGCCGTGATACCAGTTTTAATGACGACGCCGTGCAACAGCTCATCCTCGCTGTGGAGGAAGCTGTGGTCAACATCATGAACTATGCCTATGAGGCTGATGCCAAAGACAAGGTCTTCCTCACAGCCGAAACGGCTGACAATCAGATTACATTGACCATTATGGATAGCGGCCGACCTTTCGATCCGACCCTCGTGCCACAACCCGACCTTACTCTTGATGCTGAGGTACGTGAAGAGGGAGGATTGGGTATATATATGATACGCCGCAATACCGATGCGATGCACTATGAACGTCGCGATGGTTACAATGTGCTTCAACTAATAAAATATAACTCCGTACGATGAAAACGACTATCAAAGAAGAGAATGGGAACTGTGTAATGACCTTCATCGGTAGGCTTGACACCAGTACATCTCCACAAGTGGAAAAAGAAATGCAGCCGTTATATGACTTAACCGGTCGCGATATCATCCTCGACTGCTCACAACTGGAATACATCTCCAGCAGTGGCCTTCGCCTGTTCCTACGTTTGGTAAAAAATGCCAAGATGAAAAGCTGTACCGTCAGCCTCAACGGTCTCTCTGCTAATATCCGCCAGATTTTCGATGAGACGGGTTTAACACGATTATTTCACAACTGACAAATGAATATACTAATCATTAACGGAAGTCCGAGGAAGAAGGGATTGATTTCGCAGATGCTTGACATCATGCGAGAAGAAGCGCGTTTGAAAGGCGATGGGGTGCAGACGGTCTATACCAACGACCTGAACATCAAGCCCTGCACAGGCTGCATGGTCTGTCGAATAAAGGAGAGATGTGTGCTGGGAGAAGATGACTCACAACGGGCATTGAAGATGATACAGAAAGCTGACGCTATTATTATGGGCGCGCCCTGTTACTGGGGCAATATCCCTGGACAGATGAAGTTGCTGTTCGACCGTATTGTTTATGGGATGATGCGCGACACGCCCCGTTTTCCAGAGCCGTTGATGAAAGGCAAGAAATGTATCCTGCTCAGCACTTGCACCACCCCCTGGCCTTGGAACATCTGGTTCAAGCAATCGCGTGGTGCCATTCGTGCCCTTCGCGAAATCTGCCGCTATTCCGGCTTCAAGATTGTCGCCACCATCGAACGAGGCGGCACAGCAATGCATCCACAATTGTCGGAGAAAGACAAACAGAAATGCCGCAAAGCTATCAAGAAGCTATTGGCATAAGTCAGAAGGCTTTTGGATTTGAAAACAATACAACAATGAGAACTGAGATATTACCCCAAGAGAGCAGTCGTGCAGAAGCATTCAGTATGTGGATGAAGTCGCCCCAGCCGATGGTGACACTCATCAAGACATTTGATGTCAGCCGTTTAGTGAAGTGCAACCGACGAACAGGTCTGAAGTTCAATATGCTGCTATGCTGGTGCATCGGAAAGGCCGCCAGCGAGATTGATGAGTTCTATATGCTACCATCGGAAGACAAACTGTTCCGCTATGATAAACTGGCTCTGAACGCTATTGTGCAGAATTGCAAGGGTGGTATCAATTCCTGCGACATCCCGTTCTCCGATCACCTACAGCAGTTTAACCTTGACTATGTGGCACTAATGGCTCAGACAGCTAAGGAATGCAAAAACTATTCACTTGAAGACTGCATGATTGTGGGCACTTCTGCCGTAACGCAGACAGAACTCGACTGCATTGTCAACCAATACACTGGTACCTTCAATAATCCGTTTCTGTCTTGGGGCCGATATCGCAAAGGATTCTTCAAGACCACTCTGCCTATCTCGCTCCAGTTCCATCACGCCCAGATGGATGGCTCCCATGCAGCCCGTTTCCTGAACGGGCTGCAGGACGTGATTAATCAGATGTAACTACTTCCACATCGCTATAGCCCATGCGGTCGCCTTGTGCCAAGCGAAGACCTTCCACACGGATGACCTTTGCACGAGTAGGCTTGCAACGGACAGTCTGCCAGATGGGGTTATTCACGATGTTTGAGAACTCGCCTTCGCCCAGCGTCTCCCATTTCTTCCAGTCGGTAGTGGCTGAGATGCGGTAGTGGGTAACGAGACCCTCCTTTGTATCTTGTGGAGGCAGATAGCGGAAGCCCGTGACTGTAGCCTCATCATTAAGAGTTACGAACATCATCTTGTCGGCCCCGAAGAAGATATAGTAGTCCGAGGCGTGTTTCTCGCCGCTGTTGGGGATGTCTTGAGTGATGTCAGGAGCTAAATAGACCCCGACCTTCTTAATGATGGGTTCACACTTAGCGTCGAGAATGGTGAAGCGAAGCTTTGTTGCTGTCACATTGGGGAAGCAGATGATGCGGCGATGGCCTATGGTGGTAAGTCCATCACCATTATCAACGAGTTCATCTTTCAAAGGCACCCACTGCCCGTCCACCTCAGCCTCCAGGGAGAACTTCTTTACCCGCTGTCCGTAACGGATATCCTCCTCTGCCACGAAACGGTTGAAGGTAGTAGGTTTCTTGAACGTGATGATGGTCTCATTGCCTATCGTCTTTTTCTTTGCTTTCTTGGCGAGGTCGGTCTTAAAGACTTCGTCAATCATCTTCTTGAAAGCGATGCCTCGCAGGGAGTCCGTAGGATGGATACGACCATTGGGAGCAATGGGAAAGTTGAGCAGCAGGCACGAGTTGCGGCCCACCGATTTATAATAGGTATCCATCAGCTTGGACAGACTCTTCACGTTCTCGTTCTCCGTCTCGTGATAGAACCAGCCCGGACGAATACTGGTGTTGGTCTCGCCAGCTACCCATAATTCGCCGTTCTCATCGCCATAGTGCAGGATTTTATAGTCCATTCTTCCTTCACGCGGCACCAGACTCCAGTTCGTCTCTCCGATGAAGCCAGCTTCTGTGCCCACCCAACGCAGGTCGCCACGATCACCGCCCGCATCGCTCCATATCAACGCCTTGGGCTGTAGCTCACGAATCATCTTAAAGGTCTCGGGCCAGCCATAATAGTCCTTGTCTATCTTTCGCACTTCATTGGCACCGCCATACCAGCCGTCACCACCATTGGCTCCGTCGAACCACACCTCGAACATATCGCCATACTCCGTCAGCAGTTCTCGCAGCTGGTTGCGGAAATAGGTCACATATTCCGGTCGTCCGTATTCCGGATGGTTTCTGTCCCAAGGCGAGAGATAGACAGCATATTCCAGTCCTTCTTCCTTGCAGGCCTCAGCCAGCTCGCGCACCACGTCACCCTTGCCATTCTTCCACGGCGAGTTCTTCACGGAATACTCCGTATATTTCGAGGGCCACATGCAGAAGCCGCAGTGGTGCTTAGCGGTGAATATGATACCCTTCATGCCTGCCTGCTTGCAGACACGAACCCACTGGCGACAGTCAAGGTTGCTGGGGTTGAACAGCTTAGGGTCTTCATTACCGAAGCCCCATTCCTGATCGGTATAGGTGTTCAGCGAGTAGTGGATGAAGGCATACATCTCCATCTCCTGCCAATGCAACTGGTTCTCCGTAGGCACAGGCCCACAGGGCTTAATCTTTTGTGCCCAACTGCCGTTACTCATCGTAAAGGCCAAGACAATTGCTAATACAATCTTCTTCATATCGTGTTATATTTTCACTTTACTCTCATAGTAAAATGACAGTTTATAAGGATGAAACTGTGCAAAGATAGTCACTAATTGGTTACCGCCCAAATAATTTGCAGTTATTTTCTTTTGCACATTGCACACTTAACTGTATCTTTGTACCGCGAACCAATAGAACATTATGAAAGAGAATAGAATCGTATTTGTTGACTACCTTCGTGTGGTTGCCTGTTTCCTTGTGATGCTGGTACACGCCAGCGAGAATTTCTATGGTGCCGACGCCTCTGGGCTGGCCGGCAATGTGTCTATGCTTGCAAATGAGCAGAACCGTTTCTGGGTGGCGTTTTACGATGGCACGTTGGGTCGTATTAGTGTACCGCTGTTTATGTTGGCTAGTGCCTTCTTGCTGGTGCCCCTTAAGGCGGGAGTTGGCATGGGCGACTTCTACAAACGCAGGTTCAAACGCGTATTGCCACCCATGATAGCCTTCATGCTGTTTTATACCTTCCTGCCCCTACTATGGGGACAGATGACATGGGAGCAGTCGTGGACAGACTTCAAGATGCTACCATTCAACTTCCCATCGATGGCCGGACACTTGTGGTTTATGTATCCGCTTATCTCGCTCTATCTCATCATGCCTGTCGTTTCACCTTGGCTCGAGAAGGCATCAGCGCGTGATGAACGACTTTTTCTCTGTTTCTTTGTCCTCTCAACGTTTGTTCCCTGGCTCGTCCGTTTCGTGAGCAGCGACCTTTGGGGTACATGTTTCTGGAATCCGTACTTCGGCATGTTCTATTATTGTTCCGGCTACCTCGGTTACCTGGTGATGGCCCATTATATCAGATTCCATCTTACCTGGGACAGGACTAAGAGACTGCGTATAGGCGCGTTATGTCTGCTCATCGGAGCCACTTTCACGGGATGGTCGTTCTGGAAGGCTGGTGTACCAGGTCAACTGATCGAGACACCCATGCTAGAATGGTCGTGGGAGTTCTGTACACCCAACGTGCTTTGTGCCACTTTCGGAGCCTTCCTCTTCTTCACATGCATTTCCCAAAAGCAAGCGCCCAAGTGGATTACAAGTGTGTCGAAACTGTCGTTCGGGATGTACCTGATGCATATGTTCTTCCTCAGCAACATCGCTACAGTCTTTGTGGCTGGCAATCAGGCCAACCCGCTCGTTCCTGTTTGGCTAGCCATCCCCTGCATTGCTGTGCTGTCATACATTTGTTGTGTCTTCACCACCAAACTCATCTCGTACGTTCCGGGAAGTAAATGGATTATTGGATAAGATCCTCTCTTAATGCGGAAACAGCATCGGGATTAGTTGGCTTTACAGCACGTTCTAAAATCTGCGAGTGTGTTTGCAATAAGCATCATACTCGTTGCCGAAATCACGACGAAGACGGCGCTCTTCGCTTAGGACCTGTACAAACATGATGGCAAAGAAGAGCACAAGGACGAGGCACGATTGCCAGCTCCACAGCCAAATGGTTGCACCTGCAAGGTAGATGAGTGTGCCTGTCAACATAGGATTTCGATTGATACGATAAGGACCATCGGTCATCAGATGCTGTGTACGTGGTGCTACTTCATGACCAAAGGCATCCATTGGATTGCCTTTACCACGACGTTTCATATAGACAATGGTCCAGATGCTCAGTGTCAGGCCACCAATCATCAGCAGTCCTGTAATTGAAGCCCTCACGGCTCCGATATGCTCTATTGCCGGCATTCCGGAAACCAACCACATCACCGTTGGCATCAGCACGACAAATAGCAAACCGCCAAGCAGATATCCAAGTATTTCCCTTAACTGTTTCATTGTTTATTGATTTGATGTTCCTGTATAGCAGCGAAAAGAGCGATGCAAGAAATTACCCATGCAACCGAGACGAAGTATGACTGTCCAATCGCCATCATGCCGATAAAGAGTAGGAAACCTGTCAATTTGTTGGCATGGGTGTGTAGGAACTCTATCCTGTGTATTTTCCGATACAAACTAATGGCATTGATGATTTTCACCACTGCGATAAGCCCTATCATCATCCACAGCGCAATAGGTAACTTCAGCCACGGAAATAACTTATATCCTACTACCAAAACAAACACGAAGTCTGCGCAACTATCCAATCTGGCCCCGAACTTACTCTCCACGCCCCATCGCCTTGCCAGAAAGCCGTCGAGCATATCTGTTAAGCCTGCTATTACATAGAGCACCCAGAAAGGCACAGTCATAGCATCCACCAAGAGTAGAGGCAGGCATAATACAATTCTCGACGCTGACAGGAGATTTGGGATTTGCGCTTCGAGTCGTAATCTTTTCATTGTTGAGCTTTTATCCAATTATCCAAGCGTAAAGTCCTGCTCCTATGAGACAGGGAATAAGACCTATGAGCATGCCCCATAGGGACTGTACGAAGTGGTAGCGTTTCTGATGGTAGGCTGCATCCATGTGCTCCGTGCCTGGGAGCCGGACAGACTTCATGTTTGCAAAGAGCACCCAGTCGAGAAAGAAGCAGTCATACCAGTCGATGAAGGACCAGATGCCATAGCTAAGTGCCAAGGCTGACCAGAAGTCATAGGCTCCAGCGAGTTTCATCAGACCAAGCATCAGCAGAAGTGCAAGAATCAGGGCAAAGCCTTTCTTGACAAGTACCGTCTTTGAAAAGAACTCCGACGGCACTCGCTCGTGTGTCTTGAAATACTCCTCCTGAATATCCTTTGGATAGTCGTGAATCCACCAGACGGGATTCTTCACCAGCGGAATCAGAATCATCGCCGTAAAGGCAATGGTCATGACGATGGTCTCTATGATAATAATCGTCCAATTCATTGTATTACTTTAGATTCTTCAGTGCATCAGGATTATGACTGGTAACTGCTGCGAGGGTTTTGCATGTTTCCATCTCAGGACAGTTGCCACACGTTTCGACACCACGTTTTAAAGCACATTGGCGGATGCCGCATAGTTGGTCGCAAAAGACGGTCTTTCTTCCATCTACACGACAGCCATCACAGTTGATATGCTCGGGCAGGATGGTTACATTGTTCAGTTCTGACCACAGTTTGGCAGTCTTCTCACGCAAGGTCTGGTCGTCATTCTTTGTGGCGATGTAGGCGTCGCACTTCTCGCAGTCCAGCCCACAAAATGCAATCATCTTATTCATTTCTGTTATCATTTTGATGATAATGTTTCTATCTGATTAAACACCGAAAACCGGAAATCTTACACCGTCGGACGTTAAACTTTCTTAGAAACTGCTGCAAAGTTACATAACTTTTAGCGAACTAACCCCTTTTATAATCAGAAAATGCATACTGATGAGCAAAACCGAGGAAGTCGCCCATAGCTTTCACCTCTTGGTAAATCTCTTGGGCACTCCCTCGCTGAATGTCTGTCTGAGTCTATCTTCGGTTATGGGCATAATTTCAAATTATC
>CAMZCM010000003.1 GCA_947305005.1 uncultured Prevotellaceae bacterium | reverse complement strand
TCGCGGTAGTGCTTCGTGATGTCATTCTGGATGTCGATAACGACAAGTGCTTTTGTATTCATATTTCTGTTATCTATAGAATCGTTCTAGCTTCATTATTCTTACTGGGCGGTCTGAGCCGACTTCCAAATTGGGGCACAGTGTTTCCTTGCCAGTGTCAACGAATCCGCATTTCTCCATTACGCGACCAGACGCTGGGTTTGAAGGAAAGTAGTCACCCCAAAGCATTGTGAAGCCCTTTTCATTGAAACAATAGTCGATGACCAGCTGAAGTGCTTCCGTACAGATGCCTTTACCCCAAAACGGGCGGGCTATCCAATAACCTACCTCCGCCTGGTCTTCAGCAATCTTCAGGTTCGATGCGGATGCCGGGAGGTAGCCCACACAACCAATGGCCTCTCCTGACTCTTTCCATATTACCGCCCACATTCCTTCTGTATTGAAGACAGTTCGAATAATCTCCAGACTCTCCTCCACAGACTTATGTGGTGGCCATCCGGCATGAGGCCCAACTTCCGGGTCGCTGGCGTATTTAAACAGCGTCTCGGCATCACTATCCAGCCAAGGACGTAATAGTATCCTTTCTGTTTCCATATTATTTCTTCCAACGTTTCAGCATTGGGAAAAAGCCTTGCATCATCTGCTTGTATTCTTCCTTGGTCATGGGCTTAGGCATCTGTTTGTTCACTTCGTCGACAAATTGAGCACAATGCTCAATCATCTCGTCCATCGTACATTCCTGCAAGAATTTGCCACCCTTATAGCAATATTGGCAGTAGTCGAAGTTCGTACTGCCGTCGGCATTGGTGCCACAGTCTTCGTTCTTAATGAGAGGCATACCACAACTCTGGCAGAACTGAGGCAGTTGACCCTCTTGAAATGCCTTTTCTTTCTTGGGAAAAGTTGCCTCGTAGGCCTCGAAAGCATCTGGGTTCTCGTCAGCCACGAAGTAACCCTTGGGCGGGCAATAGGTTCCCTCTCTGTTGCCCCAGTAGCCCGGAATCAGCTCTTGAGCAAGGAAATACGGAACTTCTGATTCTCTCGGCTCAGCATGATAGTGAATCTTCATTTTGCTGGAAAGGTCGAAACCAGCATGCTTGTAAAACTCGATATTTCCTTCCATCTGCAGCAATCCGATTCCCATCTCCTTCGCTTTCTCCAATGCGTACTGCAGCAGTTTCAAACCATAGCCTTTTCGCTTGTAGTCGGGGTGAATGCTGATGGGACCAAATGTCCATGAAGGAAAGGCCGTTCCATCATCTAAGATGATTTCAGCCTTTGAGAACATCACATGGCCGATAATCTTTCCATCCACTTCCATCACCAAGTCAAGTTCAGAAATGAAATCGGGATTGGTTCTATATTGATTGAGCACATAATGCTCTGTGCATCCAGGGCGATAAACGTTCCAGAATGCCTCGCGAGTCAGGTTTTCTACCTCACGATAATCTTGTGGTTTTTCCAATCTAATGTTCATATAGTTTTCTTATTTTTCAATTGCACATACATCTTATACTGGTGAACGATTAATTCTTGATATCTACACCTCCGAAGAAATTATCGGCTATGATGTGGAGCGTTGGGACATGCTGACCAACGACACGGGCTGTATGGTTGCCCACACCGCCAAAGAAACAGCGACTCTTGACCACCACATTGACACTTTCAGGGACAAATAGTTCCACGCCGCCCATACACGTGTGGATATCTATTTCTTCATCCTCAGAGATGACGGCCCCACGCAAGTCCAAACGAATGCCGCCACACACTGCATCAAGTGAAGCTCCATGAAAGGTCTCACCACGATAGACATACTCATCGCCGCCATAGCGTACGGAGCAGCAGATGCGCTTTCCCTCCTCCGAAGAGGGGATAGGACGCTGCAGCCATTGGTCGCGATCGTGGGTCACGCCCCCTGAAATCAGTCCGCAACTGATATAAATGAGACAGACAGGAAGGAGGTACTCCGTCCAGGGCTGGCTCCAAAGCCAATCCATGTGAATCCAGTCCCACATACACGCCAGCTTCAGTAAGCCGGCAACCAAAAGGATCAATCCTAATAAAACTCTTGTAACCATAGTGTAATTCTGATTTTTACATTTATTTGATGAAACAATTTCGAGTGCAAAGGTATGGAGCGTTGCCATACCCACCAAAAATGTGGGATAATCTGCACGGTTTTGTGACGAACGGTAGGTAAATCAGGGATAAATGGTAAAAATGTGATGAATGGCTGCAAAAAGTTGGATGTTGAAAGTTGACAATTGAAAGTTTTCCGTACCTTTGTAAGCCGTATGAAACAAGGACAAATAGAAACATTCAAGACCCGTATCATCAGCACTACTTTTGTTATTGTAGCGCTGGCGGTATTCAAACCTTTTGGCTTGGAAGCCTGGCAGTGGCAGGCTTGCATACATCTTGTGGCGATGTGGGTAATGGGCATCATCACATGCATGATGACAGACCTGATATTGAAGTACATTGTCCGTAAGCCGCGTTCTTACAATCAGGGGGTAAGTTATATCATTCGCCGAAACCTATGGTTTCAGATCATCCATACGCCGCTGATAGCCTTGTTCATCTGCCTGTATCGTCACTTTGTGCTTAACCAGTTCGTTGAAGGCAATCAACTGTCACTCATCAATTTTCTTGAGACACTGGCCATTATTGCATTCTGTTCCTTCGCCATCGGATTGTACTGGCGATTCAAGTTCCGTAGCCGTTATCTGGCTGCAGAACTGGAGGAGAACAAACAGATGAATGAGCATTTGAAGACGATGCAGTCCTCCAATCAGGATTCACAGATAACATTGGAAGGTAGTACAAGTGAACATGTGAGTCTCGAGATTTCAGACCTATTATATATAGAGTCCGTCGGCAACTACGTTAAGGTCTGCCAACTGCGTAATGACGAAGTGCAGATCAGTATGCTTCGTGCCACGATGAAACAGATGGAAGATACGCTACAGGCTTATCCCACAATTGTACGTTGCCATCGTGCCTTCTTGGTTAATCTCGGTCAGGTCGAACAGATATCCTCTAATTCACGTGCTACGCAACTGATAATGCGCCACAGCCACGATGCCATCCCCGTCTCACGCAGCAACATCAGTAAGCTGAAGGAACTGCTGGGATAGAAATAGATAGAAATTACAAAATAACCACCCAAATGAGAACCAACAAATGAAAAGATTAAAGCTTCAAGTCGCAGGAATCATTTTATTATTCCTTGCTGTTTCCATTCCACAAGTTTACGGTCAGCCCGCCAACACTTATGCGAATGAAGACGTTCTTCAGTCGGCCGATTATGGCAATGGGAACAAGTACCAGAAAGACTTCCTGTTGTTTATGGATTTGATCGTGAAACAACACCCTATTTCCATTTGTGACAAGTTCCCGTTCGATGTGGAAGCCTTGCGAAAGGAAGGTTATCAGCGGGTGGGGGAGTGCAAGGACGACACCAACTTCTACCTTTATCTTCAATCCATTTTGGCATCATTGCACGACGGACACTCCATCGTGACGAATGCTTTTAATTCTGAATATCTCTACCCTCTCAGTGTCTTCATTGATGAGAATGGCATACATGTCAACGCTATCCAACTAGACAACAATGCAGGTTTGGGCAAGACCATCAAGGCGATTAACGGTAAATCTGTCTCTGAAGCAACGGATCAGTTCTGCAAGATGATTTCTTACACCAACATCTACGAGAAGAGGAAGTTGTTAAGAGCCCAAATATCGACCTTCAACCTGTGGCACTATGCTGGCTTGTGCAACGAAGACTCATCGCTGGTACTGACGTTCACGGATGACACCTCTGTCAAGCTGTACCCGGTGAAACGCAACGAGTTAAAGATGGATGCTATTCGTGTAGCTAACTTTAGCACGCCCCGTACGGCGTCGAAAATGCCTTTTAGCTATAAGCTGTTCCCTGACAAGAAAATCTGTTATCTGCAGTTTGACCTTTGTCAGGACAGAAACACCCTCGCTGCCACGCTCACAGAAGAACAGCGGACGACAATGGCTAACCAGCTCAGCAAGTATCCTGTCTGGAGTGAATTCCTGAACACGATGTTCAATGAGATGGCAGAGGAAAAGATCAAGACACTTGTCGTTGACCTCCGGAAGAATGCCGGTGGCAACAGTTCGTTATGCGAAGAGCTGATCCTTCGTCTGTCATCAAAGCCCATCAAGACGCACAAGCGAGTCGATTCATCTATGCCATATACACGCGGTGTTCGGTACATGGCAGGTAAGAATCCTGATATTCCTACCTTCAAAGGAAAAGTCATCTTCATCCAAGGAGAACAGACGTATAGTAGCGCCGGTCTGCTGGCCACCTATGCCTATGACAACAAGATTGGCCAGCTGATAGGCGATTGCGGCAGTTATTCACCGACGCACTACGGTCATATGTTAACATGGCTCCTTCCTAATACGCAAACAACCGTCATGCTGAGTTCTGCCCGCTTTATCAGACCTAATGAAAACGTAACAGAACCCTTCATCAAACCTCAAGTTTATATCCCCGATATGTTTGAGGATTTTAAGACAGGAACAGACAAGTGCTGGGAATGGATTCTTACGCATCAGAAATAAGTTCCTTGATGAGTTTAACTTTTCCGTTTTCCCTATACTCCGTGGCTCCGTCGTTCCCTAATATTGTACAGCGTTCCGCTGTTGTCCGCCCTCCGCAGAAGAGGTCTGCTACGGCCAGTCGGGGGAAAGCAATATAGATTGCTTCCCTTAACCCTCCTTACCGCCCTCCGCTTAGGAGATAAGCTACGGCCGCTCTGGGCTGATTGACATTTAGTCAATCATCTGATTCCAGAGCTACCCTCTTATCTTCCCATTCTGAATATTTGGCCGGTAAGGACAAGGCCGATGAAACCGATGATAATGATGATTGTCATAATAATATAGATTTAGGTTAGTATTGATTTAATGATAGTTATATTAGATTGTTGATAACATCAGCATTTCGCCAACCCACATATTCCTCTTCAAACGCAAGTTGTCCTTTACGCTTACCCAGGTCACGACGGTATTGAGCATTCGTCTTAGATGACTGTCCTGCAAATACATTCACCGTTTGCTCTACTGCCTCTGTCTGGTATTGTTGTATCTTAAACTTAAACTTCATACATATACTTTGTTCTGTATTTTATTAGATTTTTATATTGTTTTGTTCTGTATTTTGTAAAAAAATCATTGTTTTTTGGTCTGTCTTTTATTTATTTTGTATCTTTGCAACCAAATACTAGACCTCAATATTATGGCATATTACAAAAGGAACATCGACCATCAGTTGGAAATATGGCGTAAAGCTTCCATCCACAAGCCTTTGCTGATTCGAGGGGCACGTCAGGTAGGTAAATCGACAGCTGTCAGGCAGTTGGGAAAATCTTTCAAGTATTATCTGGAGATAAACTTGGAGAGACAGCCCGATTTGCATCAGTTCTTTCCAGAAAACATCGACGTGAAGCGGACCTGTCAACTGTTGAGCGTCAGCACAGGCATTCCTGTAATCCCAGGAGAGACTTTGTTGTTTATTGATGAGATACAATCCTGCCAGAATGCCATAAGAGCATTGCGCTATTTTCGTGAGGACTATCCAGAGTTGCATGTCATAGCTGCCGGCTCGCTGTTGGAGTTTGCCCTTGAAGAGCTGCCATCGTTTGCTGTAGGTCGTATACGTTCTTTCTATCTGTATCCCTTCTCTTTCGACGATTTTCTGTCCGCTCAGGGAATGAATGCGCTGATAGAGTTTAAGTCGCAGGCTGTCAAAGAAGGTACGCCACTGCCAGAACCTATCCACAATCAGTTGAAAGACTTGTTGCGTACATTTTATCTGGTTGGCGGTATGCCTGAAGCCGTCAGCACATGGATTAGTGAACAGAACTTTTTGGCTTGTAGCCGAGTGCATAACGACATTCTCGATACCTACCAACAGGACTTTTCCAAATACAAGAAGCGTGTGTCGCCCGACTTGCTGCGACAGGTATTGCGCTCTGTTGCGCTTCAAGCTGGCAAGAAGTTCGTTTTCGCAGAAGCCAGCAGAGAGGTTCCTGCCGCTTCCGTCAAGGAATGTCTTCGCCTGCTGACACTTGCCGGCCTTATTACTCCTGTTAAGCATACTGCGGCCAACGGACTTCCATTGGGTGCAGAGGAAAATGAAAAGTACATTAAGTATCTCTTCCTCGATTTGGGACTTATGCAGGCCATGCTCTCGCTGCCTGCCAATGACATACTCCTGGCTTCTGATGTTGACTTTGTGAACAAGGGCGCTGCTTCTGAGATGTTTGCAGGTCTGGAACTGCTCAAGACTCTCGACTGCTTTGTCAAGCCAGAAATGTTCTATTGGCAGAATACTGACAAAAGCACGATAGGAGAGATTGACTACCTGACGGTTATTGACGGACAAATCATTCCTGTAGAAGTAAAGGCAGGTACACAGGGCAAGATGCAGAGTCTCTACAACTTCATGCCCAAGCACACGTCCGCTTTTGGCATACGCACCTCGCTCGAAAATATCTCGTCCTATATTCATAATGACTGTCTTATCAAAGTGGATCCACTTTATGCTTTGTCTGCCTTAACCAAGGTCTGATAATCACTTACAGTATCCTCCTTATGGTATCCTTGCTATATTCTTGCCAGATTTGTTCAAAGTTGTCTGCAACGTTATCTGTTGCGAGGCTGGCATCTCGCATCACGAAGTAATAGGGCTTCTGTTTTGCAATAGCTGTGATGGTACTTTCATTTACATTCTCGTCGAAGCAAGCCAATAGGTAGCAATCGCTGACGTTCCAGACAGTCTTGCCAGCAATCTCCTTCTTCTTTCTCCTTATCTTCCCATTCTGAATATTTGGCCGGTAAGGACAAGGCCGATGAAACCGATGATAATGATGATTGTCATAATAATATAGGTTTTGGGGTTGGTATTGCTATTGTTTCTTATGAGTGCCTTTAAAGTGCCCTTCTTTATGCAACGTTTCCATTGTTTTGTATAAATCGTGGAGTCGTGATACTTATAGCTTTTCACGTTTTCTTTTGGGATATTGAATTTTTCTATTTTCTACATCACATATATTTAAATATGTCCCTACATTTAACATGGAATCTTGATATACACATTTAAAGGATACATCGTTGTTGTCATGTAGTAACTTCTCAATACACTTACATTCTGTGCTTTGGGGCTTCGTTATATAAATAGCTGTTATTGCTCCATCTATTTTCAAATAATCGTCTTTCTTTTTGCTGACTATGCGGTACTCATTTTCTTTTGACCAACAATCGTGCTTCGTAAAGAATAGCTCCTTCTGTTTTTGTTTGAAAAAAGAATTCCAATCCTTTGCTACTTCCTTTGTGATAACGGGGGGCTCGGGCAATTGTGGGGTATAGTAAATAGTATCATGCAACATTCCTTTTTTTATATGCTCCATTAATTTGGCATAGTCAAATTCTATACACACTCCATTTCCTTTATCGCCATAAACTCCCCACATCATTTGAGACATACAACCTTGTGTATAAGAATCATAGTCCATTGTTAGGCTTATTTGCTTATAGCGTTTCTTCTCTTTAATATATTTATCTAGAAGTTTAGCTTCCTCTAAAGTGTGACATTGTGCAGAAAAGTTGCTCTCAAACATGTCATTCATATCTGTCACCACTCCGAATTTCAACGTCTGAGTCAGCCATATTTTCACAAAACTATTAAACGAGGTGTAATGATATAGCCTCTTTTTCCTTTCTTCTAGAGTTAGTTCTCTTCCAGGATATTTCATGGGTTTATTGTCTCTGTTAATATAAATCATAATTCTTGAGATCGTCGTTTACGAAGAAGCTTCTATGATGTTGATTTCTTCCTCCGTCAACCCATAAAGTTGATAAACGAGATGGTCGATATCTAATTCTAATGCAGATGTATCAGCTGATGGATTGCTATATTTGACGGATAGAATAGCGTTAACTTTATTAATAATAGGTTCTTGTTCTGAGTCTGCACATATCTTCACTGGAAGTTCATAATAATGATAAATCTTAGCTTTTGTAAATGCGCCTTTCGTTTTCTCGAACGTAAGCTTATACATCAGGTATTGAAACAATTTTGAATTGAGCAAACCTAAGATATATTTCAATGAGAACTCTTTGTTTATGAGTATTGCATTATACAACGATGACATTATAAAATAATTACTATCATCATAGGTGGCAGTAATCTCAGCTCCAGCCTCTCTAATTAAGATTTTTGGCTGTTCAAAGATTTCTTTACTTCTGGGACAAGCAAGATGTCTCCCGTAATATAGATAAAGATGAGGGTTTATAATCGTATACTTTTTTATGTCCTTTCCTCTTAAAATCGGTTGATAGTTATTATCTATCCTATATTCGGATATGTATAAAGTATCATTTCCAGACTTGATTGCTTGACGAATGTCGATAACATCTGCAAGTCTAATGCTTTTAATTCGCAATTTATCCATTAAATTGCTAGAGCCATATGTACGAATAGAGTATGTACATTGTGGTTGGCTTTCGAAATATGAAGACGGTATAAGCACATCTATATTTCCAAGATTCTCAGATGTACTTACACGAATATAGTATTCAGACGATTGTTTCTTACAAAAAGCAAAAATCATGGAATGAACTACAGCAGTGTCAAAGACTTTATCAGAAAGATCATTTATCTCGTATACTCTGTTTAGTAACAGCTTCCTTCGGACTTCTTCCTCAAAATAATTATCCAATAATGTATTGGGGATAATGTAGTAACAGAATCCTCCTTCAGATAAAATGTTCAACGAAAGTAGTATAAATAGCGAGTAGGTATCAATCTTGAATTGTGTTTCTGGATACAAATTTCGATATAACTTTTTCTCGTTATTCGACAATTTTGCCCCATATGGCGGATTCCCAATTACTATATCAAAGCCTCCTTGTGAGAATACATCATAGAACCAGGTGTGCCAAAGCATGAATTGGTTATTACCAGAGAGGTCGAGGTCACCAAAGTCAACGTTGATGCTTTGCTCGCGTAGTTGTTGTTTTACATTATCTATAATACGTAAGCGAAGGGTTTGCTTTTTGTGATGGTCTGTGCAGTTGTAATAATCTTCAAGCATATTGCGCAAATCAAGACGTAAGACATATATCATGTCATCGAACATTGTTGTTTGGTAGGTTCCATGTTTTTCCGTCTTTAATTCCGTTATCGTTGAGAGGTCAACACCCTTGTATTGCTCTAACAACGAATTTCCTTGCATAATCTTGAAGTCGAGGTTTGGCAAAGCCTGTGGTGTTTCTTCATCAACAATCAAGGAGAGCCAGAAACGGAGGCGGGCTATGTCAACGGCCCCTCGCTCAATATCCACACCATAGATATTCTGCTGGATGATGTGCTTCTTGATTTCTGCTGATTGGTGTTGGCTAATTCCTTCAAGGGCTGTGCGACAAAGGAAGAGTTCTTTTAGTAGGCCCATTGGGAACGCTCCTGAACCAATGGCTGGGTCGCAGATTTTGACGTTCTTCAAAGCTTCATCTACCTGTAGACGGAATCTGTCGTTAGTACCAAGAGCATCGACATCGTGTGTAGTCACGAACTGACGGATGGCTTCCTTGGTAGTCTCATCTTCAATGCCTGTCTGGAGATAGGCAATGAGGCTTTCGCGACACATATAGCTGACGATTTCCTTTGGCGTATAGAAGGCGCCTTTGTCTTTGTTATCCTCCAGCAGGTTCTCAAAGATACGGCCCAACATCTCTGGGTCAACGCCTACTTCAGCATCGTCAGGATCGTTCTCGTCGATAGTAAAGTTATAAGAGGCAAAGAAGTCAAGCAGACCCTGCATGTATTTAGCAGGCAGCGGGAACTCTGTTTCGTCTGTGGCTTCACGCTCAAACAATCCTCCATTCAGATAAGGCACTCTTATGTTGTGACCAATAGCTGGCGACACAAGATCATTGGTACGTTCGGAGTTCAAATCATCAAAAAGCGGCTCCAATACATGATCTATGAAATGGTCCTTGTCAGCACAGTTTTCAAATAGATGTAATACAAACTCTGCATCACCTGCTCCCCATTCCTTATTAACTGGTACACCCATCCAGCCTTTCTTCTGCAAGAACTGAAGGAAAACCAAGCGCCCCATGAGTTTCTTAACATAATCACGAACGGCTTTTTCCGGGTTATCGAAACGGGCAAACTGTTGCATGATAAAGGCATTGGGTCTCCCTTCCTGCCGCTCTTCCCATTTATTGGCCACCTTCACCATGCGCTTACCTGTAACGTAGAAGATAATGTCCTCATACTGCTGTTTATAGCCCTTGAAGAACATATCGCTGACAGCATCCACAGAGAAGGCTTTGGTGAGGTCTTTTAGGGAGAGGTCGCTTGTTTTCAACTTCTCGAACTGCTGAATGGCTGTACGGCTGCGATGGCCCTCGCCCAATAGATAGGTGAAGCGCTTGGTATCTGTGGATTCTTTCTGATAAGTTCCGTCCTCGGCAAACTTCCACGACTCGCTGACATACGAGAAGCGAAGCACGCTTTCGTTCTTACGATAACAGAACATAAATGCTCCTGCATTGCCGTTATTGCGCCAAACGGAAAGAAGCATATCGCGGATACCTCTGCGGTTGCGCTCTATATCTACGCTGTCTGAGAGTTCCACTTCATAGATGGAGATGGTTTGCTCATCGCTCAGCGTGATAGTGCCCAGCCAAAGAGCCTGACGGGCAAAAGAACTGCTTGTAGGAACAATGGCTGGCGTACTCCAGAACTTGACCTTGCTGCCGAAAATATCATGCAGCAATTGCTGCCAGTTCTGACGATTGTATCTTGATTCTATGACTTCCTTGTAGTTCATAAGGCGAGATGTTTTTTATTGGAAGGATTCTGATAGGATGATGACTGCGGCAGATTCAGCCTCTGCTTGTTGGGAGTCTCGGTAGTAGGCATTGTAGTGATTGGCCATATCAAGTACTTGCTTCAAAGCATCATCGAAGGTCATTTTGGCTTTGCTGCCTCCCTGCCGCTGAAGGTCTTTCTGAATACGCTGTAAGCGTTTGGCTATATAGGTAATGGTGCCTCGTTCTGCCAATTCTTTGAGTTGGACAATCTTCAAACGGGTATCGCCATCATCAATATGCGGCAACATACTGTTAAGTAGGCTGACAGCCGTTGTAACCTGAGCACCCAGATTGCTGCGCTGGTTCTGGTTCGACTCTTCTTCGTGCAGTTCCTGTTCCTTGGTTCTATTGAATTCCTTCAGGGCTTTCTCTACATGTTCATGATGCTGTTCCAGACGGGGCACAGCCATTTCTTCCGGAGTCGCTTTGAAGTAGTTGAATGCATCCAACACGGACAGCTCACGTGTCTGTTCATCACTTACCAGATAGAAAAGCTTACGGAAGTTGGTTTTCAGGAACACCAGCGTGTCGCCGGAAAGCGTCACCCCTTCAATCTCGCGAGGCGCACGGCATGTACGGCTTCTAAGCGACAACCGTTCAATACGCTTGTATTCTTTGCGGTTCTGCTGATATAAGGCTCGCAGTTCCTCATAGAAAGGAAGCTCCAGGTTACGGTCCTCCTGTTCTTGCTTGATCCCTTCTTTGAAGAGTTTGTCAAGGTCGCGATCTATGATTTCCTCTGTAGAATATATCTGATTGTCCTCGCCGAAGGTAGTGTGAAAGGTTTGAATCTTACTCAATGCAATCTGATTGAGCCTGATTTCCTGATTACCCTGTCGAGAAGGATAGAACACGTAATTATAGATCGTGCTTGAATTGGAACCGATACGATTCACACGACCTATACGTTGCATAAGACGTGTGGCATTCCAGGGCGTATCGTAGTTGATGATGATGTTTGAGCGATGGAGATTTACACCCTCGGCCAACACATCTGAAGTCAAAATGATATTATAGTCATTCTTCTTCACCTTCCATTTGGCATCGAAGTTTTCGCGGATGGTCTTGAAGAGCGAGCCGCGATTGCTTGAGGAAATCACCATCACATCCTGACGATTGATGCGACGCGCAAGATATTCAATCGTGTCAACCGATTCAGAGAACACGACCAATTTCCCCTCAGGATTACGGTCCTTCTTGAAGAGTTCATGCTTAAGTAAGTCTGCGAAGCGGGCAAACTTCGAGTCATCGTCAT
This sequence comes from uncultured Prevotellaceae bacterium, assembly GCA_947305005.1. Classification (GTDB taxonomy): domain Bacteria; phylum Bacteroidota; class Bacteroidia; order Bacteroidales; family Bacteroidaceae; genus Physcousia. Next base: position 186,835 of record CAMZCM010000003.1, on the reverse strand, counting down.
CATCGATGTTCTCCCATTCGTGGCACATCTTATCTAAAAGCTCCTTATCCTTGCGAAGCATCTCTATATATTCAGGCCGGAAGTCATCACGCTGGAAGACGGCATTCTTGGGATTGTCTTCTGCCTTCTCGTTCAGCTTCTCTTCGATTTCATCATCCGTATAGCCTAACTCATAGAGTTTGTTGATATCCATATCAGGAGCAATGAATATGCGGCCATTCTCCCACATCGTGAGCATATTCTCATTGGCCTGTCGGAAGTTCTCGACAGAAATCCTAAAAGCATAGAAGCTACTCTCCAGACGCTTGACGAGCCCGTTCTTACGAATACCTGCCAAACTTCGGCTGATGAGCTCCGCATTGTCGTAAAGACCATTGGAGGCTTCAGGCTTCAGATAAGCGATGGCCTGATAACGGGCATAGGTCAGCTCCCTGTCAAGAATCCTCATAGCTTCCTCAAAGAGATTAGCCAGATGGTCGTTCAACTCGTATTCCTTTTTGATGGGCTCGGCCACTTTTGGGAAACCGTGCATATCCTTGTTGTATCGAGCTATGCTCTCAATATCACTCCTTGTTCGGCGAACGGTCAGGGGCTTTATCACCCTGTCTCTTACCCGCTCTGCCAACCGCTTATAACGAGTGATGTCAAAGTTCTCCTGCCTACGAAAACTGCGGAACTCTAATACCAAAGGAGAGAAGAAAGCCGTAAGGTTAGGAACGCCGTCGATAGTACAATGGCGAGGGTCTTGGAACATCAGAATCTGGTAGTAGATATCGGCAGGCGTATTGTTCATCGGTGTTGCTGAGATAAGCATCACCTTTTTCTTATAGCCCGGAATATTACCAGTTTCCATGCGAGGCATCTTACAGATTTCCTGCAACTGCTGGAAGGCACCTGTCGTATGGTTGCGGAACTTATGGGCCTCATCAACCAAAACAAGGTCATACTCGTCAGCGTTCCAATAATCGTAGTTTTCATCGTCGAGTACTTTGTTGAGGCTTCCATTGCTGACAAAACGGGTATATTTGTCAATGCCAAAATCTTTAAAGGTAGTCTTCCAGTTCTGCTCAACGGCAGGCGGATAGACAACAAGGATTTTTGTATTATCACGTCCGTTTTCTATCAGGAATTTCTTGGCTATCATCGTGGCAATGACAGTCTTACCGAGACCTACGACATCTGCCAAGAAGAAGCCATCGTAGCGGATGAGTTTCTGATAGCCCTCGATGACGGCATCGGTTTGATACTCGAATTTGTCGTAACCTTCCGGCATATCGAAAGGATCGTCATGATCTATCTCAAGCACGCGGTCAGAGAAATACTCCATCAGCATCTTGATGTAGAGCTCATAAGGAGTTACGTCGCCCTTCAGATAGGTCTTGTCAAGTGTCGTCTGATAGTCTTCTGCATTGATAGGCACTCCCTTGGCCTCTTCCCAAAGCAATTCAAACTCATGTTTTGCAAATGCCACATCATCGTATTGAGTCAGTTTGACATTGAACTCGTATTGCCTGTCCTCGCCGACACCTAATCCGTTGCCGCTCAAGTTACTGCTACCCGTGATAGCGGCGCCGAAAGTATGTTGGTTGAAGTTCTCGGGATAGAGGATATAGAGCTTTGCGTGAATCTTCTTCGACGGGTGAGCGCGCAGCTCCAGCTTGCCGTCAAGCATATCCTGAACCATTTGGAGCATCCCATCCTCGACTTGTTTGGTATAATGAGACTGCTCTATGTCCTCTTTCAGCAAGCGCAGACATTCTTCCTTCACATCGTCCTCTGCTCCGAAAAACAGTTCGCCTTTCTGGTGAGCTCTGGCGATGTATTTATCTACATCAATACCTATCAGAACACGTACTTTTTTGATATTATCAAGGAAAGGACGTAACGTAAAGTAACCTGATGCGCGTAGGAAACCTACCACAGCATCAAGGTTTGTGATTTGAGGGTTGTTCGACAGAATCCCTTCAAACTCTTTCATCAAGGTATTCCCTTCGCGATTCGTGAAGAAATGGGAAGAGACAGGATTGTCCTGTAAGGTCATGGCATACAAGTCTTTGAAGTTAGGTCAAGTTCGTTGCCATGAACTCAGATAACAAAGCGGATTCCCTGACAGGTACGTAAACAGAGGCGCGGACGAATTAACTTCATCCAACGTCTTGCGGTACCTGCCAGGGAAACCGAACCTCAGAAATGAAGCAAAACGCCCACGCTATAGCATGGACGTTCGCTCGTTTTGTTCTTTCTGAGGATTGTCTTATCTACTGGCAGGTTTCCAAGACGTTATGAGAATAAACGGCAAACGTTTAATTGTTTCGGTAAAACTAAAGGGCCCCTTCGCTAAGGTGGCATCGACGGTAACAACTGAGTGTTGTTATCAAAGATGACTTCTCAGCGCTCCAAGAATGCAAGGAAAGTATTCTTAGCCGTAGCAGTCGAGGATTAAGCGCGTGAGGGAGCATCTTGAATGATACATTCTTCGAGGTTTCGAAGCGACCAAACGTCGAGCGCGTGCCCTTTCAGCCACAAAAGTAGCGATTAAATCTGTTAGAACAAAGAAAAGTAGAAAAATATTGGGTTGGAACAGAAAAAAGAGGCACTAATCCTAGTGATAGTACCTCTTAGGGCGTACTCGAGTACTCCTTAGGAAGTACTGGAGTGCGCCCTAAGGAGTACTGGCGCAATGCCCTTATAGTCTCAATCTTAAGCCTGCGAGGAGGACGAGGCCGGGTTGGGGGATATTACCCAGGTCGTAGTAAGTATGGTTGGTGAGGTTTGTCCCTTCTGCCCAAAGCTCATAGCGGGACGTTTGCCAACGAACCTTCAGGTCGAGGGTGGCATAGGGCTTGTAGGATACAAGTTGCCCTGTAGATTGCGCATTCTCGTAGAGTAGGTAGCTGCCCATTCGGTCCTGCCAACGTAAGGTCCACGAAGCGGTGAGGCGTTTCCCCATAGAGCCGTCGGCAGCGGGGCGAACGAAGACAGGGTGGTCAACAGTCGCCACGAACTTATGCCGCAGGTACTCCATCGCGTAGTTGGACTTGTAGATCTCCACATCGTCGCGGCGGCGCTGGTGCATGAAGGCGTAGGACAAGTTCAACGTGAAAGGCGAGACGTTCAAGGTGCTCTGCAGCTGAAAGCCCATATTGTCGAGGTCGAAGTTGGCGCTGTGAAAGACATCGGTGGGAGCATACATCACCCAGTCAATGAGGTTTGAGCCGCGATGATAGAAGAGCTTTGCAGAGAATTGAGAATGGACAATTGACAATTGACAATTGAATTTGGCACCGAGCTGGAAGCTGTGGCTCTCCTCGGCCTTCAAGTCCAGATTCCCTTCGAGGGTGGGACTCTTATAATATAAATCGGTATAGGTGGGCAGTCGGAAGCCTTTGTTGTAGCTGGCGAAGAGACGCCAGTTAGGCGCAGGGGTATAGGCGAGGTCAATGCCAGGATAGAAACTCAGACCGCTGTCGAAGCGGTTGTTATAGTTGGCCAGCACACCTACGCTGGCGGTAAAACGTTCCAGCAGCAGGTTGTGCTCGACATTGAAGCTGACATTTGTACGAGCATCGTGGCGGGTATAGTAAATATCCTCATTGGGCACCTGATAAATGAGTTCTCCGGTGATGGGCTTTCCGAGCGCGGTGCTATAAATCTCATCGCCGTGAATGTCTGCGCCAACGGCGGTACGACCCGCCGCCCAACGATAGTCGGCTGTGACGCGGGCGCCATAGACGCTGGTGCGATGGAAGTTCTCGCCGAAAGTCTCATCGCGAATCAGCTCAAAGTTATCCAACAGGTAGTTGAAATAGATTTCAGGATGAATGCGCAGGCGTCCTTTGGTCTCAGCCCCACAACTGAAGATGAAACGACGATTGCGTTCATATTGATTGGGATAAGCGGCACTGTAGAAGGTGTTGGCGCCATAGTCTTTCATGCTGTAGCCTCCCTGCAGATCCGCATTCACGTGCTTCATTTCCCAAACGCCGCGAACGAAGGCATTACCACGTTGGAAGTCAGAGTTGACAGTTGCGCCATCGGAGCGGAGGTAAGAAGCAGACAAAGACCCACTCCCGACCCCTCCCGTGAGGGAGGGAGTAGAATGTAATGAGAGGCGGGCATCACCGCCAAAGGTGGCATAAGAACCGCCTTGCACGCCAGCTTCAAGCGCAAAACGACTTTGCTTCTCTTTAGTAATCGCTCCCTCCCTAACAGGGAGGGCGGGGGGAGAGTCTGTTTTCGTCACGATATTGATGGCCCCGCCAAAAGCGGAAGCGCCATAGACACGTGAAGCAGCGCCCTCGAGCACTTCTATACGTTCAATATCGGAAAGGTTAACGGGGAAATCGGCTGATAAGTGGCCTGTTTGTGGGGAGGTGATGTTGACGCCGTTCAGGAGAATTGTGATTTGGTCGAACGTGCCGCCATCAATGCTGATGTCCGTCTGAATACCAAAGCCGCCGCGCTGCCGGACATCTACGCCGACGGCTAATTTCAAGAGGTCGTTGACGCTTTGCGCCGCCGACGATGCAATTTGTTGACTGGTGATGACGCTGACGATGCGAGCGCTCTGCAGAGCGGAGAGCGGCGCCATCGAGCCCACCACGGACACCTCGGACAGCTCTGTCTCTTTGCCGTCTTCGTCGGCATCAGGGCTTGTCACTATCTGCTTCGCCTGCACCTTGGGGAGATTGACGCTCGCAAACATCCCTATCGCCAGTACGCCAATGCGCACTTCACGATGCAAGCTGGCAAAGACAGCATAACCGCCGCGACAAAAGCGGCGGAACGTGACAATACCGGTCCTTTTGTTTCCTTTTCTGTACATGAAAAATGAATAAATGGGTTAATGAAAAATAGAGAATAACCCGCCTTCGGGTTTCTTAAAGAAGTGATCCAATTGTCTGAACAAAGCGGTGCGCGAGAACACAACCACATGGTCGCCGGGCATAATCTGTGTGCGACCATTGACCAAAATGCCTTCGCCGTTGCGGACAATACCACCAATAGTCATCCCTTTCGGCAGATTCAGCCTCATCACGGGTTCGCGCGTTACCAAAGCGCCCTCCACGACATCGAACTCAGCCACGTCGGCATCGGCGATGGTGAGGCTCTTGACGCTGGCCACATCGGCATCAAGGAGCATCTGATAGATATGGCTGGCGGCAATAGTCTTCTTGTTGATGATAGTACCGATATCCAGTTTCTCCGCCATCGTGATATAATCGGAGTTTTCGACTAGCGCCACCGTCTTGCGAATACCCATTCGCTTGGCAGCCAGACAGGCCAGGATATTGGTCTCGGTCTCAGCGGTCAGGGCGCAGAACGCCTGCGTCTGACGGATTCCCTCCTCTTGCAACAGCTGTGTGTCACGACCGTCGCCATTGATGACCATCACATTGTCATTGTCCAACAGCTCCGTGAGCTTACTGCAACGCTCGGGGTCTTGCTCTATGAGCTTAGCGTCCATGTAATCCGGCAGACGATGACACATCTGCACGGCGATACGTCCGCCACCCATAATCATGATCTTGCGGACATCGGGATAGGACTCCTTGCCCACCAGCTGACGGATACGCGGCACAATCTTCTTGGTGGTCATGAAATAGGCGATGTCGTTCTGTCTGAGCTCGTCATAACCACCCGGAATAATGGTCTCTTCGTCGCGTTTGATGGCGACAATATGATAAGGTGAATCGGGCGGACAGAGGTCTTTAAGTTGCTGCCCGTAGAGTGCATGGGCTTCTTCGCGCAGTTTGATACCGAGAATGGTCAGGGCGCCATTACGCACCTCCCACCATTGTCGTACCCAAGAGCGTTGCACGCCTTCCACAATCTCCTTAGCGGCCAGTTCCTCAGGATAGATGAGGGAGTCGATGCCGATGGAGGAGAAGAAATCGCGGTTCTTGGGCAACAGATATTCGCCATTATCGATACGCGCTACTGTCTTCTTGGCGCCCAACGAATTGGCCAGCATACAGCACGTCAGGTTCTTGGTCTCAGAAGGCGTGACGGCAATAAAGAGGTCGGCCTGCGGAGTGCCGGCTTCCTTGAGGCCGTTGATGCTCGTGGGCAAGACGGTCAGCGTCATCAGGTCGAGGCCGTCGCTGGCGGCTCTCAGTTTGTTCTCGTTCTCATCGAGGAGGACGATATCATGATTTTCCTTGGTGAGCAGCGCGGCCAAATGACTACCGACGGCGCCAGCCCCTGCAATGATAATCTTCATTTATGACGAACGTTGTTAATTCGTTAACCTGTTAATTCGTTAATCCGCCTTTTATCCCTTCTACATCCATGCCGCAGAGGTGATAGAGATCCTGCGGTGAGCCGTGTTCCACGAAGCGGTCCGGGAGGCCTATGCGAACGACGGGGATGCTGATGCCGTGGTCAGAGAGCCATTCGAGAACGGCTGAACCTAAGCCGCCAGTGCGGATGCCATCCTCCAGCGTGACAATCTTCTTAAATGTCGCAGCCACCTCGGTGAGCAAACGCTCATCCAGCGGCTTGAGGAACCTCATGTCATAATGGGCGATGCTGAGTTCCTGGTGTTCAGCCTCAACCTGACGGATTGCTTCCTGCGCAACCGTACCAATGGGGCCGATGGACAGCAGGGCGATATCCTTGCCCTCTTTCAGTTTACGGCCACGACCTATCTGAATCTCGTGCATTGGACATTTCCAATCCTCTTGTGAGCCGCGACCACGCGGATAACGGATCACAAAAGGACCTTTATCGGGCAGCTGTGCTGTAAACATCAGATGGCGCAACTCATGCTCGTCCATCGGCGAAGCGATAGTGAGATTGGGAATAGGACGCAGGTAGGCAAGGTCGAAAGCGCCATGATGGGTAGGACCGTCTTCGCCGACCAGACCGGCACGATCAAGACACAGCACCACGTTGAGACGCGAGATGCAGACATCGTGGATCAAGTTGTCGTAAGCGCGCTGGGCAAACGAGCTGTAGATATTACAGAAGGGAACGAGCCCGTCCTTGGCCATTCCGGCAGAGAAGGTCACCGCGTGCCCCTCAGCAATACCGACATCATAAGCCCGCTCGGGCATCGCCTCCATCATGATATTCATGGAGCAGCCGGTAGGCATCGCAGGCGTGACCCCGACGATGCGACTATTCTCCCGCGCGAGTTCTAATAAGGTATGCCCGAAGACATCCTGGAATTTGGGTGGCAGACCGCTCTCGTCGGTCTTGATGAGCTGTCCCGTCTGGGGGTCGAACTTACCAGGGGCGTGCCAGATGGCACCTCCGTGCTCAGCAGGCCCAAAGCCCTTGCCCTTCACTGTGTGGATGTGAAGGATCTTTGGCCCTTGCATGTCCTTGATGACGCGCAATGTTCTCACCAGTTCGATGACATCGTGACCGTCAGTAGGACCGAAGTAACGGATATCCATTCCTTCGAAGACGTTCTGCTGACGATTGATCAGACTCTTGAGAGAGTTGTTGAAACGCAAGATACTCTTCTTGCGAGACTCATTCAGGAAGCCCCACGACAGCAACTTGCGGGAAGCCTTGTATCGGATACGATTGTAGGTGGGATTGATCTGCAACTCATGCAAGAGATTTTTCATGCCTCCCACGCTACGGTCGATAGACATATTATTGTCATTGAGGATAATCAAGACATCGTTGGGTGTGTTGGCCGCATTGTTCAGTCCCTCAAAGGCGAGACCTCCGCTCATGGAGCCGTCGCCGATGACAGCCACGACATGACGGTTCTCCTCACCTTTCGCCTTCGCAGCCAGGGCCATACCCAAAGCGGCCGAGATGGAGTTGGAGGCGTGACCGCAGGTGAAGCTGTCATATTCACTCTCTTCGGGCGAAGGGAAGGGACGCAAGCCGTGGAAACGACGATTGGTATAGAATGCCTCGCGGCGACCCGTCAGGATCTTATGTCCATAAGCCTGATGACCCACGTCCCAGACGATGCGGTCATAAGGCGTGTCATAAACATAATGCAAGGCTACCGTCAGCTCCACAACACCGAGACTGGAGGCGAAATGTCCAGGGTTGTCCGCCAGTTCATTGATGATGTCCTGGCGCAGTTCGCGACACACCTCGGGGAGCTGTTCCAAGGGCAGTTGTCGCAAGTATGCAGGCAGCGGAATTCGCTGCAACAAGGGATACTCTGAAGTCGTTTTTTCCGTCATGGGATTATTTTTCGGGGCAAAAGTAACAATTTTTTGGCTCTTGAATGCATTTTCCTATTAAAAAAGGCTATTTTTGCACTATGAAACTGATAACACCTGTCGAAATTGAACCGCTGTCCCAGCCAATGGGGCTCCATAACCGCATCGCTTTCATCGGTTCTTGCTTTGCGGAATACATTGGCGCAAGGATGCGCCAAAGCGGTCTTCCTGTTCTCGTCAATCCGTTTGGCGTGTTGTTCAATCCTCTTAGCATCCTGCAGGTGCTCACGCAGGATCTCACCACCAAATCGCTCTATTTCCAGGACGAGGACAAACGGTGGCACTGCTGGCTCACCGACAGCCATTTCAGTGCTTCGACGCTGGATGCATGCAAAGCTGCTATCCTCTCAGCACGCGGACGACTCTTCGAGTGGCGTCCCGACACGCTGATCATCACGTTGGGTACGAACCGCTACTACGAGCGCGTTGACTCCAAGCTCATCGTGGGCAACTGTCACAAGCGCCCGAAGGCGGAGTTCGCGGAGAAGACCTTGCGACTGGAACAATGTATCGCGACACTTGAGACCATCTGTGAGCTCTTTGCCCGGACGCGTATTATCTTTACTGTGTCGCCCTACCGCTACGCCAAGTATGGTTTCCACGAGAACCATCTGGCAAAGTCCATCCTGCTGATGGCGATAGATGCTGTGCAGCGCAAGTTCCCCGAGCAGGTGGCCTACTTCCCTGCCTACGAGATTCAGCTCGACGAGTTGCGTGACTATCGTTTCTACGGGCCTGACATGTTGCACCCCTCGGAGCAAGCCGTTGATTACATCTGGGAGCGTTTTGCCGAAAGTTTCATGGACGACGAGGCGCACCGCTATTTCTACGACTATGAGCCCATCCGTAAGGCCCTCGCCCATCGTCCAGACGATCCTGACTCTCCAGCCTATCACCGCTTCCGCGACCAGACACAGGAACGGATTCACGAGCTCATGGCCAAATACCATTTGAACATGGATCTATAATCTCACGTCAAACATCAAACATCATACATCTTCCATCCACCATCTAATGTCCTATTCCATCGAAGACATCACCACGCTGATGGGCGCCCACCGCGTAGGTACTGCAGAAACACATATCGACTGGCTGCTCATTGACAGCCGGTCGCTCACTTTTCCCGAAGAGACCCTTTTCTTCGCCATCCGAACCCAAAAGAACGACGGCCACCGCTATATCGCCGAGCTTTATCGTCGTGGTGTCCGCAACTTCGTAGTTAGCCAGCTTCCCGAAAAGCCTGAGGCTGACGCCAACTATCTTCAGGTCCCCTCGCCCATGAAAGCCATGCAGCGACTGGCTGAACGGCATCGCGAGGAGTTCTCAATCCCCATTATCGGCATCACGGGCAGCAATGGAAAGACCATTGTCAAAGAGTGGCTTTACCAACTGCTGTCGCCCGACTACAATATCACCCGTTCGCCCCGTTCGTGGAACTCGCAGATTGGTGTTCCGCTCTCTGTGTGGCGCTTGTCCCAGCAATCAGAACTGGGAATCTTCGAGGCCGGCATCAGCGAACCGGGCGAGATGGAAGCTCTGCGCGACATCATCCAGCCGACCATCGGTGTCATGACGCATCTCGGCTCTGCCCACGATGAGAACTTTGGTAGCCGCGAAGAGAAATGTCGCGAGAAGCTACGCCTGTTCCACGATGCTGAAGCGCTGATCTATAATGCCGACGATGAGATTATCAGCGCCTGCATCGCCGACATCGATTTCAAAGGCAAGCTCATCGGTTGGCACCGCAAGGATTTCAGCGCACTGCCCTTTATTGATACCGCCAGCACCGAGGATGTCATCCATTGCATCTGCGTCTGCCGCTATCTCGGTGTGCCCGAAGCGGTGATTCAGGAACGTGTGCAACACCTGCAGCCTGTGGCTATGCGACTGGAGGTGAAGGAAGGCCGCAATGGCTGCACCTTAATCACAGATACTTGTAACAGCGACCTCGGTTCACTGGAGATTGCGCTCGACTTTATGCGTCGTCGCCCCGATGCCTCCGGTCGCCAGCGCACGCTCATCCTCTCCGATATCCAACAGACTGGTCTTACGCTCACGGCGCTCTACCATCGCGTGGCAGAGCTGATACAGCAACACGGTGTTCAGGAACTGATTGGCATCGGGACAGAAATCAGTGCCGGCATGAGCTGTGTCGCAGAGGGACAGCGCCCGGCAGCCGTCCATCTCTTTGACAATGTCAACGACTTCCTCTCTTCCACTGTCTTCCAACAGCTGCAGGAACGTGTGATTCTGCTGAAAGGTGCTCGCGACTTCCACTTCGAGCATATCGTGGACGCTCTCGTTCAGCGTGTTCACGAGACCACCTTGGAAGTCAATCTCTCCGCCGTGGTCAACAACCTCAATTATTACCGTGCATTTATGCGTCCTGAGACCAAGATGGTGTGTATGGTCAAGGCATCTGCTTACGGTGCCGGTGCCATTGAGATTGCCAAGACGTTGCAGGATCACCGCGTAGATTACCTCGCCGTTGCCGTTGCCGACGAAGGTGCAGAGCTACGACGTGCCGGCATCACCGCCAACATTATGGTGATGAATCCTGAGATGAGTTCGTTCCAGACGCTTTTCGAATACCACCTGGAGCCAGAAGTCTATAGTTTCCGCTTATTGGATGCACTCGTCAGCGCCGCTGAGCGTGAGGGCATCACCAACTATCCCATCCACCTGAAACTCGATACTGGGATGCATCGTCTCGGCTTCCATCCCGTTCAAGACCTGCCAGAACTCATCAACCGCCTGCATGGCCAGAAAGCTTTGATACCGCGTTCGGTGTTCTCACACTTCGTGGGTTCTGACAGCGACGATTTCGACAACTTCTCCGCGCAGCAATGGGAGCTCTTCCGCACCGCTGCCGACCAGCTACAAGCTGCCTTTCCCCACCATATCCTGCGTCATATCTGCAATAGCGCCGGCATTGAACATTTCCCCGAGCGCCATTGTGATATGGTGCGCCTTGGATTGGGACTTTATGGAGTGCAACCGCTACAGACAAGCGCCCCGCAATCATATAAGGGTGAGGGCCTTATCCCCATTTCCACACTTAAGACTACAATCCTTCAGATTCGTGATGTTCCGGCTGCGGACACCGTGGGCTACAGCCGCAAAGGTCATCTGACACGCGACAGCCGCATTGCCGCACTGCCTATCGGTTATGCCGATGGCCTGAACCGTCACCTCGGCTGCGGTCACGGTTACTGTCTCGTGAAGGGTCAGAAAGCGCCTTACGTGGGAAACATCTGCATGGATGTCTGCATGATTGATGTGACAGATATCGACTGCCGCGAGGGTGATATCGCCGTGATCTTTGGTCCCGAATTGCCGCCTACCGTGCTGGCAGAGGCCATAGACACAATCCCCTATGAAATCCTCACAGGGGTGTCGCCACGTGTCAAACGTATCTACTACGTTGACTAACCGTTTCTTTTAAGATTCTTAGATAAGGGGTATGTTCGCCGCACGGCACTCCTCGCGCATGGGTTCGGGCCAGATGCTGGCCTGAATCTCGCCGATGTGCGCTTTGTGAAGCAGAATCATGCAGAGTCGGCTCTGTCCGATACCGCCACCGATGCTCAGCGGCAGCTCGCCACTCAGCAGACGCTGGTGGAAGAATAACTTCTTGCGCTCTTCCTTGCCCTGCAAAGCCAGCTGTCGGTTCAGCGCCTCAATGTCAACGCGGATGCCCATTGATGAAAGCTCGATGCTGCGGTTGAGCAAGGGATACCAAACCAAGAGGTCACCATTGAGACCCTCGAAACCATCCTCGTTGGGTGTGGACCAGTCGTCATAGTCAGGAGCGCGCAGGTCGTGCTCTTGACCATCACCCAGCTTACCACCGATACCGATGATAAAGACTGCGCCATATTGCTTACTAATAGCATCCTCGCGCTGTTTGGGTGTGAGGTCGGGGTATTGGCGACGCAGTTCCTCAGAATGAACGAAATGCACCTCTTCCGGCAGGAACGGTGTCAGCTGAGGATACATTTCACTCAGATAATATTCGGTACGCAGGATAGCGCCATAGATACGCTCTACAGTCTTGCGCAGGAACTTCAGGTTGCGATCTTCACGAGACATCGTTCGTTCCCAATCCCACTGATCAACATAGATGCTATGGATGTTATCGAGATCCTCGTCAGCGCGCACAGCATTCATGTCGGTGATGATACCGAAGCCGCTGGGGATATGATATTCAGCCAACGTGTTACGCTTCCATTTGGCCAGCGAATGAACGATTTCGGCAGGCGCATCGCCCATACATTTTATCGGGAAAGTGACTGGACGCTCCACGCCGCTGAGGTCATCATTGAGGCCGAGACCCTTCAGAACGAACAAAGGTGCCGTGACCCGACGCAGTCGCAGTTCGGATGAAAGGTTGCTCAGAAAAAAGTCCTTGATCTTCTTGATTGCCAATTCTGTTTGCTGGAGATCAAGTTGGGGTTTATAGCCATTAGGTTTAAGAAGCTTGCTCATGATAGATTGCTTGCTTTGTCATTTTGTGCCGCAAAGGTAGCGTATTTCTTTCAAATAGCAAACAAATATGGAAAATAAAAAGACAAAATGTAAAAAGAGTTGACCAACTGACATGGACTGCTTACCAATTTTTAGTACGAAATATCGGGAAAATGTTGGTCGCGTCATGAGAAAATCGTACCTTTGCCGTCGCTTTTCAAAAAAGCATCAGTCACTCAGGCTCCGTAGCTTAGCTGTATAGAGCGTCGGATTCCGGTTCCGAAGGTCGCGGGTTAGAATCCCGCCGGAGTCACTGAATCATTCTTTCCCGACAGATATGCAAGCACCCCTCTTGACAATGTGCCAGGAGGGGTGCTTCATATAATTTAGATAGGTGTATCAGATGCCCAGCTTGTCAGACAGCTTCTCGATCATGTCACGCGTCATGGTGGCAAGACCGTATTCTGGACGCCAGCCCCATTCCTCGCGAGCGGCGGTGTCGTTGAGGCTGTCGGGCCAGCTCTCTGCGATGGCTTGCTTCAGAGGATCTACCTGATACTCCATCTTGAAGTCGGGCAGACGTTTGCGTATCTCGGCATAGATTTTCTCGGGCGGGAAGCTCATGGCCGTCACGTTGAAGCTGTTGCGGTGAATCAGCTTGGTAGGATCGGCTTCCATCAACTCGATGGCTGCGCGCAGGCCGTCCGGCATATACATCATATCCATACGTGTGCCTTTTGCAATCGGGCAAAGGAACTTCTCGCCGCGAACGGCTGCATAGAAGATATCCACAGCGTAGTCAGTGGTGCCGCCACCCGGAGGAGTCACATAGCTGATCAAGCCGGGGAAACGAACGGAACGCGTATCCACGCCGTACTTGGTGAAATAATAATCGGAGAGCAACTCAGTGCAGACTTTTGAGACGCCGTAGATGGTCTTTGGACGCTGGATGGTATCCTGAGGCGTCAGCTCGTGCGGCGTGTTGGGACCGAAGCTACCGATGCTGGACGGTGTGAAGACGGCGCACTTGTTCTCGCGAGCCACTTCCAGCACGTTCCACAGACCGTCGATACCGATCTTCCACGCCAGACGTGGTTTCTGTTCGGCTACGACACTCAGGAGAGCGGCGAGGTTATAAATAGTGTCGATTTGATAATCGCGGACGATAGCAGCCAATTGCTCACCGTTGGTAACGTCGGCGATGGCTGACGGGCCGCCTTCGGCAAGTTCGCCCTTCGGCTCTGCACCGGGGATATAGCCTGCGACAACATGACTGCCGCCATAACGCTGACGCAGTTCGTTCGTGAGTTCTGAACCAATTTGGCCCGTAGAGCCAATGACTAGAATGTTCTTCATTTGATAGTAAAAAATATGTTAGTGTGGTAAGATGTACTTTTTCTGTTTTGCGATGCAAAGATAGACAAAACTTTGAACTTCGGAGCAGCTAAACCCCAACTTTTCTTGCCCAACAAGCCCTTTTTAGCATAATTTACATATAAAAAATCCCGTTCGCAGTTCGGAATCCAAAGTTTTCTGTATTTTTGCAGTTGAAAATGATACAATCCACTTTAACCTTTAACCACTAAACAAAAAACGTCTATGTACGGAAAAATGCAAGATTATCTTCAGCAGACGCTGAAAGAGATTCGTGACGCAGGTCTTTATAAGGAAGAACGTCTCATTGAGAGCCAGCAGGCTGCTGCCATCCAAGTGGCCGGTAAGGAAGTGCTGAACTTCTGCGCCAATAACTATCTTGGCCTTAGCAACAACCCGCGTCTCATCGAGGGTGCCAAGAAGATGATGGACCGCCGCGGCTACGGCATGTCAAGTGTGCGCTTCATCTGCGGAACACAAGACATCCACAAGGAGCTGGAGGCTGCCATCAGCAAGTTCTTCAAGACCGAGGATACGATTCTTTATGCTGCCTGCTTCGATGCCAACGGTGGTGTCTTCGAGCCCTTGCTCACCGAGGAGGACGCCATTATCTCTGATGCCCTGAACCACGCTTCCATCATCGACGGTGTGCGCCTCTGCAAGGCCAAGCGCTACCGCTATGCCAACGCTGACATGGAAGACTTGGAGCGCCAACTGCAGGCCGCTCAGGAACAGCGTTTCCGCATCATCGTCACCGACGGTGTCTTCTCCATGGACGGCAACGTAGCCCCGATGGATAAGATCTGCGACCTGGCAGAGAAGTACGATGCTCTGGTGATGGTCGATGAAAGCCACTCTGCAGGCGTTGTCGGCGCTACCGGTCGCGGTGTCAGCGAGTTCTACAACACCTATGGTCGCGTGGATATCTATACCGGCACTCTCGGCAAAGCCTTCGGCGGCGCTATGGGCGGTTTCACTACCGGTCGCAAGGAAATCATCGACCTCCTGCGCCAGCGCTCGCGCCCGTACCTCTTTAGTAATAGCCTCGCTCCCGGCATCGTCGGTGCAGCCCTCGAAGTGTTCAAAATGCTCGACGAGAGCAATGAGCTGCACGACCGCCTCGTGGAGAACGTCACCTACTTCCGCGACAAGATGATGGCCAGCGGCTTCGACATCAAGCCCACCCAAAGCGCCATCTGCGCCGTGATGCTCTACGACGCTCCTCTGAGCCAGCGCTTCGCTGCCCGTCTGCAGGAAGAGGGTATCTATGTCACCGGCTTCTACTATCCCGTGGTGCCGAAGGGACAAGCCCGCATCCGCGTCCAGATCTCTGCCGGTCACAACCGTGCACACCTTGACAAGTGCATCAACGCCTTCATCAAGGTCGGCAAGGAACTGGGTGTGCTGAAATAAAGACATATCTCATATTATTCATTTAACACGTACTATTATGAAACGTTTCGCCCTATTTCTATTCGTTGCAGCCGCTTTCTCTACAGTGGGCTTTGCACAAACAGCACGTGTGAAATACATCAGTACCAGTACTGATGAAATCAACACCGAAGCCCTGCAGCAGGAACAGCCTGTGGAGCTGACCCGCATTCTGATGGCCGGCTACAACTCCATCTGCCTGCCCCTGTCCCTCACCGCCGAACAGCTGCAAGCCGCAGCTCCCGACGTTCGTGTGGAACGCCTTGCTGTCATGAAGCAGGAAGGTTCTGCCGTTTGCCTCTACTTTGTAGATTGCACCGCTGATGGCATTGAAGCTGGTGTCCCTTACCTCATCTTCAGCCCGAAGACCCAGATTCTTCGTGCCAAGACCACCAGCGCTGCCGCTGTTAACACGGAGCTGAAAGATATCACCTTGAGCGATAAAGCCGGCAACCGCGTGACCTTCAACAGCAGCTGGAAGTCCTTGAAGACCTTTGGTCGCTTCGGCATCCCCGCCAAACAGGACAAGGAGGTACTGGAGAGCATTCTGATCCGCACTGACGGCGAACAGACGTTCCTGCCTACCCGTTGCGGTTTCAGTTGGGAAGCTCAGGCTCCCACCGCTACAGAGCTGCAGATCAAGCACGCCAGAGCACTTGATGAGGTTGTTACGAACGTAGAAGAGCTGAAAGCCGCCGACGCTCTCGTAGATATCTACGACGCCAACGGCCTGCCCGTCCGCAAGAATGTGAACATCAACCAAGCTCTCAAGACCCTCCCGCGCGGCATCTACTATGTCGGCAACGAGAAGATCTTGGTCCAATAGTCCCTGACGTCCGTCACACGATTAGGTGTTGATCAACACAAATACCCTCGGCAACCATTTCAGGTTTGCCGAGGGCTTTTTCGTATCTTATTCCACATTTCCTAAAATCTCGTGACTCCATCTTACCGCCAGGAAACTCCCACCAGTCCTTCCACTCGCCATATCCTCTTTGCGTGGCGAATATCCTATCCCCTTTACGAATTATCGCTGCAACTACTTCTATCTGTTGCATATCTCTTCGTCCTGTTCTCCGTTCTTTTCTCCCTCACTCATAATGTCTGATTCTTACATCTATACCACAATCCTTGAGCTGTGACGGTATTCCGCTGACATCCGTCTGCCCATAGTGATACGGGAACAGTACCTTGGGTTTGATGGTCTTGGCGGCCTTGACCAGTTGTTCAGTCGTCATTGTATAGGGTTGGTTGCAAGGCATAAAAGCAATGTCGATGTCCTTGATGTCCTGCATCTCAGGAATGTCCTCCGTATCGCCAGCGATATAGATACGTAGGCCGTCGATGGTCAGAATATAGCCGTTGTCACGACCTTTCGGGTGAAACTGAGTACGTCCCTCAGATGTATTATAAGCAGGCACTGCCTCAACCTTAATGTCATTGAACATTGAGCGTTGACCATTGACCATTATTTCGCCATAGCCCAACATCTCAGCACACCGCTTATTCATTACAAGCTGCGTCTTGTTATCCGTCAGTAGCTTGAGTGCCTCCTTATCGAAGTGGTCGCCGTGCTCGTGTGTCACAAAGATATAGTCTGCCTTAGGCATCGCACTATAGTCAATCGTTTTGTTGCCAAGCTTTGTCACAGGGTCAATCATTATCCCACGTCCATCGTACTCGATGCGAATACTGGCGTGAACCAATGCATGGAACTTCACCGTCTTTCCACTCTTGGTTTTGAATACATCCACCTCATAAGTGTCTGTAGTCACAGGCATTTTTGCCTCTTTCCAGGCGCTGATGCCACCTTTCAGGTTCACCACCTTATAGCCTTCTGCTGCCAGCCTTTTTGCTGCGCTGGCCGAACGCCGTCCGCTTCTGCAATACACGGCAATCGTCTTGTCGGTAGTCAGCATCTCTTTCGCCTTCTGAATGAAGTCGCTTTGCGACTGATCGATGTTCAAGGCTCCCTCGAGGTGTCCATCCTTGAACTCATCAGCCCTGCGCACATCCAGCACCACGACTTTAGGGTCATTCATCAACTCTGCGAATCCCTTTACGTCTGTGTTTTCATAATTCGCTTGACCGCAGGCCGTTGTCAGTCCCAACGTTACTAATAAACAAGTAAAAATCTTTTTCATCTTCATCCTATATTTGTTTATTTCATATTCTAATTCAACAGCTCTATCACCTCTAAATCCGCAATCTCCTGTTCCGTCGTGGCCCAGCTGGTTACGAATCGGCAGGCGGTATGAGTGGCATCAACAGGACACCACACCTCAAAACCGATATGATTCCGCAAACGATCAAGGTCGGCATTGGGGATAACATAGAACTGCTGGTTCGTGGGCGAATCGATGAAAGGCTTATACCCCAGTTGCTCGACAAAGAGGTGCCGCAGACGCATAGCCAAAGAAACTGCTTGTTGACCAATCATGAAATATAAAGAAGTATCTCCAACGGACTGGAACAAAGCCTCGAACTGAACACCGACTACGCGGCTTTTAGCCAGCAGAGAGCCATGGCGTTTGATGCGACTGAGCATGTGGCTGGGAGCATTACCGTGTGGAAATACCACAGCCTCGCCGCAGAGCGTACCGCACTTCGTTCCGCCTATGTAAAAGATGTCTGCCAGCTGTGCCAGCAACGGCAGCGTGACATCCTTGCTCGCCGCCAAGCCATAGGCCAACCGGGCGCCATCGACATATAGCAACAGGCCGTATTCGCGACACACCTCATGCAATGCCCTAAGCTCGTCAGCCGTATAGAGTGTGCCCAGTTCCGTGGGGAATGTGATATAGACCATCCCAGGCCGTACCATATGTTCAGCTGTATCGTCAGCGAAATAGGCCGTGAGCCATGTCCGCAGATCTCCGACATCGAGTTTCCCTTCGTGCGAAGGCAGCGCGATGACCTTATGCCCCGTAAACTCTACGGCGCCAGCTTCATGTACGTTGATATGCGCCGTCTCTGCGCATAGCACGCCCTCATAGGGCTGCAACGCACAGTCAATGATGGTGGCGTTGGTTTGTGTGCCACCTACCAGAAACCATATCTGCGCCTCGGGAACATTACACGCCTCACGAATCAGCTGACGAGCATGTTCGCTGAAGCAATCATTCCCATAGCTCTGTGTCCGCTCATCATTGGTCTCTATAAGTCGGCGCAGCACCACTTCGTGTGCCCCATTATTGTAATCGCTCTCCAAATGGCAGAGCGTATCCATTCTTTTCTGTTCATTCATATGCATTGTCGTCATTTTATATGTCTCATTTATCTTCGTCCCGTAGTGCGTCGTTTTCACTCTTCCCCCTCTGCTGGCTTCGTATCTTTATTGCGGATTGCCGCCATATTCGCGTGCCGCTGCTGTGGTGAGAGTTTATCCATAATATCAGCGCTTCATTAGGTCACTTCATTCAAACGGTTAGATTTGATAAATTATGAGTAGAAATACGGAACAACGGAAGCACGGAATTAAGGAATTTACTTTCAATGGATCCATTGATGGTAAAGACAATAAGATTCTAACACAAGATGGTGAAAGGTTATCAGAACGGGTATCCGACAGCGATATGGAAACCGAGGCTGTCCCAGAAGCGGCGCATATTGTAGTAGCCGCTGCGGCCTGTGTCATAAGGCGCATGGATGCCGACACCGATGTCGAAGCGGAGGACAAGGAAGTCGAGGTCGTAGCGGAAGCCGAGACCTGTGCCGAGGGCGATGTCGTTGAAGAACTCAGAGGCATCGATGGCGGCACCCGGGCGGTCGCTATCAGGTCGCATCAGCCAGACATTACCGGCATCGAGAAAGACAGCACCGTCTAAACCGCCCACCAACGGGAAGCGGTACTCCACATTGGCCTCCATCTTCAGGTTACCCACCTGATCAACGTAGCTCCAACTGGAGTTAGCCGGATGATAACGACCGGGGCCGAGGGAGCGGACAGCGAAACCACGTATGCTATTGGCACCACCCACATTGAAGAGGTCGGCATAAGGGGCCATCGTGCTGTTACCGTAGCTCCAGACAGCGCCCAAGAAGGCACGGGCAGCGATAGAACTACGTGGCGTCAATGGGAAGCTCTCACGCCACTCAGTGGTCAGCTTGAAGAACTGGGCATAGGGAGCGCCCAAGAGGTGCTTGTTACGCTCCTGACGGCCACGACCAGCCATGGCATAGATGGTGTTGGTTACGTTACCTGCTTGTTTGGCACCGAGGATGAGGGTGCGCTGGTGACCACTGAGCCAACGACGGGTGTAGGTGAGGGTGTAGCCCATGGACGGAACGAGCTGGTCGCGCATAGAGACATAGAGTGCTTGGTTGGAATTCAGAATCTCATCGAAGCGCGCAGAGCGGTAGGTCAGCATGGTATAGTCGAGACGCAGGGGAGTCAGTTCATGCTTGAAACGACGACTGCGCTGATAGGTGTAGGAGATACGACCGCCGAAGTTCACCATCTGGAAGTAGCTGGAGCGATTCATCCAATTGGCATCAATCTTATAGTTGGTGGTGGCCTCCGCACGGCGGTTGAGCTTGCGCATAAGCCCGAAGAACTTCAGGCGGGGATAGGTCAATGTGGCAGAAGCGCCGAACTCGTAGGAGTTGAGCAGGCTGCGGTCGCTGGCGGCTTCTACTACCGTAGCACCGGTCTGCCACTCATAGCTGCCATAGATTTTGAAGTTGAGCAACTCTGCCCCTCGGAAGGCATTGCGCTTGGTGACGCCATAGGACAAACCAGGGCCAAGCAGGCCGTTGCTCTTATTGGTCACTTTCGCCTCGAGCTCGCTATCCCAGGGCTTGTCAAGGATGGCGAAGATATTGACATCGAGGGTGTCGCAGGTGTCGGAGCTGTCTCGCGGCACGTAACTCATCTGGATATTGGAGAAGACACCCATGCCGGAGAGCTTGCTCTGGATCATCTCATGCAGACGCTGACGATAGAGCGATCCGCGCTCATAGTAAAGGTTCTGGATGATAGCGCCCAAACGGATAGGCGGTTTCTTGCTATCCTCAGAAGCCCAGCGGTAGGAGAAATGATGGCGCACGATGCTGTCCGTGACTGCATTGGCGTTGTAGGGTAACACGGTCACATTGGTGCGACCCATGTAGAAGCGGTTACGGGCCTGCGCCGGCATATCTGCACGAGGACGTACCTGCAGATGCACGGTATTGGGTGTCTGAATGGTGTCAGCACGGAAAGTGATGTATTCAGGACGGAAATAGTAATAGCCTGTGTTGCGGAAGAGCTCGCTCAGACGTGAGCGCTCGGCATTGAGGTTCAAGACATTGAAGGCATCGCCAGTATGCAGGTTGGACTTGGGCATCGTACGTCGCACGAGGCTGTCCGTCAGGCCGAAGAAGTTCTGATATTCAATGGTTCCCAAGCGGAAGAGCGGGCCAGGATAGATGGAATAAGCGATGCGGGCTTTCAGGGAATCGCTCTCCTCGGTCTGCACCTCGAACTCGGCACGTCCTTGGAAGAAACCGTAGTTGCGGAGGGTCTGACGAGCCACCTGAACGCGCAGACGCGGGTTGGCCATATTGACGGTGCGCGGCTGTGCCCCGAAGGTGCTCAGCATCCAATGGCCGAACTTGGTCGGCGACTCGACATAGCGGTTATAAACCCAAAGGCCGATGGGCCAAGGCCACGTCTTATAAGAACTGCCGAAGATGGCGGCGTTAGGGGCATAGGCAAGGGCGGCGTCCACCTCCTCACGCACGGTAGCTGTAGCCTGACTCAGCACGTCAGCCTCGCGCAATAGGGAGTCGCGTTGCTCACGAGTCAGTGAGTCGTTCTTTTGCACATAGTTGTGCATCTTCTTGGCATCAAGACGTCCGCTGAAGAGATCCTCAACAACGCTATACGCCTCAGCCATCGCCGTGATAACACCCGTGGAGTCCTTCTTGGTCTTCTGCTTGCTCTGAGCCTTATGACCGTAGGCAACTTCTGAGATGCCCAGATAGAGCTGTTCACCCTCTTCGAGGTGATCGGTCGTGGAGCAGGCGGTGAAGCAGAGAGAGAGAAGGAGAACACATGATAAATGATAAATGATAAATGATAAATGAGAGTTTGTCCCATGAGAGCGATTCGCTTCATGAAGACCCACCTTTCTTTTATTATAGCTATTCAACACTATCATCTCTTATTTATCATTTATTATTTTCTATTTATCATTTACCCCTTCTTCTGTTTTTTTCTTCTTGTTCTTGAACAGGAACAGCTCACCTAAACGCTCGGTCTTGCGACGCATCACGAAACCGGCGCCCATCTCGGTGATCTCACCGTCGAGGAGGCTCTCGTAGTTCTTGTCATAGAACACGTTCACGTAGCGGGTAGCGCTCTGATCCAGACGGTACTCAATGCTGACATTGTCGATGATGCTCTCGCCAGTGTTGACTGCATTTTCACCCGTGCTGACCTTGCCGCCCACGATGACGCTGATGCGGTTGCCCCAGAAGCGCTTGGCGAAGCGGAAACTGTAGTCGGTCGTCGTGGTGCCGGTGGCACTGGTGCCTTGCTCCACACCCATGCTGAGGTCAACACTCTTCAGTGCCTTGCTGGTGATATTGGAGACCTGGCTTTGCAGGAAGGCATTGAGGGCATTCTGTCCTGTGACACCGCCGCCAGTGGTGGCACCGGCATCGTTGATATACATACCTGTTGCCAACATGGTCACGGCCAGACGTCCGCGTTGTTCAACACTCATAGTGCTGAGCTCGTTCTGAATATTCATATCGTCGGGCGCGTCGAGTGTGAACTCCAAGCCGAGGTTCTCCAATGTTTGGGAGATTTTCATGCCGACCTCGAAGTTGACACTTCGCGGCTGCTCGTTCTCGGTGATGGTGGTGCGCATCTGTTCCGTAGCGGTAATGTTCAGCTTGGGATTCATCAACGGCCCTGAGAACTCCGCATAGCTGCCGTTTTTGATGGTGAATTCCTTCAACGGAATAACCATCATCGTGTATTTCAGCGTACCGCTGTTAATGGTATAGCGTCCCATGAGCTGCATATCTTTTTCGGGCGAGTAGGTCATGCCGAGATCGCCGCCGCCTTGAAGATCTACGTAGCTGGAGCCGTCAGCGCTAAGCAGACAGTGGACCTGGGTGGCATTCTCGATGCCTATTCTCATATCGACATTGATGTTCAATGGTTGCTGTGCCTCAGGTGTCTCCACGCGCAGGGAATCGCCAAAGTCCACAAACTCAACGAGACCTGCCAACTGGTCCTCCACGGTAAGAGGCGAGTCGGTGAGCAGGTAGGTGACGTCTGTATTGCCCAAGACATTCAGACGGCCCGATACGCGCAGGTTATCCAACGTGCCTTTCATGCTGGCAAAGAAATCCACGAACACCTTACCATAAGCAATGGACTTCGGCGTCTTCTTGGCATTGATGAGCTCGAAGTTCTTGGCGTTCATGGTCGTATTCATATAGATACGGTCGAGGTTGGCGAAGTTGATGCTACCGTCCATCGTGAAGGGCTCCTTACCCGTGGAATAGATCTTGAACTGATTGAGGTTCAGTTGGCTGTCACGAATACGAATCGTGTCATCGGCCACCGTGAGCTTCAAGCTGTAGGGGTCGGAGAGAATGCGAAGACCGACGGTAGCGATGTCGCCATTGACCAAGGGCTTGGACGTGGAACCACCGACATGAATGTCACCGTTGGTGACGCCATCCAGACGGGCGATGTTATCAGGGAAGAAACCGTTGGCCATCGTGAAGGGGAAACGGTCCAAGGTCGCATTGACATCAATCAGGCCATCAGTCTCGTCGGGCGTATAGGTACCGGAGAAGGTAGCCACGGGCATTCCCGTATGCAGGAGGCTGCCATCCACGAAGTGACTGCCGTCGGCATTGGGCAGATAGACTGCCTGCAAACCGATTTGTCCGAGTAGTGCATCTTCATAGCGGAAGGCGTCGATATTCATGTCCGTAGAAACGCTCAGCGCCTCTTCTGTCTGAATGATATGCGCATCGCCGTGTAGGAAGCCGCCCAGACGTGGGATATAAGGCACGACGCTGGATAGTTCGCCAAGATTCAGCCTGTTGATGGAGAGCGAGAGGTCCTGCAGCGCCTCCTCGTTGGGCGACGAATAGAACTTCAATCCCGTGCCGTCATCTGCCAACAGATCCACGTCGGCATCGATATGGTTGTTCTTCGTCAACATGATGAAGTTCTTGGGATTGAGGTGGAACTTACGGTAGGCGACGATGGGATTTAGAGGATCCAAGTGAATGGCAAGGGTGTCGTTGGCGATGGACCCCTTGAAGCCCAGATCGATACCTTTACGTCCGCGCTCATCAAAATATACAAGGTTCATGCGCGCGATGCCGTCCTTGTCGAGGCTGGCATTGAGCTTGCTGTCAAACGAGAACTGCGGATTGCGGCGGCCATTGTGAATACGGGCATCCATACGAATACTCGTAGAGTCCTGATAGACATTTGTCTGAATGGTATCGAGGAGGATGGCTCCTGTGTTCAGTTTGTAGATATGTCCCTTGCCATTGATGCCCACAAGCGGGTCCAAATTAATGTTGAACAGGATGTTCTCAAAGCCATAGTCCATCGACTCCGTCATGTCGTGCAGGAAGTTCTTGTTGCCAGCATGGAACTGCACATCGATTTGCGGCAGACGCTTTGTCAAGGCTTCTTCGTCGATCTGTCGGATGGACATTTGGCGATTGAGTTCCTCCATGAAGAAATCCAACTGTGTGAGCAATTTGTCGTAGCCAGTATGACCACGCACCTGGAAACTCAGGTCGCCGCTGCGGAGTGTCGCATGGGTCTTCTCCGTATCCAAGAGCATATCCATGGTGATGCCTGAAGGATGGAACAAGGAGTCATTGGACAAGAGGATGATGTCGTTGACAGCGCCGGACAGCTGATGGTGGTTGTCGAGGTTGGTGAAACCGTCGAGGTGCAAGCACATGGATGCTTGTAAAGGCTGATCCGCTACCCCTAAGGCGTGAAGGTCGGCCTTGGAGAGATCTAGGCCAAAGGTAAGTTCGCAGAAAGGATGACGGGTCTTGGGCTCCTTGGACAGCAAAGCATCTACGTCAACTTGTGCCGTGAGAATTGGACTTTCAGTAGCTAAGTTTGCATGTGCCTTTCCGTTCTTGAGTTGCGCATCGAAAGAGGTACCGCTGAGGTCGTAGATGTCATAGGTCAGCTGCTGCATCTTCGCCTGCGCTTCCAAACGAGTGGAACGACTGAAAAAGTCGGTGCCTGAGCCGTGCGCTGTGGCAGAAGCCGTGAGGGGTCCCATGGCCAACGACGGCATGAAATGACGAATCTGGAAACGGCGGATCTGCATCTTGGCGTCATAGGCGAGATCACTCTGCATGTTGACTTTTCCGTGCAAAGAGACCGAGCCGTCACGCTCATGCAACATGGCTTGAAGGTCGTAAACATCGCCATCAATGGCCGCTGTCCCGTCCATCTGCATGGGCGGCAACAAGATTCCATCTAGAGCGACATCAGCCATTTCCCGTATCCAGTTGAGATTCTCGGTCTTGACATTGAACGCGAGGTTTCCTTTCATTCCCAAAGAATCCATCACGTGACTCACATCGCCCTGTGCATCAGCATAGATGCTGCCCGGGAGAATCGCCTCAGCACGGGTCAAGGTCAGATGATCCATATTGCCTGTGGCTGACAACGTGAGATGCAAGGGGAGATCAGGATAGGCTTCAGCAAAGCCATCGGGTAGGAAAGCACCGCCAGCTTGAAGAAGGACTCTTTTGGCTATTGACGTACTGACGCTGAGGTCCAGCCCGCCACCCTTTCCGGCTTCTAAAGCATTGAAGTCCAAATCAGCTGAAGCCATCAGCTTGGACTCTGGCAGCTGCAAGGCCATAGACGGCAACGAGAGATGGCCCTGTTCGCCATCGAAAGCGATGTCGGTAGCAACGAAATGAACAGAATCGAAGGCGAGCGGTGTCTCTTCCTCATTGCCGCTCAACCACAAGGCTGCACGTTCTGCCTGCAAGGCAGCCTCAGCAACGGTATAGCGCTGCGCCCCTAAATCCAACAATACGTCACTGATATTCATCTTATCCACCACGGCTTTGGCGCTCATGGCTGAATCACCTGGCATTGTGAAATGAATCGTTGCATCCTCGACGGAAGCCTGCTGAAGCGCGATGACCCATTCCAAGGGAGCACTTTCCGTGGTGTCGATGACGGTCGTGTCACGCAGGGCGATGTCCAGTTGCAAGCCTTTTGCAGCAATATCAGCGATGTGGACCTTACTCGAAGAAAGGTCAATATCATCGGAAAGGGAGATGTGATGCAGGCCACCGCTGATAGAAGCCTCAGCAATCATATCCTTGGTGTTCAGCTGCACCTCGTCCAAGGCGATGCTTTCCACCCCGACCCGCAATTGCCAGATATGCTTGAAGTCCAGGTCAACAAGAGCGCTGTGAGCTTCAACGAGTGTGTCGCCCTCAGCATCTTGCACCAACAGTCCCTGCAAGCTCAAATCCAGAAGGAAACGGAGTCTCACACGATCCAGATGGATATCCATTCCCGTCTCTTCAGAAGCGTAAGCAGTCAATGCCCGTACGGCATAATCCTGTACGGGCGGCAAATACAAAAGAGTCATAACAATGAACAGGAGTACTACTGGAATAAGAAGTATTATGCCTGTCCATTTGAGGACGCGCTTCATAGAATGATTGCTATTTGACTGCAAAAATACTCCTTTTTTTGAACGTTTTGATGATTGTTGCGTTTTTTTTCATACTTTTGTCGCAAAATAATGTTTTTCCGCGCGGAATCAGCTATTCCGCTACTTTTTTAATAATGGTTCAAGAGATACAATTGCGCGTTTTGCCGCAGGTCGCAGGAAACGAGAAAGCGCTGAAGAATACAATTGAACAATCCTTAGGTAATGCGCAAGGATTGCGAGGACTGAGAATTGTCAAACGGAGTATTGATGCCCGTCAGCGACAAGTGATGGTCAACCTAACGGTACGTGTATGGATTGACGAGGAACCCTCACAAGAGATGTTCCAACAGATTGACTACCCCCATGTGGAAGGACGTCCCCAAGTGATTGTCATTGGAGCAGGACCTGGCGGTTTGTTTGCGGCGCTGCGACTGATAGAGCTGGGGTTGCGTCCCATCGTTGTCGAACGCGGGAAAAACGTTCATGATCGCAAAAAAGACATTGCCCGTATCTCGCGTGAACATATTGTGGATGTAGACAGTAACTACAGCTTCGGAGAGGGTGGCGCTGGCGCTTATTCGGACGGTAAGCTTTATACACGCTCAAAGAAACGCGGCTCGGTCGAGAAAATCCTGAATGTCTTTTGTCAGCATGGCGCTTCAACAGACATTCTCATCGACGCGCACCCCCATATCGGTACTGACCGTCTGCCCCGTGTCATTGAGAATATGCGCAATACCATTATCAACTGTGGCGGCGAAGTGCATTTCCAGACAAAGATGACAGGGCTACTCATCGAGGGGAACCGTGTTACAGGTTGTGTTTGCAGCCGTACTACTGCAACAAACACGACAGAGGAACTGGAACTGATAGGTCCCGTTATCCTTGCCACTGGCCATTCTGCCCGCGATGTCTATCGGATGCTGGCAGCTCGCAATATTGAGATTGAAGCCAAAGGTATTGCTGTGGGTGTACGATTGGAACATCCGGCAACGCTCATTGACCAGATTCAATACCACAGTCGTGAAGGTCGCGGCAAATGGCTGCCTGCGGCAGAATATACTTATGTGCAGCAGTGCAAGGAACGTGGTGTGTATTCATTTTGTATGTGTCCAGGTGGTTTTGTCGTTCCGGCTGCCACTGGTCCTGAACAGGTGGTCGTTAACGGGATGAGCCCCAGTAGTCGTGGTGGACGATGGAGTAATTCCGGCATGGTCGTGGAGATACGCCCTGAAGATGTAGAAGATGTGGAAGGACCGCTCAAGATGCTTCATTATCAAGAAGAACAGGAACGGTTAGCTTGGCAGCAAGGTGGACGCCGACAGACGGCTCCTGCCCAACGAATGGCCGATTTCGTGAACAACCGTCTCTCGTACGATCTTCCCGACAGCAGCTATGCACCAGGTCTTGTCTCTTCGCCTCTGCATTTCTGGATGCCGAAATTCATAACGGAACGTCTGCAGGAAGGTTTCCGCATCTTCGGACGGAAATCTCATGGTTTTTTGACCAACGAGGCTACGGTCATTGGCATAGAGACACGTACCTCTGCGCCTGTTCGTATTCTCAGAAACAATGAGACCCTCCAACACATTCGGTTGGAAGGTCTCTATCCTTGTGGAGAAGGTGCCGGTTATGCCGGTGGCATTGTCAGCGCCGCCATTGACGGCGAGCGCTGTGCCGAGGCAGCTTCTCGTTATTGTTCACCTTCGGGTGCCTGACCAATCAGCTCCATGAACTCATCGAGCTTCGGAGTGATGATAATCTGAGTGCGACGGTTGCGCTGGCGACCTGCTTCGGTGTCATTGGGAGCGATGGGATTATATTCACCACGGCTACCGGCAGTCAGACGCTTCGGGTCAACACCATAAGTGTTCTGCAAAGCCTGTACAACGCTGGAGGCGCGCAGAGCGGCGAGGTCCCAGTTGTTGCGGATATTGGTCTTGCTGATAGGTACATTATCGGTGTTACCTTCAATCAGGACGTCATAATCCTTGTAATCGGTGATGATCTTGGCAATCTTACCGAGTGTCTCAGAAGCGCGGTCGCTAATCTGATAGCTGCCGCTCTGATAGAGCATGTTGTCAGACAGCGAGATATAAACGACGCCTTTGAGCACCTGAACATCCACATCCTTCAACTCCTCCTTGGAGAGTGAACGGGTGAGATTGTTGGTCAGCACCATGTTCAAACTGTCGCTACGATCCTTAGCCTCAACGAGCTGTTTGATGAATCTGTTAGATGCATTGATCTCGTCAACGAGCTTTGAGATATTGACATTACCTTCGGTGTTCTGCTGTAAGCTCTTATCGAGAGAACCTTGCAGCGTTGCGAAGGCTTTCTGCATCTTCTCACTGGAAATTTTTGCTTCGGACAGACGTTCTTCAAGACTCTTAATGGTTGCACGGTTTTCAGCCAATGTCACCTGAGCTGTCTGATATTCTGTCTGTAGCTGATTGTAATTGGTTTGCAGTTCTTGGTATTTTTTCTTACTGACACAAGAGGTCAGAACAAGAGCTGCCATCATTAATAAAAGAATCTTTTTCATATCAGTCAATCTTGATGGTTTGTTCATTTTAGATAGCCAAAGCGATAAAAGGTTTAATGTTCACTTTTTCGCATAGTCGCGGCAAAGGTAATAGTTTCTTGTGAATTACCATCACAAATTACGGTTAGATTTTCATTTTTTGTTGATTTTATGAATGATTAACGGTGAATGATACCTTTATATATAATAAAAAACCTATCTTTGGACTCAAAAATAATAGATATAGTATTGTCATGCATTTTCGTACATTTTGTGTCCTAACACTCATCACTACATTCCTAACAAACATATCTTCTGCACAGGAAAAGGTTGTGCTGACTGACAGTGAAGTGAATAACCTATGTCATGAAGTGTCACGCAAGGGTGTCAGTGTTCACGATCCCAGTGTCGTGCAATTGTCCAGCACAAGCAAGACTTTTTACATTGCCGGGACGATGCGTGGCTGGGCACGTTCGACAGATAACATGAAGAACTGGAGTGCCCTGGATAATGGCTCGTTGTTTGGACAATATAATGCCAATAACAAGATTGTTGTGACAAACTATGAGAATGCATTCTCGCAAAATGTGACGACAAAAGTGCCGGCACTCGTGAACGAGCAGGTGAAAGAAGTGGATTTCGGAAACTTCGATGCAAAAGCATGGGCTCACGCTGATCAGGAAGGATGGGAACTGGGCGGAAACATGTGGGCACCGGATCTCATCTACAATCCCAATTCCAGGAAATGGATGATGTACCTCAGCCTCAATGGTGATGACTGGCATTCGGTCATCGTGTTACTCACTGCTGATCAGATTACAGGGCCTTATGTGTATCAGGGACCCGTCCATTTCTCTGGCTTTATCAATGACACCAATCCCGTCATCAGTTACAAAAAGACGGATCTTGAAGTCGCTATCGGGGCACAGGAAACATTGCCGGAAAGATACAACCGTGGTAGAGATTGGGGTACCTATTGGACCAACGACATTGACCCCTGCGTGTTCTTTGATCAAGATGGCGAACTGTGGATGACCTATGGCTCCTGGAGCGGTGGCATCTTCATCCTGAAATTAGACAAACAAACGGGACTGCGCGACTATACCGTCAGCTATCCCATTGAGAACGACAACCAAGGGCGAGCTCTCTCTGACCCCTATTTCGGAAAGCGCATCGCTGGCGGTTATTACAGCAGCGGCGAAGGTTCCTATATCCAACGTATGGGTGACTACTATTACCTGTTTATCAGCTATGGCGGTTATGCGCCTGATGGGGGGTACGAGATGAGAACCTTCCGCTCCCAGACGCCTGACGGATTGTATCTCGATGCCGCTGACCTCGACGCCTGTTTTCGTGACCGTTATTGGCAGACGGTAGGGCCAAACGCGCAGACCAACGGAGGCATGAAATTGATGGGAGCCTATAACGGATGGGGATTACAGACAGTGGGGGAGTGTGCCCAAGGTCATAACAGCGCTACAGGAGATACTTCAGGACGTAACTTCGTCATCTACCATACCAAGTTCAATGACGGCACCGATGGTCATCAGGTGCGAACACGCCAGCTTTTCCTGAATGAACACGGCTGGCTCTGCGCAGCACCGTTCCAGTTTGACGGTGAGACCATCAATGACGATAGCATCAAAGCCGGTTGTGCTTTCACTACCGAGGAGATGGCTGGGACCTATCAGGTCCTGATTCATAAATATAAGATGAACTATCAACAGATGGAGGAAGTCACCCCGATCACCATCACCTTGACACAGGACGGGAAGGTTACTGGCGCGAAGTCCGGCTCGTGGGCAATGACTTCCGGAACCGGCTATATCACCTTGACGCTTGGGGACGTCGTCTATCGCGGCGTTGTGGTGCCGCAAACCGTTGATGGAACAGACATCCCTGCCATTGGTATTACCGCAACGACTGAGGACAAGACTCATGTAGGTGCTCCGCTATGGGCTTATCGCATAGAACCACGCTATGCGATTGCTTTCACGGCTTTAAAGAACGCTGTTTCGTTGAAAGATGGAGATGTCGTTAGACAGAATATCGAACTACCCGCAAAAGCCTATCTTGGGGCGACCATCAAATGGACGAGCAGCAATACAACCGTCATCAATGCAAATGGCGTGTATAAAGCACCTGACACTGATACGGAAGTGACGCTGACCTGCACCATTACTGCTGAGGACTATTCCTATACTCGTACGTACAACATCACGGCAGCTGCAGCAGACGACTTACCCGATGGGGACTATCTGACGGGTTGTGTAGCACACTATCCCTTCACCTCTAAAACGATTCCCAATCAAATTGATAAAACCCAGAAGGCGTCTTTTAAATCCTTGGGCAGCGGAACGGTTCCAACAATCCTTCGCGATGCGCAACGCTCCAGTTATGTCGTTCATCAGTTCTTTGGCGACAATGCCAATGCCAGTTATGTGGTCATGGACAATCCCCTTAATGGCCTATCGTCCTTAAAAGGAATGACGATTGCTATGTGGATAAAAATGACGGGAGCCAACAGCTGGGATGCTCTGTGGAGTTTTGCCGATAAAGAGGCTAATGAAGCAACATCACGTTTCTTCATGACGGGCAACGCTTATGTCGGCTTCAACAATGGAACAGGCACATGGTTTGACATCAACCACCCCAACAGCGCTACCACGGGGTATCTGACGGCAGATAAATGGGTTTTCCTGGTTATGGTCATGAATTCCAGTAGTATTTCCATCTATGTGAATGGTGAGAAGAAAGCGCAGAAGGCTTTTGCCGGTACCGCCGCTTACTCGACCGCCCTGGCGTTTCTTAGAAAAGCGCCCTATCTGCAATTAGGTACAGGCTCTTTCTGGGGGTCGGCAGACTGTTACATCGATGACCTTCTGGTTTATAAGCGGGCGCTCACGGCCAAAGATGTGGCTTTGCTCACGATTATGGCTGGACGAACGGGAACGGATTACACAGAGGTACAAGATATCTTTGAACCGCTGCCCTGTCCCATTCAAGATGGAATATATGACCTCAGCGGTCGGCGTCTTATCAATCAAGGTACACCCCTGCGCCCAGGACTCTATGTCATCGATGGCCGCATGGTAAGGATAAAGTAGTTGAAAGTATGAAGATTTTCGGCATCGGAATGAACTATGCTGAGCACAATAAAGAGCTCGGCGAATCGTTATATAAGAAAGAAGCACCCGTCATATTCACCAAGGCCGATTCGGCATTGCTGACAGATGGACGACCATTCTTCATCCCCGATTTTACACAGCGGTGTGACTATGAGACGGAGTTGGTCGTTCGCATTTCGCGCCTCGGACGCAGTATTCCTCAGCGTTTTGCCCACCGCTATTATGACGCTGTCACAGTCGGCATCGATTTCACAGCGCGGGATTTGCAAGAGAAACTGCGACAACAAGGTCTTCCATGGGATCTCTGCAAAGGATTTGACGGTTCTGCTGCCGTAGGCCGTTTCATCTCCAAAGACACCCTCAAGCAGGACATTCAAGATATGCACTTCCATCTTGATATCAATGGCCAGACGGTACAGTGCGGTCACACGGCCGACATGACATACATGGTGGATGAGCTCGTGAGTTATATCAGTCATTTCTTCACGCTGAAAACGGGAGACCTTATCTTTACGGGCACACCTTCTGGTATAGGCCCCGTCCATATCGACGATCATTTAACCGGATGGCTTGAAGAGGAACGGGTCTTGGATTTTAACGTAAAATAAGTATTCATTCAGACTTGAGAAAGTTCTACCTCATACTGGTTTGTGTCCTATTATCCTTGACGGGAAAGGCACAGAATGATTTCACGCAACTCAACTGGAATGAGTTGCGGATTGATTCTGTATTACCGGTATATTCTGAGGTTGTCCCTTTAGAAACCGATTACCGACTGTTTCAGTATTCCGTTCGTGTCTGCTACCCGGAATGGGCTCCTTTGACAGCCGCTGAAACAGCTGTTGCCGAGCGCTTCAAAGAACAGATCTCCGACTCGTTAGTCATTGACACTTATGTAGGTGTGAGCCGAGGCCAGGGTCTTTTGGATATTTCGTTTATTCCCATCGTTACTCGCGGAGGACATTATGAGAAGTTGCTGAGTGGAAAGATTGAGATTATACCCCACTCAATCAATAATAGGGTGAAAAAAGTGGCACTGAAAGCAACTCCGGCCACCAGCAGGTGGGCAACGCAGAGTGTTCTCAGTCAAGGACGATGGGTGAAGATCAGTGTTCAGGAGGACGGTGTCTATCATCTGACATCCTCGGCACTCAGAGATATGGGATTTTCCAATCCTGCCAATTGTCGCGTCTATGGTTACGGCGGACACCTGCAACCTGAACTCATTGATGCTGACAACGATTTCGACGATTTGGAAGAAGTCTCATTATGGAGCGTTCCCGATGGCTTCTTGTTCTATGCCAATGGTCTTTCGACGCATAGGGATGGCAAGCATATCGTGAACCATTATGCCCGTGAAGCTTGTTATTTTGTCACAGAAGCATCAACACCAGTCGGCGCTTTCCCAACGGTCGCTGCTACTGATGCCGCGACTACAGAAGTTTCAACGATTCAGGCTTATGCTTCTTATAATCCGCAAGAATATGCTTGGTTTCAGGGTGGAAGACAACTATTTGAAAGCTATGACTATGCCAACGGGAATACACGTAGTTATACGTTGACTCTTCCTTGTAGTCCTACAAATAGTAAAGGTCAGTTGACGGTGAATTTCTCAGCCGCGAACGATGTGCCTACACAAGTTACAACATCTTTCAACGGCTCGTCAATGGGGTCTATATCGATCCCCGCCATCACGGAATACATCTATGGCGTCCTCTCTTCTCGTATTTATACTGTGACGCCGCAGGCTGCCAATACCGTGAGATTTACGACTACTGCCAACAACCATGCACGTTTGAATTTCTTTACTTTAAGTTATACAGGAGCGTTGGCCATTGATGGAACATACTCAGCCATCGCTTTTGAACATCAGCCACAACAGGCAAAAGAAACGCTTTGCCTCAGTTATTCGAACTCACAGCAGCCTCAAATCTGGCGTTTGGCCGAACGTGGTAGTCAAACAGTAGCCTTGCAAGGAACCGGCTCTACATCTGGAGAACAGCCTGTCTATCGTGCAACTGTTGAGAATGACGGAGCTTCACATCGTTATGTCGCATTGGATGTGAATGCTTACAACAACTATCCCCAGCCGACTGTAGTAGGGGAGATCTCAAATCAAAATCTGCACGGGCTTAACAATATCGAGATGGTGATCATCACGCCTGCCAGTGGCATCTTCGATGCGGAAGCCGAACGATTGGCAGCGGCACATCGTGAACAGGAAGGTCTCAATGTCGCTGTCGTCCGGGCAGACCAGATTTATAATGAATTCTCCAGTGGAACGCCTGATGCGACAGCTTACCGCCGTTTCATGAAGATGCTTTATGACCGTGCGGCAGGTGGCGAAAAGGCACCCCGATATCTGCTCCTCTTTGGCGACTGCGCCTGGGACAACCGTATGCTCACATCGGCATGGAAGAAATATTCTCCTAATGATTTCCTCCTTTGCTTTGAGAGCGAGAATTCTGTGAGTGACATCACCTGCTATGTCATGGAAGATTATTTCGGATTGCTCGATGATGGCGAGGGACAAGATCTTACCCGTGAGAAAACAGACCTTGGCGTAGGACGTTTCCCTGTTCGCACAGTGAGTGAGGCTCAGGCGTTGGTGAATAAGACGATAGCCTACATGCGTGGCGATGAGTCCGGTGCTTGGAAGAACATTGTATGCTTTATGGGCGACGACGGCGACAATAACGAGCATCTGAAATTCGCCGATGATGTAGCGCAGATCATTGAGAAAACTTATCCCCAGTTAGAGGTGCGAAAGGTGATGTGGGATGCTTATCAGCGACAAGTGACTGCTGCGGGTAACCGCTATCCGCAGGTGCAGCAGGTCATCTCCAAACAGATGAACGAAGGCGCTTTGATGATGAACTATACCGGTCACGGCGCTACCTATTGTCTTTCCCACGAAATGGTGTTGCGCCTTGAGGACTTCGCCAACTACAAATCCCCGCGCGCCCCCTTATGGGTGACGGCAGCTTGTGATGTGATGCCTTTCGATACGCAGAAAGACAACATCGGAGAAACGGCAATCTTGAATCCCAATGGCGCTGCGGTAGGTTTCTTCGGCACGGCACGAACAGTTTATGCACACCTGAACCTGGAAATCAATCGCTACTTCAGCAAATTGCTTTTTGCAGACGATGAGTTCGGGCGCCCCAATCGTGTAGGTGATGCCGTGCGACTGAGCAAAGCGCAACTGGCCGGCAACGCCATTGATGTCTCTGAAAACAAACTCCACTATGCATTATTAGGAGATCCTGCTTTGACGTTTGGCAGTGTCAAGAATCGTATTGTCTTGGAAAGTATCAACGGAACAAAAGTGGAGGATTTACCTACTGATTTCATGATTCATGCAGGTAGTGGCGTTCATCTTAGTGGACATGTTGAAGATGAAAACGGAACACAACTCAATGATTTCACTGGCGAGATGGCTTTTCGTTTATATGATAGTCGCAGTACCATCACCTGCCTGAATAATGCAAACGTATCAAGTGGTCCCTTCACCTATCAGGCGTATGACAATATGCTTTATACCGGACGTGACAGTGTCCGTAACGGACGTTTTGAATTGATGTGTCCTGTCCCCATCGATATTCATTATGGCGACGAAGCGGGACGATTCGTCTTTTATGCTGTTCGATCGGATCGTCGCAGCGAGGCTCGTGGGTATAATGAGGACTTCTTGTTGGGCAGCATGGAGGGTGGCAGCGTCGATAAGGAAGGTCCGCAGATTGTGGCCTACCTGAACGATGAACAGTTTGAAGACGGACAGGTCGTTAACTGTTCCCCTTACTTCGTAGCACAACTGGAAGACAAGAACGGCATCAACACATCCGGTAGCGGTTTAGGGCATGACTTGGAACTCATGATTGATAAAAATGCGGCGACCACCTATGTCTTGAATGATTATTATGTGAGTGAGTTCGGAGATTATACCCGCGGACATCTTGCCTTCTCTATTCCTTCGTTATCTGCGGGCGTTCACACCCTGACTTTCCGTGCATGGGATATGCTGAACAACCCCGCAACCACCTCTTTCACATTCGAGGTAGATCCGACCTTGAAACCCTCTTTCCTGAAATTGACCACCAGCTCTAATCCAGCCACAGTACAGACCCAGTTTATGTTGACCTATGACCGCCCTGGAAGCTCATGTAACTTTACCATTGAGGTCTTTGATTTCATGGGCCGCTTGCTTTGGCAACACACAGAAACAGGCAGTAGTGATAATGGCTACTATGTGATTCCGTGGGATCTGACGAAAGGAAATGGCGCCCCTGTCGGCAGTGGCGTGTATCTTTATCGTGCACGCATCAGCTGTGATGACAGTGAGGAAGCAACCAAAGCGCAGAAGCTTATCATCAACAGAAAACAATAAAAGAGACAAGGCGTACGTTATATACAAGAAGAAAATATTCAAAGACTGTAAAATGAAACGACTCCAACGATATTTTATCTTTCTTCTCATCTTCGCCGCTAACGTATCAGTTTATGCCCAAGATGTTGAGAATAGATATAATCCTGTGACAACAGCCGTTGTCTCACTGAACATCGCGCCCGAAGCCCGTGGCGGTGGTATGGGTGATGTCGGTGCGGCCACCGAGGCGGATGTCAATTCTCAATACTGGAATCCCGCGAAATATCCGTTTTGTATTGCTCGTGCCGGTGCCTCATTGAGCTATACGCCTTGGTTGCGCAAACTCGTTGATGACATCAACCTGGCCAATGTCGCAGGTTTCTACCGCATCGGTGACTATAGCGCCATCAGCGGTTCTTTGCGTTATTTCTCGCTCGGCGACGTCTCGTTATTCAGCGATTATATGTCTGGCGCCACTGAAGGCATGACCATTAGGCCCTATGAATTTGCACTGGACGCTGCCTATTCCCGTATGCTCTCCGAGACCTTTTCGATGGCTGTTGGTATGCGTTTCATCTATTCTGACCTCACCTTTGATTATGAGGCAGAGAGTTCTCCGGCGAAGGCCTTCGCGGCCGACATCGCCATGTATTACAACAACTATGTAATGTTGGGAAACCGTGAATGTGGATTCGGCTTTGGCTTGAATGTCAGCAATATCGGTTCTAAGATTACTTATGGTGGCGATGACAACTCAGAGTTTATCCCGACCAACTTGCGTTTGGGTATGAATCTGACAATCCCCTTCGATGAATATAATCGTTTTTCCATCAGTGCTGATGCCAATAAATTATTGGTACCGACATTCCCCAAGAGAGAAGACGGAGAAAGTGATACAGACTTTACCAGTCGTGTGCAAAGGGAATATTATGATTTATCCCCCATTGCCGGTATCTTCAAGAGTTTCCATGACGCCCCCAATGGTTTCAAAGAAGAACTTGAGGAGATTCAGTGGAGCGTAGGTGCTGAGTACAGCTACAATGACCGCTTCTTCCTTCGTGCCGGTTACCATGATGAGGCTGCCAATAAAGGTAATCGTAAGTACATCACAGCTGGTGCAGGCTTCAAGATGAGCGTGTTCTCCCTGGATGCATCCTACGTCTTCTCCACCGCTCAGACCAATCCTTTGGATCAGACCATGCGTTTCACCCTTTCGTTTGACCTCGACGGCATCCAAAGCCTCTTCGGTGGAGGACGCTAAACGTTTTAACGCTCAACAAACTTCTTATGAGAATAGGTTTTGGTTTCGATGTCCATCAGTTAGTTCCTGACCGTGATTTGTGGTTGGGCGGTATCAAAATTGACCATCGTCTTGGACTCCTCGGCCACTCCGACGCCGATGTGCTGATCCATGCTATCTGCGATGCCCTTCTCGGCGCTGCGAATATGCGCGACATCGGTTACCATTTCCCTGATACTGCCGCCGAGACCGATGGCATAGACAGCAAGATCCTATTGCGTAAGACCATTGATCTGATTGCCACGAAAGGCTATCGCGTAGGCAATATTGATGCCACTGTTTGTGCTGAGCGTCCCAAACTCAATCCTCATATCCCCGCTATGCAGCAATGCTTGGCCAAGGTCATGGGTATTGATGAAGATGCTGTTAGCATCAAAGCCACCACAACCGAGAAACTCGGCTTCACGGGACGCGAAGAAGGCATCTCGGCTTACGCTGTTTGCCTGATAGAGAAAGCATAAGGGAAGTTCTAAAAATCAATATTGATGAGTGGAAGCAGTACCTTCTGTTTCCGTTCCTTTGGACTTTGCTCATCAGAGGGTATACTCGGTTCGTGACAGTGCCCGTTTATCCACTCATTTGACTTGATTTATTGACGTTAAGACACAGTTATCCTCTAAAGGTGATAAGCTGCGGCTGGTACCTGTTAATCTGCACATACCTGAATATGTTGTATATGAGACAGGTGAGGGCTATTGCAGCTTTGGCGCGGATTATGCCGATGCTGCGGACGAACGAGCCGCTCATGGCTTTCTCGATGAAGCCGAAGATGTGTTCCACGCGGCATCTGGTCCTGGACTTCTGGCGGTTGCTCTGTCTCTGCTCATCTGTCAGCGGACGGTTGCGGCACCCTTTCTTGCAGATGACGGGTATCATGCCGCATGCCCTGACAACATCGTCCTTCGAGGCGTACCCGGCATCAAGGTACAGGGGCTGCCCCTTGTCCTTCTCATCAATGAGGGGCCTGATGACATTCGAGTCGTGGATACTCGCGTCCGTAGTTACGTACTTCTCAATGAGTTTGGTCTTCTTGTCCGCTTTGACATGTTCCTTATATCCATAGTGGGTCTCGTCGTATTTCTTCGTCCAGCGGGCATCCGTGTCCTTATGGCACTTCTTGTGGGGCTTGTCCTTCCAGAGCTCCTTGCCATTACCGGACTTTATCTGCCCGTTCTCATCACGGGTGTTGCGTTGCTTGGGAGCTTCAACAAAGGAGGCATCGATAATCTTCCCCTCATTGAATGACAGGCCCTTCCTGTCAAGATACTCACGGAACCTGTCGAACAGAGCATCAAACGTGCCAGCCTTGCTCAGGAGGTCCTTCACATGCCATACCGTCTTTTCGTCTGGAATCTCATCCACAGTATGAATGCCTAGGAACTGGCGGAAACTGGTGCGGTCGATGATCTGATACTGGATCTGTCTGTCGCCCAAACCATAATAACGTTGCAAGAATATGACCTTGAACATCAGGACAACATCAAACTGCGGACGGCCTGCCGCTGACTTGCAGTCTTTCTTTACAAGGATATCTTCCAACTCGGGACGGAACATCTCAAAATCCACAAGGGCGGTTAACTGCTCCAGCGGGTTTCCCATTGCAGACAGGGCGGCGATGGTGAGCTCATCTTCAAAGAGGTTTTCGCCCTTTGGCATCCTATATATCGTCGTTTTCTTCATCATTGCGTCGTTCTGTACTGCAAAGATACATAATCTTATTGAAATATCAGCAGATTCCTCTGACTTCCTGATGGTTAATTTTTAGAACTTCCCATAAGTATATAGGTATCGAGAAATACGTCCAGACGATTTTCGAAAATCGTCTGGACGTATTTCATTTTTGTCTGGATATCTTTCACACATAAGAGGAAATTTGTTCCTACATTAGGAAAAAATTCCGCCGTGACGGAACAAAAGTCCGTACGGGACGGAAAAAGTTTCCGCTCCTTACGGAACAAATGCCGCCCCTTAGGGGAAATTTCCGTTCTTGCCTGCCTGCATTTCCTTACTTCCATGCAAATTCTTCCGCTTTTTCTTTGTCACATCCCACATTATCCCTATTTTTGTGTCGTAATCCACATTATTCACTCAAAAATGATTCCGCCCATGAACTAAATCCACCTTATTAAATATACAGACAGAAGCGTCCGCTAGAGTTCTTGTATTCCAAAATCGGCAAAATTTAAGAATGCACAAGAGTAAAGGCATGGATGCTCACGCCGATGGCGTGGGCTTTTACTCGTTAAAGTGCAATGGGTGTTTGCCGATACCTAGGAATACGTAGACGATGTAAAGTCCACGTTTTTAATTATATGTTATCATTTACTGATTTATTGATTATGAATAGATTTGGAAGGCTATTATTCCTGTTATATACAATTTCAATATCTTCATCACTATTTGCAGATGGGGATATATTAACAATTTGGCAAGGATCGGAGAAGGCCGTTGAATTCTCTTTTAGCGAAAAGCCGAAACTCGTCTATGAAAGTGATAAATTGGTTGTATCTACGAATCAAATCACAGTAGAATATCCATTAAAAGGAATCTCCCAAATCACGTTCAACGGCAATCAAAATGGAATCAACTCCGTGCAATTGACGAATGGAAACAGAGCGGCAATAATCTATACCATCAATGGTCAACAAGTGAGAACTATAGATACAGGAGAACGTATATCGATAAGCACTCTTCCGAAAGGAATATATGTGATTGAAAAGAATGGAGAATCTTATAAGGTAATCGTCAAATGAAGCGGTTGTTTTTTGTAATCATAACTGTGCTATACCCCTGTCTTTCTAATGCACAAGTGTTAGAAATCTATAGGAAGTACATCGGGCCTGAATCTTATCCGACATCTGATGTTGAACGATTAAGTGTCCATTCGGAGGGAAATGAAGCATATCATGAAATATGTCAGGATGGCTTTAATGAGCGTCTTTATATAAACGACATTGATAGTATTGTTTGCCTGTCAGAAGAAGCGATGCATGAATCCTCTACTTCTGTTTCTTTGGACACCTATCTCCGTCAGTGTATGAACGATGAATCCTCACGTTTCCAGGTTTTCTCTAAATTAGTCGCAGCTACAGGACTGGTGGATAAATTCGCATTGATGGGCTATACGTTGTTTGCAGAACCAGATGTGTTTTGGGAGAGAGCAATCGGGAAAGATCATTCTTCTATCACAGTCGAAGATGTGAAGCAGTATTTGATGCAGCAAGGAAGTTACCAAGAAGCTCTTACAGAAGGAGATTATACAAAGCCTGAGCACCTCCTTTTTCTATTTGTCTCTTACCATATTGTTCCTGTGAAATTGAATCCATATCGATTAGTTCTTCATGCAAATGAATATGGTTATGACATCCAACGCCCTGGTAAGTTAGCAACCCCTGTCATAGAGTATTATCCTACTTTAGACAGTTGTCGTCCCCTGAAAATTTATGAATCAGCAGAAAGTGGTGGCGTATTTCTCAATAGATTCCCCATGTTAGATAATGGACGAACTGGAACAGGGCATGAAAAATCTTGTCCGAAAGAAAACATAGGTTTATGCATCCAAAGAGAAAAGGCAGAAGGCTATGCCAACGGTTTCATCTATCCTATTGACGGTTTGCTGCTATATGATGAAGCGACTCGCATAAACTTAAGTAAGGAGAGAATACGATTTGACGCAGCCAGCCTCTTGCCAGAGTTGATGAATAATGATGCCCGCAGGAAATGTTCTACTGCAGAAAAGGATCAGACTGTAACAATAACTCCAGCTTCTAATCAAGATAATCTGACCATCAACGAAGAGACAACATTAGTATATAGCAACTCATATCGTAATGAAAGGAGCTATTATCAAGGAGATGTACTGAGATGCTCAGGAATATATGATATCACTCTTCGTCTGCCTTCTGTTCCTGTTTCAG
Organism: uncultured Prevotellaceae bacterium; assembly: GCA_947305005.1. Lineage (GTDB taxonomy): Bacteria > Bacteroidota > Bacteroidia > Bacteroidales > Bacteroidaceae > Physcousia. The sequence goes on along the minus strand of CAMZCM010000003.1, from coordinate 145,454 downwards.
GGAATTATCAATTACGAATGGGGAGCGTATTGACCACCAATGGAACCATTTGTCAGGCATATTGGGGTGAGGATAAAAGTTTACGCCCACAAGGTATTCCAATAGATTGGCGCCAAAATGACAATAATATAGGTTGGGAAGATGACACAGATGATGAGGTGTATGATGCCCAAATAGACAGAAGCGTCATGAACAGAGGATGGGTTAAAGCACCTCGAAGCATTTCTTCTCCTGGATATGACTCGGCCAGAAGGAATCCAAAATGCATGAGAAAAATTTTAGTCCAAGGAAAGATGCAAACAGGGTCAACTTATTACCTCCGCCTCAAATGCGTCTCTCCATTTCAAGGAGAACTGTTGTTGGATTATTTTGAATTGGTTCCGGAGGCTATATATGCTCAATCAGACGTAGAAGATATATGGTAAAAACTATCTTTGATTCTTATGGTCATCCTATATTCGTTTAGGTCTAAAGTTGTAAAAAGCAGCCGTACTTCTGAGAGAAGAAGTAAAATGGGAAAAGGCTAATTATTTTGCGGAACAGTAGCTCCGCAATTGTGGAACAGTAGCTCCGCAAAAAATCAGCGCGATAGTCGGATGGTTGACATCTTTCTATCGCGCTGAATAAATCCAATTTCAAGGGTAGAGCTATTCCTTTATTGTCAATATAGAATGTTACTTCTGCAAGACTTCTTGGGCACGCTCGAGTGCAAGGTTGATACGAGGAAGGATGTTTTCCTCGCCGACGATGGTGCCGAAGTCATTGCGCATCAGCACTTCGTGTACCTTCGGATTGACACCGGAGAGGATGACGTGAATGCCTTGCTGGCGACTCATCTGAACGAGGTTCTCCAAGTTATGCATACCGGTTGAATCCACGAAGGGAACCTTACGCATTCGGATAATGCGGACTTTCGGGCGACTGGGCATTCGTCCCATGATCTCCTCAAAGCGGTTAGCGATACCGAAGAAGAACGGGCCGTTGATCTCATAGACTTCGCAGCCGTCAGGAATCTTGAAGTGTTCAAGGTTCGTGGCCTCGAAATCGACTTCCTCAGCAGGATCTATCTCATCGGTAAGAACGCTGACCTGTGTCGTTTCAGCCATACGGCGCATACACAACAGGCAAGCCAACATCAAGCCGACTTCGATGGCGACAGTCAAGTCGAAGATAACGGTGAGGAAGAAAGTAATAAGCAGAACGGAGATATCGGACTTTGGATTCTTCAATAACTGACGGAAAGTGCGCCAACCGCTCATGTTATAGGCAACAATCACCAGCACACCAGCCAGACATGCCATAGGAATAAACTGGGCATAAGGCATGAGGATAAGGAAGATGAGCAATAACACAACAGCATGGATAATACCCGCAATAGGTGTACGGCCACCGTTGTTGATATTAGTCATCGTGCGGGCAATGGCTCCCGTAGCAGGGATACCGCCGAAGATAGGAGTAATCATATTGGCCAAGCCCTGTGCAATGAGTTCCTGATTGGAGTCGTGACGGTCTCCAATGACACCGTCGGCAACAGTAGCGGAGAGCAGCGACTCAATAGCGCCCAACACAGCGATGGTGATGGCAGGAGCAAATAGTCCACGGATGACATCCCACGAGAGGGTCGGCACCTCAGGCGAAGGCAATGAAGCATTGATGCGGAAACGGTCACCAATCGTATCAACGCTCTCAGCAAGGCCATAGCTCTTCAGGATGAGAACACCGATCGTCATCACAAGAATGGCAATCAACGAACCGGGCAGTTTGTTGAGCGCCGAGAGATGACCATTGACATACTTCACCTTATTGATATATGGCCACCCCGCGATGATGACAACGGAGCCGACGCCGACGATGGTGCTCCAGAGGTCGAGGCTCATGAAGTTCTCAGCGTAGCACACCCATTTGGAAATGAAGTCCGCTGGCACGCCACCTTCGATGGTCAGGCCGAAGAGGTCCTTCACCTGGGTGGTGAAGATGGTGAGCGCAATACCGCTGGTGAAGCCCACCACAATGGGGTAGGGGATATACTTGATAATGGTGCCTAAACGGAACAATCCCAACATAATCAGGAATGCGCCAGCTAACAGCGTGGCAATCATCAAGCCTTGCATCCCATATTGCTGAATGATGCCGGCAATGATGACAATGAAAGCGCCTGTAGGACCGCCAATCTGAACTTTGGAACCTCCGAAGAGCGAAATGATAAGACCCGCCACAATGGCTGTGATAATACCTTGTTCAGGCGTCACCCCGGATGCAATACCGAAAGCGATGGCCAATGGAAGAGCAACAATACCTACGATAATACCGGACAAAAGATCCTTGATAAAAGTATCTTTGTTGTAGGTTTTGAGAGAACTTACGATGCTTGGTTTCATGTTTTTTTTCTGTTTTTCGGCTGCAAAGGTACCGCTTTTTAAGACGATTTACAATCTTTAAGGCAAAAAGTTCTTTGTTCAAGACTCTTTGTTCAACGATTTGTGTATCTTTGCACCAATAATTCATTTACTTAACACTATAAATCATGTTTGAAAACCAACCCAAAGGCCTATGGGCATTAGCCTTGGCCAACACCGGCGAGCGCTTCGGTTACTACACGATGCTCGCTGTTTTCGCATTGTTTTTGCAAGCGAATTTCGGCTTTGCGACAGGAACAGCCAGTACCATCTACTCGACGTTCCTGATGCTCGTCTATTTCCTTCCTGTCATTGGCGGTATCGCTGCTGACCGCTGGGGCTTCGGCCGTATGGTCACGACAGGCATCATCATCATGTTTGTGGGCTATCTGTTGTTGTCTTTCCCCCTTGGCAGCGGAACGCCTGCTATCCTTGCCATGTCTGCAGCTTTGTTGCTTGTGAGCCTTGGAACGGGATTGTTCAAGGGAAATCTGCAGGTCATGGTGGGCCGTCTCTATGACGAAGCACGCTACTCCGACCGTCGCGATGCCGGTTTCTCCCTCTTTTATATGGCCATTAACATCGGTGCTATGTTTGCGCCCACGGCCGCTATTGCCATCATGAATTGGGCACAGCAGGATTTAGGAATCAGCGAGGCTGACAGCTACCATTTCGCCTTTGGCGTGGCTTGCGCATCACTGATTGTCAGTATTGCCATTTACTATGCTTTCAAGAGTTGGTTCAGCCATGTCCTTGAGAACGAAGGTAAGAAAGGTGAAAAGGCCGAAGTCGTGGATACGCTGACACCCGCTGAGACCCGCGAACGTATTATCTGTCTCTGTCTGGTATTCGCGGTTGTCATCTTCTTCTGGATGGCCTTCCATCAGAATGGTCTCACGCTGACCTTCTTTGCCCGTGACTACACACAGACCAGCTCCACAGGTCTGCAGAGCATGATGTTCGACGTCACGAATCTCGTGGCTTGCATCTTTATTGTCTATGGTTTGTTTGGTCTCTTCCAGAGCAAGACCAGTAGCGGCAAGGGCTTTTCAGGTGTGCTTGTAGCTGCAGCTGCCGGATATCTGGCTTGGCAATATACCCGTCTGAGCGGTGATGTTCCCGTCTTCGCTCCCATTTTCCAGCAGTTCAATCCCTGCTTCGTGGTGATGCTCACCCCCGTCAGTGTCGGCGTCTTCAGCTGGCTCGCCAAGAAGGGCAAGGAGCCCAGCAGTCCCAAGAAGATTGGGCTTGGTATGCTGGTCGCTGCCTGCGGTTTCTTCATCATGATCGGTGCCAGCCTTGGCCTGCTGCTCCCAGATGCTCAGACAGCAGCCATTGAAGCTGGTGAGGAGGTCACCCGTGTATCTGCCAACTGGCTCGTGAGCACTTATCTCGTGCTGACCTTCGCCGAGTTGCTTCTTTCACCCATCGGCATTTCCTTTGTCTCGAAAGTAGCTCCTCCGAAGTATGCAGGTCTGATGATGGGTCTTTGGTTTGCCAGCACCGCCATCGGCAACTTCCTGGTTCAGATTCCAGGTCTGCTCTGGGGCGCCAATGTTCAGCTTCCTTATATCTGGGCTGTACTGGCAGGTATCTGCTTGGTAAGCGCCCTCTTCATCTTCTCCATCCTGAAGAAATTGGAGAAGGTCGCATAAATCCTATCCTTTGACACGCGCTTTGTCGATATATAAACGTTGGTGGCTGTCGGTACTCTTTTTAACGACAGCCACCATCGCTATGGCCCAGACATTCATAGCTACGGTCATCCCAGATTCTGTGTTTGAAAGAATGCGAGGCTCCTCTTTTCCGGAGGATTGCACGGTGGCGCGCTCAGACTTACGCTATTTGCGACTCTCTCACTGGACGGCAGCCGATAAGGAGCGGGTAGGGGAGATGGTTTGTAACAAGGCCATTGCTGATGACTTGATCGACATCTTCCGCCAATTGTATGAAGCTTATTACATCATTGAGAGTATCCGGTTAATAGATGACTTCGATGCCGATGACGAGCGCTCGATGCGCGCTAACAACACATCCTGTTTCTGTTACCGCGCCGTGTCTGGTTCCCAAAAACTGTCATGTCATGCCTTGGGGATGGCTGTAGATATTAATCCCCTTTATAATCCTTGTGTGCGGCAACAGAAAAACGGGAAAACAATCGTACAGCCAACAACGGCAAAACCCTATGTTGACCGACAGCATTCATTCCCACAAAAGATAGACAAATCAGACCTTTGCTATCGTCTCTTTGTTGCCCATGGTTTCAGATGGGGCGGTGCCTGGCGCACAGTCAAGGACTACCAGCATTTCGAGAAATAACTACGACTGCGGAGAGGAAAGGACTCTAGCAAACGCCTCATCGTAGGGTGAAGTGCGCAACAGTTGTCCATTGTAGAGGCATACCAAAGAGATGTCACCACGGAAGGATAATTGCATATCCCGTTCACGATAGATGGCCTGATGAAACACATACTTCAAACCCTCTTTCTCCAAGGATAAGCGTGAGACAAAACGATCATCGCAGCGCAGAGGGGTCTTAAAATCCAACTTCATCCGTGCCACAACGGCATCGTAACCTTGCTCATGCAAAGCCGCGAAGCTCACGCCCAAAGAACGAAGAAACAGGTGACGGGTATGCTCTGCATAGTGAAGGTAGTTCGCATTGTTAACAATTCCTTCGATATCGCACTCATAATCGCGAACTTCCATCGTGGTTTCAAAGATATAATCCATTGCTTTTGATTCTATTTTTGTGCAAAGGTAAATAAAAAGTGAAAAATGGAAGAGTGAAAAGTGAAAAATGTATTATAGAACTGAAAAACTTTCAACTCTCAACTCTCAACTCTCAACTTTATTGTATCTTTACCCCCGAAAAGAATAATAAACAATGGAGTTATGACTGGAAACTACATTAAACGAATCGAAATAGACTCTCTGTGGAGAGGGGTGCGACATATCGTATGGGATCTGCAACCCGGGGTGAACGTCCTGAGCGGTATCAACGGTGTCGGAAAGAGTACCATTCTGCGCAAGACTGTCCGCCGTCTTACACAGGGAAAGGAAGAGTTAGAACGCGAATACAACCAACTAGGGGTTTATCTCACCTTTGACCCAGAGGAGGCTGACAGTGTTCGTTTTGATGTCATTCGAGGGGTGGATCGTCCGCTCGTAAGCGCCGATATCTTGAATAAAGTGATGGAAGCACGTCTTACTACGGAGCTTGACTGGCAGCTTTATCAGCTACAACGCCGTTTCCTTGATTACCAAGTGAACCAGAGTAATCGCATCGTAGGCCTTTTCACAGCCGCCGACCCTGAGGCACAGGCGAAAGCAGCAGAGATCGCTGCGGAGAAAAGCCATTTCCAAGACCTTGTAGATGACCTGTTCCAAGCTACGGGAAAGACTATTGACCGCACAAGCAACGAGATATTCTTCAACCACCTCGGAGAACGTCTTTCGCCCTACCTTCTCTCCTCGGGTGAGAAACAGATGTTGATTATCTTGCTGACCGTGCTTGTGGAAGACCATCAGCCCTATGTCCTGCTCATGGACGAGCCTGAGATCAGCCTGCATATCGAATGGCAGCAACGTCTTTTGGAACTCATTACCGACCTGAACCCCAACGCTCAAGTGATCCTCACCACCCATTCACCTGCTGTCATCATGAACGGCTGGTCTGATTGCGTGACAGATGTTGAAGACATTATTGTCAAGTAAGTATGAAACGTCTGACAAGAAACCTCAACTCGGCCTACTTTGAAGCGGCAAACCGTCTGAGACCATCACGGACGCGACGTCGCATCGTTGCCTATGTTGAGAGTTTTGATGACGTGGCTTTCTGGCGTTCCATCCTTGATGACTACGAGGATGATACCCGTTACTTTGAAATCAAATTGCCCTCGCGCAAGAACCTTGGGAAAGGTAAGCGACAGGCGCTGATGAACTTATTGAATGCAGACCAACTTGGTGGCTCTATGATAGCCTGTGTGGATGCTGACTATGACTATCTCCTGCAAGATGTGTATGAGGAGAGCCGCTTCATCAGCCAATCGCCGTATGTCATCCATACTTTTGTCTATGCGATTGAGAACTATCAATGCTGGGCTCCGTCATTACACAAATCCGTAGTAACGGCGACGCTCAATGACCGCCCGATACTCAACTACGAGGAGTTCTTTCGGGAATATAGCCAGATCATCTGGCCACTTTTTGTGTGGAATATCTGGTGTTACCGCCATGAGAAATACAAACATTTCACCATGACGGACTTCTGCGGTTTTATCGGTTTTCATTCCATCAGCCCATACCACCCCGAAGATGCCTTGGCGCAAGTGCGCCGCCGCGTCAACCAGAAGATGGCCTGGTTGCAGCGCCATTTCCCCGAGGGCCGAGGCTCTTACCCGTCCCTGCGCACGGAGTTGCAGGAAAAGTTCGGAGTTACTCCTGAAACCACTTATTTATATATACAAGGTCACACGCTCTTCGATAATGTTGTTTTGCCACTACTGGAACCTATCTGCGCGCAACTGCGCAAGGAACGTGAACGCGAGATAAAAACGCTTGCGATGCATGCTAAACAGCGACAATGTGAGCTTTCTTCCTACCAGCATAGTGTTATGCCTATAGACATCGTTCTCAAGAAAAGCACCACCTTCCATGCTGCACCACAGATGGAGAAAGTGCGGTCTAAAATCGAAGCACTACTAAGACTCAATAACTCGGGGGCTTCCGAATCCGGAAATAATCAATAAGAAATAACAGACAAGATATGAAGAAGAAAGATGAACTTATGAAGAATTGTTTAACGTATTGCAAGATGATAGCTAACCGCCATTATTTATCATTTATTGTTTATCATTTGTTATTGATTATTTCTCCGTCCCTCTCCGCTCAAACTGCCTATGACTATTCCCGTTTACAGCGCGAACGTCTGAATCGCGGTGTGGTGGCCTTTCGCACCAGCCTAGACTCTGTCTGCGTGCAATGGCGTTATTTGGAGTGCGACCCTATAGATGTGAGTTTTGAAGTGCTTCGCAACGGACAGGTCATTGCTCGCCGTCCAGCCAATACCTCTACGTACCTGATGGACTATTATCCCGTAACTGAAGAAGCTATTTATCAAGTACGACCTGTTTATAAGAATGGTCTGCTTCCCAAGGGGATCAAAACATCTGACATCGCCCTCTTGAATGGCCAATGGACACTCCCCGCTCATGCTCCCATCGGCTATCTTGATATTCCCCTTACGGTTCCCGAGGGTTCTCCCGAGGGTATAACCTACAACGCCAATGATGCCGCCATGGCCGACCTCGACGGCGACGGCCAACTGGAAATCATTCTTAAATGGGACCCCTCTAACTCCAAAGACAACAGCCACAGCGGGCTCACTGATCCAACCATCTTCGAAGCCATTCGTCTGGATGGTACTTCCATGTGGCGTGTTAACCTCGGCAAAAACATTCGTAGTGGTGCTCATTACACGCCCTTCATTGTAGCCGACCTCGATGGCGACGGCTGTGCCGAGCTCCTTGTCCGCACTTCCGACGGCACCATTGACGGTACTGGTAAAATCCTTGGCGACCCTAAGGCCGACCATCGTCGTCATCCTGACACGACGCCCTACCAAGCCAATAACAATCCTGGCGAGCAGTTCCGTGGCCCCGGCTGGCCTAACAACATGGATATGAAAGCTCGTCGGGGTGGTTTCATCTACAAAGGTCCTGAATGGGTAACCTGTTTTGAGGGTAGGACAGGACGTGCTGTCAGCAGTATTGATTACCTCCCAGAGCGTGGCGAGCTAAAAGGATGGGGCGACAACTATGCTAATCGCAGTGACCGTTTCCTCGCTGCTTGTGGTTACCTTGACGGTGAACACCTGAGTGCCATCTTCTGTCGCGGTTATTACACTCGCACAGGCATCACCGCCTACGATTTCGATGGTAAGGATTTGAAGGTTCGTTGGGCTTTCGACACCAATACGCCCGAGTGGGCGAGCTATGCCGGTCAAGGCAACCACAACCTGCGCGTCGGCGATGTCGATGGTGACGGGTTCGACGAAATCACCTATGGCTCCATGGCCATCGACCATGACGGCACAGGCCTATACAACACGGGCTTCGGTCATGGTGATGCGATGCATCTGACAGCGTTCTTCCCTCCCGTTACAGTTCCCGAAGGTTCTCCTGAGGGTCTCCAAATATGGGACTGTCACGAGAACAAACGCGACGGCAGTGATTTCCGCGATGCCCGAACAGGAAAAGTCCTTTTCCAGATTCTTTCCAACAAAGATGTGGGCCGTTGTATGGCCGCTGATATCGACCCCAATAACCCGGGTCTTGAGATGTGGTCTTCCGCTTCCGGAGGCATCTGTAACGTTCGTGGCGAAGTCATTGACAGCACAGCCCGTATTCCCATCAACTTCGGTATCTGGTGGGACGGCGATCTGCTGAGGGAACTGCTGGATCACGAAAGGGTCAGCAAATATAGAGCAGACTCTCCCCCCGCCCTCCCTATGAAGGAGGGAGCAGATACTGCTGCTAATGAGATAAATGTTAAGTCTGTGCCCTTCGACTTCACTGGTTCTTCCTCCGTCGTTGAGCTGACGGTGTTCTCTGACTGTGCTTTCAACAACGGAACCAAGTCCAACCCGGCCCTCTGTGCAGATGTCATCGGTGACTGGCGAGAGGAGGTGCTGACACGCACTGCTGACAATCGTCACCTGCGCCTTTACATCACGCCTCTCCCCACTAAGTACCGTTTCCACACCTTCCTCTCCGAGCCTGTCTATCGCCATTCGCTTGTGATGCAGAACGTGGGGTATAACCAGCCTACCAATGTCGGATTCTATTTCGGCGCGGAACTTGAAGGCAGTGGTCGCCTCTTCCGCGGTTGGCAATTTGAGACGAAGAAATGATAAATGAAGAAGACGTCAATCTACATCAATCTAATCGTCAATCTGAAAAAACGATGTTCGATTACATAAATAATAAACAGTTATTCACTATGAAGCATTATTTCCTTGCTGCATTTGTTTTTGTAGTAATGATTTCTTTGGGCGTTTCCGCTCAGACAACACGCGTTTTGTCTCCTGATGGCCTCACATATTTGGATGTGAAGCTCGCAGATGGCCGGCTCAGCTACTCCGCCGGTTATCGTACTATCGTAAAAGCCAAGAAGAAAGGGGCGAAGGCTGATACCCTTGATGTGCCGATGCTTTTGGATTCCCCCCTTGGCGTTTATACCAACGTGGCTGACTTCAGCAAAAACCTTACCCTCATTCAAGATAGTAAATCTGATGAGCCCATCAAGCAGACCTACCAACTGCGTCAAGGAAAACAGAGCGTCATCACTTCAGAGAACAACGACTACAATCTCCTGCTCTCCACTCCGGCAGCAAGGAGGAGCGGTGTGCAGATGGCTGTTCACTTCCGCGTCTTCAACAACAATATTGCCTACTGCTATAGTTTCATCCAGACAGGTGAGACAAGTGCCATTGTGATTAACGGCGAAGCTTCCGGTTTCCGTCTTCCCACAGATGCTACAGCTTTCATCTGCCCGCAGAGCGATCCAATGATTGGCTGGAAGCGTACCAAGCCCAGCTACGAGGAAGGCTACATCTGGGATGAGCCCATCACCAAGCGTAGCGGCTACGGCCATGGCTGGACTTTCCCCTGCCTGTTCCACGAGGGCGACAAAGGATGGCTCTTGATTAGTGAGACTGGTGTTAGCAGTAACTACTGCGGCAGCCATCTCAGCGACGCCACTCCTGACGGTCTCTTCACCATTGCCTTCCCCATGGAGGGCGAGAATAATGGCTTTGGCAGCACTGGCGCACAACTCGGCCTTGCTGATTCCAAAATTTCTCCCAACGATGCCCAGGCTGGTGTCACTCCTTGGCGCACCATCACTTTTGGCTCTACATTGAAGCCCATCGTCGAGACTACCATTACGTGGGACGTGGTGGAACCGCTCTATGAACCTAGCATTGATTATAAAGGTTCACGCAATACATGGTCCTGGATTCTGTGGCAAGACCCCAGCATCAACTATGATGATCAGGTGAAGTTTATCGACCTCGCCGCAGAACTCGGCTGGGAAGGCTGCTTGATTGACGGTGGCTGGTACGAACACATTGGCCGCGAGGGCATGGAAAAACTCTTTGCCTATTGCAAGCAAAAGGGTGTTCGTCCTTGGGTGTGGTACAACAGCAACGGCGGCTGGAACGACGCACCTCAGTGCGCCCGTCAGTGTATGCACAACTCCATCGTCCGTAAGAAGGAGATGAAATGGCTGCGCGACAATGGTGTTGCCGGTATCAAGGTCGATTTCTTCCCCGGCGACAAACAGGAGACAATGCGCCTCTACGAAGGTCTTCTCTCCGATGCCAACGATTACGGCATCCTTGTTATTTGCCACGGCTGCACGTTGCCGCGTGGTTGGGAAAGGATGTACCCCAACTACTGCAGTTCTGAAGCTGTGCTCGCCTCTGAGAACCTTTATTTCAGCCAAGGCTTCTGCGATATGGAAGCTCGCCATGCTTGCCTCCATCCTTTTGTCCGTAACACTACTGGTTCCATGGAATATGGTGGTACAGCCCTGCAGAAGCGCCTCCACAAAGAGCCGAATAAGGGTAATACACGTCGCACCAGTGATGTCTTCGAGCTGGCCACTGCCGTCGCCTTCCAGTCGAGTGCTCAGAACTTCGCCCTGACACCGCGTAACCTCACAGAACAGCCCAAGTTCGAGATTGATTTCATGAAGCAAGTGCCCACAACATGGGACGAAACCCGTTTCATCGATGGCTATCCCGGCAAATATATCGTCATGGCCCGCCGCCACGCCGACCGCTGGTATCTCATCGCGATGAATGCCGAACCCGCTGCTAAGACGCTCACCCTTGAGCCTGCTGTGCTCAGTGGCTTTGCTGCAGACAAAGCTGTCCTGCTCACCGATGGGGCCGATGGTCAGACGCCTCAGCAGGAGCCTCTCAAACTTGACAAGAAAGGCCGCATCACTTTGACCCTCCAGCCTCAGTGTGCTGCCGTCATTTATTAGAACTGAATAGTCCTATGTCCCGTCTTCCATTACTCGTACTCATACTTATAGCCATTGCGTTAGGCGTCCTGCTCGGCTCATGGTTTCCTGAGTGGCTTGTCGCCGTGTTCACGACGTTCAGTGCCGTTTTCTCGTCGTATCTGAAGTTCCTGATTCCGCTCATCATCGTGGGATTGGTGATGCCTGCCATTGCCGATATTGGTAGGTCGGCGGGTCGTTTGCTGGTGTTGACGGTATGTATGGCCTACGGTAGTACGGTACTTTCGGGACTGTTCTCTTACGCTGTCTCCAGCAATGTCTTTCCCTCCCTAATTCCCTCTTCTTCTCCCCTCAGTGGTGTGGAGGAAAATGTTCCTTCAGTAGCCCCTTATTTTACACTGGCGATTCCGCCGATGATGGATGTAATGGCTGCTTTAGTGATTGCTTTTATTGCAGGATTGGGAATGGCATACCTCGGTCTTCCTCGGATGAAAGGTGTGGCAGATGATCTGAAGATATTGGTCGAGAAAACGATAAGCTTTACTGTTATTCCTTTGCTCCCGTTCTATATCTTCAGCATTTTTTTGGAAATGACTCACACAGGCCATGTCTGGCACATCCTCATTACCTTCGGTGCCATCATAGGTGTCATCTTCCTGATGCATATTCTGTTGCTCCTTGTTCAATACTGTATAGCAGGAACTATCGTACGCCGCAATCCTTTGCGTCTTCTGTTCACGATGCTCCCTGCCTATTTCACGGCGTTGGGCACCGCCTCCAGTGCAGCGACAATCCCCGTGACCAAGATGCAAGCCGTGAAGATGGGAGTCTCTGAGGAGGTCGCAAGCTTTACCGTTCCCCTCTGCGCTACCATTCACATGAGCGGTTCATGCATGAAGATTACCTCTTGTGCCGTTGCGCTGATGCTCATGCAGGGTTTGCCCTTTACAACAGGAGAGTTTATAGGCTTCGTCCTGATGTTGGGCGTGATGATGGTAGCCTCACCTGGTGTGCCTGGCGGTGCCATCATGGCCTCTCTCGGTGTCCTTACATCTATGCTCGGTTTTGGTGAACAAGACTGTGCCCTGATGATTGCCCTTTACATCGCTATGGATTCCTTTGGTACCGCTTGTAATGTCACAGGTGATGGGGCTATTTCTCTTATTGTCAATCGACTGAGATAACTTTGTTGTTTTGATGTCAACAAAGGAAGAGGTCCTGAGAGAATTCAGGACCTCTTTCATGTTTTCAGCAATAAATGTACCTATTCTTTGGAATAGACGCGGACGTAGTCGATGAAGTATTGAAGAGGGAAGTGGCTGTCGTCTGGTGTTCCACCGAGTTCGCCGATAGCAAGGTTCAGGAGCAGGTAGGCTCCGAAGCCCTCGACATCGTTGGAGAATGGATTTTCGCCCTTTGCGTCGCCCCCTCGATTGATGGTTTTGCTAAGATCAACAGTGTTCAGTAGTTCATTGTCAAGGTATAACTTGATAATTTTAGCATCCCAGTCCATCCGCCATATATGGAACTTCTCAACCCAACTGGAGTCTTTGTCGGTGAAGTGGGAGAGAGGGGTGATGACGGTATCCCATGTGGGCTTGTCCCTTTGCTCACTGCCCCAGCAGGCATTGGCCAAAATGGAAGGTGTGCCTTTGTAAATATAATACTCCATCATGTCAATCTCGCCGCATGAAGGCCAACCCCACCGGTTGCCCAGAAGCCAGATAGCGGGCCACGAACCTGAGGACGTAGGTATTTTGGCGCGAACCTCTACACGTCCGTAGCGGAAGTTAAAACTTTTGCGGGTTGTTAGGCTCGATGAAGTGTAGTGAGCCTCCTTTCTCGATTGTTGCCAGTTCTTGGCGCCTTTTTGATAGAAAGGATTCAGTACCGTCTCGCGTCGTCCTTCAATGATGAGATAACCGTCCTTCACGATTGCGTTCTGAGGCTGGTACCATTGTAGCTCCTTGTTACGCACGAATCCACGCTCATAGTCCCAATGTTCAGCGGGTGCACCATCCTTTTCGAATTCGTCCTGCCAAACCAGTTTGTAGCCGTCATTCATTTCTTGTCCCTGCATCGTCATTGTAACGATGGTCAGCAGGGTGGTAATCATTGTTCTCTTTTTCATATGTTGTTTTTTCTTTATCTTACTCTTATCCTCTGTCCTGCGCGGAGATGATAGCCTTTGATGTCATTGAGCTGACGCAAGCGTTGTACTGTGGTATGATTACGCTTGGCAATCATGCCTAATGTTTCACCTTGGCGAACAACCACTATTCGGCTATTCCTCGCAGGAAGTGTGTCTTGTCGCACACTGTCCGCTTTCTGTTCTTTAACGACCTGGGCCACAATTGGCTGTAGACAAGCGGTGTCGATTGCTTCCTTTTCGCAGCATGAATAGTTATTAGCCTCGCTTCGGGCTAACCATTCATCGGCTACTCTTTTGTGGTATTGATTGCCTGCATCTATGAATACCATCCAGCGGGAAGCCAGTGCAGCCCCGACGCCCATCAATCCGCCGAACCAGATTATGAGCAAGACGATGCGCTGGCGATAGGGCATAGAGGGCATCTGTTTGAACTCGTTCAAGAGACTGTGGATGATGGCATAAGCCGTAATCGCCATGACCAGAATCGCACATGCAAAGAATACGAAGAATGGACCTTTCAGTTCGGGTAGGATAGCGGCAAATTCAGGTGATTGAAAGAAGGAATCGCTGAACACAGAATCGATGGGATTGAAGGCTACCACCGTCAGCATGAAGATACCCACCAGGCAAATCACTGCAATGAATGCACCTGCGGCGTAGATACACCATCGGAAGAGGGCTGAGATGACAGCCCAAATGGCGGTGAAGAATCCGCCGATACAGCCGAAGACGGCTGGCGCACAGCCTGAAGGGCCGCGATGACCAGATGGGCACGCATCTTTTACCTTCTCAGAAGTCGGAGCCTTGTTGCTGTTGGTCACTTCCTCTGCCAGATTCTGTGGATTCACCTCTTTACCTTTCATGCGCAAACGATCTTCGGGTGTCACGGCTACAGGCATCAGTATAGCGAGCAGGATGTATGCAACGATAAAGGCAAAGCCCCAGCCAAAAAGATTAATAACGAACCAATGACGAGGTAGGAACCATAGTAAATCAAACGAACCATTAGAGAAGAATAGAGCCAGCACGCCAATATAACCCATACGCCACCACAGTGGGTCGCCGCCGAAGTACGCTGCAAAGCCAGATAATACGCCCATCACCTTCTTGTCATTGGGGTCACGATAGAGGCGTTTGGCGGGTGTTTCTGTAGCTTTTGCAGAGGAAGTTCCAGTCGTATCGCTCTGTGTCTCTCCTTCGTCTGTACGGGAATCGTGACTATGCCCATCGCCATTTGGAGAGGGGCTGGGGGTGAGACTTTCCATTTCATCCGGCCGACCGATTCTGTGAATAATCTCTGTGACTTGTTCAATTGTGACGGCTTCTGTTCCGTTCTGTTTCAGTTCGTCAAAGAGCTCGGCGATGCGCGATTCGATGTCTTGGGCTATTTCCTCACCACCTTCGCTTGAACGGAAATAATTACGGAGTGACTGCTCGTAAGTGTAAAGCATTTCGTAGGCATCCTCGTCAATGGCGAAGAGGCGTCCGCAAAGGTTGATAGTAATGTTTTTCTTCATGACGGCATTTGATTAAAAGAGTACGTTCCAAAAGATTCCACAGATGGTGAACAGGAAGATGAGGAAAGGTATGATAAAAAGGACAGCAAGGACGATGACGATAGTCTTGAGGCAGCCATTGTGATTTTCTTTGGCTACGGCCGGCTGCGATTCCTCTTTCACTTGTTGGGCCAGATTTTCTGGTGTGATTTCCTTTCCTTGCTGGCGCAGGCGGTCTTCAACTGTTAGTGCAGCAGGGGTAGCAATCCACATGATCAAATAGACGATGGGTAGGACCATGCCTATTCCGAGGAAGAAGAGCAGGATGGCTAAGAGTCGCCACACCACGGGATCTCCCGCATTGAAATAGACCGCCAGACCAGAGCAAACGCCGCCCAGAATCTTATCGTCTGCGCAGCGATAGAAGCGGTGTGTCTGGATATGCTTATTCCCTTTGTCGTAAGCGTCACGTGCAAACCTGTTTGCGTCATTCATCGCTTGATTGGGATTCTCTTTGAAACCATTCTCCCGGCTCTCGTTTCTCACATTGTCATCAACGATATCTTCTGTTTTGCCGATGGTATCGATAATCTCCTTTATTGTATTTATATTAATGGCGGTCATTCCTTCCTCGCGGCGTTGCCATAAAAGCTCGGCTACTCGGTGTTCAATATCGTCGGCAACCTCTTCGCCGCCATCCTGACGGCTATAGTAGCGTTGCATACTTTGCAGATAGCTTTCCAGGAGGTTGTAGGCATCTTCGTCTATATTGTACAAAGTTCCGTAAAGGTTGATGGTAATGTTCTTTTTCATAGTTCTTCTTTTATTTCTTTAAGTAATTAACAGTGTTTGAGATTTCTCCCCATGCCAGGTCAAGCTCCATGAGGAACTGTTGGCCATCTTCGGTGAGACGATAGTACTTGCGAGGAGGGCCTTGCGTGCTCTCTTGCCATTCGTAGGCGAGCAATCCGTCCTTCTTTAGTCGCGTCAGTAGGGGGTAAAGCGTACCCTCGACGACCAACAATTCAGCTTCTTTTAATTGCTGGATGATGTCCGAGGCGTAAGCAGGTTGCCGCTTAAGCAGCAACAGAATGCAGTATTCGAGCATCCCTTTACGCATCTGCGATTTGGCATTGTTAACGTCCATCATAGGATTTTGCAATTATACAGTTACATAATTAACGATAGGATATCGTTGATAATTAATAAGTTGTTCGCTATTCTCGCACATTCGGAATTCCACTCCTGATGAGAACATTTGCTTAAGCTGCGGCAAATGTATGCTAAATCTAAGTACCTTGCAATACATAGTACTAATAAAAATCTAAACAATAACATTAATTAACAGCTTCGTGTATCTTGATGTATTCAGGTTCTCAAAATAATACATCCCTATTTTGTTGCTTCTCCTAGATGTCATACCTATATTCATTTATAATAAAAATTGCAACTATTAATACGCGCATTGCGGGTATTAATAGTTGCAAAAATTCACTTAAGGCCTACTTCCGAAACTAAACGAAAGAGACGATGAGCAAATGTACGATGTACCCTAAGACAAAATCCCTTTTAAACCTTAAATCTAAGAGTTTACATGCCCGAGAAGAATTTGTAGAGGGCAGCGAGCATGGAGGCTTGCATGAATTCGCCATTACGGAGCATCTCCTTGACTTTCTCTTGTGAGAAGGTGTAGATCTCAATGTCCTCGGATGGATCGAGATGTTGGTCGGCGGTTTTCTCCACACCCACAGCGAGGTAGCTATGGGTGATGTTGTTCATGGCGCTGGCGTTGCAGGTGAACTGCATCACTTCGCGCCATTCGCCGCCCGAGTACCCGGTCTCCTCGAGGAGCTCGCGCTGGGCGGCTACCAGCGGATCTTCACCTTCCTCGACACAGCCGGCGACAATCTCAAAGCAGGTTCGACCGAGTCCGTGACGGTACTGACGGATAATGACCATATCACCTTCCTTAGTGAGAGCCAGCACGTGAACCCAAGTGGGGTATTCCAGCACATAATATTCATCATTGATACGGCCGTCGGGCAGCTGACAGGTGTCGCGACGGGCTGTGAGCCAAGGACGCTTGAAGAGGTACTCGCTCTTCAGCGTTTTCCAATCCATATTCTTCATTGAGGCAGATATGTTTTCAGTTCTATGCTTTTGCCAATAATTGCGCGCATCTCAGCTAGGGTGCCGACAAGACCGGCTGCGCGAACCTGTACGAGAGCATTGCCGAGTGCGGTGCCTTCTTGTGGACCGGCAATGACGGGCATCCCGAGGGCATCGGCAGTGAACTGCATTAAGTATTTATTGCGGGAACCGCCACCGATGACGTGCAGACGTTGGATGTCAACATCGGTGAGACGGCGCAGGATCTCGATGACCTCCTTATAACGAGCTGCTAAGGAGCGGAAGATGACGCGGACATAGTCAGCGGGCGATGCCGGCAGCGGCTGACCCGTCTCGGTGAGATAGTCGCAGATGGCGGCAGTCATGGAGACAGGATGCGCGAAACGCGGATCATCAGGGTTAATGAGGCTCTGGCAGGTGGAGGTCAGAGAGAGGGCGTTGAGCTCGTTGACATCCGCCGGAACATCTTTAAACTTTAAACTATCAACTTTAAACTCTTTCCGGCACTGCTCAAAGATCCAGAGGCCGGTGATGTTCTTGAGGAAGCGGATGGTGTGATCGAGACCACCTTCGTTGGTGAAGTTCTCGGCGAAACTGTCCTTATTAATAATAGGTGTGGGGCTTTCAACACCTAGCAGGCTCCATGTGCCGCACGAGAGGTAGGCGAAATGAGCATCCTCAGCCGGCACGGCGGCGACGGCTGAGGCGGTGTCGTGAGAACCTACAGCTATGATGGGGATAGCGCCGAGACCCGTTGCTTCCTGCACCTGAGGAGTGAGCACGCCCACCTGTTCGCCGGGTTGCACGAGACGACCGAAACGCTCACGTGTGAGACCCAGTGTCTTCAGCAGTTCCGGGTCGAGGTCGCCCGTGCGGGGATTGAGCATCTGGGAGGTGGAGGCCACCGTGTATTCGCAGACGGCTTCGCCCGTGAGCATGAAGATGAGCGCATCAGGGATAAACAGGATCTTATCGGCGTTCGCAAGTGCTACGTTGCCTTCGCGGCGCAGAGTGTCGAGCTGGAAGAGCGAGTTGAAAGGCATGAACTGAATACCCGTGCGCTCATAGACTTCCGCCTGCGGCAGACGGTCGGTAAAGTAACGCTCCATGGCACCATCGGTGTGCGGGTCGCGATAGCAATGCGGCAAGCCTAGCAGCTGTCCGTTCTTGTCAAAGAAAGCAAAGTCACAGCCCCAGGTGTCGATGCCGATGCTCTCAATGGCGATGCCCTCGGCTTTCACCTGACGCAGGGCTTTGATGATTTCGTTGTACAGATGGGGCAAGTCCCAGTAGATGTGTCCGCCCAACGGTAGCTGCGGATTTTCAAAACGAGTGAACTCGCGCATATCAATGCGCTGACCGTCGAAAGAGGCAAGGACGGTGCGACCGCTAGTGGCACCGAGGTCAACGGCGAGATAATGGAGCATTATTTTGGATTAAAGATTAAGGATTAAGGATTAAGGATTATTTGGGAAGTCCAAAGACGTCGCTGAGCTCTTGCATCTGCTCGTCTGTCATACCGTCGGGCTCGAAGCCCATGTTCTTGGCAGCGATGTAGATGAGGGCGGCTTTGTTGAGCACATCAACCTGATCGAAGGCAGACATGATGTCAGTATCGACGGCAAAGACACCGTGTTTCTCCCACATCACCACATCGTAGTCATCGTCGATGGCCTTGATGGTGGCATCTGCGAGTTCTACACTGGAGGGTAACATGTAAGGAACCATACCCAAACCGCGCGGACAGAAAGCCTTTGTCTCAGGAATCATGGACCACAGCACCTTCGTGGCGACATCTTTCTCCATGAAGGTCTTGTTATGGGTCAGCGCCACCAACTCAATGGGGTGCGTATGGAGGCTGGCACGGTAGGGAGAACCCTTGGCCAACAGGTAGTTGTGCACAGCGAGATGAGAGGGCAGCTCGCTCGTGGGCTTCACGGGCTTGTCAGCGATGATGACATAGCTGGCGCAGTCGTCGAGGATGCGGATGACAGAGCCGTTGTCCATCGGCCAACGAGCCAAATCGCGCATACGCATATTCGTGCCTTTACAATAGAAGTAGCAACCCTTGAGGTGGGGCAGGGTAGTGCCAATCTGATAGACGGGTGAGATGGCGGGTAGTGTGCGGATGGCGTCATCCACGTGTTCCGTAATGTTGATGGTGATGTTGCCGCCGTTGCGCTCGGCCCATCCTTTCTGCCAAAGGTAACCGGCCACTTCGGCCACATCCATGACGGCTTTTTTCAGTGCTGTACGATTCTCTAAAATACTTTCCATATTTTTTCTGTATTTCGTTATTTCGAATAATCTCTAATCTTTAATCTCTCATCTCTCAATTCTCCTCCCCATAGCGCTCCTGGGTGATCTGAGCCAACGACTTTCCGCGTGTGTTGGGAGCACCGATGATGCCGATGATGAGGGAGAGGAGGAGGAGGGCAATCATGCAGTAGGCTGCCAGCGTGAAGCCCTCGCCGTTCTCACCGTAGATATAGGTGAAGATGAGGCCCCAGACAGCGGAGAGACCGCGGACCACGAAGAACATCAGACCTTGGGCGCCAGCACGGAACTTAGCGGGGAAGAGCTCGCTGCCCCACAGGGCATAGAAGATCTGCACGCTCAAGCCACCCTCGATACCCCAGAGGATGGCGAAGGCCCACAGCGAGGCACTGCTGCCGATACCCGTCGTCACCACCATCACCCACGGGGCGATAGCTACCAGGAGGCCAAGGACATAGATGAACTTATGACTGGTGCGGTCGATGAACTGCGAGAGGATGGCTGTGGTGGCTACCGTGCAGAACCACAACACACAGCTGAGCCAGTTGGCCTGCTCGTTGGTCACCCCGCCTGCCGTCTCATAGATGTGTGGCAAGAAGAAACCCATCACGGAGGCTACGAGGTTCCAGGTCAAGTAGATAGCGGCTAGGAAAACAGCCGTACGCACAGCAATCTTGTTGGTGAATAGCAATTTAATATTCTCTACTATCCCGCTGTTCTTATTTTCCTTGTTTGCTGTGAATTCTTTACTCTCCTCCAGATTCCTCTGCAGCAGCCATGCGATGAAAGCCACGACGAAGAGGGAGAAGAATACGACGCGCGAGGAGAAGACATTGAGGGCATCGCCTGCGAGGTCTGCGCCGCCAACAGCATGACCGATGGCTTCCACCCAACTGAAGAGATAGCCGCCGGGAGCGAAGAACATTCCCAATAGCAGAATCATCATAGGACCTACGCCCCATGACATCTGCGAGATGCAGATGTTGCGACCGCGGTTGCCGACCTCCGAACTCTCGGAGATATAGGTCCATGAAGCCGGAACGCCGATGCCTACACTGATGCCGGTGATGAGGAAGCCGCACAGCAGCATTGGGAAGTTCACGCTGAGCATCACCACCAGCACGCCTAGCATATATACGAGCAGGTTATAGGTGAAGATGAACTTGCGCCCGAACTTATCGGCCAGGAAGCCGCCGATGATGGCACCGATAGCTGCGCCCAAGGCGTTGGCACTGATGGCATTCAGCCATCCTAAATGAATCTCGCTTAGGCCAAGGTATTTCTGCCACAGCGTGATGCCGCTGGCTCCCGCCACAATCGCTCCTGCATCCAGGTAGTTTGTCAGCGAGACCGCAATGGTACTTTTCAGTGAAGATGTTTTGCTCATGTTATCTCATTAAATTGTATAGCATTTCTCCTATTTCGCGTGCAAAGGTACTATTATTCTGATTTGATTGTATCGAAAAACTGGAAATGTTAGCTGAAAAGAAAATTTTTTTTCAAAATAGTTAGCACATATCACTGTTCACTTTCTTCGCCCTTCCCTCGCTTTTGCCATACTGTAGCCATACTCATGAGTAAGCTTAGAAGCAGCCTGGAGTATGGGTAGAGTATTCCATGACAGCTATATTATTTTAGTACGCCTGTTAGTGTCTCACAAAATCTTTTATTTACAACTCTATCTCGCAGCAACTTCATATCTGTGAAATTTCGGCTTATGTTTTGAACAGTCTCAATAAAGCTGTCTTTTCCGCCCTCCTTTTGGTAATAATAAGGCTTAATAGATATGCAGTTCCTATGCTCAAAAATCGTATTGAGCAATGTTCGGTCAGAGTTGCCACATGAATGGCCCATTATGCATACTTGAAAAGGTGCAGATTCAATGAATGCCAACACCTGCCTATAGTTGTCTGATTCTTGATACCTTATGGTCTTGATATTGGTAAGACATTCGTTATCACCAATGTTCTGAAGTTTCTTATATCTGTCCTCAAACTCATCTCCATAACCAAATATCATCCCCTCGGGGGATTCGAGCACTCCATGGATATGGTTAAGACTAAATATGTCTGTGTTTTGTTTTAGGTATGGTATTGCTGTTTTGGTATAATTGAAGTTCAAGAGCATGATTCTTTCTGGGAGCATATATACTCTTGGGTACTCAGAACAAAGCGACGGATCACTTTTGAACTTTTCAACATCATGGATCTCGCCAGTTGTAATAGCGTTTATTCCATAATGGGCAAATTTTACATCCCATACATCATTTTCCAGCTTATTACACCATTCAATATACTCTTCCAATGTCTGGGTTGCTTCTATGGCTATGTCAGATGACTTAATGGGGGCATAGATTTTCTTCCGAATGTTATCAATAACGGGAATATCTTGTTTATTAATGGCTGTCAGATATTCAGTAAGCAGTTCCTGAAGGTAACGAAGCTGATTATTTAAATGCTCAATATCTTTTGCGGAATAATTCTGAATAGAGAAATGCTCCAGTAATTTATAATACTCATTCTCAATATCCACCCATCCCTTTGTCTCTATACTTTTATGAATGTTGCCAAAGAAAGCCGTGTGTCGAATCGTGAATTTGTCTTTATGTTTGTTGAGGAATTGATATAGCTCTTTCCCTTCAGCCTTATTTAATGAACTAGCCTGCTGCCAGTAGAAAGTCGACCAGGTTTCTCCAACAACTTCTAAAGTACAAAGATTATCATCCGATGTGGTTGATCTGACATCATTTAGCTTTGTAACACGACGCTTCCAATACCAGTAAATGAAATCAGCATAGCTTGTTTTCAAGTCATGCGCCAAATCAAAACCATTTCCTATGAGTACGAGCCTATTCATATTATTGGCCTTTATTGAAATCTTCCTCGGGTTCTGCTGCCATACCATACTGCCTCTGCTCCAATTCTACCACTTTCGCTGTAGGCCGCTTGGTAGCTTTGCGTACCATGGGCGTATATTCTTCGATGATTCGCTTCCAATCCATGATGATCATATCTGGATAGCGTTCGCCATATTGTTCCATCACTTCACGCTGTAATTCGAAATCAGTTGTGCTAGGATTCAACTGCAAGCGATTAAAGATTAGATTGCGTACATCACGGTCATCCTCAACATTGGCCAGCTTAAGCGGTGTAGCCACATAATTCTCCTTGAAGTTTTCCACTTGATCCATCACCTCGCGGAATACCTCTGGTGTGTATTTGGGAGGATAACCGTTCTTCACCAGGCAAATTTTGATGTCTTGTTTCAATTGCTCTCTTACACGCTGGTTGTTCAGCCAGTCGGCAAACGAGGACTTGGCATCGACAATCTCCTTGATTTTACGAGCCAGACTCTTACATTTGTCATTGACCATGACTCCGTCAACCATCTTGTCCTCGCCATATTCAAAGTTGTTCTTGTCCCGTAGGGCCATCAAGATGTCATAGAAAGCTTTCTCCTCGAAAGTCAAGCCCAGCTTGCGGAAGCTCTCGCGATCTGCTTTCATGTCATTGAGAATGGCCAAAGCCTGTTCAGTAGCCCTCTTAATGATGTCTTCAGCAGTCTCTTCTTGGGTTGCTCCAGCCTCTTCCTCAGATAGGAACTTACGACGCTCGTGATACTGTCTGATGGTTTCTTCGAGCAACTCCTGGAATTTCTTCGAAGCCACTTGATTGGCTTTGCTATATTCAGTAATCTGCTGGCGTAGTAATTTGATGAGCATCTCAAGTTTTGAGGCAGGCATCTTAATGTCAGCAAGACGCTCTGTAAACTCTGGCCCGAAGATATCCATCTCCTCACCATCTTCAAGTATGCTCTCGACATTGTTGTACTTCAAGGCTTCCTCCACCATCTTAGCCACTTTCCGGTTCATGGTGTCGGTGTCTGGAGCATCGGTTCCATTCATCTTATAGACCATACCTGCTACTGCCATGAAGCACTGTGCCAAAGCAGACTCTTCTTCACCCAGTTCTCCAGATGGCTGGCACAGGTCGTATGCCTTGCGCATACGCTTCACAGTCTGCAAGAAGTACCTCTTGAATGTAACCTTCTTGGTCTTCTTACCGTCGTTGCAGACAGAGTTCAACTTCTCAGTCGAGACAAACACATATTCTGCAGCCTTTGCCAGTAAGGTATATCGTGTGCCTGGGTCGGTATTGACATCGAGGAATGGAGTCAAGTCATAATCCTTGAACAAGTTCTTCAGTATAACCAACTGTTCACGGAACAGTATTGTCGCTTGCTCAATATCATCAGCGTTCGGTGCCAACGTACCGCTACCTCCATATATCTTACGGGCTTCGAGCATCTGGTCGCGAATACCAATATAGTCGATAATCAAGCCAAACTCCTTGCCTGGGTATTTGCGGTTGGCACGACTGATGGTCTGAATGAGCGAGTGCTTCTGCAGCGGTTTGTCGTTGTACATATAGGTCAGACACTCCACATCAAAGCCTGTAATCCACATATCGACAACAATAACAATACGGAAGTTTGACTTCGGATTCTTGTATGCCGCATCACACTTGGATGTACGCTGATCGTTCTTTACGCCTCCCAGATAGTTGTACATATCCTCCTCATCGTTGCTTCCGACACTGGCCACCATTGCGATGGTAGGCATTTCAGTCAACTCTGCGAGTTCTTCCTTCGATGCCTCCATGTCTTCAGGAACCTTCCGCTCCTCAAACCATTCGGGATAATGCTCTTTGAAACGCAGAAGCAAGTCGTAGGCAATTTTGCGATTGGAACAGACAATCATGGCCTTCTGTATGCGTTCAGGGTCTTTGGCTACTATTGAAATATAGTGGTCGTGAATATCAATCGCCAACTTATCAAGACGCTCAGGCTCTCCAAGCAGCACCTCCAGCGAACTCATCGCCTTCTTGCTCTTGGCAATATCTTCCGGAGTAGAGCCATCCTCTGCACATTTAGCATAATATGCCTCAATCTCTTTGGCTTTCTCCTGATTCAGCAGAACTTTGGCTATACGTGGATGATACTTGATGGGTACTGTCAGCCCGTCAGCCACAGCCTGATCCATCGTGTAGCGGTCTATCTCGTCACCAAAGGTCTGATAAGTTTCAGCAATAGGTGTACCTGTAAAACCCACAAACGTTGCATTTGGTAATGCCTCACGAAGCACATTAGCGTATGGCTTGGAGATCATGGCCTTCATGTTCTCGTCAGCATCCTCGCTAAACTTGATGCGCTTCGAGCCTTCTATCTGCGTGCGATGTGCCTCGTCGCTGAAGCAAATAATGTTCGAGCGTGAGTTAATCAAACCTATTGGGTCATCCTTCCTATCGCAGAACTTCTGGATGGTACAGATGAAGAAGCCGCCACTTTCGCGTGCGCCAAGTTCCTCACGCAGTTTTTTGCGGGTAGGCACAGTTGATACTTCACCCAGATTCAGGAACTCTGCGCTCTTGGTAAACAGTTTGGCTCCCTGCTTCTGCAGGTCATCTCTATCTACTATCATTAGGATGGTGGGCGAACCTATCTCTTCTGTACAGCGCAACGACAACTGACGTGCTAGGAATGCCATCGTGTAAGTTTTGCCACAACCGGTTGCACCAAAATACGTGCCTCCCTTGCCACTCTTGGACTTTACTGATTGAATAACGCTTTCTCTCAGCAGACGTGTGGCAAAGAATTGTGGGTAGCGACAAACTATTTCCTTCTCATCGCTGTCATAAACCTCATCCTGAAAATAGATGTAGTCACGAAATATTTCAAGGAAACGGTCAAGACGATAAACGCCCTTCACCATCGTCATCACCTCGTTGAAGGCTCCAGTTGAAACCTTATCGCCATCCTCCACACGACGCCAGGCATAGAAGTGTTCATACGGTGTACGGACTGTACCCAGGCGTGTCTTTACGCCATCGCTAATACAAGCCATTGGGCAGTAGTGGAGCAGATGTGGAATGTCGCGCCAATAGCGAATATTTATCTGCTCCCATGCTTTTTCGATAGTTGCCTTTTCGTCAGCAGGGTTCTTCAGTTCTATCACGCAAACGGGGATGCCGTTCACATAGAGTAGCACATCGGGACGACGGTTCTTGGTCTCGCCGTTGTTGATGTAATCTACCGTAAACTGGTTGACTACGCGGAACGTATTGTTTTCTACCTCTTCGAAGTCAATTGGTTCAATGGTATAAGGTGTACCGTCCTTGGCAGTGAACTGCATACCGTCCACCATCCATTTATATACCTTATGCAGCGTGGCGAAATCCGTGTCAGCACCCACCAATCGGATATTGTCGGCTATCTTGCGGATGTCATCATCCTCCAGCGCAGGATATTTTCCCTCCAAGTAATGGAGCAGATCATCCATGTACAGCACCTCCTTTCGGTTGGGCCTTGCAATGCTCTCGCCAAAAATATACTGCCATCCTTCCGCTTCAAGGAAGCTGATGAGAGCATTCTCATAGTCACTCTCCACGAAGTGACCATCCATCGCTATGTATTTAGGTTTCGCCATACTGCTTTAATTTTAGTTACTTGTTTCTAAAGAACCTTTGATAAGTATCGGACAGAGATTGTTCAACTGCTCTTTCAGCTTGGCGGCAATACGCTGACGCTCAATGTAGCACTTGTGTATGTTGACAATCTCTTTTTGAACAGATATATCTGGGATAGGAATCCTAACATCATTCATATCGTCCATCGTAAAGACTTCTCTTGCACTGCCCCAAGAGTTGAAGCGAGCATAGCGGTCAAATTCAGGACGATCAAAGAACATAAACAGATAATCAGGCAGAAGTTTCTGTGTATCTTTACTTCTAAATGTTGTATAAATTGACGACACCAATAATGGCTTTTCGCCACGATTCAAAGCAATAGCCATTTTATCTCCTCGACGTGAGGTGTCAGGAACATAAACGAAAGAATCTTTCATGACCACCTTATATGAATCGAGACTAACCCCGTTCATATTCGCTTTTGTATCAATGAACGCCTTCTCTGTGGAAATACCCATCACAGCATCAACGCCATGTTCTCCTTTTGTGTTTCTCTCATCGTATTGCTCAATAAAGCCTCCCACTTTCACCTTTCCACACTTCTTTTTCAACTGATCCATGTACCCATCACAAACAAGTTTCAACTCTTCCACTTTACTTTGATAGGCAGCAAGATTGTTTTGGAGTGCAAGATAAACATCAACGTATTTTCGCTGCTGTTCAATTGAAGGAAGGGTGAGTTCAAAATCGCAGAACCTTTCCCAATCAAGATTAGAGCGAATACTGCCATCGCTACAAAAAGCTCCAAATCTGTCCTTTTCTTTAGACAAGAATAGCATAAAGAAATACTCTGGTAGAACAATATCCTTGCGGAGAATTTCGAACGTTGTATAAGCAGGTGAAACAATAATGGGATTATCTCCATTATACATGCTAATTCGAATACAAACGTCACGTCCTGTTTGCATTCCACTAAATACAAATCGTTGCTTTCGCACAACTTTGTATTTTGATTCGTCGAGACCTTCTGTATTAGCGACAGTTGGCATGAATTCCTTATTGATATTCAGCCCATAGAATTCTTTTATTCCAAAAGAATTTCTTTCGTCGCAAGCAGAGATCAACTCTCCCAATTTATACTTAGTCAATCCCATAGCCTATACCTTTAAAAGCTTCTTCGAGCATCTTCTGTGATTCCTTCTCACGCTGCATAAGCTCCTTCATCTCCTGCTGGATGCGAGCCATCTCCTTTGGGTAGTCAATCTCTAGGTCGTGGTCAACGAACTCGATATACTTGCTGGGTACAAGTGTCCAGTTGTTCTCTCTGATTCCACCTTCACCCTCTACACTGACGCTCTTGTAAAGTTCTGGCATTGCAAAGTTCTTGCCGTCAGTGCCTTCAGCCTGCCACTGATGATAAATGTCCGCTACGCGCTGAATCTGCTCAGTAATGAGCTGAACCTTTTTCTTCTGTTCCCCCTTCACGGGATTTTCTGTCCACTGACGCAAGTCCATAAACAGGATTTCATGCTCACGGTTACGCAACATGCGTCCATGATACTTACCACCCTTCTTGTTCTGATTCAGAATCCAGAAGGTGACGCTGATGTCTGTGGTAATGAAAAGTTCTCTTGGCAGAATGATGATGGCTTCCACCTTGTCGTTCTCTATCAGCTTCTTACGGATTTCCAATGAGTCCGTATCGCCCAATGCACCATTGGCCAACAGGAATCCAGCCACACCAGTCAGGGGTTTCAAGTGAGAAAGCATGTGCAGAATCCATGCATAGTTAGCATTGCTCTCAGGAGGTGTCTCATAGTCACTCCAACGTGGGTCGTGAGCCAAGTTGTCGTTGTACCATCCTTTGAGATTGAATGGTGGATTGGCCATGATGTAGTCGAAGTACAATCCTTTGTGCAGGTCGTTGGTGAAAGTGGAATCGCTTTCGCTGCCCAGATTATGGCTGATACCACGAAGCGCCAGGTTCATCTTTGCCAGACGATAGGTGGCCGCTTCCTTCTCCTGACCATATACATTAATCATGCTGATGTCACCTTGTTTGGCTTTAATCAGCTCAGTACTCTGGATGAACATACCACCAGAGCCGCAGCAGGGGTCGTAGAGGGTGCCATCGAATGGCTCAATCACAGTAGCGATGAGCTGTACCACATCGTGCGGCGTATAGAACTCACCCTCTTCCTTGGTGGCATTGACGGCAAATTCCTTCAGGAAGTATTCATAAACGCGACCAATGAGATCTTTCTCCTCACCAAAAACCTTGTGGCTGATCTTGTTGATTTCGTCCACAATCTTCTTCATGTCATTGGCCCCAAGGTTACGCTGGGTAAACGTACCTTCTACGAAGCAGCCCTTCAACTGCGGATTCGTCTCGCCAATACTGCGGAGTGCCGTATCTAGAGCCACATTAAGCTGTGGAGCAGCCGTATTGATAATGGTTGACCAGCGAGCTTCTACAGGCAAATCAAACGTGCCATCAGCAAAGGTGGCATCATCAAAGAAAGCCTTGATAATCTCTTCATCGTCAGGGTCAAGCCCCTCGTCAATAAGCTTCTGGCGCAGCTTCGCTACACCATCCTCATATTTCTCGCCCATAAAGCGGAGGAACACGAGTGTCAGCATCATGTCGCGCTTCTCAAAGAACGACCCGGAGTTCTTTGCCTGTCTCAATATATCTCTGCACTTGAACAATATCGCTTCAAGATTCAGAGCATCTTCTTTCTTTGTTGTCTTCTTTGCCATTAATTATTCAATTATTACTGCCTTCAGCCTAAATGCTTCAGGGTCTATTGTCATTTGATATATTTTCACTTCTGGATTCAGTTTCTTTGCAACCTTTATAATCTTTTCTTTTTCTTCCTCATCGATGTTAATGCCTAGATAAAGCGATTCAAAGCATTCACCACCAATCTTTGGATAAGCACGGACTTCTTTCCAATCAATCACCTCGTTCTCATCCTTCGGTTCGTAAGGCAAAAGCATCGGGGCAAAACATGGGTGATTTAAATTACCTGCAGGGGTAGGATCTATCAGAAGCAGCCTCACTTCTTGCTCATGTTCCCATGCTTTTGCCTTCGTTGACAATTGGTAACAGAGAATATCTTCAACATCATTGAAGTAATCAGGTTTCTCAATAATATCCCTGTACTGCACCTCCATTTCTAATGCACCAATATATGTACTGCACATTATCTTTGAAAGATACTTCTGTGCCTTTTCCATATCCAAACCTACACATACGCCTCGGTGATAGCCGTAGTAACTCCACATCAGAAGAGAATCGTGGTTTTTCGACAGACTACAAATCCAGGTTTTATTTCTTTGAATTTCATTAAACTGTTCTTCCATTGAAGAAATAAACTCAGCTGTTGGCCAGCCCGCCTCCATTTCTGGGGCATTGGAATAATCAAATAGCGCAGGATGGCAGTCGAACGGGTCGTTCAAACGTGTGGCATTAGTGAACTGTAGATTGTGATGCTCCAGCATCGCCAATCCACCATTCACATCAAGGTATTTATATAACGTCTTTACTGCCATAATTGCATTTCTTTATTACTTCTTGCTCTCTTCTTCTTTCCTTCTTCCATCTCCGAACCATCTTAACTTTGTTGACTTTTCTCTCACTCGGCATAGCTCAAACTCGCTTGGTTCTCCTCTTGCTGCTCCTTCAGTTCCTTAAATTGCTCTTCTGTGATATTCTCCAGCATGTACTTGCGGATGTCGTCCTCGGAGGGCAGTTGCAATCCTGTCGTCCAATTTTGCGGTCAGCAACCGCAAAATCTCATTAGGAATAACTCCAGATAGTCTTTTGGCAGACAACATCCGCCATTTCTTCACAAAGAACATCTGCTGTGTTAGACAATCCCACCAACAAGTTCTTTGTAGGCAAAGCGACCTGGAGGTCGAGCGGCGGGCCGTCAACGAGAGGTTAACGGCGTGTGCGGCCTGCGCCTGCAATGCATCCTGGATGAGGTTGATGCGTCCTACTAACGATTCAAAGTTCATATCTTTTTTGTTTAACTTTTTACTTCATGCACCATTCATACTCTATTGACCTTCAGTCGAGCCTGCTTCCGCTCGGCAATGTTCAAAAAGCGATTTTTGACGAAGGATTGCTGGAATGATAGCTAAAGCTGGGATTAGTGAGTATGTAAACATATCCAGGTTCTTTGTTGCTCATATCGTTTTCTCGTTTTTCGCTGCAAATATACAAACAATTTGTATATGGTGATGTAAGAAAAGAGGAAATGTTTACTTTCCGAAGTGGCCGTGAGCGGCGCGGTAGCGGGTCTGGCAGCCGTCGCCAATGCGGATGAGGCGGCCTTCGCGGACGAGGCGCTGGAGGAGGGTGCTGACGCGGTGGGGCGTGAGGGTCAGCTCGAAGGCATTGCGGACGTCCTTGTGTGTGATGGTCTCATGGTCGGCGAAGAGGGCGGTGAAGCGTTCGTTGATGTCGTCCTCCTCTGTGTGGAACGCCTGGCCATAGGGAACTTGGCAGACCTCGAACTTCTGGACCTTGGACAGCAGCTCGCGGTCAGGTTGGAAGTTGATGCCAGCGACATGGACATCGCGGCCGTGATAGTAGCCGTCCTTCACCTCGACCTCGCCCTTGAGGGAGAGGCGGAAGGTGCCGATGCCGGGCAGGTTGACAGCGTTGCCTTTCTCCATCTCATGGAGCATCACACGTTGCAAATCACACAGCGCGTGCTCCAGCTCTCCCGATGAAATAATAGAGCTTACGCGGAACTCGCTTCGTTGGAAGCGAACGGCATCGATGGTGGGGCGCTTTTCTAAGCGGGGCTGCAAACGAATCTCTCCACCCTCCGCAGGGGTCGCCGCCCGCTTTGCGATCGTGAATCTTATAGCCATAGTGTATTACGTTTATAGGTTTTACCCTGCAAAGATAGCTCTTTTGTTCTTTAAAGCCAAATGTTTTGCCCCAAAAATATAAGTGAATTGATTATTCAAAGGTCTTGGAATGATTATTCGGTAGTCATGGAACAATCATTCCAAGGCCACCGAATAATAAAAAAGATTGGGTGTATTGTGCAGAGGTGCCTTATCTTTTGCTTGTCACCTCCTTCTCGTACTCCTGAATGACGGGGATGAAGGACTCGCCGACGGGGACGTTGTTCTTGAGGTTGAAGTAGTCGAAGACGGCGCCGAAGGGGAGGCTCTTGGCTTCTTCGAGGAGGGCGAGGCGCTCGAAGTGCTGGCCGCGGTCCTCGTATTCACGCAGCTTGGCGAGGGGCTCGAGGAGGGCTTGGAGGAGGCACTTCTGGGTGGCGCGGGTGCCGATGATGTAGGCACCGATGCGGTTGATGCTGGCGTCGAAGTAGTCGAGGCCGATGTGGGCGCGATGAAGGGCGTTGGCACGGATGAGCTCCTTGAAGAGGTCGAGCGTCTGGTCGTTCATGATGGTGACGTGGTCGCTGTCCCAGCGGATGGGACGTGAGACGTGCAGCATCAGTTCGGGCACGAAGAGGAGCAGCGAGGCGACCATATCAGCGACGTTCTCCGTCTGTTCGTAGTGACCCGTATCGAGGGTGTACATCAGTTTGCGGGTGGCGCAATATCCGGCGACAAAGTCATGACTGCCAACGGTGTAGCTTTCAAGGCCGATGCCGAAGAGCTTGGCTTCGAGGCACGTCTTCATGCCCGGCAGGTCCTCTTTCAGAATCTCGTCGAGGCTCTCGGCGAAGATCTCGCGGTAGCGCTTGCGCTCTACGGTCTGGTCCTTGCTGCCGTCGTGTACCCAGATGTTCATGATGGCAGGGTCGCCCTGAGCCTTACCCATCGCGTCGGCGATGCGACGGCAGCGCTTCGTGTGCTCAATCCAGAACTCACGGATGGCGGGGTCGGGGTTGCTGAGGCTGAGGTTGCCGCTCTTGGGGTGTGAGAAGCTGGTGCTGTTGAAGTCGAGTTTCAGGTTCTGCTCCTTTGCCCACTGGATCCAGCTCTCGAAGTGCTTGATTTCCACTTGGTCGCGATCCACGAACTTTCCGCCGAAGTCGCCGTAGATCTCATGGAGGTTGAGGCGGTGGTTGCCGGCAAGGAGGCTCTTGGCGAAGGCCACGTCGGCGCGTACTTCTTCTATATTACGTGCACGACCCGGGTAGTTGCCAGTGGTCTGGATGCCGCCGCTGAGGGCTTCGTTGCGCTCGAAGCCTACTACGTCGTCGGCCTGCCAGCAATGCAGGCTGATGGGTGTCTTCTCGAGGAGTTCAATGGCTTTGTCGGTATCTACACCGATGGCGGCGTAGCGTTCGCGTGCAATCTCATAAGACTGCTGAATTAGAGATTCTTTCATAGTCAGAAGAGTTTATTTGAGAATGATTATTGTTGTTTTGCGCCGCAAAACTACTCCTTTTTTTTGATTCATCAATGTTTTTCACGTCCTTTTACATTTCTTTACGTCTTCAACTCCCACTTCTTCAGATTTTATTCGTAACTTTGCCCCCGAAATAGAATTGTGTATTTAAACAATGGATTTAAAAGTACTTGAGTTGAGCGAACAGGAGATTGTTCGCCGTCAGAATATGGAAGCGCTGCGCGAGATGGGGATAGAGCCTTATCCCGCAGCCGAATACCCGGTAACAGCGTGGAGCTCAGATATTATCAATGACTTTGTCGATTTGCCCGTCATCGGTAAGGATGAGGAGGGAAATGATGTCCGTGAAGCGGCTACGCCGGACAACAGTCCTGTCGTGAGTGTTGCAGGACGTGTCATGAGCAAGCGAATCATGGGCAAAGCGGCCTTTGCTGAATTACAGGACTCCAAGGGACGAATCCAAGTCTATGTACAGCGTGATGCCATTTGTCCGGATGAGGACAAGGATCTATATAATGTGGTCTTCAAGAAGCTCCTCGACCTTGGCGATTTCATTGGCGTAAAGGGTTATGTCTTCCGTACGAAGACGGGTGAGATCAGCGTTCATGTAATGGAAATGAGTTTCCTGAGCAAGAGCCTGAAGCCGCTCCCCATTGTGAAGACCGATGCCGACGGTAATGTCTATGACTCGTTTGATGATCCTGAACTGCGCTATCGTCAGCGCTATGTCGATCTGATTGTCAATGCTGGCGTGAAGGAGACATTCCTGAAACGTGCGACCATCATCAGGACGATGCGTCGTATTCTTGATGATGCTGGTTATACAGAGGTTGATACGCCTATCCTGCAGAATATTCCCGGTGGCGCTACAGCCCGTCCGTTTATGACCCACTTCAACGCCCTGAATCAGGATATGTATATGCGTATCGCTACGGAGTTGTATCTGAAACGTCTCATCGTAGGCGGCTTTGAGGGCGTCTATGAAATGGGAAAGAATTTCCGCAATGAGGGCATGGACA
This sequence comes from uncultured Prevotellaceae bacterium, assembly GCA_947305005.1. Taxonomy (GTDB): domain Bacteria; phylum Bacteroidota; class Bacteroidia; order Bacteroidales; family Bacteroidaceae; genus Physcousia. The sequence goes on along the minus strand of CAMZCM010000003.1, from coordinate 112,138 downwards.
AGACCCACAACCCTGAGTTTACCTGCATGGAGCTCTATGTGAGCTATAAGGATCTAAACTGGGGTATGGGCTTCACCGAGAACATGCTGGAGCAGATTTGCACGGCTGTCAACGGCAAACCCGAGGTGGAGATAGATGGTAAAGTCATTTCTTTCAAGGCTCCCTACCGCCGTCTGCCCATCCTCGATGCCATCAAGGAGAAAACAGGCTTTGACTGCAACGGAAAGAGCGAGGATGAGATCCGCGCCTTCTGCAAGGAGAAAGGTATGGAAGTGGATGAGACCATGGGTAAGGGTAAACTCATCGACGAGCTCTTCGGCGAGTTCTGCGAAGGAACCTTTATTCAGCCGACCTTCATCACGGAGTATCCTGTGGAGATGTCCCCGCTGACGAAGATGCATCGCAGCAAGCCTGGCCTCACCGAGCGCTTCGAACTGATGGTGAACGGCAAGGAACTGGCTAATGCCTATTCTGAGCTCAACGATCCCATTGATCAGGAAGGTCGTTTCAAGGAACAGATGCGTCTGGCCGCCAAAGGCGATGATGAGGCCATGATTATCGATCAGGACTTCCTTCGCGCTCTGCAGTACGGTATGCCTCCCACCTTCGGTATCGGTATCGGTATCGACCGTCTGGTGATGCTCCTTACAGGCAAGTTCGCTATTGGCGAGGTGATGCTCTTCCCGCAGATGAAACCCGAACTGAAAGCTCCGCGTGATAAGGATGAAGCCTTTGAGGCGTTGGGCGTTCCCAAAGATATCATTCCCATCCTGCGCAAGGCTGGTTATAACCTGACGGCAACACTGAAAGGTGTCGCTCCGGCCAAGATTCAGCAGCAGATGATTGAGATTATCAAGAAATATAAGTTGGATATAGAGCGTCCGTCACAAGACGCTATTGCACAGTGGACAGCATAGGAACCATTGCCATAATGGGCGGTGGATCGTGGGCAACGGCTATCGCCAAGATGATGCTGGAGAAGAACGACAGCATCTGGTGGTATTTGCGTCGGCAGGACCGTATTGATGATTTTATTCAGTTAGGTCATAATCCGGCTTATCTGCAGAGCGTGCATTTCGATGTCAATCGCATTCATTTCTCGGCGGACATCAACGAAGTCGTCACGCACGCAGATACACTGATCTGGGTTACACCTTCACCCTATCTGAAAGGTCATCTGAAAAAGTTGAAGGTGCGCTTGCGCGATAAGTTCAACCTCACGGCCATCAAGGGTATCGTTTCTGATGATAATCTCTGCGTCTCAGAATTCTTCCATCAGGTGTATAATGTGCCTGACGATAACCTTGCCGTTCTTGCAGGTCCCTCACATGCAGAGGAAGTGGCATTGGGACGACTGACATACCTGACCGTTGGCTGCTCTGACACACAAAAAGCAGAAGCTTTTGCTGATATGATGGCTTCAGATTATGTGAAGACCAAGACGAGCCGCGATGTCATCGGTATCGAATATGCGTCGGTGTTGAAGAATGTCTATGCCATAGCAGCTGGTATTTGTAAAGGTTTGAAGTACGGTGACAACTTCCAGGCAGTGCTGATGTCTAATGCCCTGCAGGAGATGAACCGCTTCCTGGCTACTGTCCATCCTATCCAGCGCAGCATCTTCGAAAGCTGTTACATGGGCGACCTCATTGTGACGGGTTACAGTCAGTTTTCCCGTAATCGTGTCTTCGGTCAGATGATAGGACAGGGCTATTCAGTCAAGAGTGCCCAGATAGAGATGGAGATGATTGCTGAAGGTTATTTTGGAGCTAAGTGTATGAAGGAAATCAATCGTCACTTGCATGTCAATATGCCCATCTTGGATGCTGTTTATAATATTCTTTATGAGCGTATTGCACCCACGATAGAAATCAAGTTGCTAACGGATAGTTTTAGATGAAGAAGCTTCTTCTTTTTATTTTTACATATTATTTTGTTTCGTCGTCTGCAGATTCCATCGCTGGCTGTTATCTCGCAGTTGGTCTCACGACTATGAGGCTGCCAAGGTTGCGTGGATGTGGACTGCCTATTGAACTATGATAAATATTTAAAACCATAAAGATCACTATGATTAAACTTGACATTACAAAGATCGCTCCTGTTGTGAGCGCAGCAGAAGTGAAAGCCTTGGAAGCCCGTGTGGCTGAGGCACAGAAAGCATTGGAAGAAGGAACTTGCCCTGGTAACGATTTCTTGGGTTGGTTGCATCTTCCCACCAGCATTACCCCTGAATTTTTGGCTGACGTAAAAGCTACTGCTGCCGTTCTGCGTGGCGAGTGTGAGGCTGTCGTTGTTGCAGGTATCGGTGGTAGCTATCTCGGTGCCAAGGCTGTCATTGAAGCTCTTAGCAATAGCTTCCAGTGGCTTGTAAACGATGGCAAGAATCCTACAATCCTTTTCGCAGGTAATAATATCGGTGAGGATTATCTCGCTGAGCTGACCACTTATCTGCGCGGCAAGCGTTTCGGTGTCATCAATATCTCAAAGAGTGGCACCACCACCGAGACCGCTCTTGCATTCCGTCTGCTCAAGAAGCAGTGTGAGGAGCAGCTGGGCAAAGAAACCGCCAAGAAGGTCATCGTGGCGATCACGGATGCCAAGCGCGGCGCGGCTCGCACCTGTGCTGACAAAGAAGGTTACAAGAGCTTCATCATTCCCGATAACGTAGGTGGCCGCTTTAGCGTGCTCACTCCTGTAGGTCTGCTGCCCATCGCTGTAGCCGGCTTCGATATTGACCAACTGGTGAAGGGCGCTCAGGATATGGAGAAGATGGCTGCTGCACCTCTTGCCGAGAATCCTGCTGCTCAATATGCTGCTACCCGCTATGCTCTTTATACGAAGGGTAAGAAGATAGAGATTTTGGCTAACTATCAGCCGAAGCTTCACTTCATTGCAGAGTGGTGGAAGCAGCTCTTCGGTGAGAGCGAAGGAAAGGATGGAAAGGGTATCTATCCTGCCAGCGTCGATCTCACTACTGACCTGCATTCTATGGGTCAGTGGATTCAGGAAGGCGAGCGCACCATCTTTGAGACGGTCATCAGCGTGGAGACTCCTGAGCACAAGTTGCTCTTCCCCAACGATGATGAGAATCTCGATGGCCTGAACTTCCTCGCAGGTAAGCGTGTGGATGAGGTTAACAAGATGGCTGAACTCGGTACTCAGCTGGCTCACGTGGATGGCGGTGTTCCCAATATCCGCATTGCCATTGATCGTCTGGATGCTTACCACCTTGGTCAGCTCATCTATTTCTTCGAGAAAGCTTGTGGCATCCATTGCCAGTTGCTCGGCGTCAATGCTTTCAATCAGCCCGGCGTAGAAGCTTATAAGAAGAATATGTTTGCCCTGCTCGGTAAGCCTGGTTACGAGAAGGAGACCGAAGCCATTAAGGCACGGTTGAAATAATGCTAAAAGCGGTATTATTTGACATGGATGGCGTACTGTTTGACAGTATGCCAGGCCATGCGTATGCTTGGGCCAAGGTGATGACGGCTTACGGTCTGCCGATGAGACCTGAGGATGCCTTCGAGAATGAAGGACGCACAGGCATCGGTACCATCAGCATCTTTACACAACGCTACTGGGGACGTGATGCCACAGAGGAAGAAGCTCGCGACCTGTATCAACGCAAAACGGTTATCTTTAATGAGTTCATGGCCGCTCGTGGCGGTGAGGCTCCAGAGATGACAGGAGCGCATGAACTATTAGATAAAGTTCGTGCGTGTGGCTTGCAGCGCGTGCTCGTGACGGGGTCTGCCCAGCAATCCCTGTTGACGCGTCTTGAGAAACATTACCCGGGTCATTTTACACCGGAATTGATGGTCACAGGTGACGATGTCCGCTACGGGAAACCCAATCCGGAGCCTTATTTGATGGGCTTGAAGAAAGCTGGCGTTACTGCCGATGAGGCGCTTGTCGTAGAAAATGCACCATTGGGTGTTCGCGCGGCTGTCGCTGCCGGTATTCGTACCATTGCCGTCAATACAGGTCCTTTGGACGATCATCTTCTTTTAGATGAAGGGGCTACATATCTGTTCCCTTCCATGCAAGCATTAGCCGATGAATGGGAAAACGTATTTTCTGCCCTCTCATAGCGTTAGTATTAAAGTTATTGTTTATCTTTGCAGCGGATTATAGGAACAATCTGATATGAAACAGTATTATTTGGGTCTTCTCATGGTGATGGCTTTGTTACAAGCATGTGGTAGCAAGACCGTTTCCAATGAGTCTTCGGTGGGGGCTAATGAATATGACACCACAACATCGGTGGACGGTATTCAGCGTATGACTCCTTACCATTATTCCGATACTATTCGCACGAATGGTAAGGCTTACACTTACACGATTCATCGCGAAGCTTCTGACAGTCTGCCCGTTGTGATTGATGACGAGGGTAACAAGTATGCGGATAATGTTTATTCGTTGACCATTCATCAGGGTGGGCAGACGCTGTTTCATCGTCAGTTCACCAAGAAAACAGTAGCGTCCTATCTTTCAACGGAATTTCAGCAGAATGGCATTTTGGATGGGATGATGTGTGACAAGAGCCTTCCGGGTTTGCGTTTCGCCATCAGTGTCAGTCTTCCACAAAGTGATATGTTTGAACCTCTCCTGTTGCAGGTCGATACTTCTGGCGGTATGACGATTAGTCGTGATGAACGCGGTGAAGCAGAATTGGAGGATGAAGGAGTGTAAGAGGATTGGCATATGGAAGTAATCAAAACGCCTATAGAGGGTTTGCTCATCATCGAGCCTCGCGTGTTCTTAGATCAACGAGGTTATTTCTTTGAGAGTTTCTCGCAGCGAGAGTTCGACGAGAAGATAGGCCCTATCCGTTTTATCCAAGATAACGAGAGTATGTCCAAACGAGGTGTGATGCGTGGTCTGCATTTTCAACGCCCTCCTTATACCCAGACCAAACTCGTACGTTGTGTTCGAGGTGCGGTGCTTGATGTCGCAGTTGATATTCGTGTGGGCTCTCCCACCTATGGACAACATGTGGCAGTAGAACTTACAGAGGAAAACCATCGCCAAATTCTCATCACCAAGGGCTTTGCTCATGGTTTTGCAGTCCTCTCAGAAGAGGCCGTCTTTCAGTATAAGTGTGATGAGTTTTATCATCCTGAGGCCGATGACGGCATTCAACTCTGCGACCCGTCCCTCGGTATAGACTGGCAAATTCCCTTTGCTGAAGCTATCCTCAGCGATAAAGATACCAAACATCCGTTCCTAAAAGATTTTAAGAGTCCCTTTACCATTAAATGAAAAGTAAGAAATGAAAGAATGAAAAATCTTTTCACTTATCATTCTTCTACTTTTCACATATATAAGAAACCTTAATTTTCCACTTATCACTCTTTCATTTTTCACTTATGAAATCCATAGTCATTACTGGCGGTGCCGGCTTTATAGGTTCTCATGTCGTCCGCCTCTTTGTGAACAAATACCCTGAGTACCGCATCATCAACCTCGATAAACTTACCTATGCTGGAAATTTGGCGAATCTCAAGGATATCGAGGACCGTCCGAACTATAAGTTCGTAAAGATGGATATCTGTGACTTCGATGCTTTCTACAAACTGATGCAAGATGAACATGTTGATGGCATTATCCATTTGGCCGCAGAGTCTCATGTCGATCGCAGCATCAAGGATCCCTTCACCTTTGCACAAACCAATGTGATGGGTACGTTGTCCTTGCTGCAAGCAGCCAAACTCTATTGGGAGTCTTTGCCTGAGAAATACGAAGGTAAGCGTTTCTACCATATCTCTACCGATGAAGTCTATGGCGCTTTGGAGATGACACACCCAGAAGGTATTCCTGCTCCCTTTACCACCAAAGCATCAGCGGATTCTCATCCAGCCTATGGCGAAAAGTTCTTCACAGAGGACTTGAAATATCAGCCCCATAGCCCATACAGTGCAGCTAAGGCCAGCAGTGACCATTTCGTGCGTGCTTTCCACGACACCTATGGGATGCCGACGATTGTCACCAACTGTTCCAATAACTATGGTCCCTATCAGTTCCCCGAGAAGCTGATACCTCTGTTCATAAATAATATCCGCCATCGTAAGCCGTTGCCCGTTTATGGGAAGGGTGAGAATGTCCGCGACTGGCTTTATGTCGAAGACCATGCTCGTGCCATCGACCTCATCTTCCATAAGGGGCAGATTGCCGAGACCTACAACATCGGTGGTTTCAATGAGTGGAAGAATATCGATATCATCAAGGTGGTGATCAAAACGGTCGATCGTTTGCTGGGACGTAAGGAAGGTGAGGATATGGACCTCATCACCTACGTCACAGACCGTGCTGGTCACGATTTGCGTTATGCCATCGACAGTCGCAAGTTACAACGCGAATTGGGCTGGGAACCCAGTCTTCAGTTTGAGGAAGGTATTGAACGTACTGTTCGCTGGTATCTCGACAACGAAGCCTGGATGGATAATGTTACTTCAGGTGATTATCAGAAATACTATGAAACGATGTACGCTAACAGATAGTAAAAATGATCAGCCCGCCAATCGGCGGGCTGATTTCGTTTGATTATATAGACTGTTCTTATTTCTCGCAGTTGCAATCAATAATCTTCCAGCAACCTGCAGCGATGGCTGCACCTACCAGCGGGCCAACGATGAAGACCCAGAGCTCAGAGAGCGCTTGGCCACCTGCGAACAGGGCGGGACCGATGCTACGAGCAGGATTAACGCTCGTGCCAGTGTAGTGAATACCCACAAGATGAATGAGAATCAGTGACAGACCGATGGCAAGACCGGCGAAGTTGTTCGTAGCGCCGTTGGTCTTTGAGGTAGTTCCGAGCACTACCAGCACAAAGATGAATGTGAGCACAATCTCAACAATCAAACCATTGCATACACCATAGCTGCAGGCATTGGCTCCTGTGGCTGTCGTGATGACGATAGCAGGATCCATGCTAACGATGCCATAGAGTACGGCTGCGGCGATGATAGCGCCGATAACCTGGCCACAAACGTAACCGCAGGCATCTTTACCGGAGATTCCGCCGTTGAGATAGACACCCAGGGTGATGGCAGGGTTAATATGGCAACCACTGATACCACCGATGGTGTAGGCCATAGCAATCACGGACAGACCAAAAGCAATGGCTGTACCTACAATCGCTGCGGTGTCTGCGCCGCAACCCAAACTGACGGCTGTACCACAACCTAACAATGTTAGCACGAACGTGCCTACCATTTCTGCAAGATACTTCTTCATAAGCAAGTTGTTTTAAAGTGTTAGTAAATAGGGATAAAAGATTTATTTTTCGCTGTAAAGTTAACATGAATTCCTTCTTGCGCCAAATAATTGCGTGAGTTTTTTCATTAGTTAACTGATATTTTGCTTTGTAGGAACCGACCCGTATAACTCTCGGGACAAGCTGCCACTTGTTCTGGCGTACCTGTCACGACGACATTACCTCCAGCTGCACCGCCTTCAGGACCGAGATCAATGATGTGGTCGGCCATCTTAATGACATCGAGGTTATGTTCAATGACGATGATGGTATGACCGCGTTCGATAAGGGCGTCAAAGGAAGCTAATAATCGGCGGATATCGTGGAAATGCAAGCCTGTGGTGGGCTCGTCAAAGATAAAGAGTGTAGGCTCTTGTTTCTCCATACCGATATAATAAGCCAGTTTCACGCGTTGATTTTCACCGCCAGAAAGGGTAGAGGAGGACTGTCCGAGCTTGATGTAGCCGAGACCAACGTCCTGCAACGGTTTCAGCCGTCGCACAATCTTCTTCTCGCCATGTTCAGTGAAAAATTCCATCGCTTGGTTGACGGTCATGTTCAGCACATCGTTGATATTCTGTCCATGGAAACGAACATCGAGGACATCGTTTTTGAATCGCTGCCCGTGACAACTCTCACATTCTAGTACGAGGTCGGCCATGAACTGCATCTCAATCGTAACTGTTCCTTCGCCTTTACATTCTTCGCAACGTCCACCTTCCGTGTTGAATGAGAAATAGCTTGCCGTGAAACCCATTTGCTTGGAGAGCGGTTGCTCAGCAAAGAGACGGCGGATCTCGTCGTAAGCCTTTACGTAGATAACAGGATTGGAACGCGAGCTTTTTCCGATGGGGTTTTGATCTACAAACTCTACGGCTTTGACCGAGTTGATGTCGCCTTCTAACCGGATGAACTCCCCAGGTCGATCCGCTGTCTCGTCCAACTCTCGCTTCATGGCTCGATAGAGAATATCGCGTACAAGCGTTGACTTTCCGGATCCAGAGACACCTGTTACGCAAGTCAGCACATTCAACGGGAACTTCACGTCGATGCCGCGCAGGTTATTGGCCCGTGCGCCCACCACTTCAATAAAACGATTCCAAGGGCGGTAGACTCTCCTCCCGCCCTCCCTACCAGGGAGGGAGCGGTTACTTTTTTGGGAAATGGTATCCAATCCTAATAGCCATTGGAGGGTATGAGAACACTGAATAGTTTCATCTGAGATGCAATTAGCATAGGTGTCTGCTCCCTCCCTGATAGGGAGGGCGGGGGGAGAGTCTGGTATTCTTCCTTCCCACACAACTTCTCCACCCAACCTTCCAGCTTCGGGGCCTATATCAATGATGTAATCCGCAGCGCGGATAATCTCTTCATCGTGCTCTACAACTACCACCGTATTCCCGAGGTCCGTGAGTTGTCGGAGTACTTTGATCAGGCGGGCTGTATCTCGGCTGTGGAGGCCGATACTCGGCTCGTCAAGAATATATAGGGAACCTACAAGTGAACTGCCGAGACTTGTCGCGAGATTGATGCGCTGACTCTCACCGCCACTGAGACTATTCGAGGGGCGACCGAGTGTTAGGTAGCCTAAACCTACATCCAGTAAAAACTGCAATCGATTGTCAATTTCTGTCAGCAACCGCTTTGCTACTTGCTGTTCGTGAGGCGTTAAGACCTCTTCTTTGAGCGTTTTGATCCATTTCGCCAACTCTTCTATGGGGAGATCCACCAGTTCTGTGATGGCTCTTCCGGCCACTTTCACATAACCTGCTTCCGGCTTCAGACGTGTACCGTGACAATCTGGACACACCGTTTTTCCAGTATATCGCGCCAGCATCACACGATTTTGTATCTTATAGCGCCCTTCGCGTAGGTAGTCGAAGAAGAGATCGATACACACGTCACCGCGTTGCCATCGTTCTTCTATAGAAAGACCAGGATGACTTCCGTGCCACAATGAGTTCTTCTCCTCTTGTGTCAGCTCATAGTAAGGTTTGAAGATGGGGAAGTTCCTGCTCTCGGCGTGTCTGATGAACTCCGTCTTCCATTCGCTCATCTTCTCCCCGCGCCAGCACTGTACACAACCGTCATAGACACTCTTGCTGCTGTCGGGGATAACCAACTGCGGGTCAATGCCTGTCACGTTGCCCCAACCCTCACAGGTAGGACATGCTCCCATGGGTGAGTTGAAGGCAAACAGCTGGTCCGTCGGCTCTTCAAACGTCATGCCGTCAGCTTCGAAACGCATAGAGAACACATGTTCGATGCCAGCAGGTAGGAACTGCAAAATCATTTCTCCGCCTCCTTCATAGAAAGCCGTTTCGGAAGAGTCGGTGAGACGGGAAATGGCTTCTTTTGTATCACTGACAGAGAGACGGTCAATGACTAAGCGGAGACGTGGTGATGGCTTTGCCGTACCTGAAAGGATTTCCTTCTTCTCAAGAGCTTCTTCGATTCTAATGATCTCGCCGCTCAAATCCAGCCTCGTGTAGCCTTCCTGCATGTACGCTTTTAGCTGTTCTTCGAGTGTTCGTCCTTCTTGGATACGGATGGGACAGAGAACTGTAAAGCGAGTGCCGGGAGAGTAGGAGAGGGCGCATTGTATGACATCCTCCGTCGTATGTTTCTTAACCTCCTGTCCGCTGATGGGACTATAGGTCCTGCCTATGCGGGCATATAGAAGTCTTAGGTACTCGTAAATCTCCGTACTGGTACCTACGGTGCTTCGCGGATTCCGTGAAATCACCTTTTGCTCGATGGCGATGGCAGGTGGTATGCCGCTGATGAAGTCACATTCAGGCTTGTTCATTCGGCCAAGGAACTGACGCGCATAAGCGTTGAGGCTTTCTACGTACCGACGTTGGCCCTCAGCGTACAGGGTGTCGAAGGCTAGCGAGCTCTTACCTGAGCCCGAAAGCCCCGTCACCACCACCAACTTGTTACGCGGAATATCTACAGAGATATTCTTCAAGTTGTTGACTCGTGCGCCTTGAATGTGAATCGACTCTCCCATTGTTTACAGCTTCACTTTGGCTTTTACTCCTTTGCTCTCGTTCTGCAGTCTGTCGAGTGAAGACACCACGTATGTGTACTTGGTGCTGCCGTCTGTATAGGGCAGTTTGAAGAACGTGTTGGGGGTAATGGCGATGATATTGGCGGGATTGTCCAGATTCACATGCTCGCCATTTTCGAAGCGATAGACGACATACTGTCTTGCTTCATCCATCTCGTCTTTTGCCTTCGGCGCTGTCCAGAACAGGATATAACCATCCTCTGTCCAGACGGGTTTAACCTTGCGAGGCTTGCCTGGCGCTTTCTTGTCTATCCAAGGCATCTGTGGCTGTAGGGCCTTTGTGCGATGATAGTAGTCGCGTAGGATGGAACCGTATTGTCCCTTGTCATCTGCTACTGCACGAGCGTACCATTGACAAGAACCATATATTCCTGGCAGACCGCGTTGCAGCGCCATCTTTCGTGGCATCTGATTCTGTTCGGGATTCTGTGGGTCTGCGAACCTAATCGTGCGTTCGACGTCTTGACCTATATATAAAGGGCGCGCGTAAGCGTGATTGCTCCACCAACGGATGAGTGTGTCATAGTCGGCTGCCTTGTTGCCAATTTCCCAGTAGATTTGCGGGATATTATAATCCACCCAACCTTCGTTGACCCACAGCAGCACATCTGCGTACAGGTCGTCATAGTTCTGGAGGCCATTTGTGGCAGAACCCTCAGACCATACTCGTTGGTTGCGGTAGATACCGAAGGGTGAGACACCGAACTTCACCCATGGCTTCGTGATGTGGACGACGTCATACAACTCACGAATGAATTGGTTTACGTTGTCGCGTCGCCAGTCGCCGCGGTCGCGTCCTTGCCCGTAAGCAGCATAAGCGGCATCGTCGGGAATGGGCACACCCGCTACAGGATAAGGATAGAAGTAATCGTCGATATGCAGGCCATCTACATCGTAGCGGCGCACAATGTCGGCAGCCACCAGACAGATGAAGTGACGGTTCTCGGGCAGTCCAGGGTCGAAGATCATCAAGTCCTCATAGCGGAAGCAGCGCTCAGGGTGCTTGATGGCGTAATGAGAAGTTGCCATTGCCGTCGTGCCCTTTGTCTTGGCACGATAAGGATTGATCCAGGCGTGCAGTTCCATGCCTCGGGCGTGACACTGCTCCACCATCCAAGCCAGCGGATCCCAGTAGGGCGAGGGAGGCAATCCCTGTTGTCCTGTCAGATAGCGGCTCCATGGTTCGTATTGACTTTCGTATAGCGCATCACCTTCTACGCGTACTTGAAACAGGATGGCGTTGATACCGTCTGCTTGGAGAGCGTTCAGTTCGCGGGTCAGTTCCGCTTGCATCGCATCACGTCCGATGCCTTGCCATTGACCATTGACTGCTTGAATCCAGGCTCCACGGAACTCGCGCTTGGGTGCAGTACTGTGTGCATGAAGCATCAGGTTCATGCAACAGAGGGCTACGAGCAAAAATAGTTTTTTTGTCATAAAATAAAATGTAGTTAGTTACCGAGCAAAAGATTCTATCAACTTGGCGATTCCTTCGATGTCAAAGGTAGCTTCGCAGGCTGGAATTAGGCAGGAGTAGCCACGCTTGAGGTTCAGCTCGTGGCCGGCATTGGTACGGATGGTGCATTCACCTTCGAGACACGAGAGCGTTACGAAGCTGTCCTCAGCACTCAGGTCGCGGTGCAGGATGTTTTTTGTGGTGAGCACGCTTACGGCGAAGTACTCGCAATCGACGATGCGTACGGCTCCCTCCTCGGCAGGAGTATATTCTGTGCGGTACTTGTCATACACTTTATAATCAATAGCATCTACAGCTTCCTCTGTATGCAGCTGGCGGGGCTTGCCGTCGAGGCCGAGGCGGTGGTAGTCAAAGAGACGATAAGTGACATCGGAACTTTGTTGAATCTCACAAAGCAGGATGCCGCTGCAGATAGCGTGAACACGTCCGGCAGGGATAAAGAACACGTCGCCCGGGTGTACCTCGTGGCGTGCTAAGACATCAACGATGCTACCGTCTTCTACGCGACGACGATAGTCTTCCTTCGTGATTTCCTCTTTAAAGCCAGCCAGTAGTGATGCTCCAGGTTCAGCAGCCATCACATACCACATCTCGGTCTTCCCGAGCTTCCCGTGGCGAGCTTGTGCTAAGGCATCATTCGGATGAACCTGTATGCTGAGATCGCCCTGTGCGTCGATAAATTTCACGAGTAGGGGGAACATGTCGCCGTAGGCTTTGGCAATGCGCTTTCCAAGAAGTGCTTCGCCGTATGTCTTCACAAGGTCGCCGAGCTTCTGACCAGCCAGAGCGCCATTGGCAACGATAGATTGGCTTGTGGGTACAGCGCTGATCTCCCAGCTTTCGCCGAGACAACGCTCGTCTATGGGCAGTCCTTTTAGGGGTTGTAATTGATGACCGCCCCACACGAGTTCATGCAGGTTCGGTTCGAAGATGAGTGGATACAATTGATTCATGGAACTTACGAAATAATGACGATTAATCATTCATGTTGCTTTCGTGTGCAAAGGTACTGCTTTTTATTCAGGATAGGAGGCTGTGGCCGTTAAATAAATCTAAAAAAAGGTGCTCTTACTTTGTGGCTACAAGCTTTGTATGTAGCTTTGCAAAAAAAGAAAAACCTTAAAGGAAAGAGTAGTATGAAGAAACTGTTTTTAGGACTTGTAATGGTCCTCTCCGCTATGACCGCTAATGCGCAGTTCGAGTCGGGTAAAACGTACGTAGGTGTCTCCGCTTCTGATTTGAGCATGAGCTACAGTAAGCAGACCAAATTTAATTGCGATCTGGCTGCAACGACCGGTTGCTTCTTGGCGAACGATATGTTGGTATTGGCCAACTTCGGTTACAACCATCGTGATCAATATGATGCCTTTGAAGTGGGCTTGGGCGGTCGTTTCTATATTGAACAAAATGGTCTTTATCTGGGTGTCAGCGGTGCTTATGAGCATAGGAAAAGTGGTGATGCTCGCACCGACAACTTCTTTATTTCACCGGAGATTGGCTATGTATTCTTCCTCAATCAATATCTAACCATTGAGCCAGCCGTTTATTATCGTATGTCTCTCAATGAATTTTCTGAGGGCTCTAAGGTCGGCCTCAAACTTGGCTTTGGTTTCTATTTCTAACTTGTCATCTTATCCAAACCTAATCACCTTAAAATGAAAACAAATCTTAGTTCACAAATTACATTAGACCGTGTGTCGCCCCGTTACTATCGTCCGGACGGCACGATTGAGCGTTCTGTGCTCACCCGTTTTGAAAAACTGCCTACCGACATCTACGCTTCCAGTGAAGAAGGAGCTCTTGAGGTCGCTCTGAAAGTCGCTGCTACCATTCGTCAGCGTCAGCGTGAGATTCGTGCTTGCACCATTGCTTTCTCCGGAGGAGCTACATTGACGGAGGTGTTCAATCAATTGGTTCGAATGCACGAAGAGGAAGGTCTCAGCTTCCAGAATGTGGTGGCTTTCGTGACCCATGAGTTCTATCCCCTGCCTGCAGACAGCGTTCAGAGCAATCTGAAGACATTGAAGGATCAGTTCTTTGATCGCGTTGATATTCCTACCCAGAACATCTATCCTCTTGATGGTACTATTCCTCAGGAGCGTGTGACCGAGCATTGCTTGGCATACGAGAAGATGATTGAGCAGTTGGGCGGCATTGATATCGCCCTCCTCGGCATTGGTCGTATGGGTAATATCGCTCTGAATGTCACAGGCTCTCAGCGCAACAGCCATACACGTCTTGTGTTACTGGATCCCAGCTCACGAGCTGAGGCTCTGAAGGTGTTCGGCTCCGAGCAGAACGTTCCCGTCTGCGCCATCACCATGGGTGTCAGCACGATTCGTCTGGCTCGTAAAATCTTCCTGATGGCTTGGGGCGATGAGAAAGCTGATGTCATCAAGAACGCCGTTGAGGGCGAGATGACCGATGCACAAAGTGCTACCTTCCTGCAGATGCATAATAATGTGCAAGTGGTCCTCGACCTCTCCTCCGCAGCTAACCTTACCCGCATTCGTCGCCCGTGGCTCGTGACGTCCTGCGATTGGGACGACAAACTCATCCGTTCCGCTATCGTATGGCTTTGTCAGAGGACTGGCAAGCCCATCCTCAAACTTACCAATAAGGATTACAATGAGAATGGTCTTGGTGAACTCCTTGCTCTTTACGGTTCTGCCTACGAAGTGAATATCAAGATCTTCAACGACCTGCAGCACACCATTACTGGATGGCCCGGTGGTAAGCCCAATGCTGACGACAGCAACCGTCCGGAGCGTGCTAAACCCGCCCAGAAGCGAGTGATTATTTTCTCTCCGCACCCCGATGATGATGTTATCTCCATGGGCGGAACTTTACAGCGTCTGGTGAAGCAGAAACATGAGGTTCACGTGGCTTATGAGACCAGCGGTAACATCGCTGTCGGCGACGAAGAAGTGTTCCGTTTCATGCATTTCACCAAGGGCTTCAACGACCTCTTCGAGGAGGGAAAGGACGAGATTATCAATGCTCGTTATAAAGAGTTTATCGATTTCATCAACAAGAAGAAGCCTGAGGATTTCGACACCCGTGACATCCTGGAAGTAAAAGGTCTGATTCGTCGTGGCGAGGCTCGTATCGCTTCTATGTACAGCGGTATTCCCTTGGAGCGTGTTCACTTCCTGAACCTGCCGTTTTATGAGACGGGTAAGATTCAGAAGAATCCTATCAGTGAAGCCGATGTGGAGATCGTCCTCAACCTTTTGCGCGAGGTGAAGCCTCATCAGATCTTCGTGGCAGGCGACCTCGCCGACCCGCACGGAACGCACCGCGTCTGCACCGATGCTGTTCTCGCTGCTATCGATATTGAGAAGGAAGCTGGTGCCGAGTGGCTGAAGAACTGCCGTATCTGGATGTATCGTGGTGCTTGGGCAGAGTGGGAGATTGAGCACATCGAGATGGCTGTGCCCATTAGCCCCGAGGAGCTTCGCACCAAGCGTAACGCCATCCTCAAACACGCCAGCCAGATGGAGTCAGCTCCCTTCTTGGGCAACGACGAACGTCTGTTCTGGCAGCGCGCTGAAGACCGCAATCACGCTACCGCAGAGCTCTACAGTAGCCTCGGTCTTGCTGCCTACGAAGCAATGGAAGCCTTTGTGCAATATCATCCCCTGTAACCCGCTTCCCGATTAATATGAAAAGCCTTTCCGCAAATGTGGAAAGGCTTTTCTGCAATGAGGGAGGTCTTGTTAGTTATTTCTTGAACAAGTGCGGTATGAACTCCTTGAGGCTTCGGCGCCAAGTGAGCCATTCGTGGTGCGTTCCAGGCGAGACATAGTAATCGACTTTGACACCTGCGTCACGAAGATCATCTACGAGTTTCCCTGTACCGAAGTTCTCCTCTGAACCACAACTGAGGAAAAGATAATGGATGCGCTTGTTGAACTCTTCGCTGCGGGCAAAGGCGCCGTCGTAGGTTGTATTGACGTCCAGCCCGAAGATGGCGCCACTGAAAGCTCCCATCCAGGCGAACTTGTCCAAGTTGCTCATGACAAGGTCGAAGGTCTGGTGACCGCCCCACGACAAACCTGCCATCGCACGGTTCTCACGGTCGGCTTTCGTGCGGAAGTTGCTATCGATATAAGGAATCAGGTCTTCCGTCATCACACGATAGAACGAAGCGCCATACTGTGAACGTCCGGCTTGGTTGTTGCCGCCTCGGAAGGGCGCTTTCACATCGCCACTCTCCATCACCACAATCATCGGAACGGCTTCGCCCTTGGCGATGGCATTGTCCATGATGTGCTGCATCTTACCTTGGATGGCCCAGCTGGTCTCACCTTCACCCATTCCGTGTTGCAGATAGAGCACAGGATAGCGTTTCTTTCCCTTTTCGTACTCGGCTGGTGTATAGATCATTGCGTGGCGCCATGTCAACTTGTCATTTAATGATTTGCCATTTACACTTTCACTATTGTAAGATGGATAGTAGATGCTGCGTACCTGCCCGTGTGCGATGCCCTGTTGCGGACGATAGTAGTCGCCCTCTGGGCCTTCGGGAATCTCTATGCCGCCCGATTCACGGTTGCAGCCGAAGAAGGTCTCGGTGGCGGGGTCGATGAAATTCACGCCGTCGATGCTCAGGAAGTAGTAGTGGAAGCCCACAACCAGCGGGTCGGTGACAGCCATGAAGCCACCCTTTCCGTCGGGCTGCATGTCATATTTCTTGCTGCAGATATCCACCACCACCTTGTGTGCCTGCGGCGCGTGGATGTAGAAGTAGGCACGGCCTTCTTTATCGATTTTAGGGAACTCGTTGCCTGGAATGGTAGTCTCGGCAGTGACAGCATCCTCGGGAACGACAATCTTCTTGGCTGTCTCAATAGCTGGGCGTTTCGGTTCGTAGCCGAGGAACTTGGCCACAGCCTCGCCGTAGCGGCAACCTAACTCGCGATAGCCGGCAGCGTCGAAGTGCAGACGATCGGGACCGTTTGAGCAGCCGTCTGACGAGATGACCTGTGAGGTGTGAATGGTCTGGGGCAGTTCGTCAATCTGTTTCTTGCAACCGATGCAGACACCCTTGCCGTCAGCCTGGACAATATTACCGGCATAGAGGGGAACCTCTTCGGGTTTCAGCTGCAGGTCACCCAACAGATGGTCATAGACGTTCTGCACCTTCTTGGCCCAATCCGGGTCTCCCGTGTTCGACTCACCCTGATGCATCAGAATACCTTTGATTACACCGTCCTGCTGTGCCTTCTTGGCCAGCGTGACAAGCGTCTTGTAGGGATTGTTGTCGTAAGCAGCCAACATGCCTTTCATCCAGTTGGGAGCCTGCATCTTCACGTAGTTCTCAATGCTGTCGGGCATAAAACCTTCAATCTTGATACCTCCAATAGCCACGTGAATGACACCGATCTTGATATTCTCGGGCAATGAAGCCACCAGTGTTCGGCCAAACCAGTCGGCAGGCGTCAGACCCGTGTTGGGGCGGCAAAGGGGAGCTGTAGCCTCGCACCACTCGCCTTTCTTGCGTCCACGCTGCGCATCATCTACAGCGGGCATCAGCAAGAAGCGTGGCCCTGGGCTTGCTATATCTTGAGCCTCAGGTTTCGCAGCACCTTCCATGTTCGACTGTCCGAAGCAAAGGAAGATGTAGAAGTTGGGATCAACGTCGGCCATCAGCTTCGACGGCAGCAGCGTCATTGCGACGAGGGCGCATCGCAGTAACACTCTTGACAGGTGTCTTTTGTCTTTCATAAGGATTTCTTTGGGTTATGATGAATAAATTGCATTCTTTCCAATAAACCGAGAGCAAAAGTACGGGGTTTCTCTGAACCCGACTTCCTCTCATGTCTCAAAATCTTCTCTATTCCCCAAAAGAAAGACCGTGCACGTTGGAAATCAGGCACGGTCAGGAAATAATGTGTGACAGAAAATGAGTCTGTGAACGGAGAACGATTAGTTGTTCTCGGGACGGAGCTGACGAACAACGGCTGCTGTGCGCCACATCTCACTCTCACGCAGGGCTGCGAGCTCTTTCTCGAGACCTTCGCGGTAGCCGGGCTTGCTGTTGCTGTCGATGCTGATCTGAGCCTCGTTGCCGCACTTCACGCTGGCATAGAGCTTCTCAACCACGGGCTTGATGGCATCGTGGAAGGGACCCATCCAGTCGAGAGCACCGCGCTGAGCGGTGGTGGAGCAGTTTGCGTACATCCAGTCCATACCTTTAGCTGCGAACAGAGGCATCAGACTCTGTGTCAGCTCCTCAACGGTCTCGTTGAAAGCCTCAGAGGGAGTATGGCCATTCTCGCGCAGCACTTCGTACTGAGCCAATAGCAGACCCTGGATAGCACCCATCAGAGAACCACGTTCGCCGGTGAGGTCAGAGGTAGCTTCGCGCTGGAAGGTCGTCTCGAAGAGGTAGCCGCTGCCGATACCGATACCGAAGGCGAGTACCTTCTCCAGTGCCTTGCCGCTGGCGTCCTGATAGATGGCATAGCTGCTGTTCAGACCACGACCTTCGAGGAACATGGTGCGGAGGCTGGTGCCGCTACCCTTGGGGGCAACCATGATGACGTCGATATCCTTGGGAGGAATTACACCGGTGCGGTCGTTCCATGTGATGGCAAAACCGTGAGAGAAGTAGAGGGTCTTGCCTGGGGTGAGATGAGGCTTGATGGTGGGCCACAGCTGCATCTGAGCTGCATCTGAGAGCAGCAGACATACGATAGTGCCGCGCTCAGCAGCCTCCTCGAGGGAGAACAGTGTCTCACCAGGAACCCAGCCGTCAGCGACAGCCTTCTCATACGTCTTACCCGGACGCTGGCCAACGATGACGTTGAAACCGTTGTCACGCAGGTTACAAGCCTGACCAGGACCCTGTACACCGTAACCAAGGACGGCGATGGTCTCGTTTTTCAGCACCTCACGTGCCTTCTCTAAGGGGAACTCCTCGCGGGTCATCACTTCTTCGATGACACCGCCAAAATTCATTTTTGCCATGATAGTATATTTAGCGTTAAATACTTTTGCGGCCGCAAAGTTAGACTATTTATCACAAAAAGCCGCGTGTTAACTGAATATTTTTCAACCAACACGCGTTTTTTGTTGATTTTTGTCATCAAAAGATGTTCAAACCCCGTAAATGAGCTGCAGACAGAAACGGGCAACCAAAACTTTTGTATCTTTGCATCTGCAAACTAAGAAAAATAGTATAGAATGGTTAAAGCTTGGAGAGAGTTGGTAACGATACCAACCTACGAAACAGGTGCGCCTGAGGCGAACCCCATCTTTCTGGAAAAGCGTGTGTATCAGGGCTCGAGCGGCGTGGTCTATCCTTATCCCGTCATTGAGTCGATAGCCAACAAACCGACACCGAAGGAGTGGAACGTGGTGTTCCTGGAAAACGAGTACCTGAAGGTGATGGTGATGCCAGAGTTGGGCGGACGCATTCAGATGGCTTATGATAAGCTGAAACAGCGCCATTTTGTCTATTACAACCATGTGATCAAGCCCGCGTTGGTGGGGTTGGCAGGGCCGTGGATCAGCGGCGGTATAGAGTTCAACTGGCCGCAGCACCATCGTCCGAGTACCTATCTGCCTGTGGATTGTGACATCGAGGAGCACGCAGACGGGTCGGTTACGGTGTGGTGCAACGAGATGGAACGGATGTTCGACCAGCAGAGCAGCATGGGCTTCCGTCTGCGTCCGGGCTGCGCCTATCTGGAAATCAATGTGCGTCTGTTTAACCGCTCCGAGCTTCCCCAGACCTTCCTATGGTGGGCCAATCCTGCCGTGGCGGTCAACGATGCTTACCAGAGTGTGTTCCCGCCTGACATCAACGCTGTCTTTGACCACGGTAAGCGCGCTGTGTCATCGTTCCCCATCGCCACGGGAACCTATTACAAGATGGACTACAGCGCCGGCGTGGATATCTCCAACTACAAGAACATCAAAGTACCCACTTCCTACATGGGTGTCAATTCGAAATACAACTTCGAGGGCGGCTACGAGAACGACACGCAGGGCGGAATGCTCCATGTGGCTAACCACCACGTGTCGCCTGGCAAGAAGCAGTGGACGTGGGGCAACGGCGACTTCGGACGGGCATGGGATAGGAACCTGACCGATGAGGACGGACCTTATATCGAGCTGATGGCGGGTGTCTATACTGAGAACCAGCCTGATTTCACTTGGATTCAACCTTACGAGGAGAAAACTTTCACTCAGTATTTCATGCCGTATCGCGAGCTGGGCATTGTCAAGCAGGCCTCAAAGGATTTCATCTTCAATATCAATCCCGCTGATGGCGAGGCCGTCCGTTTCCAAGTGCTGGCCACGTCCAGACAGGAGGTGCGGATTGTGATGAAGGGCGACAGCGGCGCTGTCTTCTATAATAAGGAGGTGACGCTCAGCCCTGAGCAGGTGTTTGCTGAGACGGTAGTGTGTTCGGGTGTTGCACTCTCAGAACTCACGGTAGATATCTTTAAGGCTACCAACAATGGCGAACGCTCTGTCCTGCAGTGGCACGCTGAACCCGATGAGGTGCGACCCATCCCCGATGCTGCCGAGGCGGCGCGTCTGCCGGAAGAGTGCAAGAGCAGCGATGAGCTTTACTTCACGGGCTTGCATCTGGAACAATACCGTCATGCCACATGGTCGGCACTCGACTACTATGAGGAGGCGCTGCGCCGTGACCCTAAGGATGTCCGCGCACTCCAGCAGCTGGGCCTCTGGTACCTGCGTCGCGGCCGCTTCCAGCGCGCTGAAAGGTATCTGTGGCAAGCGGTGAAGGTACTGATGCGTCGCAATCCCAATCCGTACAACAGCGAAGCACTTTATTTCTTAGGGTTGGCGCTGAAGTATCAGGGACGAATAGACGAGGCCTACGACTGGTTCTACAAAGCCACCTGGAGCGGAGCGCAGCAGGTACAAGGCTATTTCGCCTGTGCCCAGATCTCCACGGCACAAGGTCGCTATGACGATGCACTGCACGAGCTGGAGCGCGCTCTCGTCAGCGGTTACCACAACAGCAAGGCACGGGCGCTGAAAAGCGCTGTGCTGCGGCTGACACAGCGTAAGGAAGAAGCTCTGATCTGGATACAAGAGTCGTTGGAATTGGACCGTTTCAACTATGGCTGTCTGTTTGAGAAGTTCTTGTTGACAAAGGATGAACAGGTGCTCATCGAGATGGAGAGGATGATGCACGGAGCGACATTTAACTATAACGAAATAGCGCTTGACTATGCTGCCGCAGGGCTTGCTGAGGACGCTGCAGCCATTTGGCGAATGGCTATCAAGGGGGAGGCGGCAACTCCCATGACCTATTATTATTTAGGCCGTTACGAGGAGGCTGAGGCTGCCAATTCCGATTTCTGTTTCCCAAACCGCTTGGAAGATATCGTTGCTTTGGAGTCTGCCAAACGCGAGAATCCCAATGGCGCCAAGGCTCCCTATCTGCTCGGCTGTCTCTACTATGACAAGCGGCAGTATGACGTTGCCATCGAGAACTGGGAGTTGTCGGCAAAGCTGAATCCGCAGTTCCCCACCGTCTGGCGCAATCTCGCACTGGCGACGTATAACAAGCAGGCGAACAAAGAACGGGCTGTGGAACTGATGGAGCGTGCTTTCCACCTCAACGAGAATGATGCACGTATTCTCATGGAGCTGGATCAGCTGTACAAAGCGACACAGCGCTCACACGCCGAGCGTTTGGCGTTCCTGCAACGCTATCCAAGCCTCATCGCCCGTCGCGATGACCTTGTGCTGGAGGAAATCACCCTGCTCAATCAAGTGGGGAGCTATGCTGAAGCGATGGAGAAATTGGATGCTCACCAGTTCCATCCCTGGGAGGGCGGCGAAGGAAAGGTCTCTGCACAGTATCAGATTTGCCGTGTAGAGCTGGCGAAGCAGATGTTAAAAAGTCTCCCTTTACGGGGTGGTTTAGAGGGCTCCGAGGCCATCCGCCTGCTTACCGAGTGCTTGGACTATCCGCACCACCTTGGCGAAGGCAAGCTGTATGGTGCTCAGGAAAATGATTTCTACTATCTGCTGGGTGTCGTTTACGACGCGCTTGGGCAGAAAGAGAAAGCGCTGGAGTGTTGGAAAGAGGCGACAAAAGGACCTGAGGAACCAGCAGCTGCGATGTATTACAACGATGCCAAGCCGGACAAGATTTTCTATGCCGGTTTAGCCTATCTGAAGCTACAGGACGAAGCGGCTGCCCGTCGCTTGTTCCACCGTCTGGTTGATTACGGGGAGAAGCATCTGTTTGATGTTGTCCGAATGGATTACTTTGCTGTCTCGCTACCTGACCTTCTCATCTGGGATGGCGACCTGCAAAAGAAGAACACCATTCATTGTAAATTGATGATGGCACTCGGACATATCGGCTTATACGAGTCAAAACATTCCGATGGTAGCAACCATCAGGAAAAAGGATTGCGTTTCCTCGAAGAAGTGGAAACACTTGACATCAATCACGCTGTGCCGTCTGCGATAAGAACCTTATTGCCGCTTCTCTAAATGACCAGCTCTTGTTCCAGTTGTTCCCAACTCTTACCTTTGGTCTCGGGACAACGGCGGAAAAGGAAGAGGAAAGCGGAGAAACAGATGAGGGAGTAGATCCAGAAGGAACCGCTACTTCCCAGAGCCGCGTTCATTGTGGGGAAGGAGAAGGTGAGGGTGCAGCAACCAACCCATAGGGCAAAGGTGCAGGTGGCCATCGCTACACCACGGATGCGGTTGGGGAAGATCTCGGCCAAAAGCGTCCAAGTGACAGGACCTAAGGTCATCGCATAGACAGAGATGGCGGCTACAACGAGTATCACCATCATCACACCCTTGACCTCAAATAAGTAGCAAGTGCCGAGAGTCAGATAGATGAGTCCCAGTCCGCCTGCACCAAGTAGCATGAGGGTGCGACGGCCCCACCGCTCGATGGTATAAAGGGCTACAAAGGTGAAGATGACGTTGGCGATGCCGGTGATGACGATGTTGATAAACATCCCATCGACATCAAAGCCAGCTCCCACAAATATTTCCTGAGCGTAGTTGAAAATGACATTGGTGCCGCACCATTGCTGGAAGACAGCGATAATGAGGCCGAGCCATAGGACACGGCGGTATTGCCGAGTGAATAGTGAATGAGTTTTATCCGATGATACATTGTATTTTTCACTCTTCATTCTTTCATTTTTCATTTTCTGAAAAACTGGGCTCTCAGGGATAAAGAAACTCATGATGAGGAACAGGGCAGCGGGAAGGGTCTCTGCCCAGAACATCCAGCGCCAACCCCATGCGAGGTTCCACGCTTGGCTCTCAGCGACAGAAGTGTCGCGGGCTAGTAGCATATTGACAATCTGTGCGGCGAGAATGCCCAGCACGATGGTCATCTGGTTGAGGCTCACCATGCGTCCGCGAATCTCTGCCGGACTCACCTCAGCAATATACATAGGGGCCAATGCAGAGGCTACACCGATGCCAATGCCGCCGATGAAGCGGGCAACGTTGAACAGCGTGAAGTCATTGAACAGACCTGTGCCGATAGCCGAAACGGTGAACAGCACAGCGGAGAGGGTGAGCAGCGGTTTGCGACCGTAGCGGTCGGCCAAAGCGCCAGCCACCATAGCTCCGATGAGGCAACCGATAAGCGCTGTGGTCATGGCCACACCCTGCAGCACTGGGGATTCACTGATACCGAAGAACAATTCATAGAACGGCTTGGCTCCACCAATGACCACCCAGTCGTAGCCGAACAACAGACCGCCCATAGCGGAAACCATGCAGATGAAATACAGGAAGGAACGGTTCATGTGAGTTCAAGTTGGAATTGTTCGCGGAGCTTGATGAGCGCAGGGTTGAGATCGCAGAAATGACGGTATTGCGAACGTTTGTTAAATGGCTTGATGGGCTCCTGTTCCTTGGTGGGAACCGTGAAGGTGAAGGAGATGCAGTAATGGTGCAGCCTTGGTTGCATAAAAGACTGAATCCGAGGCGCTAATGACTGCATCATCTTGGCGATTTCATTGTTCTCTACTTGCACGGAAAGTGTGCCATCGTGGGCATCGATGATCGTGGGCTGCATGATTTTCATGCGTTGTGCCAGCGCCGTCTCTTCCTGTGGCATTGTGTTAATGAAAGATTGCCACTGCAGAATGACATCGGTCTGGTTCAGATCTCGATTCTCTTCTTGGGTGGCTGGCGCCGCGGGAGCCATAGGAGCGACCGTTGGCTGAGCAGTAATCTTGACGCCGCCGCGAATAGAGGGAGCCAGACGACCCATCTTCAAAGCGGGGCGCTTGGGTGGAGCTGGAGTGGCAAGAGCAGGAGCGGATGGCTTACCTTCGGGAGAGCCCGAAGGAACTGTAACGGAAGGGGAGGAAGAAACAGTTTTTCCCTCGGGAGAAGTCGAGGGAACTGTAACAGGGGCAGCCTCTTTAGCAGCTGCTGCCAAGAGGCTGAAAATGGGTTTTAAGATACGTACGGGGCGGCGCCCCGCGGAAGCATCATCGTCGGCCGCAGCCTGTGCACATTCAATGAGGGTGAGCTCGACTTGCAAACGTTTGTTGCGGCTGGTGCGATAGGCTTGGTCACAGTCGTTGCAGAGACGGATGGCGCGATAGAGCCATTGTACCTTACAGCGCTGGGCTTGCTCCGCATAACGCTTGCGGATTTCATCGCTGGCTTCCAACAATTGGGTCGTCTGCGGGTCGCGGCTGACGAGCAGATCGCGCAGGTGGTTGGACAATCCGTTGATAAACGGACCGCCCTCGAAACCTTTGCCAAGAATCTCGTTGAAGAGCAGCAGGCTCTCGCTGATCTTCTGTGTCAGCATAAAATCAACAATACGGAAATAGTAGTCGTAGTCGAGAACGTTGAGGTTCTCAATGACCTGCTGATAAGTGATGTTGCCGCCCGTGTAGCTGACCACTTGGTCGAAGATGCTGAGAGCATCGCGCATACCACCATCAGCTTTTTGGGCAATGACATTGAGGGCGGTGGACTCGTAGGTATAACCTTCTTTCTCAGCCACGTAAGCAAGATGTTTGACCGTATTCTCCACACTCATACGCTGGAAATCGTAAATCTGGCAGCGGCTGAGGATGGTGGGCAGAATCTTATGCTTCTCGGTGGTGGCTAGAATGAAGATGGCATGGGCGGGTGGCTCTTCGAGGGTCTTCAGGAAAGCGTTGAAAGCTTGGGTCGAAAGCATGTGAACCTCATCGATGATGAACACCTTGTACTTACCAATCTGAGGCGGAATGCGCACTTGGTCAATGAGGTTGCGGATATCATCAACAGAGTTGTTGGAGGCTGCGTCCAACTCGTGGATGTTCAATGAACGCTGTTCGTTGAACGCCTGGCATGACTCGCATTCGTTGCACGCCTCACCATCCTCGCGAGGATTGAGGCAGTTGATGGTCTTGGCGAAGATGCGGGCGCAGGTGGTTTTTCCCACCCCTCGTGGGCCGCAGAAGAGATAAGCATGAGCAAGCTTATTGGCACGAATGGCATTCTTCAAAGTCGTGGCAATGGCGCTTTGCCCCACCACAGAGTCGAAGGTCATGGGTCTGTACTTGCGTGCTGATACAATATATTCAGACATGGATGTAATTGAAAAGTGGATTTCGCCGCCAAAATTACATAAAAAGATTGAAAAAAAAGGTGTTTCAAGAAAAAACTTTAATCATTCATCTTTAATCTGTAATCTTTTTTCTACCTTCGCAGCATCAAACAAAAGAAAATAAGGAAAAGAGAAAATATGGGACGCCTTTTAACTTTTTGGGGATTCATTCGCAAGTATAAGTATTTGGCTGCGATTATTGTATTCCTCTTTATTGTGGGTCTTCTCGATGAGAACAGCTGGTACACACGCTATCACCGGCAGGTCGAAATCGGAAATCTGAAGCGTGAGATAGACAAATATCAGTCTCAGTATGAGGCTGAAACGGCGCAATTGAAAGAGCTTGAGAACAATCCGGAGGCAGTGGAGCGGATGGCCCGTGAACGTTACTATATGAAACGTCCGAACGAAGATGTTTTTGTATTTATGACGGACTCTTCTGAGGAAGAATAACGACTGAAAGATGAAAGAACTGGACAATAGACTCATACTGTTTGGGCAAATGGGCGCTCTTCTGATGTTAGGGGGCGCAGCTTTGTTTTTATGGCTGCCTCTCGTAGCAACTATCCTTTTCACGGTGGGCGTAGTGGCTTATTGCCCTGTCAGGATGCTGCAACGCTATGAAGGAAGCAGTTTCGTGATTCGCAGACTCCGTCGCCAACAACTGCTCGGACAGTTGGCGTTTCTGTGTGCCGCTTGTTGCATGATCATGCAGGTGGGACATTTCGGCTTCACATCGCGCAACGAGTGGGTGGTCTGCTTGACCATTGGCTGTATTTTGGAAATCTATACGTCGTTCCGTATTCCTGTTGAACTTAAAAAAGAAGAAAAGTGATATTCCTATATAGATTATATCAACTGCTGATTGCGGCTCCGATATTGCTGGTAGCCACGATTATTATGACGTTGTCCACAACGATAGGCTGCACGTTGTTCAACGCCTCATGGTGGAGCTACTATCCTGGCAAATGGTGGTCGGTTGTGATGATTCGTGTCCTGCTGCTACCCGTTCACATCAAGGGTATGGAAAATATGGACCCGAAGCAGAGCTATATCATTATTCCGAACCATCAGGGCGCTTTCGATATCTTTCTGCTCTATGGCTTTCTGGAACGTCATTTCAAATGGATGCTGAAGGAGGAACTGCGGAAGATGCCGCTGATTGGAAAAGCCAGCGAGTCCGCAGGTTTTATCTTCGTGGATCAGAAAGGCGGACCGAAGAAGATGGCTGAGATGTTTGAGCACGCAAGAAGAGTGCTGCAGGGAGGTGTCTCGTTGGTGGTGTTCCCTGAAGGAGCTCGCACGTGGGACGGAAAGATGAGGGCGTTCAAACGGGGCGCTTTCCAGTTGGCCGATGAAGTGAAGTTGCCGCTTTTACCTGTGACTATCAATGGTTCTTTTAATGTGCTACCTCGTGCAAAAGGTTACGTCAATTTCGTGAAGTGGCATCCGCTGTCGCTGACCATTCACCCTGCTATCACGATGGAAGGGGAAGGCTCGGAGGCTGAACACGAGACGATGCAGCGGGCTTATGATATCATTGAAAGCGACTTGGAGATTAACAAAAAAGACAAATGAAAAAGATTCTCTCTCTATACCTCTCTGTGCTGTTACTTGTGCTGACTGGCTGCCAGCAAAAAATGAATATTCAAGGCACCACTTCCGTTCCTGAACTGGAAGACCGAATGCTCTATTTGCGGGTTTTCGAGGATGGCGATTTAGCTGTTCTGGATTCTGCCCAGATTACTCATGGGAAGTTCCATTTTACAGGAAAGGAGCTGGATACAATGAAGATGGCTGTCCTGTTTATGGGCGACGAGAGTCTGATGCCGATTGTCATCGGAGAAAAATGTCCGTTGGAGGTATGGATTACGGAGATAGATCAACGGGTCACAGGATCCGTGCTGAATGATTCTCTCTATTCCTTCATTCGTCGAAAAGCGGTGTACGACAAACAGTTGGCTGAGCTGCCACGTCGTGAGAGTCAGATGATTTTTGATGGGTTGGACCATGACCAGATTGTCATGCAACTGAATCAGGAGGCTGCGCTTATTACAGCACGCAGTGACGCCTTGGTGATGCGTTTCATCAAGGACAATATGGACAATGTCCTGGCTCCCGGTATCTTTATGCTTTTCACTTCGAGTATGCCTTATCCAATGTTGAATCCCCAAATCGAGGAACTGGTCACGCTGGCCTCGTCCTCTTTCCTGGAAGATGACTATGTGAAGGAGTTCCTGAGGTTGGCGAAGGAGAACATGGAAAAAATGAATGATGAATAAATGAAACGCTTCTTGACACTGGCGCTTTTGTTTGTGGCTCTTTCTGTTCAGGCGGAGGAGGGGCAGCCTTATCATCTGCCTTTCGATTCCAAAACATTGTTTGGAAGTTCGTTCAAGCAAGACTACCAAGAGGTCAAGATGCCAGGATTCAAACCGTTGGATGAAATCTCCTGGTCGGGAGTCCCTTTGTTCTTGGCAGGTGTCATTATCAAGGGTGAGAAAAATACGTTTCAACAGAACTATAACGACTCACACGTCAACGCCCGTCTGGTGTCGAGTTTCAGTACTTCCATTGATGACTATCTACAGTATTTCGGACCTGCGATGACGCTGGGACTGAAGGTGAGCGGTGTGGAAGGACGATCGGATTGGATTCGCTTCCTGAGCTCTGCCGCAATGACTTATGCTTGTGAAGCCATCTTGGTGAATGGCATCAAATATACGAGTCGGGAATTGCGTCCAGATGGTACTACCCATAATTCATGGCCATCGGGTCACACGGCAACGGCTTTTGCGGGTGCTACGTTGTTGCATAAGGAATACGGACTGACACGTTCGCCTTGGTACTCTGTTCTGGGTTATTCCGTTGCAACTTCTACGGCTGTGATGCGCGTCCTCAATAACCGCCATTGGGTGAGCGATGTCTTCTCAGGAGCCGGTATCGGTATTATGTCGGGAGAATTGGCCTATGCGTTGAGCCACGTGATCTTCAAGGATCGACGTCTGGTGACCGATAACCTGGCTGTCTGTCAGGATTTGCGTACGAATCCCTCCTTTTTCGGACTTTCGATGGGTGTAGGCTTTGGCTCTCATCACTTGAACTTTGAGGATGCTGAGGCATTGCCTTCGTCTGCTCAGGCGATTAAACTGAGCTTCCAGACGGCTACTGTTGTTGGCATAGAAGGTGCTTATTTTCTAACGAAGCATGTGGGTGTCGGTGGACGGTTGCGCGTTAGTACAATGCCCATCAAAGGCTGGAACGATTTCATCCATGTGGGCTATGAGACCACACAAAAGGATTTGGAACAGCTGCTCAATGCCGATAAGACCATCCCGCAGACCAGCATTGATGCGATGCAAGCTGATTTGGTGACCAATCATGAATACGAAGTCATCAGCGGCCATTTGGCAGAATTCTCGCTCGATGGTGGCCTCTATTTCAACTTTCCGCTCTCCAATCGTTTGGCCATTGCTACCAAAGCGCTCGTGGGCGGCAGCACAATGCAGTCGTTGGACCTCAGTGCTCATTACACGGGAAATCAGAAGAGGCTGCAGTATGATATGACTATGCAGAACAATGTGCTCACGAATTTGAAGGTGAACGATTACTCCACACGATTGGATGCTAACGGACAGCCCATGACTTATGATTCCGAGTGGGATTTCTTCCTTCTCTCGGGCAGTCGGTCGATGAAATACGGCACGGGCGTTTCCCTCACTTATGCGCACAACAATAACTTCTCGTGGCGTGTATTTTTGGATTATGATTTCACACATAAGTCATTCACGCTGACCTATAATCCCAACGAGTTTATGCGAACCGCTATGCCAGAGGTATATGGGTTAGCGACATTGCTGAACTACGACTTGAATCCCAAGTCCTATACGTTGGAGCGCGATTTGCATCGCTGGACTTTGGGCGCAGCGTTCAATGTCTCATTCTAACAGTAAGTTGGCAGAAAGAAATGGTCGCATCTCTTCGGGGGTGCGTTTTTTTCGTTTGGCGTAATCCAACAATTGGTCCTGACCAATCTTTCCGATGCTGAAATAATGCGCTTGAGGGTGTGAGAGCATCAGACCGCTGACGCTGGCATGAGGTTGCATAGCACCGTTCTCGGTCAAGCGGATGCCAATAGCGGAGAAGTCGATGAGACGGTCGAGATCGAAGTTGAGGCTTTGGTCGGGGAGACAAGGATAGCCGACAGCAGGACGAATACCCTGAAAACGCTCAGCGTGGAGGTCGGCAACGGACAACTTCTCAACGGGAGCATATCCCCAATAGAACTTACGAATAGCCTCGTGAGCACGCTCAATGGCGGCTTCGGCCAAGCGGTCTGCAAGGGTTTGACAGAGCAACCGCTTGTAGTCGTCCGTCTCTTCATATAAATGCTCAATGGCTTCATCGGCGCAAGCTGCAAAGACCCCGATACTGTCACGAACGCCCTCAGGATGAATGGGACGGATGAAATCGGACAGACACAGGAAGGGCTCGGCTTGCTGGCGCAGGAAACAGAGAACGGTTGAGGAATCAGCTATCACCACGTCATCGCCATCGCTGTTGCACTCGAAGAGTCCAAAACGGACGTGTACCTGATAGCTGCTATCCAGTTGGTTCAGCATCCTCACGGCTTCCTTGTGCAGTTGCATCGCCTCAGCGGCTTTTGCACGTTCCTCTTCTGGGAAAGTCGTGAGCCACGAAGCCCGACAGCTGTCACAACCATGAATCTTGGTGATGTTGGCATAGCGTGCAGGGAAGCCCCACGCGTGGAAGAAGTAAAGCCAATTGATGTAGTTGCTTACTTCGTGGATATGATAATGGATTGTCTGTATCAAAACTTCAGAGCTTGCGCGTGACTGTTTCCCTCCGCAAACACACCTTTATGGTAGATGAGGCGACCGTTGCAATAGGTCTGTTCTACCATCCAAGGGAAGGTGTGGCCTTCCAGCGGGCTCCAGCCACATTTGCTGACAATCTGGTTGGGGGTAAGTGTCCAAGGCTGGCGGCCTGCCAAAACTAAGTCGGCTTTCATGCCTTCACGAATAAAACCGCGTTGCTGAATGTGGAACAGACGGGCAGGATTGTGGCACATCAGTTCTACCAGACGGGTGATGGGGAGCACACCTTCTTCTACCAAACCGAGCATTGCGGGTAGTGAGAATTGCACCATCGGCATACCGGAGACGGCGCGTTTGCAACCTCCTACTTTCTCGCTGAGCAGGTGGGGTGCGTGGTCTGTACCAATAACAGTGATACGTCCATCGGTGAGAGCCTTGCGCAAGGCATCGCGGTCAGCACATGTCTTCACGGCGGGGTTGCATTTGATGCGAGTACCCAATGTCGCGTAATCCGCATCGGTGAAAAGCAGGTGAGGAACGCAAGCTTCGAGGGTAATAGAAGTGGAAGCGTTGTCCAGCTCCTCCTTCGTTGTTACATGGGCGATATGTAAGCGAGCACCAGTTTCTTTGGCCAGCTGAACAGCCAGTTTAGAGGATGCGATACAAGCTTCGCGACTACGAATCTCAGGATGATGGCAGACATCGGGGTCATCGCCATAACGCGCCTGTGCCTCTTTCATATTTCGGGCTATGATAGCGGAGTCTTCACAGTGCGTCATAATGAGTAATGGCGACTGTTCAAAGACTGCCCGCAGGGCATCGCCGTGATCTACTAACATTCCGCCTGTGCTGCTGCCCATGAAGAGCTTCACGGCAGGAACGGTAGTCGGGTCGAGGTGGGGTAGGAGATGGGCGTTGGTGTTGGTGGCTCCGAAGTAGAAGCTGTAGTTCACAAAGGCGTGTTCTGCTCCGAGTTTCTGACGCTCTGCCAATGCTTCCAATGTGGTTGTCTGTGGCACCACATTGGGCATATCCATAATAGTGGTCACACCACCAGCTGCAGCCGCATGGGATTCTGTAATAAGGTCACCCTTATGGGTCATCCCTGGCTCACGGGTGTGAACATGGTCATCGATAATGCCTGGGAGGAGAAGTTGCTGATGTCTGATGTCTGATGTCTGATGTATTTCCTCCTTATCAGTAACTTTCGCAATTACCTCTCCTTCCACAACGATATCGGCCCGACGAATCTTGCCGTCAGACACATAGAGGATATCGTTGAAAGCTTGTTTGTTCATCAACTATCAGTCTTCTGCTTATATTTCTTGAACCACCCATCCCATCTCAGTCTCATCACGCCGAAGACAGCTTCAGAGAAGATGCCGCCGGACATCTTACTCGTGCCCAATTCGCGGTTCACGAAGATGACGGGTACCTCCTTGATCTTGAAACCGCATTGTTTGGCGGTGAACTTCATTTCTATCTGGAAGGCATAGCCCTTGAAGCGGACTTCATCCAGATTGATGGTTTCTAAGACCTGACGACGGTAGCAGACGAAGCCGGCTGTGGTGTCGTGAATGTCAATGCCAGTAATGAAACGTACATACTTGGAGGCAAAATAGCTCATCAGCACACGCCCCATGGGCCAGTTCACGACGTTCACACCGGTGATGTAGCGTGAACCGATGCTCATGTCATAGCCTTCGTCCTTGCAGGCTGCCAATAAACGCGGTAGGTCGGAGGGAGCGTGACTGAAGTCTGCATCCATCTCGAAGATATATTCGTAGCCGTGTTCTAACGCCCACTTAAAGCCAGCGATATATGCCGTTCCAAGGCCCAACTTACCAGAGCGCTCCACTAGGAACAGACGCTCTTTGAATTCATCGGCCATGAGCCCTTTCACGATGTTTGCTGTACCATCGGGGGAACCATCGTCGATGATCAGGACATTGAACGTGTGTTCTTTGAGTCCTGTGACGGCTCTAATGATATTTTCTATATTTTCCTTTTCGTTGTAGGTGGGGATAATGACAAGACTGTCAGATTGCATGTTGATGTAGCTTATATATTTTTATATGAATTAACGACGAATTTTGGCCAAGCCTCCCTCTGAGGTCTCCTTGTAAAGAGAAGGCAAATCATGACCGGTTTGTTTCATCACTCTCACGATACGGTCGAAGCTCACGCGGTGTTGGCCATCAGAGAGCGAGGCGTAGAAATTAGCATCCAGTGCACGGGCAGCGGCAAAGGCATTGCGTTCGATGCAGGGAATCTGAACAAGTCCACACACGGGGTCGCAGGTCATCCCTAAGTGATGCTCCAATCCCATTTCAGCGGCATATTCAATTTGTGCCACAGAGCCTCCGAAGAGCTGGCAAGCGGCAGCAGAAGCCATTGCGCAGGCTACACCCACTTCGCCTTGACAGCCTACGTCGGCGCCGGAGATGCTGGCGTTATGCTTCACGAGATTGCCGATGAGACCCGCTGTAGCTAAAGCATGAAGGATACGTTGCTCGGAAAAAGCGTGGTTATGTCCCAGGTGATAGAGCACAGCAGGCAGAACACCACAGGAACCACAAGTGGGAGCTGTGACGATGCGACCGCCAGAGGCATTTTCCTCGCTGACTGCCAGCGCATAGGCATAAACGAGACCGTCGCTTTGTAAGTTGGCTTTGTAACCTTTGGCTTTCGTGAAATAAACGGGTGCCTTGCGCTGCAGCCCGAGAGGGCCTGGCAGTACGCCTTCGTGGTCGATGCCACGTTCTACAGCTTCACACATTACGACCCATACCTCATGTAAAAAATCCCAGATTTCAGACCCTTCGCAATACTCTACATATTCCCAGAATGCACGTCCATTTTCCTGACACCAACGAATAATACTCTTCATGGTGGTGAGCTCGTATATCTCTGCACTTGGATCTACGTAGTTTTTTCCTTCCGAAAGGGCGCCTCCGCCTATACTATATACAGTCCAAGGGTCATGAGGCTCTCCATATTTGTCAAAGCATACGAATTTCATACCATTGGGATGAAAAGGCAGAAAGGTCTGAGGCTCCCAGTTGATGCGAGTGGGGGCTACGGGTTCCAGCACACGTTCTATCGCTATATCTGTCATGTGGCCTTTTCCGGTAGCAGCAAGGCTTCCATAGAGCGTTACCTCAAAAGCTTGAGCCTCTGGATGGCGCTGTAGGTATTGAATGGCAGCAGTCTGAGGTCCCATCGTGTGTGATGACGAGGGACCGATGCCGATTCGATAGAGTTCACGCAGGGATTTCATAGTCGCTGGTTCGTATGATTTCTTGGTTTATTGGGTGCAAAAGTACGCTTTTTTTGTTGAATCAAAGTGCGTTTAAGGGAATATTTTTGCATTCAGACCACAATAAATCATAAATAATGTGTACCTTTGCCGCTCAAAACAGAACGGTTCCGTGGAGATTCATGAATTGCAGGCGCTTTACAAGCGTCATCCACAGGTTAAAACATTAGCTCGTGCCATTGCAAATGAGAAGGTGCGAGCCTTGACTGTTTCGGGGCTACAGGCTAGCGCGGCACCTTTGGTGTTCTCTGCCGTAAGCTCTTCAGTCCCCTTTTTGTTTATCCTTGATGATGCGGAGGAGGCGGGCTATTTCTATCACGACCTCGTGCAGATCCTGGACGAGAAACAAGTGCTGTTCTTTCCCTCCTCTTTTCGTCGTGCGGTGAAGTTTGGCCAGCGTGATGCTGCCAATGAGATTTTGCGCACGGAAGTGTTAGCAAAGATTTCATCGTCCATCCTCCATTTTCCACTGTACATGATTACTTACCCAGAAGCGATAGCGGAACGGGTGGTCTCTAAGAAGACGTTGGACGATCGGACCTTGCAGCTTCGTGTAGGCGAAGAAGTGGATATCACCTTTGTGGAACAGACGCTTTTGGAGTTTGGTTTTCAGCGTACCGATTATGTCTATGAACCTGGTCAGTTTGCCGTTCGTGGCTCGTTGGTCGATGTCTTTTCTTTCTCGAGTGAGTACCCCTATCGTATTGATTTCTTTGGCGATGAGGTGGATAGCATTCGTTCTTTCGAGGTAGAGAGCCAGCTCAGTCGTGGCCAACAGGAACTCATCACCCTTGTGCCAGACTTGAGTGAAGAGCAGACGGACACGGTGCCGTTCACCTCTTTGTTGCCAGAACAGACGGTTGTGGTCTGCAAGGACATCACCTTTGTGGCACAGCGCATCGGACAGATATGGGATGAGGGATTCTCGAAGCAGGCGGAATTAAGCCAAACCACGCAAACCCCGGACTCTTCCCCCGCCCTCCCTGTTAGGGAGGGAGCGGTCACCTCTGCGTTCGACAAACAAAGGATTCTCATTGATGCTCAAACGTTTGAGCGTGGCTTCCTTAGTTTCAAGCGCATAGAGTTGTCACCTGCTCAAACACATTCTGCTCCCTCCCTAACAGGGAGGGCAGGGGGAGAGTCTTCCCTTTCCTTCTCCACGACTCCCCAGCCCCTCTTCCACAAGAACTTCGACCTGGTCATCAAGACCTTCGAAGATTATCTGGCGCAGGGCTACATCTTATATATATTGGCCGACTCGCAGAAGCAAACGGATCGCCTGAAAGCTATCTTTGACGAGAAGGAAAACAATCAGCTTTCCTTCACCCCTGTCTCCAAAACCCTTCACGCAGGATTTGCAGATAACGACTTGAAGATCTGTCTGTTCACAGATCATCAGATATTCGACCGCTTCCATAAATATAACCTTCGCAGCGAACGTGCCCGAGGTGGTAAGGTAGCGTTGTCGCTGAAGGAGTTGCAGGAGTTTGAGGTGGGTGATTATGTGGTGCACGTGGATCACGGTATCGGTCGCTTTGGCGGCTTGATTCGTGTGCCGCAGGCTGACGGACATATGCAGGAGATGATCAAGATCACCTACGACCACGATGATGTGGTCTATGTCTCCATTCATGCGCTGCATAAAGTCTCGAAATACAAAGGAAAAGAGGGTGAACCGCCTCGCGTCAGCCGCCTCGGAACAGGCGCTTGGGAGCGGATGAAAGACCGCACAAAGGCGAAGATTAAGGACATCGCCCGCGATCTCATCCAACTCTATAGCCGTCGCCGCGAGGAGAAAGGCTTTAAGTTCAGTCCCGATACCTATATGCAGCACGAGCTGGAAGCCAGCTTCCTCTACGAGGATACGCCCGATCAGCTCAAAGCCACCAACGATGTAAAAGCGGATATGGAACGCGGTCGCCCTATGGACCGCCTGATTTGCGGTGATGTAGGTTTTGGCAAGACGGAAGTGGCGGTACGAGCAGCTTTCAAGGCAGCCGTTGATGGCAAACAGGTGGCTGTGATGGTGCCTACGACCGTACTTGCCTATCAGCATTTCCATACGTTCGCGGATCGTTTGAAGGACTTACCTGTGCGTGTAGATTACCTCACTCGTGCCCGTACTGCTAAACAGACAAAGGAGATTCTGGCAGACCTCGAAGCCGGAAAGATCGACATTCTCGTCGGTACCCATAAACTCATCGGTAAAGGCGTGAAGTTCAAGGATCTCGGCTTGCTCATCATCGATGAAGAACAGAAGTTCGGTGTGGCCACCAAGGAGAAGTTGCGCCAGATGAAGGTCAACGTAGATACACTCACGCTCACCGCTACGCCCATCCCTCGAACCTTGCAATTCTCGCTCATGGGCGCTCGTGATCTCAGCGTTATCCAGACACCGCCGCCTAATCGCTATCCCATTCAGACAGAAGTCCATACCTTCTCGCCTGAGGTCATCGCCGAAGCCATTAACTTTGAGATGAGCCGCAACGGGCAGGTGTTCATTGTCAACAATCGTATCTCGGGACTGCCTGAGTTGGAGGAACTGGTGCATAAATATGTCCCTGACGCTCGTGTGGCGGTGGGACATGGACAGATGCACCCTGAGGACTTGGAGAATGTGATGATGTCGTTTGCAGCTTATGACTACGATGTGCTTATCTCCACAACCATCATTGAGAGCGGCCTCGACATCCCCAACGCCAATACCATCATCATCTGCGGGGCACATAACTTCGGCCTGTCTGATCTTCACCAGATGCGTGGTCGGGTAGGGCGCTCGAACAAGAAAGCTTTCTGTTACTTGCTGGCGCCGCCGCTCGGGGCACTGCCGCAGGAGTCGCGTCGCCGCTTGCAAGCCATTGAGAACTTCTCAGACTTAGGTTCAGGAATTCATATTGCTATGCAGGATCTTGATATCCGCGGTGCTGGTAACCTCCTGGGTGCAGAGCAGAGCGGCTTCATCGCTGATCTGGGTTACGAGACCTATCAGAAGATTCTCTCTGAGGCGGTGAAAGAACTGAAAAACGATGAGTTCAAGGAGCTCTATGCACAACAGGTGGCATCGGGCGAGGTAACGAGTGGTGAAGCCTTCGTGGATGAATGTCAGCTGGAAAGCGATATGACGATGTCCTTCCCAGATACCTTTGTACCTGGCAGCACTGAAAGAATGCTTCTCTATCGTGAGCTGGATGGATTGGAAACGGATGAGGCTGTCGAAGCTTTCCGCAAGCGACTCATCGACCGCTTTGGTCCGATTCCAGAGGAAGCTGAAGAGCTCATACGTGTGGTGACGCTCCGCCGCTTGGGTAAGTACTTTGGTGCAGAGCGTGTGATGTTGAAGAATGGACGAATGCGTCTGTACTTTGTCAAGGACGATGACTCTCCTTTCTTCCAGGCACCTGCTTTCGGTCAGTGCATCACCTACTACTCCCTTCACGCTGCCGATTGTCAGCTCGATGAAGTGAAAGGTCGTCGCTCAATGCTTATCAAAGGCATTCACTCTGTTAAGGAAGCTTGCGAGGTGTTGGAGGAAATACAAGGAATGTCTTTCGAACAATGAAAAAACATAACAATTAAGCGAACCCTCAAAACGGCCTTTAGGAGAAAAAATTGCTACCATTAAGGGAAAATTTTGCGGCCTGCAATGGTAGCAAGTTTTTCCCTTAATGGTAGCGATAGGAAATAGGAATAATGTTATTGAAGAATCCTTACACCTCTTCCACAATCTCCACTGCTTCAGCATCTGTGACGGTCTGTGATTGCAGTTCCTGTTCTGCAAGGGCTGCATCATAGATGCGACGATAGCGCCAGAAGCGGATGCC
This sequence comes from uncultured Prevotellaceae bacterium, assembly GCA_947305005.1. Lineage (GTDB taxonomy): Bacteria > Bacteroidota > Bacteroidia > Bacteroidales > Bacteroidaceae > Physcousia. The sequence continues at coordinate 74,758 of CAMZCM010000003.1, read as the reverse complement.
GAGGAGGAACTCGCCGACACCATAGAATATAAAGGTGGCACCGAGGATGATGAAGGGTATGGAGGCGGTCTCCATCGGGAAGGCCATGACGACAACGCCGGCGGCTGTGATGAGCAGCGGCATCACGAAGAGCGACCAGGTGAGGGGTGCAAACTTGCGATAGTTGACGAGGTTGATCATCTGGCTGATGCCGATCAGGCACAGGATGGTGCCCAGGACGTACATGAAGATGTCAACAAACTGATCCGGCCACACCAGCAGGCAGACACCAAAGGCGAGGCTGCCGACGCCCACGATGGGGAACACGGGACGGAAACCCGACTGACGGATGCGGCTGGTGAAGTAGCCGATGAAGGCGATGATGCCAGAAAGGGTGAACAGCCCGCCAATGATCTGGATGAGCAGAACGGTCATCTCAGCAGGGTTGCTGACAAGCAGAAAACCAATCAGAAGGGCGCATAAGGAGCGGAAAATAGCACGTGTTAACATGATTTCTACATTTTTTTCGGCGCAAAGGTATAAAAAGTTTGTTAATCATCGCCTTAGATTCGTAACTTTTTTGTACTTTTGCAGCCGCAAAAGCGTTGAAGACGTGAAAATCAAGGAAATCATTGCTGCCCTTGAACAGTTCGCGCCACTGCCCTTGCAGGAGAGCTACGATAATGCCGGCCTGCAATGTGGATTGACAGAGGCGGAGGTTTCAGGGGCATTATTGTGTCTGGATGTGACCGAGGAGGTGCTGCGCGAAGCCATCGACCTGGGTTGCAATCTCGTGGTGAGTCATCACCCGCTGTTGTTTCATGGCCTGAAGCAGGTCGCGGACACGACGCTGGTGCAGCGTTGCATCCGCCTGGCCATTCAGAATGACCTCTGTATCTATGCGGCGCACACGAATCTGGACAATGCTGAGGATGGCGTAAACTTCAAGATGGCCGAGAAGCTGGGCCTGATTGATGTGCAGTTCATGGCTCCCAAGACGATGGTGCTACCCAACGGACGACATGTCAAGAGCGGTAGCGGTGTGATTGGCTATCTGCCGCAGGGCGAAGACTCCCTGGCTTTTCTGCAACGCGTGAAACAGGCCTTCGCTGTGGAGGTGCTACAGCATAATGCTCTTCTGGAACGTCCGATTCAGAGTGTAGCCATCTGTGGGGGTGCCGGCGATTTCCTGCTCGAGGACGCTATCGCTGCCGAGGCTGACGCTTTCCTCACAGGAGAAATGCATTATCATCAGTGGTTCGGACATGAACAGGAGATTCAGATCGCCGTGCTCGGACACTATGAGAGTGAGCAGTACACCCGCGAGATCTTCCGTGACATCATTGAAAAGGCGGCGCCGATGCTCCCCATCTATGATACGGAGGTGGCCACCAATCCAATATTGTTATTGTAAAGAAAGTCAGAAAACTATAAATTGTAAATGATTATATTATGGCAAGAGAATCAAAAAAAGACCTTCAGGATCTCAGTATTGAAGACAAACTGAAGAACCTGTATCAATTGCAGACCATGCTCTCGGAGATTGACAAGATCAAAACCCTCCGTGGCGAACTTCCTTTAGAAGTACAGGACCTCGAAGATGAAATAGAAGGTCTGACAACCCGTATTGAACGCATGCAGGCTGATATGGCCGGCTTGCAGGACGAGATTGCACGTCGTCGTGTAGGTATGCAGGACAATATGGCCAACATCGAGCGCTACACCTCGCAGTTGGACAATGTCCGCAACAACCGTGAGTACGAGAACCTGACGAAGGAAATCGAGTATCTGCAGCTGGATAATCAGCTGAACGAGAAGAAGATCCGTGAGGCCTCAGCACTCCTGGAAACCAAGCAGGAGGAGATTCGCCGCTGCTCTGACAATGTCACTGAGCGTCGCACCGACTTGGACATCAAAAAGAGCGAGCTGGATGAGATCATCTCCGAGACACGTGCCGAGGAAGAGAAACTGCGCGAGCGCAGCAAGAGCCTCGAGGCTACGATTGAGCCCCGTCTGCTCTCATCCTTCAAGCGCATCCGCAAGAACTCCCGCAACGGTCTGGGTATCGTGTATGTGGAGCGTGATGCTTGCGGCGGTTGCTTCAATAAGATTCCACCCCAGCGTCAGCTCGATATCCGTATGCGCAAAAAGATCATCGTTTGCGAGTACTGCGGTCGTATCATGATAGACCCCGAACTGGCTGGCGTACAACTGCAAAAGCCCTCTGAGGAGAAGCCCAAGCGCCGCAGTCGCAAAAAGAAGGAAGATGCAGAAGATTAAGGATGAAAGAATATGGATGAAAGACAAAGTCTTAAAAAATCTAAAAAATAGAAAGTTGTCTTTCGTCTTAAGTCTTTAATCTCTAATCTTTTCCGTACCTTTGCGCCCGACTTTCAAAACAACATAAAGTCTAACTTTATTTAAACCATTCATTTTTATTTAATTAACCCTATGTCCAACTTAACAAACATTCAACCCCTCGCAGACTTCGATTGGGAAGGCTATGAACAGGGTTCCGCTCAGACAGAGCAAAGTCGCGAAGATCAGGCAGCTGCCTACGAACAGAGTCTCAACAAAGTGGGTGACCACGATGTCGTTGAGGGTACTGTTATCGCGATCAACAAGCGCGAAGTCGTTGTGAACATCGGCTTCAAGAGTGACGGTATCATCTCTGCTAATGAGTTCCGTTACAACCCCGACCTGAAGGTGGGTGACACCGTAGAGGTCTATATCGAAAATCAGGAAGATAAGAAAGGTCAACTCATCCTCTCTCACAAGAAGGCCCGTGCTACCAAGAGCTGGGAGCGTGTCAACGAGGCTATGGAGAGCGAGGAAATCGTTAAGGGCTTTGTCAAGTGCCGCACGAAGGGCGGTATGATTGTTGACGTCTTCGGCATAGAGGCATTCTTGCCCGGCAGCCAGATTGACGTGAAGCCTATCCGTGACTACGACGTATTCGTTGGCAAGACCATGGAGTTCAAGATCGTCAAGATCAATCAGGACTACCGCAACGTCGTTGTCAGCCACAAGGCACTCATCGAGGCTGAACTGGAACAGCAGAAGAAGGAAATCATCGGCAAGCTGGAGAAAGGTCAGGTGCTCGAGGGTGTTGTCAAGAACATCACTTCTTATGGCGTGTTCATCGACCTGGGTGGTGTCGATGGTCTCATCCACATCACAGACCTCAGCTGGGGCCGCGTAAGCGATCCGCATGAGGTGGTTGAACTCGACCAGAAGCTCAATGTTGTTATTCTCGACTTCGATGAGGAGAAGAAGCGTATCGCTCTCGGTCTGAAGCAGCTGACCCCGCATCCTTGGGATGCTCTTGATGCTAACCTCAAGGTTGGTGACAAGGTGAAGGGTAAGGTTGTCGTGATGGCTGACTACGGTGCATTCATCGAGGTAGCACCTGGTGTTGAAGGTCTCATCCACGTAAGCGAGATGAGCTGGAGCCAGCACCTGCGTAGCGCTCAGGACTTCATGAAGGTGGGCGATGAGGTAGAGGCTGTGATCCTGACTCTCGACCGCGAGGAGCGCAAGATGTCTCTCGGCATCAAGCAGCTCAAGGAAGATCCCTGGGAGAACATCGAGCAGCGCTACCCAGTGGGCAGCAAGCACACCGCTAAGGTTCGCAACTTCACCAACTTCGGTATCTTCGTTGAGATCGAGGAAGGTGTGGATGGCCTCATCCATATCAGCGACCTCAGCTGGACCAAGAAGATCAAGCACCCCAGCGAGTTCACACAGATTGGTTCTGAGATCGAGGTGATCGTTCTCGAAATCGATAAGGACAACCGTCGCCTCAGCCTCGGTCACAAGCAGCTCGAGGAGAATCCTTGGGATGTCTTCGAAACAGTCTTCACTCGTGACAGCATTCACGAGGGTACCATCACCGAACTGCTCGACAAAGGCGCAGTCATCCAACTCGAGTATGGTGTTGAGGGCTTCGCTACTCCCAAGCACCTCGTGAAGGAGGATGGCAGCCAGGCTCAGCAGGGCGAGAAGCTCCAGTTCAAGGTCATCGAGTTCAACAAGGAGAGCAAGCGCATTATCCTCAGCCATAGCCGCATCTACGAAGATGCTAACCGCACTGAACAGCGCGAGGCTCGCAAGGCTGAACGTGCTGCTAAGCGCCCCGCCAAGGAGGCACAGCCCGCTATCCAGAACCAGGCTGCCAGCACCACTCTTGGTGACATCGACGCTCTGGCTGAACTGAAGGCTAAACTCGAGAAAGGCGCATAAAGAGATGTACGCGCGTACGCGCAAACATTAATTTATTATAATAATCGAACCGTCTAAGCTTTTAGGCGGTTCGTTTTCTTTTTTTTCACTACCTTTGCAGGAGGATTCAAAATTTTGATACGATGAAACGAGGATTCTTATTCGTTGCTATACTGGTGAGCATAACGCTGGCTGCAGTGGCTCAGAACCAGCCTGGGAAACCCTGGCAGGTGCGAGTGATGAGTTATAACGTACGCCATTGTGCAGGCGAAGGACTGGAAGTGAACTACGACCGAACGGCTGATGTGATTGCAAAGCAGCAGCCTGATATCGTGGCGCTTCAGGAACTGGACAGCATGACGGCCCGCAGCGGACAACATGACCAACTGGGTGAGTTGGCCAGCCGCACCTTGTATTATCCTGTCTTCGCGAGTGCCATCGACTATGATGGCGGCAAGTATGGCGTAGGTGTTCTCACGCGTGAGCGTCCGCTGAGCATCACCCGCATCCCGCTTCCGGGCAACGAGCCTCGAGTGCTGCTGGTGGTAGAGCTGAAGGAATATGTGATGGCTTGTACGCATCTTGACTTGGACGAAAAGCAACAATTGGCATCTGTACCCCTCATAGTGGCCGAGGCCCAGCACTGGCAGAAACCATTCATCCTCGCTGGCGACTGGAATGCTGTTCCGGATTCTAAGGTGATGAAGGAGATGTCTAAGTCCTTCAATATCAATTCGGGCAAGAAGGCTACCTTCCCTGCTGATAACCCCAAGCAATGCATCGATTACATCGCTTCGTACAAGGGGCGGCAGGCGGCTACGCTGAAAGCGGTAGTGGTCGATGAGCCTCTGGCTTCCGACCATCGTCCCTTGGTGGCTAACTTGCGCTTGCCCATGAAGGCAGACAACCTGATGACCTTGAAACCTTATCTGCAAGACCCGCAGCCAACGCAGATGACGGTGATGTTTCAGACAACGGCTCCCGCTCATTGCTGGGTGGAGTATGGCACAGACAAGAACAATCTCACCCGCAAACGTGCTTTGTTGGATGGCCAGGAGGTGTGCTACGATATCGAGAACCGCATCACGCTTTCTGATCTGCAGCCCGGGCAGCAGTATTTCTATCGGGTATGTGTGGTCGATCTGATGCAGAAACACGCCTATTCCTTCCAGACGGGCGATACGCTGCGCACACAGTTCTATTCGTTCCGCACCCCAAAGACGGACGAACGCGATTTCACCTGTGTGGTCTTTAACGACCTGCACGAGCATCAGGCATACGCTTTCCTGTGCGATACCTTACGGGCTTCCGGCATCCGCCCCGATTTTATCATCTTCAATGGTGACTGTCTCCCCGAGCCTTATGACCGCGAACATGCCATGCGGATGATTCACGAGCTGGCAGATCCTATCAATGGTGCCGAGATTCCCATCTTCTTCATTCGGGGTAATCACGAGATTCGTAACTACTACTCCGCAGGGATGCATAGCTTGATTGGTTATCCCAACGACAAGACCTATGGTGGCATCTCTTGGGGCGATACCCGTTTCATGGTGCTTGATTGTGGTGAGGATAAACCCGATGACCACAAGGAATATGCTGGCTTCAACGACTTTACACAGCTGCGAGCTGAAGAAACGGAGTTCATCAAGCAGGAGCTGAAGAGTGCTGCGTTCAAGAAGGCTAAGCGTCGCATCCTCGTGAGCCATATTCCTATCTTTGGTAATGATGACAAATACCAGCCTTGTCGCGAGGCATGGGCACCGTTGTTGAAGGCACAGCCTTTCGATGTGGCTCTCTTTGCGCATACCCATAAGTTCCATTATGCTCCGAAGGGGCTTGAAGGTGCCACTTATCCTGTAGTGAATGGTGACGGCCCCCGGCTGGAAAGGGCTACGGTAATGGTCCTTCAGAAAAAGGGTAACGCCTTGCAGTTAAAGGTGTTGAGTAGGAAGAAGAAGAGTTGTATCACCATCGATCTGTAGGAGCTTTGCTAGCAGTTCTCCTGAATGTTTAAAAATGTAAAAGGTGTCGCAGATTCGCTTTATTTACGTACCTTTGCACGAAATTTAATTAGGGATTAAAAATAAGTAATATATGATGCGAAAAATCAAGTGTATAGGCATTCTCACTTCGGGCGGTGATGCCCCTGGCATGAATGCTGCCATTCGTGCAGTCACTCGTGCTGCCATTGCTAACGGCTTCACAGTAAAAGGTATCTATCGAGGTTATGAGGGCTTGATACATAATGAAATAAAGGAATTTACAACCGAAAGCGTATCGAATATCATCGGACGCGGAGGTACCATTCTGAAGACGGCTCGCTCCAAGGACTTTATGACTGAGGAGGGACGTAAGAAAGCTTACGAGAACATGGTGGCAGCTGAGATTGATGCCCTCGTGATTATCGGTGGTAATGGCTCATTGACAGGTGCTCGCCTCTTTGCAGCTGAGTACGATGTCCCTTGTATCGGTCTTCCTGGAACCATTGATAACGACCTGAACGGTACGGACATGACCATTGGTTATGACACCTCACTGAACACTATCATGGAGTGTGTGGATAAGATTCGTGATACAGCCAACTCTCATGAGCGTATCTTCTTCGTAGAGGTGATGGGACGTGATGCAGGCTTCCTAGCACAGAACTCAGCCATCGCTGCAGGTGCTGAGGCTGCCATTATCCCTGAGGACAGCACCGCTGTGGACCAGCTGGCACAGTTTATCGGACGTGGCATCCGTAAATCCAAGTCCTCGAGTATCGTGATTGTATCAGAGAGCCCCAAGTGTGGTGCTATGTACTATGCCGAACGTGTACGCAACGAATATCCTGAGTACGATGTGCGTGTTTCTATCCTCGGACATCTCCAGCGTGGCGGTAGCCCTTCTGCTGGTGACCGCATCCTGGCCTCCCGCTTGGGCGTAGGTGCCATCAATGCGTTGCTGGAAGGACAGCGCAACGTGATGTTGGGTATTAAAAACGATGAAGTGGTTTATGTGCCCTTCTCCAGTGCAGTGAAGAGCGATAAGCCTCTGAAAAAAGAACTCATCACAGCTCTTGAAGTGTTAAGCTTATGATTTATCGACTAATAGCAATCCTATTTCTGTCTGTATGGACTGGTCTTGCCGATCTGTGGGCGCAGACCTGCGATCCTAAGGCGTACTTCTCTTATACAAAAGAAGGAACATTTGTGGAGAGGGATGAGCTGACAGCATATTCTGGCTCCGGACCTGTAACGGGCTACTTTGAGTCCAACGCTACGGGCTATGATGGCTACACGCCTGAATATACCTGGCATGTCTATGCCTCGGATAAGAATTGGGATAGCTATGAAGTGACACGTTCTACGCCGGATTTTGAATACACCTTTAGTAAAAGCGGTTCTTTTGTTGTGGAACTGAGGGTGAATTTCCGCCCGGGACCCACGATTGTTGGCGGCGTAGATATTCCTTATCCAGCTGAAGGGGATGCCGCTTGCCGCTTCACGGTCTCTGTGGCTGAATCGAAACTGGAGATGCCCAATGCCTTCTCACCCAATGGTGATGGCCACAATGATATCTATCGTGCTAAACCTACCCACCAGAGTATCGTGGAGTTCAAGGCGGTGATCTTCAACCGCTGGGGACAGCGTCTCTACTCGTGGGATGATGTCAATGGTTCATGGGATGGCACCTATAATGGACGTGTAGTGCCTGATGGCGTGTATTTCGTGAATGTTGTGGCGAAAGGCGCCGATGGCATAGAATATAAGATCCGTAAAGACGTGAATGTGCTGACACGTATAACGGAGAATGGAACAACAACCAACAATTAGAATCCTCGGAGCCCGCGTTCACAACTTGAAAAATGTGGACGTGGTGATTCCGCGTAACAGCCTGACGGTCATTACCGGACTCTCCGGATCGGGTAAGTCGTCGTTGGCCTTCGACACAATTTTTGCCGAAGGTCAGCGTCGTTATATCGAGACCTTCTCTGCCTATGCCCGTAATTTCCTGGGAGGATTGGAACGTCCGGATGTGGATAAGATATCTGGCCTCTCGCCCGTAATCAGCATCGAACAGAAAACCACGAACAAGAATCCGCGTTCCACCGTGGGCACAACGACAGAGATCTTCGATTTCCTGCGTTTGCTCTATGCCCGTGCGGGTGAAGCGTTCTCATGGCAGACGGGGGAACCGATGGTGAAATATACCGAGGAGCAGATTATCAATCTCTTGCTGGATGCTTATGCCGGACATAAGGTGCAGCTCTTGGCACCTCTCGTGAAGAATCGAAAGGGGCATTACCGCGAGCTTTTTGAGAGCATCCGCCGTAAGGGCTTCATGTGGGTGCGCGTGGATGGTGAACTCGTGGAGGTTCAGCAAGGCATGAAACTGGATCGCTATTCGAACCACTCTATTGAAGTGGTGGTGGATCGCCTGAAGGTCCAGGAGAAGGATGACCATCGCCTGCAGAACAGCGTTGCACAGGCGATGCGCATGGGCGAAGGCCTGATGATGGTGCTGGATATGGAGACGAACGAGATCAAGCATTTCAGCCGCCGCCTGATGTGTCCCACAACGGGTATGAGCTATGCGGATCCTGCACCACATAACTTCTCCTTCAACTCCCCACAGGGCTGGTGCCCGCGTTGTAAGGGGCTTGGCTACGTCAACCTCGTGGATGAGAGTAAGGTGATTCCAGACCGCTCCCTCTCTGTGAAGGAGGGGGGCATCGCCCCATTGGGAAAGGCAAAGAACCAGATGATATTCTGGCAGATGGAGGCCTTGCTGGCTCGTTATGATGTGACGATGGACACGCCCCTGAAAGATGTGCCCGAAGAAGCCATAGATGAGATCCTCAATGGTTGCCCGGAACGCTTGCGTATTCCTGCTGCTACTGCTCATACGACCAACGATTACTATATTGAATATGACGGTCTGATCAAGTATATCGGGATGATGCAGGACGGTGAGGCCAGCGCTACAGCGCAGAAATGGGCGGAACAGTTCTCAAAGACGGATATCTGTCCTGACTGTCATGGCTCGCGCCTGAATCGCGAAGCGTTAAACTTCCGCATTGCGGGGAAGAACATCGCAGAACTAGCAGACATGGACATCAAGGACTTGCGTCAATGGATGCTGGAACTGGATGATCATCTTACAGAGCGTCAGCGCAAGATAGCGCCGGAGATATTGAAAGAGATACGCACCCGGCTGCAGTTCTTGTTCGATGTGGGATTGGACTATCTCAGTCTCTCGCGTGCCAGTATGAGCCTCAGTGGCGGTGAGAGTCAGCGCATTCGCCTGGCCACACAGATAGGCTCTAAGTTGGTGAATGTCTTGTACATCCTGGATGAGCCGAGCATCGGTTTGCACCAACGGGATAACCGCCGTTTGATCCATTCGCTGAAGGAACTGCGTGATACGGGGAATACGGTCATCGTGGTGGAACACGATGAGGAGATGATGCGCGAGGCGGACTATATCGTGGATATGGGACCGTTTGCCGGACGAAAGGGTGGGGAAGTGGTGTTCCAAGGTACGTTCCCCGAAATGATGCAGACAGAGACGATGACGGCTCAGTATCTGAAGGGGACACGTGTGATAGAGATTCCTGCTGTGCGCCGTCAGGGAAATGGTAATTTCTTAGAGCTAAAAGGGGCACGGGGTAATAACCTCAAAAACGTGGATGTACGTTTCCCGTTAGGGACTTTCATCTGCGTGACGGGTGTTTCAGGCTCTGGCAAGAGCTCGCTGATCAACGAGACTTTGCAGCCCATTCTCTCACAGCATTTCTATCGTTCATTGCACAATCCGTTGCCCTATGATAGCATCGCGGGACTGGAGCTGATAGATAAGGTGGTGAATGTGGACCAAAGTCCTATCGGACGTACTCCGCGTTCTAATCCTGCCACATATACGGGCGTGTTCTCGGATATCCGTGACTTGTTTGTATCGCTCCCTGAAGCTCGTATTCGTGGCTATAAGAGCGGACGCTTCTCCTTTAATGTGAAGGGCGGGCGCTGCGAGGCGTGTGGCGGAAATGGCTATAAGACTATTGAGATGAACTTCCTGCCGGATGTGACGGTACCCTGTGAGGAGTGTCACGGCAAACGTTATAACCGGGAGACGCTGGAGGTGCGTTTCAAGGGAAAATCCATTGCAGATGTGCTGGATATGACCATCAACCGTGCCGTGGAGTTCTTTGAGAACCAACCGAACATTCTCCAAAAGATTAAGACTTTACAGGAAGTGGGCTTAGGATATATCAAACTGGGACAGTCCTCAACAACGCTGAGCGGCGGCGAGAGCCAACGTGTGAAGCTGGCAACTGAACTGTCAAAGCGTGATACAGGTCGTACGCTCTACATCCTTGATGAGCCCACAACCGGATTGCACTTTGAGGATATCCGTGTGCTCTTGGGCGTTCTGCAACGTTTGGTGGATAAAGGGAATACGGTCATCGTCATCGAACATAACCTCGATGTCATCAAATCTGCTGATTATTTGATAGATATGGGTCCTGAGGGCGGACGCGGTGGCGGCCAGATGTTGGCTTGTGGTACGCCAGAGGAAGTGGCGAAATGTAAGAAGGGTTATACGGCGCCGTTCTTACAGGAAGTACTCAAGGGAAAAGGGGAATAAATTATAATCCTTTGGTACGGACGATATCAAAGAGATAACCGGCCGAAATGAGGATGGCACCGTTGGCAGAACGGCCAAAGGGATCGCGCTTGGAATTACCGAAGATATCGCTCAAACCATAATAATACTTGCCTTCCAGAATAAAGCGACCGGCTCGCTTGGTGCTGAGCTCCAAGGAAAGGCCACCAGCTAAGCCGTATTCAAAACGGTTCTCAACAGCTTTTCCATACTGGGCTGTGACATTGTTCGGACGCTTCTGTCCTTCCCATGGATCGCTGTAGTGTTCTGTCTCATCAAAACAATAGCTGATCTGAGGACCAATCATGAAACCGAAGAGCAATCCATTGTACTCGCGTCCCCAGCTGAGACGGGCAAAGATAGGGAGTTGGATATAGCGCATATCGCGATAGTAGGTGTCGGTGCTATATTCAGGCTCAATGTCTTCCTTCCATCCCATATTGGCATAGTTCAGTTCCGCCTGAATGGCACAAATGGCTGAGAAATATTTCTCGCAGGTGTAACGAAAGGTGAGGCCCACACTCTCGCCTTCTTTCCAAGTCTTCTTAACGGTGGGGTTGAAGGAGACACGGTTCATGACATAACCGCCTGTCACACCAAAGGTGATGTCGTTCCTGTACTCGCCTACCTGCGCATGAGCGCTTGCCAAGGGCAAGAGGAGCAGGAGCAGGGAAAGGATGCGGACGGACTTCATCAGTGGTTACGGGTGATTAGTTCAATGGATTGATAAGGGGTGTAGTGAACCAACTGCACAAAGGTGTTGAGATACCCGTTGCCATCACCCATCTGCTCAAAATGCAAAGGGTGTTGATAGGGACGTGCTGGCACTTGGGTAATGTTGTAGAGCAGGCGCTCTTTACCGTAGATGGACAGCCCACGAAGGAAGAAATAACCGATATCAAAACCCATGAGGGCATAACGTGGGAAGGTGTTAGCCATCGGGGTGTGGAACCAGTTCAGGAACTGACGGTCAATGGCTTCGCAACGCTCGGACAACGGATTCCGGTAGAAGGTAGTGTAGATGTAGGTGTCAAAAGCGTAAAACTCTGATAACAGCTGCGAGGTGTAGGTCTGCCAAGCGGGGTAGCCGAACAACGAGAAATGGTAATCTGGATGTTCACGCCTGAAATCGTTGAGCTTGGGAATGAGCTGGTTCAGGGCTTTGACACTGGTACTGTTCAGTACAATCAGGTTCTTGCGTTCCGGAAGAAAAGCTTGAAGGAAAGCATCATCATCGCTGTCTAAGCTGAGGGGGCGTATATGTAAGCCTCGCTCACTCATGGTCTGTTTCAGCTGATCCGTAAACGCTTTGCCTTCTTCATTCTTCTCGTTACAGTCAACGATGATGACATTGTAGTTGGCAAATTGGTCTTGGATATACCACAGAGCTTCCTGTTGAATGTTCTCACGGGGAGCTGTAATGGTGAAGAAACGTTCATGACCGGTAGCCTGGAACGTAGAGCTGGAGAACGGTACCACCAGAATCTTATCGTTCAGGTCACAATAGTCTGCGAGACCAGTCAGCTGGGCGGCATCGAGCGGACCGAAGATGATGTCGCAGTCTTTCATCTGACGAGATACAATCAGAGCATCCATGTCAGCCGCAGAGGCCCCGGAATGCATGGCATGGACATCGATGGAAAGACCCTCATGCTTCATGCTGTCAACGGCCATGAGCAGACCTCGATAGAACTCTACCATCTTGGCACCTCGTGCGTTCTTTTCCTTGAAGGGCAGCACCACACCCATGCGCACATGACGGGTGTCCTGAACACCTTGTGCTGAGAGACTGGTGCCAATGATAAGCAGGCTGAGAAGGAGGATAGAAAAACGCTTCATGTGCAGAGGGAATAACGACATGAGTACTGATAATTAACGGAGTCGGTCCAAAGACCGCACCAGCATCTCATCTTTGAGGATAGCACGGAAGGCCATATAAGATAAGATGGCTGCGATAGCCGGAAGCGCAGCCCACGGCGTGAGCTGAAAGACAGCATCGTAGCGGGCGGGGAGAAGTAGCGCGAAAATGGCATGAATCCCATACCAGCCAAAAAGCAAGATAAAGCAAAGCAATGCGAGGCGGGATTGTACCAGACGCTGACGATACAAAAAGATATCCAAGATCAGGGCGCCAGCAACGAGCACCAATAAGGCAAATAGAGCCCATGGCGCAAAGGAGTGTGTTCCAGCTGCCTCTTGGGCCAATACCAGTTCACTGCCGTCTGTCGTGGCACTTGCTTCCAATGGGCTAGGGATGTAAACCCATAAGTTGTAGAGAGTTCCCACAGTTTCTCCGGAAGCTCTCACGAACTGCCCGACGGGCAGGCATAGGCACACGATACAGAGGATGGCGGCCAACGCCAGATAAACCGTCTGGATTCGCTGGATCATAGGTCGTTCTCCTCAGTGTCCTTGGAGGGATTGCGGTAATAGATCTTACCATCGCGGAACTCCTGAGTAGCGATGAGGCTGGGCTTCGGGAGCTTCTCGTAATAGCGGCTGATCTCAATCTGCTCGCGGTTCTCGAAGACTTCATCCAAGTTGTCGCTGGTGGAGGCAAACTCCTGCAGCTTCTTGGAGAGCTCGTTCTTTAAATCAACGCTAATCTGGTTAGCGCGTTTGGCAATAATAGCTACGCTTTCGTAGATATTACCTGTTTCCTCGCAAAGGTCGAGGATGTTTTGGGTCACCGTGTTAATCGGTGCATTTGTTTTCTTGTAATCCATATATAATAATCTTTAATCCTTAATCCTTAATCCTTAATCTCTCAACCCTAATCCTCCTCCATCGGTTGTCCTTTCAGGGCTTTCTGGCTTTTCGTGAAGTAGCCTTGGGCTTCTTTCAGATATTTGGATTCGGGGAAGTCATTAGCGAAGCCATAGTATTCATCAATGGTCTGACGGAAACGTTCCAATCGTTTTTCCTCCACGCTTTGTTTGGCGAGGTGATAACGGGAACGTAGGATAAGCATCTGGAACTGTTCGCGACGCTCCGGCAATGCATAGGGATAATCGCGTAGCGCATTCTCAGAGGTTACGATGCAGGCTTCATAATTGGAACCACCGCTGGTGGAGTTGCCAATATAAGTACCTAAGTCATAATACAGTTGTGCGGAGCGGTATTCTTTTTCCACCAAATGGTCCTGCAGACGTTGAAGCATCTCTTGTGCCTGATCTTTCAGACGGGTGTAGGGATAGTAATCCAGAAAAGTCTGCATCTCCGTGATGGCTTGTTTGGTGGCGGTCTGGTCCAAACGGGGATCGGGCACCTCGTTATAGAGCGACAAGGCACTGTAATAACGGGCTTCTTCTACATAGATACCACGGGGATAGCTCTGGTAATATTTCTTGAAAGCGGTGGCGGCGATGTCGTAATCTTTGTGCAGGAAATGACTCATCGCCATCAGGTATAGGCTCTCCTCTCCGAAGGAGGTTCCTTTATATGCCAGCACTACACCGTTCAGCAACTCACTTGCCTGCGTGTATTTCCCTCGTGCGAAACAGGCCTTGGCTGTCTCGTACTTATATTCGGGATCTCCCTGTTTCATCACAGCGTTATACTCACCGCAACTGACGAAGCTGATGAGGACGCAGATAAGAAGCAGACTATATTTTTTCATAGAAAATGCTTAAACGGCTGCAAAGGTAAGGCTTTCTGTTGATTCAGCCAAAAGAGAAAAGACTTTTTAATATAAAAAGGTGTCACAATTGCCATTTTATTCAGACTATTTGTGTACCTTTGTGCCCCAACCAAGTATTTTATTGTCGTGCCAGACTTCATTCTCACTTCCAAATATCAGCCGACAGGCGATCAGCCAGAGGCGATTGATCAGCTCACTCAAGGCATCCTTAGCGGGGTGCCTGCACAGACGCTATTGGGTGTGACAGGTTCGGGAAAAACATTTACTGTTGCCAATGTGATTGCTAATGTAGGAAAACCTACGTTGATTCTCTCACATAACAAGACATTAGCAGCTCAGCTGTATGGTGAGATGAAGGCTTTCTTTCCCCAGAATGCGGTGGAGTATTATGTCAGTTATTATGACTATTACCAGCCTGAGGCTTACATCCCTTCCACCGATACTTACATCGAAAAGGACTTGGCTATCAACGATGAGATCGACAGGATGCGTTTAGCAGCCACTTCGGCGTTGTTGTCAGGACGAAAGGATGTCATCGTGGTAAGTTCTGTCTCGTGTATCTATGGCATGGGTAATCCTGCAGCTTTCTATGAGAATGTGATAGAACTGCATCGCAGTAAGATCCTGGATCGCAATGTGTTCCTGCGCCGCCTGAACGATTCGCTCTATACCCGCAATGATATCAGCCTCGGACGAGGGGAGTATCGTGTCAAAGGGGATACCGTGGATATCTTTTTGGCTTATTCTGACTTCCTCCTACGGGTCACCTTTTGGGATGATGAGATTGATGCCATTGAGGAGGTGGACACAGTGACGGGTGCTCGTATCGGGGAGTTTCAGGATTATATGATCTATCCGGCGAATCTGTTCATGACAACGAAGGAACAGACACAGATTGCCATTCATCAGATTGAGGATGACCTCACTGCCCGGGTGAAGTATTTCGAAGAGATAGGTAAACCGTTGGAGGCCAAACGACTCTACGAACGTGTGACCTATGATATGGAGATGATTCGTGAGTTGGGGCATTGCTCGGGTATCGAGAATTATAGCCGCTATTTTGATGGACGTGCTGCAGGTACGCGCCCTTATTGCCTCTTGGATTTCTTCCCGGAGGATTTTCTGTTGGTTATCGATGAGAGTCATGTGAGCGTGCCGCAGATATCAGCGATGTATGGCGGTGACCGGGCTCGCAAGACGAACCTCGTTGAATATGGCTTCCGCTTACCGGCAGCGATGGATAATCGTCCTTTGAAATTCGAGGAGTTTGAGGCCCTGACGCATCAGGTCATCTATGTCAGCGCTACCCCCGCGGATTATGAGCTGGCACAGAGTGAAGGTATCATCGTGGAGCAGGTGATCCGACCCACCGGTTTGTTGGACCCAGTCATCGAGGTGCGCCCCACAGCCAATCAGGTGGATGACCTCATGGAGGAGATTCAGCAGCGAGTGGAGGTGCAGGAACGGGTGCTGGTGACGACGCTCACTAAGCGTATGGCGGAGGAACTGACGGAATACCTGGTGAATCATGGTGTGCAGACGCGTTACATCCATAGTGATGTGGATACTTTGGAGCGGGTGCAGATCATGGATGACCTGCGCTCGGGTAAGTTTGATGTGCTTGTGGGTGTCAACTTGTTACGTGAGGGCTTGGATCTTCCAGAAGTCTCGCTGGTGGCCATCCTCGATGCGGATAAAGAGGGGTTCCTGCGCAGCCATCGTTCTTTGACGCAGACGGTGGGCCGTGCAGCCCGTAACATTCATGGCAAGGCCATCATGTATGGCGATACAATCACGGAGTCCATGCAACTGACCATTGATGAAACGAATCGCAGACGGGAGAAACAATTGCATTACAACGAGGAGCATGGGATTACGCCGACACAGATTATGAAGGATCGCACCATGACGGACCTCATCGCTGCCAATCATGAGAACATGTCTGAACGTGACAAACGGGCATATATCGAGCCGGAACCTTCGTTGCCGATGGCGGCAGAGGTGGAGGCGGAATACCTGACACGCGATGAGCTACGTAAACGCATTGATCTGTTGCGCCGACAGATGCAAAAAGCTGCCAAAGACCTCGACTTCATCACTGCCGCTCAACTTCGTGACCAAATGCTCTCCCTCATGGCCCAATTGGGTGATGAAGATGATTGAGCGTACGGGGCTCGCGCTCGACCTTTGGTCGCTTTCGCTTGTCGAAAGAACTCTGACCCATGGGGTCACGGGTGAAAGCCTATATAAACAAAAAAGAGCCCTAGGCTCTTGCGGTGCGTACGGGGCTCGCGCTCGACCTTCGGTCGCTTTCACTTGTTGAAAGAACTCTGACCCATGGGGTCACGGGTGAAAGCCTATATAAACAAAAAAGAGCCCTAGGCTCTTGCGGTGCGTACGGGGCTCGAACCCGTGACCCCATGCGTGACAGGCATGTATTCTAACCAGACTGAACTAACGCACCAATCTTGAAATCGTCGGCAAAAGTAGAATTATTTTTGCGTTCCTACAAACTTTCCGCTTACTTTTTGCTTGCGCGCCTTGCGATTTAACATTTTAAAACGTCCTTTGTAAAATCATGCGATGAAGTGATAAAAAGTAAGCAAAAGATGATGATAGAACAGAAAAAGTTAGTACATTTGCCCCGCTTTTCAGCATATTGAAAAAACAAACTAACAAACGATGTGATATGAATCATCAATATCTTTTGGGATTTGACGTAGGTTCATCCAGCGTAAAGGCTTCGCTCGTAGATGTAGAAAGTGGTGCTTGTGCTGCTTCAGCTTTTGCTCCGGATAGTGAGGCGCCCATCCATGCAGCTCGCCAAGGTTGGGCTGAACAGGACCCCGATTCATGGTGGGGCTATGCCAAGTTGGCTTTAGCCAAGGTAATGCAGGAGTCTGGCGCTCGTGGTGAGGACATCAAGGCCGTCGGTATCAGTTATCAGATGCACGGGCTCGTGTGTGTAGATAAGAATGGTAAGCCACTGCGTGAGGCTATCATCTGGTGTGACTCGCGCGCCGTTCCCTATGGCCAACGTGCTTTTGCTGACCTGGGTTCTGAGAAGTGCTTGAGCCATCTGCTCAACTCTCCGGGTAACTTCACAGCCTCTAAACTGGCGTGGGTGCGGGAGAATGAGCTGGAACTCTTTGCAAAGATTGACAAGGTGATGCTCCCGGGTGACTACCTGGCGTTGCGCCTCTCAGGAACCGCTGCCACCACGGTGAGTGGTCTCTCAGAAGGTATGATGTGGGACTTTGCTGAAAACAAACCGGCGCAGTTCTTGCTGGATTATTATGGCATTCCCGCTTCTATGCTGGCGGATATTGTTCCCACCTTTGGCGTGCAGGGACAACTGACAGCTGAGGCTGCTGCGGAATTGGGTCTGAAGGCTGGCACTCCGATTACCTATCGTGCCGGTGACCAGCCCAATAATGCACTCTCCTTGGGTGTCTTTGAGCCGGGCGAGGCTGCTACTACTGCTGGTACTTCCGGTGTGGTCTATGGCGTTCTCGGACGTGTGGGCTACGACCCCCAGAGTCGTGTGAATACCTTTGCTCATGTCAACCATACTACAAAGGATCCTCGCCTAGGCGTTCTTCTTTGCATCAACGGCACGGGTATCCTGAACTCTTGGGCTCGCCGCAATGTGGCTCCTACGGGTATTGGCTATGCTGAGATGAATGATTTGGCTGCTCAGGCTCCTATCGGTGCCGCCGGTCTTTCCATCTTGCCCTTTGGCAATGGAGCAGAGCGTGTGCTCTGTGACAAGGAAGTGGGGGCGAGCATCCATGGCATTAACTTTAATACCCACACACAGGCACACCTCCTACGCGCAGCGCAGGAAGGTATTGTCTTCTCCTTCGCCTATGGCATGGAGGTGATGAAGCAGATGGGTATGGAACTAAAGACAATCCGTGCCGGTAAGGCCAATATGTTCCTGAGTCCTATCTTCCGTGATACCCTTGCGGGTGTAACGGGAGCAACCATCGAGTTATGTGACACGGATGGCAGTGTGGGCGCAGCTCGTGGTGCAGGCATGGGGGCAGGCATCTATGCTGATCATCGCGAAGCCTTCGCATCCCTTAAGAAACTGCAGGTCATTGAGCCGGTGGCTAAGGACCAGCCCGCTTATCGCGAAGCTTATGAGCGCTGGCTCTCCCATCTGAATCCTTGACCCCGGCCTCGGCTCTTGACCCTCGGTTCTCGGCTCTTGGCCCTCAACCCTCATCCATCAGCCCTTTTCATGTAGGTCGCCGTTTTACGGCGGCTCTTATGGACCCTCATCCATCAAACATCATTTAAACCCTTTAACTCAATAAACAAACAATGAAACAGTACTTTCCTGAGATTCCCGCCATCAAGTTCGAAGGCGTGGAGAGCAAAAATCCTTTAGCTTATCGCTACTATGACCGTGACCGCGTTGTCATGGGCAAAAAGATGAGCGATTGGTTCAAATTCGCTATGGCTTGGTGGCATACCCTCTGTGCTGAGGGCGCTGACCAGTTCGGTGGTGGCACTAAGTCCTTCCCTTGGAACACAGCTGCTGATCCCGTTCAGGCTGCAAAGGACAAGGCTGACGCTGGCTTTGAGATTATGCAGAAATTAGGTATTGACTACTATTGCTTCCACGATGTGGACCTCGTTGCTGAGGCTGCTACCGTTGAGGAGTATGAGAAGAACCTGAAGGAAGTCGTTGCTTACCTGAAACAGAAGCAGGCTGAGACTGGCATCAAGCTGCTCTGGGGTACCGCTAATGTCTTCGGTAACAAACGTTATATGAATGGTGCCAGCACCAATCCTGACTTCGACGTAGTAGCTCGTGCTATCGTGCAAATCAAGAATGCCATCGATGCTACCATCGAGCTGGGTGGTACTAACTACGTCTTCTGGGGCGGTCGCGAAGGTTACATGAGCCTGCTGAACACCGACATGAAGCGCGAAAAGGAGCACATGGCTACCATGCTGACGATGGCTCGTGACTACGCTCGCGCTAAGGGATTCAAGGGTACTTTCCTCATCGAGCCTAAGCCCATGGAGCCCAGCAAGCACCAGTATGACGTAGATACAGAAACTGTTATCGGTTTCTTGAAGGCTCACAACCTCGATAAGGACTTCAAGGTGAACATTGAGGTGAACCATGCTACCCTCGCAGGTCACACCTTCGAGCACGAGCTCGCTTGCGCTGTTGACGCTGGTATGCTCGGTAGTATCGACGCTAACCGCGGTGACTACCAGAACGGTTGGGATACCGACCAGTTCCCCATCGACCACTATGAGCTGACACAGGCTATGATGCAGATCATCCGTGGTGGTGGCTTCAAGGATGGTGGTACCAACTTCGATGCCAAGACACGCCGCAACAGCACCGACCCCGAGGATATCTTCATCGCTCACATCGCTGCTATGGATGCTATGGCTCACGCTCTCCTCAGCGCAGCTGACATCATTGAGAACTCTCCCATCTGCGCAATGGTCAAGGAACGTTACTCCAGCTTCGATGCCGGCGAAGGCAAGAAGTTCGAAGAAGGCAAGATGACCCTCGAAGAGGCTTACGCTTACGGTAAGAAGGTGGGTGAACCCAAGCAGACTTCCGGCAAGCAGGAGCTTTACGAAGCAATCGTGAACATGTATTGATTCACCTCTGATTGAGGATAAAATGTAGTCCCCTGATGCCGTTTGGGCATCGGGGACTTTTTTTGTTCTAAATGGACGAAAACAGCTGTCTTAAGATTCTTTAACAACAGTTGCGCTGTTAACATTCTTTTATTGTCGTATCTTTGCACTGCGAATATAGACAGGTACGGCTATCGGTCGGAAAGAAGGGTACTCAACTCCTTCAGGTTTCGAAAGCAAGATTTCTTGTTGATACGCCTCAACCATTTGAATAACAACGTTTTGCCTGACTTGAATATTGAGTTGTAGGCAAGGGAAAGATATGGAAATAGCTAAACAAAAAGGGGCGGCGCTCGAGGATTTGTGTCAATGGTTTGTGATGACACATCTCGAACCTCAGAGAATAGAGTCGCGACTGATTGATGTCAATGCAGAGCGTGTCCGCAGAAATGAGGACCCTGTGAATTATTTCATTCCATATCTTGTGTTGGAACGGATGACCGAGGGCACAGGCTCTCAGGAGAACAATGAGATACGTCGTGCATTGCGGCGCTATGTGTTTCTTCGGACATCGGAAAAACAGCTTCAGGATCTCTTACAGGAACCATGGAATCAAGGACGCATGCGACTGTTCCGCTATCGGGAACAAGATGGACGCAGTGCGGTGATTTCTGATTCGATGATGCAGCGTTTCATCAATATCTGTCTGGATCGCCGCGAGCGTTTTGGCATTCACAACCATGTTCCGGAACTGACCAAGGGCATGGAGGTGATCATCCGCAGTGGGGCTTTCAAAGACCTGAAAGCAGAGGTCTTTGCTGTGAACCACACTTCCAAGGGAGTTCGCCTGACACTTTCCGTAGAACTCTTCGCCCACACCCAGGATATCCATCTGTATGACAAGACTCTTGAGGATATCAAGCTCGCCTCAGACGATACGTTTTTGATAAGCAGAGACTTTATCAGTCATGTGCAGGAAACGCTCTTCACGGTCCTTGAACATAAAGTGAATGGCTATCATGGTGACGAGGAGGCTCGTCAGGAGGATATGCGCAAACTGAACTTGCTCTATCTCTATCGTCACATGCAGATAGCGAACGAGAAATGGCGCACTCAGTATGATGCCCTGATGCTTCTCTGTGCCGCCCTCCGCTATGACCGTGAAGGGAAGACACAATACAATGCCATCGTGAAAAGACATATCAAGAGTATCCAGCAAGACGCTGCCGCACCTGTCGATGATGAAACTTTGACGCTTCTGTATGGTGCCCTCTTCGTGAGCACGAAGGACAGTGAGTACCGTAAAGAGGCCAAGGAACTGGCGAGACAAGAAAACTTTTCCAACCCCCATCTCCTTCGTTTCGTCTCCCTGATTCGTAAGATCTGATTTTTCAACGTTTAACGAATTCAATAATCATTTGAACTATGAATGATTATCAAAATATCCGAATTGCAGTAGCCGGCACTGGCTACGTAGGTTTGAGCATAGCAACGCTCTTAGCCCAGCACCATCAGGTGACGGCGGTGGATGTGATTCCTGAGAAGGTGGAAAAGATCAACAACAAGATTTCCCCTATTCAGGACGAATACATCGAGAACTATCTGAAAGAGAAACCGCTGCAACTGACGGCTACGTTGGATGGTAAAGCAGCCTATAAGGATGCCGATTTCGTAGTTATCGCTGCGCCCACTAACTATGACCCTGTCAAGAACTTCTTCGACACACACCACATCGAGGATGTCATTGACCTCGTATTGAGCGTGAATCCCAATGCGGTGATGGTGATTAAGAGTACCATCCCCGTGGGCTATACAGCCAGCGTACGTGAGAAGTACAGCTATCGTGAGCGTCAGGCAGATGGCTCGTTCAAGGTGGTCACCCCTAAGATTATCTTCGCCCCCGAATTCCTTCGCGAATCCAAGGCTCTTTATGATAATCTTTACCCCTCTCGTATCATCGTGGGCTATGATGAGCCCGCACTCGAAGAGGCCGCACACACCTTCGCCTCTCTTCTCGTTGAAGGTGCTATAGCCCACTCCAAGGATGATCATCATTGTTCATTGTCAATTGTGAATGGTGAATTTGATAAGGGTATCCCCGTGCTCTTCATGGGCAGTACAGAGGCAGAGGCTGTCAAGCTCTTCGCTAACACATACTTGGCACTCCGTGTGTCATACTTTAATGAACTCGATACCTATGCTGAGATGAAGGGTCTCGATACCCAGGCCATCATCCAAGGCGTTTGCTTGGACCCTCGCATTGGTACACATTATAACAACCCCAGCTTTGGTTACGGTGGCTATTGTCTGCCTAAGGATACCAAGCAGTTGCTGGCCAATTACGCTCAGGTGCCGCAGAACATGATGTCCGCTATTGTCGAGAGCAACCGCACCCGCAAGGACTTCATCGCGGATCAGGTGCTCAAGAAGGCTGGCTATTACGACTACTACAACCGTGGTGACTTCGATGCCTCTGCCGAGAAGGAGTGCGTCATTGGTGTTTATCGTTTGACCATGAAGTCCAATAGCGATAACTTCCGTCAGTCCTCCATCCAAGGCGTGATGAAACGTGTGAAAGCCAAGGGCGCTAAGGTCATTATTTATGAGCCGACCCTCGAAGATGGCACCACCTTCTTCGGTAGTTTGGTGGTGAATGACCTGGGAAAATTCAAAGCACTCTCACACGCCATCATCGCCAACCGATATGATCCGGTACTGGATGATGTTTCTGATAAGGTTTATACACGGGATATTTTTAAGAGAGATTAGTATGAAAGAACACACACAATACAATGAATCCTTCCACAATCAGAGATCAACACATCAACAACTGGACAAACACATGGCTTCTCCTCTTCATTTCGCTGTTCTGCCTCTCTTGTGAGGCGCCCATGGTGGAAGAAGAGGCAACGCAGGAAAAAGCTACTTCCAATCATGCGAATGCGAACCTGATTGTCAGTATCTTCCAGTTAGAGCAGATCCCATTTGTCGCAGCCAATCGCGCTGCACCTTCCGAGGCAAGCACACGTCTCAACTATGCTGTCTATGACATGGGCGGCACGCGTATTAAGCAAGTCAATCAGGTGTCGGGTGATGCTGAATACGGAACCGCTTATTTCCAACTGCCGGTCGGTGACTATCAACTAGTGGCGGTGGCGCATAGCAGCAAAGGGAACCCCACGATGACGGATCTTACCAAGGTCAAGTGGACCAACGCACAAGGGTTCTCAGACACGTTTCTGGCTTATCAGACAGTAACCGTCACAGACCAACCTCGGACACTCTCACTATCCCTGCGGCGCATCGTTTCTCTCTGTCGTTTCATCGTGACAGACGATTACCCGGAGAATGTCACACGCCTACAGTTCCAATACAAAGGGGGCTCTGGCGCATTCAATGCCAAGACGGGTTTTGGCAGTGTCAACAGCATCCAGACCGTTTCCTTTGATGTGTCTCAAGGCCTGAAGCAATTCGACCTCTATACCTTCCTGCACGACGCGGAAGGTACCATTCATCTGGTGGTTACCGCATACAGTACAGATAACACAGTCCTTCTCGAAAAAGAATTCGATGTTGCGATGAAACAAAACTGCATATCATGTGTCTCCGGTCCCTTGTTCTCAGGCACAAATACCACTACCCACTCAATCACAAGCACTATTTTGATTGACACCACCTGGGACGATACCTATTATTACACATTCTAAACACAAACTCCCTTATGGTTCTGAATGTTGCCGTATGTGGCGACTCTTAACCCTATTTTATTTATTATTAATTAATTATTTTTTAAATCAGTGATTAAAATGAAAAATCACCTTCTCATGGCAGCCCTTGTGCTGCTCACCGCAAGCTGCGGTCAAGAGTTAGAAACAGGTAACGATGTTGCCGTAAGTGAAAAAACAGCGCAAGTCTCTGTGCATGTCAACGACTTCTCCATCAGCCAGGAGGATTTTGCCGTAACAAGAGCTGCCACAGCAGCTGCTGATTACACAGGCGTGAAAAGTATCACACTGGCATTCTACGAGACAGATGGAACGCCGCGATACAGCGTTACACAGAGCCGCTCTAACAATACAACCTATACCACCTTTGGTGAGTTTAGCCTCTCACTCCCTTATGGCACTTATACCATGGTGGTAATGGGCTACGGCAGTGACAGCCCGGTGCTCCTCAACAGCCTGACTGAAGCTGTCTTCGAGGAAGGTCGTTCGCGTGAGACCTTTGTCTATACACAAAGTGTTACGGTGGAAGACTCCACTCCTTTGGATCTCAGCGCCACCCTTAGCCGTATCGTCTCTCGCCTCATCGTCCTCTCGACCGATGGACGCCCGGCGAACCTGAGCACCATCCGCTTCACGTTCTCAAAGGGTGGTATGAGTTTCAACCCGATGACAGGTCTTGCGACAACAGATACAGGTTTTAGTGTCAATACCCAAACGACGAAAGGGGTAGGAGAGACCACCAATATGACCGTTAACTTCTTCCTCGCCACCGATGAGGAGACGATGGATGTCACCATCGAGACGTTGGATGCCAATAACCAGGTGCTATTCAGCAAAATGGTCAAAGATGTGCAGTTCAAGCGTAACCGCATCACCAGGCTCACAGGTAAGATGTATTCTGGCGATGCCATTACTGCCATCTCATTCAATACCGATTGGCTCCCCGAATCCACCCTCGACTTCTAATCGATCTTAGGATTCATCTCCTGTTATTGACTTTTGCCTCTGACTATCCAGAATGTGTTTGAACGATAACATCATTACCCTCATCACATCCTGGATAGTCCCTGGCCCTTCTTCCATCTTACGGAGATAGGTTAGTAGGTTAATAGGTTCATCATCAGTACTACTCGCAGGGCTTAACTCTCTGAATATCAGTTGAAAGGCGATTTCGAAAATCGATTTTCCCCAAACATATCCCAAACAACTGAAATCTGTAGGGAAATATATGGAAATCAGGTCTTTAGAGACGTTATGCAAGATGTCAAAATATTTTCGTTCGTCAGGACAGCGCGACTCACTTAGTCACGGCAAATTTACAAAGAAATTTTGAAAAATGCAAGGAAATAGAGGTTTAAATATCTCTTACTTCTTAGCTCTTATTTCTTAGTTCAATTCATCATGAAGCAGAATATCACTCGTACAAAGAAGACCGAAAACGTATCAGTTGAGGATAAAAGGGTGACTGCAATCCGTAAGGTGACACAGTTGGATGTGAACTTTGAACTGTCAGATATCCCAAAGTCATTTTTAGAGTTCTTAATAAAGCATTTATAGAATTTCATTTTTTTATCACGCATGAGTAACAAACCCCAGGAGGTATTAGAATTAGAAGCAAAAATTCGAAGTTCAAGGTACGATAATTATAAGGTTATCGCTCTTTTGATTCTTAATAAGACTCCAGAAGAGTTGGAGCGTATAAGGCAGGTGGTTTCGCCTACCTTTAGGGGGTTGTTGTCTTTGTCTTACCTGAAACGAAATAATTTGGAGAGTGTTTTCGGAAGTGGCTACAATGTAGAAAAAGATGCAGTTGATATCTACGGGATTCTCCTCTATCTTTTCAGATATCACGCTACGTTTATTCAAAAATACGTTGATTTCAGGAACCAAACTTACGATAGCTTACTGCGCGGAGAATATAAAAATGCAGAAGAACTTATTGGTAATATCGACAAGATGAGTCGCTCTTTGTGGGCTGAACGAATGAAATTGGCAATTTTGAAATTAAAGAATGACGATGATGCATATTCAAATTATTTTGAAAAGCTAGACACAAAACAAATATCAAACAAATTGCGCTTCATTTTAAGGCATACTCACAATACATTAAATTTCAATCCTGATGACAATAGCCGCAGTGAGAAGAATGTTCGAAGTGTTATAGAAACAGGTATCAAGAGTAAGAATTTACAGCAGTTTTACAAGTCATATTGTTGCCCTTTTGATGAATTGGAAACCGAAAATTGGTTATCACTTTCCATGAACTCATCTATTATCGACATGTATGAGTGTATGTTGGTGAGTTTGCGCCACTTATCTAAAGAAACAATCTCAAGTGAAAGATTCAAGAGCTATATAATTGAGATTAACCAACTGATTACTGACAACATGTTGCAGAGGTGGTGTGCTTTGGAATATTTTCCATGCGCATCTTCTACATTGGATGATGAAAATATTGAATTACAGCAGTATTATTATTCAGGCGATTTTGCTAATCTTTGGAAAAAAGGATTCAAATACATCCAGAGTCACCCTAGAGATGTCAATACCAGTATTCTCTTAGCAAAGTCGGTATCTTATTCTCAGTCCGCAGACGATGTCGATTATGGATTGGATAACAAGACGTTAGCAGGCCAGATTCTGCTAAGTATGATTGCCATGCTCTGTTATAATAAAGAAAAAATGGGCGGTACAAATGCTGTACTTGGAGTTAGTTATTCGTTGAATTTCATTTTGGAACTTAGGACACTATATTTCTTTGCACAGAATTATCAGAATGTGTTTCTAGATCAGTTACATGACAATTGCTGGCGATATTCTCCTACGATGTCGTTTTATGATTCCTCAAAATACATTGGAAATACTAAAGAAGATTATATTTCACAATGGAAGAATTATTGCAAGTTAACTGACGAAAAGTTCCATCACTTGATAGAGAGCCTATATACTCCTGAGATGTGTCCACTTCAGACATTTGAAAATCATAATATATCAGTGGACAAACTGCTTCTTGTGCTTGAACAAAAACAGCTGCCAGCATATTTACAGAATGGTATAGCTTCATATATTTATAATACTTTGCTTACCAGTAAACAATATGATAAGGCATTAACCTTCTATGTGGATAAAACAATCAGTGATAGAGCGATTGATGTAAGACGCAGACCAGAAATAGAAGATACAATATCAGACAGTTTCGACTTGATGGAGCAATATCCATTGGATATGTCTATTTTCAGGACGATGACAGATATGCCCGACTATGAACGGTTTGATGCTTATCTGACTTTCTTGGAAAATATGGGTGTCAAAAAAGCCTCTGAGTTGAATATAGATAAGAACAATAAAAAGATGCTTTATTTCTTGTCTGACGTCTGCGACCTTCAAGTTCTGTGGCAACATGTTGATGTTTTAAAGTCTTCTCAGTTGGTTTATGAAGAGCGCTTGAAAATATGCAAAAAACTATTAGAGGTAAATCAAAGCAAGCGTATTTCTCGGGAGATATCAGAAATTATTCAGCAACAACAGATAAAAGCTCTTACTAGAAAAGTGGATGAGAGCAAAATTTATGCAGATGTCAATGCCATACGAAAAAAGGAGCTAGAAGATGTTCATACCTATTATGATCTCTTCTTGAATGTTGATGCGTTGTGTGATGATTCTCATGAGTTTGTTTCGGATGATGCCGATGACGAATCAAAATACTTTATTACTTCGGCAGATGTTGAAAAAATGCGTAGGACTTTGTTCTTCCGTATTTTTTATGCTGTTCGTGACAAGTTCTTGTACGATCCAAAGTTCGGCTTGGAATTTTTCTTAAGCACACGTATCCGTCATGGCACGTTGATGAATCAACTTCGTCATAGTTTTGAGGCATATGATTTAGTAACGCGCAAGGATACTGCTGAATCATATTCACCTGATCACTATTGGTCAGAAGTGAAATTTGATCTCAATTATAGTGGACGTAATAAAATTAAGTCATTCATTGATACGTTTACAAGGGTCATAGACAAGAATATTCTTTCTGTTAAGGATGAGTTTATTCAGATTCAGACGGAACAGAAAGCTGAGAAACAGCATGGAGTCTTTAATTTCAATGAAGATATAATCAATGATGTTATATTGGAGGCCTACTCAGAATTACCTGCTAAGACTAGCTTTTCTGAGATGATTTCATTGATATTCGACAAACTATGGAAGCATACTTCTATTTGTCTCATGGAAGCTAAACGACGACTTGATGAATTCTCTGATAAATGCACGCATGCGCTCGACCAACTCGACCAAGATGTTTGTGGCTTGTTTTCAGAACACTATAATTCTGAGTTCCACAACGTCATAGTTGACTGCAAAACAATGTTTAACAGAGATGTTGATATTGTAAAGGATTGGTTCCAACTAAAGAATACTGCCGACTTTGATTTTCAGATTAAGGATGCATATGTTACTAGTCTAAATTACGTCAATAGTGTTCATCAGAGACAACTTCATGTGAATGAAAGCATCAAAGCTGATACTATTTTCTATCATAGGTCTCATTTCATAGCATTGTATGATATGTTTTCTGATATGTTTAATAATGCTTGCAACTATGCTTTGGAGCGTAAACATAACCAAAAAAGTTTGGATGCAAGAATGGATATATTAGAAGATAACACCTATCTACATATCATTTTTTCCAATCTGGTAGACAGGGAAGACGAGGCAAAAATCTTAGAAGTTATTGAAGAGAGGAAGGCCAATGCCTCAAAGCATTTAGAGCAAGGTGTTTCCCATTCAGACAGGAAAACGGGTATTGTTAGAATGATGATTATTACAAAAAACTCTTTCGGAAATCCTGATAATGAGTTTGATGTTAAGCTTGAAAACCATCGTTTTGTAGTTTCTATTCGTATAAACAAACAACCATTAATAGTATAAACCTTATGAGGATTTTGCTTGTTGAAGATCAGAAGTACAAGTCTGATGACATTATCTATTATTTATCAACGACTGTAGGTGTTGATGTGAAATTAGCACGTTCATATTCTGAAGGCGTAACAGAGGTGTTAGGTAATGCCTATGATTTGATATTGCTTGATATGACACTTCCAATCTTCGAAAAAAGTGAGGGCGAGGATGGAGAGCAGATGTTTGAAGATGGAGGACGAAGAATTATGCGGCGGATGAAGAGCAAAAAAATTGTAACTCCCTGTTATGTCATTACCCAATATGATAAAATACAGGATGTAACAATTGAAACTATGGATATAGAACTCAAGAATATGTTCTCCAATATATATAAGGGCTACATTTTTTACCAGTCCAATAGTAATGTTTGGAAAACAAAGTTGTCAGAAGTAATTGAAAATGCTAAAAGTACTGATAATTGAGGATACGGACAAAAAGGCACATTCGTTGAAAGAGCACGTAAGAGCTTGCGGGTGTGAAGTTAAGGTCGTATCAGGAACCAGAGAGGCAGAGGCTTCAATGATCGCTGACCAATATGAAATGGTTCTGCTTGATTTATACATACCGGAGGAGTTTGGTGACGATGCTTCTCCAGAAAATGCGTATAATCTTTTGAAACGCTTATCTAAGAATAGAAGAATAAACAAACCGCTGTCTATATTCGGAATTACACAGTATTCCGACGTAGAAGATGATGATGCGAAATTCAAGGAATATTTAGGTGAGGGCCTTATTAAATATGAGGACAATAGCGAAACTTGGAAGGCACAGGTTCGTGGAAAAATTGAATATCTAAAACTGTTAAGTCGCATGAGACCACTAAAGAATCCATATGACTTTGATGTTGCTATTATTACTGCGTTAAAGAAACCTGAAAACGAACAGTTAAAAAGGATCCTTAGCGATAACTGGGATGCTATTGAGTTGGAAGGTGATGACACCACCACCTACTATACTACGGAGATAAAAGTCAATTCTGGAGAATCAATCCGGGTGGTAACCTGCTATCAACAACTAATGGCATCAACAGCCGCTGCCATGCTTACTACAAAAGTTATTGCCAATTTCCATCCTCGGTATCTCTTTATGACGGGAATTGCTGCTGCGGTTAAAGAAGATGGTGTTGGATATGGAGATGTGCTTGTTGCTACAGAGGTATGGAATGCTGCTAATGGAAAAATAAAGGAAAAGGATGAGGAAAATCACCTTTTTATGCCAGACTACCGTCATGAAGTTCTCGATGCTGGTTTTGAGAACATTATTACCAAGTTAATGGACGAAAAGCAACTGTTGTATGAAATTAGTGAGGCATTCCCTTCAGATGCAGGAAAGCCAAATACTAAGTTGCAAATACACAAAGGTCCCATGGCCTCAGTTCCAGCAGTCATTGCCTGTAAGAAGGTTGTTGATGACCTAAAGGCTCATGATCGTAATTTGTTGGGAATAGAAATGGAGTCTTATGGGTTATTCTATGCCTCTGCAAAAGGTTTTAAGCCGCGCCCAATATATACAGCATCACTGAAATCTGTTTCAGATTTTGGAACAAAAGAGAAATGTGACAAGTATCAAGAGTATGCTGCATACACGTCTGCTGCGGTCTTGAAACATATTATCAAGTCTTACTTGAAATTTGATTAGAGAATACAATGATCCAACTTAATCCACAATACGAAGCGATATTTAATCCTCGGAACATTGATGAGGATTGCAACAAGATTGCTGACGAGATCAATGATGTTGCGAGGATGCAGATAAAGGAGATTCTGGCGGTAGGCATGTATAAGCAAGCCGTTATGCTGTATCTCCAACTGTTGCAGTCCATGGTAAATCACTTTGTGGATGATGAGCACTTCTGTTATTTCGATGATATGTATAGTCCTGAGTATTCCTTGCAATGGATATATGAGGACATCATGAAATACGATATTGACGAGGAATCGAGAAAACTTCTTGAAGAAGGGCATAAGGAAATTCTGCAGAGCGAATGCTATCAGGAATATGGCTATCCTTCATATATCAGAGTATAATCTGAGCATAATCGGAGGATAAACGATAGAACTTGGCACATCTGCCCTTTAGGGTAATATAGGAATAGCATTACTTTTCAAATTATCTTGAATATGATGTCAATAAAGCTTATAGCAGCAAGGGAGGAATTCCTGAAGGAACATAGAGAGCCGAAGATCCTTGTGTTGGATAAGGACACTGACGTGGTTAATATGGAAGGAACATCAAACCACCATCCTAACGGAAATTTTAGTAATTCTTGGACGAAGTACTGGATTGCATTTACTCATGAGACGGGAGGTATTTATTGTGCTGAATGTGGGCAGGCTATATGGAATGATGAGAATGAAAAATCAGTAGCAATATGCAGAGACATACTAAAACAACACCAGATAAACTGTCGTGTGGAAGGAAAAGAGCTTGATGAGTCGCTTGACGATTATCGTTCTCACGGCAGCCATGTCCTGTTAGATGGAGTAACGTATATTACGCCCTTATGTCCTGAGCATAATACGAACGACAAAGGGCTAAAGATAAAACTAAAAAAGGGAACAATTTTAGTCGAAGAAGTTGATCCGAGAATTGAAGAAGAGCAGAATCATTAACATAGATAAGTAATTATGGGAAAATTTGACAATGAGTTGATAGAGTATGCTAAGGCCTCAGGAGCCTTTGAATTTGCAGTCAAACGTTATTTGGCAAACAAAGCGGATCTAAATTTGAGGCAGGAAGTTAACTCTACCTTTAACCAATTGGAAAAAATTGCATTTCCAATCATTGAGGGTATTCATAACCAAAATCCTACTGATGCCGATGCATCATCTGTTTATGAGATAGCATATGCAGACTTACGATTGATGCAGTTTATATTTACCAATTTGTAAAGATTGAGTATGTTTAATTTAGATAAATTTATTGCTGACAGTGTAACTTTCCGCCCTGTCAGTATGTTTGAGCCGGACATCCAGGCGAACAAAGAGACGCTTTCCAAGGAAATCAAGGGTAAGAAGGTATGCGTGATTGGTGGGGCAGGTTCCATTGGCTCCAGCTTCATCAAGGCCATCTTGCGGTTCAAACCCCAAAGCGTAGTGGTCGTTGACCTCAACGAGAACGGACTGGCAGAACTGGTGCGTGATGTGCGCTCTACTCAGGGCTTGTTCGTTCCGGATGAGTTCCGTTGCTACACGTTGAACTTTGCAGATCCTATCTTTGAGCGCATCTTCCGCGAGGAAGAGGGATTTGATATTGTGGCAAATTTCTCTGCTCATAAGCATGTGCGCTCGGAGAAGGATAGGTATAGTGTGCAGGCACTGATCGAGAATAACGACATCAAGGCCAAGAGGTTGATGGACTTGCTGACAGTCTATCCTCCCAAGCATTTCTTCTGCGTAAGTACGGATAAGGCTGCAAATCCTGTGAATATTATGGGAGCATCCAAGCGCATCATGGAGGACTTGGTGATGGCTTACAACAAGTACTTTAAGGTGACAACTGCTCGCTTTGCGAACGTGGCCTTCAGCAACGGTTCGCTGCCTGACGGATGGATTCATCGCTTGCAGAAGAAGCAGCCGCTGGCTGCACCAAGCGATGTGAAGCGTTACTTTGTTTCGCCCGAGGAGAGCGGTCAGATATGTATGCTGGCTTGTATTCTGGGCAATGGGGGCGAAGTGTTCTTCCCGAAGTTGGGCGAAGACCAGATGCTGACGTTCTCTTCGATCTGCGACAAGTTCGTGACGGCCAATGGACTGGAGAAAGATCCGTGCTCTAGCGATGATGAGGCTAAGGTTAAGGCCTCCAACCTGAAACTTGAAACTCTGAAACCTGAAACCGTGAAATATCCAGTAAGGTATTTCACAAGCGATACGACGGGGGAGAAGTCTTTTGAAGAGTTTTTCGTTCCTGGAGAGAAAATCGACATGCAGCGCTTCGCTGCCCTGGGTGTGGTCTGCCAGACCACTCGCCATGAAATGGCTGAGGTGAACGGGTTCTTCGAGAAGTTGGAAGGCATCTTCCAGAAGGAGGACTTCACCAAGGCACAGGTGGTTGAGGCTATCAAGGAGTTCATCCCGAACTTCGAGCATGAAGAGAAAGGTCGAAACCTCGACCAAAAAATGTAATTCCAACCTGGTGTTTTTGCTGAATATGCTTACAGCTTCTATTGTTTAATCGTCCAAACTTTGGGGGTCATTTCAGTAACTGTCCCATTTTCATACTATCGCTGATTTTTTACTTTTATGGGTGAATTAATCAAAAAGATTCTTGAATTCTTTGAGAGCAAGGCCGTGTCTATGCCCAAAAAGATGACGATCTCTATATTGGTATTTTTGTTTTTTCTGCTTGTAGATAATTATTGTGGTTTCTCTTACTATTTCGTTCAGTCTTACAAATTGGATTATATAACTAGTTTAGAGGATGCCAGATTCAAATATGCCAAGGATAGAGTTGTTTCTCAGGAACTAGATAGGATGATGGTTAATGCGCTAAACCGTTGGACAGTATTCAATGCAGTGTCAGATATATTTCAGAATACATTTTCGACAACATCAGAGGCAAGAGAACAGAAGTTGGTGGAAGAAATTGCTAATAATAAGAAGGATATAAAAAAGACAGAAATAGCAAAGACGGAAGAATCTCATGATGCCTTGTCTATAGTCTTCCCCGTTGCAGAACGTAGTCCTTTTTGGCATACACTATGTTCTAGTTTTGATTTGATACTAATGGTGTTAATATGTATATTATACATATTATTGTCGCCATTTATACATCATAAAAATAAGAAAAGAGCACTTTTAGGAATGTGCGTAGTGTTGCCGTTTCTAATAGGATTAATATTCTTCATACAATGGATTCTTTCTTATATCCCAGATATAGCGGGGCGTCCTCGTGTCAATAATCTCATATATATAAGTGTGAATATCCTTTTCTTGATTTTTATAACAAAGAAGATAAAGAAGAAGTGACATCAGACATTTTTATAGTCCTCAACATGGCCGTACCGCCAGCCTGGTTGGCAGCAAAAGTAAATATAACATGGAAACGAAGAAAGTATTAGAACAGTTCCACTACTTCAACATTCAAGCTGATATAGATTCTGTTTATGGAAACTGGGCGGTGTCAACGGGTGGTGACGTAGTAAATTGCCTTTATCCTTATGCAATCCTTTCAATACATTTCAAGGATGCAGATTGGATGGAGAAGATGAAAACCAAGGTTTGGTTTCGCCCAGAATGTGAAGATGCGTTACGCAAAGCATTGGATAGGGCAAAAGAAATATTAAAATAAAACAGTTTAGACATAAAGCATATATTATGTTATACACAGAATTACAATTTCCGAAGGACAGTTTGTTCCTTGTTACCGGTGGAGCAGGTTTCATTGGCTCCAATCTTTGTGAGGCCATCTTGAAGATGGGCTATCGTGTGCGTTGCTTGGATGACCTGAGTACAGGAAAACAGGCCAATGTGGATTTATTCAAGGATAATCCTAATTATACCTTCCTGAAAGGTGATATCAAGGATTTATATACTTGTATGGCCGCCTGTAAGGATGTTGACTATGTTCTGAATGAGGCTGCATGGGGAAGTGTCCCCCGTAGCATTGAAATGCCTTTGTTCTATTGTGCTAACAATATTCAGGGAACACTGAACATGATGGAGGCTGCACGTCAAAACGGGGTGAAGACTTTCGTCTATGCTTCTTCAAGTAGCGTTTATGGTGATGAAGCTCACCTGCCCAAGCAGGAAGGTATAGAAGGAAATCTTCTGAGCCCTTACGCACTTACCAAGCGTTGCGACGAAGAATGGGCAAAGCAGTACACCAAACATTATGGCTTAAAGACCATTGGCCTGCGCTATTTCAACGTCTTCGGTCGTCGCCAAGATCCCAATGGTGCTTATGCAGCTGTATTACCAAAGTTCATCAAACAGCTTCTGAATGATGAGCGCCCCACTATCAACGGTGACGGTCAGCAGAGTCGTGACTTTACCTATATTGAGAATGTCATCGAAGCTAACTTAAAGGCATGTCTTGCCCCAGATGAGGCAAGTGGCGAAGCTTTCAATGTAGCTTACGGTGGTCGTGAATATCTGAATGATATCTATAAGACCCTTGTAAAAGCATTGGGAAAGGACATTGAACCAATCTATGGTCCTGACCGTAAGGGTGACATCAAGCACTCGAATGCAGACATCAGCAAGGCTAAACGTCTGTTAGGCTACGACCCGCAATATGATTTTGCTCGGGGACTTAACGAGGCAATCGAATGGTATAAAGCTAATCTCTAATTGTAATCATGTCCTTTACCTCCTTTAATTTCTGGCTCATATTTCCGCTTATTTTTGTGTTCTATTGGCTAATTCCGGTCAAGTGGAATACATGGCGCAAGGCATTGCTTCTTGTAGTGAGCTACTTGCTTTATATGAATTGGAAACCGAGCTATGCCTTGGTGCTTTTAGGAGTCACGTTAGTGACGTACTGGGGGGGGGCAAATTTTGGAAAAGGATGTAGGTTCCAAGGTTCAAGGTTCTAAAAGGAAGCATTTAGTTTGGCTTTTTGCACTGCTTGGGTTACTGCCATTGCTGGTTTTCAAGTATTACAACTTCCTTAATGACTGCATTAGTGATGGTCTTGCTTCTGTAGGATTGCAGTTTGCTTTACCTGGTTTGAATTGGGCTATACCAGTTGGAATCTCATTCTTCACATTTCAGGCCGTAGGTTATATGCTAGATGTGTATCATGGACGGGTAAAGGCTGAGAAGAATCTGTTGGATTACCTCTTATTTGTGTCATTTTTCCCACAGGTGATGTCCGGTCCTATTAGCAAGGCAGATGAATTGCTACCTCAGATTAAGAACCCACACAAATTTGATTACGATCAGGCCAGGCAGGGCTTGAAATGGCTCCTTTGGGGTATGTTTATCAAACTGGTCATAGCAGACCGTTTGGGGCTGTTCGTGGATACCGTATATGCCAACTATATTCATTACAATGGCTTAACCTGTTTTGTGGCTAGCATTTTCTACACTTTGCAGATTTACTGTGACTTTGCTGGCTACTCGCTTATGGCAATAGGCATTGCAGCTACATTGGGCTTTAACTTGATAAATAACTTCCGCAGGCCATACCTTGCAGTCAGTATCACGGACTTTTGGCGTAGATGGCATATATCTTTGACACGATGGCTCACACAGCAGGTCTATATACCTCTTGGCGGTAGCCGTTGCAGTAAGGCCAGAACCTATTGGAACATATTTATCACCTTCCTTGTGAGCGGCATCTGGCACGGTGCCAACTGGACGTTTATTGTTTGGGGTTGTATGCATGGCGTATTCCAGATTGTTGAAAAGGCATTGGGATGGCAAAAGTATGAAGGGCATAACTGGACAGTTAAAGTCATAAGGATAGGTATTACGTTCTTGCTTGTTAACGTTGCTTGGGTGTTTTTTAGAATGCCAAACATTAGTGAGTCCATTGGTCTTATAGGACAGATGTTTTCTTCAGAAGGAACCGCAGGATTGGCCGCTTTAGAATTTGATAAACTTATTATCATAGTTACAGGACTTCTGATGCTATTATTCAAAGATATAAAAGACGAATATCTCAGTGCCAGGCTCAGATTCTTGAGTAACAAAGTTACTCGATGGTGTATTTATGTTTTATTGTTTAGTATGGTATTGACATTAGGAGTCTTGGATAGTGGTCAGTTTATATATGTTAGTTTTTAAATGGGGCATGATATGAAGATATTCATTAGGAATTTGCTATTATTCTTCTTGGCCATTATTGCGATTGATATTACGTGGGGTATCGTTTGTCAGTATCTTAATGACCACTCCAAAGGTGGAGGAATCAGGAGTCGCTATTATGTATGCAAACAATCCAACGAAGATGTCCTGATATTTGGGTCATCAAGAGCGAAACACCATTATGTCCCAGAAATAATTGAAGATTCGTTAGGCCTTTCATGTTATAACACAGGTGAGGATGGTAATGGAATAATCTTGAGTTATGGTTTCCTAAGAATGATAACATCTCGTTACGAGCCGAAAGTTATAATATATGATATCTCAGATTATGATATTTATGAAGATGATAATGTTAAGTATTTAAATTATTTAAAGCCATACTATCACGAAACCGGTATAGATTCATTGTTTTGGTCAATTGAGCCAAAGACGAGATTGATGATGTGTTCAAACCTGTATCGCTTTAATACTACTTGCTTGAGAGTCTTAGGTAATTATTTTCACCCGATTACGACTTATCCCAAAGGATATATGCCACTATACAACACAATGAATTGGGAACCCAAGATTGAAAAATCTGACATTGGCACTGAAAAGCATATTGATAGTATCAAAATGCATTATTTTGAGCAATTCATTATGTTGGCGAAACAGAAGGGAATCGCGGTTTTTTGTTGCGTTTCACCCAAATACAAAGGAAGTTCTATCCCGTCATATTACTCTTCGATAATGAACTTATGTGAACAATACAAAGTACCGTTTTTATATTATTGCAATGCAAAAGAGATATCTAATAATAGGGATTATTTCCAAGATCCAACGCATTTAAATGATGAAGGAGCTCGCCAGTATACTTCATTAATGCTGCGAGATATTATCAAACTTCAACCTGAGTTGTAGTATTTATATTTTTTCGAAACATAAATATTTATTTTTATAACAATATGAAAGAGACTAAAATTTGTGTTATTGGTTTGGGCTATGTAGGTCTTCCTCTTGCCCGTTTGTTTTCAACAAAATACCCCACAGTGGGATTTGACATGAACCAGAAGCGTTGCGATGCGCTGATGGCTGGACATGATGCAACTTTAGAGGTTGCAGATGACATCCTGCAGGATGCTATTAACAACCACGGTTTCATATGTACAAGCGACATTGAGAAGATTAAGGATTGTAACTTCTACGTCGTGGCTGTACCTACGCCTGTTGATGATGACAACAATCCAGACCTTACTCCTCTGGTAGGCGCATCTACCACTGTTGGTAAGGTTATCAGCAAGGGTGATGTGGTAGTTTATGAATCTACCGTTTATCCTGGCGTAACAGAGGATGAGTGTATCCCAGTCGTGGAGAAGGTTTCTGGTCTGAAGATGAATGTTGATTTCTACGGTGGTTACTCTCCTGAGCGTATCAACCCGGGGGACAAGCAGCACACTGTAGAGCACATTAAGAAAGTAACTTCTGGTTCAACTCCTGAGATTGGTAAGTACATCAACGAGGTTTACTCCAGTGTGATTACTGCTGGTACCCACCTTGCACCTACTATCAAAGTAGCAGAAGCCGCTAAGGTGATT
The DNA here is from genome assembly GCA_947305005.1 of uncultured Prevotellaceae bacterium. Lineage (GTDB taxonomy): Bacteria > Bacteroidota > Bacteroidia > Bacteroidales > Bacteroidaceae > Physcousia. Next base: position 36,654 of record CAMZCM010000003.1, on the reverse strand, counting down.
GAGAACAGCCAGCGTGATATTAACATCGCATTTGTGAACGAGCTATCTAAGATCTTCAATAAGATGGGTATTGACACCCTCGATGTGTTGGAGGCTGCTGGTACGAAGTGGAATTTCCTTCCTTTCCGTCCAGGACTTGTTGGTGGTCACTGCATTGGTGTAGACCCTTATTATCTCGCTCAGTGCGCTCAGCGTCATGGTTACAATCCTGAAATTATCCTTGCTGGTCGTCGTATGAACGACGGTATGGGTGAGTATGTAGCAACTGAGACTATCAAGCTGATGCTGAAGAAGGGCATTCAGGTATTGAATTCCAATATCATCATACTTGGTTTTACCTTTAAGGAAAATTGCCCCGATGTGCGTAATACGAAAGTCATTGACATCTATAAGGCATTGAAGGAGTACAACCTCAATATTACCGTGTTTGATCCTTGGGCAAATCCAGCTATTGTGGAACATGAATATGGTATCAAGGTAGTGAATGAACTACCTGCACAGAAGTTTGATGCAGCCATTGCTGCCGTGGCACACAAGAAGTTTGACGCTCTCAATGTAGAAGGCCTTCTCAAAGACAAGCATGTCATTTTCGATGTGAAGTGTACCCTTGACCGCAGCATAGTGGACGGCAGACTATAAATATGGATTTCTGGCAGCACAGGTGAAACGAAAGTTTGCAGTTCGATACTGCCTGCCAGAACAAATAATAATATGAACTATCGCGCAAACGAGTGCAGAGCAAAGTCTATTTTAACTATGCCGAGTGCAGACGATAGTGCATGTTAAAACAAAGATTGAACATGAAAGGTATTGTTTTAGCAGGCGGTTCAGGAACTCGCCTATACCCCATAACTAAAGGGGTTAGCAAACAGTTGCTTCCTATTTATGATAAACCAATGGTTTATTATCCTATCAGTGCGCTGATGCTTGCAGGCATCAGAGATATACTTATTATCAGTACACCATACGACCTCCCTGGCTTCAAGCGTCTGCTTGGAGATGGCTCTGACTATGGTGTTCATTTTGAGTATGCTGAGCAGCCTTCTCCTGATGGTTTGGCTCAGGCATTCATTATCGGAGAAAAGTTCATTGGTAATGATAGTGCATGCCTTGTGTTGGGTGATAATATCTTCTATGGAAGTGGTTTCACAGGCTTGTTACGTAAAGCTGTAATGGAAGCAGATTCTTCGACATGCTCAGGAACCACGCCAAAGGCTACTGTATTTGGCTATTGGGTCAGTGATCCCGAACGTTACGGAGTTGCAGAATTTGACCGAAAGGGTAATTGCTTAAGCATTGAAGAAAAACCTGCAAATCCGAAGAGCAATTATGCGGTGGTGGGTCTCTATTTCTACCCAAACAAAGTTGTAGATGTAGTCAAGCATATTAAGCCATCTGCTCGTGGAGAGTTGGAAATTACTACTGTCAACCAAGAGTTCTTGAACGATGGAGAACTGAAGGTGCAGGTTTTTGGTCGTGGCTTCGCTTGGTTGGATACCGGAACCCATGATTCATTAGCAGAGGCATCAACCTTTGTTGAAGTGATAGAGAAACGCCAGGGACTGAAGGTCGCTTGTTTGGAGGGCATTGCTTATCGCAACGGTTGGATTTCTGAGGAACGTATGCGTGAGATTGCAAAGCCTATGCTTAAAAACCAGTATGGTCAGTACCTTCTGAAGGTTATTGATGAGATGAAAGAAGAGACTAATTCAAACTTTTTCCGTGATAAGGCATTAAATAAATGATGAAAGAACAAAAATTCCAGTTATTTGAAAATAAAACCTCTCCCTTATTGGCTAAGCGCCAAGGGGCGTCTGTTGCTGTCAAGCAACCCCGAACTAGCAATCTTGAGTTGTATCGTATTATCTGTATGATAATGATTGTTGCGCATCATTATGTTGTCAATAGCGGATTATGGGCAGTCGATAGTCCATTATGGACAAATCCAACAACATTAAATAGTATATTTCTTTTATTTTTTGGTGCATGGGGTAAAACAGGCATCAATTGTTTTCTGATGATAACAGGGTACTTTATGTGTACTAGCAAAATTACCCTAAGGAAATTTATAAAGTTGATGGGGCAGATTTATCTATATAGATTACTTCTCTATCCAATTTTACTAATAGCAGGTTATGAAACATTTTCTGCCGAACGCCTTGTTAGAATTATTATGCCAGTATGGGGTTTACGTGAAAATTTTATAGGTTGCTTTGTTGTTTTTTGGCTGACTATTCCTTTCTTGAATATTTTGGTACATAATATGAATAAGCGACAGCATGAATTGTTGTTGATATTGATGTTAACGTTGTATACAATACTTGGTAGTATACCATCATTTAATGTTACTTTCAATTACGTCGTATGGTTTGGTATTATCTATTTTATCGCTTCTTATATCCGTATGTATCCTAATCCTATATTTGATAGAAAGAAACTATGGGGATATATGACTTTGTTAAGTGTGTTATTGGTATTGCTGAGCATATTCAGATTCCGTTATCATTTTGTGTCTGATTGCAATAAACTCTTTGCTGTAGCAGTAGCAGTTTGTTCTTTCCTATGGTTCAAAAATATGAATATAAAATACAGCCAAATCATTAATGCTTTTGGTGCAGGTACTTTTGGCGTATTGCTGATACATGCCAATTCTTCTGCCATGAGGACGTGGTTATGGAAAGATACGGTTGATGCAGTTGGACATTATTCGTTGCCTTTTGGAGAATTGGTTTTATATTGTATTGGCATCGTTGCATTGATTTTTGTTATATGTAATCTGATAGATCAGCTTCGCATTGCCTCAATTGAAAAATACTTCCTTAGTTGGTTTGATAGAAAAATGGCTGAAAAGGCTGATAGTTGGATTAATAAATTAATAAGAAAAAAACAGTGACCTTATGGTTAATAAGCAAATAACAGTCACCTCGCCGTTGCTGCCCAATCTCGACGAGTTTAATGAGCTGTTAAAGGAAATCTGGGCAAGTAAGTGGATTACCAATAATGGTCAATTCCATAGGCAATTGGAGAAGGCCCTTTGTGAGTATTTGAAAGTTCCATATATCAGCCTGTTTACAAATGGCACGTTGCCGTTGCTTACAGCTTTGCAGGCATTGCGCATTACCGGAGAGGTAATTACTACACCATATAGCTTTGTGGCTACTACGCATAGTATCTGGTGGAATGGCTGCAAGCCAGTATTTGTCGATATTGAGGAGGAAACATGCGGTATAGACCCCGATAAGATAGAGGCCGCCATCACACCTAAGACCACAGCCATCATGCCTGTACATTGCTATGGTAAGCCTGTTAAGATGAAGCGCATCCAGGAAATAGCAGATAAATATGGCCTAAAGGTTATCTATGATGCGGCCCATGCCTTTGGTGTAGAGGTAGATGGCGAGAGCGTACTGAAAGCTGGCGATATGTCAACATTGAGTTTCCACGCCACCAAGGTTTACAACACCTTAGAGGGTGGGGCATTGGTTTGTCATGATGAGAAAACCAAGCAACGCATAGACTACCTGAAGAACTTCGGTTTTGCTGGAGAGACAGAGGTCGTAGCCCCAGGTATCAATAGCAAAGTTGATGAGGTTCGCTGTGCATACGGATGGCTGAACTTGAAGCAGGTAGATCAGGCCATCGCCAATCGCCAGAAAGTAGCACAGAAGTATCGTGAGGCACTTAAAGATGTATCGGGTATTCGCTTCTTCGAAGATATGCCAGGTGTTCGCCATAACTACAGCTATTTCCCAATCTTTATCAATGCAGCAGAATATGGTATGACCCGTGATGAGCTCTATTTTAAGATGAAAGAAGATAATGTGCTTGGACGCCGTTATTTCTACCCGCTCATTAGCACGTTCAGTACATATAGAGGCCTATCCAGTGCTTCACCAAGAAATTTACCTGTAGCAACTAAGATGGCAAATGAAGTGATTTGTTTGCCAATGCACCATGAACTTAGTGAAGCCGATATGGAGAGAATAATCAATGAAGTAGTGACTAAATAGAAAGGAAGAGCATGGTTAACTATGATAAAATGTATGAACTCCTTGTTCAGCATGGAATGCAAAATAAAATTGCGAAACTATTCATTAAGAAATTTAAAATTGAAGAAGAAGCCTATATATGCAGTGAAGTTGAAAAAAAATGGGCAATGTCAAGAGGCTTTTTCCCAAGTAGGGTAGACCTATATGGATTGAATGATTCTAATTATAAGTATTATTTGCCTGATTATGCGGATTTTATGATGCATCCATATAATAATCACTTCGCTATTTGGATTAATGATAAACTTTCCTTGAAATATACATTGGGGCGAGATTTTGCAGAAATAATGCCTGAGTACTATCTTTATATCGAGAATAATGGAGAATACACATACTTACAAGATGTACCTGTTTCGATAAAAAAGGATGAGAACTTTATATTGAACCTACTTAAAGAAAAAAAGGTTTTGATTATCAAGCCTAATTCGAGTAAGTCTGGTGGTGAGGGAGTAATGAAAGTTGAATGGGATTTAGAAAATATACGTATCAACAATAAGGAGGAAATAAGTATTCAAGAGTTTCAAGATAGAATCCAGAATCTTGGTAATAATATAGTGACGGAGTATGCATACCAGCACTCTGAATTAAAACAAATCTGGCCCAAATCAGAATGTACATTGAGAATTATTATGATTAAATTGCCTCATGAAGATAAATATACAGAATCTCAATGGAAATGTGTGGTTTCTTTTGCTCGTTTTGGCACTTCTGTATCAGGAGGTACTAGTAATCTTTCATCTGGTGGAATAGGTGTAGGATTTGATTTTCAAACTGGTAGATTTAATTCTATAGGGTTGCGTCAAGTTGAGTTCAGTAATAATAATCAGAGTGGATGTAAAGAGCACCCAGACACACATGTTGTATGGGAAGGAGTTGTACTACCTAATTGGAATTATGTTAAGGATACTCTTTATAAGGTTTGTAAGCATTATGGAAGCTTAAGTCATTTGGGATTTGATGTTATTATAACAGAAAAAGGCTTTGTATTATGTGAAATAAATTCAAAGCCAGCATTAAATGTTGGTCAAGTTATGTGCGAGCCTCTTCTCATGGCAGAAGATAGTAGAAGTTATTTTATGAGTAAAGGATATAGTAATATTGATTGCTCTGAGTTATACAAAATCTATAATGAAAGTCAAAAATAGTTAGATATGAAGTTCTACACAATGAAAGAAACCCGTGAGTTTCTAGAAAGTATCGGTATGCCGGGTGGTGACCTCTATGACTTGCCCACATCAGAAAAACGTTTCCTTGATGGCGGTCAGTACCGCTTTGAGGTGCCTGGAATCCAAGGACCAGGCCCTATGAAAGCCTTGTTAGAGGCATTGGATGAATTTGGAGTGAAGATTCACCGCGTAACCCAGACCAAGGGTATCATGTTCCTGACTGATGATGAAATCCGTCAGATGGTGGAATACGCTAAGAAATGGGATGTGCAGCTGATTCTGGCCTGCGGCCCAAGAGCAACAACTGATACATCTGCTTCTGTAAAGACTGAGGAAGGTCAGCGTATGGGCTACCGTCTTCGCGGCGAAGAGCAGATTGCCCGCGGTATTGAAGAGATTAAACGCGGTGTAAGACTCGGGGTACGTGGATTTATGGTCTATGATGAGGGCCTGCTTTGGGCTTTGAACGAGGCACGCAAAAAAGGAGTCATCCCTGCTGACTGCCACTTTAAGGTGAGTGCTCACAGTGGTCACGGCAATCCTTGTTCTGCCCATGTGTTGGAGTCGTTAGGTGCTGACAGCATTAATCCTGTTCGTGATATTCAGGTTCAGATGCTGGCTGGAATACGTGCCGCCATTGATGTGCCTATTGACCTTCACACCGAGAATCCAAAGTCTTCGGGCGGCTTTATTCGCCATTATGAAGTGCCTGACTTTATCCGTGTGGCAGCACCTGTATATCTCAAGACAGGTGGAAGTGTAGCAGCAAACCATAGCTATGATACCACAGAGAAAGAGGCAAGACAGCGTGCTAAGCAGGTGTTGCTGGTGAAGAGAGTGATTGACGAATATTATCCTGAAGCCATAGTGTCACCAAAATGATGGAGAAACCTATTGCAATTGTATTAGGAGGAACGGCACCGCACATTGAACTTATACGTCAGCTTAAAGAAAGAGGCTATAAGGTGGTTTTGGCTGACTATTTGCCCAACCCTCCAGCCAAGAAACATGCAGATGTCCATGAGCAGGTAAGCACATTGGATAATGATGCTGTTTTGAATATTGCAAAGCAGTATGATGCCAAGTTGGTAATCAGTGCTTGTGTTGATCAGGCTAACATTACAGCTTGTTATGTGGCAGAACAACTTGGGTTACCTCATCCTTACTCTTATCAGTTAGCCTCTGACATTACCAATAAGGGCTTTATGAAGCGTATGATGTGGGAGAACGAAATTCCTACTACCAAGTACGTTTTCCTAAACAATGGTGAAGAGTTAGGTGAGAACACTTTACGTTTTCCTGTAATGGTAAAGCCGGCAGACAGTTGCGCTGCATCTGGTGTGAAGAAAGCCAACAATAAAGAAGATTTGGTACTGTTTCTTGCAGAGGCAAAAAAGGTGAGCCGTACAGGGCGCACTGTTGTAGAGGAATTCTTTTCAGGAGTAGAGGTGAGTGTATATGCTTTTGCCAAGGAGCATCAATCAAATATCCTAATGATTTCTGAGAGACTTTCGGTGATTGAGGGCGAGAATCAGGTTTTAAAGTGCTATGCTACTATCACACCTCCAAATATAACTGCAGGTGCTCTACAAAAGATTGAGACTTATACCACAAAAATAGCTCATGTTTTTGGCTTAGACAACACACCGCTCCACGTTCAATTCATTTGTGATGGTGACGCAGTGAGTGTTATTGAGTTTGCTCCCCGTGTTGGAGGTGGTATCAGTTATGAGAATATCAAGAACAATACAGGGTTTGATATTATCAGTGCTACTATAGACTCATATCTACAGAAACCAGTAGTAGTGAAGTATTCGCGTAGTAAACGGTTTTTTTCTGTAAATTTGGCATATGGCATCCCTTCTGTTTTTGACCATCTTGATGGCGTGGATCAGTTGATTGAGAAAGGATATATAGACAGTATTCACTATCATAGAACAAAAGGTGGAACAATCACTGCAGACAGAGCCAGTGGTGGTAGAATTGCAGCCATATTGGTTTCGGGCGATTCCCGTCAAGAGATATTAGAAAAAGTGAAGTTTATTTTTGAGAGCATTAATGCATACGACGAGAAGGGAAATCAAATCCTTCGTAAGGATCTTTATATAAAACAATGAGGCATCATCAATATAATCCAAACTATAATTTCGTTAAAGCACCCGTTGACTTTAACAAGTACACAGACCGTAGTTTGCTTCAGTATTGTCTTGGAGCGACTATGTATATGCCTGGAACGAAGGATTTCGCTCAGGCTGTTATTGACAAGAAATATCCAGGTCTCACCTCAATGGTAATGTGCTTTGAGGATGCATGTCCGGAGGAGGATGTTCCTGCTGCCGAACTGAATAGTATCCACGTGTTGGAAACGCTCAAAGAAGCAGAAGATAGCGGCAAACTGAAATATGAGGATATTCCTCTTTTGTTCTTCCGAGTTCGCAGCCCGGAGCAATTTATGCATTTCAGCGCTATGCTGAAAAAAGAGAATATCCGCTATATCACGGGTTTCAACTTCCCCAAGTTCAATGGCGTGAATGGTGGTGCTTATATGAACCACCTTGTGGAACTGAACAATAAGTTCGGTGAAGTTATTTATGGAATGCCTATCATTGAGGATGCGCGTGTAGCTTATAAAGAGACTCGCTTGCTGGAACTGATGGCTATCAAGAATATCTGTGATTGCCATAAGAATCTTATTTTGAATATCCGTGTGGGAGGTACAGACTTCTCCAGTTGCTTTGGTGTGCGCCGTGGCATTAATTCAACCATCTATGATATCATGACAGTTGCCAACTGTCTGATGGATATTCTGAATGTCTTCACCCGTAACAATGATTATACTGTAAGTGGTCCGGTATGGGAATACTTCCGTGTAAATAAACGAATGAAGTTTGAAGACTTGCCTAAGATAGATATACAGGATACTTTGTTGAAACGTACCCCTGTAGTGAATGATGCTGTTGACGGTTTGATGCGTGAGTTGATTCTTGATCAGGCAAATGGATTTATGGGTAAGACCTGTATTCATCCTACTCACTTGAACTACATCAATGGTATGCTGACGGTGACCAAGGATGAATATAATGATGCCTACCAAATCCTTCACACTTCAGGTGGCGTTATTAAGGGCAGTAAAGGAATGAATGAGATAAAGCCTCATACCAATTGGGCAACGAAGGTGCTTATGCGAGCCGAGGCATACGGAGTCATTGAAAACGAAAAAGAGTATATAAAGTTGTTTGGAGTTTAATAAGTCTACAAGACAGGAAGCCAACAAGTCAACGAGAGACGTAGATTACAAACTTTTAAACTTGTGGACACGTTGACTTGTTGACTATTAAGATATAATTATGCCAAAAATATTACATACAGCAAGATATACAGGTATTCCTTGGGAAATACTGAAGAGTGTTGTACCAGCAGATCTTACAGTAGAGACTCTTGACGAATTAAGCTATGATTGCTTGATTCGCCAAGCCGTCGATGCTGACTATCTGTTGGTAAGCGGACGCTTATCAATCGATGAAGGCGTGCTTTCTGCCACAAAGAATTTGAAGATGATCCAGCGTACTGGCGTTGGAACGGAGATGCTGGATGTAGAATCCATAAAGAAACATGGTATACCAGTATATGTGAATGCAGGTGTAAATGCACAGAGTGTGGCAGAACATACACTAACGTTGATTCTTGCTTGTCTGAAACGTTTACCGCAAATTAATAAGCAAACCCATGAAGGCGTTTGGAAAAAACAGCAGGTTGGAGCAACAACCCGTGAGTTGAAAGGTAAGACAGTGGCATTGGTTGGTATGGGTAATATTGGTCGTTTGGTGGCCGGAATGTTGCAACCATTTGGTGCTAAGGTAATCTATACAGATGTTGTACGCCAAAATGAAGAGACAGAACAACGTCTTGGATTAAGGTATTATGATAGACTTGAAGCCTTGTTACCCGATGCAGACATCCTGAGTTTTCATTGCCCCTTGACACTCGAGAACATAGAGATACTGAATAATCGTACATTAGCTATGCTGAAACAAGGTGCTATTGTAGTAAACACTGCTCGTGGCAAACTCATCAACCCTAATGATTTTTATGAAGCTTTGAAAAATGGTCATTTGTCATCGGCTGCACTGGATACTCATTATGAGGAACCTATAAAAGAAGGTTATAAGTTAGCAAAGATGGATAATGTGATACTGACACCTCATATTGGTGGGCTATCATACGAGGCTTTTCATTCAATGATGAAGGGAGCGGTAGAGAATATAGTCGCTTTTGAAGAAGGAAGATTGGAAGAGATTGAATCGAAAAGAATTGTTTAAATGGGAAATATTTCAGAAGCATTCATAACTGGACTCATTATAAAGTCACAAGTTATACCTAACGAGACAAACGAAAAAGCTCGTAAGGTGTTACTGGATTATCTTGGAGTGTTGATTGGTGGTAGAGAATACCTAAAAGGAACGCATCCAGAACTGGTTGCCAATACGCCAAGTGAGGCTTTTTTAAATGGGTTTGCAGCCCATGTGCTTGAATTAGATGATGGACATCGCCATGGCATGATTCACCTCGGTGCATCAATTGTTTCTGCTGTACTTGATGTAGCGGAGAAAGAGAATCTGAAAGCGGATGATGTGCTACGTGGTATCGTGATGGGTTATGAGGTGGCCGTTCGTTGTGCACGTGCCATTCAGCCAGGACATAAAGTTCGGGGATATCATGTTTCAGGAACATGTGGAACGATAGGTTCTGCAATGGGTATTGCTTTAGCCTGCAATTATAATGAAGAACAATTGAAATCTACACTTGCCTGTGCTGTTAGCAGTGCTGCTGGTGTTTTGGAGATACAGGAGCAAGCATCAGAGTTGAAACCTTATAATACCGCAAGAGCTGCATATGATGGAGTGTTGGCAGCACAGATAGGAAAACTTGTTTTGCCTGGTCCTGATGATATACTTGGTGGAAAACGAGGCTTCTTGGCAGCATTAACAGATACTCCTAAGCCTGAGTACCTGACTGATTTCAGTGAAGATGGTTATTGCATAGAGGGCATCTACCTGAAAGTTCATGCTGCCTGTCGTCATTGCCATCCGGCCATTGATGCTACGCTTGATATGAGGAATGATCTTAATCTGAAACCTGAACAGATAAAAAAGATCGAGGTTCATACCTACAAATTGGCAGTAGGCAGTCATGACCACACAGAGATAAAAGGTGTCAGTTCTGCAAAACTCAGCACTCCATATTCTGTTGCATTGGCTATTGTAAAAGGAAGTTGTGGATTTACAGATTATAATGAGGATAATCTGAATGATTACTGGATAAAGATCCTGACTCGTAAGGTTTGTGTTATTGAGGACGAGAACCTTACAGCTCACTCACCAGCTGTAAGAGGTGCAAGGGTTATAATCTATTTGAAGAACGGTGAAGAATATGAAGCACCTTGCCTTTATCCCAAAGGAGAACCTGAGAATCCATTGACGCAAGAAGAACTGGAAGGCAAATTTCGAGGTCTTGCGATGTATGCTGGATTATCATTTGCTGAGTGCGATGAGGTGAATAGTGCGATGAAGAAAGAGAATTTTGATTTGAACAAGGTCTTGAAACTGTTGGCTGTTGGCCATTAGCTATTGGTTAGCAGGCTTGTAGTCTTGTAGTCTTGTTGACTTGTAGACATCTTTATAAAATGAATAAGATAATAGAATTGACGACACCCTTTAGTGAGGAAGTTATTAGCCAACTAAAAGTGGGTAATGTGGTTTCAATTACAGGAGATATTTATTGTGGTCGTGATGCGGTGTTGCCACGAATATGTAAGGAATTGGAGGCAGGAACATGGACGCAGCGTGGTATTGATTTGCAAGGTGGTGTAATATTTCATACTGCAGTTAGTCCTGCTGGAGTTGGGCCAACGTCAAGTAATAAATTGGAGATTGAAGGTAGTTTTGAGGTGCTTTCTTCAAAAGGCGCTATTAAGATGCATCTGGGCAAGGGTGCCATCAAACCTGAGACGGTTAAGATGCTTGCAGGGAATAATGCTGTGTTCGCTATCATTCCACCAGTTACTGCACTTCTTGAAAGCCAGACCTTGGAACGGGAATGTGTAGCATGGCCGGAGTTAGGCATGGAGGCTTTGTACAGAATTAAAGTTAAGAACTATCAGGCTATCATTGCCGCTGCGAAAGGAGAGAGTATATATGAGTAATATTATTGAAAAAGTAGCTGATTGCCTTGTACGAGCTGGTTCGACATTCCGTGAAGACCAGAAAGAGGCTTATCGTAAGGCCATTGCTGACGAGAAGATTGAGAGTTCTTGCTGGGTGATGAAGCAGGTGCTGGATAATGCACTTGTGGCTGAGAAGAATCGTAGCCCACTGTGTGATGACACTGGCATTCCCCACTTGTTCTTGGAAGTGGGGAAACACCAATCAGTGACAGGTGAACTATTGGAAGAGATAAAGGAAGGCGTGCGTCAAGGATTAAGGCAATTGCCTGGTCGACCTATGGCCATTAAAGGTGATGACTATGCCCGTATTGACCAAAGTGGTGGACTGAACGAAGATAGTGGCGCATTGGATGCTTCACCTATTTTGATTAAACCAGTTGAAGAAGATGTAATTCGACTCACTGTGCTGATGCTTGGTGGTGGCCCTGCTATACGTGGTATCACCCAACGTGTATTCCATAAGCATAGCGTTGATGTGGTGATTGAGGAGATTGTGAACCGTGCAAAGCCAGCTGTCAGTCAGTTAGGCTGCTCACCTTGTACGTTGGCTATTGGTATTGGTCGCAGCCAGTTTGAGGCCACCAGCCTGATGATGGAGGCGATGGCTAAAGGCAATTTTGGTGTACAGAGCGATTTTGAGAAACATATTACTATAAAGGTGAATGATGCAAATGTTGGACCTCTTGGACTTGGCGGCAAACATAGCGTATTAGCTACTTTCGCAAAGATTGGCCCGCAGCGAGCCAGTGGTGTAAGAATTGTGGCATTAAGACCATGCTGCTGCTTTGAACCTAGAAGAGCATGCGTTGAATTATAAATTGTTGTTAAACTTTGATAGAACAAAGTTTAAAAGAAAAAAACAGTAAAAGACGTCGTATGGAATAATACAGACGTTGCGCTATAATAAATTTTTGTTAGATCATCATTCTTCAATAATAGTCACTTCCGAGATGAAATTAAAGTGGAATATTGTTATATTAAGAATTATTGTCATTGTTATATTGATTATAATCATTGATAGATCAATCCCTCCTTTAGCAAGGTATTATTATCGTCATACATATAAATGTCTAAATGTTAAAGATGGGGCTGAATTCGAAAATGAAATACGAAATGCTACATTTAATCTAATAGAATCAGAATCCTGGGGTAGTAAACCCATGGCAGGTGCTGATTCGTTTTTCCAATATTTATCTAAAAGATTATTTGGTAGTAATAATATAATGGGATATGGTGAATACGGATATCTACTTCATTATGCCTTTTTATACGCTGAAAAACGAAATGATAAGGCAATGATGTCTCTCATTAAGGAAAAATACGATAAGTATTGGTTAAAAGATTTCTCTATTTCGCGAGTTGATCAGGCATCATACGGAAATGTAGCCATAGATTTGTATTTGTGGACTCATCAACAAGGTTATAAGTCAGTGGCCGACAAGTTTATTGCTCATTTTGATTCGCTTGACAGGGCAGATGGTATGATAATTTATACCGTTGGAAAGATAGACCAGGATGTAGATGCAATTGGGCTTGTACCACCTTTCCTGTTTTATTATTCCGATGTTTTCAAAAATTCAAATGTCAAATCGATGGCATTACGAATGGTTGAAGATTATGTAAAGTGGGGAACAGATCCTGTTACGGGAATACCCTGCCAGACGTATGACACGAAAAGCCATATAAAAAAGGGACATGTTAACTGGGGAAGAGGTACTTCTTGGTACCTTCTTGGCGTTCAGAAACTGGAATCGGTAGATACTATCATTAATGAAAGGATAGAACTATTAGATTCTACATTGGTTAAAATGGATACATATTTATATCCTCAGTATTTAGGAGAGATAGGCTTGCCAGACATATCAGCTACAATACCAATTTTGTATTATTTGTATTCAAATGGATACATTCATTTATCAAAAGATCAATTAGCAAATATATTGATTCCCTATATTGACGAGGGGGGGATTATTCGTTATGGATCACCATCTATAAGCAGGCCTCATGAGGGCGTGAAAATGACGAATACGAATTTATTTTGTCAAGGATTACTGCTTAATTTTATTTCTGAACTTTAATCAACTATCATAAATGGCAGAAAACTCTTTAAAACAGAAAACAAAACGAGGACTATATTGGAAGTTTGCAGAGCAGTTTTCCAATTATGGCGTTCAATTCGTCATAGGTATCATTTTGGCTCGATTGTTGTCTCCTTCTGATTATGGAATAACAGCACTTCCCTCCGTTTTCATCGCTATTGCCGCTGTTTTTACAAGTGCGGGTTTTTCAGATGCCTTGGTGAGAAAACCTGAATTGAAAGAAGAGGACTTATCTACGACGTTCTTGTATAGCTTGGGCGTAGGGACATTGTGTTATGTTATATTGTTCTTTGCCTCACCATGGATAGCCGATTTCTATAACACACCAGTCTTAAGACCATTGATGCGTGTGACAGCACTTACTTTTCTGATTACACCAATCGGAACGCCGCAAAACGTTCTATTAAAAAGAAAATTGGATTTTAAAACGCCTGCCAAAATCTCTGTCGTTGTAAAAATTCTATCAGGGGTTGTCGGTATATCATTAGCTTATTATGGCTATGGCGTATGGGCTTTAGTCCTTTCTGGATTGTTTGCAACAGTTGTTGGATTGGTTATTACGATGAGCATCGTTAGATGGCTCCCTAAAACCGGATGGGCGAAAGAATCATTTTCATATTTATGGGGTTTCGGAAATAAAATGATGGCCTCTGCGTTGTTGGATACAATCTATCGTAATATTACTCCGATAATTGTAGGGAAATTTTTTAGCACTGCTGACCTTGGTGTATATAATCGAGCAAGACAATATGCAGCCATGCCTTCTCAACAGATTCATAGCGTGGTTAGAGAAGTATCCTTTCCTGTACTTAGCAAACTCCAAAATGATACAGAGAGACTTATTATTCATTATCGGACAATGATAAAAGTATCGGCATTTGTCGTTTTTCCGATTATGATGCTTATGTCTGCCCTTGCAAGACCTTTAATAATTACTATGATTACTGAAAAGTGGATAGATTGCGTAATTTTGCTACAACTCATCTGTTTTTCAATGATGTGGTATCCTGTACATGCGCTTAACTTAAATATTTTGACAGTATGTGGGCGAACGGATTTGTTTCTTAAACTTGAATTTATAAAAAAAGGATGGGGACTGCTAGTTTTATGCTGTTCATTACCATTTGGATTAGTTGTTTTTTGTGCAGCTGGTATAGTCTCTTCTATCGTTAGTGTATATATAAATACGTGGTACACTGGGAAATTCTATGGTTTTGGATTCAAAGAACAAATGAAAGACCTCTTGCCAATCATTTGTTTAGGATTGATGATGTTTGTGTCTGTTCTGGGTATATCTTATTTGATTCCGAGCTTGTTCCTTCAAATAGTAGTAGGCACAGCAGTCGGAGCAATTATATATATCGGTGGAGCCTATTTGTTTAAGTTCCAGGAAATAGAAGAAGTATTGTTTTTATTAAATAGGAAATAATGAATAGTGATTTTTTTCCGATTCCTAATCGGGATTATAAGGTTCTTGTAAAATGCTTGACATATAATCAAGAAAAGTATATAGAAGATGCGTTAAAGGGGTTTGTTCGTCAAAAAACCAATTTCCCTTTTTGTGCACTTGTTGTTGATGATTGTTCTACGGATGGGACAACGGAAATCATCAAAAGATATGAGAAGGAATATCCTGATATTATTAAAGGTATTTATCTTCCTGTGAATATGTATAGAAACCCTGAGAAAATTAAGTATATTAAACCATGGCAAGATCGTGCTCAATACATTGCAATATGCGAAGGTGATGATTATTGGATTGATGATTACAAGTTACAACGGCAGGTGGATTTCCTTGATTCTCATCCAGATTATATGATGCATTTTCATAATGCTATTGTACGTTTTGATAATCATAAACAGCCCGATTTTATCATGAGTAATTTTTCGTCAGGAGATTTTGACACTAAGCTTATTTTTGAAAAATGGCAATTGCCTTATGCATCTGTTTTGTTTAGAAAAGAAATATATGATTCACCAATATATAAGGATTTAATTAAAATTAAGAGCTTCGGAGTTTGTCTTTTCATTGCTGCTACATGTTTAGGAAAGGTTTATGGGTTGTCTGAATGTTTGTCTGTATATCGAAAAAACGAGGGGGGGATTTCACGCCGAGTCTCATCTTCGACTTTCTTGAAAGCCGAGTATGAGTTTGCAAAAGTTTCTGGTGAGTCTGCCTCAATAAAAATAATGAACAATAGGGCCGAAAAAATTCTATATGCTAAAATGCCCTATATCCTAAAACGTGACAAGGAAGCTTTGGATGTTGCAAAGGTTGTCCTTCATTATAGCTGTTCGCCTTTTCTCAATGCGCTAATAAGATTTATATTCAATAGTCCAGTATTGCTTTTTAAATGGACAAAATATAAAATCAACAAGAATTATCATTAAGAAAAAATAAACCTCGACAAGAATGACAGTCGGTATTTTGACTCATCCACAGCATAGAAATTATGGTGGGATTTTGCAATGCTATGCTTTATCCATTTTCCTTATTAAAAAGGGATATAACCCTATTGTTTTTTCCCGTACAATTGATAAGCCCTTTTTTCTAAAAAGATGGATTTTGAATGTATTGAGCGCTTTGCATATTCCCCGATACTACCATCCAGAAACTATAGATAGAACAGTCAGGATGCGACCTTTTGCAGAGAAATATCTGAAACGAACAGATACAATTTGCTCTCAACGTGCGATGAAAAAGGTATGCCGTAAATATGGAATGAATGTGGTAATTGTGGGGAGTGATCAAGTATGGAGAGCGGATTTTGCTTTGAGCTATGGATACAATTATTTCTTGGATTTTGTTCCCAACGGTATAAAAAAGATTGCTTATGCAGCATCTTTTGGCTTGTCTGAATGGCAATATACTGATGAACAAACAGAGCGAATAAAGAATCTTTTGAAAGACTTTCGAGCTGTTTCCGTTAGGGAAGAAGATGCAGTTGGACTCTGTAGGGCCAACCTTAATATTGAGGTATGCCAAGTTCTGGATCCTACGCTTTTGTTGAGCGCAGAGGACTATGATACTGTCTGTTCAAATCGTTTGATAGACGATCCCTATGTTTTTGTTTATTGGTTGGGCGACAAGAATGAAATGAATAAGTTAATCTTCCCCTATATACAGGTTCAGATGAAGGTTGTGATTATTAATCTTCGTGATGATGTAGAGCAGGTGTCGATAGAAGACTGGCTATCATACATAAAGTATGCGAATTGTGTATTAACGGACTCTTTTCATGGGTGTGTTTTTTCATTAATCTATCATCGACCATTTAAGGTTTTTGAGAATAACATGGGTGGGAATGGGCGTACACAATCGCTTTTAAGGCAGTTGGGCGCAGATTGCAATGATAGTCTGACTTTGTCAGATCAGGGTTTTAGTGAAATACAAAATAAGATAAACATTTTACGTGACAGATCAATGAGTTTTATTGATCATTGCCTAGATAATTAGTAATAGTTGAGCAAATATAGTTATGTACGAAAAGACAATTGATTTTATAAAAGATCTTTACGGTTCACAAAATGTACCGTTGGCTGTACCCAAGTTTATTGGCAACGAGAAGAAATACCTCAACGAGTGTATTGACACTACATTCGTTAGTTCTGTAGGTAAGTTCGTTGATCGCTTTGAGAAGGATATGGCTGCCTATACTGGCGCAAAGCGTGCTGTGGTATGTGTTAGTGGTACTAATGCCCTTCACATGAGCTTGATGCTTGTGGGCGTGAAACGTGATGACGAAGTGCTTACTCAGGCACTTACTTTCATTGCCACTTGTAATGCATTGAGTTATATTGGTGCGCATCCTGTTTTCATTGATGTGGATAAGAGTACAATGGGCTTGTCACCTGATGCTATGAAGGAATGGCTCCAGAAGAATGCTGAGGTTCGAAAGAATACCCGCATCAACGAATTGGAAAAGAGCCATGATTTTGCTTTCCAAGAGGATGAGTATGCTTGCTACAACAAGAACACAGGCCGTAGAATCAAAGCTTGTGTGCCTATGCACACCTTTGGTCATCCTGTTCGCATCGAGGAGATTGCAGCACTCTGCAAAGAGTGGCATATTGAGATGGTAGAGGATGCCGCAGAGAGTATCGGCTCAAAGTACAAAGGCCAGCACACAGGTACATTTGGTAAGGTAGGTGCTATCAGCTTTAATGGCAATAAGACCATCACGACTGGTGGTGGCGGCATGATGCTCTTCAATGACGAGGAGATGGGCGCTTACGCCAAGCATATCACTACTCAGGCAAAAATTCCTCATCGCTGGGAGTTCCGTCACGACCATATTGGTTACAACTATCGTATGCCAAACATCAATGCTGCTCTTGGATGTGCTCAGTTGGAAAACCTTGATGCATACGTTGCTGATAAGCGAGCAACTGCTGCAGCTTATGCAGAGTACTTCAAGAATGTAGAAGGCATAGAGTTCTTTACAGAGCCAGAGAATAGCTTCTCAAACTATTGGCTGAATGTGGTGATTCTGCCCGACCATGATAAGCAGTTGGAGTTCTTACAGGAAACCAATGATAATGGTGTGATGACCCGTCCCATCTGGGAGTTGATGAATCGCCTGCCCATGTTCGAGAACTGCGAGAATGATGGTTTGGAGAATACCATCTTCTTTGCAGATAGAGTAGTGAATATTCCAAGTAGTGTAAGGCTACTGGCCTAATAGTAAGAGAGTTGATAATTCTCTAATAATACTCATTCCAGATGCGAGTTGTATTTTTGTCAAATTTCTTTGATCATCATCAGAAGGAGTTTTCTGATGAGATGTATAAGGCGACTTCTGGCTCTTATATTTTTGTGGCTACAAAAAAAATGGAACAGGAAAGAATCGCGTTGGGGTATAACCCCAATGACAGGCCTGAATATGTCAAAGAATATGATTTGACAGACCCGTCTCAAATTAAAGATTGTGAAAACCTTGCATTTGAAGCTGATGTGGTCATAATAGGCGCTTCACCAGAGATCTTAGTAAAACGTAGAATTAAGGCAGGTAAAGTGACTTTTAAATATACGGAACGTCTATTCAAAAAAACTATTCCTTTATCTCAGTTCTTAAAAATTGCCATCTCAAACGCCATAAGTTTCTGGTTTAAGAAGAACTATTATCTTTTATGTGCAAGTGCATATACTTATCGTGATTTCTTATCTACAGGGTGCTTTTTCAAGAAGGCATATAAATGGGGGTACTTTCCTCCAACGGTTAGATACGAATCATTAGATGAACTGCTTCGTAAGAAAGAGGCACATTCAATCCTATGGGTAGGACGCCATATTGATTGGAAACATCCAGAGTATGCCGTTTGGCTTGCGCAGAGGCTGAAAGAGGAAGGCATAGACTTCCATTTAAACATTATTGGAATAGGACCACTGTCTGATATGGTAAAGGAGTATGTGACAAAGAACTCACTTGAGAAAGAAGTAAGTATATTAGGAGCGATGCATCCGGAAAAGGTTCGTGAGTATATGGAAAAGTCAGAAGTGTTTATTAATACATCGGACAGGAACGAAGGTTGGGGTGCTGTTATTAATGAGGCAATGAATAGCGCATGTGCTGTTGTTGTTAATAATAAAGTGGGGGCAGCCCCATATTTAATACAAGGTGGTAATGGTCAGGTTTATAAGGATGCACAATTTGATGATTTCTATGAAAAAACCAAGATGCTTCTGTTGAAACCAAATAAACGGATTTCCATTTCAAAATCTGCTTACAATACAATCGTACAACAATGGAATGCAAAAATGGCATCCGCGAACTTGATGCAATTATCTACTCGTCTGTTGAATGGAAATAGGAAAAACAAAGTGAAAATAGGACCATGTAGTAATGCGCCAATTGTAAATTATAATTGGTATCAGCATATATAACCGCTTAATTATGAGAGAAGTTGTAAAAAATAAAATCGGACATATAATAGTCGGCACATCTGTTTCATTGATGGATGTGCTCAGATTGATGGATGAGAAGCACACGAAGATGCTTTTTGTCTTTGAGAGTGATTTTTTTATTAGTATTATCACAATTGGAGATATCCAGAGGGCAATCATTAACGGAGTCAGTTTACAAGATCCCATCACTGGTATTATAGACAGAAACAAGGTGTATGCACACGATACCCAAACAGAAGAGGAGATAAAGCACTTGATGCTCCAAGAGCGTTCTCCGTATATGCCAATATTGGATAGTACAGGGAATCTTATTGATGTAGCCTTATGGGAGGAGTCTTTTGTTCAAACTGTAGTGGATATACGTGAGAAAATTGACCTTCCAGTAATAATTATGGCGGGTGGTAAAGGGACTCGCCTGAAGCCCATCACAAATGTGATTCCCAAACCTTTAGTGCCAGTAGGCGATAAAACTATCCTTGAAGTCATCATGGATCAGTTCGAAGGGATTGGCTGCCACAAATTCTATATGTCTGTCAATTATAAGGCAGACATGATGAAATACTATCTCCGCCAGCTAGACCACAAGTACGACATTGAGTTCTTCATGGAGGATAAACCCCTTGGAACTATTGGTAGTGTTTCGTTGTTAAAAGGAAAGATTACTACTCCTTTCTTCGTCTCGAACTGCGATAGTATCAACGAACAAGATTATCGCGATGTATGGGATTATCATGTAAACAATCATAATGATATGACCATTGTAACCATGGTGAAGAGTTTCAAAATACCTTACGGCGTGATTGAAACAGGCGAGGATGGCTTAATGACAGCTTTAAAAGAAAAGCCTGAACAGACCTATCAGGTGAACACGGGTGTTTATATCCTGAACCCTGATTTGATAGATGATATACCAAAAGGTGTATTTTTTCACATAACCCATCTGATGGAAAAGGTGCAGGCACGTGGTGGCCGTGTAGGTTGCTTTCCTGTGAGTGAGCACTCTTGGAAAGATATGGGTGAATGGCCAGAGTATCTGAAAATGATTAACGTGTTGTAAGATATGCTTATTCCTTTTTTTGTCGGTTTTCTTGCAGTTTTTTTTGCATACCAAGCACAGGACAAGCGGTCGGAGAGATATCTTTTATTATCCTTTCTCATAATCACTTCCTTTGCTGCAATTCGCTATGATTATGGGCCAGATTATTTACCTTATCTGGAGTCATATGAAATAATAAATAGCTATGGAGGTTCATTATTTGACTTTAATTATA
The DNA here is from genome assembly GCA_947305005.1 of uncultured Prevotellaceae bacterium. Taxonomy (GTDB): domain Bacteria; phylum Bacteroidota; class Bacteroidia; order Bacteroidales; family Bacteroidaceae; genus Physcousia. Next base: position 15,941 of record CAMZCM010000003.1, on the reverse strand, counting down.
TTGAAAGTGTAACTAATAAAGGAGAATTCGGATGGACTTATATCAACGTGCTATGTCGGTCAATAGGATATTTTGGTTTAATAATAATAATGGCTATATTTCACAATGCAGTCATCTATTTATTAGTGAAAAAGCATGTGTCTCCTCAATGGTGGTGGTTTTCTGTCTTTATCTATTTCTTCTGTTCGCGATACTTTTTCACTGGTAGCTGTTCAACATATAGGCAATGGACGGCAGTATGCATTTTTGTCATTGCTTCTCAGTTTATTGCCAATAAGAAACCAATACCCTATTTTGTGTTAATTCTTGCTGCGTCTTTCATTCACAGAAGTGCCTTGATATTATTCCCTGTTTATTTTGTTTCATATATTAGAGTCAGACAAGTAAGTCTGAGAAATATGGCTGTAGTTTTAGTCGGATTGATTGTCGCCAACATTGTTTTTCCGAGAATTCTCAGTAGCAATCTGAACGCTTTATTTGCAGGGGATGCATTAGAAGAATATGCTTTGTATGTTGGAAGTGGAAATATTAAGAGCTCAAATTCTAATATACTTGGTATGATATCATTGTATGTCAAAGATTATGTGTTTCCTCTGATGGGCTTTTATTATTTAAGGAAGGATGATAATGTATATCTGAAAGTTATTACCATGTTGGCTCTTCTTTCGTTATTTGTACTTCCATTCGCATCCGTGATACCTATGGCCAATAGATTCGCAATGTATTTTTATATTTTTAATCTTGCAGTTTGTCCTATGGCTATTTCAAGGATGCTTAAGGACAAGCAATATAGTGGTATGGCAAGTATATTACTTTTGATTTTTGTGCTGTTTGCAATGAAAGAATTCTATTCTTTCTTCGATTCTAGAATGGGCGAGTATTTTAGGACTTACCAAACCATTTTTTCAGTACCTTGGAAATAGACTATGATTAAAAGCAAAATGAAAGTGGTTTGGATTTGCCATTTCACAAATGAAGAGATTAACACCTTGGTAAATCCCAATAAAGTAGTGTCCGAGATGGCTCCTTGGATTCCAATGGCTATCAGGACAGTTGAGGGATGTGAGAGTTTGGATGTGCATGTTATTGCTCCTTGGCCAAACATTCCATCCGATAAACAAATAGAACTTAGGGGAATTCATTATTATTTCTATAATCCTTATATATTTAACCGTCCACGTTTATTATATAATAAACATTTTTCATTGGATCTCTTCACCAATTTCAAAAGAGCGCGAAAGAAGGTGTGCAAATTTGTCAATCAGATAAAACCTGATGTAATTCACCTGTATGGGGTGGAGAATCCATATTATTCTGCTTCGTTCTTTGACTTAAAAGATAAATATCCATTCATTCTTTCTGTCCAAGGCTTCATTTATAAGGAGAAATTGAACCCTAATAATAAGTTTTCTCCTAAACGAATAAAAATAGAAAGGAGCATTATTGAGCAATCAAAAGTGTCATTCTATGAAACTTCAATACAGGCCAAGGATATACAGAACATTAACCCAAATATAGAATTGTTCTATCATACATACGGTTCGTATGAGATCCCTCTAATAGAGCCAAGGCCCGAAAAGAAATACGACTTGGTGTTTTTCGCTCGTGTATGTAAAGACAAAGGTATTGTTGATTTGATGGATGCGTTAGCGTTGTTCAAAAACAAATATCCAAAGACGAGTCTTCTCGTTATAGGTGGCGGTAATTTGGATGGTTTCAAAGAATATGCAAGAGAACACGGATTAGAGAATAATATCACATGGGCAGGATTCCAGAGGACAAGAGAAGATGTTTTTAAGTTGGCATCTGAGGCGCGTATCTCCATATTACCGACTCATAACGACGTTATACCAGGTACGGTTATGGAGAGTATGTTCTTGAAATTGCCTGTTATAACCAATAATGTGGGGAGTATTCCTATTATTAACGAAGATGGGAATGAGTATATCATTATGAACGAGTGTGGGAATATCCAACAATTGGTTTTGTCGATAGAAAAACTATTGACGGATGAGCAACTCTGTGAGGATATGGTTGAGAAAGCATATAAGCGAGCCAAAGAATTGTTTGCACCATCAGATGAAAAATTGCAGCGTTGTTTAATAGATGGCTATACTAGGAGTCGTGAGCTTTTCTTATTGTCAGAACATAGATTTTAATCAATAGGATGAAAGTCATATTTGTTACAAGAGAGCCGTTTCCTAACGGGATGGCAGCAACCAACCGAATTATATGCCTCGCCAAAGCTTATCAATCTGTGGGGGTTGATTGCCATGTGTTGATATTCAGTAGTTGCGTGGCCCAAAAGCCGTCTATTAGAAAGGGAGAGGTAAACGGTGTGAATTACTATTATTTGAATGAGACAAAAGCATCCAGTTCTTACCTTCGGAGATTATCGTCTCTTTGGGCAAGGATAATACTCTTTCGACGTTTAAAGAAGGAACTATCCCCCGGCGACTTTGTATATGGTTATTACCATGAAAGCAATTTATTTGCATCACTCGTCGTTAACTGGGTTCATAGGCTCAAAGCATATTACATAAGTGAATTGTGCGAACTACCTTTTGGTACCGGTGTTGAGACAAATATAAAGAACAAGCAAAGAAGAATGGCATTAAGCCATATTTTCCCGAAATATGACGGAGTCTTGGCAATATCCGATAATCTTTTCAATCTTGCAAAGAAGCACTGTCGCCCCGAAGGAGTTGTAATTAAAATCCCCATTCTTGTTGATTTTCCACAATACAATATCCCTGATAAATCATCAGAATCCGAATATCCCTATGTATTTCATGCAGGAACATTATCTCAGCAAAAAGATGGTTTCCTTGGAATGTTAGAAGCTTTTGGTAAGGCAAAAGAAAAACTACCAGAAAATATTAAATATGTAGTTTCCGGTCAGATAAAGGAATCCTCAAATCCGGGTGAGGTAAAACGTATTCTAACTAAATATAAGATTGAAAATTGCGTGGAATTTGTAGGGTATCTTAATCGTGCGCAAGTGAGGCAATATCTTAGCAAAGCATCTCTAGTTATTAGTAATCGTCCGCCCTCTCAACAAAACTATTATGGGTTCTCAACTAAAATTGGGGAGTACCTTGCCTCTGGAACACCTTTAATTACGACAAATTTTGGAGAAGTGGTAAATTGGATAAAAGATAGAGAAACTGCTTACATTGTTGAGCCAAATGATGTAAATGAATTAAGTAACGCCATCGTAGAGGCTTTTTCAGATAAAAAGCAGGCACAGAGAATTGGAGAAAATGCCAGAAAACTATGCCAAACCGCATTTCATTATGGGAATTATGGCGCAGTTATGTTTAAACAGCTTCAAGACATTACGAATAATAATTGATGGAAACATTATATAATAAGCATTGGCTAGATAATGACAAACCACGTGTAACAATCCTTACTCCGGTATATAACCGGAGGGATGTGTTACCTAGGGCTATGAATTCTGTTGCTAATCAAACCTGCCATGATATTGAGTATATCATTGTCAATGATGGGTCTGAGGAACCATTGGATGATATTGTTCAAGAATTCATGGAGAAGGTCGATTTCCCCATGGCATATATTAAGAAGCCCAATGGTGGTGTTCATACCGCCCGTAATGCGGCAATAAGAATCTCAAGAGGTGATTATATACTTTTCTTAGATAGTGATGATGAATATATCAAGACATCTGTTGAGACTTGGCTAAAGGCTTGGGATTCTATTCCACACAACGAGCGGTCTCATTATATGGATGTAATTGCATATTGTATGGATCACACAGGGCATAAAACAAATATAACAGAAGGGATGCTCAGAGGTGATTTGATGAGAGAAACGTTGTGGCCAGAGCCTGAAGGAGTTAAGTTTGTTGTTGAAGGTATAGCATGGAGACGCTTAACTAATGCAGGATATTGTCACTACCGTATTGATGATGCCTTATATATGTATCATCTTGAGCAGAATGATAGTTTTACCAATACTCATCATAACAAGCGTTTACAGAAACAGGAACTTATCAATAGACTGTTCAATGAGAAGTATTGTTTTGAACACAGTAAGGAGTTGGGTATAGGCATAGTGGAGAAAATTCAAAAAGGAGTTCGCTGTCAAACTTATGCGGCCTTATTGCGTAAGAGGGGAGAATATCCATTATACCAATGGGCAATAATAAGAGATTGGCTTTTACATTTATTGAAAGTTCCAGGCATTATAGTATCACTGATTTACGAAAAACGGAATAGCTGCTGATTTGTATAGCAAAACTATAGTTGGACAATACCAATTCATATTTGTGTGGAATTTTTATGGGAAAAAAAATCTTGTTTCTTGCAGCGAATCTACTCTCCGGTGGTGCAGAACGGCAGATCGTTACTGTCGCCAGGCTTCTAAAAAGACGAGGACATAATGTGTCTTTCTATTGTTATGGGGAAGGTGACTTTTATGGACATTTGTTACAAGAAGATAATATCCCCGTAAAATGGGAATACTCCTTCAATAATCCACTAAAAAGGATGTGGAAGGTAAGGAGATATATAAGGAGCGGAGGATTTGATGCCGTAATCTCATTTCTGCCAGCAGAGAATTTCCTGAACGATATGTCAGCTATAGGTGGACACAATTGGAAGGTAATAACTGGTCTGAGATTCTGTCCCACGGCAGCACCTGTCTCATCAAAAGAACTTTTTTATGTATGGATGTTGAGATATTCTGATGCGATAGTTAGCAATTCACATCTGGCAATGGAGACATGGTGCGGATTCTACCCTTCGCACAGGGAGAAGTTTCATGTTATATACAACAATACTCAGATAGGAGATGTTCATACAAAGTATGTCCCGAAAAGAGATGGTAAATTGCACATCGTAGTTGCTGCATCCTTTCAAGAACTGAAAAACCCGCAAGGACTTTTGGCTTCATTAGACTTGATGAGCGAGATAGAGCGAAAGAGTGTCGTGATTGACTGGTATGGTGCAAACGTGGGACCCGTGTTTCAGCAAACAGCCAATGCCATTTCCGATAAAGGATATTGTGACGTGTTCAGACTGCATGAACCTGTTGAAGATATTCATGAAAAGATGAACCAGGCTGATGCTGTAATGCTACTCAGCCATAGAGAAGGTCTGCCCAATGCAATATGCGAAGCGATGAAATTGGGTAAACCAGTCATCATGTCCCGCGTTTCTGATCATAATGTTCTTATTGATGAAAGAAATGGTTTCCTATGCGACAGTCATGATTCCACCAGCATCAAAGAGGCTATTGTTGATTTGGCCGGATGTACTGTGGAGCAACTCTTAAGTATGGGAGTTGCATCAAAAGAAAAGGCAGATAGGCTATTCTCGGATGAAGTAATAACAAATAATTGGGAAACAATAATTTTATAGTATAATTTTGAAAAGATGAGAAGTTTATTGACTTACAAGGCGAAAGCCTTATCCTTGATATCCCCGTTAGTGTCAGACGAAAGGTATATCAAATGGTTTTATTATTTGGTGTTTGGCAAGAGAATCAATTTGGATAATCCCACTACTTATAGTGAGAAGTTGCAATGGCTCAAACTTCATGATAAAAGAGCCATCTACACAGAATTGGTGGATAAATACAGGTCAAGGTTCTATACTGAAAAACTTCTTGGCAATCAGGACCATCTGATTCCTCTTTTGGGCGTATGGGATAATTTTGCTGAAATTGATTTTGATAAACTACCCCAGCAGTTTGTCCTGAAAACAAACCACGATTCGCAAGGTGTTATAGTATGTAAGGATAAGAGTACATTTGATAAAGAATCGGCAAGAAAGAAGCTTACCAAATGTTTGAAACGCAACTATTATTGGGCTTCTAGGGAGTATCCATACAAAGATGTCCCAAGGAAGATTATAGCGGAGAAATTTATGGTGGATAACCGTTATGGAGAACTACGAGATTATAAATTCTTCTGTTTTAATGGAAGATGCGAGTTCTTCTTTATTGCAACCGGCCGCTCTACAGGTAATGTAATGTTCGATTTCTTTGATAGAAATTTAAAGACCATCCCTGTGGTTCAAGGCCACCCTCATGCTCCTCAACTGCCGGATATTCCCAATAATATTGAAGAGATGATTGCAATGGCAGAAAAGTTGGGCGCAGGATTCCCTCAAATCAGAATAGACCTTTACAATATTGATGGGAAAATATATGTAGGCGAGTACACAATCTTCCATTTTGGAGGACTGATGCCTTTTGTTCCAGAGTCCTACGACGAATCTTTTGGCAAGTTTATTCAATTACCCCAAGCATAAGAAGATGAGATTAATAGCTATCCTGAGAAGTATAAAGCACTTCTGTGTCCGAAGTAAAAACCATCTGGTGAGTTTCAGATATGGCTCACTCGCCCCAACTGCATATTTGAGGGGCAAAATGACCATCTGGAATAAAAAGAACCTTTTTGTCGGTGAGGATGTGTTCATTGATGAGGGTGCCCGCATCATGAATACCAAGGCACGAGTCATTATCAAAAAGAAGTCTGGCATTGCATTTGGCTTTACAGCCATTACTGGCGGGCATTTGTCCATTCCTGGTGTCTTTCTCAAAGACATTACCAATGAAATGAAGGCCGAAATTGATGTTGACCACGAGATGGACAAGGACATCGTGATTGAAGAAGATGTTTGGATAGGCGCCAACGTTACCGTACTGCATGGCGTGACGGTAGGAAGAGGAAGTATCGTTGGTGCCGGTTCGGTAATCAGGTCTAATATTCCACCGTATGCCATCGTTACCGGTAACCCTGCGAAGGTGATAGGCTTTAAATTTACCCCAGGCATCATCGTGGAACATGAAGAAGAATTGTATCCGGAAGCAGAACGACTTCCTGAAGAATTGATTGAGAGTAATTTTAACAAGTATTTTGTTTCCCGTATTAAGGAAATACAATCATTTTTAAGCGTATAGGCTCATGCATCATTTGAAATCAGTAAACCATATTGGCTATGCAGTCCGTGATATTAACAAGACGGCACAGCTATATGTGAATGCCGGCTGGACTTTGTCGAAGATTTATGACGAAGAAATCCAACGTACGAGGATAGCCTTCCTATATAAAAAAGGTTTCCCGACAATAGAGCTGGTCTCACCTTTGAAAGAGGGCGAATCTTCGCCAGTAGATAACTTCCTTCAGAAGATTGGCAACACAACATATCATATCTGCTATGATGTGGATGACATAGAACAGGCCGTTGAGGATTTGTTTGATGAAGGCTTCAAGCCGTTGTTTATGCCAGTAGAATCAGTAGCTATGGACGGTCATCAGATATGTTATCTTTATCATGTGGATGTGGGATTAATAGAATTGGTTAGCACAAAATGAAGTATAATTTTTATAATGATGTACTAACACCTATACTCTCCTCAATAGAGAGATACGGTGAGAGAAATGCGTTTTGCATAGACGAGCAAATGTATTCTTATAATACCTTCGGAGAAAAGATCTCTGGTATTTTAGATGCAATTGCCCATATTGAGTATCATAACCAGAAAGTGGGTCTTGTCATCAATGATGACATTGAGACCTACGCTTCGATATTCGCACTTTGGTTACAAGGAAAGTGTTATGTTCCACTTCATCCGAACTGGCCATTGGATAGGTGTCTTGATATATGTGATCAAGTCGAATTGGATTTAATACTTGATTCATCTAAGGAGACACGATATGAAAAAGTGCCAGTAGTTATGACTAGTACATTGGATGTCGTGGGTGTTCCTTTGATAGCTAGGGGTGACATAGAAGAGGAGGAATTAGCTTATATTCTTTTTACTTCTGGCAGTACAGGAAAGCCAAAAGGCGTTCAATTAATGCGCAAAAACGTGGCAGCCTTTATGGATTCATTCTGGCAGACAGGTATTGCTATCAACGAAGAAGACAGATGCTTGCAAGCATTTGACCTGAGCTTTGACGTATCAGTGCAGAGTTATCTTGTTGCATTAACCAGAGGAGCCTGTGTTTATACTATTCCACACGGGCAAGTAAAATATGTATATGCAAGCGGCTTGATAGAAGATCATCAAATAACATTTGGTGCAATGGCTCCGTCTATGTTAAGATACTTGCAGCCATATTTCTCGGAGTTGGATGCAACCAGTTTAAAGGCTTGTATCCTTACTGCAGAAGCTTGCCCGCTGAACTTGATGGAGGATTGGTACAATTGTGCAACTAATACAGAAATATACGACTTCTATGGTCCAACAGAAGCAACCATTTATTGTACTTATTATAAGCTCACACGTGGCGGGAGTAATAAAAGTTTAAACGGCATTATTTCCATTGGGAAACCAATGGCTAATGTAATAGGTTTGATATTGGATGAAGAAGGAAAAGAAGTCCCAAATGGAGAAAAAGGTGAGTTATGTGTAGCCGGAGACCAGGTTACATGTGGCTACTGGAAGAATCCAGAAAAGAATAAATCTTCTTTCTTTTTCAAAGAGGTCAATGGAGAACAGGTGCGGTTTTATCATACTGGTGACCTTTGTTATAAGGACGAAGATGGTGATATCATGTATTCCGGCCGTTTGGATCACCAAGCTAAAATCCAGGGCTTTCGTGTAGAGTTGGGAGAGATTGAATATCACGCTAGGGAATATCTGAAAAAGAACGCAGTATGTATTGCATTTGACAATGAGTCAGCACTTACAGAGATTGCAATGTTTATAGAATCAAACGAGTTTAATGCGGAAGAATTGCTCGCATATATGAGGACTAAGATGCCTTCTTATATGATTCCAACTCGTTTGTTCTTCGTTCCAGTTTTCCCTCTAAATTCAAACGATAAGACAGACAAAGTGAAACTAAAAGAGATGATACACTAATGGAAAACTCAGAGTATATCTTTCGAAATGCTACGATAGATGATGTGGAGTTTCTTGCCACAGCCATTATTGAGTCAAAGAAGATAGCCACTTCTGATAAAGTTGGAATGGCTAATTTATTTGAACTGTCTGTAGAAGAGTTACGTTCTTATATAGTTCAAATGTTAGAAGAAGAGATAGATGGTTGTGATTTTTCCATAAGCAGTTTCATAATCGCGGAATGCAAGGGTAATCCTGTTGCCACCTTTGGAGGGTGGATAGAAGGTGTAAACGAAGATGATATGCCTTCCAGTTTGCTTAAATCAAATCTTATTGGCTATGTTATTCCTTTAGAGCATGTTAAGAAAGCTCAAGAGAAATCCCATCTTGTTTCTGATTTGCAAGTATCACGAGAGCCTGGTGCATACCAGCTGGAATATGGCTATACGTTGCCTGAACACAGAGGATACGGTTTAATAGGTAAGTTGATAAAACTACATGAGAAAAGAGCAAAAGAATCGGGATGCAATGTAAGTAAGATGCAAGTATTGGTGTATGATATCAACACACCGGCAATTAAAGCATATGAAAAGAGCGGCTTCAGAGTGGTCCAAAGGCTTGAGGCAAAAGACCCAGAGGTGTTGAAATACTATCCTCATAACAAAGAATTTTTATTAGAAAAATCACTTTAATATTTACAAACATGGAAAGAAATCTTATTGAGAGCAAGTTAACGGAAATATTCCGTGAAGTTTTTAATGACAGTGCATTGGTACTCCAAGAGGATATGACTGCTAATGATGTCGAGAATTGGGATTCTCTTACGCATATGATGATGATTGCGAAAGTAGAAGAGGCATTTGGCGTAAAATTCCGTTTGAAGGAATTGAACAAACTGAAAAGAGTGGGGGATATTATAGCTGTTCTTGAGGAAAAATTGAGTTAAAGAGTTGGCATGAAGGTACTTCTCGTTACATCGTATGGCGGTGTCCCTGGAGGTATTTCCAGGTGGGCTGGACATATCATGAAGTATTATGAAGCGGTTGGTAAGAATGACTGTACGCTGACGCTTGTTCCCATGGGACGGTCTTCGTTCATAAACATTAATTCACCAAAGCTTTATCGCCTCAAAGAAGCAGTAAAAGATTATTCCAAGATTATCAAAGATTTCAAGCAGAAACTCCATAGTGATAAGCATGATGTGATGCATCTGACATCAAGTGCATCGTGGAGTTTGCTGAAAGATATCTATTTGATAAAAGCTGCAAAGAGGAAAGGAGTTAAGACAGTAATTCATTTCAGATTCGGTAGAATTCCCGATTTGGCCCAGAGCAAGAACTGGGAATGGAAGTTAATTACCAAGGTTTTGAAATTGGTGGATTGTGCAATAGTTCTTGACAAGAAATCGTTAGATGTCCTTAAAGACTTAGGCTATACGAATGTAAAGTGTATGCCAAATCCGGTTTCCCCACAAGTACAGACAATTGTAGGGCAGAACCATGTAGAGCGCATTCCGGGATATATCTTGTATTGTGGTCACGTGGTGAAAACGAAGGGGGTATTCGAGCTGATAGATGCCTGTTCTGACATTCCCGGCATTCACTTAAAGATGGTTGGTCACGTTACTGATGAGATGCGTGCTGAAATAAATGAATATTCTCATTCTGCCACATGGCTTGAATTGATTGGCGAACTCCCTTATGAGCAAGTGGTCAAAGAAATGATGGCTTCCGATATTATGGTATTACCATCTTATACGGAAGGTTTCCCAAATGTTATCTTGGAGGGAATGGCTGCAGGGTGCGCCATTGTGGCGACAGATGTGGGTGCAATTCCCCAAATTCTGGAAGAAGAGGATGGAAAGCAATATGGTATCATCATCAAACCTCAAGATGTTCATGGCTTAAAAAATGCTATTAAGGGCTTGTTAGATTCACCAGAAGAGAAAGAGTCTATGAGATCTCGAATCCAAACCCGTGTACAAGAAAGATACAGCATGGAGGCTGTTTGGAAAGAATTGATTCAAACATGGCAAAGTCTAACCATGTAATGGCACTTCTTTCCGTCTGGGGCATACTCTTGGTAGTATTAGGCCACAGCGGATTTGAGGAACCTATAATCCAACAGAAACTGTCGTATCTGCATTCGTGGATATACTCTTTCCACATGCCACTGTTTTTCTTGATCTCGGGTTTCCTGTTCTCTCTGACAAACCCTGTAATGAAGAAAGCCTGTACGGGCAAGTTCATTTGGAAGAAAACTCTGAGATTGATAGTGCCATACGTGGTGTTAGGTTCAGTCATCTTCGCCATCAAGTACGCCTTTGCGGGTCTCTCGCATGCGGACAGGGTGTTTTCGGTAGGGAATTTCTTCAAGATGTTTATCATTCCGAGTGCGGATTATAGTACCATTGGACATCTCTGGTATGTGTTCACGCTCTACATGATATTCTTATTGGTGTTAGGTCTGATATGCATTCGACTATTATCTGCGGATAAGGTTAAGTTGTGCCTGTTAGCGTTGAGTATATGGGTTGTATCTTATTTCATGCCTGCTACTCGTGTGTTCAACCTGTCAGCAGTAATATATTATGTCCCTTTTTTCATATTGGGTATATTGCTCCAGCGCAATGAAGAAAAGCTAAAGGTAGTTTATTCTGCCACAAACTGGGGGGGGCAGAAATGTATAATTTACCTTGCTCTTACAATAGGATGTATATTCCTTCCGTTACATGGTTTGTACGTGAATGTTATTAGAGCAATTATCGGAATACTATTTTCTTTGAGCTTATGCGACCTTATCATACAGCATCTGCCTCGGTTAGAAGAGTGGATGATGAAGTTCTCCAACAAGACTTACACCATCTATCTCCTTTCTTGGTTTGGCCACTATATCGCAAAAGTGGTCTTGGTGAACGTTCTGCAGATGCATTATTCGGTTGTGGTGGCAGGTATGTTCATAGGGGGGCTGCTGTTCCCCTTGGCGGTTTGTTGGTTAGTTGACAGGTTGCCTTGGCTCAATAAAAAAGGACTACGTATTATTATAGGTTACTAAAGTGAAAATACTCATCATTTCACAATACTATTACCCCGAGCAATTTCAGATCAATGAGATTGCTCCGGAATTGGTACGGCGTGGCCATGAAGTGACTGTTGTTTGCGGCTTGCCCAATTACCCCAAAGGGGAAATCTTCGAGGGGTTCGATAAGGAAGCTGTCAGAAGGAAGAAGGAAGAGGAATACCGACAGGAAACAGGAGTGGAGGTGATACACTGCCAGAACGTACCTCGCGGTCATAATCCTTTGTCGCTTATTCGTAACTATATTTCGTTCTACAGGAATGCAAACAAGGTGGTGGATTCGTTGTCGGATGAATATGACATAGTGTTCTGTTATCAGCTTTCACCCATCACAATGGCTCTACCAGCTATCCGATATAAGAAAAGGACCGGGAAACCGTTGCTGTTATATTGCTTGGATATTTGGCCAGAATCTGCTCTCGCTCATGTGAAGTTCAAGAAAGGATTACTGTATCGATACATTACACATCTTTCAGGTAAGTTATACAGGGCTTGCGACAGGATTCTCGTCACCTCGAAGCCATTTATTTCTTATTTATCAAGAAAGCATGCGATTCCCTATTGTACATTTGGTTATCTTCCTCAACATGCTGACGGGAGTATGCTTTCCCAAGATCTGACTAAGACAGAGAATGACAGGGAAATACATTTTATGTATGCCGGGAACTTTGGTGCAGGGCAGACTCTTGATGTAATTGTCCGTGCGGCTGCTGTCCTGGGTAAGCGGAATGATTACGTTGTAGATATGGTGGGGGATGGCTCAAAACGTAAAGAACTGGAGGATTTGGTGCGGGAAAAAGGACTTACAGATAACTTTGTTTTTCACGGTAATCAGAAACGTGCTGATATGCCTTCTTTCTATAGAAAGGCTGATGTGTTGTTGATAACCCTAAGAGGGAACAATGCCGTGGGTGATACCATGCCGGGTAAACTCCAAACTTATATGACCACGGGGAAACCTATTATGGGAGCAATTAATGGGGCTGCTCATCAAGTGATTGAAGAAGCACAATGTGGCAGTTGCGTCAATGCTGGTGATTATGAGGGATTGGCAAAATTGATGGAGTTTTATATTAAGCATCCCAAGGAGTATGATGTGTGTGGAAAGAATGCCAGATACTACTTCAAGAAGCATTTCACGTTGGAGCATTATATGGATGGGCTTGAAACAGAATTACAAAAATTGGTCAGCGAATGAAATTAAGGAAACTGATAAACGGTCGTGCTTTGTATCAAGCACCTGATAAGATTTGGGTGGCGAAGGGCATGACCTTCTATGCGATAGATTATAGTGGTAAGAGGATAACTCTTAAGTACACTGTTGGCGGTTTGAAAGACCGGTTGATAGGTTCTTTCAGACTTTCGCGCCAGTTGTTGCGGGTTGGATTACATCACTTGTTACCTCTAGCAAATGGGAACATTTTGGTGACCGCAAAGCGGATTGCATATATTGTTTCTCCTGATGGCAATGTGGTAAACACCTTCACTGGCTATCAAGGCAACAAACCTGGTCATCAAGGAGTATGTGTGACTCCTGATGGAACGGTTTTCTTTGCAGAGTATCTGCTGAATCCAAACAGAGACCATGAGATACGTTTATACCGTTCTACGGATAACGGTATATCATTCCAAGTAGTCAATACATGGGCTGCTGGGGAGGTTCGCCACTTGCATTTCGTGAAGTGGGATAGCTATGAGCAATGCCTCTGGCTGGGAACAGGTGACTACGGTGAAAATGGAAGTGAGAACCGCCTATATAAGAGCTCAGACAATGGCGATACTTGGAAGCTGATAGGTCAATACAGTCAGGACTGGCGAGCCATTGGCGTGTGCTTCACCAAGGATGCTTTACTATGGGGTACAGATGCTGGTAGTTGTCCTGATACCGTTCATTTTGTAAGAATGGATAGAAAGACGCAAAAGTTAGAGATACTGGCGGACTTTGAAGGACCTTGTCATGGATGTGCTTCTTACAAGGATGGTAGAGCTTTCTTCTCTACTGGTGTTGAAGGTGGCGAGAATGAAAAAGACCGCTATGCAAGACTGAAAGAATTCAAGAATGGTGAAATCATAGACCATTGGAAACTAAAGAAAGATATCTGGCCGTTGATACTGCAATACGGTGTAATGCGCTTCCCGTTGGGCACAGATGCATGTGATAGAGTCGTTTTTACCACCATGGGTCTGAAGGACCACGGGGAATGCGTGATGATAGAACAGTGAAGAAAAAAGTCTTAATATTGGATGGCGGTGCCGCTCATGCCATGGCTATAGCCGAATGTTTGAAAAAGAGCGGTTATGACGTTGCAGTAGCTTGCGACAATAAAAACGAATATGGCTATCATACTCGCCATGCAGACGAGCGATTCTTAGGCTTTGATAGTCATCATGAAGGGTATGCCGAGAAGATGATTGCCTTCTTGAAGAATCATCACTATGATGTGCTGATTCCAACCTCTGACACGGCAGCGGAATTTATGAGTTTCCATAAGGAAGAGCTCTTACCATTGACGGGCGTATTGATGCCAAGTAAAGAGGTGTTTAAGAAGGGATACGATAAAAATGAGTTGATGAAGGTATGTAAGGAACATGGATTCCCGCATCCTCTGACAATTGATTTGAGCGTGGTTTCGGTAGATGATGCAGAAACTTTTGCTTCTTTCCCTTATCCTGGACTCTTGAAGCCCAACCTTACCAGTGGAGGTAGAGGGATGACGCTGGTACACAGCTATGAGGAGTTGAAATCTGTCTGTCCTGCTATTCATGAGCAATTTGGTGATTGTCATCTTCAACAGTTTATCAAGGCTGGTGGCAGACAGGTGAAGGTGCAGATTATGACCGACAAAGATGGATACCCTGCGTTTAATTCTGTTATATGGAAACAGAGGTATTATCCCGTGAATGGTGGAAGTAGTTGTTGTAATGTGACAATTGATAATCCTACAATAGCGAAAACCTGTGGTGAGGTGTTGAAGACTATCGGTTGGGTAGGATTTGCAGACTTTGATTTGATCGAGAATCCGGATACGCATGAATTACTGATAATGGAAATCAATCCACGAATTCCGGCATGTGTGCGTTCTGCTTTCAAATCAGGTATGGATTATGCAACCATGATTGCAGATGTAACTTTGGGGCAGCCTTTGAGATATTATGAATATAAGCCAGGTAAACGGTTAAGACATCTTGGCTTCGATGTGCTTTGGTTCCTAAAATCCCCCGATAGGTTCAAGGCTAAACCATCATGGTTTCGTTTCTTCGGAAAAGATACTTATTATCAGGATTGGTTGAAAGGTGATTTTAGTGCCTTTTTCTGGGGTACTTGGGGTAATTTCAAGAAACAGATGGATCCTGAGTTCAGAAAAGCGAAGAGCGGAGTGAAAGTATGACAGAAAAGGTAAAAGTCTTGTTCTCGTTACTGCGGGCTGGGCTTTATGGCATACCCGTAACACTTGAAAAGGTTCCTACCGCAAAAGAGTGGGAAGAGATCTTTGATATGGCATCGCTTCAAGGAGTGGAAGCTGTGGCAAGCGAGGGCTTGGAGATATTGCCGCAAGGGCAGAGACCACCTCAGGAACTACTGCTGCAATGGATTGGTGTTTCTCTCCAACAGAAACAAATGTATTCGTTGCAACGGAAATTGGTGGATGAACTTTGTGGGGTTTGGAAAGATGCCGGAATCGATGTTGTTGAATTAAAAGGAAATAGCATTGGGGCTTTGTATTATGCGCCCGATACAAGATATTCCTGCGATTTTGACTGTTTGCTTTCGGATTATGAAGCAGGCAACAGAGTGGTGGAGTCCCGTGGGGTGGAAGTGAACAGAGATTTCTATAAGAACAGTTCTTTCCATTGGAAGGACTTGTATGTGGAAAATCACCAGTTCTGTACACCAGTCAGGGGTAACAAAGCCATGAAGCGGTTAGAGAGAAAGCTTCGGGAGCTGTTGGAAGGTTGCCAAGAATACCCCAGTGCTGATTTTAATGCGCTGTTTCTGATGGAGCACGCCTGGGCTCATTTTTTCGAGGAGGCACTAACATTGA
>CAMZCM010000002.1 GCA_947305005.1 uncultured Prevotellaceae bacterium | reverse complement strand
TGCTCAGCATACACAGATATATGTGGAACGACGGATGGGCTGACGCTGAGATCTCGCAGATCGTAGATGTCGCGCCCAACGACATTTACACCTTCTCAGCACTTGCAAAAGGTGGTCAGTACAACGGTTCCGCTCTCGGTTCCATCCGCATCCAAGACTTGCAGAACGAAGGCAATAGTGTGAAAATCAATGTCACAAGCGATAGCTATAAGAAGTACAGCGTAGATTTCGAAACACTGGCAAGCACCAAGCAGATTCGTATTGTTTTCCAATTGGGTCGCGCCAAGTGGGGAGCCAGCGTGAGCGCTTTCAAAGTGGATGATGCCCGTCTTGTAGGTACCAGTCGCATCCCAACTGCACAACTAGGCTTTGATAACCAAGGCGCAGACATTGAATACTTTGCCTTTGATGCTACGGGTGCTTATGCGCCGATACTTCCCGGGCTCACCGTCAAAGATATCAATGATGCTATCCGTACTGCTACTGACACCGATGGTCAACTCATCGGCCGCCTCATTGACCGTCGCCTTGAACTCCTCGGGGTTGAAGATCATTCGCGTGTCGTCGTCTATGAGCCCGACGGTAAAACAGTAGCTGTCGTTAACGATTATACCAATCAAACAAGCATCCTACTTCCGCGAAAAGGTCTCTACGTAGTGGCTGTTTTCAAGGATGGAAAAAAGAAGATAATCAAAGTGATGTAAAAGGATGATGTTTATGAAAGGTTTCAAATTATTTCTCTCTATATCTCTTCTCTTCCTCTCCCTTAACGGGAGGGGACAGGGAAGTATTAAGCCTGGTCAAACGTGGAACGATATGAACGGATCAGCCATCAATGCCCATGGCGGTTGCGTAGTGTTCCACAATGGTTTTTACTATTGGTTCGGAGAACAGCGCAACGGCAATAAGAGTGACGGCATCAGTTGCTACCGTTCCAATAACCTTTACTCATGGACAAAGTTGAATCGCGCTGTCTCACCAACAGGTACTAAGACCGATGAGAACCGCGATATTGCCAGTGGACGAACACTCGAACGCCCAAAAGTCATCTATAATGAACAGACAGGCAAGTGGGTGATGTGGATTCATTGGGAAAACGGTAACGACTATGGACAGGCAAAGTGCGCAGTATGTACAGCCGACAAGGTCGAAGGTCCCTATACCCTCGTGGATGTATTTCGCCCCAACAATTGCGACTCACGTGATCAAACGGTCTTCGTAGATGCCGACGGCACTGCCTATCACGCCTACTCCACCAATATGAACAGCAATACCAATATCGAACGCTTGACAGCTGACTACCTACACCCCGAGGAGGACTTTGTCGTACAACTGAAAGGTCGTCGCTTCGAGGCATCGGCGCTGTTCAAAGTGGGTGATATCTACTACGGCCTTTTCTCCGGATGCACAGGTTGGGACCCCAACCCTGGCCGTTATATGTGGACCTATGACCTGATGAACGAGACATGGAACGCGCCCGCTGACTTCAAGGCTAGTGACGGGAGTACAGGCATCAATTTCTGCATCGACAACGGAAAGAACAACTCCTACAAGAGCCAAAGCAACTTCGTATTCCCCGTCCCAGGAAAAGACAAATGCTTCATCTATATGGGCGACCAATGGAACTCGTCTAACGTACAATCCAGCAAGCACGTATGGCTGCCGTTGAGCGTTCGTTCCGGCTACCCGACCGTTCGTTGGTACGACTCATGGACGCTCTCTGTCTTCGACGAGATGTACCGTATGAAACGTATGAAGGCCATCGAGGACGGCGCTGTAGGATACCTACTGGAGAAATATAGCAACCGCATCATCTCACGTCCGAAGAGTTCACTGACATTGGAGGACGACGGAGCCTCGAATCTTGCTTTTATCTTCCATACAACCAACAAACCCTACACCTATAAGATTGAAGATAAGGCCACAGGCAAATACCTTGAAAGTGTTTTCGGCACCACACGTTGGCAAGTCGCCAATGACGCCACTTCACAGGAGTGGGTTTTCTGGCTTGAGGAAGACGGTTACTACCGTATTGAGAACGCCAATGACGGTGTCTGTCTCTCTGTTTCAGGCAACTCGACGGAGGCTGGAACTACGATCTATATGTCTGCTGCTACAAAGAATGTTCATCAGAGCTTTGCACCCTACTTCGACTCTTCAGCCTATCCCGACTATGAGGAAGCCGATATGTGGAACCGGAGTTACTTGGAAGCGAACCGAGAGGAGATGAAACAACAGCAGATAGAGCTGGGAGTACAGCTACTGAACCCTGACGGAGAAGCCATTAAAAGATCTCACGCTATATACAATCTTATGGGTCAGCGAGTTTCGAAGTCCTCTCATAGAGGAATCGGAATCATCAATGGTAAGATAGTCGTTTTCAAGTAACCATTGCAGCATGAAATTCCGCCTTCCCTTCACCCTCGTCTTCGTGGCCTTTGCGCTTATCTTGTTGCTTGGCCCGTTGCAACCGTACCTTCGGGAAACGGGAGCACTGACACCTTTCTATCTGACAGGGATCTCGTTAGGCGAGTTTGTGAGCCATCCCTATGGCTTGCTGCTTTATGTCGCATCGGGTATGCAGAGTTGCTTCGCAATTCCTTGGTTAGGAGCCACTCTATTCACGGCTTCGCTTATAGCAGTCGCTTACGCTCAGAAATGGGCTTTCCGCTTGAATGATAACTGGTTTGGGCTGTGTTGGGTAATTCCCTTCTGGCTTCTCGTCAATTACACAAAAATGGGGTATCTCATTTACACGACCAAAGCAGTGGCACCAGCTTTCACACCAATACTTCAAGTACTCATCGGAGTTCTTCTACTGGGCTGTTTGAGAGTGGGGCTCAGTCATTGGTGGATGCTTTCAGTAAAGGCAACGAGTTCACGAAGAGTGATTGCAATAGTCGTGAGCGTACTCATTTTTCTGAGTTCAGCGATTACAGCATACTCCAATAGCTTCCGCGACGTCAACTTCCTGAATAGCTTAAGGATGAAGCACGCTGCTGAAGCTGGAGAGTGGGAACAAATCCTGCAGATAGCAAGAGACGGCGAACAAGAACCCACTCGTATTCAGGTATGCCTCACTCGCCTCGCACTTTTCAAGACAGGACGCATGGGTGATGAGCTGTTCACATATCCAGAAGGATCCGCCCAGTATAATGCCACACAGAATCAGTGGCTACGCTTAATGGTTGGTCCACTATTGTATTACCACTACGGGAAACTTGGTTTTGCCTACAGATGGGCAATGGAGGATATGGTGGAATATGGCGAACGTCCTGCCTACCTACGCTATCTATACAGCGTAGCTAAGTTGAATGGTGAAGATGCCTTGGCCAAACGTTATGAGCGTTCCCTCGCGCGAACCTTATTTTATAAAGATATTGACAAGAATAAGGAACAGGAGATTTCTGAAATCAGCCCCCTCCTGAACTATACCGACCAGCTGGATGGCGACAACGGGCTTGTGGAGTTCTATCTCCTGCACAGTTTCACTCTTAGCGAAGGAGGCTCACGAGAGATGGTGGAACTCTCACTGATGGATGGACTCATCACGAAAAATCTCACAGGCTTCTGGCCCCGTTTCATGGCGTTGTTACCCACGTGGAAAGGACATATCCCCGCCCACTATCAAGAAGCAGCCCTCATGATGGCACAACTACAAGGCAACTCACCACTCAGTGACTTCAGTGTGATCGACCCAACTATCCAGCAACGTTTTCAACGACTGGTGGAAACCTCAGCTCGTATGGGCGATAATACGGCTAATGCTACAGCTCTGCGTCCTGAGTATGGCAACACCTACTGGTACTATTATTTTTTTGTAGAAGGACTAAAAACGAATTAGAAAAGTGAACGGTCATGTCTCCATATTCAGTATTCCGGCTATCGTTCTAACGATGGTAAATCTGTGTGGTTGTTCCCCCTCACTCCCCACGACCTATGAAGAAACGATATGGGAAGCAGATGTAGCACCCAACAATTTCGGAGCGACACTTCCGCCAAACATTGCACCGCTGAATTTTAAGATTCTGCAGGGTGAAACCTCCGAAGCCATCACTCACTTACATTCCAGAAATAAAGAAGGAATCATTGTCGGCGGGTGGGATGTCTGTTTCGATGAAGACGATTGGCACAAGCTCCTTGAACAGACGCAAGGCGACACTCTCTATTGCGACATCTATCTCAAGGTCTGCAACGTTTGGAAGCACTTGCCTACTCAGCATTTCCTAATTGCTAAAGAGCCTATTGACCCCTATATCACCTACCGCCTCATCCGCCCATCCTACGTCACCTATGAAGAGCTGACGATCAACGAGCGCTGTTTAGAAAACTTTGATGAGCGCGTTATCTATGAGAACATGCGTTTCGAGGACAGCGATCAAGGACAGTGCATCAATTGCCATATGCCACGCAACTGGAACCGAAACGCACAGAGTCAGTTCCACGTTCGTCAGGCCCTTGGAGGCACTGTCTTTATTCATGGGAACGAGGTCACCAAAGTTAACCTGAAAACTGATTCCACCCTCAGCGCTGGTGTCTATTCCTCCTGGCACCCAACACTGAATCTCATCGCCTACTCTGTCAATGAAACAGGACAAGTCTTCCACACCCTTGACCCTCAGAAGGTAGAGGTCATTGATTATGCCAGCGATCTCATCCTTTATGACACAGAGGCAAACACCGTTCAGCATATTGAGCGTACAGCTTCGGAATTCGAGTCATTCCCCACATGGAGCCCAGATGGTCGCACACTCTACTATATTTCAGCCCACTACACACCTCGGCTTGATGATATTGATGCAGACCTTGACACCAACTACGACCTATTGCACTACAATATTTATGCCCGTGACTTTGACCTAACGACTCGTCGTTTTGGTCCGCGTCGTCCCGTATTTAATAGCGAGGCAATCGGCAAGAGTGCCAGTGTACCACGCGTCTCTCCTGATGGCAAGTACCTGCTCTTCACCCTGGCTGATTATGGCCAATTCCACATCTGGCACAGGAGTGCAGATTTATGGATTCTTCCACTTGACAACAAACAATCCGTAGCTGCTCAACCCCTCCAACAAGCCAACTCTCTTTCATCTGAGAGTTACCACACATGGAGTTCGAACGGACGTTGGATTCTCTTTTCCTCACGCAGAGATGATGACAACTATACACGCTTGTACATCTCATATTTCGATGAAAAAGGTCATGCTCACAAGCCATTCCGACTTCCTCAACAATCTGTTGACTGTGACAATTTTCTGCTCCGCAGCTACAATGCAGCTGAGTTCTTACTACAACCTGTGCAGCCCTCTCAAGGGCAACTGCGTAAAGCCGTTAAGGCTAACGCGCGTCATGCCACTTATGCTGGCTCCGCTCTCGCACAACCAGAGACTGACAGCATCAAAAATCGCATCCCACAATTCACGAGTAATGGTCGCCGTGAGTCCATTGCTTATTAATCAATTATCAACATTATGAAACACATTCATTTTTCCTTGCTGGCAGTAATCACAGCTTTTCTTCTGCCGCAACACACGACAGCGCAAAGTGTCATGCCACAACTGGGTGACAAAATCACGACCGATGACGGCATTTATGTCGTCTCCGGAGAGAATCTCATTACAAATCCATCCTTCGATGATGGCTACACGGGGTGGCTTGCCTCAGACGGTAACGAACCCACTGAAAGCAACTTCGCTCTTGAAAGCACGGGAGGAGCCGATGGCGGTGCCTATATCCATGCACTTAGCAGTGGTGGCAGCAATACCGGAAAATCCCTTCTGACTGGCTGGTCTGTAGAAATTGGTAAGACCTACGTCTTCTCTGTTTGGGCTAACCGTCCGAGCACCGACGGGAACATGCAATGGAGCCTCATTCTCAATTCAGAGAGCTTAAGCACAAGAGACAAACAGTTAGGTACTGTTCATTTTGAAGCCAACAAGTGGGTACAAACGGAAATCGTCTTTACAGCAGAACATCCATTTCTTGTTGCAAACTTCGCGTGGTTGAATCAGGCGAGCTTCGATGCATTCTACCTTGGCGAGGTAACACTTTCCGACGAGTTGGTCACAACAACTTTAGAAGCAACCATTGCAGATGGTAAGTACCAATTGGAAAATACCGTAGAAGGCAATGAACGTGGACAATATAGTACAGAAGTACGTGCGACCCTGCAGACGGCCATCTCCACCGCTGAGGGTGTACTTACTTCTGCCACTCAACAGAGCGAGATCAACGAAGCAATCACGACTCTGAAAAGCGCCATTGCCACTTATCTGGCCAGCGCCAACGCTCCCTTCAAGGTGGGAACCAAATACAATATCGTACACAATTCAGGTTATCTGATGAGCACGACAGGTGGAACAATAAAGGTAGTTAGCGAAGATGCAGATGATAAAGGACAGGTCTTCACTTTCGTACCAGCCCCGTCTGATGCTGCAGCAGCTGGTTTCAACTTGCAAGCCGATGATGGAACCTTCGTTCATCGCAGTGGCTCATGGGACACCAAAGCCGACGCCAGCTACGACCTCACACAAGCCAACGCCATCTTCCAGATCGTAGATCAAGGAACTTATATCCAGCTGAAAAACATGGGCAGTAACAGTGTTCTCGGAACAGATAACAACAACGACGGAAGCACGGTATATAGTAATAAGAATGGTACCGATGGGAAATATCGTTGGACGCTTAAAGAATTCATTCCAAAAGACCAACGTGACGACGAATACAACTTCCGTCTATTGTTAGCGAAAGCAGAGAAAGTACTATCAGAGATCAACGAAAGTACCGTTGGTTCAGAACTCTTCATGACATCTCGCTCAGCCTACGACACCTACGCTGCAGCTGTTGCGACAGCCCAAGCCACAACATCTGGATATAAGACTGCCACCGAAACATTGCAAACAGCGATGGATACTTTTACAGAGAACAGATATGTCATGCCTGATCCCTCAACGAAATTTGTCATCACTCAGCGCGCAGGAGGCAATCGACTCTCATACACAGAAGGACAGGCTCTCGCAACCGTGAGTACACCCTCTACCGATGAAACTCAACAATTCACCTTCGCCCAAGTGGCAGCTACTGGCAACTTCTCATTAAAGAACATCGGAGCTGCATTGTTCCTTGCCAAAAGTGGAAGCAGTAACTGGGACACGAATTGGGCAGATGATGACAGCGACCTCCTTGCTCAGTGGATCATAGAACTTCGTGGTGATGGAACCTATACTTTGCAGAATGCATCGGGCAAAGGTTACCTCGGCAGCGATGCTACCGCAAACGGATCCTTACTTTATTGCGACAAGAGCAGCAGTGCTACCAACTCCCGCTGGTACATAGAGAAATATACTCCGACGGCCGCTTTGGAAAAAGTCATTGCTCAGGCAAAGGAGTTAGTCGCCAATACACCTGTAGGCTCAGCTTATTACGAAGTACCACAGTCGGCAATGGACGCCCTGAACAATGCTATTGCTACAGCCGAAGCCGCATTGAAGACCATTACGACTTTTGAAGAGGGTGCTGAAGAAACGGAAAAACTGAATGCTGCCATTACGACCTTCAACGCATCTTTCAACCCTATGCAAGGCTTTGACGAGGGTGTCACCTATACGATTGCTCACTATGGCGGTTCTCTGCTAACTGCAACCGAAAGCGGCAATGCCAGCGTCACAGCTATGCCAGAAGAGGGTGCTACGGAATCACAACTCGTCACCTTTGAACCTGTAGAAGGAACAGAGTTCACCTATTACATCAAGTCTGTAGCTATGGACACCTATCTTGCTCGCACTGGAGAATATAACACACTATGGCAGACGGAGAAAGACGAAGCTACTCAGGTAGAGGTCGTACACCTCGATGGTAAGTGGTTGGGACTTCGCTTCGCAAGTAATGGCAAATATGCAGGAACAGATAATTCTGCAAGCGGGCAACTCGTCTATAGCGATAAAACCGGCAAGGGGAACTCGCTTGCGTATTGGTTCATTGACTCATACGTGACTGTTATTCTCGACCGTGTAGCGTTCAACGCAGCTATGGAAGCTGCTAATGCCCTGCTTTCTGAAATGGAACCCGGTTACCTCATCGGTGACTACTTTGAAGAGGATATTGCTGCCTTCAGACAAATCGTGAACACTGCACGCTCATCCGCCAGCAAAGCCAAAGATCAAGACACACTCGATGGCATCACAGCTCAGCTCAAGGCAGACACAGAGACGGCGCGTTCCAAGGCCCACACTAAGGACTATATGGATCATAGCCAACTGACGGCTGCCATACAGCAAGCCATTACAGCCACCGCCAACGCTGTCGCTGGCGACTGCAACGGACAATACCCAGCGGCTTCCATAGAAGCCTACAAACAAGCTCTTTCTACAGCCCAGGCAGTTAATGAGAAATCCGATGACCAATTAACACAAGCTGAGATAGATGCTGCTACTATTACCCTGAAAGAAGCAGCAACGACCTTCAATGCCACCCGTATCATCATCAATCTCACAGAATTGAAAACAGCTATTGCTGAAGCACAGAAGGTGCAAAGTGATGCCCAGAGCGAGAGAGGCACCGGACCGGGCAAATTCCCCGAGAATGCATTTGCAGCTTTGCAATCTACCATCAACGATGCACAGACCATTGTCAATGAAAATAAAGTAAACCAAACTACTGTAGATGCTCAGGCTGTAACTTTGACAACTGCCATTGCTACTTTCAAAGCATCACGCATACCTAATGATTTCACAGAACTGCAAGCGCTCGTGGACGAAGCTACGCAACTTATTGCTGATGCCGAAGCTGGCAAGATTCCATATTTCTTGGAAGATATGGATGAGCTAAAAGCATCGCTCGAGAAGAACGCCGCCGCCCTTGAGAGTACAGATCAGGATGTCATCGACCGCGCTGTCAAACTCCTACGTCGTGACATTGCACTCTTCAAGAACCTTAGCGATGGCATCAACTACGTGATAAATTATAACCACACTATTACACTTTACGACCTCACTGGCCGTCGCATAAAAAAACCAATTCGGAAACATCTGTATATTCTTCAAGGACGTACAGTTTTCGTTCCTTAATATCAATCAATAAAGAAGTACATGGCAAAAGCTAAATGGATAGGCGGTTTTCTGGGCTTACTTTCCGGAGGACCCATCGGAGCACTGGCAGGCTTTGTGTTGGGAGCGCTTTTCGACACAATGAGCAACGATAGTTCGATCGTCGCTGAAGGTTATGATGGTAACAGCTATTATCGTACAGATCAAGCACGAATGAATGCTGGTACACGCAACGGTTTCTTATTCTCTCTACTGACATTGGCCAGCTATGTAATCAAAGCTGATGGCAAAATCATGCATAGTGAGATGGAGGCGATGCGCAACTTCTTACGCACGAACTTTGGAGAAGTCGCTGTGAAAGAAGGCAACGATATCCTAAAACAGCTGTTCGAACGCCAGAATCAGATGGAAGCACAACAGCCAGGCTCCTATCGCCAGACCATTATCGACTGCTGTATGCAACTGTCGGCGGTATTGACATTAGAACAGCGATTGCAACTACTGAACCTGCTGGCAGCATTGGCCAAAGCGGACGGCCATGTAACTTCGGAAGAGGTGGCGGTACTGAAAGAGATAACACAATACCTACGCCTTTCGGAAACGGAACTGAATTCGATGCTTGGACTTGGCAGCACATCGTTAAGGGATGCCTACGCTGTGTTAGAAATTACAGAGACAGCAACGGATGACGAAGTGCGCGCAGCCTATAAACGTATGGTGGTGAAACACCACCCCGACCGTGTTGCCTCGCTCGGTGATGACATCCGAGCGGCAGCGGAGAAGAAAATGCGTGAAATCAACGAAGCAAAGGACATTATTTACAAGTCCAGAGGACTATAAGAGGAGAAGGGGGCATAAAAATGTTCCCTTCTTCAACTTTTTTTAGGATTTATGACGTTCTTTTAAATATTTCTCCTACATTTGCAGCGTCATAGATACCTAAATAAAATGAAGAAGTCTCTTTTTCGTCTATTTTTCTTATGTTTTTGCTGGTGTTCGCTGAGTGCGTATGCCGCATTAGATAATGGTGTGTATTCTATCTCGTGTCCCAAAAAAGGCGACGGGTTCGTCGCATTAGGCGAATACCAAAATGTATCTCCATATATCTGCTATGTCAAAGATGGCAGCGCCTTGACGGAAGATGCCTATTGGGTGGTTACCCAAACCCAATCCGGCTACACGTTCCGCAACGAAGCTAGTGGTCAGTACCTTATTTTTACTACCGGCCGTATAGATGCATATTACAAAGGGATGACGTTAGCAGATTCTGCACCTGATGACCAAAGTCACTTATGGTATGTTCAGGAGAATGAAGATGGCTCGTTCAGTATCAATAGTGTTATCTCTCAAGCACATTACTGGAATCTCCGCTATGGAGAAGGACTTTTGGGAACTTATTCCGGTAGTTGGGGCAGTAGCGATAATGAGCAATATGTATTCACGAAGAAAGGCAGCGAGCCCACCCCTGGCCCTGGTCCCGACCCAGGTCCTGATCCCCAGCCGCAACCTGTCACCCGCACATCCTTCCCTGCTGCCTTGCATGTATTCCTGACAAACGGCGGTCTGGAAGCATATCCGTTGGATTATGTTACCAAGCACAGCGAGACAGATGGACAATTGGTCATTGAGACCAACATCGGACAGACGTTTACATACCCGCTGATCGATGTCGCCTCCGTGAGTGAAACGGCTCCTACAGACTTCCCCACCTTTGAATCGTTCAAATTCAACAATAAATTCAATGATCAGCTCTTCACGGATGCTGATGGCGAGATGGTTGGCGATACGGTGTTTGTGACCATTGCCGCTATCGGTAAGCGTCTGACCCCCTCATTCAAGCTGCCTAATGACCAAGAAGTGGAGGTCTATCTAAACAACGAATTGCAGGAAAGCAAGGTGTCACGCCCCCGCTTTGAGAACGATGTCTATTATGTCGTAACCCGTCCGGGCTACAAGATGCTGCTTCCTAATGCGACCACAGAGAAAGGAACAACCACTTATTCCCTGCAACCCTACGGCCGCATTGTGCGCGTTCATGTGGATTGGTTGACCGACCGCGCTGAGGTGCCCACCATTTACATCGACATCTTGGATGGAAGCGGTATTGATACCAAGGAGTATTTCAAGGATGCCACCATCCGCATTGATGGCCACGACATCTTCCCCTCTATGGAAGAGACCGCTGTTCAAGTAAAGGGACGTGGCAATAGTAGCTGGGGCTGGCCTAAAAAACCTTTCCGCTTGAAGTTCGCAGAAAAGGTGAAGCCCCTGGGCATGACGAAAGGCAAGAACTGGGTCCTGTTAAGCAACTATCAGACAGGTTCGATGATGTCCAACGCCATCGGCATGAAGGCGGCGAACCTGATGCACGCTTCAGCAGCCAACCACATCGTGCCTGTAGATATCTACATCAACGGAGCGTATCGTGGCAGCTACAACCTGACAGAGAAGATAGGATTTTCCAACAACAGTGTCGATTTAGACGATGAGGATGCCGCAGCCTTGCTGGAACTCGACTCATACTACGATGCAGAGAACGGGCAGAAATTCCGAACAGAGCCCTATAACCTGCCCATTAACGTCAAGGAGCCCGAATTTGCAGAAGGTACAACACGTTTGACACTGGAAGACATTTCGTCCAACTTCAATGCTTTCTTGCGCACACTCTACTGGAAGCGCGACATTTCCAAATATGTCGATGTAAAGCAGTTAGCCCGTTTTATGATGGTCAACGAACTGATTATCAACTACGAGTTCTATCATCCTAAGAGCACTTTCTGCTACCGCGAGTCATTTGAGAGCGATACGAGCAAGTATGTCTTCGGCCCTGTGTGGGACCTTGACTGGGCTTTCGGCTATGAGCGTAACAGAAATTATTTCCAAAGGGAAGCCACCAACAATTATTGGATTGATTGTCCCAACATGGAAGTGGTAGATTTCATCCGCGACCTGCGCTTCAAGTACGAACCGTTGAGCGATGTCTATCAACAATTGTGGGAAGAGTTTATGGAAAAAGACTTGACAGAACTGTTAGAGTATTGTCAGGATTACTATGACTTTGCCAAGAACTCTTTCATCAAGAACCGTCAGGTATGGAGTGATAACACCGACTACGCTACGCAAGCCACGCAAGCCGCAGAGTGGCTTTCAGCACGTTCACAGGCCATCTACGATGACATCCTTAGCGGCCGCAAACCGGATATTCCCGATCCTGGGGTCGGTCCTGAAGAACCTGAAGAGCCATTATTTGCCGACAACAAACTCTACACCATTACTTGCCGCCGCGGCGGTATGGTTCTGAACGAGGCGCATACTGGTCTTGCTGCAAGTCAGGGACGTACGGATGCACCCGAGGAAGACACGCAATTTGCCATCCTCAATATTGAAGGAAAGAACTATATTTATAGCCCAGTCACGGGAGGCTTCCTCAATTACAAGAACGATGGCAACTGGGTCTATGCGTTAGGTTCACCTATCCATTTCAGCACAGAAAATGCTGACGGGGAATACCTCTACACAATCACCGCTACCACTGAGAGCGGAGGAACCTTATATTTCAACAATAGTGGAAAACATCTCGTTATCAACAGTTGGGACACACCTGATGATGGCGACCGTTGGTTGATAGAGGAGGCAGGCGACTTCGATCCTACTGATGCATTGGAATTAGCAGCTGAGAGCTTCTTCGTTGTCACCAACCGTATTCTGTTCAACGGCCAAGTCATTGGCGAAGAGACCCAGAAAGTGGTCGATGGCTCTATGCCACCCGCCCCCTCCAGCAAATGGGAGAATGTATTTACCAGCCTCATAGAACCTGAAGACATTCCCTACGCTGTTCACGATGATGTAACAATCGACTACGAAGCAAATTGGACCGGGCCGTTTACCTTCTCCACTTCTGACGAAGATGCGACATGGTACAATATGACCATCCGCAGTGACTACTTTGTCTGCAAGCAGGAGACAGAGCCTTATATCCCTATAGCTGTCAATGAGCAGGAACTTACGAACCCCGACTACCATTGGGCCTTTGGCGGTAACCCCTATAAGATTAAGGTATATAACCGCTCCACAGGTTTCACGCAGACGCTGACGAATGACGGCGGGAATGCCGTCATGCGCGCAGGCGACTACGAATGGGATCTATTGTCCAATTCAGATGGTTTCGTACTCCGCGTTCCCGGAACAGAACAAGTCTGTCTCAACCAAATCGGAGGTAGGGGCGGTACGCTCCAGACATGGGACAACGCTAATAGCCTCAAGGATAATGGTTCTACTTTCCGCGTGATGGAAGCTCTGGATGCCATCGAAATCGTCACAGCCAACGACCTGACAATGGTCTATGGTGACGATGTGCCTACACTCACATATAATGTATCAGGTATCGGGCTCAGTGGCACGCCCAAACTTTCGACAACGGCAACTCGCACATCCCCTGTAGGCACTTATCCTATCACCATCGAGAGGGGAACAGTGACTGATGAAAGTATAGAGTTTGTCAATGGCACACTCACCATCACTCCCGCACTGCTCACGATAGGCGTACAGGATGAGACCATCACGGAAGGCGATGCCATCCCGACCTTCACGCTGACCTATAACGGATTCAAGAACAACGACAATGAATCTACAGCCTTCAGCACCATGCCCAAGGCAACGACAACTGCTACAGCCGCTTCTACGGCTGGCACCTATCCCATCACCGTGAGCGACGGTACGGCACCAAACTACACGATCACTTACGGCAGCGGTACACTGACCATCAAGAAGCTGGATATCTTCATTGTCACCTATCAAGTCATGTTCGACAATCAAGCTGTAGCCCAAGCAACACAGAGTGTGGCTAAGGGTCAAGCGTTGCCCGAACCGCCCGCAGAGTTGAGTAACAATTATATTACGCTCGAAAAAACTGGCACACATCCTACGACAGTAACGAAGGATGTGACTGTTACCTTCACCGCCAAGTGGTCTGGCCCCTTCCAGTTCTCAAAACAGGAAAGCGACGCCAAGTGGTATAATATGACGATTCGTAATGATTACCATATTGGAAAGCAGGACGAAGAGCCTTATTATCCCACCACTGTTAACGAGGAAACTTTGGTTCAGTCCGACTATCAATGGGCATTCGGCGGCGATCCTTATCACGTGAAACTCTACAACCGCTCTACCGGCTTTGCACAGACGCTGACCAAGGATGGTGACAACGTCGTCATGCGCAGAGGCAATTACACATGGGATTTGTTGCCCAACAATGATGGTTTCGTACTCCGTGTAAACGGGACTGACCATCAGTGCATCAACCAATTCGGAGGCAAAGAAGGAGCGTTACAGTTCTGGGATAACGATAAGAGCCTGACAGACGAAGGTTCTACCTTCCGTGTAGAAGAAATACCTGTCATCATGATGGCCAACAACTATACGCGAACCTATGGTGAGGCAAATCCAACATTTGACTATACCGCTCAGGGAAGCACAGCCGCAGGTACACCTCAACTATCTTGTGAGGCCAATCTGACTTCACCTGTGGGCACCTACCCCATCGTCATTGAGAAAGGTTCTGTAACAAATGACAAAGTGAAATTAGTCAACGGTACACTGACCATCACGCCTGCGCCGCTGACAATCACTGTCAATGACCAAAGTATAGAAGAAGGTGAAGAGTTACCGCAGCTGACACTGACTTACGAAGGCTTCAAAAACGGTGAGACTGAAAATGTGCTCACAAAGCAACCAGAAGTGACGACAACTGCTACAGCCAACAGTCCAGCAGGTGACTATGAGCTATTGGTGTCAGGCGCAGAAGCAACGAACTACACCATTACCTACGTAAATGGCACCTTGACCATCACCATTCCTGTGGGTATGGCAACCATTAGTAAGGAAATGGCTGAAGGACAAGAGATTTTCGATCTGTCTGGCCGCAAGCTCAACAGCATCACAAGACGAGGTATCTACATTGTCAATGGCAAGAAGGTAACGGTGAAATAAAAACCGATCATCCCTTCAAACAGAATCCAGGCTCCATGATTGATGGAGCCTGGATTCTGTTGAAAGAACGATCACGATTTCTTTCCGTATTGAGGATCAATCTTGATGAAAGCGGAGACTGCTATCGTAACAAGACAACAGCCAACAACCCACCAGAAGAAGTTAAGATAGCCAAGATGGTCGGCCATCCAACCTGCCAACATCCCGGGAATCATCATACCCAAGGCCTGAAAGGCAGTACAAATACTAAATACGGCGGTTGAGCGCTCACCCTGAGAGAAATAAACGAGGTAAAGCATATAAGCCGTAAAGCCGAAGCCATAGCCGAACTGCTCTATCAGCACGCAGATGTTAACAGCGAAGAAGGAAGGAGTTCCAGATGCCATATAGACATAAACGAGGTCAGGAAGAGAAATACTGAGAACCATAGGCCAAAGCCAACGCTTCAGCCCATGCCGAGAGACACACCAGCCGCCCAAAAGGCCGCCGACAGTGAGACCGATGATGCCAATGGTTCCATAGATGAAGCCGACAGCGTCAGTAGTCAAGCCCAAACCACCAACTTCCACGTCGTCCAACAAGAAAGGATTGGCGATCTTCACAAGCTGACCCTCCGGAAAACGAAAGAGAAGCATGAAAAGCAAAGCTGGAAGAATATGCGGTTTAGTAAAGAACGTCTTAAGTGCCAACCAGAAAGACAGGAGGATGGAAGAATCGGGGTGCGTCTGCTCCTCAGCATGGGGTGCCACCTTTGGCAAGGAGAAGCTATGCCACAGACATAAGCCTAACATGAGAGCCGCAAGGACGAAAAAAGAGATGCTCCAAGCCATCGGAACCGTTTGAGAACGCTCCAACCAACCGGCAAACATCACTAAAAGCCCCTGACCAAAGATAGTTCCAATCCGATAGAAGGTGGAACGAATGCCCACATATAGACTTTGATCATGAGTGTCAAGACCAATTATATATAGGCCGTCGGCAGCAATGTCATGGGTGGCACTGGCGAAAGCCAGCAGCCAGAAGAAAGCCAAAGAACCTTGCAACCATACAGGAGCATTCAGGGTGAAGGCCACGCCTGCAAAACCAGCACCAACCAGTAACTGCATAAGTAGCACCCACCAACGTTCGGTTTTAATAGCTGCCACGAAGGGGCTCCATAATGGTTTGATCACCCATGGAAGATACAGCCATGATGTATAGAGAGCGAGATCGGTATTAGACAATCCCAAACGTTTGTACATCGTAGTGGCAATGACCATTACGGCCACATAAGGCAACGCCTCGGCAATATACAATGATGGAACCCAGGCGTAAGGACGGGATGATTTATCTGCGTGCATAATGATATGTTTTTTTCCTTTGTTGTTCGACCAAATGCCAACCGAAAAGACCTGAAATGATGGCGGGTAGAACCAACAAAGAATCTAAGGCAAAGAAACGGTCAAAGCCCAACAATCTCACCAACCATCCTGATATAGAGACGGGTATGAACATCACGAGGGCTACAAGGGGGATATAGAGATAATTGATGGTGCTGCGATAACGTTCACCCGAAAGATAACGTACATAAGGGATGCAGGCGTTGAGACCGAAGCCGAAGGTGAACTGTGCTACAAACGTAGCCACACAAAGCACAGGCAGATTAGCAGGCGGCCACTGCGTCATCAGATAATAGACAAAGGGAGAAAGGAGCAGGACGACATGAGCTGTGTTCACGGACGAGAAGACGCGTCTCGTACGTTCTAGCCAATGTCCATAGCCAAGTCCAGCGGAAAAAGCTATCACACCAACTGTCCCCTGTGCCAAAGCAATCCATAGAAGAGAGCATCCCAAACCTCCTTCTGCAGGAGCGGAAAAAAGGAAGAGTACACGCGTATGGAACATGAGTGCCTGCGGCAACAATAGAAAAAAGAGGCAAAGGATGACCACCCACCAATGACGCAGGTGCACAATGCGGTCTATCACTCGTACCTCAGCACGCAAGGCAGCACGCAAAGACTCACCCTGCTGCTGGTTCCCAATGCGTGGGGGACGCAACATCAACAAGTTGTAAAGAAGCAACACCAGATAAATGCCGGCCAGCATATAGACGGAAGTGCTCCACGAAAGAGAAACGGCCTGATGACGGTTGTGATAGAAGATTTCCAACAGGCCAACCACCATTAACATAGCACCATAAGTGATGACGACAGACGACTGTGAAAAGAAAATCTTCGGGGTGTTATAAAGACGCTGCTCACGCGGACGCAACATCCTTTCGTAATACATTCGAGCAACCAACTCGTGCCAGGCACAGAAGAAACACAGGACAAACAAGATCCCGAAGACGTGCCACACACGGAAATTGTAGAAGGTGAAGCTGAACGCCAAGCCCACGAGACTCAGGAAGATGCAAAGTTCAATCAGACGCAGGACATCTGCAAAGCGTCCACGACGACGCACTTTCTCACGAAGGAACGACTTGAAGATCCAAGGCAATGTCAGCAAGCCACACAAAAAGGTACTCATCCCCCACCCTACACCCTGTTGGAGAAACATCAACAGCGCCACGAAAGTAATCATGGCGCTGGGAATGGCCTCAGCAACAAAGAGGAAGGGAATCCACCTCATGACCCGTTGAATGTAAGCAACAAATTAGTAGGATCTCGCAATCAGGACACGATACTTGGCAGGCTTACCGCTAACCATATCAGTACCAGGGGTCTGCTCAAAGGCGAAGGGCACGCAACGAATGGTAGCCTGCGTATCCTCCTTGATCTTGGCTTCCGTCTCAGGAGTACCGTCCCAATGGCAGAGGAAGAAACCACCATCTTTGATGCGCTCCTTGAATTCCTCGTAGTCCTCACATTCATAGATACGCTCATCGCGATACTTACGAGCTTTCTCAAAAATCGCGGTCTGCATGTCATCTAGCAGACCTTTTACGTGAGCTGCGATTCCGTCGCAGCTCACCGTCTCCTTCTCTAAGGTGTCACGACGCATCACCTCAATGGTGTTCTGTTCAAGGTCGCGACCACCCATGACGAGACGCACGGGAATACCCTTGAGCTCGTAGTCAGCGAACTTGAAGCCAGGACGCTTCTGGTCGTTGTCATCCAACTTCACGCTGATGCCCATAGCCTTGAGGTCAGCAGCAATAGCTGCCAACTTCTCACGGATAGCAGCCAACTGGTCATCAGTCTTATAAATAGGAATCAGCACGACCTGAATAGGAGCCAAAGCGGGCGGCAGCACGAGACCATTATCATCAGAATGCGTCATAATCAAAGCCCCCATCAAACGGGTTGATACGCCCCATGAGGTAGCCCAGGCATATTCCAACTCATTCTCTTGATTGATGAATTGTACGCCAAAGGCCTTACCGAAGTTCTGTCCGAGGAAATGGCTGGTACCACTCTGCAGAGCCTTACCATCCTGCATCATTGCCTCAATAGTATAAGTATCAAGAGCACCGGCAAAGCGCTCGGTCTCACTCTTGACACCCTGCATGACAGGCACAGCCATCACTTTCTCTGCGAAATCGGCATATACTTTCAACATCATTCGAGCACGCTCTTCTGCCTCCTCACGGGTAGCATGAGCCGTATGGCCTTCCTGCCATAGGAACTCAGCAGTACGAAGGAAGAGACGAGTACGCATCTCCCAACGCATCACGTTACACCATTGATTAACGAGCAGCGGCAGGTCACGATAACTGTGAATCCAGTTCTTGAACGTATTCCATATGATGGTCTCAGATGTAGGACGAATAATAAGTTCCTCTTCTAATTTTGCTTCAGGGTCAACCACCACGCCATCATGTGTTTCATTTGTTTTCAGACGATAGTGTGTGACAACAGCACATTCCTTAGCGAAGCCCTCGACATGCTCAGCCTCACGAGAAAGGAAGCTCTTGGGGATAAGCAAGGGGAAGTATGCATTCTGTACATCCGTCTGCTTGAACATATCATCAAGTATGCGTTGCATCTTTTCCCAAATGGCATAGCCATAAGGCTTGATGACCATACAACCACGGACGTCACTCTGTTCTGCGAGATCAGCCTTAACCACTAATTCATTATACCATTGCGAATAATTTTCGCTACGTTTTGTCAGATTTTTAAGCTCTTTTGCCATAACTATGATGCTATTCTATTTTTTTGCGGCGCAAAGTTAGTGAAATATCGTCAAAGAAATGCATAAATTAACCTGTTTTGATTCATCATAACAAGAAATTATGTACTTTTGCATTTGAAAAAGGTGAACAATTAAATTATTTATTCATTAAATTCTATTTATTATGAAAGGTCTAAAATTTTATGCAATCGCGCTCTCAGCAGCTTTGATGCTGAATTCCTGCGGTATGTCTAACACCGCTAAGGGTGGTATTATCGGCGGTACCAGTGGTGCTGCTCTCGGTGCTGCTCTCGGCGCTTTGGTAGGTAACGGCAAAGGTGCTGCCATTGGTGGTGCTGCTGGTGCTGTCTTAGGTACTGGTGCAGGCCTGCTCATTGGTCAGAAGATGGACAAGGCCAAGAAAGCTGCTGAGCAAGTGGCTAATGCACAAGTAGAAAGCGTTACCGACGCTAACGGCTATCAGGCTGTGAAGGTGACCTTCGACAGCGGTATTCTCTTCCAGACTGGAAAGTCTGTCCTGAATGCTTCTGCTCAGAGCTCACTCACCCAGTTTGCCAACAACGTGCTGAAAGTCAACACGGACATGAATGTTGGCATTGTCGGCTACACCGACAACCAAGGTTGGAAGGGCAGTTCTGCCGCTGTTAGTGCACAGAAGAACCAAGCTCTCTCTCTGCAGCGCGCACAGGCTGTGAACAATTACCTGCTTGCTCAGGGCGTTCAGAACTCCCAGATTAAGGAAGTGGCCGGTCTCGGCGAGAGCAACCCCGTCGCTGACAACAGCACAGCTGCCGGTCAGGCTCAGAACCGTCGCGTAGAGGTTTATCTCTATGCTAGCGACGCCATGATCAAGGCTGCTGAAGCAGGAACTCTGCAATAAGCTTTAGCTCAATAGACAAATGATAAAGCCCCGCCAATCAGCGGGGCTTTATTGTTATTCTTCAATGCCTTTCACATAGGGAAGGCTCCAATGGTATTTGACAGCCAGCATACGGATAGTGATTGCCACCGTACAGGAGAGAAGGGCACAACCCTCAGGTGTCCAACCCATGCGCAGGAAGAAAACATAAACAACGCCACCAGCGAGACAGCAGGTCGCATAGATTTCCTTACGGAAAATCAGCGGAACCTCATTGATTAAGATATCTCTCATCACACCACCGCCGGCACCCGTGATACACCCCAAACAGATAGCCGCCCAGGTGGGGAAGCCCAAACCCAGAGATTTCTCAATACCGATGACATTAAAGAGCGAGAAACCAATGCAGTCGAAGATGAACCATGTATTATTCTGACGCACCAGCCACTTGCGAAAGATAATGACCCAAACAAGACCGAAGATACACGTCAGGAGAAAGATGGGATCTTCGAGCCAGAAAGGCGGTTTACCTATCATCAAATCTCGGATTGTTCCGCCTCCGCAAGCTGTAGCGATACCGACAATCAGCGCTCCAAACAAATCAAATTGCTTGGCAGAAGCCAGACGGGCACCTGATACGGCACCGGCCAGTGTTCCAATCAGTTCCAAGATAACAAAGGACCATGGAATGCTGAGCATAGCGCCCATCTCCTGAAAAAAATGTCTAATAAGTTCCATGTGCTGTCAATTTCTGATACCCCACAAGTGCATCATAGCGTGCTCCTTGCGGACGATGATAGACTAAGATAATATATTCGTTTTCTGTTTGATAGAAATCTCCTTCTGTCCGTTCTGTCCGCCCCTTTCCATCTACGAGTTGACGAAACTGATAGTTATAATAACCTTGTTTCAGCAACAAACCACATTCATAGGATTGCTCCGATTCGTCATAATGCATTTTACATCGTGGATCTGGGAAGCCGTCAGTCCATAGACCACAGACATAAACATCACCACCCGGTAACCGAGGTGTCTGCAGGAGGAAGTGAACGAACACATACTCACACTCTATATCATTATCCCCGTCCCCACTGTGACGAATAACATAGTTACCGTTGACATCTTCATCTGACGTATAGTTACGCTGAGGAGAAACTGGAAACAAAGTTGCATGATAGCTTCCCTCAATCCAAGCGATATGATCGATATTCATGCCATTGCGATGAACATCCAGGATTTCAAACTTATGAAACTCAGCGCCTGCATCAAAAATCAAATCCCGACGATGGTTCCATTCCGCCCCAACCGATGTCTGCATATTCGGCGGTAAGTTGATGACAGCCGTGTCCCAACGACGGTTCTGCATCACTACAGTCTTCAATTCGCGCTGTGGGTCAACGACATGTCGCGTACCATAGCCTAAGCTATAAGACACTTGCTGATGCTTTTGGTTGAAATCGATGTCTGTATTCGTGCTGACTTGCGCCGCAATTTTCATTTCTGGACGATAGAGTGAAAAACAAGCCTCCAAGACGGGTTCCTCATCCGCATCATTCTCATCAACAAACACTTGCACCCGATAATTTCCAGGCAGTTTCAGACGCACGTCTTCATTTGGGAAGGAGAAACTATAATGTGTGTAGAGCACGGTAGTATTGAAACTCGTCTCATAGTCCTCAATGGGACGCCCATTGAATCCTTCCAGCCAATCACTTTCAAACAAATCAGTGACAGGAGTCCAGTCTGCCTGACAAAGTTCCACCTTATATATATAACGCGTGTAGGTGTGCGAGAAACTATCAAAACTGATTTCCACACGGCTGTCCAAAGAAGCTATAGGCGGCAACAGCGAATCGTCATCCACGACAACACGCACGGTATGAATCTCTTCGGAAAGGCTTCGTGTCTGTTGCGCCATCACAGAACTCAACGCAAGCAATATATTACCCAAGAACAACAGCAACCTTCTCATTGCTCATTAGTTAAAAGGTTAATATGTTTCATCTGCCGCATAATCCAAGTCTGTCGCTTGAGTATATAATTACTCGGATTTTTACTACTATAACGCAACGGATTCGGCAAGGTAGCCGCAATGAGGGCACAACGAGGACGCGTAAGCTGCACCGCCGAGCATCCGAAATGCAATTGGGCTACAGCTTCTGCCCCATAAATGCCATCTCCCATTTCAATAGAATTCAGATAGACTTCCATAATCCGCTGCTTACCCCAGACTAGTTCAATCAAACTTGTAAAATAGACCTCCAGTCCCTTACGTACCCACGAATGACTGGGCCATAGGAAGACATTCTTGGCTGTCTGCTGACTGATAGTGCTTCCACCACGCTGCCGCTTTCCACGCTGATGTTCCTGCCACGCTTGTCCAATCGCATCAAAATCAAAACCATGATGTTCCAGAAAGCGCTGATCCTCAGAGGCCATCACTGCCACAGGCATATATTTTGACATTTCCTCCAACGGAACCCAATGATGATGCAAACGAATCTGTTCACCACGACCCACTTGTTGGACACATCGGATAACCATTAAAGGGGTCACATATACAGGCAGCCAACGGTAGAGAATAACACTACCGATGCTGGTGGCAAAGAAAAGAATAAAAAGCCACCGCAGGATTTTCTGTATGCGTTGAAACAGCTTCATCAGGCTCAACCTGTGATATCACTCAGCTAATCCGGCTGAGCGCCAGTCTTCAATCACCTTCTCAGCATCGCGTAAGGCCGTAGCCTCATCCACCTCATATTCCTCAGTGAGCAGGCTAGCCAACGTGGAAGCATCGAAGTCCTTCCCTTCCACTGAGCGCCACAAATAAGCAGCGCTCTCATTCAGATTAATAATTTTGGAGAAATCAATGTTCTCCAATCCATGTGCTACGATAATCGCTTCGCCGCAGACTTCTCTCAGTTCAAAACCTTTTTTGATTCTCATCTTATAATTTTACAATTTGACGATTTACAAATTACATTTGGCTACACACTCGTTCTATAAATGAACAGCAGCCACCGCCGGATGGGCAACAACCGTCGCCATATTCTGATTTTTCTTTGCAGTTTCCTGTCACTCGCCAACAGTACGTGTCCGTTTGGTCGCAGGTATTCCGTCACGACCCCACAGACATCCGCCTTTGTACAGTGCTCAGTACCTCGCACATTTCCATCACCCATCAGCGTCAGTTGTTCACCATTGATCTCAATGATGCGATGAAGCACGAAACGGCCAGGAGCAATCTCCGCCAACACGGCATCGCCCACCAGCAGCTCTGTCCAAGGGGCCAGCTTCACACGGTCGCGCAAGTGTTCCAGGAAAGGTCTCATGCTATAACCTTTCACGGAGATGATGACCTTTTCTCCCTGCGCCACATATTGACGAACCAGCGGCAGTAGTTTGTCGTTAGGCAACTCCATACGAGGCATAGAAGCGGCCTCAGCATCTGTATAGCGATGCTGCTTGACACGTCGCCAAGGGGCAGCCAACCAACGAGCTATAGCTTTGATGACACGCTTCATGGATATGCAGGAATGGGTTAATTCGTTAAATTGTTAATGTGTTAATGTGTCAACGTGTAACATGTACCGCCTCATAGCACACTTTCGCAGCTTCTTCGTCAGGCCGACAGCCCAACCAAAAGACAGGCGTAGTATTTAATAGTGTTGATATGCACTGACAGATACCATTATAAACGCGACGATCCCATTTCATGGAGCTTACCGCAGGCAATAAGGTAGCAAACGCTTCCACTGGTGCCATCCGCCGGATGCTATTCTCCGGCTTCTGTTCAATGCGCGTGATGGCACCTACGGGGGCATCGATATTTCGATAGCAGGGCGTCTTACCGCTCCAGGGAGAACCGAAGATACGAACCTCGCCATCCACGATGCGTACCACGGGATTGTCATCATTCATCAGGTCGCAACCTGGAATATATTGGTACCACAGATGTGTATGGGTGCTCTTCCCCGTTCCGCTGGGCGCCGTGAAGAGATAGCCATAACCAGCGTGGCGGATGACAGAAGCATGCATGAGAAGCGTATCCTGTGTCGCAGCAGCAAAGGCATAGGCCATCATCAGGGCATTGTTCAAACCAAACTGATGTTGGCGCAACGACATTCCCGTCAAGACTGCCTCACATTGTGTAAAGGTGGCATTACTGGTCATACAACAACTCAGCGTACCGCCATCACAGACAGGCAGACTAATCTCAAAAGCATAGCCGCCATCCACTCCCTGATAGACACCATGATTGGCGCCGCCACAATCAAACTGGCCAATCTCATTCATCGTAGAAAAGTCAGGAGCTGAGCCCTCTCGCACTTGCATCTCAAATAATACAGAACCCTCCTTCTCGCATCTGAAAGGCGAGAACGAGGGTATAAGCGTTGCGCCATCTAAGCCGTCAGCAAAGCACACCGACAACCGATGAAGCGCTACTTGATAATACTGTTTGCTCATTGCGTACCTTCCTCCATAATAACAGGGCGATACTCCTCTGCCTGAAATCGGAAGTCAGACAACGGGACGATCTTAAAGCGCTGGTCCGGGGACTGCTCATGACGCTTACGAATCTTCGCCCACTGACGCTTCGTCTTATTCGCGCTCTTGTTGAAAATGACAGTACAAATGGAATTCTTCACGCCCTGATGCTCCATATAGTACTGCAACTGCAAACTATAGAGGGCACGATCCATCAGAAATTGTTTGGATGGCGTAATCCATGCACTATCCAAGCGCTGCAATTCCGTCATATAAACCACAGAGTCCGTAAAGGAAATCCCCACGCCAAACATGGATACAGGCTTCATCACAGGTTCCTGTTGCTTGTAACTGACTTGTTCCTTCTTTGCCCGACTTTTGTCTTTCGGCTTAGCCGAAAGTGGAAGTGAACATGTGAGACAGAGCAAGAGAACCATGAAGGAAGAAGCCTTCATCCACTCAACCATATTCTTTTTCCTTGCCATGTGATGCAACGGGATTATCCTAAATAAGACTTCAAGAGCTTGCTCTTCGTATTATTCCGCAATCTCCGAATGGCCTTTTCCTTGATTTGGCGTACACGTTCACGGGTAAGGTTGAACTTATCGCCAATCTCTTCCAAGGTCATTTCCTGATGGTTGATACCAAAGAACATCTCCACGATTTGTTTCTCACGCTCCGAGAGGGTGCTCAGTGCACGGTCTATCTCGCGGCTCAGGCTCTCGTTGACCAGGCTCTTGTCTGCCATAGGGCTGTCATCATTCACGATAACATCGAGCAACGTGTTATCCTCGCCCTCTACAAACGGTGCATCCACAGAGATATGGCGACCACTGACCTTCAGCGTATCTGAAATTTTATCAACGGGAATATCCAACTCTTCAGCCAGTTCATCCGGACTCGGACGACGTTCATTCTCCTGCTCGAACTTTGACAGCGCCTTGCTGATCTTGTTCAAAGAGCCTACTTGGTTCAAGGGCAGACGCACGATACGGCTCTGCTCTGCCAACGCCTGAAGAATGCTCTGACGGATCCACCATACAGCATAGGAAATAAACTTGAAGCCACGTGTCTCATCGAATTTCTCAGCAGCCTTGATCAGTCCCAGATTACCCTCATTGATAAGGTCGGGAAGGCTGAGGCCCTGATTCTGGTATTGCTTGGCCACACTGACCACAAAGCGCAAGTTAGCGCGAGTCAGTTTCTCCAAAGCTTCCCGGTCACCCTTACGGATGCGCTGGGCCAGTTCAACCTCTTCCTCCACAGTAATCAAGTCTTCACGACCAATTTCCTGAAGGTATTTATCCAACGAGGCGCTCTCGCGGTTGGTGATACTCTTGGTAATCTTTAGTTGTCTCATTCCTTACAATACAATTTAAGCGCGCAAAGATACATAAATATCGTTGCGCGCCCAAATAAATTCAAACTTTTTTTACTTTTTCTTATCCTCGGAAAGGTCGATGGCCGTAGCGACACGACGTCCGCTCGGGGTGATAGCACGAATCCAAAGAACACGGTCGCTGGACTGATTGGCAGTCTTCACTGCTTCCTCAAAATCTTCAACGCTACGCATCTCGCGATCGTTCACTTGCAAGAGAATCATGCCTTTAGTGATGCCAGCCTCCATGAGTTTACCTTTCTTGATGGCCGTCACTTCCAGACCATAGCGGAGAGCCAACGCCTGGCGGTTTGCGTCAGAGAGCGGCTTCAGCTGTGCACCGAACAGGTCAATATCCAGCTCTTCCATCACTTCTACACCTCCCTGCGCATTGCGGAGTGTAGCGCTGTCCGTATGGCTCTTCTTATTGCGGATATAGGTCACCTTGATTTTATCACCTGGACGATGCTGCGAAAGCGCTTCCTGCAGCTCGGCCATCTTCGTGACAGGCTTGCCATCAATAGCGGTGATGACGTCACCTTCCTTCAGGCCCAATTCCTCTGCAGCCATCTTCTCTTCGACTTCCTTGACATAGATACCCGTATTGGTGCCGAGATCCACTTCGTTACCCTTCTCTTTCTGAGAGTCAATATAATTGGTTACATCACCACCTTGAAAGCCCAGCAATGCGCGCTGTACCATTCCGAACTCCTTCAAGTCCTTCACCACCTTGTTCATGATGGTTGTGGGGATAGCAAAGCCGTAACCTGAATAGCTGCCTGTCTGGCTATAGAGCATGGCATTGATGCCCACCAGCTCACCGCGATCATTGACCAAAGCGCCTCCCGAGTTACCGGCATTGATAGCGGCATCTGTTTGTATGAAACTTTCAACACCATTAGCGCCTAAAGTACGAGCTTTTGCAGAAACAATTCCAGCAGTCACGGTACTGGTCAGATTGAAAGGATTGCCGACAGCCAGCACCCATTGTCCAATCTTCAGATCATCAGAGTTGCCAATGGCAATAGCTGGCAAGTTTTTAGCCTCCACCTTAATGAGGGCAAGGTCTGTTGTAGCATCCAATCCGATGACACGTCCCTTATACTCTGTATTGTCGTTTAATTTCACAAGAATTTCATCAGCACCTTCCACCACGTGATTGTTCGTAACGATATATCCATCTGAGGAGATGATTACGCCCGAACCGGCTCCCTGACGCTTCGGTTGCGTCTCTATTTCCTGCTGGCGCCCCTGCCCGCGGCCACGTCCGAAAAACTCACCAAAGAAGTCCTCCCAAGGATCGCGCACGGTCACCGTCTGACGCTTCGCATTTTGTGTCACCTTAATATATACTACGGAGTTTACCGACCGCTCAGCAGCATCGGTCAAGTCAACCAACCCTGCAGGAGCAGCAGTTCTGGCAGGAACAACCATAGGAGTGTCGGCTGCAACGGCCGTTGTAGCCATAGATACTTTATTGCTCATGATGGCGCCTGTCATCAAGCTTGTGCTCAGCACCAATGCAGCTGCGCCGAGCCATGTTTTCTGTTTCTGTGTCATACGCACTTATTCAATTTACAATTTAACATTTTCTTTAATATATCAGGGCAAATAAAGCCCTTGCTCATTGAATCGGACACAAAAGTAGTGCGAAAGTTTATCCCGCTGACATTTTGGCGCTCATTTTTCCCTTCTTTTAACACCGCAGCCCCTCGACTTAACCGCTGTTAAATCGAGGGACTGACATTTTTACATTTCGCAACGGCGAATGTTTGAACAAAAAAAGCAGTGAAGCTATAAGCCGGGTTCTGTACCTGTAGAAACAGGTGCCTGCCATTTATCTACGATGCCACTCTCGCGACA
Source organism: uncultured Prevotellaceae bacterium (assembly GCA_947305005.1). Classification (GTDB taxonomy): domain Bacteria; phylum Bacteroidota; class Bacteroidia; order Bacteroidales; family Bacteroidaceae; genus Physcousia. The sequence continues at coordinate 226,741 of CAMZCM010000002.1, read as the reverse complement.
CCTCTATCGTTCTACCCTCCGGCTCGGACGGGCCGCCCTCTCCCACCCTTACACCCCACTCGGGATGCAGTCGGTGCTTCGCCGGTTTACATGAACTTTCAACTTCTGGTGTACACAGCACGCAGGTCGCCCTGCGCCTGGTGGGCTCTTACCCCACCTTCTCACCCTTACCTCACTAAGACGAAAGCCGTAGTGCGGCGGTTCTTTTCTTCTGCACGTGCAAGCCCTCACGGACTTCTACCCGTTAAGTAGCAGAGCGCCCTCTGTTGCCCGGACTTTCCTCTCGCTTCAGCTCGAAAGCCTCCACCAGCGGCAAGCCGCTTCACTGTTTTATCTTCCTAAGAGACGCTGCAGCCACGAACGCTTTGGACGCTCCACCTCTTGATTCATCTGCGACATCAGCACTTGTTCCCAGGTCTTGTTCTCATGAATCATTTGGTAGATGGTACCCCAGTCAGGCAACCCGCCTATATTGCGGTCATCGATGAACAGATCGACCTTCAGTTTCCGTGAGAAATGCTGGTTCAGCGTGATATCCTCCTCGGGAAAGTCGCGGTTTACAGCATAGAACTCTACGCCACGCTCGCGACACCACTCTACGGCTTCGTCCAACAGTTTGCCCTCTCGGACAGACCACAGGATCAGCTGGTGGCGTTCCTCTATCAGCTTTCTCAGCGTCTGTGTGGCAAAGAGAATCTCCTCGCCAATAGCGGGATAGCGATGACGGACTATTGTTCCGTCGAAATCTACTGCAATCGTCATAATGGATAATCCTTAATGAAATCTGCGACAAAGGTACGCATTTTCCGCGAACTAGCCATCTTTCAGCTCCCCTTTTCTATCTCTGAACTTTGATTCCTTATGAAAATTCTTAACCCACACCTATAATATATATGCATTTCCAAAGGTAGAGACGTGTGACATAGGTCGCATATAGCATACAGAATATGTTAATAATCCTTAACAATCCCAAGTTTTAACTGAAAAAGTGCAAGGGGTGAATATGAAAAAGTGTATTTTTGCCCATCATTCCTTAGGAAAAGCACCTATAAGGGAATCTTGTGAGAATTTAATTATTTACTAACTAATTATTATTCAACTCATTTATTTATGAAACACAAATTACTCTCTCTCATTGCGCTCACGGGTGCGATGTTCATGAGTACTAGCGTTTTCGCACAGTGGGATGCTCCCGTAAAGCCGACACTGAACGAGACCAACGCTAGCACTGTGGAATCTGGTAAGACCTACTATTTCAAGAATGTAGGTTCTGGTCAGTTCTTAGCTGGTGGTGGCGCATGGGCTACCCAGGCTGTGTTCACATGGTCTGGCATGGATGACACCTCACGTGAAGCTCTACGTATTTTGGTATCTGACAGCACCGGTACCATTAAAGGCGCTTCCGTTCCTGGTGTATCTCTGAAGCTGGATGGTACGTTCAAGACCAAGGGTACCTCTAACCGTGATGATTACAGTGTAGGAAACACCTACATTTTCCGTGACAGTGAAACCGCAGGCTTCATTGATCATGGTTCCCAAGACAAAGGTTATATTTGGGTGATTACCAAAAACACAGCCAATGGCTACTGGCGCATCCAAACTCCTGTTGAGGACTCCAACTATCCCGATGCTGCCACTCAATATGCAGGTTGGTTAGACACTCAAGGTCCCATCGCTGTTGACGCAGAAACAGGCGAACTGGTTCCCTTCAATCTTGATGAGGGTATCTACCCCTTCACGGATGTTCGTTTCAACCTGACAGAGGCAACTGAAGGTGCTCAGATTGACTGGATGCTCATTGAGCCCGGTGAATATCTTCAGGCTCTGGAACTCTATCAGGTAAAGAAAGACCTCTATGACGCACTCATTGAAGCAAGCGAGGCTGGTGTTGGTGCTGAAACGCTCAATGCCGCCGGCGCTGTTTACAACAATGCAAATGCTACCGCTGAAGAGATGCAGAAGCAAAAGGCCCACCTGCTTGCAGCTATGGCCGGCCTCAACTACGACTTCTCTGGTGCATCTGAGGACAATCCGCTCGATGTCACTGATCAGGTGTTGGTAAACCCCACCTTTGACTCAAACATCAACGGCTGGACCATTACCGTTACTGGCCAAAACCTGCAGTGGCAGCAGCGTACCGACGGTAAGGTTGACGATAGCAAGAACTGGGTACAGATTACCAACTTCATTGAGGCTTGGCGTCCCAGCAGTCAAGGCGGTCTTGGCGACGGTACTATCTCTCAGACCATCTATGGTCTGCCGAAGGGTAAGTATGTTCTCGAGTGCGACGCTATGGCAACCCGTCAGGGTGGTCTTGACGGCAAGAGTGCAGAGGATGCTGTTGAAGGAGCTTATATCTTCATCGAAGGTGAAGATGGCGAAGTTCGCAATCCTATTAAGGCTCCTGACACCCAGCCTAAGCACTGGTCTGTTGTCTTCATCAGCGAAGGTAGCGACTGGCTGACCTTTGGTCTGAAAGCAGAAAGCACAACTGCCAACTGGCTCTCTGCCGACAACTTCAAGTTGACTTATTACGGTGAAACCAACATGACACAAGGTCAGTTGGATCTGGAGGCTGCTATCGCCAAAGCAGACGAGCTGACTGAGGCAGAAAACTATAAAGGATACGAACCTACTTTGACCGCATTCGAACAGCTGCTGGCTGACAGCAAGAACCTTTTGAATGGCGCAACACAGGAAGAAGAAGTTTATATAGATGCTACTGCAGCTCTGAATGCTGCTCAAGACTCTGTGAAAGCAACCATCGCAGCTTATGAAGTTCTGTACAAATACTACACTTCTGAGCTCGACAATTATATTACAATTGCGACCAAGATGGGATGGGACGATCTCTCCGAAGAGTTCACTGACTTAATTGATGAATGGGAAATGGCTTACGAGGACGGCACAATGACCAACGATGAGATTTATGCTCAGACCGACGCTATCTATCCCAAGCTTATTGCTGCCATCAACCCCGACAATGTAGAAGTTGGCACAGACCTGACATGGTTGCTCAAGAACCCGAGTTTTGACGATGGCACCAATGGTTGGACAATGACCAAGGACGGTGGTAATACTGGTACCGTATCTGTTGATGATGGTGTTGACTACCATGAAGTTGAGTTCTGGCGCAGCAAATTTGATATCTCTCAGACGATTGCCAACATGCCTGCTGGTGTCTATGGCATTACCGTACAGGGCTTCAGCCGTAACGAAAACGACCAAACCAACCCGAACGCCAACATCCAGATTGAGTTGTATGCTGGTAACAGCACAGCTAAGTTCATGAACCTCTTGGACCCCAATCAGGTACGTCTGGTTTCTGAGAATGAGCCTCTTTGGTCCGGTGCCAATCCCGATAAGGTATTCACCATTGACGGCACAGAATATTATGCTCCTAACGGCATGGGTGCTGCCAGCGCTTATTTCGCAACAGAAAACGAGAAGACAGGCGAGCCCTATTACACCAACCACATCAAGGTTACTTTGTATGAGACTGGCGACTTCACCATCGGTGTACGTAGCTATGACAAGGAAGAGTGGACGCTCTTTGATAACTTTAAGATTACTTATCTCGGCACAGACGTAGATACTTACATCCAGCTCATTGACGATAAGGTTGAGGAACTGGAAAAAGCTTATGGAGCCATCGTTGAGGCTGAAGGATGCATTACTGTTGCAGGTGATTCACTCTACAACGACGTGAAAGGCCAAGCTGACGAAGCAAAGGTCAACCTCAACTCTTCAAATGCCAAGGAGATATTCCCCGTTATCTTCGGTGCTTTGGATGAAGTGATTACATACCTGAAAGATGGAGCCAAGAAGGCTGAAGACATCAAGACTCTCATCGAAGAATACCAGCTTCGTGCTATGGATGTCCCCGCTGACGATGGTGGTGAGTTCGATAGCTTCTTATCAGATACTGAAGCCGCTATTGTAAATGGTGAAATTGCAGATAATGAAGCTCTTGATGCATATCCTGAAGAGATTGCTATCCATTGGAGCCAGTTCATTATGGTATTCGCAGAGGAGTATTTCTACGAGGACGGCATGAACTTTGGTAACGCTTCAGAAGCTATCTACAACGGCAATTATGTATCATATCTCAATAATATTTCCGACACGAAAGGTTGGAGCCTTGAGAAGCCCGATAGCATCAGCAACCAAATCAATACCAGTTTTGAAGTAGCAGAGGTCTTTGACGCCACATTCTTCAAGGTGTTCCAGACAGTGAAGGGTCTGAAGCCAGGTTACTACCTCCTGAGTGTAGATGCATTCTACCGTCCCGGTGCCTCTGGCACTATCACTACGGACTCTGTCGCTAAGATTCAGAACGTAGAAATGTTCGCCGAGAACCAAGTAGATAGATTCTATAAGGCTATCAAGAATGTCATGGCAGGCGCACAGCCCGCAAAACTTTGCGAAGGCACTGAAGGCACTGAAAGCACAATTACGATTGATGGAAATGTTTCTTACATTCCTCTGAATATGGAAGCTGCTTCCGTATATCTGGTACAGGAGAATGAAGAAGAGTACTTTGAGCCCGCTATTGAAGGTGCTCTCACCACTTCCATCTATCGCAATGACTTGGTTTGCGAAGTCGGTGAAGACGGTGTCATCATCATCGGTCTGACCAACAACGGACAGCACATCGCCAGCGACTGGACCCTCTTCGACAACTGGCAGCTCACCTATCTCGGCACAGAAGTACCCGATGGCGTTCAGAGTGTAGAAGAGAAAGCTGCTAACAGTGAAAAGGCTATCTACACGCTCGACGGTCGTGCCGCCAAGAAGCTGCAGCGCGGTGTCAACATCGTCCGTTCCGCTAACGGCGTTGAGAAAGTGCTGGTACAGTAATCTGACCTGGTGATTGTGGCGGTGCCACAATCCACAAATACCAATGGAAAAGCCCTGCGACACAAGGTCGCAGGGCTTTTTCTTTGGTTTTCTTTGGCCATTTGAAAGCAAAATACTAACTTTGCGGCATCAAAACCAATTTCAATGAAAGGAATTGTTCTGGCCGGAGGCTCCGGTACCCGTCTCTACCCCATCACCAAGGGCGTGTCAAAGCAGCTATTGCCGATCTTTGACAAGCCCATGATTTATTACCCTATCTCGGTATTGATGATGGCGGGCATCCGTGAGATTCTCATCATCTCCACACCCGTAGATCTCCCTGCTTTCCAACGTCTGTTGGGCGATGGCAGCGACTACGGTGTGCAGTTCTCCTACGCCGAGCAACCCTCCCCCGATGGTTTGGCACAGGCGTTCATCATCGGCCGCGACTTCATTGGCAAGGACAGTGCCTGTCTGGTGTTGGGCGACAACATCTTCTACGGCAATGGCCTTAGGGCAATGTTGAAAGAAGCTGTCCGCACAGCAGAGGAAGAACAGAAGGCTACCGTCTTCGGCTATTGGGTGAATGACCCCGAGCGCTATGGCGTGGCTGAATTCGACCGTGAGGGCAACTGCCTGAGCATCGAAGAAAAACCCCAGAAACCGAAGTCCAACTACGCCGTCGTCGGTCTCTATTTCTACCCCAACAAGGTGGTGGACATCGCACAGACCATCAAGCCTTCGGCTCGTGGCGAGCTGGAAATCACAACGGTGAACCAACGTTTCCTTGAAGACGGCGAACTGAAAGTACAGACTTTGGGACGCGGCTTTGCCTGGTTAGATACCGGAACCCACGACAGCCTCAGCGAGGCCTCGACCTTCATTGAAGTCATTGAGAAACGACAAGGTTTGAAGATTGCCTGTCTGGAAGGTATCGCCTACCGTCAGGGATGGATTGATGAAGAGAGAATGCGAAATATTGCGCAGCCAATGCTCAAGAATCCTTACGGACAATACCTTATCAAAGTCATTGACGAGCTAAAACGAGAAAACGAGAAAGTATAAAATCACTATATAACATGAAAAAACTACAACAACTGACACTTTTGGCGGTCGTAACGGCCACTTGTCTGTGCTCCTGTGTGAGCAGTAAGAAAATTATTTATTTCCAGGGCGCTGACAGTATCTATGCAGAGGCTCAGAACATTCAGTTAAAGTATGAAATGAGGCTGAAACCTGCCGACCAGGTGCTCATCAAGATTACCTGCGACAGTCCTGAGCTACTGGAAATCTTCAACTCTGACGTTACTATGGGATCTACCAGCCGTAGCGGATCAAGCTCCTCCTATGGCACAACGGGCTCAATGGGTTCCTCCCTCAGTTACACGGTGGATAACGAAGGAAACCTCATTCTGCCCGTATTGAATAAGGTCTTCGTCGGCGGTATGACCTGCGACGAAGCTGCGATCGCCATTGAGAACAAGGTGAAGGAGATGGATATCATCAAGAATCCTGATGTGACCGTTCACTTGCTCAATGCCCGTGTGACAGTGCTGGGTGCCGTTCGCACTCCAAAGGTAGTGAACATCACTTCAGAACGTAACACGGTGCTCGACATTATCTCTCAATGCGGTGATATCAGCGACCAGGGCTTACGCAACAAAATCACCTTGTTCCGTGAGGACAACGGTCTCCGCACGATGTATAAAATGGATCTGACCAGCACTGACATCTTTGAGAGTCCAGCTTTCTACGTACAGCAGAACGACCTGATCTACGTGCAGCCCAACAAGAGCCAGAACGTGAAGAGCTCCGCCTTCTCCACCTTCCTGAGTTCAGCTGCCAGCATCCTCGGCTTCATCTCGTCTGTCACAGCGCTCGTCTTCACCCTCTCCAGAAAATAATCACAGTCTATCAATAGACTCCTCATACAAGGGGCTCCCTCCAATCAGGAAGGAGCCTCTTCTTATATACGGAGCAGCAAAAAATCCCAGTGTGGGAATTTTTGAGTCCCAAGGTGGGAATAATTTAGTCCCAAGGTGGGAATAATTTAGTCCCAAGGTGGGAATAAAAACTTAAACTAAAGGGATTTTGTTCTTAAGCTTAGAAGATTTTGCGGAAAGGCCTTTCCGCAATTGTTCAAAGGCCTTTCCGCAAAAAACGGCCACACAAAACTGTGTGGCCGAAACATATTTTCGAGGGAAAGCTTACTTCTCGATGTGTAGCTTTTTGCTTGATGAAGCATCACCATAATTACCATAGGAGCCATAATGACCATAGCGGCCATAATAGGTTCCATACTTGCTATAACCGCCATAACGGCCATAGCCATAGTAGAAGCCATACTTCTTCTTCTTCAGGTTAACACCATTGAAGACGATATTCACCTTGGGAAGTTTCTGCTCCCTATAAGCCTTGTTGAGGACTTCGATATCAGCCTTGGTTGATACTTCTGAACGAACGATACAGAAAGTGATATCAGCCAAACGAGCCAATTCATAGGTATCGCTGACAAGACCAATAGGCGGCGTATCCAAGACTATATAATCATACCTTTCCTTGAAATACTCGATGGCCTTATCCAACAGATCACGTGTAATCAGCTCACCGGGGTTAGGAGGAATAATACCTGCAGGAAGCACATCCAGATTGGGATTGGCAATACCTTTGAAAATCTGCTCCTCCAAGAGATTGAAGTCTGGTTGATCTCCTGCCAGATAAGTAGTGAGACCATGTTGACTGGACGGTAGATTGAAGAGCTTCACCAAACGTGGCTTACGGATATCCAGACCTATGACTATCACACGTTTGCCCAACAGAGCAAGCGACATTCCCAAGTTCGTGGCAACAAACGTCTTACCTTCGCCCGGCACTGTGGAAGTTGTCAAGATAACCTTTTCGCCAGAACCCAACAGGAAGCGAAGATTCGTGCGCAGCCCGCGGAATGCCTCTTCCATCAGATTGTTCTTATTCGCCTTCACAACAATGGCGCGCTCACCCTCCGCCAACAGATTCGTCAACGGGATGTCCGCCACAATAGGAATGTTGGTAGCCTTCTCCAGATCACCACGTCCTTCGATGCGGAAACGCAATATCTCACGGAGATAGAAGATACCCAATGGCAAAAAGAGACCAAAAATCAAGGCAGCCAGCGTAATCATACTGCTCTTGGGGCTCACCTTCCCCACCATCTGAGGCATATCAATGATACGTGCCTTATTAGCCGTTGAAGCCAAAGAGATATAGTTCTCTTCGCGGCGTTCAGCAAGCATCAGATACAACTGAGCCTTGATCTGCTGCTGACGACCCATATCATTCATGGCACGCTCCTGCGTAGGCGTGCTGGTCATCTTTCCGGAGAAGAGGTTATACTGTCTCTCAATACTATTCCTCTGAACATTCAATTCACTATAAATATTGCGCAGATGCTGAGTGATAGCATCCCACATAGCCTGTGCTTCATCTGTAGCCTGAACAACAGCAGGAGAGCCTTCTGAGGAGCTACGAATCATCCTGTTTCGTTTCAATATCAAGTTGTTATATTCGCCAACCATTCTATTGAAGTCCGTGTTCTGCACACCTAAATTAACAGGGATAAGCATCAAATTATTGGAAGGATTCTGAATGTATTCTATCAACGACTTAACCAAACTCATCTGTGTCTGGATATCTACCTGCTTCTTCTGGAACTCTGTCGCCTGCGTAAGGGCAGCACTGGCATCCGTTGGCAGGTTCACCAAACGGTTCGACATCTTGTAGCCCTCAATACGTCCTTCTGCCACATTCAGTTCACTCTGGATGACCTCAATACGTTCATCGATGAATTCCTTTGTTTTCTCGGCGATCTCATTCTTATCCTCATTGGCATCCTCATTATAGGAGTTGACCAATTCCAGAAGATAATCGAGTGCTCGAGCAGGCTGTGTATCAAGGATGGAGAGCTCTGCAACAGTCGTCATCTTAGAAGTAGGGCTTGCCTTAAGGCTTCTAGCAAACGAGCGGCCCATATTGACAGGAGGAATAATGGTTGCCGTCAACTTACGTTCAGGGATTTCGAAGCCGGGATTACGTGAGAACACCAGTTTACCAACGGGGGTATTGATAATCGTGGGGAATGAGTCTATTTCACGCTTCATGATATCTCCCTCGTCGCTATGAATCGGCAACATAATCTCTGCCATAATCGACTCGTCACCCGTCTTGGTGATTTCAATAGGTATGGCTGCCTGCAGCTGATCCAGCTTACTCTCTTCCAAATCTACCAGAATTGGACTAGTCTTATACATTTCTGCTTCTGTAACACGTCCCTCAAGAATATAGGTGACATAGAGCTTCAGCTTCTTGACAGCACGTGTGGCAATAGCGGTAGATTTGAGGATCTCCAACTCATTTTCAAAGCCATTGGAGTTGGTGACAATACCCAACTGATCCAACGTCAGGTCAGCACCGCCGGATTTATTATTTTCGTCCGTGATCAGGATTTTTGTCGAGGACTGATACACCGAAGGTTGATAGCGGAGGTACAGAAGAGCAGCCCCCACACAGAGCAGAACAGAAATAATAAACCAATACCAATTAAGGACAACAATAGACCATATCATTCGATAGTCTATTCCAGAAGACTCTTCTGATTCCTTTTTCTCGTAATCAATCACATCTGCCATATATGTAATAATTTTTAATGTTCGCGCGCAAAAATACGCAACAATTCAGTATGCGGTTGCAAAGATAAGGATAGTTTTTCAAAAAACCCTATAAAAAGCATTACTTTTCTTTGGTGTCACTATGATTTTACTGTATCTTTGCGCCGTTTAAACGTAAACATACACCATAAATGTCATTTTTTAGTCAATTATTCAGTCGCAAAAACGACTCTACTCAAACAAAGGTTGGCGGCATGGAAGACTTCATGACGCTCATCCGCGTATATCTGCAAGCCGACATCGCCGCCCAAGTGGGCATCACCAACCTGGCCGCACTACCCGACCTGCGTGTTTTCAAACAAACGTTGAAAGTACCCACCATCAATAACAAGCTTGGACTGGGCGAAAAGAAACGCTGTGCCAAAATCTTGGGCGATGTGTATGGTATCACTCCCACCTTCACCCAGGAAATCGACAACAGCGTGAAGCGTCGCTGCAAGAAAATCCAGGATGTACAGACTTACCTATTTCAATTCCAAGGCTTTTCACAAGATCTCATGATGCTGATGGGCAATATCATGCAATGGAAGTTCAGACTGCCTTCATTCATGCGGAGCGCTCTGCGCACAATGACAGAGAAAAGCATCCATGACATCATGACAAAGAACGACTGGAAAGACGACAATGTACGCCGTACGGCAGCACAAGTGCGAGTCTATCAACAACAACTCGGTTTTTCAGAAGCTTGGATGACAGAATACGTCCATACAACCGTCATGTTGGCCAAGAAAGAGAAGCGAGCTGACATTGACGAGGCTACTAAGAAGTAAAATATACGAAAAAACTTGCATAGAATGAAAAGGTTTGCTATCTTTGTGGCGTAAAAGCCGCGAAAAGCGAACTATATAGGCTTCAAATGACCTCAGAAGAAGAGAAAACCATCAAGACGCTGGAGACGCGTACGAGACAACTCATCCTGAAATTCCAACAGATTCAGGAAGAGAATGAAGAGTTGCGTACTGAACTCGTCACTAAAGATAAGCAGCTCTCAGAGGTTAAACAAAAAAATCAGCAGTTAGAAGCCAATTATGCTGACCTCAAGATGGCAAAAATGCTGGAAATCGGAGACACTGACCTCGGTGCAGCCAAACAGCGTATTAACCGTCTGGTGCGAGATGTAGATAAGTGTATCGCATTGCTGAAAGCCATGGGGCCAGAGGCAACAACGCTATAGAAGAAGACAATAAATGGAAATCAGCGATACTTTTCAGATAACCCTCAAGCTGGGTGCTCAGAACTTCCCCATCACCATTCGACGTGAGGAGGAGATATATTATCGTGATGCCGAGAAGCTGATCAACCAACGATACAGCTACTACGCCAATCACTATCCTGGACAGTCCGTAACCACGTACCTGCTTATGACGTTATTAGACGTTGCTGTGAAGCTACAGAAGCAGGAAGCAACAGGAAACCTGCAACCCATCATGGCAACGCTCAACGGGCTGGTCAACGAACTGGACAGCGCCCTGAAATAATTTTTCATATCTGAATATTCCCTTCTACGCACCACTTCTTTCCATTCCCGAGACACGGGATGGATGATGATGGTGTGTTATTTTTTATATTTTAATTCATATCAAAATGAATATTTTAGGACTCATCATTACTATTGCTTCCGTGGCCATTGCCTTGGCAGTGGTGATTTATCAGGTTGTATGGTACAGACATACACGTCCCAGTCAAATGAGAGAACTGCACGAAGAAGCAAAAAAGGACGCAGAAGTCATCAAGCAAAAGAAACTGCTCGAAGTGAAGGAGAAATTCCTGAACAAAAAAGCAGAGCTGGAGAAGGAAGTACAGCAACGTAATCAACAGATCCAGCAAAGCGAGAATCGACTGAAGCAACGAGAGATTAGCCTCAACCAGCGACAGGACGAGCTCAACCGCCGCAAGAACGAACAGGAAAGCGAACGAGCACGCTTGGAACAGCAACAAGCCATCCTGCAAAAGAAAGAAGAGGAACTCGGCCAGCGTCTGGAAAGCCTGATCACCCAAGAGCGTACGCAGTTGGAGAAAATCAGCGGGCTCACCGCCGATGAAGCCAAAGAGCGTCTGGTGGAAACGCTGAAAGACGAAGCTAAAACCGCCGCAGCCGGCTATATCAATGAAATCATGGACGATGCCAAAATGACAGCCAACAAGGAGGCCAAGCGCATCGTCATCCAAACCATCCAACGTGTAGCAACAGAAACGGCGGTTGAAAACTCAGTCACAGTCTTCCATATTGAGAACGACGACGTGAAAGGACGTGTCATTGGTCGCGAAGGCCGTAACATTCGTGCTTTAGAAGCTGCTACCGGAACGGAAATTGTCGTAGATGACACACCCGAAGCCATCGTCATCAGCGGTTTTGACCCTGTGCGCCGAGAGATTGCACGTCTGGCTCTGCACCAGTTGGTTGCCGATGGCCGTATCCACCCTGCCCGCATTGAGGAAGTGGTTGCCAAGGTGAAGAAACAAGTTGATGAGGAGATTCTTGAAGTAGGCAAACGCACGGCCATCGACCTCGGCATTCACGGACTACATCCTGAACTAATCCGCATCGTAGGTAAGATGAAATATCGTTCTTCATACGGTCAAAACCTATTGCAGCACGCTCGTGAGACAGCCAATCTCTGCGCTGTGATGGCATCGGAGTTAGGACTCAACGCCAAGAAGGCCAAGCGTGCCGGTCTATTACATGATATCGGCAAGGTTCCCGATGAAGAACCCGAGATGCCACACGCACTCTATGGCGCCAAACTGGCTGAGAAGTACAAGGAGAAGCCCGATATCTGCAACGCCATCGGCGCTCACCATGAGGAGATGGAAATGACATCGCTCATCGCTCCTATCGTACAGGTGTGTGATGCTATCAGCGGTGCCCGTCCTGGTGCCCGCAGAGAAATTGCAGAAGCATATATCAAACGTCTGAAGGATTTGGAGAACATCGCCATGAGCTATACTGGCGTAACAAAGACCTACGCCATTCAGGCTGGTCGCGAGCTGCGCGTCATCGTCGGTGCAGACAAGATTGACGACAAGCAGATTGAAACATTATCTACTGATATCGCCACAAAGATTCAGAATGAAATGACTTACCCTGGACAAGTAAAGATCACTGTAATCCGTGAGACGCGAGCAGTCAGCTACGCTAAATAAACAAGACTATAAAAAAAAGAAGAAGCCCCGCGAAATGTGGGGCTTCTTCTTTTATTCTTGTCAATCATTTATTCTTCCGTCAACAACTTCATTAATGTTTCACGATGGTGAACGATGCTGTATGCGACAACAAAGAACATCAGATAAAGGGATACATCAAGGAAGAAGATAATAGTTAAGGGGACCTGCATCTCATTCAAAATCACATTGCCAAGGATAAACGCAAGGACAAGCCCCAAGATGACCATCAAAGCCTGGTGCATCGTCAGTCCACAACGCATGAGCACATGATGGATATGACGCTGATCTGCATGAAACATCGGCTCACCAGAAAGTACGCGAGAGATAGCGACACGAATCAAGTCAAAAACAGGTACGATAAACAACGAATATGGAATAAGGATAGGATTGATGTCCGTATAGATATCCAACTCCGTTACCATCATGTACTTAATGGCCAGATAAGACAAAATATAACCCAATATCAAGCTACCGGCATCTCCCATGAAAATCTTCAACGCCCCCACCTTTCCGAAGAAGTTAAAACAGAAGAAGACAAGGACAGAGCCTAACAATGCAGCCGACATGACGACAAAGACGATGCTTCTTAAATCCGTGAACAAATAAACAAATGTCAATAAGCAGATGGAAGCAAAGCCTGACGCCAATCCATCTATTCCGTCAATCAGATTGATGGCATTGACAATGGTCATGATAACCAGAACCGTCAAGGGATAAGCTACCCATAGAGGTAATTCATATAAGCCCAAGAGCCCATGTGGATTATCAATAATCAGATTGCAAATCGGCAAGAACGCCGAAACAACCGCCATGATAACAAACTTCAAGTTTGCGGGCAGATCCATTAAATCGTCTATCAAACCGACAAGATAGATGGCTGTCGCACCCACTATCATTAGAGCTGATGTCTCATGGAACGGCAACGATTCCACATTACGAGAATAATAAAGCAATAACGTAATAGAACCGCCCATCGCCATTGCCGGCAAGAAAGAGAATCCTCCCAATCTCGGCACGGCTGATTGATGTACTTTACGCTGATCGGGTTGATCATAGAAGCCAAACTTACGACAAAAAGCAATAATCAAGGGAATTGTTACTGCAGTAGCAACAGCTCCGATGACGAAAGCCAATAGTATGTACGACAAATACAACATCTCTCGGTCAACGTGGATATAACGTTATATTATATATAACGCACAAATGACCGATTTATTATGATGAGCCCCTTTATTAATCTCTTTTTCTACAAAATCATCTCAGAGATTCGTAGCCACTCAGCTTTTCATCCCAAGAGTAATGCCGTATGACCATATCATAACCACATTTTGCCATATCGTTCCTGTATTGCTTATCCTGCAACAACTTGATGCACGCTGCTGAGAAATCTTCTTCAGTATGTGCGACGGCACAATTCACGCCGTCCTGTAACTGGGGAATAGCAGGACATAATAGATCCGAAAGGACAACTGGAACACCACAGGCCATAGCCTGCAAGACCTTGTTCTGAATACCAGCAGCTACACGGACAGGAGCTACAATGAGAGCTGACTTCTGGATTTCAGCCTCGATGTCATCTACAAAACCTGTGACAAAGATATCATCAGAAACCAAAGTTTGAATTGACGGAGGGGGCAACGAACCTACGATATGGAATTTCACATCCGGTAAGACCTTCTTAATCTTCGGGTATATGTCATGAACGAAATACAAAACCGCATCCTGATTCTGCAAGGTTCGCATATTGCCAACAAAACTGATTCGAGTGGCATCATAATCTTCTGATATTTTATCGACACAATGTACACCATTGGTATAAGTATAAAGCGACGTAGCATCCTCACAACCCCGCTCACGCAGAAAAGCCTCGTCACTTTCCGACACAAGCACGGTCTTAGGAAATGTACGTATAACATACTGCTCATATTGGGCCATAAGTCGCTGCTCAAAATGATAAACAAACTTCAACAGCCCACCTTTTTTAGCATTGAGCGACATGGCATATGTTCGCGAAAGTGCATCGGTCATCTCTATGATTGAATGACGCTGAAGCCCAAGGCGTTCGAGATAAGGAGCCATTCGCAACAAATGAGAAATGTACAGATCTGGTTGTTCATCGGCAATCACCTGACGCAAGAGCTTCTCATAATCAGCAGAAGCATAATATCCACATTGCATAGGCTTACGCTGAACAAAGAAAAGCAATGCATTGAGATAGGACTGTAACTTCTTGCGCCGTACGAAATAGACCTTGTCGTACAACTTTTCAGCCGTTTCCAGATCAGGAGTAGCATCGTCAGATAACGAAACAAGCACCAACGTATGCCCCTTGGATTTCAGGTAACGCGCTATTTCGTTGATACGAAGTACATCACCACCATACTGTGGATAAGGAAATCGAGGAGTAAGGATACATATTTTCATAGGCTCATTTGTTAAATGATTCGAACAATTATTTCCGCGCCAATATGGCATGGCACGATGCCAGTACGCGAGTCAAATAGAAATAAAAATTATATTTGCAGGGATGAGCAAAAAACAGGCGAGTATAGGCCCACGCCAAACGGCTATATTTTGAGATACGTTTCAGGTCACTCATTCGATGAAGACTCTGATTTCGTTGACGCCAATAATAAATCGCATCGGAAGATGTGAACTGTACTTTATCCATCCTGTCAGAAATCTCAAACATCAATAAAGCATCCTGTCCGCTGGGAAAACCGTCATTGAAACGGCGTGTGTCAATAATATCGCGATGTATTAACTTCATCCAAGGAACAGAGAATATCTTCTTCGGGCGAATAAAAGGTTGTACCCCACGGCCAGCACAACGTTCATATTCCTGCGAATAGACATTCTGTTCAGTATGACCATCATCAAAGATGGAAAGACAGTTACTGGCTGCTATGACATTAGGACGAGCCACACATAAAAGATCTTCAAGATAGGTCGGAGATACTGGATCGTCATCATCAATGAAACAGATGTACTCCCCTCTAGCATTGTCTAGCCCCATATTCCGCGATGAACAAGCAGAAGCGACAGGGGAATAAAGCAGGCGTCCGTTAGAAGGCATTGCCGACTGAAAGAATTCTTCATAAGGCTCACGCTCACCATTCAAGACAATCAGGACCTCAAACAAATCAGATGCAAGGGTCTGTCGCTTGAGACTCTCCAGACACTCAAATGTATGTTGTTGAGGATGATATGAAGGTATGATGACACTGATTTTCATAGAAATACTTGATATTTAAAACAGCTGTCGCTGGTAATAATCATTGACGGCCTTTATCTGACCATCGTTTTGGGATTCCATTTTGTTCTGGCGAAATAGTTCCACGTTATTTGGATTATACACAGACAAAACATCTCCCCCATTCTGGAGTAGTACTATCTTTTTTCCAGCCAACCGGACCATTGCATTCAACCAAATATCATCAGCCATTGGGCATAGCTTCCGCGCCTTGTCAATATCAGTCAAATCAGAATATAATTCAGAAGGTCGAAATAGCGTGCCGCCTCCAGAGCCAAAGAAAAGATCATCCGATGTAGAATAATGACACTCGTGAATCCATTGTTTGTAGGGTTTCAAACTCCCATCCTCATTGCGCCCAATGTGATATCCATAATTGCATATCACGGCTTCAGGATGCTCTTTGTATGCACTCATTACCCGCTCAATGAGATGTGTTTCATAGTAAATATCGTCATCAATGAGAAAAACGAGCGAATCGGGAAGTTCTTTTGATACGTAATAATACTTCTTATGCGAACGTATATCCCCCTCAACCATGCGAATCTGGAATCTCTCACCTTCCCTATCTCGAAGCGACTGGGGAATACTGTCTGGCGTTGGAAATTGCTCTTTGGAGAGCCACAACAATATCTTTTCAGGCTGATACGTTTGACGTAGCATACATTCTACGATCTGCCAAACATTATCAATGCGAGCAGGAAAAGAGGTGAACGAAACGGTTATCCCAACCTTTTTCTTCGACTCTGTAAGCTCGGGCTTAGCCAAATAGCCAGGCAAAAAAGTTTTTGCCCCATACCGTACCATGATGCGGAATGGAGTCAATACCCTGACAGGAACTCCAGGATAGTTATGCAATTTTGCATAGGCCTTGACAAAGAAATCCAACACATTTATCATAAGCGCTCTATATTCACAGGGGACTATGATTATATCGAGAATCTACATATATATAAGCAGATGCCATAAACATCCATGTGGGAACTTTCATGAGATAATTACTATCTACGATTCCAGCAAACAGAGTGGCTGTCAGACAGAACAACAACATGTTTCGGTTAAATGGTGTTCCCTGGCGAAAGCCTATACGAGCGAGACGTGCAAACATACCTAAAAAGCCTATGGCTATAGGCAGACCAAAACAGACTAGCACTTCAAGGAAAAGATTGTGGGGAGCCGCAAACTCTACACGATACACGTCACCCATCACTGGCGCATAGTTTCCTATACCAATACCCAGTCCATAGCTATCAAAGAAGGCCTGAAAACCCTTGACAAGATTCTCCGTGCGTCCATCATCGCCCATTCCCTGATCAGAAAATCTTTCTATAATCAGTAAAAAGAGTTCTCCAAGATAATACACTAATGCTGCAATTGCCAAGGCAAGGACAACAATCAACAAATAGCGATTGCGACCAAACTTGTAATAGGCATACATGTAAGTTGCCAACATTAAAGCCAAACACAAAATGGCACCACGAGAGGCATTGGCAATGATAATTAGAGCGGTCAAGGCCATCAACACAAATCCCAAAGTCTGCTCCCACTTGCTACGAGGATACAGGTTGCACATGAATAGGCTCGGCAATGCCCAACACAACACCGTATTATAACTATTCAAGTTTCCAAAGGTTACGGAGGCAAAGGGACGTGCGATATGGACGCCATTGACATACAACATATTACCAGTATCCTGATATGACATACTCAAATGGAAGTCTGTCAAGAACTCGTATGCCGCTACAGGAATGGACAAAAGGATAAAAGCCAACCACCCGTATTTAATTGACTGTTGGGGATTCCGAGCCTTATTGGCAGCCCATAGAATCTCGAGGAATCCCAAGATATGCACAGCCAAATAGATCATATTCTTGATACTCTCTACCTCATCAACCGCTTTATAGAAGAAAGCTAATGCCCACAAGAACCAAAACAGCAAAAAGAAACATTCATAACGATAATAATATACACTCCTATGCTGACGCATGAATGCATCTGTTAGCATCAAAGGAGAGAGGGCGATGATGAACAGTCGCACAGGCTGCGCACCATTGCCAACCATTCCGAAAACAAGCAAGGCAATCAGTAAAAAAAGGATGAAGTCATATATGTAACTGCCTTTTTTCATTTGCGCTTCCATTTGTTAAGACAGGCTTCCTTGATTTCCATATACTCTGGCAAGCCCATCATAGCATAAATTACGACATACAATATAACGGCCACTATCACCTGCAATAACATCATCGGCAAATAAGATAAATCGGTAAATGTAAAAGTCCAGACCGCAACTGACACTGAGAGAGACACGATGTATATGGGATAGAGATCTTTCACTTGTTGCCATGTTCCATAGCCCGTAAGTGCAAATGAATACCATCCGTTAATGAAGAACTCTATATAATAATACACTACAGCAGCCCATATCATATAGTACAATTCATAGAAAAAGCCTACGGCAATCACCGGAATAAACAAAAACTTCTTAATAATCTCAAGCCTCAGAAAACGGTCACTCCGCTTTTTCACATTCAAGATGTTGAGGTTAAGTTGCTGTAAAGGATAGATGGCAGCATACAGGCTCATCACTTGCAACAGATAGACTGACGGAAGCCATTTTTCACCAATTAGCGTTACGATGAGAGGCTTTGCAATGGCGGCCAGTCCAAACACAGCCGCAAAAGAGAAAAGACCAGTGTAACGCAACAACTTACGATAAGCATTCCTAAGACGTTCATCTTCATTTTGCACCTGACTGAGTGAGGACAGCGATACTTTCTGGACTATCTGCCCGAAATTATTGCTGAAAATCATATTGAACTGATCTGCTCGATTATAATAACCGAGGTCACGAGCCGTGTACATTTTACCAATGACAGCAAGGAACATATCCTTGTAAAGAGAATTAATGACATTGGCTGCCAGCAATTTCGCACCGAATCCGAATAGTTCTTTGAAACTTTTCACAGAGAAACGAAAAGCTGGTAGCCAATGATTGGCAATCCACAAGCCTATCATCATGATGAACTGACGGGATATCTGCTGAGCTGCAAGTGCCCACACGCCATACCCCTTGTATGCTGCTACAATGCCAACAGCGCCACTGCTTAAGGAACTTACGAGCGAGACACAAGCTTGAGACTTAAAATCAAGTTGCTTAACGAGTATGGTTTTCTGTATCATACTACCAGCATTGAACAAGAGCATGATGCTCATGACTGGAAGTACGTAAGCCAGTAAGGGCTGATTGAAGAAATCTGCAATAGGAGCTGCACCAAGGCAAAGCAACAGAATCAGGAGAACGGCAACGAAAATGTTAACATGAAAAACGGTATTATAGTCTTCCTGAGTCGCATCAGGTTTGCGTATGAGAGCTGTTGCAAAACCTCCGTCAATAATAACTACTGAAAGGTTAATAAAGATGGTTATGATTCCTATAATACCGAATTCCGTGGGCGAAAGCATCCGAGCCAGCACAAGACCTACAAGAAAAATGATTCCCGAGTTTGCAAGATTATCCAACAAACCCCATTTCATTCCATGGAAAGTCTTATTTCTCAGGGAGTCTTTGCTCATCTACTGTCTTGGGAATAAAAAGAATGCTATATAATGAATTGCTTGATAATGAGATAGCCCTTTATCGTTGTGGCCAAAATTAGCATACCCAGTACGAACAACATTCGCTTCGGTCCAGCAGGTTTGACGGGCACTGTAGCACTTTTCAAAGTCGTGAAGGCAGGCGTTTTCTCCTGTAGCTTCACCTTTGTAGCTTGCAACTGAGTCTCCATTGCAGTCAAGGAATTCTGCTTGATGGCCAATTCACTCTCAAGTTTATCACGCTCACTCTGATAACTTTGAAGGATTGCATTCTTATGAGTATCACAATAAGAACTATATGCCTCCATAGCCTTGTCATACTCCAGTTCTGCACTGTCACGCATCTGCTGATAGTGGGCTACGTCCTCATGCGCCTTGCTAGTTCGGTAACGAATAATGAAATCTTGCAAATGGTTCTTTACACTGTCGGTCATCGTAGCACAGACAAGCGGATCCTGATCCAAGACTTTGATGGATATTACGCTGGTCTTTTTGTCTATGGAACAGCTGATTTTCTCAATAACCGTATTCATCAAATCATAGTCTTTTTTACTCATCTGAAATGAATTGATGCCTGCGACTCCATTACCGTTGAAAATCGTGTCCTCTTCTTCAAAAAAGCCTTTTATCTTCTTCATCGTCCAGCGATACGGCAAGGTAAGGGGATTACTCTGCTGATGATTCTTCATGTAAGTGAAATAGTCTGTAGAGACATCACCTTTCTTGGTCGTGACCTGAATATTGTAAAGTCCTACGATAAACTCTGGGCTTTCAAATAGGTCGGGATACAATTCAGGATAGATGGCGTCCATCCCTCCCATGCCTCCGATGTTGAAGCCGAAGGAGGAAGCGATAGAAGAAAGGCCACCTCCCACATCTTCACCATTCATCTCGGGAGCCAACTTTACTTCACAAGAATAATAGCGAGGCTGAGGCAGGATCCAAATACAAGAAAGGATAAAAGTCCATATCCATATCTTATAGAAACGTTTCCGATTATCCCAAAGTGTGCGAACGACTTTGCTGAGATCTATGGTGTGCTGTTCGTTATGATCCATTGTGTCACAATATTATCACATTAAATATATACTTCTTTGCACACTACTTCAGTATGCTTATCAATGCTACCACTACACTAGCTAAGGATGCTGTCCCGCTGGTAATAGACATCACTTCACCTGTTGACATACGATTCCTCTGTTTCTTGGTAGGGATGACTATTTCACAACCAGGTTCGATATGTTTGCTGCCAGCACTTCGTCCCAATTTATCCACCGATCCATTCATATAGATAGCATAGGTCTGTCCTTTACTGGCTCTTTTTGTATAACCACCAGCCGAATTAATATAATGATTAAGACTGGCACCTTCTTTATAACTGACAGAAATCGGATACATGACCTCACCAGAAATTTTCACAGTGTTAGAATACTGAGGCACAATCAGCTGATCATTGGCACGGAGGGTGATATCATAAGAACTACCAGGATGTGCAATTGCTTCGTCAAGATTAATCGCTACGTTGTAGTTATTGCCAAGATTCATTTTCATGTCAAGCAACGAGTCGGCACGAGCCATATCAAAGTCCTTATCACTTTCAAGAGCCTGCTCATAAAGCGCTATCTGTGAGGAGCGAAGAGCTGCTTCACGCTGTTCACGTTCCTCAAGAGTCATCTGTCGGACGAGACGTGCGCCCTTGGAATAGGCTACCTCTGAAAGGCCACCGGCCAACTTGACAAGTTCACTTAAACGGAAATTGCGGTTGGTCATAGCAAATTCGCCTTCGAAATTGACAGCACCCGTTATGCGAACATTCTGCTGCTCAACATAGGTCGGACTCTTGCGCACTTGCACTTCATCAAAGGGTTGAAGCACGAAAGCGGTATCCTCTACAATAAAGCCATTAGCAAGATTAAACGTGAAAACCTCAGTCATCTCCATAGACGTTTGCAAAGCATCTGGAACATATTTCCGACGGAACACATCAATCTTAGCCATTGAAGCAGCATGCGTTAATCCTCCGGCTTGCAAGATAAGGTCTTTGATCGTTGTATTTTCAGCAAACACATAAGTACCAGGGATATTGACCTCACCACCGATACGAAAAGTCTGTTCTCCTTGCAATTCTGTTTTACTAGGAATGAAAAGGACGTCGTTCTTTTTCAATGCGATGTCGGCAACACGACCATTCATAATCCCTTCAAGATCTATGCTTATCATTTCAAGAGTGAGATCATCCTTTTCCCTGTGCATAACAGCGCGCTCAGTAAAAGCATCCTCGCGCAAGCCTTCAGCAGAAGCGATCAGCTCACGGACACTTTGAATCTTACCATCCATCTGGAACATGCCTGGATGCTTGACAGCGCCACGTACCTCTACCATATTACGGAATCGAGGCATAATGCTATCTACAAAGATGGAGTCTCCATCAGCCAAAAGGAAACCATTCATCTCGAACTCCTCAATGTTGTAGATAGAATATTCTTCACCAGACTTTCGAACGAGACGAACGCTTTTCGTGTAAGCATCCCCAGTGAAACCACCGGCAAGTTCTATAACACGCTGCACGCTCTCCGTTTTTTTCATCTCATAGAACATGGGACGCTTAACTTTACCACGCACCTCCACCAGACTTTCGTAATTTCCGACAATAATGACATCATTATCTTGCAGACGAATATCACCTCGACTATCACCCTTGGTCAGATAATCATAAATGTCAATTCGGGCGGCAACGTGACCATCACGATACACTTTAATGTCACGCAATGTACCTATCTCACCGACACCTCCTGCGGCATAGAGAGCATTAAAAGCAGAAGACAAGCTACTAAGGGTATAAGTGCCAGGCATAACGACATCACCCAGAACTTGAACAATGATAGAACGCATCTCGCCGACACTGAGACTAACACTGCAGTCGCTATAGAATTCGCCGAGACGAGATTTTAGCCGAGAAGTAGCTGCGTTTACAGAAAGGCCTGCAAGCTTTATAGGGCCGACACCCTCAATCGTGATGGTTCCATCAGGCGATACGGTCTCTGTGAACGTCTCCTGAGAGGCCCCCCAAATATCAACGATAATGACATCACCAGGACCAAGACGATAGTCCTCCGGAGTTGCCATGTTCTGGTTAGGCTCAAAAGACAAATTCTCCTGATTGAAGATACTTCGACCATAGACCTCTTTGTCTTTCTTCATTTTACTATAGTAGTCCAAAGAGTCTAGATCGAAATAACCCATTTCTTCATCCAATTCTGCTCTACGCTGAGCCGAAGTTTTATATAGATTGTCACGTTCCTCACCTTGAGAACGAAGCAAGTAGTTCTCACGCTTCTGACGCTCGTCGTTGGCTATTTGCTTACGCGTCCTCAAGCGATTCGTCGTTTGCTGTTTCTGTCCTGTTAGGTCGGAAGCGCCAAGTTGTTTCTGTTCAGCCTCCAGTTTTTTGCGTACACGCTGCAACTGATCTGCCGTTACACCACGACGCATCACATTGGAAACTATTGTTTTCTGATCCGTACCTTTTTCCTTTTCCTGCATAATATAGCGGATAAGTTGTTGGTCAGACATTGATTGTGCGGCCGCAGGTACAATAGCTGCGAATGCAAAGAAGATAAAGGGGAAGACTATCTTTTTCATTTGGAATGTATTTGCTATTTAACTCAATATCTATTTTTCAGACGATGAAACTCAACAAAACAACAGCATCAACACGGCGTTTGAAGCCTCGTTCTACCGCGCTCATACCATCTGTGATTTCAATATCGAAGGTGGTTTGTTGAATCATTTCCTATGGCTCAGGTGTGCCTACGCACGAACATATTACTATTTAATTATAAAACTATTTTTGTCGTATTTTATTGCAAAGGAATGCAAAAAAATTTGCAGTTCAAATGATTTGTCGTACCTTTGCGCCCAATCTAAGCAAACAATCATCTGGGGCTGACATGGATTTGACAGCAGGACGAGATGTTGTGTAAGCACGCAGAGGGTCGCTGATCGCTCTCTTTAATCTATGGTCTCCAACTATTATCTGGCGAAAACACTTACGCTCTCGCTGCTTGATTGAAGTATAGTAGATCGGCTTATCTCGGCACCAGGTGCTGAGACGGGACATCACTCAGAGACTACGCCCCAAAGTGCTCTGGTTCAGTGGTGCAGCAACCTTGGGGATAGCTGTGGTCGGCCTCGCAACCACAGTGAAGTTTTAGAGGCTAAGGCGCGAATTGGTGGTCCAGGTCTTGTCCGCGCTCGAAAACTGAAGGCTGGAATAAGCGTGTAGAAAGCACAGGATTTCCCTGTTTGGACGAGGGTTCAATTCCCTCCAGCTCCACATCATTTTCGCGGAGATAAATCCTCACATGCTTTTCGCTAAGTGCTACGATTAGGATAAACCTATCTTGCACTTATCGAGCATTGAGAAGTCATCTTTGAAAACGACACTCAGTCGTTTCCTTCGATGCCACCCTCCAGCTCCACTACTCTATCTCTTTCACACTACCCGTCTGCTGATGGATAGTTACACGCGTCTCCATCTTCTTATTAAACAGGACACTGGAAAGGATTTCTGTTGTTCCAATTTGAGCAATAGGTACCTCTGTTGTCAAGAGTGTTTGGGCAGCAGAAACAATATTTACCTGAGCACGACGCGGTTGATTGACAAACAGTCCTTGTTCCATTTTGGATTTCTTTTTTGACACAGCCTCATCTTCATACGACTCTGGGAATGTGCCTAAAGGTTTAATAGTAATCCAAAGAGGTTCTCCACTGAGATCGTCATTATCAACCAGTCCTAAACGGTGAGAGAAACGACATAGCATTTGTTTTGTACCATTCTCGTCAATATCGTCTGCAGGCTCAAAATCAAAGCTCAATATCTCTGTACTAGTAAGCGTCTGCCCTTTGAACAAAGACTCCAAAGCCGTTATCTGTTGGTCAATATTATCTAACATCAACTTGAGTTGGGCACCATCCTTCGGCATGTTATCGGCCTCACCTCGGATAAGCGCATTACGGCTCTCGCGCAAATCATAAATCTCCTCAGCAGTAAGCTGTGCCATCTTAGCCGTACTTCCTGCAGTCAGTATCTCACGTGTCATGAAATCATGTCCGTTCACTGGTTTGGGAGCAGGAGCGCCTTTGGGTAATGCCGGAATAGCTTCGGGTAGCACTTGTTTGTTCACGCCCAACAGTAAACCGTCATCCGTCAAGCTCACTAAAGGAGCTGACGTTTTGGGCTTGAGCTGAATGGTATATGCTTTTGACGAATCAGGCACACCATACGCCAGCAACGATACATTCTTAATTGTCCATTGCGTAGATTCTTCTGTCGGCACATCTTTTCTACGCAAGAAACGGTCTGCATACGCTGCAAACTCACCTGGTTTTGTCACTGTTTTCTCCGTTGTCAGAACAATCTCGAAGATGGTTTTGGGTAGAAAGTAATTAACACCTTCCAAAGTCACGCCCGGTCGAAACGGAGCTACTTCCGTTTGAGCTGCGCAAGGCAGTAAAAGTCCGAACAGACAACAGACAAAAGTATTTAAACGTTTCATGATCAAAACTTATACATTATTCTCTTTCTCTATTTCAGCAAAGATAGCCTCCAGCATTCCTTCTTTTGTTTTGCAGACGCCCCAGTCAAAAGTATGGCGAATACCTTCAGCTGCAAACCATTTGGAGAGAGGCTCAGTCTGGCTATGATAAACGGCGAAACGCTTACGGATCGTCTCTTCATTATCATCAGCACGTCCTTCAAGTTCTGCACGACGAAGCAGACGAGCCATCAGCACTTCTTCACTGACAATCAGTTCTATCATCATACCTAATTCATGACCACGCTCTGCCAACATTTTTTTCAAGGCCTCAGCCTGCGCAATGGTACGCGGGAATCCATCGAAGATAACGCCATTGCCACCAGACAGACTATCATACTTACTAGCCAAAATATCTATCATCAGCTCGTCTGGGATCAGTTGTCCGTTATCAATATAGCCCTGAGCAATCTTTCCCAGTTCCGTACCGCCCTTTATTTCAGCACGCAAAACATCTCCAGTAGAGATATGTCCCATCCCATAGCGATTCACAATTTCCTCACTATATGTTCCTTTTCCTGATCCAGGAGCACCAAAAATAATAATGTTCTTCATTTTTGAATATGTTATTTTACATCGATTTGACAATTATTAATTTACTTCTTCAAGGTATATATATTCCTTATATTGCGACCGAATCCGTCATAATCAAGACCAAAGCCTACAATAAAGTCATTGGGGATATCCATACAGCGGTAGTGTATGGGTATTTGCACCTTGAGTGCATCTGGTTTTACTAGCAGAGAGCAAACGGAAATACTGGCTGGATTCTGTTTTTCCAATGTCTCAATCATATGTGCCATTGTCAGTCCTGAATCAATGATATCTTCTACAATCACCACATGACGATCCGTAATATCCTTAGCCAATCCTATGACTTCACGGATGGTTCCTGTAGAATGTGTCCCCTGATAGCTGGCAAGTTTGATAAAACTTACTTCACAGGGAATATTCACTTCGCGCAACAAGTCTGCCGCAAAAATAAAAGCTCCGTTCAATACGGGCAAGAACAAGGGTTCTTTACCATTCATGTCACGGGTGATTTCAGCCGCCACTCGGCGGATTTCCTGCTGGAGCTTTGCTTCAGGAATACTGATGACAAAAGTCTTATCTTTTACTTGCAAGTGTTCCATTTCAATCTTCTTATAGTTTCAAGAAATGATTTTCGACCGCAAAATTATACAATTTATTTTGTTTTTCGCATCTATTACCGTATTTTTGCACCGAAATATAGAAAAAGATACAAATGAAGATTCTCACAGGCGGACAATTTCACGAATTGGACCTCTTCACTATCGAGCATGAGCCTATTGCCTCCATCGATCTTATGGAGCGGGCAAGTCGTGCGGTGACTGATGAGATTCTTCATCGTTATACCACTGACGGACAGCACATATATGTATTTGCAGGTCCTGGTGGAAATGGAGGCGACGGGCTCGCTGTAGCACGTATGTTGGCTGAAGCGGGATGTATGGTGACAGCGTACCTGCTGAATGTGACAGATAAACTGAATCCTAATTGCCTCACAAACCGCGACCGCCTGCGTGAACTCGAAGCTGCAACTTTGGTAGAAATTACTTCTGAAATGCTGTTTCCGGAGCTGCGTCCTGAGGATCTCGTCATCGATGCTCTTTTCGGTACGGGCCTAAGCAAGCCCTTGAGCGGCGGATTCGCCCACGTTACCAAACGCATCAATCAGAGTCAAGCAAAGATTATCAGCATTGATCTTCCTTCGGGACTGATGTGTGAAGACAACAGCTACAACGACACCTCTACTATTATACGCGCAGACGCGACGCTCTCTATTCAGATTCCCAAACTCGCCTTTCTTTTTGCCGAGAACCAGCGGTTTGTCGGAGAGTTTAAGCTCCTTGATATAGGCTTAAGCCGTGAAGGATTGGACAACATCAAGAGCCATTTTTGGATCACAGAGGCCATTGAAATACGCGCCTTGCTGCGTCCGCGTCCACGTTTTGCCCATAAGGGTACAATGGGTCATGTACTCTGTGTCACTGGTCATAAAGGCATGATGGGTGCTGCCATTCTTTGTGCACGAGCCGCTTTACGTACGGGAGTCGGGAAAGTGACACAACAACTACCTTTTGAGTGTTTGGATATTATGCAGATAGCTGTTCCTGAAGCTATCACCCAGCTTGACATAGATGCAGAAATGCTCACCACTGTTATTGATGCCTCTATTTACCAAGCGATAGCTATCGGACCGGGAATCGGCACCAACCGCCATACAGCATCTGCACTCCATTCCTACCTGCGTCAGGCCGCCTGCCCTATGGTCATCGATGCCGATGCGCTCAACATCTTAGGTGAATACCCCGACTGGCTCAAGGAGCTCCCCGTGGAGAGCATCCTCACCCCCCACCCTGCTGAACTTGATCGTCTCGTAGGACATTGCAACAACAGCTACGAACGCCTCAATCGTGCTCGTGATTTGGCTGCAACCCACGGCATTTTTGTCATCGTAAAAGGTCATTACACACAGATTTGCACTCCTACTGGTGATGTGCTCTTTAACCCCACTGGCAACCCAGGTATGGCCACAGCAGGTAGCGGCGACGTGCTTTCGGGCATCATCGCAAGTCTGTTGGCGCAGGGCTATCTTCCTGCAGAAGCCGCGCAGCTCGGCGTCTATCTTCATGGTCTTGCCGGTGATCTTGCGGCTGAGGAACTGGGCGAAGCAAGTCTCATTGCCAGTGATCTCATCACCTATCTGCCCAAGGCTTTAAAGCAAATGAAAGAACAATGGAAACAAACTTCATAGATTACGTCAAAATCATCTGTCGCTCTGGTAAGGGAGGTCGTGGTTCCATGCACATGCATCGCGCCAAATATGTACCCAACGGAGGACCTGACGGCGGAGATGGTGGTCGTGGCGGCCACGTCTATCTGCGTGGCAACCGCAACTATTGGACGCTGCTACACCTACGCTTTGAGCGTCATGTCTTTGCAGGGCATGGCGGAAACGGCGGCAAAAGCGGTTCGCACGGTGCTGATGGAGAGGACCGTTATATCGATGTACCCTGTGGAACTGTTGTCTATGACGCTGAAACCGGACGTTTTCTCTGCGATGTCACCGAGGATGGACAGATAGTACAGCTCCTCAAGGGCGGTCGCGGCGGTCTGGGTAACAAGCATTTCGCTACCGCTACCAACCAAGCACCGCGATATGCTCAACCAGGTGAGCCCATGCAGGAATTGACTGTTATCATGGAACTGAAGATGCTCGCCGATGTCGGACTCGTGGGCTTCCCCAACGCAGGAAAAAGTACGCTCGTGAATGCCATCAGTTCCGCCCATCCCAAGATTGCAGGCTATCCCTTCACAACGCTGGAGCCTTCCGTGGGCGTGGTCAGCTACCGTGACAACCGTTCGTTCGTGATGGCCGATATCCCAGGTATCATTGAGGGTGCCAGCGAGGGCAAGGGCCTCGGGCTTCGTTTTCTCCGTCATATTGAACGCAACGCCCTATTATTGTTCATGATTCCTGGAGACACTGATGATATACGTCGTGACTATGAGGTACTCCTGAACGAACTTACCACCTACAACCCTGAATTATTGGATAAGCAACGTGTACTGGCTATCACCAAAGCCGATCTGCTTGACGATGAGCTTATCCAGATGCTCAGTGCCGACTTACCCAGCGATCTTCCCCACCTCTTCATTTCGGCCGTCACAGGCTTCCACCTCACAGAACTTAAAGACCTGCTGTGGCAACAACTTGACACTACTGACCGTCAAGCCATGCATAGTTCCGCTTTCGTCCATCGGGACAAAGAGATTACTTTGCTTCAAGACGAGCTTGAAGCACAAGGTGAGGACGGAGACCTCTTCATCCTCGATGATGACAATATCGAAGTGTTAGATGACATGGAAGATCTAGAGGAAATGGAAATTATTGATATAGAATAAAACTAAATCATCAACAACTATAAAAATCATTTAAAGCTATGCCTTACATCTACATTCCAAGCCCTAGGCTTCGCAAGGAGATCATCTATCTCATCCTCTTTACTTTACTTTTCCTTGCCGGTGCTGTTTATTGCTATGCTCATTACAAATGTGAACCTTTAGAAGGTATTGCCCTGTTCATTTTTGCGATGGGTGGAACAGTGATTACTTATTTTATATGGTGTTTTTTGCGCTATGCCCTGATTAAGCTATTGCATGAGATGGGATATATGCGTACCTCTAAGGAACATAGGATTCATATTATCCATCGTCCTTCCAGTGACCACAAATCATCTCACCATCATCACCATCATCACCATCACAGCAACGAGGATTAATCCTTCAAGCTACACATATTGACAAATACTATAGACATAGCGGCCATCAGAACTCTCGGTGGTCTCTATGTTTATGTCTGTGCGACTGAGTACTTCTTTCAAATCGTTGTTGAGCCCATGTCCTGTCAGCTTCAACAACGCTTCTTTTTTCGTCCAAAGACGCACGAACTCCAGTTTTGAATCTTCGGCTTGTCGGATCTGCTCTAATTCCTTCTCGTTCATCGTATAAGCCAACAGCGCGTCGTTGATTTTCCGAACAGATTCCACATCTACACCTACAGGCCGGTCGCTTACAAAACATATAGCGGCTTCCTTGCAATGGCTCAAGTTGAAATGGATTTCCGGATGTCCCACGATAAATGGTTTTCCATGTTCTCCGAAATCAAAGATAGGCGGTTCCATGATGCCATATTCTTCTTTTAGTCCTTGACACAGCAACAGATAAGCCGCAACGCACGTGCGCTGTCCCATTTCAAACTTATACTTCAGCGTCTGTTCACGTCGCTGGTTCGACAGGCGTTTTAGCGCATCAGCAAGGTCGAAATCCATCAGATGGTCATTCAAATACAACATCGTTATGCGTCTTTTTTCAGCGGCAAAGATATACATTTTCGTCCAAATATATTACTTTCTGTTGCGCTTTTGATGATTTTGTTGACAGAAATGAAGCTTTTCCATAACTTTTTTCATACCTTTGCACCCTCAAAACTTAAGCACAAGCTTACTATTATCTTCAGTCTTATGCCTCAGCAACAATCCATCGTCGGTTCCAAGATTAAGGGAATCCGTGAATCCAAGAATCTCTCTATCGAAGAGATTGCAGAACGTAGTGGTCTTTCAACAGACCAGATTCTTTCTATAGAAAACGATCAGTATCTGCCTTCATTAGGTCCTCTGATCAAGATAGCCAGAACGCTCGGCGTGCGCCTCGGCACGTTCCTTGACGACAATGATGCCTTAGGGCCTGTTGTTTGTCGCGCCAGTGAGCAGAACTCAACCAGTAGCATCAGTTTCTCCAACGATGCAGCCGAAGCACGCAGCAACATGATCTACCACTCTTTGGCGAAACAGAAAACGGGTCGCCACATGGAGCCTTTCATCATTGAGATTCAACCCTCAGAGGAGAAAGAGTTCAAGCTCTCTGCCCACGAAGGCGAGGAATTCATCTACGTGATGAGCGGCGAGGTGGAAATCGAATATGGCAAAGAGAAATACCAACTGAAAGAGGGCGACAGCATCTTCTACGATTCCATCGTGAAACACCACGTTCATGGTGCTGTTGGCAAGGCTGCCAAGATCCTCGCTGTAGTTTATATCCCGTTCTAAAGACCCACCGTTATCACGTCATAACGTTATAACGTCATAACGACCAAGAATAATGAGTAATGTGAAATTAGATATGGCTGGCCGACCGCTGCCAGACAGAACATATCCCGCCGAAACAGGCTCTGAGGGTTACACGCTTTATGAGCGCACCCTCGGTCAATGGCTCGAATATTGGGCTGAGACCACACCTGACAAAGAATACATCGTATATAGTGATCGTGACCTGCGCTTCACTTGGAAACAGTTCAACGAACGTGTAGATAATCTCGCCAAGGGGCTTCTCGCTATTGGTGTCACCAAAGGCTCCAATGTAGGTATCTGGGCGACTAACGTGCCCGACTGGCTTACTTTCCTCTATGCCACCGCAAAGATTGGTGCTGTATTAGTTACAGTGAATACCAACTACAAGCAAAACGAGCTCGAGTATCTTTGCAAGGACTCCGATATGCACACGCTATGTATCACTGACGGCACATGGGACTGCAACTACGTGGATATGACATACACCATGCTGCCCGAACTGAAGACATGTGAGCGCGGCCATCTCAATAGCGAGCGTTTCCCTTACATGAAAAACGTCGTGTTCATCGGCATGGAAAAATATCGTGGAATGTACAACACCGCCGAACTGCTGCTACTGGGTCTGAACATCGAGGATGAAGTGCTTAATGAGAAAAAGAAGAATGTCTCCTGCCACGATGTTTGCAACATGCAGTACACCAGCGGCACTACAGGTTTCCCCAAGGGAGTCATGTTGAGCCACTATAACATTTCTAATGACGGTTACTTCACTGGCGAGAACATGGGCTTCACGCAAGACGACAAATTATGTGTCTGTGTGCCGCTTTTCCACTGTTTTGGCGTGGTGCTGGCCACCATGAACTGCCTTACCCACGGTTGCACTGAGGTGATGGTGGAAAAATTCGACCCGCTACTCGTGCTGGCTTCCATCCACAAGGAACGCTGCACAGCGGTCTATGGTGTTCCCACGATGTTCATCGCGGAACTCAATCACCCCATGTTCTCCATGTTCGACCTCACCTGCCTGCGCACAGGCATCATGGCAGGTTCCCTTTGTCCTGTAGAGTTGATGAAACAGGTCAGCGAGAAGATGTATATGACCATTACCAGCGTCTATGGCCTTACCGAGAGCTCACCTGGTATGACACAGACCTGCCTCAACGACACATTCGAACAGCGCTGCACCACTGTGGGCCGCGACTTCCCCTTCGTGGAAGTCAAGGTGCTTGACCCCGAGACCAACAAGGAATGTCCCGTCGGCGTTCAGGGTGAGATGTGCTGCCGAGGCTTCAATGTCATGAAGGGATACTATAAAAACCCCACCGCCACCGCTGAGGTCATTGACGAGAATGGTTTCCTCCACTCCGGCGATCTGGGTATCATGGATGAGAATGGTTTCTACCGCATCACAGGGCGCATCAAGGATATGATCATCCGTGGCGGCGAGAACATCTATCCACGAGAGATCGAGGAGTTCCTCTACCACATGCCCGGCATCAAGGACGTTCAGGTGGCTGCTGTTCCCTCTAAAAAGTACGGTGAAGAAGTAGGTGCCTTCATCATCCTCTACGAAGACGCCAAGATGGAAGCTGAGGAGGTTCGTGAGTTCTGTCGTGGTAAGATTGCCCGTTACAAGATTCCCAAATACGTGTTCTTCGTCAAGGAATTCCCCCTCACCGGTTCTGGTAAAATTCAGAAGTTCAAGCTGAAAGAGCTCAGCCTGAAACTCTGCGAGGAACAGGGTATCGAAGTCATTTAGTTCAAGGATACGCCTAAACCTTTATAATCATGAGACGTCTGATTCTGTTTGTATTCGTGTGCTGCTCGCTGAGCGTATTCGCTTGGGAGCGTGAGACCATTTGGCCTAAGGGCAAGATGCCCGATGCACAGCCCCACCAGATTGCTGCGATGACTGACGAGGCTGGCAGCAAGGACTTCAAGGCCGATAAACACCGCATCGCCTATCTCGAATGGTTTGATGCACCTCCCGCCGATGTGAAACAGAACGGTTGCATGATCCTCATTTCAGGTGGCAGTTACCAATGTTGCTGCGACGTAGGCCTCATCAAAACGTGGCGTGAAACATTCACCAAGTTAGGCTTCCAATGCGTCAACTTCGTCTATCGTACCCCGCGCCCCACAGGTCTGGCTATCTACCAAACAGCATGGGAGGATGGCCAACGTGCCGTTCGCATGGTACGTAGCGAGGCCAAGAAACGCGGTTTCGACCCTGAGAAAATTGGCGTCATTTCCATGTCCGCCGGTTCTCATCTGGCACTGCTCCTTGCCACCAGTTCTCAGACACCCGCCTACGCTCCTATCGATAAGCTCGACACGGTTTCTTGCCACATCAACTGGGCACTCGTGAATGCTCCTGCCTACGCCACTACCGATGGCGAGACCGGCACACCTGCCACACGCCTGGGTTACGGCACCGATGTACAGCTTTCTAACGTTTTTAAGTTCGACGCTAAAACCTGTCCCCTTAGCCTACACCACGGCGGCAATGATCAATATACCCCAAATGGCTCCACCTTAGTTTACCGTGAACTACGCAAACGTAAGATTCCTGCTGAGTTGCACCTCTATCCTGGCAAAGGACACGGCGCATTCGGTTTGGAGCGCGGCATTGAGTTCATGCGTCAAATGGGCTTCCTTGGACAGTTGGAACCCGAAGAGGATCTCATGAAGCGCTTCGCCAGCGACGATGCCCGCAAAGAGAAGCTCACTGAAGATGTATGGCCAGAAGGTCGTATGCCAGATGCTCAAGAACACCAATGCAAGCCCTATATCGAGTGGCACTTCCCCAAGCAGCTGAAGACCAAGGCTATACAGATCATCTACTCTGGCGGCAGTTATAATGGCAACGGCCCTGACGGCTTCGAGGTAGCTCCTGCGCGACGCTATCTGAACGAAAAAGGTATAACAGTTGTCACGATGAAATATCGCACACCGCGACCCAAAGGCTTATCCAAGCACACCACAGCTTGGCAGGACTTGCAACGCGCCATCCGCATCGTGCGTAGTAAAGCTGAATCTCTGGGGCTCGACCCCAATCAGATTGGTATCATGGGAAGTTCTGCCGGTGGTCACCTCACACTAATGGGGGTTACCTCGTCGCTACACCAATCCTACCAGCCCATTGACAATATTGACAAACAGCCCTGCAACGTGCAGTGGGGCATCGGCATCTATCCTGCCTATGCGCTGACGGACGGCACTGACGGATTCAATGCAACAGGCGGCAATGAGGACACCGACTTGTTAGTGCCTGAGTTTAGCTTCGACCTCAAGACCTCCCCAATGCTCTTCATTCACGGCGATGCCGATGGCTATGCGTCTATGGGTTCTGTGAAGACATGGGAGAAGATGCGAAGCATGGGCATCCAGAGCGAGCTTCACACCCTCGCAACTCGTCCTCACTGCTTCCAGCGCAATGCCTCTCCCGGTACAGGAAGCTACACATGGCTTGATCGTATCGGTGAATTCTTGGAATATATCATTAAGAAGTAAATGCTTTTTATGATATTAGATCTGTAAAGTTTTCGAAAGCACGAAAACAATTAAAGAAAAATCTCTTCCTTTTGACACTGCAAAAGGAAGAGATTTTTATACGAAAATAGACGGGCAATCTTCTCACGTGAAGCGACAGATAATTCCTATTTCCCTTTTCTCCGGTTGGCACGAGCTTGGCGAATGCCTGCTTTTTTCTTGGCTGAAGCAGAACCGTGGGAACCGGTAACATAGCCTTTCTTACGGGCTTTCGTTCGCACCTTATCCTGATTGTCACGTTTAGGACTCACACTCCCACCCTTGAACGTCACACCGTTCAGGATCACATTGTCAATATCGTCGCCGCCGTATTGGTTGCTCATGATGGTGAGTATTATATTAATGGTGGAACAAACGGACACCAGTGAAGGTCATGGCGATGCCGTATTTGTCACAAGTGGCAATCACATGATCATCACGGACACTGCCGCCAGCCTGTGCCACATACTCCACACCGCTCTTGTGGGCACGTTCAATGTTATCGCCAAAGGGGAAGAATGCATCGGAGCCGAGGCAAACACCTGTATTCTGGGCTACCCAAGCGGCTTTCTCCTCACGAGTGAGAGGTTCAGGACGCTCTGTGAAGAACTGCTGCCAAGCTCCGTCAGCAAGAACATCATTATAATCATCGGAGATATAAATATCAATTGTGTTATCGCGATCAGCACGACGGATGCCAGGCACGAAGGGAAGGTTCATCACCTTCGGGTGCTGACGCAGCCACCAGATATCGGCTTTCTGACCAGCAAGACGAGTACAATGAATGCGGCTCTGTTGACCAGCTCCGATGCCGATAGCCTGACCGTCCTTCACGTAGCAGACGCTATTAGACTGCGTATATTTCAATGTAATAAGAGCTATGATAAGGTCACGGCGCTTATCTTCGGGAAAAACTTTTGCCACGGTGGGGATATTCGCGAAGAGAGCGGGATCGTCGAGATGAACTTCATTGCGTCCCTGCTCAAAAGTGATACCGAAGACCTGCTTGCGCTCAATAGGTTCTGGACGATAGGCGGTATCCATCTTGATGACATTGTACGTACCTTTACGCTTCTCCTGAAGGATTGCTAACGCCTCAGGAGTATAATCCGGAGCAATCACGCCATCACTGACCTCACGTTTAATGAGGAGAGCAGTAGCCTTGTCGCAAGTGTCACTAAGAGCTATAAAATCACCATAAGAACTCATGCGGTCAGCACCACGGGCACGAGCATAAGCCGAAGCGATAGGCGTGAGTTCAAATGGAACATCGTCAACCCAGTAAATCTTGCGAAGCGTATCGGAGAGTGGAAGTCCAACAGCAGCGCCAGCAGGCGAAACGTGTTTGAACGATGCAGCAGCAGGCAAACCCGTTGCCTCTCTCAACTCACGGACAAGTTGCCATGCATTGAAGGCATCAAGGAAGTTGATGTAGCCAGGACGACCACTGAGCACTTGGATGGGGAGTTCACTACCGTCAGCCATGAAAATGCGGGACGGCTTCTGATTCGGGTTGCACCCGTACTTAAGCTGGAGTTCTGTCATTTTATTTCGTTTAGCAATTAACGTTTCATACAATGATTTAAAAGCGATGCAAAGGTAATGATAAAAAACGAAATCTCTTGCTATTTTCCTCATAAAAAGGGGATAACTCCTTCATCTTTATCAAAAAAAACTATGATTTGTAAAAAAATAGTGAAAATATTTGCTATTATATCAACCATATTTCCTAAATTTGCCGCGCCTTACGAAAAGTAAGATATTCTTAACTGAAAAAGCAAAAGAAAAGTACTATCATTCATAACTTCATTTAGTTACATTTTTAATTTTTTTATTCCATCATGAAAAAGTTATTTACAACTTGCTTGGTAGCTGCATTTGCATTTGCTATGGCAAGCTGCGGTGGCAAGAAAGAAGCTGCTGCTGCCGAGGATTTCGACATCATTTTGGCCGAGATGGCAACTGTTGCTGAACAAGCTGAGGCTGCTCAGACTCAGGAAGCTAAGGATTCTCTGAGTGCACTGTTTGAGGTTCTGGGCCAGAAACTCGCTGAGTTCGAAGGCACTATCTCAGAGGAACAGCAGGCTGACCTGGACGCTATGAACGAGCGTTTCTGGAATGCATTCAACAAGGTTGCTCTCCCCGAGGCTGAGGAAGTTCCCGCTGAGGAAGCCGCTGAAGAATAAGCATAATTCTTCAAAAAGATATCTGCCGTCAAGCTTTTAGCTTCGACGGCAGATTTTTTTCGTAACAAAGGACATCAAATAATCCCCACTGTCAAGAGGACAGCGGGGATTATTTACATTTACTTAGGTTTAGAGCTTGTCGTTGGAACCGAGCACATCAATGATCTTGTGGATGTACATCTTTTTCATGTTCTCACGAGCAGGCTTCAAATACTGACGAGGATCAAAGTGACCAGGATTCTCAGCCATGTACTTGCGGATAGCAGCGGTCATAGCCAGACGGCTGTCACTATCGATGTTGATCTTGCAGACAGCGCTCTTGGAAGCCTCACGCAGCTGCTCTTCGGGAATACCTACTGCATCGGGCAGTTTGCCACCGAAAGCGTTGATGGTGTCAACCTCTTCCTGAGGCACGGAGCTGGAACCGTGGAGCACAATGGGGAAGCCAGGAATACGCTTCTCAATCTCGTGCAGGATGTCAAATGCCAAGGGAGGGGGAACGAGCTTACCTGTCTTCGGGTCACGTGTGCACTGAGCAGGAGTGAACTTGTATGCGCCATGGCTGGTGCCGATGGAGATAGCCAAGCTGTCGCAACCGCTACGTTTGCTGAAATCCTCAACCTCTTCGGGACGGGTGTAGTGGCTAACCTCAGAAGCAACTTCGTCTTCAACGCCAGCGAGCACGCCGAGTTCTGCCTCTACAGTTACATCGTGAGCGTGAGCATACTCAACAACCTTCTTGGTGAGGGCGATATTCTCTTCATAAGGAAGAGCGGAACCGTCGAACATCACGCTGGAGAAACCATTATCGATGCACTCCTTACAGATCTCAAAGCTGTCACCATGGTCGAGGTGAAGAGCAATCTGAGGATTGGGGCAGCCGAGCTCCTTAGCATACTCCACAGCACCCTGTGCCATGTAGCGAAGGATCGTACCGTTAGCATAAGCGCGAGCGCCCTTGCTGACCTGCATGATCACGGGAGACTTGGTCTCAACAGCAGCCTGTACAATAGCCTGCATCTGTTCCATTGTGTTGAAGTTGAAAGCGGGGATAGCATAACCACCAGCCACTGCCTTCTTGAACATTTCACGGGTGTTAACCAAACCCAGTTCTTTGTAGCTTGTCATGTGATGAAATTTATAAGAATTAATAAAATTAAAATTGTTAACTTGTTATCAATACGAAGCTTTTTCCCTCTAAGGGCGCACAAAGGTAGTGAAAAAAGTTGAGAGTGGAGGGATGAGCAGAGAGAGTTTTCTGTTTTTTACCTTTTTTAGTTCGTTCTGCAAAGCGCAGTTGTCATTACACCTACTGCTTCTTGACAAAATACGTGACTACAGGCAGGTGGTCGCTGTAACCATCGAGCCACACGCCACCAGCATGAGTGCGCTTGGGATTCCCTTTATATTTGCCGCTATCTTGGAAGAGATAGTCGCGCATAAAAATATCGGCTTTGTAGAAAGTGAGTGAAGAATAGTCCTTCTTAGGCACCCCCGTGATGCAGTTCTGCGACATCACAATCTGGTCGAAGAGGTTCCACTTACCATCATATTTCAGCGTGCCATGTCCGTCGAGAAGGATCTGCCACCATGGGTTGAACAGATCTTTATCCTTCACATCCTCCATCTTACGGCGCGCACCAAGAGATTTAGCCATGGATGGGCTGAAAGGATCATCGTTCATATCGCCCATCACCAGCACTTTCATGGAGGGATTGGCATTGAGGATGCTGTCCGTTTCGGCTCTCACCTGTTCCCCACCCCACTCACGAAGGGGCGAACCGCCATGACGGCTGGGCCAGTGGCAGACAATGACGGTGAGACTGTCACCGGCAAGGGTGCCTTGAACGGTCAGAAAACCACGGGTAGGACGGTCATTGACACCCTCCTTCATCGCATAAGGTTGCAGCCACACCTTGACGGGTGTGAAGAAGCGGGGATTGTAGAGCAAACCGCAATCCACTCCACGATTATCGGGGCCTTCAATGTGGCAGAATTGAATATTACGCTTGGCCAGTGAAGGTTGCGCACAGAGATCCGTGAGACAGTGAGCATTCTCCACTTCTGAGACACCGATGATGGCACAACCGACAGGAATACGATCAGTGCCCATTTCAGCCAGCACCTTCGACATATTCTTCAGCTTGTGGGTGTATTTCAATTCTGTCCACTTGTTGGAGCCATCGGGCAGATACTCATAGTCGTTCTTTTCAACGCCGTCAAACACATCGTGTTCCGTATCGAATAGATTCTCCAGATTGTAAAAACCGATGGCATACATACCTATACGTCCATTTTGCGCCACTGCGGTCAGTGTGCAGAAAAAGAGAAGGCTAAGGAAAAGATGTTTTTTCATAGTGATACGTTCATTTAAAGCCATAGGGAGATGGAATAGGTCGATTCAACCTCCTTCTCGATGTCATCGGGAAGGTTGTGGAAGAAATCGATGCCGGTGAGCTGTTCCAGCTGATCGATGGTCTTGACCTGACCACGTTGTTCAAACGTGGAATTGGGGACATCGTTCACGTCGGCATAACCATAGTTATCATGTTCCACCCAAAAAGCGATACTATTATAGGTCGTACCTTTGACACGTAACAGGGCCATGAAATAATGCCCGGGAACTGCTACTCGCTTGCCATTGCTACGACTGATATACTCCAGCAAGTCCTCAGCATTGTCAATTGCACCGCCCTTCACCACATAAAGCGTGTCAGCAAAAGAAGTGTTACGCCCATGGTTCTGAACGATACGTTCCAGTTTAGCCCAATAAGGAGAATTGAACTTTGCAATCTGCGGAGACATGTTAGACATATAGAAAGTCTGCTCATTGGCTTCCTGGCAGAAGAGACGGTCATAGGAAGCTACGAGATGACCACGATTGTATGGGGAGCCGAAACCCTGAGCACCGATATGCATGGATTCCGGTAATTTCGGGTCATCGTCAAACGGCTCATCGCTACGCGAGACATTGCGAGGACGTGTGTCGCCGTCAAAGCGGAAGGCCACCCAACGGGAGTGCATCTTCACGGGATCATACTCTACGCAGTAGTTCAATACCTCATGGCCGTCATACTGTACCGTATGGGCCACAAAGGTATTACCTTCCTTACGAGCAGGCACTTCTATGCGCTCTTCGTATGGTGTAGTTACAATCGTACCCTCTGCCGACTCGGCACCACGCCAAGATACATCACTGGGCATGTCATAGTAGTCATCGCCACCGCAAGCTGTGAACACCAGCGGAAGAGAGACTACAACAAGCGCTACGATTTGAATATAGAAACGGACCTTATTCATAAGATTATTGAGCCTTTGTAATCGTTACGTCATCAATCAACAAGTCCTTACCTGCATCCTTCATGTTACGGAAGAATAACGCCACTGAGTAATCTGATCCGTCGGCAGAGGGAGCAAGAGTAAAGGTAAATGAGAACTGTTCCCAAGTTGCGCCAAGTTCATGAGATACGGCCTTGTCAGCAGCATCGCGTTCCACACGTTCCTTCTCCTCACCCGTCACCTTACAACCCAGACGCAGCTTGGCAACATCAGCTGTAGCAGACTTGGCAAAGCAAGAAACAGTATAAGTACCAGCGGAGAGCTGCATCGGCTGGTAAGCAAGGTAACGACTGACACCTGTCCAGCCTTCAACAAGACACGAATAAGAGCCCGAATGAGCGTCCTCGCTACGTTGCAAGTCAGCATCACCAAGAGCTGTATCATCTTGCCAGCCCGCAGGCTTAATATCTGATGTCCAACTCTCGAAGTCGCCGTTGGTGAAGTCTTCCCATGAGAAACCATTGGAGCCAACCTCGCCGAAGCCCGTCACCTTCACGTTCTTCACTTCCCAGGTACCAGCCGAGGCTGTGGTGCTAGTGTATTTGAATGCAATCTGAATCTTCTTACCTACAAAGGCTTCGAGATTGATGTTACCCGACTTGATGAACGTCCAGCTGGAGGGATAGTTCTCCACCGTCAGCTTTGTCCATTCGGCATCGCTCGTGGCCTTCGCCCAAACCGTAGCCTGTTCAGACATTGGGTTGGTAAACTTATTGCAGGCATGTTCGAAGGAGAGGTAAGCACCTGTTGATTTACGCAAATCAATCAGCGAAGTATAGAGCCAACCTTCTGTTTCCAAAGCTGTGTTATTGATGAAACCCGTAGCTTTCATGCATTTATATGAAGAGTCGTACTTCCAGATGCCCGTTGTACCGGAAGGAACAACCACATCTTGCGTCGTGCACTCTCCGGCTCCCGAAGCGAAGCTCTCGGAGAAAAAGGTGACATCGCCTACTACGTCATCGGCTTTCGCAGCGGCGGAACCTTCAGCGAGCATCACTTTGCGCACCTCCCATGTAGCCGCTTTCGTGGTGTCACCTATATAGCGGAAGGCAATATTCACCTTCTTACCACGATAAGCGTCGGGGATATTGATATCGGCCTTGAACCAATTGTCCCAATCGGATCCCTGTTCAAGCTCAAACTCCAATTCCGTCCAAGTAGCAGCGGCAGGATCTTTGTCAAAGTTATCAGAGATGAGCACCGTGTGATTCTTCTTCATCGTGCTCTCTACGGCATAACGCAAAATATATTCGAACGACAGGTGATAAGCCTTATCCTCCAACGTCACAGCAGGAGAGATCAGATATGAATCCGCATCGTTGTTGGTGTTATTTTCAAATGAAGAGATTTGCACGCAACCGTGTCCCTCATAAGCCCAAGCATACATGCCAACGAGCGACTTCACTTGGAAAGTGCCGAGCCCCGAAGTAAAAGTTTCATAGATCAGTTGTCCTTCAGCGAGTGAACCGTTCTTTGCCGCCTCAAGGTTAATGCCATAGGGTTCCGGGACATCCTCACAGGCAACAAAGGCAAAGCCTGAAAGCAGGAGCAACAAGAAGGAAAAATACTTTTTCATATAGCTGATATTTACTATTTTACGAATGAATATGAGGTTGACTATTGCTGCGGTTCAAGAATCTCCAGATCATTGAGGTCACGCATCTGCAGCTGCCATTCCTTGCCATAATAAGTCAAGACACCTGTGACACGAACCTTCCCTGAAGGAATAACGGTAAGGGAGATTTCATTGCATGTGGAATTACGCGAAAGCACCTTGACAGAACCCACCTGCAGCGTACGGTTACGGGCATAACCGGCATCGTAACCATTATCGGGGTCTTCGGCAGAAGAGACATTGGGCGTGAAGATACGCTTGCCATCAGCCTCCGGGAACTGGCCTTCCATCGTCACAAGGATGGGCGAGTTATGAATACTGAAATTGGAAGAAGTACCGAGCCACGTGTCATCCACCACCAGTGGTGTCAACAGCTTTTGCTTGGTAGCCTCATCAGGCCCTTCCACCAACTGCACATGCGTTCTGCAATCCTGCATAAGGATAGGGCCTAAGCGAAGGTTGCCGGCACTCGTCTTATAAGGTGTACCGATGGTCGGTACCTGACTGTAGTTACCAATCCACAATCCTTTCAGATTCACACGGACAGCCTGCCCAAGAGGAAAATAAGCAAAGAGATTGGTATTCTTGATATTGAGATTGATGCTCTCTATAGTTCCAGCGGTTGTCAGTTCGCTGAGGACAATCTTCTGATAGACATTGCCGGATTTGTCGTTGGCTACGACAACACCCTCAAAGATCAGGTCTTCATCCACCTGTACATAGAGATTACTCTTCGTCATATACCCCACGAACTTGGTCTTCAGGTCATCGATGGTCATATTCACCTCGCCAACCGAAGTGGGGCTGGTTGCACCGGGATCAACATCGGTCGGGGGAGCATCGTGTTCATCCATGCAAGCGGTAAAGGTACAAATGGCGAGCAGTATCGCCCAGATCATATTCTTGTTTTTCATACTCTTAACCATTTAGAAACGATAACCGATGTTG
Source organism: uncultured Prevotellaceae bacterium (assembly GCA_947305005.1). Lineage (GTDB taxonomy): Bacteria > Bacteroidota > Bacteroidia > Bacteroidales > Bacteroidaceae > Physcousia. The sequence continues at coordinate 184,314 of CAMZCM010000002.1, read as the reverse complement.
AGGAAGAAGTTAAAGGGATTCGCGTAGTAGTACTTGGCATTCTTGGAGAACTTGTACGCTTTGGCTTCACCTGCTGAACCATCAAGATTGTAGTAGCGGTCGTCGCGGTTCTGCTCATAACCACCGGTACGCAGATTCGTATTATTCAGGATATTGCTCAATGTGAGGTTGATGTTCAGGCTACCACGACGTAAGTAAATACTGCGGCCGATAGAAGCATCAAGCATGAAACCACCTTTGAACCGTTCCTGTTCGGGAGCATAGGCATAAAGGAGATTGCCGTCGCTGTCATAGAGCAGACCGCCATCGGATTTCAGCATCTCCGCATCCACATTATCGAAGACATGCGTGCCGTCAGCCCTGACACTCGTCTCGTTGTACTCATTCAAGACATTGGACAGACGACGATATTGCGAGAAGCCTACATACACGCGGTCGTAATAGTTAAGGTCCAAGCCGAGGTACCAGCCATTGACGTTATAGTTCACTCCCACATTGAGAGCTGTCAGCGGTGTACCGCTCATGTGCATATCCTTTGCATAGACACACAATGGCTGATCGACGGTGACCTGTGTTCCATCCGGCATCTTGTGTGTCCAAGTATTCACTTTGGCGATGGTAGCAGCGTCCATTCCTTCATAACTCAATTGCGCCAACGGGTTGTTCGTGTATTTGGCCTCGCTGATGGTACCGAGGGCATGAATGCTCAGCTGAGGAGTAATCTGCAGATTCAGGGCAGCCTCCAGACCATAGTGCAAACGCTCGATACCATTCATCGTCAGATAGGTGAAACGCGACTGGTCGTCGTTATAGAATGCCGTCTGCTCCACTCCGTTCTGGAAACTGGTGATATATCCTGCCACACGACCAGTGAGCGGGCCGAAGCGGAAGTCATAAGCCACCTCTCCGTTCAGGATGTGCTCCAAACCCAAATTGTCGATGTAGTTATTTTGGATGCGAGGTGCCACGAAGCTATTGGCAGGTAACGGCGCCTCATTCTCCACGCCGCCGGCAAGGGAGACACGATGGTTAGGCGTGATGTCATAGGCAAAACGGAACTTACCGCCACCATGCAGGAACTTAGCCCAACCGCTGGTGCCATAGGAGTTCTCGGGTGCACGACCATTCTGCATCAAACCGTCACGCTCGAAAACCGTACCGTCAACATGGGCGCCGAACGAGAAATTCAGCTGATTCCACTGGCTGACGTACTGGCCCCAAACCTTCGCCTTATGTACATATATATTATAATCGTAGCCGAATCTGTCTCCTACGCCAATCTTGCGGTTCGGGTTGCGCAGGTCGTTCTGTGCCTCTGTGCTGCTACGACCGTAGTCATTGGCAGCGAATTTGTCATAGTCATAATAGTTCTCGGCGCCCAAAAGGTCTGCCATCGTCTTATAGTGCATACCTTTGGTGGAGTTCCACTGGAAGCCGACAGTATATTTGTTATCCTTGTTGATCGAGCCGTTCAGGGTGGAGTTCAGTGCCATCACCAGTTGGTCGTTGTGACGACGCTCCTGATAGTAGAGAGCCTCACCACCTTTCGCCGCCTCCGTGCGGTTGATATAGTACATCTGATCCCACTGCACCTGACGATTGGCCTTATCTGCCGTCCAGTAATCGTATAGCGTTTGCCACTGCTCTAAGAAGAACTTGTTCTGTCCCAGATACGTGCCATTGTTCTGATCATCGTCATAGACATTGAAGATGCTCGATGGCAGTTTCTTGTAGTAATCCGGACGAGGGTCATAAGCATTGCCGTTCCAGCCGAGTGACGTACTGCTATAATTGGAATAGCGGACACCCGCAGAGGTCGTCAACTTGGTTTTCTCATCGATATCGAAATCCCAAGTGAGGATGGTCACCGGCTCATAGTCAAGCACAACTCGGCTATTGCGCTTCTTCCCATCCTGATAACCCCAGTTCGGGTTGTAGTAGTGAGAATTAGCTAACCAATAAGCCTCTTCCGTGGATGCACCTTGCTGGCCGCGCTCGGTGGGTGCACCAAAGGTGATAAGAGAGAGTGAATGACGGTCACCTAACTTCTTTTCTACACCGAGATAATAACTGAGTGAGTTATAGAAAGTACCTTCTATAAAGCCCTCCTTGGCCCAACGATAACCGAGTGCACCAGAAAACGCCCAGCCGTCGGCATTGAAGCCAGAAGAGTAGCTGTAGGCAGCACGTGCCACGTAGTTACGGTTACATCCAGAGAGGGTAATCTGATTGCCCTGTCGCTGCGAACCTGGTCGCATATTGATACTCGTAGCTCCGCCGATGGATGCCAGTCCAAAGGTGTTGGTCTCAAATGCCGATGCGCCCTCACGGTTAGGATTCACCACATTGTTCAAACCGCCAATCATCGCATAGCTGAACTGTCCGCGCTCCGCATCATTGAACATGATACCGTTGAGATAAGTCTGATTGTACTGATTATCCAAACCGCGAATGCGGAAGCGCACCGGGCTGAACAGATAACCGACCTTAGACAGATAAGGGTCAGTCTTTGTCGTGACCAATGCCGACACCGTTTGCGCGGCATCGTTGTCTTCATCAAGCTGCGACTCTGTGAAGGTGAAATCCGCGTTGTCATCGTTGGTCTCTGCTTTCAGCGACGTCGGAATCTGCGGCTGCTGCGCTAGCACGGCCGATGCAAAGCACCCAAACACTACAGCGAGCTTTACCCTGTTCGTCATGAATTTAAAGGTTTTTATTTAGTAAAGTGATTGAATATGTCCTACTGACGCCACAAAGTTATTAAAAAGTGGAGAACAGCCCAAACAATGGCCATATTTTTGTTACATTCGTGTCAAAATAAATGGCTAGGCACAAAAAAAGGTCAGAATGTTTGGTTACTTCGCAGAAAAGCACTACTTTTGCGCCGCAAAAATTAACGTCGGTACACAAGCCCGACAAGTACTCACCGCCGGTACACAAGCCCGGCAACAATATTTTCAAACAATGAAACAAGGTATTCATCCCGACAATTATCGCCCCGTCGTGTTCAAGGACATGAGTAATGGTGACATGTTCCTGAGCCGCTCCACAGCCAAGACCACTGACACTGTGGAATTTGAAGGCGAAACCTATCCCGTAGTCAAGCTCGAAATCTCCAGCAGCTCACACCCCTTCTACACTGGTAAGAGCAAGCTCGTTGACACCGCTGGTCGTGTCGATAAGTTCATGAGCCGCTACGCCCGCAGCCGCAAATAAGTCCATATTTCTGCTGTTGAACATAAGAGTGAAGCGTTTGCTTCACTCTTTTTTGTTTTTTCTTTGTTTTTTTAATGATTTTTGTGTTCGTTTCAAATAGAATCTCTATCTTTGCGCAGAAATCAATTAACCATTATTTACTTTTTAATCAACACGATTATGAAAAAAATCTCTTTACTCATCGCAGGCATTGCCCTCTTCTGTGCGCCTCAGGCACAAGCTCAGGACGATAACATCTTCAAGCATTTTGGAGTGGGTGTAGGCGTCGGCTTGACTGGCATCACCATTGATGCTTCCACCATGATTACGGATTATGTAGGCGTACGCGCCGGCATTGACATCTTCCCTGGCCTATCTTACGGCACAGACATTGACATGTCAGGTTTGAGCGAAGCTACCAAGCAGGCCAAAGACTTAAACAATTCCGTACCTGGTTCACCTTATCAACTTCCTGATGTGCCTGAGAAACTCAAGATTGAAGGCAAGCTGGCGCTGACCACAGGTCACGTACTCTTCGATGCCTATCCCATCAAGAGTAGCAGTTTCCACATCACAGCTGGTGCCTATTTCGGCAACTCTGATATCATCAGCGTCTATAACAAAGAAGACGGCGCTTTCAATGACGTACGCACTTTCAACGACCGCACAGGCAAGTACGCCAACTGGTCAACCGTTACCGACGCCCCCCGTATCGGTATGCAAATGGGTGACTACTTCCTGCAGCCCGACGAGAAGGGTGACCTCAAAGCTAGCATCCGTGTGAACGGTTTCCAGCCTTATCTGGGCATCGGTTTCGGTCGCGCTGTACCTCTCAAGTCCCGCGTCAGCTGCCAGTTCGACCTCGGTGTGAAGTTCTGGGGTTCTCCTGCCATCTACGTACAGGATCATGAACTCACCAAGGAAGACTTGAATGGCGAAGGCAACCAGATTTTCGACATCATGAGTAAGATCACCGTCTATCCCGTCATGACCGTCCGTCTCGTCGGCCGCATCCTCTAAGCGAAACAGACGAACAAAAAAAAGAAAATTGACGATAAGATTGTCGATTGTTAACGTCTAAACATGTTAGTTTGGACGTCAATCTTCGGAAATCTTATCGTCAATCTTTATAAATCCTATTATACATACGGCAGATATCATATATGCATTAAAGCCGATTGACGTTCAAGATTGACGGAGATTGACGTCATTATAACAATTCAGTAGGATTGACGTCCAAAAGTTTTGGGTGTTCGATGTTTTATGTGTACTTTTGCCGCAAATTATTGACAAGAGCCCATGAAACGTCTGTTATTGACTATTTGCTACATATCATTTGTTGTTCTCGACAGCACAGCACAACCGCTGATGCGTGATGTTTTTGCAGCGATGCCCGATACCGTGCTGCCGTTGGTAACGAAGAACAATCGTCTGGATTGCATTGACTACATTGAGAATAACATGGAGGCGCGAGTGCGCAACAAAGCAAATGAGCATGTCACGTTGGAGGCACTGACCTCTGACTATGCCCGTTTCCGCACCAGCACTGTCGCTGTGATGGAACTGAAGCTTTTGCCAACAAGCGATAGCACCGCCGTTTTATGTATGGTAACAACAGCCGAAGCAGGTGAGAAGGATACATCGCGCCATGTAAAGGATTCGAATATCCGCTTGCTCAATGCCGACTGGTCGTCACTGCCTGCAGACAGCCCCTTTTCTGTGGCATCTGTCAAGCAAGTGCGCGAAGGCGATGAGTTCTATGTAAAAGAGATAGCTGACAGCATACGCACTGCGGTGGAACTGGCACAGGCTTCCCTGAAATCTTTCCGTCCTGTCTGCCTGCAACTCTCTCCGCAGGACGCCACCCTGACCCTCTCCCTGCAGACTGGTTATCTCGATACCGAAGAGAAGAAAGCGCTGAAAGACATCCTGCATCCCATCACTATGCACTGGAATGGCCAGATGTTTGTTCTTCAATAGTCACAAACGGATGCTTCGTCGTATATTGACTTTGTCGTACTTTGTATCGGCGGTCGTGGCACAAGCGCAAATCGAGCGCGTTGTGGAACGGCTGCCGTTAGATAGTACTCGTGCAGAACGTATTCTGGCGATAGACAAAGCGTTGGCCGACCGCTATCAGCAGACAGGAAGCTATGATACAATGTATCTGACGCGTCCCCAATATTCATTTACGGTGAAAGCCAGAATGAATGTTTCTGGCAATACTATAGACACAAAAGGACAACGAGACGGCAAACCATTCAATAACCATCTGCGGACGCCCAACAGCATCTCCACCAGCTTTGGAATCTCGTACCGTGGCTTGTCTGCATCAATCGGCGTGAACCCCGATAAGCTTTCCGGAAAGAATCACAACACAGAACTGAATGTAACTGCATATACGAATCGCTATGGCGTGGAGGTCGCATATATGGACAGCAAAGAGTATTCTGGCTGGACAGACATTGGCGGCACACAACATGAATTTCCATCGGACATTGTGCAGACACGTTTACTGAACGTCAGTGCTTACTATGCCTTCAACTATCGTCGTTTTTCATATCCTGCAGCTTTGACGCAGAGCTATATCCAACGCAGGAGCGCCGGTTGCTGGATGCTGGCATTGTCGCTCATGGGCGGCCAACTGAAAGCGCAGTCTTCGACCGACTTGGGCAATCCAGCATTTACGATGCACTTGGCCGACTTGGGCATTGGTGGCGGCTATGGTTACAACTGGGTGCTTCCGCACAGTTGGCTCATTCATGCCTCAGCGCTCCCGACTGTAGTGGTGGCCTCCGCTAATCGTTTGGAGACAGAATCAGAAGAACTGAAACTCTCTCATGTGTTCCCAGAACTAATTCTGACTGGACGCGTAGCCTTTCTGCACTACTTCAATGACCGGCATTTCGCCAACCTGACCTATGTGGTCTATCATACTGTCCGCGGCTCCTCGCAGGACTTGCGGCTTTCGCATACGAAATGGCGGCTTCGCCTCAGCTACGGCTTCCGATTCTAACCCCTGCATTGTTCATTATTCATTATTCATTGTGAATTATGAATTATGAATTGTGCATTGTGAATTACTTGCTTCCCAGCCAGAGGAAGACCATGGAGAGGAGGACGAGGGCGAGGTCGATGGCTTTTGAGCGTAGGTTTTTCTCGTGAAAAGCCATTGCGCCAACGAAGAAACTGACGAGGACGCTACCGCGACGAATCATTGACACCACGGAGATGAGGGCGCCAGGGATGCTGAGCGCGTAGAAATAGGCGAAGTCGGCGACAGAGAGAAAGAGGGAGATGAGGGGAATCGAGAGCGAGAAATGGAAATTGGAAAGCATGGAGGGTTTCTCTCTCTTGAAGAGCAACAAAACGGCGCCCATCATCAAGAATTGATAGAAAGTGAAGTAGCTCTGCACGACCATGCGATTCAGGCCTACCCCACCCGCTTCCACGGGCGCTAACAAGAACTTATCATAGAGGCCACTAACAGCGCCAAGAGCAGACGCGAGCACAGCCAACGCAATCCAGCGGTTATGGCGGAAGTCGATGCCCTCCTTCTTGCCGCTGCGACTCAGGAGGAAGAAACTGAAGATGGCCAATAACACACCTATCCACTGATAGAGGTTCAGGCGTTCGCCAAAGACGAAGATAGCTCCCAACAGAACCATCACGGGGCGCGTAGCATTGATGGGCCCCACGATGGTCAGCGGCAGATTCTGGATGGCGAAATAGCCACAGAGCCAAGAAGATAGCACGATGACCGCTTTCAGCACGATGTACTTATGCACAGCCCAACCGCAGACAGGAACATAGAAGATGGAGGTTTCCGCAATCAGCCCCGCAGCCGAGAGCAACACAAAAGGCAGGAATATCAGCGAACAAAAGAGTGTGTTCAACGTGAGCACCGTCACCACGACATTTCCCTTCAGAGCCTGCTTCTTGAACACATCATAGAAGCCGAGGAGCGCAGCAGAAGTAAATGCAAGTAATAACCACATAATCAATATTCAATTTCTTGCAGGAATAGTCCTCTTGCAGGCACACTGTCGCCAGCAGCGGAACGGTCTTTCTTCTCTATCACTTCGCGGAAGCCTTCGAGGGTGAGTTGTCCGCGTCCCACTTCCATGAGCGTTCCCACGATGGCTCGCACCATATTGCGCAGGAAGCGGTCGGCAGTAATCTCGAAGCGCCACTCATCATCAGAGAGTTGCACCCAACGGGCAGTGCGGATATGGCAGATATTGGTCTTCGTGTCGGTGTTCACCTTGGAGAAACTGGTGAAGTCCTCATACTCAGGCAACACGGCTGCCGCACGGTTCATGGCCTCGAAGTCGGGTGTCTGAACCAAGCGCCAAGAGCGATCGCGCAGGAAGGGCGACTTGCGGGTGTGGACATAAAAATAATAGGTACGCGCGAGAGCCGAGAAACGGGCATGCATATCATCAGCTACGGGATAAATCTTGTAGATAGCGATGTCATGAGGCAAAACGCCATTTAGCCGATAGGTGAGGTAATCCAAGGGCGTCTGCTCCTCTCTCCCTTCAACAATGGGTGGAGTCGGGAGTGCACCTTCGAAATCCATATGCGCCACCATCTTGGCAGCATGCACGCCGGCATCAGTACGCCCTGCTCCCGTGACAGGCACTTCCATACGCAAGATGGTCGCAAGCGCCCTCTGCAGCACGCCTTGCACACTCTCGCCATTGGGCTGAATCTGCCAGCCGCAATAGGCGGTACCGTCGTAGGAAAGTTCTATGAAATAACGCATTACTTGATAATAATCTTACGGACACTACCACCTTGACGAATAAGGTAGAAACCGCGTTGTGTCTGTAGGCGATCTCCCATAGGACGACCATCTAAGGTATAGACGACAGTGTCAACATTACAATCCTGTTCCACCAGACGTAGTGCATTACCAGCGACATAGTTACTCATCTGGATATCATCTATGTTCAGACGCTGGCTCTCATTACCTTCCTGAGTAGAAAAGCGCAAGCGGATAAGGCCGTCCTGCTGGATGGGATAAACGTAGCGGTTAAATTCACCACTTTTGAAGGCAAGCGCCTCAACAACGGGCGTCCAAGTCAAGCCGCCGTTAAGGGAATAAGAGACCGTAAGTTTGGCTTTTGTGTCCTTATTATAAAGGCCTGCATAGAAAGAGAGGGAGTCGCAACCCTGAGGCTTGTCCTCGTTCATCTCCAAACGACCACCAATCTTCATTCTTACGCAGTGCCCGTCTCTGGCGTTACCGTCAGCTGCTATCAGCGCGTTAGCCAGCGTCCAGGCAGCTGCATTACAGGTAACAACTCCTTCGGCATAACCCGTCTTCGTGCCACTTTCAAAGTTTTCAAAGAAAGCCTTGTTCTCATCAACCACAGCCGAGAGACTGACGACGAGTTCATCCACATCAGGAGCCGTCAGAATCATTTCGTTCTCATAAATGCCCGCTGTTGCTACAGCTCCAAGACGTACATAGAACGAGGGATTGTAAGTAGTTAGAAGGAGTTCATTCGTCCAATTCTCACCATCAGCACTCACTTCAAAAGGAGAAGGACAGGAGACACTGACCTCATATTTTAAGAAGGCAAGTGTGGTGACGGAGAGTTTCATCTCACGTGAAGGTTCTTCTGGGAGAGCTGTCAGTGCGACAGAAGATTTTGACACAGAGAAAACAGGCTTCACGGCAGGCATATCTACTCGCACTTCATTGCTGTTGAATGATGAATTAGAAACTTGATAATAGTAAGTCGTAGATGCTTTCAGACCTGAAACGACATAGGCGGTGTCAGTAGTGGTAACAGGAAAACCGCTAACCGACGTACGCGTACCTCCTTCATCTTTCGTATAAACATCAAGAGAATAAGTCGCACCGTCCGTCAATGCCATATCCTTCCATCGGGCGGTGAAGCTCTGTTCATTAATACTACAGACGATATTGGAAGGCTCGTATGCCGGAATACCATCCATAACCTCCATCTGTAATGTCACAGAATGAGTAAGGCCGTTCCCATCACTCAATGTGAGAGTGGCAGTATAGGTGCCCACTTCGGTTGCAGTACGGCGAACGGTAATAGCGGCTCCCGCTTGGATCTCATCGGCAGAGAACGTCGTGGGCAACACCTCAAAGCCATCACCTTCTCCGCGAACGGTCAAACCACCTTTGAGGTTGCGGCCACGAACAGCTATCTTATGATTCATCTCCGTCTGCAAAGACTGGAGCCCCAAGTCTAACACGGTGCCATGACGAGGAACAAACAATTCAGGCGTAGTAGCAGATGGATTGATATAAAAGGCGTATTCAGTGCTGTCACCCCATACATACTGTGCCAACTGCGGCATATCTACGTATGGGTTGCGGTTGCCTTGAATAGCATAAATAGCAGCATTACGTTCACGTTCAATATCATCCACAGGGTCGGCATTAGCCCACTCGAGCATCAGTTGATAGACCCAGGGACGCATTAACGGCCATGAAGCAGAGGGGTCCACGGTTAGCAATCCTTCAGTTGTCTGCCACAAGTCGATCATATGTTCATAAGCGGTAGCCATATAAAAATAGGTACGTGCAAAGTCGCCTTTCCATTCGTCAGCCGGCTCCCATGCCGTAATCAGGCTATCAGTACGATAGCTGCTACTCTTTCCTACTTTCGTGACACCATTATCAAAGGAGATACTACCATCTACGATGCCAATAGGATTATTGCTCTTGCGTTGGTTAGCACTGGCATCTGAGGGATAGAGGTTGAACAAATCACAATAAGCGTTGTTCTTCACATGTCCCCACCAAGAGTTAGCCCAAATATGCTCAATATTCATTCCATCAACAGCTTGCAAGCCATTGAACGAGCGTTGGATGTTGCTGTAGCGGTCTCGTACATAGCCATCAGGCAGTACATCAGTCTTAGCAAAGCCTGACCATGTATAGCCTTCACCCTTGCCACCATAGGTCAACACCATAGCTGGTTGGATAAGATGGTGGAGAGCCGTTTTCAGCTCCGCCTTTCGTAAACCTTGTGCAGAGGAATAATAGTCGGCAATACTATCGGTCTTTGTCTTCCGTTTTGCTTTGAGAGTGACATCCTTCACCTCCCATGCCCAACAGCGTGACGCATCTGCCTGATAGCGGAAAGCGACATTGATGCACTGTCCGGCGAAACCGTCAAGACTGATTTTACCAGAAGAGACAAATTTTGTATAACCACTGCTGACAGACTCCGGCCAATTGGGATGAAGTGCTGTCCATGTAGCAGCCGAGGGAGCTGAGGCAGACTCAAAATCAGCTGATACCAGCACCTCAAACATCTGTGCAGGATCATTCGTGGCATTGTAGCCAGTGGCATGAGTAAATTCCAACGTAGCACCCTGCATCTCTGCAAGGTCTATAGCGGGCGATATCAGCCATTCATCACCTGTTTTCCCCAAGTTGTAAGCATTAGCCACCATGCCATAATTCTTGCTATTGGCCCAAACGTTGGAAATATCGCCCTGAGCATTGACGATTGTGAAATCATAATCCGTTGCAGGTTGTTCTGTGAAATCAGCAAGAATCATGCTGAGGCTGTCAGGAATCACAGGTTGAGGACCTGGAATAGGATCGATGCCATGTCCTCCGCTTACATCGAAAGCATAGTCGATGCTATCTCCCCAGATATATTCGGCCAACGTCTGATAATCGATGAAAGGGTTGCGATTGCCTTGGATTTGATAGACAGCCTCATTGCGTGCTCGTTCCAAATCGCTGACGGGATCTTCTTTTGCCCATTTCAGATAAAGCTGGTAGGCCCAAGGCTGCAGTTTGGGATAGGTATTATCCTGCATGGAGTTAGCTCCCTGTTTCTGAATGAGTGACACACCCTCGTAGCAAGTGACAATATAGAAATAGGCTCGTGCAAAATCGCCCTTCCACTCATCAGCAGGCTCCCACAACGGAACAATCCCATTATTACCAGCTTTACCGCTTCCGACCTTGATGGAGCCATTATCCCAATCAACGCTTGTGACCACGCCCATTCCATAGTTGCTCTTCTTACCATTAGCTTCAATATCACTGGGCATCACATGATGCAGGTCACAGCCTTGCTTGGTATCAGTACCTCCACCCCACCAAGACTGTGCTATGCCATGTTCTTTGTTCATTCCACTGACAGCAATTCCGTCATTCTCACTGAAATAACGTTTCACGTTGCTATAGCGGTCAATCACCTGATTATCGGGCAAACGGTCAGTTTGGTAATAATAGAACCAAAGTGAGCCATAACTTTGGGTCTCCGGATTACCAATAATGTGATACATGGCTGTCTTCAGCTCTGCTTTCTTCTTGCCGTTGGCTGCAGCATAGTAGGAAACGAGATCAACACTTTGCGCACTCATGGCACACGCTATCAAGAATGCGCAGGCAAGAAGTATATATCTTACAAACTGTTTCATATCACCATCTTATACTTGAATGAATCACCCGATTTTTCTATAAATCTGTGGCAAAGATAATTGAAAAAGCTTGAACAACAAAAATTATCAACAAGAAAAGAGCCAAGACCTAAGTCCCGGCTCCTTTCCTATGAAAAAAAAGATTCTACACTTATTTGATAAAGGGCTTGCCGCCGATAATGTACAGACCCGGCTTGTTAGGAGCCTTCACCTGAATGCCATCGAGGGTGTAAACAGCCTGATTTACAGGAGCTGCTTCAACGCCTGCGACACCATCCACAATGTTGACGCCATCTAAGCTATAGACCTTCACCTCTTTCAAGCCCATAACGCCCATGTAAGTCGTAATATTACCTTTGAGCCAAACCTGAGTACTCAACTTGCCAGCATTGTCTTTCAGGTTGAGATCTTTACGGGCATCGGCATTATTCGGAAGAGCTACAGGAATGATGGCAGCCAAGGTGTTGGCTCCGGCATCATCGGCAACAAGGAGGTTGCTTGCCAGCACTTCACCGCCTTCTGGAGCCTCAGCACTGAAGGTTGCTGTCGTAGCATTCAAACTTTGACCGTTGATGTAGCCCACAATGTAAGCCTTCACCCAAACGCCCTCAGATGCATGTTCGGAATTCATATTCTGAACATCCTTAATAGTATAGGGCTTCTCGAGTGAACCATCGCCTGTGAACTGATAAACGACGCCATCATCAATATCAGCTTTCTCACGAGGATAGATTTGAATGGTAGTCGCACCATCTTTCGTATAGATAGCGACGAAACCGGTAACATTATATGCTGCAGTCTTATTGAATGCAATACTTGCTGCAACACCGAAGTTATCACGAACGGTGAAGGTGTATTTCTCACCCTCGTCATCATCCTCATAGCTAAAGGTAATGAGTTTATCTGCCAGCGCCTCAGCATTGGGAACAAGCCCCTGAAGCGTAATCAGCTCATTCTCGTATGCGGCACCATTCGCATTGAAAGCTACAGGGTTAACAACCTGTGGCTCAACAGTATTTCCAGAAGAACTAACCGTCACATCATAGGCGGTCACTGCCAGCTGTGTATTGCCATAGCGCTTGTAGAGTTTACCTTTGATAGCGCCGCTAATCTTATCACCAGTCTTCAAATTCTTGCTATTGGTACCAAATACGAGCATACCGTCGGTGCCATCGAAGAGATAGACACTCTGACCATTCACGTAGCTGACCAGCATGTCGGTGATATTCAACTGAGCATAAATAGCAGAGGCCTCATCGGCAGGAGCAGCTGCCTTTACGTCAGCAAGGGTATTGTATTCCGTGTAAACGACTTCTGGAAGTTCTATCTTAGTGGCAATAATCGTGCCATACTTCGTACTAGTTCCCGTTACATAGATGAAGTAACCCGTAATCGTTACAGGTGCATCCTTTTCCAATAGACCGAGCTTATCAGCTGTAGCGATGACCGAACCCGTATTCTTTGCACCTGTTATTTTGAAATTATTATAATTGCCGACGCTTGAAATGGCACCACTGACTTCCACATACTTCACTTCAATATTGCCAACAAGGGCATCAAAGGCGGTAGCGTCAAGAACAGTGGGATCAGGATAGGTAACGTCTGCCGTACCCGTCTTCGTCATCGTTCCATTTTCGGTGAACTGGATACGTCCGCCATATTCAGAGGTAGGACCTGACACAGTTACCACGTCACCTATCTCCACCTCAGGAACTCCGCCAGTATATTTAAAGATGAAGCCTGTTGCATCCTGCAACAACACACCTGTACTAGCGACTGCCACCACCGTAGCAGAAGTTTTTGCTTCACCAGCGCCAGCAGCTAACACTTCAGCAATGGTCTTGGCCGACAACTCAGCAATGGTGATGATGCTCTCAGCTATCTCGCTCTTATTCTCACCTTTGAAAGCGATTGCTTTTACGGTCGTGGTAGCCTCCACAGTGAAGGGTTCTGTATAGGCTGTGCTCGATGCTGTAGGTTCTGTACCGTCAAGAGTATAGAAGACCCTCGTACCATCCTCCTTCTCAATCGTCACCTCCTGAGCTTCATAATAGGTGCCCGTTGCAGGTGTAATCTTCGGAGTTTTAACATAGTTTGGGTCAGAGTTCTTTAACGTCACCTCAATGGACTTAGCACGAACCTGATTGGTAGAAGCCTTAAATGTTACAGAAACTGCAGAGCCTGACCAAGTTCCCGTAGTACCATCATAGGAATAACCAACCTGCGCCTCGAAACAGCCAGGACCATACTGGGAAGTACCGCTTGCCGTACAAGTAAACACAATGCTTTCAATGGCACTAGTTGACGAAATCGTGATTGTCTGGTTCTTGTAAATACGATAATCAGTGGTATTAGCCAAAGTACCACCCGTGATAGCTATCGTAATTCCATCTTTTTCAATGGACATAGCACCTGTCTTGGACTTATCAGTCCCGTACACGTCTGTGGTCGCATCAAATGTAATTGTTTGTGCCTGTGCCACACCGAATAAGGCGAACAAGGCAACAAGAAAAGCGTAGAATTTTTTCATATTAATTAGGTTTAATAAAGTGAATACGCCGCGAAGTTACAGTAAATTGTTTGAACAACAAAAAAAACGTCACACTTTTTCTAAGAAAAGAAAAATCTTAAAAGCTTCTTCTTTCATCAAACCGAACATAGTAAAAAAAATGATTTTAGAATACAGGTGGTTTTATGTTTATAATTTGGAAACGTATATTCCCAATTTGAGAACATATATTCATAAATTCAGAACATACGTTCACAAATTGGGAACATAAAATATAGAGGAATGGAATTTAGAAGCCACCGGGGCCACCAAAGCCTCCTTCTGGGCCACCGAAGCCGCCGCCAAAGCCGCCACGAGGACCACCTTGTCCACGTCCGCCACGATTGCCTTGCTGGTTGTTGCGATTACGGTTCTGCTGGGGCTGGAACACGCGCAGAAGCTGCTGGGGAGTGAGGATGGAAGACAGTTCAGCGCAATACTTCTTCTGGATATCCAGACGCTGCTGGGATTGCTGAATCTGTTCGGCCTGACGGTTAAAGATTTCCTGCAGGCGTGCAGTAGCTGCAGCATCTGTCAGCTCCTTTTCATTCTCGTTATTGGTCTCTTGGCGCTGCTGGAACAAAGAGGCCAGCTCTTTCTGATAGTTCTGATAGATGGGTTCAAACTTCGCTTTCTGTTCGTCTGTGAGCTTCAGGTCCTTGATCAGGCGCTCAGTCTGACGGGCTTGGAATTCTGCGCGACGGCTCTCGCGATCGTTATCCTGAGCACATGCTTTGTCAATGCTGCCGAAAGTCATGGCAGCGATGGTCATCAAATAGATAATTGTCTTCTTCATAATGAGTGAAATGATTAAAGTGTAAAAGTTTATTGTTGATTGAATTACACTTTTACGACCAAACAACCGCAAAAGGGTTTACGGCCTCTTGCGGTTTTTAAGATGCATTAACCTGTTAATCTGTTAATGTGTTAATCTGTTAATCTGTCACCGCACCGTTACATGAAAACAGCCTTGCTTCACTTCGTACTTCACATAACAAAGCCCCTCTTCGCGGATGTCGCGAAGCACTTCAGAGAGGATAAACTTGAGGGAGTCGTTACGGACGGCACGACGGTCGGGGTCTTCAGGCGGCGCAACGGTGTGATAACGATTATAAGAGATATCAAAGGTCGTTCCGAAGCGATGACAACTCTGTTCGGAAGCATTACCGTTGATACGGCGCAAGCGACGAACATCGTCCTCAGTACGCAACACACTGGTAACAATAATGGTGTGTAAAGGAATGCCCTTAACGGCTAAAGAATCCAGGAAACGACGCCCAATGTGTTGCAACAAGTGACTGGCTTTAGGAACCAAATAAGGAATACTGCGACTCATAGCCGGGTCCATCTGATAATATGGATTCGCGCCTATAAAGAGTAGGTCTTTCTTACGTCGCTCAGCCTCCTCGCGGTTCTGGACTGGCGGCACGCCACTTGCGATAGCTGCGGGATATTGCACTTCCTGCAAATCAGGGAAGCTGTTGCGATAGGAAGGTACACTACGGATCGAATGACGATGACTGAAATCCAGACGGGGAAGCGGATTGGTACTAAGCACACCTGACTTTTCCAACTTCACAATCTCTACTGGAGCCACCGTATCGTTGGTCTCAACAATCGTAGAATCAGCTTCAGCAACGGGTTCCCCTTGCGATGCGGTCACATCGGGAACAAAGAGTCGGATAACAAAAAGCACCAGTACAATGGCGCATACTCCCTGCAGAAAATGTTTCTTCTTGAGTCTAAACAAAACTTACTTTTTATGAATTCGGGCACAAAGTTACATAAAATAGATGAACTACACACATTTTTCTCAAGCTCTTTGCTACTTTGCAGACGAAAAATCGTATCTTTGCACCCGAAAAAGAATAACGAATGACAGAAAAACACTTCATCCTTGAGGAAGCTGACCCCGTCATCTTTTATGGTGTCAACAACACCAACATGCAAATGCTCAAGGCACTTTACCCGAAAATGCGCATCGTAGCCCGAGGCAATGTCATCAAAGTCATGGGCGATGAAGAGGAATTGTGCTCTTTTGAGGAAAGCATAGAACGGCTGCAGACACATTGTAATAAGTACAATAGTCTGAGCGAAGAAGACATCCTGCATATTATTAAAGGTGAACACACACGGCGCGACGGCATCAGTGGCGCCATCGTCTTCAGCGTGACGGGCAAGCCCATCACGGCCCGCAGCGAGAATCAGCAACGACTGGTTCACGCTTTCGACAAGCACGATATGGTGTTTGCCATCGGTCCGGCCGGCTCGGGTAAGACCTACACGAGTATCGCGCTCGCCGTTCGTTCGCTGAAGAACAAAGAAGTGCGACGCATCATCCTCTCCCGCCCTGCCGTGGAAGCGGGTGAGAAACTCGGTTTCCTGCCTGGTGACATGAAGGATAAGATAGATCCGTATCTGCAGCCGCTCTACGATGCACTGGAAGATATGATTCCACGACAGAAGCTGAATGAGATGATGGAGCAGAACGTCATTCAGATTGCCCCGCTCGCCTTCATGCGTGGCCGAACGCTGAACGATGCTGTCGTAATTCTCGACGAGGCACAGAACACCACGCCTGCCCAAATCAAGATGTTCCTCACCCGCATGGGCATGAATACGAAGATGATTGTAACAGGCGACATGACACAGATTGACCTTCCCCGAACCCAGAAGAGCGGACTCGTGGAGGCACTCAAGATTCTTCAGGATGTGGAGGGCATCGCCGTCATTCGACTCAACCAGAAAGATATCGTACGCCACAAACTGGTGACACGCATCGTGGAGGCGTACGATCATTATGAGAAAGAGCAAGATAACAAAGATAACCATAACGACAATGAAAGCATTAACAAAAACTGAGTTCCGTTTTCCCGGACAGAAAAGCGTATATCATGGTAAAGTACGCGACGTGTATAACATCAATGACGACATCATGGTGATGGTCGCCACCGACCGCATCTCGGCCTTCGACGTAGTGCTGCCGAAAGGTATTCCCTTCAAGGGACAGGTGCTGAACCAGATTGCAGCCAGCTTCCTCGATGCCACCGCAGACATCGTCCCCAACTGGAAGCTTGCTACACCCGACCCCATGGTCACCGTAGGTCTGAAGGCTGAGGGCTTCCGCGTAGAGATGATTATCCGTGGCTACCTCACAGGCTCCGCTTGGCGCGAGTATAAGAACGGCTGCCGTGAGCTCTGTGGCGTGAAGCTGCCTGAGGGTATGCGTGAGAACGAGCGTTTCCCCGAGCCCATCATCACTCCGACCACTAAGGCCGACGAGGGTCACGACGAGAACATCTCCAAGGAGGAGATTATCGCACAGGGTATCGTGAGCGCTGAGGACTATGAGGTCATGGAGCGCTACACACGTGCCCTCTTCCAGCGCGGGACTGAGATTGCCGCCAAGAAAGGCCTCATCCTCGTGGATACTAAGTATGAATTCGGCAAGCGCGACGGCAAGGTGATCCTCATCGACGAGATTCACACACCTGACAGCAGCCGCTACTTCTACGCCGATGGCTATGAGGAGAAGTTCGAGAAAGGTGAGCCTCAGCGCCAACTCTCCAAGGAGTTTGTGCGTCAGTGGCTCATTGACCACAACTTCATGAACCGTCCGGGCGATGTGATGCCGGAACTGACTGACGAATTCGTCAACAGCATCAGCGACCGCTATATCGAGCTCTACGAGCACATCGTAGGCGAGAAGTTTGAGAAAGCTGCCACCGAAGCAGATGTCGCTGAGCGCATTGAGAAGAACGTAGAAGCTTGGCTTCAGAAATAAGACTCACCCCCCATCCCCTCCCTAAAGGAGGGGAGTATATACCTTCCAAGAATAGCGGACATGAATAGGAACACATATTCTCCAACACATTATGCTCCCTCCCTGATAGGGAGGGCGGGGGGAGAGTCCGCTATCGCAGCGATGTTCAACCACATCGCCCCTACCTATGACCGCCTCAACCACACGCTCTCTCTCGGCATAGACAGACGCTGGCGCCGTAAGGCTATTGACGCGTTGAAGCCCTTTGCGCCACAGGTGATACTGGACATCGCCACAGGCACAGGTGACTTCGCTCTTCTTGCCGCCCGACGCCTCGACCCTGATCGTATCATCGGCGTGGATATCAGCGAGGGGATGATGGAAGTGGGACGCGAAAAGGTGAAGGCTGCAGGCCTTGACAACGTCATCTATTTCTCGAAAGATGACTGCACCGACCTCTCCTTCGATGACAATAGCTTCGATGCCGTTACCGTCTCATATGGTGCCCGTAACTTCGAGGACCTCGAAGCCGGACTGCGTGAGATGTGCCGCGTACTGAAGCCCGGAGGACACCTGATGTTGGTAGAGCTCACCACCCCACCTCGCTTCCCCATGAAGCAGCTGTTCAATATCTACGCCCACACGGTGATGCCTTTTATCGGTCGTCTCATTAGCCACGACGACAGCGCCTACACCTACCTGCCCCGCACAATGGAGGCATTTCCACAGGCCGAAATCCTCGCTCCGATGCTTCGTCGTTGCGGTTTCAGCGAAGTGCAGTTCAAGCGTTTCACCTTCGGATTATCAACGATGTATTTAGCAACCAAGTAAGAGACTCCCCCCACCCCTCCCTATCAAGGAGGGAGTTAATACCTTTCAAGAATAGCAGACATTTTTCCCTTTTATAGAATGGCAAAAAAAACATCATCTCAAATAGCATCTGCTCCCTCCCTGATAGGGGGGGCGGGGGGAGAGTCTTCTATCCTATATGGCCTCTTAGGCTATCCCCTCGGGCATAGTTTCTCACGTGCTTTCTTTCAAGAGAAGTTTGCACGTGAGGGCATCAATGCGGATTATCTCAACTTTGAGCTGCCATCCATCGAACAGTTGCCACAGCTATTGAACGAGCATCCTGATCTGTGCGGTCTGAACGTCACCATCCCTTATAAGCAGGCCGTCATCCCTTATCTTGACGACCTCTCTGACGAAGCACGCGCTATCGGGGCTGTCAATGTCATAAAATGTACGAAGAACGATGGGCAATGGACGCTTAAGGGCTTTAACTCCGACATCATCGGTTTCATGGACAGCATCCGTCCGCTCTTGCAACCGCACCATAAAAAGGCATTAGTTCTCGGCACAGGCGGCGCCTCCAAAGCCATCTGTCATGGGCTAGAAAAGCTCGGCATCGAATGGCGCTATGTCAGTCGCAACCGACCCGTTTCCGTTCCCGAGGGTTCTCCTGTTACTGTTCCCGAGGGTTCTCCTGTTACCGTCCCCGAGGGTTCTCCTGTTACCGTTCCCGAGGGTTCTCCCGAGGGTCCCTTCACCTACTCTGACATCACTCCCGAATTGTTAGCAGAATACACCGTCATCGTCAACTGCACGCCACTGGGAATGTACCCACGCGTAGATAGTTGTCCCGATATCCCCTATAATGCGCTTACCCCGCGCCATCTCCTTTACGACTTGGTTTATAATCCTGACATCACGCTGTTCATGCGACAAGGACGTCGCTACGGCGCCGTAGTCAAGAACGGTTTGGAAATGCTACACCGGCAAGCCATCGCAAGTTGGGAATTCTGGAATGGAAAAGAATAATCATCATGCGAAAGCTATTGCTCTATATCTTTCTATGTATAGCAACCGTTGCAACGGCTGCCACCTATTCCGTTGACAACCTGCCCATCCCTTATCTGCAGGATAAGACGCAATATGTCAGCAACCCCGACGACATCCTCTCGCAGACGGCAGTCGATTCACTGAACCTGTGGCTCGGACAAATGGAGACAGAGCATGGGGTACAAACGGTACTGGCTGTCGTGGAACGCATAGAGGGCGGTGATACCTATGAATTCTGTATGGCGTTGGGTCGCAAATACGGCATTGGCTCCAAGGAGCAGAACACCGGACTCATCATCCTGCTCTCCACAGGCGATCGCGCTTATACGATTCTAACGGGTCGCGGCTTAGAAGGGAAACTCCCCGATGCCATCTGTAAGCGCATTGAGAACCGCCAGATGCTGCCTGCCTTACGCGAAGGCGACTGGGACGAGGCAATGTTGGCAACGGTGCGGGCTATCACGAAATATGTCGATGGAGACCCGTCATTAGTGGGCGGTTCAGATTTTGAGCATAACGTTGAAGATGGCTTTACGACCTTTGGCATGTTATTACTGCTGGCCATCGGGCTTATCATCTTCGCCGTTTGGAAAGACCGTCGTAAGAAAAGCTACTGCCCCAGCTGCCATCAATATAAGATGAAACGCATCAGCAGCCGCGTCACAACAAACAGAATCCTCGGCATCCGTACGCACCACGACACCTACCGCTGCACCCACTGTCACTTCACCAAGGAACTCCATTGGGACGAACATATCAATAGCGGTGGCATGGGTGCCGCCGCTGGCGGCGCTCTCGGCAGCAGCCTGTTCCGTGGAGGGGGAGGTTTTCGTGGAGGCAGCTTCGGCGGTCACTTCGGTGGAGGCTCGTTTGGCGGCGGTGGTGCCAGCGGAAGATTCTGAAGACCCACCCCTCACCCTCCCTGTGAGGGAGGGAGTGGTCACTTTCAAGATAAGCAAATAAATAATAAATACAAGTTATCAATTCTAACAGAGACAACTATGAAAACTCTATTCGGAAAAGTATTAACTCCCTCCCTCACAGGGAGGGTGAGGGGTGGGTCTTTTATTCTGCTTCTCGGTATCTTACCATTCCTATTCACCAGTTGCACCTACAACAAGCTCGTGGAACAAGAGGAAACCGTGGATCAGAAATGGGCAGACGTGCAGACGCAATATCAGCGTCGTGCTGACCTGATTCCCAACCTCGTGAACACCGTCAAGGGCTACGCTGCCCATGAAAGCGAGACGCTGGAAGCTGTCATCGCCGCTCGCAGCAAGGCAACACAGATTACCGTCAATGCCGATGACCTCACACCTGAGAAGTTGGCAGAATACCAAGCCGCACAGGGCGAGGTCTCTCAGGCTCTCGGTAAGCTGCTCGCCATCACAGAGAACTATCCCGATCTGAAAGCCAATGAGCAGTTCAGCGAACTGCAGGCACAGCTCGAAGGTACCGAGAACCGCATCGCCGAGTCACGCCGTATCTACAACGAGGCTGTGCAGACATACAACGTATCTGTTCGCCGCTTCCCAAACAATATCTGGGCAATGATTTTCGGTTTTGAGAAGAAAACCATGTTTGCAGCTGAGGCTGGAGCTGAGAAGGCACCTGAGGTACAGTTCTAATGGATAGTAAACAACGTTACATGGCTCGTGGTGTCTCTGCCGCAAAGGAAGACGTTCATGCAGCCATCAAAAACATCGATAAGGGCATTTTTCCACAGGCCTTCTGCAAAATTATCCCTGACATCCTCGGTGGTGACCCCGAGTACTGCAATATCATGCATGCCGACGGTGCCGGCACGAAGAGCAGCCTCGCCTATGCCTATTGGAAGGAAACGGGCGACCTCTCCGTCTGGAAGGGCATTGCACAGGACGCTATCATCATGAATACCGACGACCTGCTCTGCGTAGGTGCCGTGGATAATATCCTTGTCAGCAGCACCATCGGTCGCAACAAGATGCTCGTTCCTGGTGAGGTGATCTCGGCCATCATCAATGGCACCGACGAACTCCTTGCTGAGTTGCGCGAAATGGGCATCGGCATCTACGCCACGGGTGGCGAGACAGCCGATGTGGGCGACCTTGTTCGCACCATCATCGTCGATAGCACCGTCACCTGCCGTATGAAGCGCGCCGATGTTATCAACAATGCAAATATCCGTCCGGGCGATGTCATCGTGGGCCTCGCCAGCTTCGGTCAGGCTACTTACGAAAAGGAATACAACGGAGGCATGGGCTCAAATGGTCTCACCTCTGCCCGCCACGATGTTTTTGCCAAATACCTCGCGGAGAAATATCCTGAGACTTATGACAAGGCTGTACCTGAGGAACTGGTGTATAGCGGCAAATACAAGTTGACCGACAAAGCTCCCGAGGGAAGCACTGTTGGAAAGCTCGTACTCTCCCCCACCCGCACCTATGCCCCCGTCGTGAAGAAGCTTCTCGATGCGATGCGTCCTCGCATACACGGTATGGTCCACTGCACAGGCGGTTCACAAACCAAAGTGCTTCACTTCGTGGGCGATAACTGTCGTGTCATCAAGGACAACATGTTCCCCGTGCCGCCACTCTTCCGCATCATCGCCGAGGAGAGCGGTGCCGATTGGAGCGAGATGTACAAGGTCTTCAACTGCGGTCACCGTCTGGAAGTCTATGTCAAACCCGAGGAGGCCGAACAGGTGATTGCCATCAGTAAGAGCTTCAACATCGATGCTCAGATTGTTGGCCGCATCGAGGAAGGTCCTCGTTCACTCACCATCCGTAGCGAATTTGGAGAATTTAATTACTAAAGGAATATGAGACACTATTCATTCAACACTCTTTTCGTGCTCCTCTTAGCACTGACGACAGCCCTCCCTTCTCGCGCTGGCGTTATCACCGACTCTCTGAAGAGCAATGTCTTAGGCGTCACCAAATACTACAACGTCTATCTCCCTTCTTCGTACAAGAATGATACACAGGCCCACTACCCCATTCTCTATCTCCTGCACGGTCTCACAGACAACCATCGCGCTTGGTTAGAGAAAGGTCAGATGGATCGCGTGATGGACGAGCTCATCAACTGCGGTGAGATTCCACCAATGGTAGTCATCATGCCCAATGCAGGCGACTCCGACACGCGCCGTATCTGGAATGGCTACTTCAACATGCCAGGATGGAGCTACGAAGACTTCTTCTTCCAGGAACTGTTGCCTACAGTTGAAGCCAAATACCGTGCTGGCGGTAGCAAGGAACAACGCGCCATTGCAGGATTGTCAATGGGTGGTGGTGGCAGCGTGGGCTACGCTATTGCACACTCCGACATGTTTGTCGCCTGTTACGCTATGAGCGCCTGGCTTACCGCCGAGAAGCGCGAGAATGCCGACGTCAAGGACAAGATGGCGATGCTCTCGAATGCCGTTCATGACCATGACCCCGTTACGATCATCGAGCAGGCCGACGAAGCTAAGCTCGATGCACTCCGTAGCGTGAAATGGTACATTGACTGTGGTGATGATGATTTCCTCTTCGACCGCAATATCGACCTCTACAAGGTGATGCGTCAGAAGCACTTCAAAGCCCAACTGCGCGTACGCGACGGTTCACACAACTGGGAATACTGGCACAACGCACTGCGCCTCTGCCTCCCCTTCGTCTCCCGCGCCTTCGGCAAGTAAATCTTGCTACGCTCGTGCGAAAAAGAAAAATAATGGAGAAAAGAAAAAAACTTTAATCTATATTCTTTAATCTCTAATCTTTTTTGTACCTTTGCAGCCGCAAACGAGGATAGGAGCGTAGCTCAGTTGGTTCAGAGCGCTTCAGTCACATTGAAGAGGTCATCGGTTCGAGCCCGATCGTTCCTACCACCAAAGGCGGGCTTGCCACCACGGCAGGCACGCCTTTTTCATTCAATCACCATGCATCAAATATAGGCTATGGCTATAGAAAACAATGAATTGTTAGACCGGCTGGAAGGCCTCGTATCCCGATACGAGGAAGTGGGAACGCTGATCACCGATCCCGCTGTCATCGCCGATCAGAAGCGATACGTGAAGCTGACAAAAGAATACAAAGACCTGGGAGCCATCATCAAAAAAAGGGCCGAATATGTACAGGCTCTCACGACCATCGAAGATGCTAAGGAGATGATGGCCAGTGAAGACGACCCCGAGATCAAGGAGATGGCACGCGAGGAACTCAACGCCGCCAACGAACGCATCCCACAGCTGGAAGAGGAGATCAAGTTACTGCTCATTCCAGCTGATCCTGAGGACGATAAGAATGTCATCATGGAAATCCGAGGCGGCACAGGCGGTGACGAGGCAGCCCTCTTTGCTGGCGACCTCTTCCGCATGTATTCAAAATATTGTGAAACAAAGGGTTGGAAGATAGCCATCTCGAGTTTCACCGAAGGCGCCGCCGGCGGTTACAAGGAGATCATCTTCTCGGTGACAGGCGAAAAGGTCTATGGCACCTTGAAATATGAGAGCGGCGTGCACCGCGTACAGCGCGTACCCGTCACAGAGACACAGGGACGCGTACATACCTCTGCCGCTACCGTTGCCGTATTGCCCGAGGCTGAAGAGTTCGACGTGGAAATCAACGAAGGTGCCATCAAATGGGACACCTTCCGCAGCCAAGGTGCCGGAGGACAGAATGTGAACAAAGTGGAATCGGGTGTTCGCGCACGTTATATGTGGACGAATCCGAACACGGGCGAGACAGAGGAAATCCTCATCGAATGTACGGAGACACGAGACCAACCTAAAAATAAGGAACGTGCGCTCGCGCGCCTGCGTACCTTTATATATGATAAGGAGCACCAGAAGTACATCGATGACATCGCAGCCCGACGTAAGACGATGGTCAGCACGGGTGATCGCTCTGCCAAGATTCGCACATACAACTATCCGCAGGGACGCATTACCGACCACCGCATCGGCTACACCATCTACAACCTTGCAGCCTTCATGGACGGAGATATCCAAGAATGTATTGATCGCCTCATTGTGGCCGAAAACGCGGAACGACTCAAAGAAGCCGCACTATAAAGTTGAAAATTAAAAATTGAAAGTTATGACACGCGAACAACTATTTGAGAATATCAAGAGGAAGCAGAGCTTCCTGTGCGTAGGACTGGACACTGATCTGAAGAAAGTGCCTCAGTTCCTCATTGAGAAAGCCGAAAAGGAAGAGGGGTTTGACCCTATCTTTGAGTTCAACAAGGCCATCATCGATGCAACAGCTCCCTATTGCATTGCCTACAAACCCAATCTGGCTTTTTATGAGGCACACGGTGTAAAAGGATGGATTGCCTTTGAAAAGACAGTCAAATATCTGAATGACAACTACCCCGACCAGTTCATCATCGCTGATGCCAAACGCGGTGACATCGGTAATACATCGAAGCTTTACGCACGAACCTTCTTTGAAGAGATGAATGTAGATGCTGTCACTGTTGCCCCCTACATGGGCGAAGACAGTGTCACGCCATTCCTCGGCTACCCCAATAAATGGGTCATCCTGTTGGCTTTGACGAGCAACAAGGGTAGCGCCGACTTCCAGCTGACCCAGGATGCTCAAGGGGAACGTTTATTTGAGAAGGTACTGCAACGCAGTCAGCAGTGGGCCGACGCTGATCAAATGATGTATGTGGTGGGTGCTACACAAGGAAGTGCTTTCGCCGACATTCGTCGTCTGGTCCCCAACCACTTCCTCCTCGTTCCCGGCATCGGTGCTCAAGGTGGTAGCCTTGAGGAAGTATGCCAATACGGTTGGAATGACCACTGCGGCCTCATCGTCAACAGCAGCCGCGCCATCATCTATGCTGACGCGACCGAACGCTTTGCTGAGGTTGCCGGCGAGAAGGCCCAGGAGGTTCAACAACAAATGGCCGCTGTATTGAAAGCAAAGGGCATCTGAAAGGTATAGACCTTTAGGCTTATAAGTATATAGGTATTAGCCATTACGTCCTGAAGCAAATAAAAATGCTTCAGGACGTAATCGTTTTCTGATAATATTACTTACTATTAAATTATAATATGAAATTTCAGAATTTCATCACCTCTCCACCTAATATATAATAAATAATTGATTTTATGTGAATTAACAAGGTGGAGATATTATAAAAATAGGTGGAGATTATATCATTAAATATGCAAATAATTGACATATTCTATCATTTTTATCTAAAAATATTTGCAGGAATCAA
This sequence comes from uncultured Prevotellaceae bacterium, assembly GCA_947305005.1. Lineage (GTDB taxonomy): Bacteria > Bacteroidota > Bacteroidia > Bacteroidales > Bacteroidaceae > Physcousia. The sequence continues at coordinate 158,341 of CAMZCM010000002.1, read as the reverse complement.
AAACTATATATACCTTTGCATCAGAAAAGAGACAGGGTTATGAAAGTCACCCTTTACCATAAGACGATAAGGAGTAAGAGAGAGCGTGTCAGCTCATTGGGTCTGGAGCCATTGATGGCTCGCATCGGGAATGATGCACAAAAGAGAGTGATGGTGGAAGCGTTAAGGGCACAAGCGCCTGCGCTTTCACCATCCTTACGTCAACGCTACATGGAACGCCTACCCCGTATATGTCCCGGCATGGAGACCCATCAGCGACGGAATGGCCAGCTCATTTCAACGTACAACGGAATTGTGCTATTGGAGATCAACGACCTCAATAGCATCCAAGAGGCGCTCGACATCAAACGTCGCGTTGCTGGATGGCCCACTACATTGGCCGCCATGACGGGATCCAGCGGACGTAGCGTGAAGGTCTTCGTACGTGGCACCATGGAAGACGGGACATTACCCGACGACAGCGCACTCATTGAACGTTTCCACACCCTACTCTACGACCTCTGCGCCAAAGTATATGCCACCGTTATCGGACGTCCGCTACACAGCAAAGTAGCACGTCCCACAGACACCTTTCGATGGACATGCGACCCTGATGCCTATTATGCAGCCGAAGCAGCCCCCATCCGCATCAGCGGCAAGGACTTGTACACAGGATTGACCAACCGAGATGAAAGTCAGCAGGAATACGGCAGTTCCTCGATCTATCCGAGTTCGGAGAACAGGCAACGCTTTGCCAAGCGTTTTGCTTTAGCTGTGCGTCAGATGAAGGAGCAAATCGAAAAGGATGTGGACAGTGGACAACATCGCGAAACGTTAAGCGACAACGAAGCAACTCTCTCTTATGAACAGCAGCTAACACTCATCGCACAAAACTGCGCCAAAATGGGCCTCCCCATTGAGGAAACAATCGAACAAAGTTACTTCTGGTCCATGCGTCATATAGAGAGCCGCGAACGTGCAAGGGCACTCGTTGAAAGCGCTTATCTATCCTTGCCACGCAAAGGCATCAAAGAACATGGGATGCAAGAAATCACCATGGAATTACAAGCTTTCATGAACGAACGATATGACTTGCGTTTCAATGAGCTCACCAATGGCGTTGAATATCGTTTTAACAACTCAGCATCCTATGTATTTCAGCCCTTGGACACCCGCGTCATGAACACGATGATTCAAGAAGCGCAAGAGTATGGCATCGAAGTTTTCGACCGCGACATGCGTCGTTTCCTCGGTTCTACACGTGTCCGTTCATACAACATCGCCCATGCTTATCTTCGTGATATTGAGCACCGATGGGACGGCAAGACCGACTACATCGGTGAACTGGCCGACCGAGTTCCTAACCGCAACCCGCATTGGCGCGAATGGTTCCACACTTGGTTCCTGGGGATGGTCGCACAATGGGAAGGCTTCAACCCTGGTCACGGCAACGCTGTCGTCCCCTTACTCATCGGCCAACAAGGTTGCGGGAAGAGCACTTTCGGCCAGCTCATCCTTCCGCCTGAACTACGCCAGACAGGCTATCGAGAATTGGTGGATTTCTCCAGTAAGCAGGAAGCCGAACGAATGCTCACCACCTCCCTGCTCATTAACCTGGACGAGTTCAACCAGATTCCTGAAAAAGTCCAACAAGGTTTCCTCAAGAACCTACTCCAGAAAAGCAGTGTGAAAGGACGTCGTCCCTACAGTCCCGTTACGATTGAAATGCCTCGCATGGCCTCGTTCATCGCCACCTCCAATATGAGCGATGTCCTCAACGACCCCAGCGGCAGCCGACGTTTTATCGTTGCTGAAATCAGTGAAGGGCTCTCCATTGACACGTCTGGCGGGATTCCTTATACCTTCATCTACAGCCAAGCGCTACAGGAACTCTACCAACAACACCGTCGCTGCTATTTCACCCCCGAAGAGGTGCAGCAAATTGAAGCACACAACGCCCGCTACACGAATCTGCGTCCAGAAATAAGCCGTTTTCTCGAAGTTTTCGACCTCATGACAGCCGAGAACGAAAAAACGCAATGGATGAGTGTCAGCGAGTTGGCAGCAGAAATACGCCGTCAGACACGATTCGAGTATAGCAACAAGAGTGTCAACTACTTAGGCCGCTGGCTGACATCAGAGTCCCGTTCCATGAGACTCTCAAAGAAAATACGTCATGGTTTTGCGGTCTATTCGGTACGTCAACGAAAAGAAAAAGTATAAAAAGTGGCCTTTTTCTCTATTTAAAAGGAGGAAAAACAGAAAAAACGACAAGATTTAACAAAATATCTTCACAAATATTAGCGTTTATACTATATTATTTATATCTTTGCACCGAAAAAATATACAATATTAACAATTTGAATGGAATTCACTGCATTACAAATCGCTGAATACCTTCATGGAACGGTAGAAGGCAACGCGACAACGAAAGTCAGCACCTTTGCCAAAATTGAAGAAGGCATGGAAGGAGCCCTCTCCTTCTACTACGATCCGAAATTCGAGCCATACGTATATCAGACCAACTCTTCCGTGGTCTTGGTTCCCAATTCTTTTCAACCTGCACAGCCTGTCAAGGCGACTTTAGTACGTGTTGAAGACCCGCGTCTGGCTGTAGCTCGCCTAATGGCGCTTGTTGAGAGTATGAAACCCAAGCGCATGGGCATTGATCCGACAGCCATTGTGGCTAAAACAGCAAAGGTTGGCAAGGATGTTTATATCGGTCCCTACGTCATTATTGAAGACAATGTCATTATCGGCGACAAGACCCAGATCCATGCCCATTCAACAGTAAGTGCAGGCGCGTCTGTCGGCAACGATTGCATCTTCTACCCCAATGTGACCATCTATCACGACTGCGTCATTGGCAACCGCTGTATCCTCCATGCTGGCGCGGTAATCGGCGCCGATGGCTTCGGCTTCCAGCCCAGCGACGGTAAAAACGAAAAGATTCCTCAGATTGGCATCGTTGTGATTGAGGACGACGTAGAGATTGGCGCCAACAGTTGTATTGATCGCGCCGTCATGGGAGCCACTACCATCCACCAGGACGTGAAGATTGACAACCTCGTACAGATTGGTCACAACTCCGAAATCGGAGCCCACACCATACTTTGCGGGCAAGTGGGCATCGCAGGTTCCTCCACCCTCGGCGAGTGGTGCATCATGACAGGACAAGTGGGTGTCGCCGGGCACCTCACCATTCCCGACCACACCATTGCCGCTGCGCAGGCAGGCATCACCGGCTCCATCCGCAAACCCGGACAGACCATCATGGGTTATCCCGCATACGATGCCAAGGCCTGCTCTCGCTCATACATTGCCCTCAAGAGCCTTCCCGACATGGCCGTCCAGCTCCGCCAGCTTCAGAAAGAAATGGAGAGCTTGAAGTTGAAAGTTGAGAGTTAATAGATAAATCTGTAAAAAAATATATCGTGTTAAAACAAAACACTTTAGGTGGCAGTTTTACACTGCATGGAAAAGGGCTACACACAGGTCTGAACTTGATTGTGACCTTCAACCCAGCCCCTGAGAATTACGGTTATAAGATTCAGCGTATAGACCTTCCCGGCGAGCCCATTATTGATGCGGTAGCTGAGAATGTCATTGAAACGACTCGAGGCACCGTTCTTGCCAAAGGCGATGTCCGTTGCAGTACCGTAGAACATGCGTTAGCAGCACTCTATGCCTTAGGCGTTGACAACTGCCTGCTGCAGGTTAACGGTCCTGAAGTTCCCATTTTGGACGGTTCCGCTGAAATCTATGTGGAGAACATCCGCCACGTCGGTGTTGTTGAGCAGAATGCTCCCAAGGATTATTATGTTGTCCACAAGAAGATTGAAGTGCGCGATGACAAGACGGGCAGCATTATCACCATCCTACCCGATGAGCAGTTTAGCATCACGGCTATGATTGCCTTCCAAAGTAAGGTGCTCAGCAGTCAGTTTGCCACATTGGATGACATGGCCAATTTTGAAAAGGAAATCGCACCCGCACGCACGTTCTGTTTTGTGAGGGAAGTTGAGATGATGCTTGAAGCTGGTCTTATCAAAGGCGGAGACTTGGACAATGCCATTGTGATTTACGAGAACCAGAAGACGCAAGAAGAGCTCAACGAATTGGCTGATCGTATCGGCGCTGCTTACCATGATGCAACCGAACTGGGATTCCTACAAACAAAGCCTCTACAATGGGAAAACGAACCAGCCCGTCACAAACTCCTTGATATTATTGGTGACATGGCACTCATCGGCAAGCCCATCAAGGGACGTATCATTGCTACACGTCCAGGCCACACCATTAATAATAAATTCGCGCGATTGATGCGCAAGGAGATTCGTACACATAAGATACAGGCTCCTTTCTACGACCCCAACAAAGCGCCGCTAATGGATATCAAACGCATCAGACAGCTTCTCCCCCACCGCTACCCGATGCTTTTAGTCGATAAGGCCATCGAGATGGATGCTAATAGTATTGTTGCCGTCAAGAACGTGTCTGGCAACGAGCCCTTCTTCCAAGGCCATTTCCCCAGCGAGCCCGTCATGCCCGGTGTTTTGCTCATTGAAGCCCTCGCCCAGACCGGTGGTCTTTTGGTTCTCAACAACCTGGAACACCCCGAGGACTACAGCACCTATTTCCTGCGCATTGACAATGTCAAGTTCACGCAAAAAGTAGTTCCAGGTGATACCTTGCTTTTCAAGGCCACCTTTACCGCCCCCTTCCGACATAGTATCGCGCAGATGCACGGCTATGCCTTCGTCGGCGAAAACGTCGTCGCAGAAGCCAGCCTCACTGCACAGGTGATTGACAATAAAGTTGAAATTGAGAGTTGAAAGTTTTTTACAATGAGTAAAATCAGTCCTTTAGCATATATTGACCCCGAAGCCAAGATTGGCAACAACGTGGAAATTGGTCCGTTCTGTTACATTGACAAGAACGTTGAGATTGGCGATAATAACACGCTAATGAACAATGTCACCATCCTGTATGGTTCACGCATTGGCAACGGCAATATCTTTTTTCCAGGTGCTGTTATTGGCGCCATCCCCCAAGATTTGAAATTCAAGGGAGAAGAGACGCTGGCTATTATCGGTGACAATAATAAGATCCGCGAGAACGTCACCATCAACCGAGGCACTGCAGCCAAGGGTAAGACAGTCGTTGGAAACGGGAACCTCCTGATGGAAGGTTGTCACATCGCCCACGATGACATTATCGGCAACGACATCATCATTGGCAACTGTTCCAAGCTCGCGGGAGAGGTAACGGTTGACGACCATGCGATTCTCTCTGCTTGCGTTCTGGTGCACCAATTCTGCCGCATTGGCGGCTACACCATGATTAGCGGAGGTACAGGGGTTCCACAGAGTGTCCTTCCGTACACTATCTGCGCCCGCCACCCTGCTTCTTACTACGGATTGAATATTGTTGGACTACGACGTCGTGGCTTTGATCGTGAAGTCATTAACACCATCCATGAGGCATACCGCATCATCTACCAAGGCGGCATGACTCAGGCAGAGGCATTGGAGACCATCCGTCAAGAGCTCCCCGCTACTCCTGAAATCCAGTATATCCTCGATTTCATAGAGGACACCAAACAACGCGGATTCATTCATTGATATGCTATACACCATCACCGCTGTCAGCCCCGAGGTAGAAGACTTCGCTATCGAGCTCCAGATTGAGTCCGATTCTACTTTTGCCGACCTCCACGACCTCATCCGTCAGACTTGTGGTTGGGGCTCGTTCAAGCCTGCGACATTCTATGTCTGCGATGACCGATGGCATCGCGACCGTACGATTCCGGAAAGCGGATATGAAGACGACACGATGGACGAGGTTGAGCTTGGGGATTTCCTTGAAGATGAGGGCCAGCGACTACAATACATCTTCGACCCTGATGAAGACCGTGGCCTCCTTCTTGAAGTGTCAAGCATCTCATACGGCAAGCACATCGACACCCCCATCTGTCGCCGCAGCCATGGTGTTGCCCCCTCCCTGAATCCCGTTTCACCCTCCATTGATTCCGCTACCCTTCTCCAAAAGGGCAACCGTCCCGTTCCCGGCGGCTCTCCTGTTACGTCCCCCGAGGGTTCTTTTGTTACGGTTCCCGAGGGTTCTTTTGTTACGGTTCCCGAGGGTTCTCCCGAGGGTGACGACGATGACTACCTTGAGCCCACTGACGACGACCTCTTTGACATCGAGGAAATCGACCTCGAAGGGTTCGACTTCACGGAAGGATGAAGACGCTTCTCGTCCTTATAGGCCCCACTGCCGTAGGCAAGACAGAGTTGGCCCTCCAACTCGCCGAACAGCTTGGCACCCCTATCATCAACGCCGACAGCCGACAACTATACCGCGAACTACCCATCGGAACGGCTGCGCCAACGCCCGACCAACTCGCACGTGTCCAGCATTATTTCGTCGGTTCCTTGTCTGTGACGGATTACTACAGCGCCGCCCGTTATGAGGCTGATGTCCTGCAGCTCACTGAGCAACTCTTCAAGACCCACGATACCCTCCTCATGAGCGGCGGCTCCATGATGTATATTGATGCCGTCTGCAAAGGCATCGACGATATCCCTACCATCGAACCTGAGACGCGTGATCATCTGCGTCAACGATTAGCAACGGAAGGACTCGATCCCCTGAAAGCCGAACTACGCCTCCTGGACCCCGAATACTACGCGCAGGCTGATCTTAAGAATACACAACGCATCCTCCATGCCCTGGAGATCTGTTACCAAACCGGACGCACCTTCACCAGTTTCCGAACAGCCACAAAAAAGGAAAGGCCTTTCCGTATTTGTAAATTCGGCCTACGTCGTGAGCGGACAGATCTCTTCAATCGCATCAATCAGCGTGTGGATCAGATGATACATGACGGACTCCTCAATGAGGCCCGAGCCCTTCTTCCCTACCGACACGAGAATGCGCTCAACACCGTCGGTTACAAAGAAATGTTCCAAGTCATAGACGGTAACTGGACTCTTCCGTTCGCCCTTGAGCGTTTGAAAAAGAATACACGAGTCTATGCCAAGAAGCAGATGACATGGTTCTCACACGATCCTGACATCCATTGGATTGACCTACCGAAATCCACCGACAAAATCATTGAAACAATTTTACAATACAACTAAATCTCCGAACAATGAACTTCCCAAAAAGCCTCTGGTTCGCATTGGCATTTGCGACCCTTACACCCCTCAATGCCAAAATCAAAACCACTGCGTATCTCTTCACCTATTTCACAGGTAATGCCCCAGAGAAAGAGCAGATATGCTATGCCATCTCCGAAGACGGATGGAATTACACGCCATTGAACAACGGCGATCCCATCATTGAATCTAAGGACATCGCCCGTACCGGCTGTGTCCGCGACCCACACATCCTGCGCGGTAAATGCGGCTGGTTCTATATGGTCGTAACGGATATGAAATCCAGCCTCGGTTGGAGCAGCAACCGAGGCATGGTATTGATGCGCTCCAAAGACCTTGTCCACTGGCAGCACCACACAGTACATTTCCCTGAGCGTTACAAAGGTACCATGTTCGAGCATGTCACTCGCGTATGGGCTCCTCAGACTATTTATGACGAGCGTACGGGGAAATATATCGTCTATTTCTCCATCCTCACGGATGACGGTTCCTGCCCTTACGACCGTGTCTATTGGGCGTATGCCAACAAAGACTTCAGCGACCTGGAAGGTGAGCCTCAGCTGCTCTTCGACATGCGTTCCGCCAGCATCGACACAGACATCGTACGAGATGATGAAGGACTCCTCCACATCTTCTTCAAGACAGAGGGAGGACAGCAAAAAGGCATCAAACAATTTATTGCGAAAGATTTTTACAACGGAAACACTTGGGAGTTACAACCTGGATGGTGCCAAGACACCAATAAGCAGGTGGAAGGATCTGGCGTCTTCCGTCTCCATGATGGCACATGGGTGCTCATGTACGACTGTTATACCAGCGGCCATTATCAATTCTGTAAGAGTACAGATTTGAGGACCTTCAAACAAGTACAGGATACCAAGACTGAAGGTGCTTTCACGCCACGTCACGGAACCGTCATCGCCATCACCGCAAAAGAACTGAAGCGATTGAAAAAAGCCTTCCCCAACGACTGATCATCCACGTCTTTTTTGACATCTTTTTCATAGAGGGTTGCCCTGCCAGGCAGCCCTCTATTGTTAACGTTCATATATGACCAAAAGTTTAAAAAATCTTAATTTGAAAAATTTCAGTCCTTAATTAAGTACACATGAACAAAAAAAGCTTTAATTTTGGACGCTTGTAGTGATAAAATCACTTGCCAGAGCCCCTTTTAGGGGCAGTGAACACTAACGAATCGATAATCTGAAAAAATCATTAATAAACTCAAATTCAATGTGTATGAAAAACCAATTTTGCACATTCGGCAGGTATGCCACGCGTATTTTTTACGTGATGGCATTTTGCGGACTTGTGTGGGCTTGTAAAGACGAGTACACGCTCGATGACGAGAAACCGGAATGGCTTTCCGAAAATCTCTATTCGTTGTTGGAGAACCGGGGTAATTTTACCAATTACCTCAACCTTTTGGAAGACAAGGCTGTCAACACGGAAGGAGCACGTACTCTCAAAGAAGTCCTCAGCAAGACAGGTTCAAAAACCGTCTTCGCAGCATCCGATGAGAGCTGGAATCAATTCTACCAGCGAAACGCCAAATTGCCCGCCAGCAATCCTTGGCACAATGCAACCAGTTACGACAGGCTGTCAACAGCACAGAAAAGACTGCTCATCCACTCCAGCATGCTGAACAATGCCATCGTAATGGAAAATCTGTCCGCTTCGGACGGTTCCGGATCGAATCCGCCGACACCCGGACAATACATGCGTCGATACACGGATGTGGACGTTATTGACTCTGTCACCTTCCTCCCATCGGAAGAGGTCCCTTACACCTACAATCCTAAGGACTCCAATTATTGGAAGCCTTATCGCCCCGTAGCAGATGGCGGCAATGGAAGAGGTATCTATCTTGTCACCGATGCCACTCGCAACATGATGGTTCATTTCACCCGTGAGCACATGGGTCGTTCTGACATCATGGTAACAGACGATGACTTCGAAAAGGTCATGGGTGAGACACGTAAGACAGACGACGTCCATGTGTATGACGCACGTCTTCTCGAAAAGGATGGTGTCGCAGAAAATGGATACCTGAATGTTGTGGAAAGAGTTGTTGTTCCACTGAACAACATGGCTGAAATCATCCGCACTAACGGTTCGACGAACATTTTCAGCCACATGCTGGAGCGTTTCTCTTATCCCATGCCCAACACCGAACTTACGGAAGCCTACAAAAACCTGCATCCCGAATTCAACGGTATGGTTTACACAAAGAAATACTTCGCTCAACGTGGCGCAGGAGGAGAGTCCCAGACGAACATTCCTGATAGTAAGCTGCCATTTCCTGGAACGGCTTTGAAATACGATCCAGGATGGAACGAATTCAGCGCTGAGACGACAGATGCGCGCGAAGACATGGGTACCATGTTCGTTCCAAACGATAAAGCCTTGTTCCAGTACTTCTCCAAGGGTGGTGCTGGTTGGCAGTTGGTAGATACGTATGCCCCCTACCCTGATGCGCCTGTCACAGAGGGAGACTGGGATGCTTTGTACAAAAAAATTGACTACATCCCCCTGACTACACTGGGTCAATTGTTGAACGTTATCATGTTCAATTCTTTTACAGGCTCTGTCCCCAGCAAGATTCAGACATTGCGTGACTACACTTCTCAAGAAGAGATGTTTACGCCAGCAGATGCGGACATGATTGACACCTGTCTGATTGCCAACAACGGCGTCGTCTATGTGATGAACAAGGTCTATGGTCCTGCTTCGTTTACATCCGTAGCCGGTCCTGCCAACATCTGCAAGGATACGTTGGAACAAGGTTCACGTAAGATTATGCAGTGGGCTATTAACAATGGTAGCGACTACAATCATGACAAAATGCACATGAACTATTTCGCCTACCTGATGGCTATGCGTTCATGGTTCACCTTCTTCCTCCCCAATGATATGGCGTTGACACGTTACTATGACCCCGTCAGTTTCACCAGCAAACAACCGCGTATCATTAAGATGGAAATACTGGATGAATCATCAGATATGCCACTTAATACAGGTAAGGTGTTGTATGAATACGACCCCAAAACGGGTTTAATCAATTGGGACAAGCAGTATAAGTCCGCTACTTTTACTGAGTATGAGTTGCTGAATCGTCTGAGAGATGTCCTGGAAAGTCATACTATCGTGCACACGGATGGTGTACACATGGATGAAAATGATGATGAATATTATGTGGCCAAGAACGGCTCTGCCATCAAAGTGGAGAAGACTTTGGATCCTGCTACAGGAAAATATCGTGTTGTCAAGGTACAAGGCGGTTTCCAGTTGGAGAATGAACGTGCCGGTATCACTGCAGGTTCTCCTGGTACTACGGAGTTAAATGTTCCGTTGGACAACTACAATGAGATGGCAAATGGTCATACCATGATTTTAGATGAAGCTCCCATCATTCCTGCTAGCAAGAGTATCTATTATATTACCCATCAAGATCCGACTTTTGCTCCGAAATGTACGGCATTTCAGGAACTGACAAATTTCAGGGACAACGATTCCATTCTTATTGCCTGCGGACTTGTTAAAAGCAAGAATGATAAGACTGGTTTGGCAAAATACAGTGTCTGGTCAGAAGCGGGAGCCGTTGACAAGAATGTTAAGTTCCTCAGCAGCTATAACTACACTGTCTTTGTGCCAACGGATGGAGCTATCGCAGCAGCAGAGGCTTTAGGCCTCCCCACATGGAACGACATCAAGGCGGACTATTATTCCCTACCCGAGGATCCCGAAGATTCCGACAAGCATATATTAAATGGTGCTGACTCCTTGCGTCTTCAAGCGAAGATTACTTATCTCAATAATTTCCTCCGCTGTCATTTTGTTGATGGCAGCATCTTCGAAGATAAGAGTACGACAGATGTCAAAGAATGTCAGACCTCCAGTTATGATTCGAAGAACATGGTGTTTGTCAAAGTACATGTCCAGCGCGAGAAAGTAGGTGGTATGACCCGCTTAACAGTCAGAGATGATCAGGGCGGTAACAAGCTCATGACCACTGGTGACTTAACCAATATTATGACCCGTGACATGCATTGTATTTTGGAAACGAAAGAAACAGGTTTTGGTACTGGAGTAGGAAAAGACATCACTCCCACAAATCGTAATACATTGAACAATATCATCTTGCAGTATTCCAGCTTTGCTGTCATACACCAAATTGATGGTGTCCTCTGCCATAAGTCACTGGTAGGAGGCCGTTATGACAGCGACTGGGCAACGCCGAGTGCCTGCAAGCGATATTTAGAGAGATATGCCATCACCGACAAGACAACTCGATAAAAAAGCGACACTATGAAGAATAATATCATCAAACTGATGCTGCTGACGGTGATGTGCCTCATGACCGTCCAAGTCAATGCCCAGCAGCGACGCATCGCGGGTACCGTATCAGACGATTTTGATGTGGTGCCGGGTGCTAACGTCGTAGAGCGTGATAAGAACAACCGTATCGTCAGTGCCACCGCCACTGATATGAACGGTCACTTCACCTTGAATATTAAGGACCCGAACAATACATTGTCCGTCACCTTCATGGGTCTGAAGCCTTTTGCCCAGAAGATTGGTAAACAAACTACTTGGAATATCAAATTGCAAGATAACACCAAGCAGATGAAGGAAGTCGTGAAGGTGGGTAAGAAAATGCAGCAAAGTGGTGGCTTGAGTATTCCTGTCCGTGAGTTGGCAGGTGCCACCCAGACTTTCAACATGGACGAAATGGAAGGTATGGCGTTCGAATCAGTCGATCAGGCCCTGCAAGGTCAGATTGCCGGTCTCGACATTGTGCAGAACTCCGGTAACCTCGGTTCCGGTACTACTATGCGCCTGCGCGGTACCACTACCATTAATGGTGATGCGCAGCCGCTGATTGTCGTCAACGACCACATCTTCGAACTGCCTGAAGATGCCACCAAGGACATCGACTTCGGTGACCTCGACAATGAGGAGCAGTTCTCTACCCTTTTGAATGTGAACCCAGAAGATATCCAGAGCATTGAGGTCCTCAAGGACGCCTCGACAGCAAAATGGGGTTCCAAAGGTGCTAATGGTGTCATTGAGATCAAGCTCCGCCGTGGTCACCGTGGTCCGACCAATGTCACCTTCTCCTACAAGTTCAACGGAACATGGCAGCCAGATGGTTACAAGATGCTGAATGGTGACGGTTATACCATGATGCTGAAGGAAGCCTATTATAACCCGCAGCAGATTGCTACCTCCATGCCGGAGTTGGACTACAACCAGAACCTGACGAACATCTATGGTCACTATAGTAACAATACAGACTGGGTTGATCAAGTACGCCAGTTTGGTAAAGAACACAAGTGGTACGTCACCCTCTCCGGTGGTGGTGACAAAGCCACGTTCCGTGTGTCTGCCGGTTATGACAAATCTACGGGTTCAATTATCGGTCAGGAGCTCGATCGTTTCACCACTCAAACCGCTTTGGACTACTGGGTTAGTGACCGTATCAAGTTCACTTCGAATATCAGCATGACATTCACGAACAACCACAAGAACAATCCCAATGACATTCTGGAGCGTGCTTATAAGGCGATGCCGAACATGAGTGTCGATGAGCTGATGGCACAGAATGTCAATGGTGCACTCACCTATCTCCCCACCGGCCGTTACTTCAATATGCTTCCGCTTAATGATACGAAGAACGACACGGAGAACAGAACATATACCAGTTACAACCTGTATGACATGTTCATCAACGGCAACCCCGTAGCTTACGCTTACGGCGGTTGGAACAAGGAAAAGCAGTACAACCTGACTCCGCAGTTTGCCATTGAGTACAAGCTCTTAGGAAAGTCCAACGATGAGACACAGCTCAACTATATGGGTGATGTCCAGTTGAACATCTATAATACCTCCAATGACAAGTATTTACCTTCTGAGTTACGCACCATGGACTGGAGCTATGGCGGCGACAACCCCTATAAACATGGCAAAGGAAATATCAACAACCAACGTAACAACGTAGGTAACTCAGAATACAAAAGTTTGGAATTCACCACCCGCCACAGTCTGGCTTTTTATCCGCATTTCAGCAACGAAGACTGGAGTGCCAGCATCTTGGGACAGTGGGATTTAAAGAGCGGTCAGTCCAGTTCTTTGAATACCGACTTGTGGAACGTCCCCAATGGTGTCACCGACCCGACCGTGGTAGCATTACTGCAAGGAGCTGGTGCCTCTAATGGCGAATGGCGCGAGACCAGTTTCTTCGTGCGTGCGCACGGTTCCTATAAGAGTAAATATAATATCGACTTCAGTGTGCGCTGGGACGGTTCTACCGCTTTCGGTACCGGAAATAAGTTCGGTGTTTTCCCGTTTGTTGGTCTTCGCTGGAACATCATTGATGAAGGTTTCATGAAATGGTCTCGCAAGTGGCTCAGCATGTTGTCCATTCGTCCTACCTGGGGTCTTACCGGTGGTTCCGGTGGCGGCGGTTTCAGCCAGTATAACAGATATGCCCAGTCGGGCCTTTATAATGGTCACACCGTTATTATTCCTGAAAACCTTTCCCTTAGCTCCATTCGTTGGGAGACAACCCGAAAGATCAACCTCGGTTTCAATATCGGTTTCTTTGATGACCTCATCAACTTTGAATTGGATCTATACGACCACCGCGTAACTGACCTGATTATGCAGAATCAGCGTATCGCCTCAGCCAACGGTTACTCCTCTCTGGCTAAAGTCAATGCCGGCGTGATGCGTAACAAAGGTTGGGAGCTCAACGCCTCCACAGGCTGGTTCGCCAAGATTGGCAAGTTCCAGATGAAGTTGCGTGGCAATATCGCACAGAACTTCAACGAGATTGAAGAAATGGATCCCTTGGTACTGGAAGGCCTCAATCCTTCCGAGACCTATGAGCCAGAGAATGTCAGTGTCAGCAACTTAAATGCTTACGACAACCTCCGTCGGATTCAGGTGAACAATCCATTCGGTTCCATCTACGGTCTGAAATACAAAGGTGTCTATCGTTATGACTATGAGCACTGCGGCTATACACAGAATTCATGGTACAAATACGGTTACACCGAAAGTGTACCCGATGGAAATGGCGGTTACCGCAATAGCACCTCCAAAGAAGAAGCTCAAGCATACGGCGACGGTTATCACTGGAAACAGGATGCCAACGGCAACTGGGTACATGACTATGCTGTCAACACCGCATCCGCAGCTGCACGACGCGGCGAGAACAGCACTTGCCCGATTGCATATGATGCAGATGGCAATATGCTGACAGACCAGAAAGGTGATCCCCTGCACATGTATTACTGCTATAATCGCTCCACCAAGAAGGAATTCCAGGGTGGTGATGTCATCTACGAGGATATCAACAACGACGGACAAATTGACCGTTTGGACATTGTCTATTTAGGCAACTCCAACCCCAAGTTCAACGGTGGTTTTGGTTTCACTCTGAAGTGGGACCGCCTGCAGTTGAACACCGGTTTCACCTTCCGTGTCGGCAACCAGGTGGTCAACGTAGCTCGTGCACGTGCTGAAATGATGCGTGACAACAACAACCAAAGCTTTGCTACCACATGGCGTTGGCGTAAGAACGGTGACATCACAGAGATTCCGCGCGCCTTGAGTGCAGCTGATTATGCTAGCTACAATGCACTGCCTTCAGACCGTTTCGTCGAAGACGGTGATTACCTTCGTTTGCAATACGTTCAGTTGAGTTATGACATTGACCCGAAGATTCTCAAGAAATGGGGCATCCGTCAACTGAAACTATATGCTTCGGCTAACAACCTCTTTGTGTGGAGCAAATACACCGGTACAGATCCGGAAATCGCTCCTTATGGATGGTCTAAGATTGCCCTGGACTACAGCAAAACGCCTCGTCCTCTTTCTTTCACCGGCAGTATCAATTTGGGATTCTAAAAACAGAGCTATATGAAACGATACACATATTATTTCAGCATCGCCATATTGGGACTGTCCGGACTCAGTATGATTTCGTGCAACGACTTTCTGACACTCTATCCGACAGATAAGGTGGTAGAAGAGAACTTCTGGGAAGACAAGAATGACCTGGAAGGTGTTCGCTATGGTGCTTACAAACAAATGGCTTCCACGATTGAAAAATTCATTGCGTGGGGCGATGTCCGTTCCGATGCCTACATGTACAATTCTTCCAATCCCAATAGCAGCGATTACGAAGAAATCATGTATGCCAACCCCGACTCCACCATGGGTATCTATGACTGGGGCAGTGTCTATACCACCGTCAACTACTGTAACAAGGTGTTGGCTCACGGAGAAGAAGTCTTAGAGAAAGACCCGCAGTTCACCCGAACAGAATGGGAACAGATGAAAGCGGAAATGGTGGCTTTGAGAGACTTGAATTACTTCTACCTGATTCGTGCTTTCAAGGATATTCCCTTCCCTTACGATGAGGTCATCAATTCTGATGAGGATGTCCGGAAATTTACCAATACACCCCAGATGCAGATCCTAAATACATTGATTGGAGATCTCCGAGGTGTGGCAGGAAAAGGCAAAAGCCGCTTCCCATCCGAATCAGATACCAAAGGTCTCATCACGAATACGGCCATCTATGCTATCTTGGCAGACATGTATCTCTGGCGTAGTGCATTACGTGATGGACGCAACTTCCCTGACACGGACGTGAAAACTGACGCAGACAGTGTCATTTACTTTGGGCAACGCTCTTTGGATGCATTGGCCAAACAAAACCAACAGTTTACGCTTAGCCAGTACGATCGTACCGCCGTTGATAAAGACGACTTCGGCAGTACACTGTCCAATGCTATGTTGATTGCGAACAAAGACATGCTTAGCGATTACAATGCGCAACGTTCCAACATCGAAGTCAGCAGCTATGAGAGCATTTTCCTGAATCAGAACAGCGAAGAGAGCATGTTTGAGATTCAGTTCTCACGAGGGGATGACCGCAACAGCGACTTCCTCAGAGATTTCTGGGGTGTCAAAACCGACAAGAAATTCCCCATTGCCGTCAGTTTGGAGGCCATTAAAAGCGCTTTGACCAAGGGAGATAATAAACTCTGGGAAAAAGACTGTCGCAAATGGTATAGCTGTCAGGAAGAGAAGTATATGTACACGTCAAGCAGCAAAGCCGACGAGACTTCCGCAATGACCTACATGACCAAATGGATGAATTGTGAGTTCAACCATACGGATAAAGGGTTATATACGGACCTCAGGAGCTATATCAGCACAACATGCTACAAAAACTGGATTGTCTATCGTATGACGGATGTCATGCTCATGATGGCAGAAGCATACGCCATCACTGGCGACTATGCAAAATGCAGAAAAATTGTTGATGCCATCCAGAAACGTTCCATGTTGGATCAGACTTCAGCCTTGGGGCTTTCCAACAACGAAGCAGATCAAGCTAAATGCATTGATCTGGTCATGAAGGAACGACTCGTAGAACTTTTGGGTGAAGGCAAGCGTTGGTTCGATCTGGTCCGCTATGCAGAACGTATCGGCGGAGGTACCAATCCAGATCCTCGTGAGCCTGAATACATGGACGGAGCTGAAGGATTGACCAAGATGGTAGATAACTATCTGGCCAAAGGAGCCTATCAGAAGCTTGCACCCAACCTGAAGAGTCGTATGAAGAACCGTTATGGGTTGTATAGTCCTATATACTACCGCGAGCGAAGTGCTAACGATTACCTCATACCGCAGAATCCTTCCTGGGATCGCGAGAAAGGTATTAAATAACCTCTTCGGAGCCTACTGTTAAACTGAAAAATTGAACAATTATGAAATATATTGCACAAATTCAGAAAGTCCAGTGGATATTAGCTGGTGTCGTGCTCACCTGTTTCATGGCCTCCTGCACTGAAGAGATTGATTCTTCGGCTCGATTCACACAAACAGAGCATACCATCATGTCCTACCTGGAAAGCGGCAATGATGCTGCCGAATATACGGAATATGTGGAACTGTTGAAGAAGGTTCCTGTGAGTTCACAGTCTTCTTCTTCCGTGGCACAGTTCCTATCTGCCCGCGGTGCATTCACCTGTTTCGCACCCAGCAACAAAGCTATCTATGATTACCTTGATTCCTTGAAAGTAAAGGGAATCATCACAGAGGCTTCATGGGATGGTTTCACCTCTGAAAAGACCTTGGACTCTATCCGCAAGGTGATTGTCTATAACAGCATCCTTGACGGTAGTAACACCGGCCGCATATTTGAGATGGGTGACATCATTTCCAAAACCGACGGTGATGAGTTCCCCCTACCCAATCTCAACGATCGTAAGTTATACAAAACATCCATCAGTCAGACGGATACGATTTATATCAACGGAACAGCATTGATAGACTTGGATCACCGCGACATTCTGACTATCAACGGACGCGTCCATGAAGTTCATGGTGTCATCGCCCCGAGCAATGATACCATGTCCGACCTCTTCCGCCAGATGATTGATGAGAACAAAAAAGGCTTCATCGTGATGGCGAAACTGATTCTGGCCTGCGGTCTGGAAGACACCCTCAGTAAGACACAGGATGATGTCTGGGAAAACATGTATCTAACCAAACAGGTCGTAGATCTTCCTAACCACCCGACAGAGCCCGATCAGCCAGGAACCATGCCCGAGCATCGTAAATATGGCTTTACCATCTTTGCTGAACCAGATGAGTTATGGGAGACAGAGATCGGTAAGCCCTATGACCAGATTACCGTAGATGACATCAAGAGTTATCTCATCACTAAGGGACTTTATCCGAATGCGACCACAGGTACGGACTATTCCAATGAGAACAATATCATTAACCAGTTCACGACCTACCACATTCTTCCGGAGAAATTAACCCCGGACAAATTAGTCATTCACTACAACGAATGTAACTACAATTACAAAAGTTCCAAGTTGAATTACACGGTACCCGTCTATGAATACTTCACGACGATGGGTAAGCGTCGTCTGCTGAAGATCTTCCAGAGTAAGGAGAGCTCTGATGCTGACCCCGAGGATATCGGCGGTAACAAGGGTATCTATCTCAACCGTTTCCCCATTCTACGAAACGGGCGTGGCGAATGCAGCGACGTAGAGAACGACTACCACGAAAGCGGTCGGTTTAAGGATGTCGGTTCTTCTCAACATCTCTACAGCGATGAGAACGAAGGTGTAAAAATCATGCTGTCAACCCCTGGAGGTGCTCAGCACCAGAAGCTTATCAACAGTTGTATCTATCCACTGCAGCGCATCTTGGCCTATACAGAGAATACCCAGAATCGTCTGGCCGGTGAACGTATCCGCATTGACATGGCAGCCATGTTCCCAGAGTTCATTAATAACGACATCCGTCGTCCAATGGACTTCTATTCCTATGGCGCGACCTTCACGAGGGCGATACCTGTCAACTATCCCTATTTAGCAGATTTGGAAATGCGCGATGGTACGCAATTCTACTATTTTGGTGCATATGAACGCAGTTGGAGTAATTACCAGATGGATGAATTCAATATCATTGGTAAGTACGAATTCACGATGAAATTACCACCTGTGCCGAAGAAAGGACATTACGAAATTCGTTTCGGAGTTAGCTCCGGTTCCAGCGTGCGTAGTATGTGTCAGGTTTATTTCGGCGATAACATCAACTACTTACCGGCTATGGGTATTCCTATGGACCTCCGTAAAGGTTTTGTGAACCATCGTTTCCCGAATACAACCATCAACTCCAACTTAGGCTATGCCAAGAGTTCTGATTACGAAGGCGAGTTCGATCTGAGCTTGGATGAAAAGGATGAAATCAACAAGACATTACGTGCCAAGGGGTTCATGAAGGGACCGAGATATTTCCATTGTGGAAATAGTACAACCGCAGCCCTTGGAGAGAAATGCGAGTGGGTAACACGAAGAATCATGGTCAGCACTGACTTGGATCCTGAAAAGACTTATTACATCCGCTTCAAGAATGTCTTGGAATTCGAGAAATCTCAATTCTTCATGGATTACTTTGAGTTCGTCTCCAAGGATGTCTATGACAATCCTGTTGAACCCGAAGACATCTGGTAACCTTTTTAAAATAAGCAAACATTATGATACTATCAAAATTCTCTCAATGTTTCCGCATAGGCGTGATGAGCATCATGCTGGGCATGACCTTTGCGGCCTGTACAGATGATCACTTCGTCGTTCAGGAAGGTGGAGGTGATTCTGACGGGAATGCGACCCAGACTCTTTGGGAACTGATTAGCACGAATCCAGACCTGTCTAACTTCAAGCAGATTGCTGAGAAGACACCAGTGTTCAAGGATGAGAAACACCCGATGAACGGTTACACCTTCAAAGATGTGCTCAACGGCAAGGTGGTGCTGACCGTCTTTGCTCCTGACAACAATGCGCTCACGGCTGCTGATGTCCAAGCATACGAAGCGCTGTTACAGACGAGTCCCTACGATGTATTCCTCCGCCTCATTGGCAATCATATCGCCCGTAACCGTTACGTGGCAACCGGAACCAATCCACAGGAAACACCTGAACGCATTGTGTTGCTGAATAACAAGAAAGCCTATTTCGACCGTGTTGAGAAAACCATCAAGGAGGTTTCTTTAGCAACGCCGAATCTCAGCGCGACCAATGGTGTGCTTCACATCGTGGACCAACAAGTGCCTTTTGCCTACAACATCTATGAATACATCCGTGCCAACAGCCAATACCAGCACTTGATAAACTGGCTGAACCAGCACGACACCTTGTATTTCGATGCTGATCGTAGCGCCATCGCCGGCACTGACATAGAAACAGGTGAACCCATTTATGTCGATAGCGTCTATACACGTTACAACTCATTATACTACACCTTCTATTACGAGCCCCGCTCTATCGAATGGGCCATGCCTCACAAAGGCTTTGGCATATGTAATCTGGAGCTGGAGGATAGTATCTGGGCTATGATCGTTCCGACAGACGCTGCTTGGGAAAAAGCTGTTCAGGAGATGTCCGCATATTATAACTATGCTGACGTGTATTATGACAAATACGAAGAAGACGCATTAACGAAAGATAATTCGACAGCCAAGAACAGTATGACTATTACGGTTTCGGACACCATCAAAGAAGCCGCGATGAGCATGGATTTGGTTGCTCCTCTCGTTTTCAATGTCCGTCAACAGAAGAACAAGCCTGAAGGAATGGCCTTCTGGACATTGGACGCTTTCATCAACAACAACATCAACAAGCTCTTCAACACGCGTGCTGATACCTTTACCGTGGATGAAAAAGCTACCCAAGATGTCAAGAGTCTGTTGTTTGACGGACAAGCGCCTCTTCGTCTCAGCAACGGTGTTGTTTACCCTGTTGATAATTGGAACCTCATGAAGGCTTACGGCGCCAAAGACGTCATCGTCAAAGCCGAGCGCTTCTCCATCTTCCAGGAAGTCCGTTACAACCTGACAGAGAATGAGCGCAAAAGTGATAGTTATGAATATATGTCTGACTACGAAGCAAACAGCTTTAACAGCAATACCAATCCCTTGGCCCCCATCTATGGAAATGTCAGTAAGAACTCGTTCTTGACATTCATGGCCGACACGGATTTGCCTACGGTTGCCTTTAAGCTGACGGATAGCGAAGAAGACAGACAGATTCTCAGCAATTTGGAATATGAAGTCGGTATTGTAATGGTACCCGATTTCTATCGTAACAATAACGAGGATGATCCCGCTGAGGATCCCACTTTTGTCTATAAGAAGAATAAGCTGACCATGAGTATCACCTACCTGAGCAACAGCAAGAAAGAATCTTCTACAAAGGCATCTGATAATAAGTTTGAATACAAAGGAGAAAAAGTGGATACGATATGGGCTAATGATAAGGGAGTACCTTTCACCATTACCTTCCCCTATTCGTACAGGAACCTCTCCAAGTGCTATCCCCTCATAACGATTACTTCTCAGAACATTAAGGCTAAAGATGAAGAGGCTGGCTATCAAAAGACATTCTCGATAGACCGTATTATTCTTCGTCCGAAAAAGACAAATGAGTAATCAATATGGATCTGTTAACATTCTGAATTTACAAGTATGAGATTCTATCATCATTTCAACCATATAGCCATCCGATGGGGATTATGCCTCCTCTTCGTTGTCGGCGGAAGCTGGACATCCATGATGGCTCAGGATATGTTCCAAGATAATTTCGTGGACAAAAGCGAAGAAGCTGACAGCATTGCGTTAGCTAAACGTCGCAAGGCCAAGAAGCCACAGAAACGATATCCCATGAAACATACCTTTGGTCAAGTCATTGACGACGCCACAGGAGAGCCCATGGCCGGTGTACGCATTCAGGCCTTACAGCTACCTCAATATTCAGCCTTGACAGAAGAAGACGGTACCTACAAATTGGACGTGCCTGAATTCTGCCATGCACTCGTTGTTGATGCCCCGGACTACAATCTCCAGCAGGTAGCGCTCAAAGACAAAGACGGACAACTGATTCGCTTAATCGGTAATCAATTCCGCAGCTATTATACCGACGGAACGACCATCGTTTCGGAAAGAACGATGAAACTTGACGAAACCAGTTCCATCAGTATCGAGACCGATATGCAGAATCAGCTGGCTGGTGACATCCATTCTATTAACCGTAGTGCCTTGCTCGGTCAGGGAGCCTTCTTCAACATCCGAGGTATCAACTCTTTGAAAGCCTCCACTCAACCGTTATTCATCATTGACGGCAACATGGTCGATTTAGAAGAAGAGCGTACCAGTCTTCACGAAGGTTTCTATAACAACATTCTGGCTGGTTTGGATCCCGAGAACGTAGAGAGCGTACAAGTCTTGAAGAACGGTACTGCGCTTTACGGTGCCAAGGGTGCCAATGGCGTGGTCATCATCACGACAAAACGTGGTCACAGCATGGCAACCAAGATTAGCGCCCGTGCTTATGCAGGTCTGGAATTTGCGCCCAAACGCATCCAAATGATGGATGGTGAGGCTTATCGCAATTACGTCAGTGAACTGTCTGGTACCATCAAGGAAGTGCGTGAGTCTTCTTCTGCAAGCCTCAACAAATACGCATTCCTGAACGATGCACCGGAAAGCAGCAACTACTATTATAAGGTTTTCCACAACAATACCGACTGGCAGGAAGACCTATACCAAACCGCTTTGACCCAGAATTATAAGTTGAGCGTAGAAGGTGGTGATGAGATTGGTATGTATGCGCTTTCCCTCGGATATACCAATGGTCAATCAACTCTGAAAGGAAATGACTTCGACCGTCTGAACCTCCGCTTCAACACCGACATTCAGATCTTTGAAAAGGTGAAGTCCGGTCTGGATATTGCCTACAACCGCTGTAGCTACGATGTTCTGGACAACGGCTGGAGCGAGAATTACGATATGCAGAATATCGGTTCTACCAATGTCTTAGGTCTGTTACAGGCTCCTATCCTCTCTCCGTATGCCTATTATCATAGTGAAGCAACAGGACGTCTGGAGCTATCTGATTCTTATGCCGGTAAATATGCTGCATCAAGCAGTTTAGGACAGTGGATTCAGAATCCCTTCCAATTTGCCAACGAATTGGATCCCGATATCAATGAGAGCCTACGTAACCCGTATTGGATTCTGGAGAACGGACAAGGTGTGAATAAGAACTATGCCGAGCTGACTCAGATTAATATCAACTTCTCTCCGAAGTATCAGATTACCAAGCAGCTCGCCATCAGCGACCGTTTCAACTACACGCTGAACCGTAATAATGAAAAATACTTCCTCCCCATCAACGGTACGACTTTGTACATGTTGAAGGACATGGGTAAGATTTCATCCGTCCTGAAGTCACAGTTCACGAAGGAAACCAGCATCAACAACGACTTCCGCATTGAATGGGGCAACAACTACGGGGCTCATACCATCAAAACCTTTGGAGGTTTCCGCTACAACAATTACAATTATAGTTATTCCTACATTCGCGGTTACAACAACGAAAACGATAAACTGCCAGATATTAAGAAGAACATGGCGTTTGTCAACTATGGCGGAACCAAGGATAACTGGATTGACATGACTTACTATCTCCATGCAGATTATAACTACCAGAACAAGTATTTCGCTGAGTTCTCAGTAGCAGCCCAAACCAGTAGCCGCTTCGGTAAGGAAACTAAGGATGGTCTTCATATCGGTGGTGTGAGTTGGGGTGTCTTCCCTGGAGTACAAGTAGGTTGGCTGATCTCCAACGAGAAATGGTTCAAGACCGGCAAGGGTGTTAATTACCTGAAATTAACAGCAGGTATTGATCAAAGTGGTAATGACGGCATCGACTACTACGCTGCACGTACCTATTGGGAAAGCCAGCGTGTGACAGAGAATACCGTAGGTCTGGTGTTGAAGAACATTGAGAATACCAGCATCCAGTGGGAAACAACAACGCGTATCAACTTGGCACTGGAAGGTTCGTTCATCAACAACCGTTTGAATGCAGGTGTAGATCTCTTCTGGAATACAACCGACAACTTGCTCACCATGAAAGATATTGATTACATCTCCGGTTTGGGCAAGTACTGGATCAACGATGGTCAATTGAAGAACCGTGGTTTTGAATTCCGTGCCAATGCAGCCCTGCTGAACAACAAGAACCTGAAATGGGAAATTGGCGCCAGTGTCGGTCACTACACCAACACCATCACCAAGTTGCCTGATCTCAATGAAAAAATCTATGTTGGTGGGGAACTGGTCAATGGCTACACCAATAGCATCTATGGAACTGAGAACATTCTCACCGCTGAGAACTATGCTGTCGGTACGTTCTTTGGATGGCAGACGGACGGTGTTCTAGCCAATGATGCAGAAGCCAGCACTGCCGGTGCTCTGGGTTATCTCAAATACCCCACTGGTATCAAGAACCGTCCATACGACAACTTCCAAGCAGGCGACATACGTTTCGTAGATCAGAACGGCGACGGTGTCATTGATGACAAGGATAAGGTGGCTATCGGTAACCCGAATCCGGACATCTATGGCAACATCTTCACCAACTTGACATGGAAGAATCTCCGACTGGATGTCAACTTTAAGTACTCTTTGGGTAACGATGTCTATAACTACCAGCGCTCCATTTTGGAAGGTGGCAACACAACGTACAACCAGACAACAGCAATGCAGAACCGCTGGACGCATGAGGGCCAAAAAACTGACATGCCTAAGGTCTGCTACATCGATAGTGAGGACTGGCGTAACAACGAGCGTATGTCTGACCGTTGGATTGAAGACGGCAGCTACTTGAAGCTCAAGAATGTCCGCCTCACCTACACTATTCCCGTACGCAATGAGTTCATTCAGGGACTACGAGTTTGGGGTGAAGGCAACAACCTTCTCACATTTACTAAGTACTGGGGTACTGATCCTGAGACCAGCGCAAGAAACAGTGTGCTTTACCAAGGTATCGATACCGGTTTGTTATCATTGGGACGTAGCTTCAATATCGGCTTATCCATCAACCTCTAATACGGCATTATGATGAAAAAGAATATCTTATCTATTATTCTCCTCGCACTGACTATTACATTTGGTTTTTCCTCCTGCGAGGACATGCTTACAGGCGACATGGATCGTAATGTAGGCATTGAAGAAGTGGCTGCGGATACGCTCTATAGCTATTGGGGCATTCAGAAGAGCCTACAGCGTATAGCTGAACGCTATGTGATTTTAGGTGAATGTCGTGGCGACTTGGTGGATGGTTCTCAATATACCAGCGACTCCATCAGTTCCATCTTGGAGTTCACAGGAACCGATGGTTCTAACAGATTCCTCAAGGCCGCAGACTTCTACCATGTCATTAATTCCTGCAACGCCTACATTCAGCGTTGCGACACGGCTGCACTCTCTGGTTTGAACCGTCCTTTGATGCTCAGTGAATACTCGCAGGTTGTGACGATTCGTGCATGGGCTTATCTGCAGTTGGTTCTTGCCTATGGTCGTGTACCATACTTTGAGACCCCCATGCTCTCCACCGCAGATATGGAAGACTTCCGCAAAGCTACCACATATGTTGATGCTAATACTTTAGCTACTAGCGGTGTTGCAAAGAAAGTGGACGAGGTTAGACACGTTCCCACGGTGTTAGCCGGCGACTCCCTTCGCGTTATTGCCTATCCTAACTATGGGACATACGGTTACAAGGAAGTCATTGCCCATTCTTCCAAGTGCATCTTCCCACAGGATGTCGTATTGGGTGACATCTGGTTGCTGAAAGCTAATGGCGCAGGTTCTGAAGCTGATTACCGTCAGGCAGCACAGTACTATTACAACTTCCTGAATTCAGAAAAGGGTGGTATCCTTCTCCCCAGAACAAACTATGTTTCCTTGAGAAAGATGGAAAGTTCTGAACAATACTATAGAAATGACTTCAACTGGTGTGCAGGTATGTTTTGGGACAACACCAATAAGACTAGCCAAACCGAAGAGGTCGTCACTATTATCCCCTGTTCCAAGAACAAACTCTATGGTGAAGTGTATCGCGACATCAGCGAACTCTTTGGTTTCGAAGTGACACAAAGCGTATCTGCGGACAGTACCAGTACAGGTAGCGTCAGTCTGGAGCCTAACTTCCAGCACCAGTTAGATGCATCCAAGGCATACATCAATCTAAACAAGTCACAGGATTATGAAGTCTATATAGGTAGCAATTATGGTTCTTCAGTATGTACCGTCTTCAAGAATGCAGGTGATGCCCGCTACTACTCTACGACGGATACCTACAATGATGTGAAGTCCGGTAGTGCCGATCAGGAACTCTTCGTCACCAAGCAGAACCCGCTTGGTGCCTTCACCACGACCTATCCTGTTATCTATCGTAAGGCTAACATTTGGTTGCACTATGCTCAGGCTTTGAATGGTGCCGGTTTCCCAGGCTATGCTTTCGCTATCCTCCGTCACGGACTTGTTGGAGCTACCAGCTGGCTTCCAAGTAGAGAAGACCAGTATGCGCCAGCTCCAAAGACCTACACACACACGTGTTTTGACGGGCAGATCATCAATTACTATGGGAATGACTGCAAATACTGGGACGATACAGAAATTGTTGGAACCGATACCACCTTCTATGAAGCTTATCCTCTACTGCTGTATCATGTGTATCAGCGTGCTCTGAACGAGGGAGTAACATTTAGTGTCAACATTGATCCAACCGACGCAAATGCATTCGACCTTTTCTTAATAGCAGATCGTGAAGGTAACCTTTACTATGACGATCCAGCCTATGCTGCCCAAGCTGCCTTCACAGATGAAATCGCTACATATTTTAATACGATTAGAGACGATTTGGGTCAAAAGGTCTTATCTTATGCTGAATACATAGGTACTGGAGATGTTGTCTGCGACTATATCAGTAAGCGGGAAATGAAAGCAGCTAAGAGCGCTCCTTTCTTGAATTTCAACACATCTTTCTTGAGAGGTGATGAAAGTTATACACGTGCCGTGTGGTATGGAGTCACAGAAAGCAGGGTCAGTTTAACAGAAGTGTCCACTAACATAGGAGGCAATCCGGCAATGGGTATTCATGAGCGTGGATGCGGTTTCCTCTCACTTTGGGAGACGTCCTCCACCTACAATTACATTGACCAAATCAATAAGATGAGGGCAAACTACGAAGGAGCCACAACTCCAATGTACTATGATGAAATTTATGACCCCAGCAATTTGCGTCAGGTACAGGAAGCTATCGCCAACCTGATTCTTGACGAGTTGGCATTGGAGACAGCCTTCGAAGGCAACCGCTTCTTCGACCTTCTCTGCTTCAGCCGTTTGATTGGAGGCTCTAAGGGCGTTGAGCAGGTCGCTAAGAGGATATCTGAACGTAGCGGTACACGCGACAATGCTCTCTACTCACGTCTGTTAAATACTGACAACTGGTACTTCAAACTTCCATAAAATGATGTACCTGAAACCCTAACGGTTTCGTAAGTATAACATTTTAAGAATCGACTGTTTGACTTCGTTCAGGCAGTCGATTCGTTTTTTATTATGTTTTAGCATTTAAAGTTTGGTGCGAAAGGCTTTATTCCGTATCTTCGCACCATAAAAACGTGTAACTAAAACCCAACAACTATGAAAAGATTACTATCCGTCCTGTTTATTGCGGCATTACCGCAACTCTTCTTGCATGCACAAAACCAAAAAGAAGCGTGGTTGAACCCCAACATCACGCGTGTCAACACCGAGAAACCACATGCCAGTTTCTTCGCCTTTGAGAACGCAGAGAAGGCTACGAAGAACGACAAGACAAAGTCGGCTCGTTACCTCTCCCTCGAAGGTAAATGGCGCTTCAACTTCGTACTGAATCATAATGAGGCTCCCGCCAACTTCTTTACTACGAACTTTGACGATAGCAAATGGGTAGATTTCCCCGTGCCCGGATTGTTTGAGTTCGAAGGCTATGGCGATAAGATCTATAAAAACGTTGGGTATTCATGGAATACGCAGTTTGAAAACAACCCGCCCTATGTAGAAGAACGCAACAACTATACGGGCTCTTACCGTAAACGTATCACGATTCCTGCCGATTGGAAGGGTCAGGACATCTATCTGCATGTAGGTTCTGCCACCTCCAACCTGCAAGTGTGGGTGAATGGCAAGGAAGTGGGCTACAGCGAGGATTCCAAGATGGAAGCAGAGTTCAATCTCACCAAGTTCTTGCAGCCCGGTAAGGAGAACCTGATTGCTATGCGAGTGATGCGCTGGTGCGACGGCTCTTACCTCGAGGATCAGGACTTCTGGCGCTTCACAGGTATTGCCCGCGAGGTTTATTTGTATGCTCGTCCGAAGGCTCACATCCAAGATATCTTTATTCTCCCGGATGTCATCAACAACTATACGCTCGGCGTCTCCACCATCACCATCACCGCTCCTAGTGCGAAAGGTTGCACCGTAGAAGCCATTCTGAAGGACGCCGACGGAAAGACCATCTCCACCGTTACTACCAAGCCTTTTGCCGGTCAACCCATCACCATCAACCTCGGAGGCGCCAGCCATCTTTGGAGTGCTGATATTCCTTACCTCTACACTGCCCTATTCACTCTAAAGGACAGCAAGGGTAATATCCTTGAAAGCACGACCCAGAAGATTGGTTTCCGTAAAGTGGAAATCAAGAACGGACAGCTTCTCGTTAATGGTCAACCCATCCTCATCAAGGGCGCTGACCGTCATGAGCTCGATCCCGATCACGGATATATCGTCAGCGTAGATCGTATGATTCAGGACATCCAGATTATGAAGCAGTTGAACATGAATGCTGTCCGTACCTGCCACTATAGCGACGATCCTCGTTGGTACGACCTCTGTGACGAGTATGGTATCTATGTCGTTGCTGAGACCAATATCGAAAGTCACGGTATGGGTTATGGGGACCACACGCTGGCCAAGAACCCCATCTATCACAAGGCACACATCGAGCGCAATGAGCACAATGTTCAAGTGCAGAAGAATCACCCCAGCGTCATCTTCTGGAGCCTCGGCAATGAAGCCGGTTATGGCAAGAATTTCGAAGATGCCTACGATGCAGTGAAAGCCATCGACCAGAGCCGCCCCGTGCAGTATGAGCAAGCTGGTCAGAACGGCAAGACAGATATCTTCTGCCCCATGTACTACGGCTATGATGGTTGTGAACGCTATTCAAAAGGCGACAACCCGCGTCCACTCATCCAATGCGAATACGCCCATGCAATGGGTAACTCCATGGGCGGTTTTGCCAAATATTGGGAAATCATCCGCAAATACCCCAAGTACCAAGGTGGTTTCATTTGGGACTTCGTCGATCAAGGCGTCCGTTCCACAAGCCGTGTCACGGGCAAGGAAATCATGGCTTACGGTGGTGACTTCGGTCGTTATCCTGCCTCTGACCACAACTTCAACTGCAATGGTGTAATTGCTGCCGACCGCAGCCTCCATCCTCATGCTTACGAAGTACAGTACTACTATCAGGACATCTGGGCTACCGTTCCCGAAGGTAAGAGCCTCCTGGATGGTGAAGTGGAGCTATACAACGAAAATTTCTTCCGTAACACAGATGATGTGGAAGCATTCGCCTCCCTCGTCACTTACGATGGGAACCAAATGCACGAAATGTCCAATGACCGCGCAATTCCTATCCGTCTCGCTCCGCAACAGCGCCAGGACTTCAAGATCCCTGCAGAGTTATTGAGCTATCTCAGACAGCGTGTAGCCGAGAGTACTTGGGCCGCTGTCAACGTACAGTTCCGTCTCACCCGTAACCGTGGCCTTCTGAAGCAGGGCGAGGTAATCTCCAAGGCTCAATTTGTACTGAAGTCCTTCACCTTCCCCACCGCAGAAAGCGTGGCAGCCGCTGCTAAGCCTGCTCCCGCAGTTGATAAGAAAGGAAAAGTGCTGGCACAACAACCCGAGGCAGTTCAGAAGGACGAAGCTCTTGCATGGCTCACCCTCTCCGCCAATGGTGTCAGCGTGACTTGGAACAAATGGACAGGCAATATAGACTACTATGATGTCAATGGCGTTCCTGTCCTCGAAGACCGCAAGAGTGTTGAGCCCAGTTTCTGGCGTGCGCCTACTGACAACGACTACGGTGCACAGTTCCAGAACAAGCTTGGAGCATGGAAGAATGCTCGTTGGGAAAAACGTTCTATGGAATGCACTCAGCTCGACAACCAGAGCAAACAAGTTGTCGTGAAATACCGCAGCAACTCATTGGAAGCCGACCTTACTGTCACTTATATCCTTACCCCGAAGGGTGAACTCATCGTTACAGAGAACCTTGATGTCAATGAGAATGCAGAGAAGAAGCCGCAGATGATGGCAATGGGTATGACCTGGAGACTTGCGAAGGCTTATGACACCGTCCGCTACATCGGTCGCGGCCCGGTGGAAAACTATTCCGACCGTAAGGACAACGCCTTCATCGGCATCTACGGTGGTCCTGTCGAGAAACAATATTGGAACGGTTATGTCCGTCCGCAGGAAAGCGGCAACCACTGCGACATCATTTGGTGGCGCATGGAAGCTAACGATGCTCATCCCAATATTTATTTTGAAGCCACGGGTCCGATGGAAGTCTCTGCCCTCCCCTATGAAATTGAGGACTTAGACGACGGCCCGCGCAAAGATGCTCACCAGAGTCATAGCGGTGACCTCATTGCCCGCAACTACACTGTTGTGCAAGTTCGTGCCTTCCAGATGGGTCTCGGTTGCGTCAACAGTTGGGGTGCATGGCCAGAAGGTCAATTTGTACCCAAGTATGAGGATCACACCTTCACCTACATTGTAAAGGCGGCAAAGTAAAGACACACCGACCAAGACTCTCCCCCCGCCCTCCCTATCAGGGAGGGAGTGGTCACCTATCAAGATTTACCATTAAACATGAAACAAAAGCATACATCAAAAGAAACCACTCCCTCCCTCACAGGGAGGGAGAGGGAGGGGTCTTCCCCCTCTCGTTTTCGAGCGGGGGGAGAGTCTGCTCTTTGGTTCCTCCTTCTCCCTGTCCTCCTCGTCATCTTCGCTTTCATACTCGTCAGTAATGAAAAGGAGTTTCTCCTTCGTGCCCAAGAGCTGAACCTCTGGCTGCCGACGGGGCTGTACTGGAAGACTTTGATGCAATACCCGGGCGCTGCTGTCTCCTGGATCAGCACCTACCTGACACAATATTTCTACTATCCTTGGCTCGGAGTAAGTATCCTTTGTGGCCTTTGGTTGATCATCTGCCTTTTGTTGCAGTGGGTCTTTCGGTTAAGAGGTCCCTGGCGCGCTCTGACGCTGCTCGTTCCTCTCGCGCTACTGGCCTGCTTCGTACAGACAGGTTATTGGATCTATTACCAAAAACTGCCAGGCCATCTTTTCGTGCCCACCGTTGGTGTCCTTTTTGCCACGCTGTGCCTCGTGATTCAGCGTCTCATAGATGGTTATCTCCCCTTGAAAGTCGCCCGTTGGACAAGCCTCCTATGGATGGCCCTTGTTTGCATTGTCGGCTATCCCTTCTTTGGTGCCTGGGCACTAGGAGCTACGGGGCTGTTGGGGACTCTCCTCCCGCCCTCCCTATCAGGGAGGGAGCAATCACCCATAGGAAACAGAGACCAACAATCTTTCAAAGTATTCACCCCCTCCCTGATAGGGAGGGCGGGGGGAGAGTCCGTTTTTGCCCTCCTCCTCATTGCAGCTGTTCCACAGGTCTATTACCAACAGCTCTTTGAGATGACAGAGCGCTCATTCATCTATGTTGCCGGATTTCCCTCGTTCCGGTATAGCAGTGATAGCTTTGAACAATACCGCCTCCCCTACTACGCCATCATCGTAGCTTTGGCCATCATCGCTATCGTGAGTGTCTGTGACAATCTTGCTTTCACCCAAAAGTTAAAGAAATGGCTGCGTATTGTTATCGTTATCCTTCTTCTCGGTGTCGGAGCTTTTGGTGTCAGCAAGGCTTGGTACCACGACACGAACTTCCATAAGGAGCTCGCCATGAATAGAGCCATTGAAGAGCTGGATTGGGAACGCGTGCTCACTCTCGCCCGCGACGGTAGTAGCAACGTTAAGCCTACACGCCAGATTGTCATGTACAAAAACCTCGCTCTCTTCCGCCTTGGTCGAGCTGGTGACGAGATGTTCTTCTACCCAGAAGGCGCCCTACAACAGAATGCTCCTTGGCGAGCTCGTATGACTCAGATTGGCGGCAAGCTCATCTATTATCACTATGGTAAGGAGAACTTCTGCTACCGTTGGTGTATGGAAGATGGTGTTGAGTTCGGTTGGAAAGCCGAAACGCTAAAGTTCATGGCTCGCACCAGCCTTCTGAACCACGAATGGACGGTAGCCCGCAAATATCTTGATTTACTGAAGAAAACGACCTTCCATCGTGCATGGGCAGAGCGTTACGAGAAATACCTCAACACCCCTGATGCTTTTGACCTTGAGAAGCTGGAAGCCTCAGCGAAGGCTGGAAAGCCGCTCTTGGACGATGAAGGCATGAAAGAGTTTGCGCCCATCCTCCACATGATGACCTACCCGGATCGTCTCGACGGCGATAACACCCTCGTAGAAATGTATCTGCTCCAGACATTTGCCAAAGGCAATGGCGATGATCCATTGTTCCAAGAGATGACACTCCTCTGCGCCCTCATCATGAAGGACATCGACTTATTCTGGCCACGCTTCATGAAGTATGCCAATATGCACCCGACCATTCACATGCCGCTTCACTATCAGGAAGCTGCCTATCTGTATGGTCATCTGGAGAACAAAGTCGATATCTCAAAAATGCCTTTCGACCAAAACGTTCGTGATACCTACGATCGCTTCATGAAGTTCAACGAACAATGCGGTCCCATGAATGAGGAGCAAAAGGCCATTGCTTTCTATCCACAATTCGGTAACACCTTCTACTATTTCTACTTCCTCGTTCGTAATCAAAAGACCAACTAAAGTCACACCCCATGACCCTTCTATCATATAAAGCTCTTTATAAGGTGATGTTTGTTGCGGCAATATCGCAACTGATAGTAGCTTGCTCCTCCCCTTCTGTCCCCACCACCTATTCAGACAATAAGGACTATCCCGCGATCTATCCGGATTATATTGACGTGACGGTTCCCACGAACATCGCTCCCCTGCATTTCCATATCGACCATGACGCTGATGCCACTGACTTCGTTACCCGCATCACGGTTGCTGATGAACAGTGGACACTGTGCGGCGAAGATGTTTGTCCAGGTTTGAAGAAATGGCAGCAGATGAAGGACGCTGCTCTCGCTGCCGACGGTCTGATCCATGTTGAGGTCTTTGTCCAAAGCAACGGCCAGTGGCAACGTTGGAAGCCTTTTACCATCACGCTTTCCAAGGACAGCATCGACCCCTACATCTCCTATCGTCTCATTTCTCCGAGCTATGTGACTTACGAAGATTTGACTATCAATCAACGTTGTCTGGAGAACTTTGACGAGAGCCTCATCTATGGTAACATGATCAATAGCGATGAGGAGAACGGGCAGTGTATCAATTGCCACCACGCACAGTGGTACAACCCCAACCGTGTGCAGTTCCACGTCCGCCAATATCTCGGAGGAACAGTCATTGCCTACGACGGAAAGATACATAAGATCAACCTCAAGACTGACAGTACCCTCAGTGCAGGTGTCTATCCCACTTGGCATCCCACAAAACCCTGGATTGTCTATTCCACCAACAGCACTGGACAGAGTTTCCATACCCGCGATGTCCAGAAGATAGAGGTGCAGGATACCAAGAGCAACCTCATCTTCTACAACCTTGAAACCAACGAGGTGACACCGATTACACGTGACACGACCAACTTGGATTGCTTCCCCTTCTGGAGTCCCGACGGCAAGTACATCTATTATGTCAGCTGTCATTGGGAACGCAGAGATTCTATCCAGTTGGACTTTGAGTTCATCAAGAACTACAAAGACGTGCAATACAATCTCTATCGCAAACCATTTGACGAACAGACATGCACCTTTGGTCCTCGTGAACTCATCTATGATGCAGCCCTCCGCAACCGCAGTGTCACCCTGCCACGTGTCTCTCCTGACGGACGTTGGCTGATGTTCACGGAAGGTAAGTTCGGCGTTTTCCATATCTGGCATAACGATGCGGATTTGTACCTCTTGGATCTTACACAGGCGGAACCCATTGCGCCCAGCCCCGTCATTCGTTACACAGAACACAATCTTCCCGAAGCGTTGCTTTCAAGAATCAGCAACAATGTTGAGCGTGATGCTATGGTTGACAGTCTTAATGAAGCAGCCGGAGCCATTCATGCACTTCCTGTTGCTATTCGTAACATTACCGAACTGAACTCTCCGGAGGTAGAGAGCTGGCATGGGTGGTCCAGCAACGGCTGTTGGGTCATTCTTTCCAGCCGGCGTGACGACGGGAACTTCACCCGTCCCTTCATCGCCCATCACGATGGCAACGGTCATTTCTCGAAACCTTTCGAGCTCCCGCAAGAAAACCCGCAATACCATCGTCAACTGATGCGTAGCTACAATATTCCCGAATTCCTGAGTGGTCCCGTTACTATTCGTCCGCAGGAGTTTGCTACCGTCATCAAAAATGACGCTACTCCCGCCCAACTCCGCATCTCCGATAAAACCATAGACGGCCACACCGCAGCTTCACCAAAAGCCCCGAAATGAAAATGAAAAAGCCCTTATTATTTATCGTTTATCAATTATCATTTATCATTTCCATCGCCGCCCAAGGCACCATCGATGACTATAACCGCGCTTATTCTCTCAAGCGCACCTTCACTTGGTCACAAGTCAAGAATCATGTTGATGACGCCCGTTGGCTCCCCGACGGCCGTTTCCAATACCACCTCACCTCTGGCAACTGGCACTTCGGTCAGGTAAATGCTGACGGCACTATCACCCTCGCAGACTCCACTGCCGATCGCCCCATTGAGGCTCCTCGCAATGGTCAGAATGCGTGGCGTTTCCCTCGTCGTGACCGTGACCAACGCACTCGCTTCGTTGCCAATCCTTCCAAGCGCCGCCAAGAGCGTCACTGGATGGAGACCGACGATGAGCGCAATGCAGACCCTATCCTATCCCCAGATTCTTCCCTCGTGGCTTTCATTCGCAACGATAACGTCTTTGTCGCCAAGCCCGATGGTTCAGAGGCGAGAGCCCTCAGCACCGAAGGAACTCTCAGCCACTATTTCAGTAGCTATATCCAATGGAGCCCTGACAGCCGTTATATCGCCGTCAACCGTATTCGCCCCATCGAGAAGCGCTACGTCTATTACGTGGAGAGCAGTCCTGCCGACCAGCTCCAACCCATCCTGCACAAACAGGAATATGCCAAGCCGGGCGACGAACTGGCTCAGAAAACACCTTATATCTTCGAGGTCGCTACAGGAAAGGCTGTTCAGCCAGCTACCGACTTGATAGCCAATCAGTACAGCCTCAACGGCCCTGAGTGGTGCGAAGATTCCCATGGCATCCGTTTTGAGTACAACCAACGTGGTCACAAGCTCTACCGCGTCTATGAGATGAACGTGCAGGGAGATATTCGTACCCTCATTGAGGAGCGCGCCGATACTTATGTCCGCTACTCCAACAACTATCGTCATAACCTTCATGGCGACAGCCTCATCTTATGGCTCTCTGAGCGCGACGGCTATCCCCACCTCTATCTCTTTGATACCGGACTCTTCCCCCGCCCTCCCTATAAGGGAGGGGGCAGAATCCTTCGCAAACAATCGTCATCTTCAAGCAAAGGTGACCACTCCCTCCCTAGGGAGGGTGAGGGGAGAGTCTTAACCTCGGGTCCCTGGTGCGTACGAAAGGTTCTCCATGTGGATGAGGAAAAAGGCTTTATCATTTTCACCGCCAACGGCAGGAACAAGGACGAAGACCCTTACCATATCCACTACTATCGCCTCAATTTAGACGGCAAAGGACTTACGGATCTCACTCCTGAACCCGCGAACCATAACGCCCGTTTCAACGAGGACTTCACAGCCTTCATCGACACCTATTCCACAGTCGATACTGCCCCTGTCACCAAGGTCAAAGTGCTCGGCGATTCTGCCGCTGAAAAGACTCTCGCCTCTGCCGACATCTCTCCCCTCGTTGCTGCAGGTTGGACGGCTCCCGAAGTGTTTGTGGCTCCTGGTCGCGACGGCATTACCCCCATGTGGGGCATCATCCAGCGCCCCACGAACTTTGACCCCTCGAAGCGCTATCCCGTTATAGAGTATATCTACGCTGGCCCTGGTGACAGCTACACGCCGAAGTCTTTCCAGCCCTATAACTTCTACACCACCGCCCTTGCCGAGCTTGGTTTCATCGTTGTGCAACTCGATGCAATGGGCACCAGCAATCGCGGCAAGAAGTTTGAAGAGGTGTGTTACAAGAACCTCAAGGATGCCGGCTTCCCCGATCGCATCGCTTGGATCAAGGCCGCAGCTGCCAAGTATCCCTATATGGACATTGACCGCGTAGGCATCTATGGCTGCTCCGCCGGTGGTCAGGAGAGCACAGCTGCTGTCCTGTTCCATGGTGATTTCTACAAAGCCGCCTACAGCGCTTGCGGCTGCCACGATAACCGCATGGACAAAATCTGGTGGAACGAGCAGTGGATGGGTTATCCCGTTGATTCTTCCTATATTGAGTGCTCCAATGTGGAGAATGCCTACCGCTTGCAACGGCCACTCATGCTTGTGGTCGGGGAGCTCGATGACAATGTCGATCCCGCCAGCACCATGCAGGTTGCCGATGCCCTTATCAAGGCCAACAAGCCCTTTGAGTTGGTGGTCATCCCTGGTGCTCATCACACCGTCGGCGAAGCCTACGGCGAGCACAAGCGCTTTGACTTCTTCGTCAAGCAACTCCTCGGCATCGACCCGCCTGCATGGAGTGACGTAAAAACCCCATAGAGGACCCACCCCCGCCCTCCCTGTGAGGGAGGGAGTGGTCACTATCTAAAAATGAATGCAGTTAATCCTGTTCAATGATAAACGAAAAAATAAATTCTAACAGTAATTACTCCCTCCCTCACAGGGAGGGTGAGGGGTGGGTCTCCCTTCTTACCTCCTCCCAGATATCCCTTTGGCACAGCCTTCTCGCTGCTGCCCGCCACATCGTCATCACCTGTCACAGAGGCCCCGACGGCGATGCGATAGGCTCCACTACGGCACTCGCCTCATGGCTCCACCGTCATTATCCAGATGCTGACATTCATGTCATCGCCCCCACCATCTTCCCCGACTTCCTGAAATGGGTCCCCGGTGCCAGCAATATACTTGTCTTTGAAGGCCATGAGGATGAAGTGCGCCCCATCGTGGAAGCCGCCGACTTGGTCATTATGTGTGACCACGGCGAGCTTAAGCGCATGGGAGATTTGGGCGATGTTGTCCGCGATCATCCCACGCCGCGCATCATGATTGACCATCACCTCAATCCCGAGCCTGATATCGCCAACCTCGTCATCTCCCACCCCGAGCTTTCCTCCACTTGCGAAGTATTGCTGAGGGTATTATTAGAGATAGACTCTCCCCCCGCCCTCCCTTATAGGGAGGGAGCAAAATCCATTGCTAATGGTAAAGATTACAATTCTGGGAAAGTGACTACTCCCCTCCATCACAGGGAGGGGCAGGGGGGTGGGCCTGAGTCCGCTCTTCTAACGGGGTCTGAGGCTGTCAGCCTCTATACCGGCATGATGACCGACACTGGCGCTTTTACCTATGCCAGCACCCGTCCGGAAATCTTCGAGCTCATCAGCATCCTCCTGCAATATGGCATTGACAAGGATAAAATCTATCGTAATGTCTTCTACACCTACAGCCCTAACCGCATGAAGCTCATGGGCTATATGCTTTATGTCAAGATGGAAGTCTGGAAGAAAGCCCATACTGCGATCATGACCTTCACCAATGCTGAGCGCCGTCGTTTCGGCATCGTCAATGGTGACACCGAGGGCCTCGTTAACCTCCCCCTGCAGATTCTTGGAATGAAACTCTCCATCTTCCTTCGTGAAGATACTGAGCGTCCTTGCATCCGTGTCTCACTTCGCAGTGTCGATGACTTCCCCTGCAATGAGATGGCTGCCGAATTCTTCGGTGGCGGCGGTCACAAGAATGCAGCTGGCGGTGAGATATGGGGCACGATGGACGATGCCGTCGAACTCGTGAAACGTGCCGTACAAAAATACATGAATCAACTAAAAGCCTAATAAAGATGAAACAACTACTAACTCTCCTAGCCCTGATTTTAACGGTGTCACAGCAACCACTTTTTGCTGCTGATTACCCCTACACAGAAGCAACCCAGCACTCCAGCAAGGTTCTTGACATGATTGTGAAGGTCAACAACTACTGGCAAGCCAACAACACTCCCTATGTGCGCTCCTTCTGGGACCATGCCGCCTATCACACAGGCAATATGGAAGCTTACCGTCTCACGGGTCGTGCTGACTGGTATGCCTACACCGACAAATGGTGCCGCCATAATGAATGGAAAGGAGCCAAGAGCAATGATGTCCGCAACTGGAAATACGCCACTTACGGCGAAGGACAGGACTTTGTACTCTTCGGTGACTGGCAAATCTGCTTCCAGACCTATATCGACATGTACAACCTTGTGCCAGCTCCTTATAAAGTAGCACGCGCCATTGAAGTGATGAGTCACGAATGTTCGATGGAGGAGACTCATTTCTGGTGGTGGGCAGACGCTCTCTACATGGTCATGCCCGTCATGACCAAGATGTACAAACTGACTGGCGAAATGAAATACCTCGACAAACTCACGGAGAATTTCCTCTGGAGCGACAGTCTGATGTTTGACAAGGAGGAACAGCTCTACTACCGCGATGCCAAATATATCTACCCGAAGGTCAAGACTGCCTGCAATGGCGGAAAGAGCTTCTGGGCTCGCGGCGACGGTTGGGTGCTGGCTGGTCTGGCTAAAGTGCTGGCCGATATGCCCCACGACTACAAGAACAGGGCCATCTTCGTGCAGCGCTTCCGTGAGCTGGCAGAAGGCGTAGCCCGCGTCCAGCGTCCGGGTGGCTACTGGAGCCGCTCCATGCTCTGCGAGGACGATGCCCCTGGCCCCGAGACCTCCGGTACCGCTTTCTTTACCTATGGTATGCTATGGGGCGTCAACAATGGTTACCTCGACAAAGCCACCTATGCACCCGTCATTGAGAAAGCGTGGAAGTACCTCAGCGAAACCGCCCTACAGCCCGATGGCAGCATCGGCTTCGTGCAGCCCATCGGTGAGAAACCCGACCCCACAAAAACCGTCGATGCCCACTCCCAAGCTCCCTTCGGCACAGGTGCCTGGCTCCTCGCTGCATGCGAGATGGTCCGCTATATAGACTCTCCCCCTGCCCTCCCTATCAGGGAGGGAGCAGTCACTAATAGCATCTACAATCACACCCCTAATACAAGCACCAGCCAATACCCCTCTCCTGCTCAGGCATCCAGTCTAGTACATTCAGCTCCCTCCCTGATAGGGAGGGCGGGGGGAGAGTCCGCTCTTACCTTTGAAGTCCATAACCCCACCAAGGAACTGATTTCTCAGGTCATCGAGATCACCACGATGGAGACGCTGAAAAAGGCAAACTGCGCTGTTGCCCGCGAGTTCATTGTCTTGGATGGTGACAACAATGAAATTCCCTATCAGATTACCCATGATGGCCGAGTCCTCGTGTTCTGCACCGTACGTCCAGAGAGCAGCATCAGCCTCTCCATGATCCAAGGCCAGCCGCAGGACTACGAACTCACCTGCAATGGCCGCATATATCCCAACCGTTGGGACGACCTCGTGTGGGAGAACGACCGTTGCGCTTGGCGTTTCTATGGTCCTGGCGCTCACAAGAACATGAAGAACAATGCCTACGGCTTTGACACCTTCGTCAAGAACACGCCCCACCCCATTCAGGATCAGCTTTACCACAATGAGCTCACCTCCTATGGCGTCAATGAACAGATCAAGAAGAGTGGCAGCCCACTCAATTGGAACGAAGTCCATCGCGGATACACCTACCATCGCAACCACGGTGCCGGCATGGACGCCTACACTGTAGGAGCCACCCTCGGCGCCGGAGCAGCAGCCCTAAAAGCTGCCGACGGCTCCCTCGTCTATCCGCTCTACTATGAGAAAGCTGAGATTCTTGACAACGGCCCCCTCCGCTTCACCGTCCGAATGACAATGCCCAAACGCGCCCTCAATGGCGACAGCATCCAGGAGACCCGTCTCATCACACAGGACTGCGGCAGCCACTTCGCTCGTGTGGAAATTACATACGAAGGTCTCACCAAAGCCACCCCTGTCTGTGCCGGTATCGTCGTCCATGAGTCTGCTCCCAAAGCCTACACGCTCAATCAGAAAGAAGGTTTCATCACCTATGCAGAAGCCCTTGATCATCCTGAGGTCATGAATGGTGAACACTATATTGGTGTCTTTATCGCGCCCCGACAGGGCGCGATAAAGACCCAATATCTGCCTTTACCCGAAAAACGCGCTGGCGGTATCGGTCACGCCCTCATCCAGACGACCTATACGCCTGGCCAACCTTTCATTTATTACACCGGTTCTGCCTGGAGTCTCTACGACACCCCCACCCTTGCCATCTGGCAGGAAACCCTCCGCCATGAATCACGCATTCTCCAGAAGGGTCTTCAACTCATAGAGCACTAAACTTAACCCATTATCCACTTGCCTACCTTTGGGACACGTTGGATAAGGGTGCAGACAATGGCCGTACTGAGGAAGGTGCAGAGGGCGGTGAGAAGGATTTCAAGGGGTGTGGTCCAGATGCCGAACTGACCTTCACTGCCTATGCGGAAGGTTCCGAGAAATAGTCCGGAAAAGAATACAAGGACGAACATATGGCATAGGTACATGCCATAGCTGGCGTGTGAGACTGGCAATAAAATGCGCTGATAGAAGCTACCATCCCAAGTGATTTTTCGGAACAGCAAAATCCAGCCGACGGTCATCAGCGCTACACCAAATGTATCATTGCACCAAGTGGTTTCCCATACTACCGCTAACGAAACATTGCCCTCAATGGGGAATACTGTGGACGTTTCGAATACACGTACGATGAAACCGCCAAAAGTAATGGCGAAACCTGCAAGCCAACAGGGGAGCCCAATCAATAGCGTACGCTTCCACGAGAGTTCGCCCACGAAACGGCGGAAGTATAACCCCAATAGCAGATAGCCGATGAAGCCGCATAAATAATAGAAGGTACCGTAACCATTCCAACTGGCCTCACCCCATAATGGATAGCGGGCGGGGTTAGGAAGGCCGGCAGTGCCATAGATAATAGGCAGTTCCCCATCGTTAGCCCAATCGCGTACAAAGGGGATGAGCGTAGTGAGAAGGCAAAGGAAAAGATAGAACGAAAGTTCTCGGCGACTTACTCGTTCTGCCCATGGAGACAGCAACGGCATCAAGAGATACAAGCCCAGTAACATATAGACAAACCACAGATGACCGGCAGCGTAGTTGAAATTCAGCAACAGGTCCTTGAAGTTCTGCACCGGTTCTCCCCAAACAAGCGCATAAAAACACGTCCAGACGGCAAACGGTATCAAGATACGTAGGGCGCGTCTCCTGAAGAACTCACCCGTGGAGTAATGCAGCGGGAACTGCAAGAAGCTGGAAGCTACGATAAACAAAGGTACACACGCACGTACAAAAGAGTCAAAGAAAGAGGCCCAGTAGGCATCACTCTCGGTGAGGATGCGGGAGCCCTCGCCACCCAAATAAAAAGGTTCTGTACTGTGAACGACCATCACCATCAAGCATGCCGTCACACGCAACCAGTCAACCCATATCCAACGGGTCTGTTTGTCTTTGTTAAGTTCCATGATTGATCAAGAATTTATTGGCGCAAAGATAATGAAAAACGAAAGAAACAACAGAATTCATTGTCCAATGAGACATTTTTTAACGGAAAATTTGTCAAGACAGCACACTTTTGCTACTTTTGTCTGCAAATAACCTTATCAACTTATCAACTCATTACCTAATTATGAATATTCCTTTAGCTTTCTGGCTCGTGCCCATCGCCTCTGTGGTGGCGCTCGGCATGGCCTTTTATTTCTTCCGCACGATGATGGCTGCGGACGAGGGCACGCCTCGTATGCGTGAAATTGCCAGCTATGTTCGCAGTGGTGCCATGTCTTATCTGAAACAGCAATATAAGGTGGTCACCATCGTGTTTGTGGTGCTGGCCATCGTGTTTGCCTTCATGGCTTATGTGTTGAAATGGCAGAACCCGTGGGTGCCGTTCGCCTTCCTGACCGGCGGTTTCTTCTCAGGTCTGGCAGGCTTCTTCGGTATGAAAACAGCCACCTACGCTTCTGCCCGCACCGCCAACGCCGCCCGTAAGAGTCTGGATGGCGGTTTGCGCATCGCCTTCCGCTCAGGCGCTGTGATGGGATTGACAGTAGTTGGTCTTGGCCTTTTGGATATCGCCATTTGGTTCTTGATTCTTAGTCAGTTCTATGAGGGAGACAAGATGGCGTTGATCACCATCACCACCACCATGCTGACCTTCGGCATGGGTGCTTCTACACAGGCTCTTTTCGCTCGTGTCGGCGGCGGCATCTACACCAAGGCTGCCGATGTAGGCGCTGACATCGTGGGTAAGGTCGAGGCTGATATCCCAGAGGACGACCCGCGCAACCCCGCCACCATTGCCGATAACGTAGGTGATAACGTGGGCGACGTCGCAGGTATGGGTGCAGACCTCTATGAGAGCTATTGCGGCTCCATCCTCTCCACCGCAGCTCTCGGTGCTACCGCCTTTGCGCTGAATGGAGACATGCAATTGAAAGCCGTCATCGCCCCGATGCTCATCGCTGCTGTGGGCGTATTCCTGAGCATCTTCGGCATCTATCTGGTCCGTACCAAAGAAGGTGCTACGATGCGCGACCTGCTGCGCTCCCTTTCCGTAGGCACGAATGTTTCGGCACTGCTCATTGCTGTCGCCACCTTCGCCATTCTCTACCTCTTAGGCATTGAGAATTGGCTGGGACTCTCCTTCTCCGTCATCACGGGTTTGGTCGCCGGTGTCATCATCGGACAGGCCACCGAGTACTACACCTCACATTCCTACAAACCCACGCAGAAGATCTCCGAAGCAGGCTTAACGGGCTCTGCTACCGTGATTATCAAGGGCGTAGGCACAGGCATGATCTCCACCTGCATCCCCGTTGTTACCATCGGCGTAGCCATCATGCTCAGTTATCTCTGCGCCAATGGTTTCAATATGGAAATGAGTGCTGAAGCGTTGTCAAAAGGTCTATATGGCATCGGTATCGCTGCCGTAGGTATGCTCTCCACGTTAGGCATCACCCTCGCCACCGACGCCTACGGCCCTATCGCCGACAATGCAGGCGGCAACGCCGAGATGAGCGAGCTGGGCGAGGAAGTGCGCTGCCGCACCGATGCCCTCGACGCACTGGGCAACACCACCGCCGCCACGGGTAAGGGCTTTGCCATCGGCTCTGCCGCCCTCACGGCGCTGGCCCTGCTGGCTTCCTATATCGAAGAGGTGAAGATTGCGATGGAACGTGCAGGCATGACCCTCACGAACCTCAAGGGCGACATCATCGCCGCTGCTGACGCCACTATCCCCGACTTCATGAACTACTTCCAGGTCAATCTGATGAACCCGCGTGTTCTCGTGGGCGCTTTCATCGGCGCTATGGCCGCCTTCCTGTTCTGCGGCCTCACGATGGAGGCTGTCGGTCGTGCCGCCCAGAAGATGGTCGAAGAGGTGCGCCGTCAGTTCCGCGAG
This sequence comes from uncultured Prevotellaceae bacterium, assembly GCA_947305005.1. Classification (GTDB taxonomy): domain Bacteria; phylum Bacteroidota; class Bacteroidia; order Bacteroidales; family Bacteroidaceae; genus Physcousia. Next base: position 114,904 of record CAMZCM010000002.1, on the reverse strand, counting down.
ATAGCCGGCATTCTCGAGGGAAAGGCCACGCCCGACTACGGCTCCTGCGTAGCCATCTCCACCCGTGCCGCCCAGCATGAGATGATCTTCCCATCGCTCCTGGCTATCGCCATTCCCATCGTCGTGGGCCTCGTCCTCGGCGTAGCGGGCGTGCTCGGTTTGTTGGTCGGCGGCCTCGCTGGCGGCTTCACCCTCGCCGTGTTCATGGCCAATGCCGGTGGCGCTTGGGACAACGCCAAGAAGATGGTCGAGGAAGGCAACTTCGGTGGCAAGGGCTCCTTCGCCCACAAAGCCACCATCGTGGGTGACACCGTCGGCGACCCGTTCAAGGACACCAGCGGCCCCAGCCTCAACATCCTCATCAAGTTGATGTCGATGGTTAGCATCGTGATGGCCGGCCTCACCATTGCCTTCGCGTAACACAGTCCATTGTTACTTCGCATATAGAGCCAGTACTCCTACTAGAGTACTGCAGTACTTCCGAAGGAGTACTCGAGTACGCCCGCTAGAGTACTCGAGTACGCCCTAAGAGGTACTATCTCTAGGATTAGGGGATCTTTATTTCTTCTGCAGTTTATGAATTTCGGCGTCTTGCTCTCAGAGAAACGGCATATTGCTCTGAGTGAAACGCCTTTTCACTCGTGGAATTAATAATTAAAAAAGTATGGATATCCAGACAATCGTGTAATATAAATCAACCTTTGATCTAATTGTCAAAGAGGATAAGAACGAAGAAGGCAATCCCCTTAACAACTCTGCCATTTATCTCATCAAAATAGCCTTAAAATCCCCGTTTCTTCAAGAAAATCCATGGAAGGCACACATTATTGCAAATTATTCGTATTTTTGCAGCAGAAATGTAGCAAAGACGCGAATTCATATCGAAGTTATGGTCGCTTGCTACCAACGGGACGCAAGAACGCCGTGCTCATCAACGATGGTATGCCACAGGGCGAGCGACTCATCAAACTCAATCAGATTGCCATCCAGCAGATGCAGGTGCTGGAGGATAATGAAGGTAGAAAACTGTTGAAGTAAAACGAAGTATGTGAAACAGTTTTGTAAGCAACTTTTAATAATAACAAGATATGGAAACAATTATTATAGGACAAGGTTATAACATTGAGGAAGACTCCTCTGTTGGAAAGGAATTGATTAAACAATTCGAATCCAAAATATATGATAGTTTTACATGCCTCGTAGCATTTGCAAGTTATGGCGGTTACAGATAATAAGGGAATTATGGGTGAATTGGATTTAAACGGTCATATTGTGTCGCAGTTCGAAACACAATCTTTGATGCAGGATTTGCGTCAGATCATCGAGCAAGCTCGTGGTCATGTGGCTGCTACAGCCAATTATGCATTAACCACGATGTACTGGCATATTGGCGAACGTATCAATCGAGAAATACTTGGAAATCAGCGTGCTGAATATGGAAAACAAATTGTCGCGCAGGTTGCGCGACAATTGCAAGAGGATTATATTATTAAGGGATTCGATGAGAAGAATATCCGTAGAATGATGCAATTTGCTTCGTTTTTTCCTGAGTTCCAAATTGTCACGACACTGTCACGACAATTGTCATGGTCTCATTTTGTGGAAGTGATACCCCTCAATGATGATCTTCAGCGTGAGTTTTATCTAACCTTAGCTTCATCAGAAAGATGGAGCGTCCGTAGGCTTCGCAAGGAAATCGACGGCATGCTCTATGAACGTACTGCCATTAGTGGCAAACCTGAAGAGTTCATCAAGAAAGAACTCTCCACCTTACGCGATGATAACGTGATGTCGCCTGACCTCGTATTCAAGAACCCATACTTCTTGGAGTTTACAGGTTTGAAGGGATTCTATAGCGAGAAGACACTTGAGGATTGCTTGGTGGCTCATTTGGAACAATTCATCATAGAGTTGGGCAACGGCTTCAGCTTTGTAGCACGTCAGAAACGTATGATTATCGATGGTGAGGACTTTTATCTTGATTTGTTGTTCTATCATCGTCGTCTGCACCGCCTGATAGCCATTGACCTGAAGAAAGGACGATTCAAGGCAGAATACAAGGGACAGATGGAACTCTACCTTCGTTGGCTGGAACAAAATGAGATGGAACCAGGCGAAGAGACACCCCTTGGATTGCTACTATGCACAGAGGGGAGCAAGGAACAGATTGAACTGCTGCAACTTGATAAGGCTGGCATTAAGGTGGCTCAATATATGACAGAGTTACCTTCACGTGAAGTCCTGCAGCACCAGATTCAGAAGTCTCTGGAGATTGCTAAAGCCCGTTTCGAAAACATGATTGAGGAGGACGAAGAGTAAAACGAAACCCCGAAGATATTCTCAGTAAGTTGAAATAAAGGAAGGAAATATGGCAAAGCTGACCACCGATGAATTCATCAAGAAGGCCCGAGAGGTGCATGGGGATAAGTATGATTATTCCAAGGTGGAGTATGTGGATGCTAAAACAGACATTTGCATAATATGTCCTATTCATGGAGAATTCTGGCAAAGACCATCGCATCATACTGATGGACGAGGATGTAAAAAATGTGCTACTGAAGTTACTGCTGCCAAATTAAGATATTGGACAGAAGCAAAATGTTATGAAGAAGCTTCTCGTTATTCTGAATTGAAGTCTTTCAGAACGCAAAGCGAAGATGCTTATAATGCGGCATTGAAACATCATTGGCTGAAGAATTATACGTGGCTATCCTATAAGATTGATGTTTCAAAACCTAAGAAGAAAAGACAATCAAATACTCAAGATGAAATAATTGATAGATTACGTTCCATCTTCGGTGGCCGCTATAGTTATGAAAAGGTAGTTTATAAAGCAATGAAGGTTCCCATCACTCTTGTTTGTCATGAAAAAGATGCAAATGGTGTTGAACACGGTGAATTTTCAATGCGACCTGACAATGTTTTTTCTAGCAACCAAGGTTGTCCTAAATGTTACGATGATAGAAGGAGTCGACTTCAGCGTAAACCAGTTGAAAAGTTTATAGAAGAAGCGATAAAAGTTCATGGTGGTCTGTACGAATATCACAAAGTTGAATACATAAACGGAAGATCTAAAGTCTGTATTGTGTGTCCAATACATGGAGATTTTTGGCAGTCACCAACTAATCATTTGAAAGGCAAAGGTTGCCCATATTGTTCTGGTAACGCAAAAAAGTGGAATAAAGAAACTTGTGAGCAAGAAGCTCGTAAGCATGAATACATTTTTACATTTAGTACAAGAGCATCTGCCGCATATAGTAAAGCCTTAAGCAACGGTTGGCTTAAAGATTATACTTGGTTAAAGAGACTTCCACCTAAGACTGCTGATTACGAAAAGGAAAAGAAATATATCTATGCTTATGAATTTGTTGAGCAAAAAGCAGTATATGTTGGTTTAACAAATAGCATGATCAAAAGAGATTGGCAACATCGAAATAGCAAAGATTCTTCTGTATTTAGGTTCGCAGAAGAATCAGGATGTGCCATACCTATACCTCGACAATTAGAAGAAGGAATACCCATTCATGAGAGTGGAAAACGAGAAGCATTTTGGGTGGAGCATTATAGAAGGCTAAATTGGAAATTGCTGAATAGAGCTAAGACTGGAGAGAGAGAAAGTTCCGTTGGTGGATCTTATCCTCTTAAATGGACTAAAAAGACTATCAGAGAAAAAGCAAAAGAGTGTAACTATGACATAAAATTGTTCCAAGAACTATATATTGGAGCATATGAAGCAATATTGAGCCGATACAGAGGTTTACTCAATGAACTATTTCCTCATCGAGCTAAGCATACACACCACACTATCGAAGAAGCCCTTCTTGTTGTGAATAAAGGTCACTTTAAAAACAGAATGCATTTACATCGTGAATGTTACTGGGCATATAGAGTGCTTCATAAAAATGGATTACTGGACGATATATTTGGAAAGCCTAAAGAATATACAAAAGACGAGGCCTTAAAAGAAGCAGATAATTATCAATCAATAGAACAAATAAGGGTAAATAATCATCGCTTATACAGCTATCTTAAAAAGAACAATCTGTTTAAAGAAGCAAAGCCCACTGATGCCATGTTCCGAAGGGCTAAAACCATAGAAGGCGCATGGGAGGTTTCGCAGTATTATAATAGCATCACAGAGCTTTGTAACCATGCTCCTGTTGCCTATCGTTTATTAAAAGAAGCAGGATTACTACAAAAGAGGTATCCAAACTCTGTACGTAAAGCCGTGCTTCAATATCGTTTAGATGGTGTATTTATTAAAGAATGGCCAAATGCAACACAAGCTTCTCATGGATTAGGCATGAATATTAATGGAGATATAGGTCTCGTATGTAAAGGGAAAAAGAAGTCTGCTGGTGGTTTCTTGTGGAAATATAAGGAAGAAAAATATGAGTAAAGATGTAACAATAAAAGATGCTCTGTCAATGGTAGAGAAAGTTCAGAAACTTACCGAACTCTGCTACAATGATACTAAGTCTAATCGTTTTGTCGCATTAAACGATTTGACTAGAAAGATTAGGGTATGTTTTAATGCCATTTATTTACTTCCACTTGATCAGTATGATGTGTTATGTGTACCTGCTAATTTGATGTATCGGTGCATCGTTTCAGATTTGATGACAACACTGTTTATAGCCGTTATCGATGATTCACAGCTTGATGAGGTTATGCATATCATGGATGTTGATTTTGCAAAATCCTTAAAGAATTCTCTGGATGCAAATATCGAAATCCGCAAAGAAACATATCCGGACGAATCTGAAGATTTTGATGAACTAAGTAAGAACTATCAAATTAAGTTATATGATGACTTGAAAGATTGCCTTAGTTCAGAAAAAGGTGAAGAATGGGAAATCAAAAAAGCAAAGCCCATCTTTATTAATGGTATTGCTTACACAGGTCAGATTAGACAAATGTACGACATACTTAAGACGCTTGACTATGAAGTGAGAGTTCTAGCTTCTGTCTATCAATATTATAAACTATTTTCCCAATCAGAGCACTACTCTTTGAAAGGACGGATTTTCAACTACAATCATGAACTTTACGAAAAGTATTATAACAAGATACACGGCTATGTCTATCTTACAGAAGAATATATTTACAAGAAATATGACAAGTCTGCAGGTTAATTAAACACAATAATCAAAACAATTCAAGTATAAACTCTATGCAGTTAATGACCCCTCTGATAATCATATTAATTATCGTTCTCTCTATTTACCTGGCTTGGTATAATTCAGCAAGGCAGAAAGGGAAGAGAGGGGAAATGCGCGTGTCCGCGATATTGTCACAACTGCCAAATGATTATACGGTCCTAAATGATTTGATTTTCCGAACAGAGAACGGTACGACTCAAATAGACCATGTGGTTGTTTCTAAGTATGGTGTATTTGCAGTAGAGACCAAAAACTATCGGGGCGAAATTTATGGCGATGATAATCGACAAGAATGGACTCAGTTGATTGTTACAGAAGTAACGTATGCTAAGAAATGGTGGAAGACTTACACCTATGTAACGAAGAATCACTTCTATAACCCTGTCAAGCAATCTGTAGGACACGCTTTGAGAATAAAGGAGATGCTATCAGCATTTCCTCATGTTAAGATAGTGCCTATAGTTGTCTTTGCAGGTGATGCCGTACTGAGTAACGTCGAGAGTAGATATCATGTTATATACGAAGAAAACCTCTTGGATGTGATTAGTGAATATCGGACGATATACCTGAAAGATGATGATGTAAAAACGGTTCTTGGAATCCTTGAAAGAAACAATGTCCGAGGGATGGTGAACGACAGGCAACATGTCAAGAACCTTCGAACAGCAGCAAGAGAAGTAAATGCAACCATCAATTCCGGTATTTGTCCGAAGTGCGGTGGGCGTCTCGTGGAACGAAACGGTAAGTATGGCTCTTTTTATGGGTGTTCTAATTATCCAAAATGTAGATTTACGACGCAATGATGTAACATTTTCGTGTTTTCCATACTAAAGAGATGTAAGATGTTAGAAGGAAGATGTAAGATGGAGTCACGGATTTACGGTGTCACGAAATAAGGACGAAAGAAAAACATTATAGAAATATATGGCGCCGCCTTTGCGGTGCAAAACTTGATTATTACTCATTAAAGTCTATTCAAAGAATGACAAAAATAACTGAATAAGCGAGGGGGAATAGGAAAGTTTTTGTAAATTTGTCGCCGATTACTTACAAATCAGGTATTAATCCTATGAAAAAAACTCTTTTCACAGCGTTGCTGGTTGCCGTCGCAATGACGGGGCAAGCAAAGACCAAAGTCAGTCTGAACGGCACAGCACCCGCAGACGCACAATTCGTTTTCATCTCCAATGACAAACAATTTAGCGACCCTGACAGCGTAGCCGTCACCGACGAAAAATGTCAGTCTGAAACTGCGCAGCCTGTGGTCTCTGATGCCCCTGATGTACTTCCCAACTATCCTGGCGGCAACGAGGCACTCATGAAATACTTGTCGAAGAATGTGAAATATCCGAAGTTGGCATCGAAATATGGAGTTGAGGGCAGAGTCCTCATGAATTTCACCGTTGACAAGGACGGCTCTGTGAAAGATATTTCAGCCCAAAATTGCAAAATTGAAAACTTCAACACGACGAAGTTCAACCAAGAGACCAAGGAGCAACAGGCACAGCTGAAGGAACAGTTCGCCCTGCTCTTTGCTCAGGAAGGGGCTCGCGTTATCCGCAAGATGACGAAATGGGCACCCGCCACGAAAAACGGTGAACCAGTAAGCCATAAATACACGCTCCCCATCCACTTCGTCATCCCCAACAAGTAAACAATCAAATAAAGAAATAATAATGAAAAAGATCTTTTGGTGTTTAACGGCCTTATTGGGCTTAAATTTGTTGACTGCTTGCATACAGGTTGTTAAATCTACTGTCTATAACAGAGATGTGACAGAATTTGCGGAATGGCTTGCCGATTCTGACTTGGTACTGGTGGATGTACGAACTGCTCAAGAGTATGCAGACGGACATATTGAAGGGGCTATCAATATTGACCTCGCTGATGAGAAGGGCTTCGTGACAAAGATACAGAATACGTATCCAAAGGAGCAGAAGATTGCTGTCTATTGTGAAGACGGAGATCGCGCTCAGCAGGCTGCTACCAGGCTGGCACATACTGGTTATAGCGTACTGAAACTCGACGGTGGCATCAAGGCCTGGAAAGAGGCTAATATGCCTGTCATAACGCCCTAATGAATGGTCAGAAAAGCAAATAAAGGGGATATCAAGCGTATCATAGAGTTGTTGCATCAGGTAAACATGGTGCACCATGTGATACGTCCGGACTTGTTCAAACCCTACACCACCAAATATAATGAGCAGGAGCTTGAACTTATGCTCCATGACGACAACAAACCCATCTTCGTCTTCGACGACGGCGAGGTGTTGGGCTACGCATTCTGTCAGATTACGGAGGTCAAAGACAACCAACTGCTTGAGGACATCAAGACGCTGTACATCGATGATATCTGTGTGGACGAAAAGGCACGCGGCAAGCACGTCGGGAAAACGTTATACGAATATGTCCGCAACTACGCCCAGTCCATCGGCTGCAGAAATATCACCCTCAATGTTTGGGAAGGAAACGAACCGGCTTTGCGTTTCTACCAGAACATGGGGATGCAAGTGCAGAAGACAACGATGGAGGTTATTTTGAAAAAAACGTAAAAGCTCCTTGCTCAGCGACGTCATAGACACGCCAACCTATTCGCCATGCCTCTCGGGCCAGCGCTCTCCGCTGCCAGAGAGGCAGGCTTGCGTCTAAGACCAGAAGCTGGGGAGCATAGACAGAGGAGAAAGGAGTGAGATGAGCGCCACGGAAGCCACGGGTGATCCATAACAGATCAATCGTCTCCGGAGCTGATGAGAGCTCGTGTTTCGGCGGCAGGGCGTTGTTCATCATCACGAAGATCTGTTGTCCGACTTCAAGCCGTTGCTTGCCTCGCAATAGTTGTGGCTGTGCCGTGAGACGGCGCTGCCAGAAGTCACGACGTATGTAAAACAAACCTGAATCTGCTTTCTCCGGCTCTGGCAGCAGTACCCAACTCTGGGAGGGTGAAGCGATGACGTGGAGGGCGGGACAGGCACGGTTATGATACACTACGACCTGAGGCTCTGCCTTGCGACTCCAGAAATCAGGAATGACAGCACCAGGAAAACGTGACACCAAGGCCATCAGCCACATCATCAAGGAAACCAGCCAAGTGAGGCATACGGATAAGAGTGTAGCAAGCCAGGGCCACACAAACATGAATAATAACAGGAACAGCGCCAAGGTGATGAAAAGCGTGGTGAGCGGTATCATAACAATGCTCACCAAAGCGCCATAGACAGGAATCTGATGGAAATAATAGGCCACAAGAGGCAGTGTAGGTAGCTGTGCGCATAAGGAAACAAGGAAAAAGGTAACAGGCCACATCAGCCAATAACGCTCCAGCCAAAAGACTTGATAGCGCCAATGGGTGAAGCACCACATATACAGGGGCTGGTAGAAAAGTAGTATGCCAGCTACCGACAGAAAAGAGAGTTGTACACCAACATCGAAGAGATACATCGGGCGCAAAAGCAGCATGATAACACCCGTCAACAAGAGATTCTGCATAGGATCCCCGTAGCGGTTCATCATGTTGGCAATCACAAAGACTGAAGTCATAAGACTGGCGCGAACTAACGAATTTGGGAAGCCGGCCAACAAGGCGAAGGTCCAGATAAACACGAGGATGGCTAGACCCAGAAGACGTCGCCAACGCGATAACACCAAACGGCCGTTCATCAGCTGAAGGAACAGGCCCACGATGATGCCTAGATGCAAGCCTGACAAAGCCAAGAGATGGCTGGAGCCGGCGCGGGCAAAGAGAGTGCGGGTGTCGCGCTGCAGCAGAGAGCGGTCGCCCAACGTCATCGCAGCCACCACCGCCATCGTCTGTTCTTCCATTCCCAATGCTTTCATTCGTTTCATCAACCGATCGCGAACTGCCAATCCTTTCTGTTTCAGCGTGGAAGTGCCTGTCATAGCACCACTCACCCATTGCCAACGCACGGCATCAAACTCGTCGGGATTGCCACGATTGACAGGATGCCCATGTACAGCCCACTCACGATGCTGCCGCTCGGCCACCATCGCATAACGACCAAAGCCCACACTAAGGAAGAACAAAAGAGTGAGAAGCGGGAACCAAGAATGGCGTGCAAAAAGGGAGTCGCGCAATTCATGACGATAGCAAAAGAAGGCAATGAGGGTCAGCAGAAGACATAAGCCCCATGGCGCCAGAAGCACACAAGTGGTCTTAGAACTCGAGATAGCCAACCACGTAGCATCGTACAAAAAGAAGTCGGCCAATGCCACACCTGCCATCAAGGCAAAAAACATGATGACAACGGGGCGACTCATCTAAAAGAGGAGAATGCCCACAAGGGCGCAGAAAAGAAGGACACGGATGGGACTGATCTTATAAACCTGACAGGCAACGATGGTCAGCCCGAAGATGGCTATACTGATCCAGAACTGCCAAGGAGAATCCGTAGGAGTAGAGAAATTCTCTGGCGTCATGAGCAACAGACAGGCTGCCGCCAACAAGCCTACAACCGCAGGACGCAAACCGCTGAAGACGCGCTCAACCATAGGATGATGCTTAAACTGCATCAAGAACTTAGAGATGAGCAACATTAAGATAAAGGAAGGCAGAATGACAGAGAAAGTCGCCGTAGCACTTCCTAAGATGCCCATCCAATGAGTTCCTCCAGCATTGACGACAGCCGTGTAGCCGACATAGGTAGCTGAGTTGATACCTATAGGACCGGGAGTCATCTGTGAGACAGCCACGATGTCTGTAAATTCACCCATGGTCATCCAGTGATGATTGGTCACCACCTCGCCCTGAATCATGGAGATCATCGCATATCCGCCGCCAAAGCCGAAAAGGCCGATGAGGAAGAAGGTATAGAAAAGCTGGATGAATATCATAAGGTATGAGCGTCAATGACAAATTTACCATACAACCAACCGCCCAAACCTGCAGCGGCAATCACCCAGATGGGCGAGACACCAAACATCCAGATCAGGAAAGCACCGAGGGCCGGAATCCAAATGTTATAACGGTTGATCTTTGCAGCCTGTGCCATCTTAAACGTAGGTTGCGCTATCAAGGCAACCACGCAGGGACGAATCCCCCTAAAGGCGCGAGCCACCCATGGGTTTTCCTGAAACTGCCTAAAGAACAAAGCAATGGACAGAATAATCAAGAACGATGGCAGGGCACAACCGAGGGTTGACATCACAGCGCCCCACGTGCCTCGAAGCTTATAACCGATGAATATTGCAATATTCACGGCAAAGACACCTGGGCACGACTGAGCAACAGCTATCAGGTCAAGGAGTTCCTCGCGACTGATCCACTGTTTCTCATTGACGACTTTCGCCTCAATGAGCGGAATCATCGCATATCCACCCCCGATGGTGAACAGGCCGATGTGAAAGAAAGTCTTGAAAAGATTCAGCATTTGGCTTTCTCGCACCATTTACGGGCATTCACAAATGCTTCAATCCACGGGGTAACATCATCTTTCTGGCGATTAGCCGGATAGTAAGCACATTGCCAAGGGAAGATGGCGCGTTCCAAGTGCGGCATCATAGCCAAGTGACGACCATCAGCAGAGCAGAGACCTGCGACAGCGTAATCGGAGCCATTGGGGTTGGCGGGATAGCCATCGTAACTATATTTGGCAACAACTTGGTAAGCACCTTCAATCTGCGGCAGATGGAACTTACCTTCTCCGTGAGCTACCCAGATGCCCAACTTGGAGCCAGAGAGAGAACCAAACATAACACTCTTATTCTCAGGAATCGTAAGGCCAAGGAAGGAGGATTCAAACTTATGGCTATCGTTGTGCAGCATCTTCTCTTCACCAGACAAACCGAGCAGGTTCAGCTCTACCATCAACTGGCAGCCATTGCAGATGCCGAGCGAGAGGGTGTCAGGACGGGCATAGAAGCGGTCAAGTGCCTCCTTGGCCTTCGGGTTATAGAGGAAAGCACCGGCCCAACCCTTAGCAGAACCAAGGACATCAGAGTTGGAGAAACCACCGCAGAAGACAATCATCTGAATGTCATCCAAGGTCTCGCGACCGGAGATCAGGTCTGTCATCATGACGTCCTTCACGTCGAAGCCAGCAAGGTAAAGGCTATAGGCCATCTCTCGCTCACCATTGGTGCCCTTCTCACGGATGATAGCGGCTTTCACGCCACTGGGCGTACGACGGGCAGGGGTGATGCCATACTGACTGAGCTTGCCCGTAAAGGATTTGTTGAATTGCATGTTCAACGGCTGCTTTTTATAGTTCTCAAAGCGAGCCTTAGCGCAACCATTGAAACTCTGCTTGCAGTCAAGGGTATAAGAAGTCTTGTACCAGACATCACGCAATTGGTCGATATCTAACGTCTCTTCGAAATCGCCCTTACGAATACGGACGACACGTTCGCGGGCAGGTACACCTATATATATATGTCCTACGCCAGCATCATCGAGCAATTTCTTGAACTCAGCTTCATGCTTGGTAGCCACTTGCACGACAACGCCCGGGTTCTCAGCAAACAGAATCTTCACGATGTCGCTTGTCTCAAAATTGTTGAGGTTAATCTTTAAGCCGCCCTTGGTATTGGCAAAGCACATCTCGAGGAGCGTGGTGATAAGGCCACCGGCACTGATATCGTGACCAGCCAGCAAGAGACCTCTATTGACACACTCCTGTACAGCCGTGAAGGCATCGCGGAAGTATTCAGGATTGGTGCAGGTTGGAACATCAGAGCCCACCTTTCCTTGACTCTGAGCATAAGCGCTACCGCCAAGACGCAACTCATCAAAGGAGAAATCAATATGATAAAGGGCACTCTTAGGCTCATCAGCCAATACAGGGCTAACCACCTTACGGATATCGCTCACCTCACTGCCAGAAGTGACGATGACAGTTCCCGGAGAAATGATCTTGCTGCCATCGGGATATTTCTGCGTCATGGAGAGGCTGTCCTTACCTGTCGGCACATTGATCTCCAGTGCACAGCAGAATTCGGAGAGAGCCTCAACGGCTGCATAGAGACGGGCATCCTCACCCTTCTGGGAACGGCAGGGCCACATCCAGTTTGCACTAAGGCTGACGCTGTCGAGACCTTCGGCAAGCGGGGCCCAGACGATATTTGTCAAACTCTCGGCCACAGACAGGACGGAACCGGCAGCAGGATCGGCAAGGCCAGCCTGAGGAGCGTGACCAAGTGCTGTAGCAATACCTTTCTGACCACGATAGTCCAAAGCTACGACACCGCAGTCGCTGAGTGGCAACTGCAACTCGCCCTGACATTGCTGGCGAGCGACCTTACCTGTCACGGAGCGATCGACCTTGTTGGTCAACCAGTCCTTACATGCAACGGCCTCAAGAGAAAGGACTTTCTCTAGTTGAGCGTTGAGAGATGAAAGTTGAGAGTTTACATTCTCGTACTTGCGCTCCACGGTCTCATCGACCATCACCGTCTTCGGTGAATGACCGAACATCTGAGCGACATCGAGGTCAAAGGGACGGACACCATCGCCCTGTTGGAAAGCGAAATGGGCATCGCCTGTGGTCTCACCGACAACATAGAGCGGAGCGCGCTCGCGCTCAGCAATCTTGCGTACATGATCCAGATGTTCTTCCTGGATAAGCAGACCCATACGTTCCTGACTCTCATTAGCGATGATTTCCTTTGAAGAGAGCGTAGGATCACCGATGGGAAGTTGCGTCATATCGATGAGACCGCCACACTCCTCAACGAGTTCACTAAGGCAGTTGACGTGTCCAGCAGAGCCATGGTCATGAATAGAGACAACAGGATTGACATCCTCTTCACAGAGGGCACGCACAAGGTTGTTAGCGCGCTTTTGCATCTCAGGATTAGCTCGTTGCACTGCGTTAAGCTCAATGCCGCTGGAATAACGGCCTGTATCAACACTCGAAACAGAGCCGCCACCCAAGCCAATGCGATAGTTGTCACCACCGACAACGACAATCTTGTTTCCTTTCTTAGGGGTTCCCTTCAGACAGTCACGCTTAGTGCCATAACCGACGCCACCAGCCAGCATGATTACTTTATCATAGCCATACTGTTCACCGTTTTCTTCGTGCTCAAAGGTCAGGACAGAACCCGTGATGAGTGGCTGGCCGAATTTGTTACCGAAGTCACTGGCACCATTAGAAGCCTTAATCAGGATTTGCTCTGGTGTCTGATAGAGCCAGGGACGCTGACTGCTCGGATAACTGGTCATATAAACCGCTGTACCAGCGATGGGCCAAGAACCTACGCCACCACCCATACGGTCACGAATCTCACCGCCGGTACCTGTTGAAGCACCATTGAACGGCTCAACGGTCGTGGGGAAGTTATGCGTCTCAGCTTTGATACTGATGACGCTCTCAATATCTTTAATGATAAAGTAATCACTGGTTGCATGGTCAGCGGGAGCGAACTGCTCCACAACAGGACCCTCAGCGAATGCCACATTATCTTTATAAGCAGAAATGATCTTGTGCGGATTCTCCTGTGTAGTGCGTTTAATCATCGCAAAGAGGCTACTGGGCATCTCCTTGCCATCAATGATAAAGGTGCCGCCAAAGATTTTATGACGACAGTGTTCACTATTAATCTGTGCGAAGCCAAAGACCTCGCTGTCTGTCAGCTTGCGACCCAACTGGCCTTCAACCTTGTGCAGATATTCTATTTCTTCGGGTGAAAGCGCCAAGCCTTCCTGCTCATTGTATTCTTCCAGATTCTCAATCTGCTGAATAGGTGCAGGCTTGATATTGACCGTGAAGATTTCCTGATCAAGACCCTTATAGAGGCGTTGGAGCATGGGGTCATAGTCTGCATCTTCGCTTTCTACTGCCCAATATTCCTCAATACGCTTGATGCCCGTAAGCGCCATATTCTGTGTGATCTCAACGGCGTTGGTGCTCCACGGGGTAATCATTTCCCTGCGGGGTCCTACGAAAAAGCCGTCCATCGTAGGGGCATCTATCAGCGTAGCATTGCCGTAAAGCCAGCAAAGTTTTTGGATTTCTTCAGGAGTGAGTAAGTGGTCAACTTGTGTCGCAATAATGCTTTGTTGCGGGGTACGAAAGAAGGAAATAACCATAAGATGGAATATATGTTTGATTTTTGCGCCACAAAAGTACTGCAAAACTCGGGGAAAACCAAACGAAAAGGCAAAAGAGAAAGCAGAGGCACAAAGATTTATTGATTTTTATCTTTGTGCCTCCACCTTAACAGGAAGTTATCGTATTAATTGTACGTCTTCTTAGGAGCGGAATTCAACGGGAAACTGATACCCATTGTGATGTCGGAGTTGCTGTTCAGAGGAATGAAATCCTTGCTCACCCTTGTCTTCAGATGGTCCATACCAATGAAGAAGTTGAATCCAACAGGGTGAAGGTTCAGCATCCAGCCGAAGCTCGGACCAAACGTGCCGAGAGCACCGTTAATGTTCATCTCAAACCAGTTGCAAGGAGCATAGTTGACACTCAGACGTTCCTCATTCCAAGTATAGTCACCTTGGAAGCGTGTGGTAGAGAGGAAGCCAAAGCGGACTGGTTTGTAGTAAGGAAGTGTATATTCTGCACCGATGTTCATGGTTGCCCCGATGCCGTGCGTGGAACTACCTTCATTACCCTTGTTCTCCAAACGGTAGAGGTTCATCAAATCGTCCTTGACTTTGTCTGTCTGGTCGCTCATCGGTGTACCGCTACCATCCTTGATCTGAATGTTCTTAAAACCATCGAACACAAAGGGTGTACCATTATTCTCTACGACATGACTCTCGTTCCAACTGATGAAACCGAGGTCTATCAGAGCCATGCTGGCCTTCAAACCAGGAACCAAATCCTTGAAGTCATACTCGGCACCGAGATCGAATGCAAGGCCGAAACCGCCAAGACCTGCATTGTTCATCTTAAATTCGTCTATTGTCTCGTAGCCATATTTCTCACCCGTTTTGGGATCTGTCTGCGTGTTTCTGGCATCATCATTGTATTTCTCATACTTCTTGGTGATTTCAACACCAGTAACATTAATCTCACCACGAGCATGAGCGGTAGCTGTCCACTTATCCTTACCCATATTCAATGTAAGGTCGTCCAATTCCGCATTCATACGAGCAGCGCCAAACAGCAGTTTGACCTTGGCACCTACGTTCAGGTTCTCGTCAACCTCTTTCAGGTTGCGACTATGGCCAAAGGCCAGTTCCACAAAAGCCTGAGCCTGAACACCAATCTGTCCGATATTATAACTCTTGTCGTTTTTCAGCTCCTTCAACAGTTCGAAGATATCATCGCCAAAATGGAAACCGGAAAATTCACGCACGTTCAAACCAATGGTGTTAAAACCGCCGAATGCTTTGAAGCCTACGCTGATGACGGGCAAACTGAAGTTCTCAATGAATTTATTGTTCTCATTGAGGTTCTTCATTGCTTCGTCCAAACTAACATCCGGGTGCAACAAAGTGACGGTCTTACCATCTTTGTTGAAGAGGATATCGCCAACACCCAAATTACCATTTACACCAAGATGGAGATTGCCTAAGAAAGGCATGGCAAAATAGTTCTGAGTACCGATAAACGCGGGGTTGAGTTCATGGCGGTACAAAGAACCTTCCATGAAATAGCTACTACTGAACTGCTGTGCTACTGCCGTACCGGAGAAACAGAGGGAAATAGCGGCTACTATCAATTTTATATTTGTCTTCATAATGAAATGCTTTTAAAAGTGAATGAATAGGTTGAATGAGTCGCTATTATTATTTCTTTCCATTATCCATGATCTTCAATCCACCAAGGAGGGAGATTTGCACGTCATCGAGCCTGATGGTCTGTGACGGCTTCAAGCTCTTGCCTTGTTCGATTCCGTCTCCACCAAGGACAACCTTATATTCAATGCCATCCAACTTCTTCACTCCGTTGACGCCCTTAATGAAATCATTGAAGGTATGAGGAGCAACAGGTGCGATAGTGAGCGTCCTTGGGACACCTTTAGCATTCGCTGGAATGTCAACAGACGGAAGTTTCAATCCATCCTTGATCTCATTTCCATCAATATCATAAGCCACGACTTTCAAATTCACAGGCAATGGAAGGTCGCTATAGAATTTGGCAGTAATCTCAAGGCCGCCGAAGTTCATTTCTTCCAAATCCTTGAAATCCTGGGACATTCCATCTTCTTTATCTTTATATACGACCTGGAATCCATTGCTAAACGACAACGATGTGAACACCTTATATTCAAAATCTATTTTCACATCCAAGGGCAGCTTTAACTCTTTACATTCTACATCTACAGTGATTCCGTTTGATCCATTCATGCCCATCACCTTCACCGTGTTGGGAACCTTCGTAAGGAATGTTCCAAGCCCTGCGACCTCTTCATGCTCTACAGCATTTTTCAGAGCGTCATAATCTTTAGGAAATTCTGACACATCAGTGCGCTTTTCGGGATTGGAATAAATACGTTTCAAAATAGTGTACTGAAGGTCATTCTTTCCTTGGAATGTAAGGGGACCTGTATTAAAATCAGCAGTCTTCACTTGTTGTTTGGGCTGGCCCTCACTGACTTGGCCTTTGACATCCTGATATGCCTCCATCTGGACTCCCGTCGTTATCTTTTGATTGAAAGGTTTATCATTATTAGATGTAATATCTAACTTCAGGAATATCTGAGGATTGGACAAGTTCAGTGTCACCTTCTCATTTTCTGGAGTGTTTTCATCATCTTGCAAGAAATCCGGAAGGTCATTTAGTTCTATTGGTTTAATCTCATCAATTGCATGCTGAACTACACCCGTAAAGCTGCTCAATACGATGGGATCATCAGTAAGCTGCCCTCCAAAGTAGCCCGTACCTATAAAGTCCAATTTCGGAAGCAACAGACTAAGCGCCTCTGAATAGTCACCACCTTCAAGCTTTCCGATGGCTGTAGTCAACGCTGACAAGTCACCAGCATACTTTGTCTGGAATGCGGTTGTCGCACGAGAAACGATTTCTGTCTGATCAAAGTCTGTGTTACTTAAACTTGCATAACCTGCCAGTTTAAAGTTACCTGTCATTTCGGCAGAATGCTGGATCTTATCGAACTGTACTGCCGTTTTCTTTGTTACATCTGCATCGTCAATAATTTTTGCACCTTCAATGGTGAGAGATAACTCCAATGGGTTGTCATTGTCTTTAATGGCATAATCCATAGCGCCATCATCATTACTCAAAATGGCAGAAATCTCTATAAGACCTTCCTCAAATGCTTTTTTCTTGAGGTCATCTGTCGGTAAAACTTGATGTCCCTTAAATGTGCAACTTGTAATAACCAAACCTTTCGGCAGATGGAGTACGAGATCGCTAAAATGCATCTGTTTAATCAAATCCTTATTTGTTCCGCCAATAATAATGCTAAGGGTAAATGTAGAGGGGTCCATACCTACACTATCAATTGATACAAGGTCTGAACTAATCCCCGTTGCTTTTGCTCCAGTAATTTCTGCATAAGCCAATTCTGAAATATCATATTGATATCCACTAGGAGGAGCGGCAGGCGCCTTTTTAAAGCCTTTAACTCCAGATGCAAGTGTAGTCAAATCCAACGATGCAGAAAAAGAAGGATTCGTAGGTTCTGATATCTTGATTAAATCAACATTAATGGTACTGGGATCAATTTTATCACCTTTGTCAAGATAATAGGTTCCATTGATTTCCTGCAGAGCACTACCATCATCAATAGAAAACAGGTTCTTGAGTTCTATACCACTCGTAGAACTAGTGGGCAGCGAGAATTTAGTATCAGGCTGTCCGATTTGCACCGTAGCGTCAAGATTACTAACATCGTAGTCGTTATCTACGCATGCTGTGAGTGCCAAAGCTCCTAAACCGAGGCAGACACATGTTTGTTTGAAATACAGTTTATTCATAATCTTATAATTAGGTTGAATGACAAATAACGTTGAGTTAGAATTCTATTTCGTCCAGCTGAATGTCTTTGCGTTCTTCTTCAGGGCGTTGTGAAACGGGACCATTCTGGTCATAAATATATTTGATGGCATCAGCAAGACCTGCAGTAAACTTCTCGAAGTCCTCTGGATAAACGAAGATTTTGTGTTTCTCAAAATTCACCTGTGGCATATCGGGATCACCAGAAGCAATCTTTTTGCTTTCAGTAAGCGAGAGATACATGTCACCCCGGCTGTTCTGCTTGACATCTACATAGTAAATACGCTTGCCTGCTTTGATGGAACGGGAGAACAATATCTCTTTCTCACCGTGACCTGAAGGAGTAAAATTTTCTTTCATTTGTTAAACTTTCGAACTGTTTTTTAGAATTCATGTGCCAAAAGTAGGTATAAATTGCCAAACATCATAAAAAATAATGAAAAATTTTGTTTCGTGAGCAATATTTTGGCTTATTATGTGTACTTTTGCACGCTTAAACAAAAATAGCAGTCGATCATTATGATAAATAGAGAGCTTATTCGCCTGAAAGTTGTGCAACTATCGTATGCTTATTACCAAAACGGGAGTAATAAGTTGGATAGCGCAGAAAAAGAGTTATTTTTCAGCATGTCCAAGGCTTATGACCTTTATCTTTATATGCTGGAACTGATGGTGGATATCACCCGTATGGCTGAACGTGCATACATGACAGCCTCTCAGCGCGCCGCCCGCCTCGGCGAGGAAGACACACCCAGCGCCCGTTTTATCAACAACCAATTCATTGCCCAATTACGAGTCAACCACCAGCTGAACGATTTTGTTGAGAATCAGAAAAAGACGTGGGCAGACGATGAAGAATTTGTTCGTCGTTTATTCAAGAGAATTACAGAAAGCGACATCTATCAGGAATGGATGCAGGAGACGAAGGCTCCCACGTATGATGAAGACCGTGAGTTGTGGCGTCGTATTTACAAAAACATTATTGTCGAGGACGAGGAGCTGGACCAGTTGTTAGAGGAGAAAAGCCTTTACTGGAACGACGATCGTTTTATCGTAGATACCTTTGTATTGAAGAGCATCAAGCGTTTTGAGAAGAAAAACGGAGCCAATCAGGAGCTGCTACCCGAATATCGCGACGAAGAAGACAAGGAATTTGCCCGTCGCCTGTTCCGCGCCTCCTTGTTAGGCACAGATCATTACAGGATGCTCATTTCCCATTCGCTTCTCAACTGGGACTTAGAACGTGTGGCCTTCATGGACCTGATCATTTTGCAGACCGCACTGGCTGAGATGCTCACCTTCCCCCAGATACCTTTAACGGTGACAATCAACGAATACGTGGATATCGCTAAATACTACTCCACCCCTCGCAGCGGCAGCTATATCAACGGGATGCTGGACGCCATCGCCCGCCGCCTGATTGAGGAGGGCAAACTGAAAAAGACATTGCCTCAGATGGAAAATCCTTCTGAGGAGACCCAACAATAATCATTAAAATTATCAAACTATGCAATCCCTTTTGATTCTACTCCAAGCACCTTCTGGCGACGGCGGAATGGGCATGATCCTGATGCTTGTAGCTATGTTTGCCATCATGTATTTCTTCATGATACGTCCGCAGCAGAAAAAGCAGAAAGAACTGCAGAATTTCCGTAAGTCCATTGAAAAAGGACAGGAAGTAGTAACTGCTGGTGGCATCTACGGCACTGTTCGGGACATCGATGATGTGAATAACATCCTGATTATCGAAGTGGCCAACGGTGTACGTCTGCGCGTTGACCGCAACTCGGTATTCGGTTCTGCTACAGGTGCCGACAACTACTCCAAGTAATCGTCTTTCATGGACCGCGAGCGTCTTCGTCTCTTGGTTGAGAACATCAGGACCTTCCTGCTGAGCAAGAAAAGCAGGGAAGTCTTTGTGTTTCTCTTTTTCCTCGCTGTTTCTGCGGGCTTCTGGCTCTTGCAGACGTTACATGAGGAGTATGAGATGGAGATTCATATTCCGCTGACACTAAAAAATGTGCCTACAGGTACTGTCATCACTACGGAGCTCCCAGAAGTAGTTACCGTGACGGTGAAAGATCGTGGTACAACACTCCTGAACTATTTCACAAACCGGAGCGAACGTCACATAGAAGTGGATTTTGCGGCACACGACCGTGGCATTAGTTATGACCACGTGCAGCTCTCGCACTCGGAGGCACAGAAACTGGTGCTTGCGCAACTGCTCCCTTCCACCCGTATCATCAGTATCAGACCTGACACATTGGAATACTTTTACACCCGAGGAATACAAAAGCGGGTCCCTGTTGTTTTCCGTGGACATGTCGATACGAATCCCATGTACTATCTGGCCAACATGAAGGTGGAGCCGGATTCTGTGACGGTTTGGGGCAGTGAGCAATTATTGGATTCTTTAGAAAGCGTTTCCACGGTGGTGACCAATATCACAGACATCACAGAAGCTACAGTCCGAACGATTCCCATTGCTGCTAATCGTGGTACCAAAGTGGTACCTGCGGAAGTGCAGTTCACAGCTGAAGTAGATATATATACGGAAAACTCCGTAAAGGTTCCCATCATCGGCACGAACTTCCCCGCAGGTTACTCGCTACGAACCTTCCCCTCGTATGCCACCATCTCTTTCCGTATCGGTGCTAAGAACTATAAGAAGGTCACCAAAGAGCATTTCGTGTTGACAACAACTTACGAGGAGCTGATAGCCAATCCTGATTCTGTTCTCACCCTGCAACTGCGCTCTATCCCTGAGGGGGTATCGCAAGTAAAGATTACTCCTGCTACGGTTCAATATCTCATAGAACAAACAGAGAGCGAATGAGAATCGGAATCACAGGTGGTATCGGAGCCGGAAAGAGCTATGTCTCTCGTCTTCTAACGGAGCTATATCAAGTCCCCATATATGACTGTGACCGTGAGGCTAAACGCCTGATGACCGATTCTCCAGCCATTCGTGAACAGCTGACAACATTAGTGGGAAATGAGGCGTATCTCCCTGACGGAGCACTGAACAAGCCATTATTGGCGGAATATGTTTTTGCCGATGAGAAGCACGTCCGCCAGATAAATGCCATCGTACATCCAACCGTCAAAGCGGATTTCCTGCGATGGGCAGGGGAGCAGGAACAGAGTGGTAAGATAATGGTGGCCGTGGAAAGCGCCATCCTCGTTGAGGCAGGACTGACCCCACTATTAAATAAGGTGTTGGTCGTGGATGCTCCTAAGGAGTTACGATTACAACGTGCCCTGCAGCGTGATGCATCCTCGCGAGAGCAAATCATGCAACGGATGGCCCTGCAGGAATCAAGTGAAGCCTATCTTCAGCACGCCGACTTCGTCATCATCAACGATGGACGCGGCCTGAAAGAACAAATAGAAGAAATCATTCAATCAATAACACACAACTATGCTTGAGACAATTTTAGCAATTGCAGGTAAACCAGGCCTGTATAAACTGGTATCACGCGGCAACAGAAACCTGATCGTGGAGAGCATTGATGACAAACATCTTCGTATGCCCGCCTTTGCCACCGACCGTGTCATCTCACTCGCAGATATCGCTATGTACACTGACGACGAGGAAGTACCCTTGGCAGACGTGCTGACCAGCATGAAGGACAAGGAGAAAGGTGCCAAGAGCAGCTTAGATTATAAGAAGGCTTCCAAGGAGCAGCTCTTCGACTACTTTGCTGAGATTCTTCCCAGCTTCGACCGCGACCGCGTTCATCCTTCTGACGTAAAGAAACTCATCCAGTGGTACAACATTCTCATTGGAGCTGGCCTTGATGACTTCTCTAAAATGGCACCAACGGAAGGAGACAACATCGATGACAGGAAAGAGGCATAAAGCGAAAGATTACGACAAGCAATTTTCGCGCAAAAACGAGTATTAAAGGAAATAATTGCTACTATTAATAGAAAAACTTGCTATCCTTAAGGGCAGCAAGTTTTTTCTTTAAGGGGTGCTAATAAAGGGTTCAAAGAGCATTTGAAGATTCTTTACATTACAGAATCTCCAACACTCTTACTTAAATCGACCATTGGTAATTTGCTGAATGGAGAGCGGCAGATAGACAAGGTCATAGCCGTTGTTCTTCTCGTTCTCCTCATAGAAGAAACCGATGCAGCCGTTTTTCTGGAGCGTCATCGTGGAATAGGCTGAAGTGGTGTTTGACACCTGCAGACCACGTGTCCAGTTCTGGGCAAAAGCACGAGGTGAATAGATACCATTGGGAATGATTTCCTTATACCAGAAGCCGACATCCGTGCGTTTCTCGCCGCAAGGAATCGACTGCAACATCAGTTTAACACGACGCTTAGTGCTCACCTCCTTGGCGTCCACCAACAGAATCTCGCCATTACAGGAGTTGGCTCCGACTTTAATGCCGCCCACCTCATCGTGACTAGCTACACAAGTGCCCCACGAGCCTGCTTCCTGGTTGTTGCGAATATCATTAAAATGAAAGACGTTGAAGAAACGGCCATACCACTTGCGTGATGACAGGACGACATCACCATTGGGCAACTCTTCTGTTTTAGGTTCATCGCCGTCTATGCACGGACTATCGTGACCATCCAAAGTGGAACCACCCAGCACTGCCCATGAGCCACCAAAGTCATCGCTATAGATAACGTAGTTGCAGGCTATATCCTTGTCATCCATCTGAGTACGGGTTAGAACAGAGCAGTATAGGCGATAGTATTTTCCTTTCTTCACTACCCTACTCTGCATGATGCGACCTGAGCCGATGAACATCGTGCGCGTATTGGGAAGCATCGTGTAGAAAGCATCTGTGACATCCTCTGCCTTCGTCCAGGACTTACCTCCATCAGGGCTGTACCAACGAGCGATACGGTTGGGATTCTCGCGCGTACCTTTTATATATATGACATTACCTGTGACAGACATACAAAGCACTCGTTTGCTGTTGCGGTCAGCCACCAATGCTACATCACCGTAACCGCAATCCAAAGAACCTTCAATGCCCGAACCACGTTGAATCACCGTATCTGGCGACCAAGTGCAACCATTATCTTTGCTCGTGCGAGCCACAATATCAATCTTCCCATAGCCGATATCCAGATAACAATATCGCCTGTCAGCTATAGCGATGAGCGTTCCCTTGTTCGTCGTTGTAATGGCTGGAATACGATAAGGGATATTGTACTGATCATAGTTCTGATACAGGATTTGAGGCGATGCCAACGGCTGCGCCAATGCACAGGCGCTCAAGCAAAGAAAGAGGAATGTAGAGAAAACGGTTTTCATAAAAAGTAAGCTATTAATTTGTTGTGGTGCAAAGTTACGTATTTATTTGAGACGAGCAAAAGGATTTTAGAAAAAGAACGTATTTGAACCAAAATATCCATTTTCACCTTTAATGATGTTAAAATCCTTGGCGGTTCAGGCATGATTATTTGTCATAATGGAATTGTTAACGTACTTTTGTATCAGAAAAACGTCAAAAGATTATTCATGAAGCGATCCATCATCATTGTCATCAGCTTGATCATAGGTGTTTCATTCTTCGGCTTACTGTTCCTGCAAAGCCGGATTGTGGAAGCAATGGTGAAGATGCGTAAGGAAGAGTTTGACGAGAATGTATTCCGCGCACTCGACCAAACGAGTCGTGACATGGAGCGCAATGAGACATTCCGCTATCTGGAGATGGTAGCATCGAAGTCGGGCTACGAAGTAGAGAATCTGTCACGACAGATGCATCATCAACGCATTCAGGCTTCATTAGAACTTGGCGACAGCATCAACACACCCTTCAAGATTCAGACACAGACAAATCGTCCTTCACAGATGCCGAAAGCATTGACGCTGAAACCCGTCTCCTCACTGGACGCTGCCAGCCAACGCTTTCAGGAATTTGTAAAAAACGCCTATCTCTATCAGAAAGGAGTATTGGACGAAGTCATCTATACCATATTATATAACGCGAGCGAGAAAGATTTCCGCGATCGTGTGGATTTCCGCCTGCTGGAGTCGAATATGCGCTCAGAGTTGGAGGCTGTCGGCATTAATTTGACCTATCACTTCAGTGTCTATGACACGAACGGTGAAGAAGTGTTCCGATGCGCAGACTATTCGGAAAAAGGAGCGGACTATTCATATACCCAGACACTTTTCCGCAACGACCCCTCGCAGAAGATGGGTGTCCTACGTGTTCATTTCCCTGAGATGGACCGTTACATCACAGGCGTTGTGAGGACGATTATTCCTTCGCTGGTGTTTACTATCGTGCTCTTCTTGACATTCTGCTTCACCGTGTGGCTCATTGTGAGACAAAAACGTGATACGGAGATGAAGAATGACTTCATCAACAACATGACACACGAATTCAAGACGCCGATCTCAAGTATCTCCTTAGCTGCACAGATGTTAGGTGACAAGAGCATCAAGAAAAGCGATGCGATGATAGACAACCTGTCTGGCGTGATTGTGAACGAGACCAAACGCCTGCGTTTCCAGGTAGAGAAGGTGCTGCAGATGTCGCTCTATGAGCGTAACAATATTCGCTTCAACGAAAAGGAAATCGATGCGAATAGCGTCATCGACGATGTGGTGAAGACATTCCAGTTGAAAGTGAAGCAGAACGGCGGCACGCTCACAGCGCAGCTCGATGCTGAAGACGCCGCCATCTATGTTGATGAGATGCATTTTACGAATGTCATCTTCAACCTGATGGACAACGCCGTGAAGTATCGCAGGGAAGACGTGCCGTTAGAGCTAACTGTTTCCACAAAGACACAAGGGAAATCTCTGGTTATCGTCGTGGAGGATAACGGCATCGGCATCAAACATGATAATTTGAAACGCATCTTCGACCGTTTCTATCGCGTACACACAGGCAACCAGCACGACGTGAAGGGTTTTGGACTCGGGTTAGCCTATGTGAAGACGATGGTTGATTTGATGCACGGAAGCATCAAAGCCGAAAGTGAAATCGGTAAGGGAACCAAATTCGTGATTACACTCCCATTAATTGATTAATAGATTAACATTTTAACTATCATACATTAAAAGACTACAACTATGACACAAGAAGAAAAGAAACTCCAGATTTTACTCTGCGAGGACGATGAGAGCCTCGGCATGTTGTTGCGCGAGTATCTCCAGGCCAAAGGCTACGAAGCAGATCTATGCCCGGACGGCGAAGCTGGTTACAAAGCATTCCTGAAGAATGCCTACGATATGTGTGTGCTGGACGTGATGATGCCCAAGATGGACGGCTTTGCATTGGCACAGGAAATCCGTCAGGTGAATCAGGAAGTGCCCATCATTTTCCTGACCGCCAAGAACCTGAAAGAGGACATCTTTGAAGGATTTAAGATTGGTGCTGACGACTATATCACGAAGCCCTTCTCAATGGAGGAACTCGTATTGCGCATGGAAGCCATCTTGCGTCGCGTTCATGGCAAACAGCAGAAAAATGTTGCTGTTTATCATATCGGCAAATTCATCTTCGATACCAAGCGTCAGATTCTCAGCATTGATGGCCGCCAGACAAAGCTGACCACCAAGGAGAGCGAGCTGCTCATCCTGCTTTGCGCTCACGCCAACGAAGTGCTGCAACGTGAATTGGCCTTGAAGACCATCTGGATTGACGACAACTACTTTAATGCTCGTTCAATGGACGTCTATATCACCAAGCTGCGCAAGCACTTGAAAGATGATCCTGATATTGAGATCAACAACGTACACGGAAAGGGCTATCGTTTGATTGCCCAGATGGAAGAAGAATAAGAAACGAAAGAAATAGAAACGAAAGAAAAGGACCGCATTTGCGATCCTTTTCTTTTATACATCATGCTGCATTCTCATCGTACTTGGGCTTCTTGTAATTGAAATAGATGTGAAGGCCAATGCCTACAATCACCAGCAAGAGAGCGAAGAACTGAACGAAATTGGAATCCACCCAGCCAAAGAGGTAGCTGAGAATGAGTAAAAGTGCACCCACCAAAGAGGTGATAATACCGTAGTAAAGTTTCATGTTATTGAGTATTTTTTATTGAAAGAACGACTGGAAGTGTACAAATTATTGGTTTGACAGCACAAAATAAACAAAAATAGCTGAATGCGCGAAACGTTTTGAGGAAAAAATGACGTAAAGCAAGTGTTTTTTCCTTTTCAAGCCTTCGGGAAGGAACTTTTTGACAACTTCTTTCAGAAAATCGATGTAAAAGCATTGTCAAATCAGAAAAAAGCAGTACCTTTGCCGAGCATTTTTGCAAAAACAACTATTATTAATCATTTAACGTATTATGAATCAGTACGAAACCGTTTTCATTTTAACTCCCGTTTTGTCTGAAGATCAGATGAAGGAAGCGGTCGAAAAGTTCAAGGGTCTCCTCACCGATGGTGGCGCAGAGATTTTGAACGAGGAGCTGTGGGGCCTGAAGAAGCTGGCCTATCCCATTGAAAAGAAATCGACAGGTTTCTATGCAATGATCGAGTTCAAGGCTGAACCCACACTCATTAGTAAACTTGAGGTTAACTACCGTCGCGATGAGCGTGTGCTCCGCTACTTGACCGTTAAGAACGAGAAGTATGCAGCAGAGTATGCTGAAAAGAGAAGAAACAAATTAGCTAAAAAGGAGGACTAAGCAATGGCACAGACAGAAATCCGTTATTTGACCCCGCCCACCGTTGACGTCAAGAAGAAAAAGTATTGCCGTTTCAAGAAGAGTGGCATTAAGTATATTGATTACAAGGATCCCGAGTTCCTGAAGAAGTTCCTCAACGAGCAGGGTAAGATTCTTCCCCGCCGCATCACCGGAACCTCTCTGAAGTATCAGCGTCGTGTGGCTCAGGCTGTAAAGCGTGCTCGTCACCTCGCTCTCCTTCCCTTTGTAACTGACATGATGAAATAACATAAAGAGGAATAAGCACTATGGAAATCATTCTGAAAGAAGATGTGATCGGCTTGGGTTACAAGCACGACATCGTTAATGTGAAGGACGGCTACGGCCGCAACTATCTTATTCCTCAGGGTAAGGGCGTTATTGCTTCTGAAAGCGCTAAGAAAATGCTGGCTGAAGAGCTGAAGCAGAAGGCCAAGAAGCTCGAAAAGATCAAGAACGACGCTCAGGCTGTCGCTGACAAGCTTCAGGGTGTTGCTTTGACCATCACCGCTAAGGTGAGCGCTCAAGGTACTATCTATGGTAGTGTCAACAACGTACAGATCGCTGAGGAGCTCAGCAAGCTCGGCTTCGATATCGACCGTAAGCTC
Organism: uncultured Prevotellaceae bacterium; assembly: GCA_947305005.1. GTDB lineage: Bacteria > Bacteroidota > Bacteroidia > Bacteroidales > Bacteroidaceae > Physcousia. The sequence goes on along the minus strand of CAMZCM010000002.1, from coordinate 87,613 downwards.
ATTACCATCAAGGACGTTAAGACCATCGGCGAACACAATGCCGTTGTACGTCTGCACAAGGAAGTCAGCGTGAACATTCCTGTTACCGTCGTCTCCGACGCACCCATTGCAGCACCTGTTAAGGAAGCTCCCGTGGCTGCTCCCGCAAAGGACGAAGTTTCTCAGGAACTGGCTGACGAGCAGGAAGTACTCGAGAGCATGGACGCTCCCGAAGAAGCTTAAGAAACTACAATCTGAATAACAAAGCGGTTGCTCTTTCCAGGGCAACCGCTTTTCTTTTATTGATTCTTATTTCTACAGACCAGAATATGCTCTTGTCCATAGCAGAGTCAGAGTAAAACAAACAATAAAGGCCTCACTTCCGTGAGACCTTTAGATAATTTGTTGATGTTCGTTTGCGAACCTGCGTCTGATTACTCAGCAGCAACTTCAGCAACCTCAACAGCTGCGCTGTCAACAACTGCGCTGTCAACAACTTCCTCAACAACTGCGCTGTCGCAAGCAGTGCTGTCAGCCTCATCAGCAGCTTTTGTCTGACCACCGCAAGAAGCGAAAGAGATAGCCAGAGCGGCTACGAACATAAATGCAACCTTTTTCATTTTCTTTTTTGCTTTTTAATACTGTAAAACAATCATTTGCTTTTTAAAACGATGCAAAGGTACGGACTTTTTAGATACGTTGTACTTTTTTAAGCGACTTTTTTCGAACTTTTTTTTAGCATTTTCCGCAAACGATTCATTATCAAACGGGTGCTGAATTGTTAAAAAAGCGCTTACGCTCGCTGTTCCAACAGAAAAGCACTATCTTTGCACGCGAAAACGAAAAATAACGCATGAATTCACTTGCCGTTCTACAAGGGAAAAAAGCAGCTTACTTCACGCTCGGTTGCAAGCTGAACTTTGCCGAGACAGCCACCATTGGACAACAACTGTCTGAAGCTGGCGTCCGAAAGGTTCGGAAGGGTGAGATTGCAGACATTTGCATCATCAATACATGCAGCGTGACGGAAGTGGCTGACCACAAGTGCCGACAAGCGATTCACAAATTCGTTCGCCAGCATCCAGGCGCTTTAGTTGTCGTGACCGGTTGCTATGCGCAACTCAAGCCCGAAGAGGTTTCGGCCATCGAAGGCGTGAGCCTCGTCTTAGGACAGAATGAAAAAGGAAAAGTCGTGGAGAGAGTTAGTCTCGCTATTTTGGACAAAGCTGCCAACGGCAGTTCTGTCCAAAATGGCGAGACTTTCGTTCCTTCCTGTTCCTGTGGCGACCGCACGCGTTATTTCCTGAAGGTGCAGGACGGCTGCAATTACTTCTGCACCTATTGCACCATTCCTTTTGCACGCGGGCGTAGTCGCAACGGCTCCATCGCCTCATTGGTGGAGCAGGCACGTCAGGCTGCCGACAAAGGCGGCAAGGAAATTGTCATCACTGGCGTAAACATCGGTGATTTCGGCCGCAGCACTGGAGAATCTTTTCTGAATCTCCTGCGGGCGTTAGACGAAGTAGAAGGAATACAGCGCTATCGCATCTCCAGCATCGAGCCCAATCTGCTGACCGATGAGATTCTGCAGTTCTGCGCCCGGTCCCGTGCTTTCATGCCGCACTTCCACATTCCCTTGCAATCTGGTTCCGACGAAGTCCTGCGTCTGATGCACCGTCGCTACGACACCCAATTATTTTATAATAAGGTCGCGCGCGTACGCGAGCTGATGCCTGATGCTTTCATCGGCGTGGATGTCATTGTGGGGACACGTGGCGAGACAGCCGAATTGTTCGACGAGGCTGAACGTTTCATCGCCTCGCTGCCCATCTCACAGCTCCACGTATTCAGCTATAGTGAACGTCCAGGCACTGCTGCCCTCCGCATCCCTCATGTGGTCCGCCCTGAGGAGAAGCACGAGCGTAGCCAGCGCCTCCTGGCCATTAGCAATGAGAAGCTACAGGCTTTCTATGCCTGTTTCATCGGTTCTACCCGCCCTGTTCTTCTTGAGCACTCACGCAAAGCGGGATTGTACAACGGATTTACCGATAATTATATCAAAATAGAATACCGAGGCCAAGGGCTCGACAACACCCTCCTACCCCTTCGTCTCAATGGTTGGAATGCCGACCATACTGCACTAAGGGCAGACCCAACAGACCCCCCTCCCTGTGAGGGAGGGGAGTAATTACCTAACAAGAATTGGATAATAATAACAAAATATGATGAATAATAACAAGAACTCGAAGGTGACTACTCCCCTCCCTCACAGGGAGGGGCTGGGGGGTGGGTCTTGTTCCATAGTCATCCTCAACTATAACGGAGCCCAGATGCTCCGCCGCTTCCTCCCCTCCGTCATGGCTCACACGCCAAGAGACTTGGCGCACATCATTGTGGCCGACAACGGTTCCACAGATGACAGCCTCACGGTTCTCTCCGAAGAGTTCCCGACGGTGGAAGTCATCTCCCTCGACCAGAACTACGGCTTTGCTGAAGGTTACAACCAGGCGCTGCGCAGAGTCGGCACGAGCTATGACTACTATTTTCTTCTGAACTCTGACGTGGAAACGCCCGAAGGCTGGCTGCAGCCGCTACTTGACTATATGGCAACACATCCTGACGTTGCCGCCTGCCAGCCAAAGCTTCGCGCCGAACATACCCGTAGCCATTTCGAATATGCAGGCGCTGCCGGCGGCTATATCGACTATCTGGGTTATCCCTTCTGCCGAGGTCGTCTCTTCGAAACCGTTGAAGAAGACAAAGGGCAGTATGACACTGTGGCAGATGTCTTTTGGGCTACAGGTGCTGCTTTTCTCATCCGTTCCAACGTCTATTGGGAAGTCGGCGGGCTCGATGGTCGTTTCTTTGCCCATCAGGAGGAGATAGATCTCTGCTGGCGCCTTCGTTCGCGCGGTTTTCGTATCGTCTGCATACCTCAGTCTGTCGTCTATCATGTCGGTGGCGGCACACTCCCCAAGGAGAATCCCCGCAAGACATTCCTCAACTTCCGCAACAACCTTTTACTGCTCTACAAGAACCTGCCCGAGCGTCGTCTGCGCCGCGTGATGTTCCTGCGCTTCTGGCTTGACGCCCTGGCTTCTCTCGTATTCTTACTCAAGGGAGAGCGTCGCAGTTTCTGTGCCGTATGGAGTGCTCGCCATGAGTTCTGCCGCATCAAGAAAGACTTCGCCGCCGATCGCGCCGCCAACCTTTCGGCTTCCGTCCTTGACCCGATTCCTGAACAGTATCCTGCAAGCCTCCTCGTAGGCTATCATCTCAAGCGTAAGCATACTTATTCGGACCTCTTACGCTAATTTTAATATTTATTTTCATATTTTTAGCAATTCTTTTGGAGCCTAAACAAGTTTTCACTATCTTTGTCCCGTAATTTAACAAAGATAAAGAAAAAGTGAGACATTCGTGGCCGTTTTATGTTCTCCTTGTCCTGCTCTGCGCGGTTGGCGTGTGGGGCTGGCTGTTTAAGCCGTGGGAAGGTGATTCCTTAGGCCACAACCAGCATATAGAGGTGGGTATCGACCGTTTCGACCGCATCCTTGATGAATATGTCTCATTAGGAAGTTATGCGGCGCTGCGACGAATGAATACGCAGTACCCCATGGAAACCAAGCTACTCATTGAGGACGTGTTAAATATTGGCCGCGTGAACGAGCCCGATGTGGAGCTCCGCCTTCGCTATTACTATCTTGATTCAACCGTGCAGGTGCTTTTGGACGAAGTTCACCGCCAGTATGCTGACATGAGTGATTTGGAGAAAGACTTCGACCGCGCGTTTGAAGAAATCAAGAAGCAACATCCTGATTTCCAAAAGCCTCACGTCTATACTCAAATCTCTTGCCTCAAGCAGAGCATCGTGGTCGGCGATACGCTGATCGGCATTAGCCTCGACAAATACCTCGGCGCAGACTTCCCTCTATATCGTGAATACTATTCCGATGAGCAACGCGCTCAAATGAACCGCGATGCCATTGTCAACGATGCCATTACCGCTTATATGCAATATTGTAATCTATGACTCCTGCCCTGTATCTTATCCCCGTTGAATTGGGTGACACCCCGCAGGAACACGTACTGCCGGCATATAACAAAGAGATAATCCTCAGTATCAAGCATTTCATTGTTGAAGAAGTGCGTTCTGCACGTCGGTTCCTGAAGCGTGTAGATCGCGACATCAACATCGACGAGCTGACCTTCTATCCTATGGGCAAGCACGCCGATGTCAATCTGTTTGCCCGTTATCTGAAGCCTTTGGAAGCTGGCGAGAGCATGGGCGTTATCTCCGAGGCAGGCTGCCCAGCTGTTGCAGACCCCGGTGCCGACGTGGTGGCCATCGCCCAACGTAAAGGCTTGAAAGTAGTGCCCTTGGTAGGCCCTTCATCGATGATTATGGCAGTGATGGCATCAGGCCTGAACGGTCAGAGCTTCGCCTTCAATGGCTACCTGCCCATTGACCCTGCCGACCGCATAAAACGTCTGAAACAGCTGGAGACCCGCGCCATACAGGAACATCAGACACAACTCTTCATTGAAACACCTTATCGCAACACTAAACTATTCGACACGCTCTGTCAGACGCTACACGCCCAGACACGTATCTGTGTAGCCGCAGGCATCACCACCGAGAACGAATGGATTCGTACACATACCGTAGCCGAATGGAAACGCCAGTCACGGCCTGACCTTTCCAAGATTCCAGCTATCTTCCTTATCGGATAATCTTTTTACTTTACCAGACAAGCATCCAGTTCGCGCGTGATAGCTTCGCGATCCAGATGTTGCCCGATGAAGACCAGCTTTTGCATACGGTCTCCATAAGACTCATCCCAGTCGCGGACGAGGCCAGGTGTCTGCGCCTTGAAAGCCTCCAGCTCATCCGCCGGCATCGTGGCATACCACTTACCGGCATCACGGAGACTGACCTGTTTGCCTGCCTGCTCAAAGACATAACAGGTATCAGGCTCACCATAGAACCAGCAGATGCCCTTGGCACGGATAATGGTGCGAGGCCAGTGACGCGCCACGAACTCATCGAACAAACCAAGGTTCAAGGGCTGACGGCGATAATAAACAAAGGTTCCGATACCATATTCCTCAGCTTCGCCCTCATCATCGTGGTGATGGTGATGATGGTGGTGATGTTCATGATGTTCGTGCTCATCATGGTCATGGTCTTCATGGTCATGATGATCATGGTCTTCATGGTCATGATGGTGATGATGATCATGTTCGTCATGGTCATCGTCATCCTCATCCTCTCCTTCCTCACCATGATGATGTTCAATGGCGTCAATCCAGGCTGCAGAAGTGGCCACTTTGTCGAAATCAAACATCTTCGTGTTCAGAAGCTTATCGAAATCCACGTCGCAGTAGTCGCACTCGATGATCTCTGCCTTGGGTTGCAGGGCACGGATGATTTCGCGCACACGTCCCAGCTCTTCCGGTGACACTTCCGAAGCCTTGTTCAGCAGGATAATGTTACAGAATTCAATCTGTTGAATGACAAGATTCTCAATGTCATCCTCGTCCAGATTCGGGCGCAGCAGTGACTCGCCGCTGCCGAATTCATCGCGCATCCGAAGGGCATCTACTACCGTGACAATGCTATCCAGCACAGGAACACCATCCTTGACAAATTCTAGACCCATCGTGGGGATTGAGCAGATGGTCTGTGCAATAGGAGCCGGCTCACAGATACCGCTGGCCTCAATGACGATATAGTCGAAACGCTGCTGACGAGTGATGTCACGCAGCTGTTCCACAAGGTCCATCTTCAGTGTGCAGCAGATGCAACCGTTCTGTAGCGCCACCAAACTATCATCCTTCTGCCCCACTACGCCGCCTTTCTCAATGAGGTCAGCATCAATATTCACTTCGCCGATATCATTCACGATGACAGCGAAGCGGATGCCGCGACGGTTGTTGAGGATACGATTGAGGAGCGTTGTCTTACCGCTACCGAGATAACCTGTCAGCAACAGGACTGGAATTTGAGGAATAGTCATATCTATTTTATTTATGCTTAACGGGGTGCAAAGGTACATATTTTATCATTTGGGTGAGTCAAAAAGTCCGAAAAAAAGAGATTCCTTTGGTGCTTATTCAAGAAAGCAGTACCTTTGACACGCAAAAAAAAGCTGCTATCATGGCCATCATCACCATCACTTCCCTCAGTCATCCCGGTATTGAGGTCTTTGCTACGCTCACCGAGGCCCAGTTGCGCAATCGGCTGGAACCCGAGAAAGGAGTCTTTATCGTGGAAAGTCCGAAGGTCATCCGTGTAGCGTTGGATCAAGGCTATGAGCCGTTGGCTCTGCTGTGTGAAAGCCGCCATATCAAAGGAGATGCTGCCGACATCATTGCCCGCGTGGGTGACATCCCTGTCTATACGGGGGAGCGGGAGCTGCTGGCCGAGTTGACGGGCTACACTCTCACGCGTGGAGTGCTCTGCGCCATGCGTCGTCCTCAGCCCTTATCTCTCGAAACGGTGTGCAAGGATGCCAGTCGCGTCGTGGTGATTGACGGAGTGGTCGATACCACGAACATCGGTGCCATTTTCCGCTCGGCAGCTGCCTTGGGCATCGATGCCGTGCTCCTCACCATGAACTCCTGCGACCCGCTGAACCGACGTGCCGTTCGTGTTTCTATGGGTTCTGTCTTCCTTGTCCCTTGGACCTGGATGGAAGCGCCTACCGATGGCCATTATACCGATTGCCTGCACACCCTTGGTTTCCGCACTGCAGCGATGGCTCTTACTGACGATTCTGTCTCCTTGGACGATCCCGCCCTCGCCGCCGAGCCTCGCCTCGCCATCATTATGGGCACCGAGGGCGACGGTCTGCCCCACTCCACCATAGCCGCCACCGACTATGTTGTCCGCATCCCGATGGCCCATGGCGTTGATAGCCTCAACGTGGCCGCCGCCTCTGCCGTCGCCTTCTGGCAACTACGAAAACGCTGAATATGATGAAAAGAACGATTTTCCTTGTACTGCTTACCTTCTGCGCTGTATTCAACATCGGCGCCCAAAACATTTGCCCCCAGACCATAGCCCATCGTGGCGACTGGATGCCAGAAGGTTCCGCCGAGAATTCGCGCACCTCGTTGCGCCGTGCCCTAGACCTCGGCATCTTTGGCTCTGAAATAGACATCTGGATTACGCGCGACGGTCATATTATGGTCAACCATGACCCAACCTATGAAGGTATCAGCTTGCAGGACACCACCTACGCCGCCTGTAAGAAGCTGCGCCTGGAGAATGGTGAAAAGATGCCCCAATTGAAAGACCTGCTGAAGATCCTGAAGAAGAGCAAGAGCCCCACACGACTCGTCGTGGAAGTCAAAAGCCACCGCGACCCACAGCGTAGCCGCGACTGTGCCACTGCAGCCGTTGCAGCGATCCGCAAATACGGCGTCGAGGACCGAGTGCTCTACATCTCCTTCTCCATCGAAGCCTGCGAGACCATTCACCAGCTGGCTCCTACTGCCGACATCGCCTACCTCTCAGGCAATCGCACACCGGCGGAAGTGCATCAGATGGGGTTGACGGGCATCGACTATAACATCAAAGTCTTCCGCAAGCATCCCGAATGGGTGGCAGAAGCCCATGCTTTAGGGATGAATGTAAATGTATGGACCGTTGATAAGCCTGACGACATCCGCGCGATGCGCGACCTCGGTGTCGATTACATCACCACCAACAAACCCGCCCTCTGTGACCAACTCCTCCAAAGGTAAAGAGGTATCGCGTAAAAGGTATAGACGTTTGGGCCAAAAGGTATAGACCTTTTAGGCTACAAGTATAGACCTTTGGAGCTATAGGTCTATACCTTGGAATTACACGTATATAGGCATCGAAGAATACGTCCGGACGAATTCCCAAAAACGTCCAGACGTTTTTCATTTTTGTCCAGACATTTTTGATTACTATGTAATTCCGTTCTCCCGCGCAAATTCTGGCGTTTTTTCTTTGTTTAAACAGTTTTATTCGCTAATTTTGTGCTCGAAAGGTAAGGCGCGATAAAAAGAAATGCCTTTTAAATGGCTGAATGTCATTTCGGCGCGATTAGAACATATTATGGCAAAGAAACAGATAAAAGAGAAAGCGATTGAAGAGGCTTTGTGGGAGTCGGCGAATAAACTGCGTGGCTCTGTGGAGCCATCAGAGTATAAGCACGTGGTGCTAAGTCTGATTTTCCTAAAGTATGCCAACGACCGTTTTACAGAGCGACGCAAGGAGTTGGTGGCAGAAGGCAAAGAGGCATTTGCTGATAATCCTGTGTTTTATAACGCTAAGAATGTCTTTTATCTGGAACCTGAAAGCCGTTGGGACTATCTGATTGAGAACTCCAAGCAGAACGATATTGCCATTAAGATAGATAAGGCTTTGGCAAAGGTAGAGCAGAGCAACCCTACTTTGAAGGGCGCCCTCCCCAGCAATTACTATGCGGGCCTATCCTTAGACCGTACTAAACTGGCTGCCTTGCTCGATGAAATCAATAAGATTGATACGCTGAAAGACCCAGAGAATGATCTTATTGGTCGTGTCTATGAGTATTTCCTTGGAAAGTTTGCTATTGCGGAAGGTAAGGGTAAAGGAGAGTACTACACGCCAAAGACTATTGTCAATCTGATTGCCGAGATGATTGAGCCTTATCGTGGCAAGATTTATGATCCTTGTTGTGGTTCTGGTGGTATGTTTGTGCAGAGCATGAAGTTCATTGAGGCCCATCATGGTAACAAGCGCGACATCTCTGTATATGGTCAGGAATATACCAATACCACTTATAAACTGGCAAAGATGAACCTTGCCATTCGTGGTATCGCTTGTAATCTTGGCGAAATGGCTGCTGATACGTTCCACAACGACCAGCACAAGGACTTGAAGGCTGATTTCATTATGGCCAATCCTCCTTTCAACCAGAAGGCTTGGCGAGCAGAGAATGAACTGAAAGACGATCCTCGATGGGTGGGTTATGATGTGCCGCCAACGAGTAATGCCAACTACGGTTGGATTCTAAATATTGCGTCAAAGCTTTCTGCAAACGGTGTTGCGGGTTTTCTTTTGGCGAATGGCGCATTGAGTGGTGATGGCACAGAGTTGGCCATCCGCCAGCAGCTATTGCAGAACCATTTGGTTGAAGCAATCGTTATTTTGCCTCGTAATATGTTTTATTCAACGGACATCAGCGTGACGCTCTGGATTCTGAACAATAACAAGAAAGCCCGCAATGTTGAGCAGAACGGTAAATTGGTGAAGTATCGCAATCGTGAAAACGAAGTACTCTTTATTGATTTGCGCCAATGGGGTGAACCTTATGAGAAGAAATATATTCAGTTCTCGCCAGAGCAGATACAACAGATAGCCGAGAACTTCCATAATTGGCAGCGTGAGGGCTATGAACAAACCTATCGCAACGAGCCCGAATACTGCTACTCTGCTACCCTTGATGAAATCGAGCAGAAAGGCTGGAGCCTCGTACCCAGCAAATACATCGAGTTTAAGAATCGCGACGAGCAGATAGATTTCGACACTAAGATGCGCCAATTGCAGTCAGAGATGAGCGACCTCTTAAAACAAGAGGAAGAAAGCAAGCAGGAACTTAAATCACTCTTTGAGAAACTTGGCTATAGCTTATAAAAAATGGAAGAGAATAAGATTGTCATATATCAAACAGAGGACGGACAGACGCAGATTGACGTTCGTCTGGAGAATGAGATGATTTGGCTGACCCGCCAGCAATTGGCGGATCTATTTGGTCGTGACTACAAAACCATCAGTAAGCATATAAACAATGCTCTCAGGGAAGAACTTGCCGATGAGGTGGTAGTCGCAAAATTTGCGAATACCACTCAGCATGGTGCTATAGAGGGGAAAACGCAAACTCACGAAAAGGAGTATTTTAACCTTGAAATGGTAACGTCTGTAGGTTATCGTGTCAAGAGTAAACGAGGTGTACAATTTAGGAAATGGGCTAATCGAGTGTTGAAGGAATATCTTATCAAAGGTTATGCCGTCAACGAGCGTCTCCGCAAGGAGCAGATAGGCGAGTTGCGCCAGCTGGTTGGTATGCTGGGGCGTACCATCCAGAACCAACCTTTGCTGTCTAACGATGAGACCAATGCCCTGTTTGAGGTGGTGACAGACTATACCTATGCCCTCGACACCCTCGACAACTACGATTATCAGCGACTGACAGTTCAGAAGACCACGAAAGAAGAACCATTCCATGCCACCTATGAAAACGCTATGGAGGCTATTGAAGGTTTGCGAGATAAGTTTGGTGGTAGTTCTCTTTTTGGTAATGAGAAAGACGACTCTTTCAAAAGCAGTATCGGGCAGATTTATCAGACCTTCGGTGGTGAAGAACTCTATCCCAGCGTAGAGGAGAAAGCTGCTATGTTACTCTATCTGGTTACGAAGAATCACTCTTTTAGTGATGGCAATAAGCGCATTGCAGCCACGCTGTTTCTCTGGTTTCTCTATAACAACCATATCCTCTATCATGCTGACGGGTCGAAACGTCTGGCCGACAACACCCTTGTAGCCCTTACCCTGATGATTGCCGAAAGCCGTACAGAAGAAAAAGATGTGATGGTGAAGGTGGTAGTGAACTTGATTAATAAGAACAACTAAGGTATGGAATACAAACGTTTAGGTGACTATATCAGAGAAGTGAATGTTCGTAATCGGGAGTTTAAGGTTACGAAACCGATGGGTATAAACATTGATAAGCATTTCATGCCATCAGTGGCTAATGTCATTGGAACGGATTTGTCTGCCTATAAACTTGTTTCAAAGAATCAGTTTGCATGTAACCTAATGCACGTTGGTAGAGATGAGAAAATCCCAATGGCAATGCAAACGGATACCAATCCTATTATTGTATCGCCAGCCTATTTCGTGTTTGAAATAACGCAACCAGAAGCTTTGATGCCAGAGTATCTGATGATGTGGTTTTCTCGACCAGAGTTTGATAGAAATGCGTGGTTTTATACTGATTCCGATGTACGTGGTGGAATGGATAAAAATGCTTTTATGGATATGGTGCTACCCATTCCTTCCATTACTCTCCAACGTGAAATCATATCAGAATACGAGACACTAACCAACCGCATCCACCTCAACGAGCAAATGATTCAGACCCTCGAAGCCACAGCCCAAACTCTCTACCGCAAAATGTTTGTTGACAACATCGACAAAGAAAACCTTCCCGCTGGTTGGCGAATGGGAACAATTGGAGAGTTTTGTAAAGAGATGAAATCTGGTGGAACGCCAAGCAGAAATCAAAATGAGTATTGGGATAAGAAAGATTATCCTTGGTTAAAGACGGGAGAGGTTCATAATAATATCATTATTAATGTTGAGGAGTTTATTAGCCAAACTGGATTGGATAATAGTTCTGCAAAGATAATACCTCAAGGCTCTGTTATAATGGCAATGTATGGGGCTACAGCTGCACAAGTTGCATACCTTAGTTGTGACACTACTACCAATCAGGCATGTTGCAATATGATATGTCATAGTAAGGAAGATGCAGCTTATTTATTCTTCCATTTGTTGGCAAACCAAGAAGATATAAAAAAGTTGGCCAATGGTGGGGCACAGGAGAATTTGAGTCAAGAAATCATAGCGCAACAGCCGATATTATTTTTAAATGATAAAGAAACAAAAATGTTGTTTGTACCAATACTTGACAACCTGATTGTCTTGTACAAAGAGAACGCAAAATTAATCGAATTACAGTCTTTGCTTTTGGCGAAGATGGGGCAATAATATGTTTGGGTTATGGCAGATTTTTTATTATCTAAAGAACAATTGAGAAATGCAAGAAAGCCCTCAGAGGATACAGTTCTTCTAAATGAGGCTAGAAATAACAGAAGTACAGGTGTACCATCACAGGGAATAACTGTCTTTCTGTCACATAAGCATGATGAAGTAATAGTATTAGAAGACGTAATATGTATGTTAAAGAGTCTTGGTGTCTTCGTATATGTTGATTGGTTAGATGAAGGTATGCCAAAAGAAACATGCGGAGATACTGCATGCAGAATAAAGCAAAAGATAAAGGAATGCAAGAAGTTTATTTTCCTTGCTACAGAAGGAGCTATAGCATCAAAATGGTGTAACTGGGAACTTGGATATGGCGATGCTCAAAAATATTGGAATAACATTGCCATAATGCCTATTACAGAAAAGCGCAGAGATGTGTTTTCTGGTAGTGAATATTTACAGATATACCCCGTAATTAAATCCGATTATGAGTATATAGTTACTGGATGTTATGTTGAGTATGAAGGAAAAAGAATATCATTAGTTGAATGGTTAAAAAGATAAATAATGGGACACAAATGTTTTATTTCATTCAAAAAAGAAGATGAAGTCTATAAAAAGGCAATACAATCATGGGTTGATAATAATAAAGTTGATATGATTGATAAATCACTGAATACTCCGATAGAATCAGATGATGAAGATTATATAATGAGAAAAATTAGGGAGGATTACCTTTCTGATTCTACTGTGACAATCTTTCTAATAGGTTCCCATTGCTCGGAAAATCTAGGTTGGGAAGAACAAAAATATATTAAACGAGAATTACAAGCTTCACTTTATAATGGTACTGGTAATACAAGAAATGGTATCCTTGGTGTAGTTCTACCACATATGTTTGGTGAGATATATAAAGGAACTCAACCATGTTTGATTTGTCATGGAAATCATAATATTGTTGATATTACAGACAGAACTGTTATTAAAGAATTTGGCAGAAATTACTATTTGAATAATCATGGTAAATGTGCTTATTCTGAAAGTGATAGATATTGCATCTTGGTAAAATGGGAGGATTTTAAAAAGAGTCCTAATATTTATATAGAGCAGGCTTTTAATAAACGCAGTCAGCCAATTGCAAATGAAGTTATTGTAAGACCTAAATGATTTAGTTATTATGGAAAAAAAAGTTTGTTTTGTAATAATGGGGTTTGGAAAGAAAAAGGATCCAGACACAAACCGAACGATAGATTTGGATGCTACTTATAAAAAAATAATCCGTCCTGCAATAGAGGCAGCCAATTGCAAATGCATACGAGCAGATGAGATAATAGAATCTGGTATAATAGATAGAAGTATGTATGCATTATTGTATTATGCTGATGTTGTAATAGCAGATATTTCAACCTTTAACCCTAATGCTATATATGAATTAGGTGTAAGACATACATTGCGTCCTTTTTCTACAATCATAATTAAAGAAGATGAAGGGAAAATACCTTTTGATATTGCGCATGATAGGATGATTAGTTATAAACATTTAGGGAATGAAATATCTGAGCAAGAAACAAAGAAATGTATACCACAACTTTGTGATTTGATAAAAAGCGTTGTCTCTGACCCGCGAGTGGATAGTCCCCTATATACTTTTATACCAAGTACAGAACAACCCAGAATCTCTGAAGATGAAATTCAGAGTATAATTGGTGAATTGAAAGATAACGAAGATACCATTTATGCCCTGACAGAAAGAGCGAAGGAAAAGATGAATGTTAAAGATTTTGTCGAAGCAGAGCAATTGTGGGAAAAATTGAGCAAGAAAGCCGAGAATGACAAATACTATATACAACAGCAAGCATTATGTAGATATAAAAGTGAAACTCCAACAAAACTTAGAGCTTTAACCGATGCTTTGTCTATTATAGAGCAGATCGATAATCAATCTGACACAGAAACTTTTGGAATTATGGGAGCCATATATAAACGCCTATGGGTGGAAACAAATGATAATAGTTTCTTGGATTCTGCTATTGAATCATATAAAAAAGGTTGGAGTTTGTATGAAGATTATTATACAGGTGAGAACTATGCTAATTGTATGTATATGAAAGCAACTGTTTTGGAAGGAGATTTGAAGATACATTCTGAAGTAGAGGCAAAATTGACATTTGAAAAAATAATTACTATTGTTCAGAAATCTTTAGAAGAAACAGAACCAGAAGAAATAATGTGGAAATATGCTACATTATCCAATTCTTACTTAGCATTGAAGCAATTTGAAGAAGCTGAAAAATATGAGAAATTGTTTAGGGAACAAGAACCTGCTCAGTGGCAAATAGATACATTTGAAAAAACGAAACAGTTATATTTAGAGTAACATGGCAAAGATTTATAAAGTATTTATTAGTCATTCATGGTCACATGTAGATGATTTGAATGATTTAAGAAATCTTCTTAAATTAAGAGGATATTTTAATGTGGAGTTTACTGAAGTACCTCCAACGGATTCTATAAATTCTTTAAACTCAAATTATATCAAACAGCGATTGTCTGAAAAGATAGCATCATCTGATGTGGTTTTGGGAATTGCTGGTTTATATGCTTCATTTAGTGATTGGATGAATTGGGAACTAGATAAGGCAAAAGAAAAGAATATTCCTATCATTGGAGTAATTCCAAGAGGGCATGAACGTGTTTCATCTGTTGTTAGTTCTAGAGCAGATGAAGTCGTTCGTTGGAATACAGAGAGTATTGTTGCAGCAATCCGCAGGAATGCATAAATTTATATTATTCGAATTTTCTTAATGAACAAAAGGGAACCACAATACGAAACAATGCCGGAGCACTATCTGTTGTGCTTCAATGATGATTGTGCGTTGGCGGATGAGTGTCTGCACAGGTTGGCGGCACGAAGCGGACAGCAGAAGGATGAGGTGGTGACGGCAGTGAATCCCGTGCGTTGCAGTGGGAAGTCTTGTCGCTATTACAAGCCTAACAAGGTGGCGACGATGGCATACAGCATGAAAGATTCGTTCCACGAAGTGAAGGCCGACCATATTGCCTCGCTGAGAAATACGTTGATTCATCACTTCGGTCGTGGCTCTTACTACCTGCGTCGCAACGGTTTGCGCCCCATCACGCCAAAGGAACAGCAGTATATCAGCAGCATATTCCATAAGTTTGGCTACGAAACAAAGTTCGACAGGATGGAAGAGGAAACGGAATGGCTGTAGTACAAGCCCTCTGTACTACCAGTACAAAGGCTTTGTACCGATGATACAGAAGATGTGTACGACTGTAAAACGATATTGAAACGAATGTAAAGAAGAAATGAAAGAAGAAATAATACCGATACAAGATGAAATAGTCCTTTACCAATCGGAAGATGGTAACGTGAAAGTTGATGTGCTGTTTCAGGATGAAACGGTATGGTTGACACAGAGCCAATTGTGTATGCTTTTTGGTAAATCGAAAGCGACCATAAGCGAACACATTAAGCATATATTTGAAGAAGGTGAGTTGGACGATAAAGTGGTTATTCGGAAATTCCGAACAACCACTCAGCACGGTGCTATACAGGGATTGGAGCAATCCCATGAAACAAACATCTACAATCTCGATGTCATCATCTCGGTAGGTTATCGGGTGAGATCCCGTCAGGGTACGTTGTTCCGTATATGGGCGACACAGCGGTTGCGCGACTACATTATCCGTGGTTATGCTTTGAATGAGGAGCGTTTTAAGAAAGGCTCTTCCATGAACTATTTCCGTGAACTGATTGAGAAGATACGAGAAATCCGTTTGGAAGAAAAAGTATTCTATCAACAAATCAAGGACATCTATAGGACAAGTATAGACTACGACCCATCAGACGAAATGACTATTCAGTTCTTTAAAGAAGTACAGAATAAGTTACTGTGGGCAGTGAGTGAAAAGACGGCAGCGGAATTGGTATATTACAGAGCCAATGCTTCATTGCCAATGATGGGGTTGACTTCTACAAGTGCTGTTGAGAAGGTAAGGAAACAAGATATTCTGACAGGAAAGAATTATCTGAAAGAAGATGAATTGCAGGCCTTGAAACTGATTGTGGAACAGTATCTGGCATACGCAGAATCTCAAGCCCTTGCACATCGGCCAATGTATATGCGAGACTGGAAAGAACGCCTAGATGTGATTCTGAAACTGAATGAACGCAATGTTTCGGAGGGTCCTGGTAAAATTTCGCATGAATTGGCCAAACAGAAAGCAGAGGCAGAATATGACAAATATAAGGAGATTGAAAAGGAGCGAGTTCATCTGGAGAGTATTAAGGAATTAGATCGAGACATCAAACTATTAAAAGGTAAGTAATATGTCACCATTCAACGAACACGCCTTGGAAATGGGCATCATGGAACTGTTCGAGCAGCAAGGGTACAGTTACCAGAACGGCGAGACGATACACAAGGAATTGTCGGATGTGCTACTGCGTAATGACTTGCGGATGTATCTAATGGACAGATATAGTGCTGAAGGTATTACGTCTTTAGAGACAGAGCGCGTGATAGCCAAGCTGACGGCTGATAATGGTGCGCCTCTTTATCAGCAGAATGCCCATACCTATAGGCTGATGACAGAGGGCTTTACGATTAAGCGCGAAGATGCGTCGCAGCCGGACTTGTTCGTTGAGGTGATAGACTTTAAGAATGTTGACAAGAATATCTTCAAGATTGTAAACCAACTGGAGATAAAAGGGGCGGAGAAGCGTATTCCTGATGGTATTGTCTATGTAAACGGTCTGCCAGTAGTGGTGCTGGAGTTCAAGAGTGCCGTGAAGGAGGATACCACCATTATGAATGCCTACACCCAACTAACGGTGCGCTATCGTAGGGATGTTCCAGACTTGTTCCGTTATAACGCTTTCATTGTCATCAGCGATGGCGTGAATAATAAATATGGTACGCTATTCTCTGACTATGAGTTCTTCTATGCCTGGCGAAAAGTAGAACGAACAGATAAACCTGGTGATGGTATCGACTCGCTGCATACCATGATGGAAGGATTGTTCAGAAAGGAACGACTACTGAGTGTCATCAAGGACTTTGTATTCTTCCCAGACACATCGAAGAGCGAAACAAAGATAGTATGTCGCTATCCGCAGTTCTTTGCTACCCATAGGCTTTATGATAACATTCTGGAACACTCGCACATCAATATTCATGGCGATGGTAAAGGTGGGACATACTTTGGCGCTACTGGTTGTGGTAAGAGTCTGACGATGCTCTATCTGACAAGGATATTGATGAGGAGTAAGCATCTTGCAAGTCCTACGATTGTACTGATAACGGATCGTACTGACCTTGACGACCAGCTTTCAGGCTTGTTCCTGAATGCGAAGCAGTTTATTGGCGATGAGAATGTGGTGAATGTAGAGTCTCGCGAGGAACTTGGAAAATTGTTGAGAGGAAGAAAAAGCGGGGGTGTGTTCCTTACTACGATTCAGAAGTTTAGTGAGGACATCAATTTGCTTTCTGACAGAGCCAATATTATCTGCATTTCGGACGAGGCACATCGCTCTCAGACAAACATAGAACAGAGCGTACAGATAACTGATAAGGGCGTAAAACGCAGTTATGGCTTTGCCAAGTATTTGCACGACTCACTGCCTAATGCTACCTACGTTGGATTTACTGGTACGCCTATCGATGCTACGATAGATGTGTTTGGCGATGTGGTGGATGCTTATACGATGACAGAATCTGTTGCTGATGGCATCACGCGCAGAATAGTCTATGAGGGGAGGGCGGCCAAGGTGTATGCTGACCACAAACAACTGGAGGCTATCGAGGCTTATTACAAACAATGTGCTGAATTGGGAGCCAATGAATACCAGATAGAAGAAAGCAAAAAGGCCGTCACTCAGATGGATAAGATTTTAGGCGATCCGCAGCGACTGGCAGTTGTGGCAAGGGATTTTGTGACGCATTACGAAAAACGAATAGAGGAAGGCAGTACGGTATGCGGAAAAGCCATGTTTGTGTGTTCGAACCGTTTTATTGCTTACGACCTTTATAAGCAGATTATAGCCTTGCGACCTGAATGGGCAGAAAAGATTGGTGATAGTGAACATACACCAGTGGAGCGTATCAAGCTGGTGATGACTCGCGATAAGGATGATGCTCCTGAGTTGCGTGAGCTGATTGGCTCTGATGAAGACAGAAAGGCTCTCGATGTGCTATTCAAGAATCCTGAGTCGAACTTTAAGATTGCCATTGTGGTATCGATGTGGATTACAGGCTTTGATGTACCTTGCCTGGATACCATGTATATCGATAAACCTTTGCAGAAGCATACTTTGGTACAGACTATATCTCGTGTGAATCGTGTATATGAGGGCAAGGATAAAGGCTTGGTTGTGGATTACATTGGCATCAAGACCAATATGAACAATGCTTTAAAGCAATATGCTGGAGGTGGTGACCTTGGTGATAATGTAGAGACTATCGAGCAATCGCTGACAATGGTGAAGGATGAACTGGATATCCTGCGTAGGATGTTCGCCCAGTTCGATTACTCGAAGTTTACTATGGGAACACCATTGGAGCAGTTGGAATGCCTGAAGCATGCAGCTGAATTTGTGCAGGCAACAGAGAAGACGCAGAATCAGTTTATGGGACACACCAAGAAACTGAAATCGGCCTTTAATCTCTGTTCCAATCATGAAGGCATTACAGATGAAGATCGTGAGGACATTCACTTCTTCACGGGAGTACGCTCTATCATCTATAAGTTGACGAAGGGTGATGCACCAGATGCCTCACAGATGAATCGTAAGGTAAGCAAGATGATAGAAGAAGCCTTACAGTCGGAGGGCGTTGAAGAGGTGGTTCAGGTGAATGCCAACACAAAGGATTTGGATTTGCTGAGCCAAGACTATATGGCCAGACTCGAAAAGCTGAAGCTACCCAATACCAAGGTGAAGTTGATGGAGAAGCTACTACGAACGGTGATTACCGACTTCAAGAAAGTGAACAAGATGAAGGGTGTGGACTTTACGAAACGTCTGAATGCGTTGGTGCAGAAGTATAATGATCGTAGCGACAATGCCATCTTTGCGGAGGAAGTTTTGAATGAGGTGGCTAAGCAGATGGCAGAATTATTGAAAGAGGTCAATAAAGAGAAGAAATCGTTCAAGGACTTGGGTATTACCTACGAGGAAAAGGCTTTCTATGATATTCTGAAAGAGATAGCTCATAAATTCGGATTTGAGTATCCAGAAGAAAAGCTGATTCCGCTTTCTGCTGCCGTGAAGCAGATGGTGGATGACAAGTCGAAATATACTGATTGGGCCAATCGATCGGATATCAAGGCGGAGTTGCAAATGGATTTGATACTTATTCTGGCCGAGCACGGATATCCTCCAGTTCCGCAGGACGATGTATTCAAGGAAATCTTCGAGCAGGCAGAGAATTTCAAAAATTACGAGTCAGACGATGATGCAATCCGTGAAACAGAGGTTGTTTCTATGCATCACAACGTTATATTCTATCCTATGGAAGGAGAGGACAATTTGCCAATGGCGGCAGAGGATGTGAAGGAGTAAAGGAAGAGGGCTGTTTTTTGCGGAACAGTAGCTCCGCAATTGTGCAATAGTAGCTCCGCAAAAAACTAAAGGTAAAACATACAACAAGAAAAGGGCGACCTTAGGGTCGTCCTTTTCATATCGGATTATCGGGATTCGATTACTTGCGGTTCAGAGCGAGGTCGATAGCCACGGCGATAGCGACGGTAGCACCTACCATCGGGTTGTTACCGATGCCGAGGAAGCCCATCATCTCCACGTGAGCGGGAACGGAGCTGGAACCTGCGAACTGAGCGTCGCTGTGCATACGACCCATGGTGTCGGTCATACCGTAAGAAGCGGGACCAGCAGCCATGTTATCGGGGTGCAGGGTACGACCTGTGCCACCACCGGAAGCTACGCTGAAGTAAGGCTTGCCAGCGAGCACGCGCTCCTTCTTATAGGTACCTGCAACGGGGTGCTGGAAACGGGTGGGATTAGTAGAGTTACCAGTGATGGAGACATCAACGTTCTCCTTCCACAGGATAGCCACACCTTCGCGCACGTCGTCAGCGCCATAGCAGCGCACCTTCAGACGGCTGGGGTTGTTGCCATAAGCAACTTCCTTCACGATCTTCAGTTCAGAAGTGTAGTAGTCGAACTGTGTCTGAACGTATGTGAAGCCATTGATACGGCTGATAATCTGAGCAGCGTCCTTGCCAAGACCGTTGAGGATGACGCGGAGAGGCTTTTTACGCACCTTGTTAGCCATCTCAGCAATCTTGATAGCACCTTCAGCAGCTGCGAAGCTCTCGTGACCAGCGAGGAAAGCGAAGCACTCGGTCTCTTCACGGAGCAGACGAGCAGCGAGGTTACCGTGGCCAAGACCTACCTTGCGGTCGTCAGCAACGGAACCAGGGATGCAGAAGCTCTGCAGACCGATACCGATAGCCTCAGCTGCATCGGCAGCGTTCTTCACGCCCTTCTTGATAGCGATAGCAGCACCACAAACGTATGCCCACTTAGCGTTCTCGAAGCAGATACGCTGAGTGTCCTCACACATCTGGTAAGGATCTACGCCTGCCTTCTCACAAATCTCATTGGCCTCTTCAATACTGTTGATGCCATTCTCTTTCAGAGCTGCCAGCACCTGGTTGATACGGCGTTCCTGACTCTCAAAATATACTTTTCTAATCATAGTCGTATCCTCCTTTATTCTTTACGTGGGTCAATAGCTTTCACTGCACCCTGCTCCTCGGTTGTGCGACCATAAGAGCCGGTGAACTTCTTCAGAGCCTCATTGGCATCCATGCCGTTCTTGATAGCCTCCATCATCTTGCCGAGGTGTACATACTCGTAACCGCAAACCTCGTTGTTCTCGTCGAGATACTGCTTGGTGATGTAACCCTCAGTGAGCTCGAGGTAACGGGTACCCTTGGCAACAGTGCCATAGAGTGTACCAGTCTGAGAACGAAGACCCTTACCAAGGTCCTCCAGACCAGCGCCGATAGGCAGACCGCCCTCAGAGAAAGCGCTCTGTGTACGTCCGTAAACAATCTGCAGGAAGAGCTCGCGCATAGCGGTGTTGATAGCGTCGCATACGAGGTCGGTATTCAGTGCCTCGAGGATAGTCTTACCAGGAAGGATCTCACTGGCCATGGCAGCTGAGTGAGTCATACCTGTGCAACCGATAGTCTCCACGAGAGCCTCCTGGATGACACCGTCCTTCACGTTCAGACTCAGCTTACAAGCGCCCTGCTGAGGAGCGCACCAACCGATACCGTGGGTGTAACCGGAGATGTCCTTGATTTCCTTGGCCTGAATCCACTTACCCTCTTCGGGGATGGGAGCAGGCCCATGGTATGCGCCTTTGCATACACTGCACATGTTTTTGACTTCTGTTGAGTAAATCATTGTTGGAAATAATAATTAATAATAATGTGAATGATGAAGTTCTTAATTAGGTGCGGCAAAGATAGCATAAAAATACGACATGAAGAAAAAAAAGACAATAATCTGTAATTCTTTCACACTCTTTCTAAAAAAACACTATCTTTGCACGCGTAAAAACGCATAATAAGATGTTATGACAAACGAAGAATTAGACGAACGCGTGTCCCGTGCTGTCGAGAACTTCATGTCGGGCTATGGTTGTGCCCAAAGTGTCTTGGCAGCCTTTGCTGATCTCTATGGTCTTGACGAGGTGATGGCCAAACGTATTGCCGCCGGTTTCGGAGGTGGCGTAGGCCGGATGCGAATGATGTGCGGTGCTGTTTCAGGCATTGTCATGCTCGTAGGGTTAGACTGCGGACAGACAGAGGGCGACGACCGAGCAGGGAAATCGGCCTGCTACAAGGTGGTCCAGGAGTTATTGGCACAGTCCAAAGAGCAGAACGGCAGTCTCATCTGCGCCGAGATTCTCGGCATTCAAGGTCATGAGAAAGCAGCATGCAGTTATATCGCATCTCCCCGGACTGCTGAGTACTACAAAACGCGTCCTTGTGCCGCTAAAGTTGAAAGTGCTGCACGCATTTTCGCAGACTATCTTAAAAACAAGATGAAAGAAGAAGAAGAAGTGAAATGATAGAAATAATCATCGGTATTAGCGGCTTTGCATTGGGCGCTCTCATCGTCTGGCTGGTGATGAGAGGGAAGCTATCGATTGCAAGAACTCTTCTTGAGGAACGAACCTCAGCGCAAGAGAAACGGCACGAAGACGCCATAGCAGCACAAGAGCGCCGCTATGCAGAAGCTATCGCCGCACAACAAGCCCGCTTCGACGAGACGTTGGCGAAAGTCGCTGCGCAGATGAAAGATGCCACTCATGAGATGCTCCGCGAACGGCAAAAAGAGTTCGCGGAATCCTCAACGGGCAGTATCGGACAGCTTGTAAATCCACTACGCGAGACCATCGACAAAATGCAGAAGGCGATGGCCGAGACGCAGAGCAGACAGAGCGCTGACAGCGGTGCGCTGAAGACCATTATACAACAGATGATGCAGCAGAGCGAAGCGACACGCAAGAGCACGGATGAGCTGACGCGCGTGTTCCGCCACAGCAACACTGTGCAGGGCAACTGGGGCGAGACGGTGCTGGACGAGCTACTGGAAGCCCAAGGCCTCACTCGCGGTGTCCACTATGACACACAAGCCACCATACGCGATGCCTCTGGTACCGCCGTGGTCAGCGAAGAAGGAGCACGTCTGCGTCCTGACGTGATACTCCATTTAGACCAGCGCCGTGAGGTCATCATCGATGCAAAAGTTTCATTGGCAGCTTTCATGGATTATGTCAACGCCGACAACGAAGCGGACCGCCAACGCTACCTCAAAGCCCATATCACCAGCCTGCAGGAACAGGTGAACCGCTTGGCCACCAAGGATTACAGCTCCTATATCCAGCCGCCAAAGGTGAAGATGGACTATGTCATCATGTTCGTGCCCAACACAGGAGCCCTATGGACAGCCCTGAATGCACAACCCGACCTTTGGCGCCGAGCGATGGAACGTGGTGTATATATCGCCGATGAGCAGACGCTCTTCGCCGCCCTGCGCATCATCAGTCTCACATGGACGCAGATTGCGCAGGCGCAGAACCACGAAAAGGTCTATGACTTGGCCAATGAAATGATGGATCGCGTAGGACAGTTCATGAAGAAATATCAGGCTGTTGGCGCTGCTATTGCCAAGGCACAGCAGGCTTACGATGATGGTGACCGCAAGCTGCAGCCTACGGGACAAAGTATCTTACAGACTTGTGCGAAGCTCCAGAAACTCGGTGCCAAACCATCCGACAAGAATCCCCTACCCCAACTCATGGACATCGATGATGTTCCACCCCTTGAAATCTCATAAACGATCAAGACGATTATGGAAACAAAGACAAGCCAACGCCTACAATCCCTTGACGCTCTTCGCGGCTTTGATATGTTTTTCATCATGGGCGGTGCAGCCCTCTTGGCCGCTCTCGCCACATGGTTTCCCTGTCCATTCACCGAAGAACTGGCAAGACAGATGGACCACGTAGAGTGGAACGGGCTCACTCACCACGATACCATCTTCCCGCTCTTCCTGTTCATTGCTGGTATATCCTTCCCGTTCTCCATCACGAAACAACGTGATAACGGAATGAGCGAATGGGCCATTTGTCGCAAGATTATCCGTCGCGGGCTGACACTGGTGCTCTTCGGTATCCTTTACAACGGGTTCTTGAACGACTGGGATTTCGTCAACGCTCGCTATGCCAGCGTTCTGGGGCGCATCGGTCTAGCATGGATGCTGGCTGCTCTCATTTTCGTGTTTACAAAATGGAAGGTCCGTCTTGGCATCACGGCCATACTGCTGTTGGGGTATTATCTTGTAGTTCGTTTTGTACCTGCACCTGACGCTGCTGGCGCAGATATTTTCACCGCACAAGGTTCTATCGTAGGTTGGGTGGATCGTCAGTTCCTGCCTGGCAAATTATACTACGGAAATATTGACCCAGAAGGTCTGCTCAGCACCATCCCTGCCATTGCCACCGCCCTGTTAGGAATGTTCACAGGACAATGGATAAAACTGGAACACGAATGGCTCACACCCCGTCGCAAAATCATTGGTCTGGTTGTTGCCGGCATCGTATTACTCATTATCGGACTGCTATGGGCTCCTTATTTTCCCATCAATAAGAAGTTGTGGACCAGTTCGTTTGTCCTTGTTGTTGCGTCCTATTCGCTCCTGTTGTTCGCCCTGTTCTACTACCTGATAGATATCCTGCAATGGCGTAACTGGCCGTTCTTCTTCACCGTCATCGGAATGAACTCCATTACCATCTATCTTGCCCAGCACTTTATCAGGTTCTCCTTCACCTCAGAAAGGCTTTTCAGCGGTCTGATTAACTTCTTACCAGAACAAGCGCAACCATTCTTTGTGCAAGTCGGTTACATCACGGTCTGCTGGCTGTTCCTCTATATTCTCTATCGCAATCGCATCTTCCTGAAGGTATAAGACATGGCACACCCGCAAAGGCCGGAAACAGACCGAGCCAAAGCCATTTACCGAGTAACGCTCATTGGTAGCGTAGGCAACGTCGCATTACTGACGTTCAAGTTCATTGCCGGTATCGTGGGGCACAGTTCGGCTATGATTGCCGATGCCGTGCACTCGCTTTCTGATTTCATCACAGACCTCATCGTGCTGATCTTCGTGAAGATTAGTGCCAAGCCACAGGATGAGTCACACGACTATGGGCATGGGAAATTCGAAACCATTGCCACCTTTGTCATCGGCCTCGCACTGATTGCGGCAGCGACAGGCATCATTATCTCTGGCAGCCTGAAACTTGTAGCCTGGTTACAAGGAGAACAGCTAGAAGCGCCAGGATGGTTGGCACTTTGGGCGGCTCTGATTTCCATCGTAGTGAAAGAATTGCTATACCAATACACCGCGCTCGTAGGGAAACGCCTCAACTCGCAAGCCGTCATCGCCAACGCCTGGCACCACCGCAGCGATGCCCTCTCATCTATTGGGACGACCATCGGCATCGGCGGCGCCATCCTTATGGGACAACGCTGGACGGTGCTTGACCCTTTAGCCTCTATTGTTGTGGGTGCTCTACTGATTAAGGTGGCTGTAGAACTGCTCAAGACAAGCATCGGAGAACTCACGGAATGTTCTCTACCCGAGGAGACGGAAAGCGAAATCGAGAATATCGTCAAATCCTTCCCCGGGGTCTATGAGCCACATAACCTCCGCACTCGAAAAATCGGCAATCATATTGCCATCGAGATGCATATCCGCATGGACGGAGCCCTATCTCTGCACGAAGCCCACGAACAGGCATCCAAGATAGAGCATAGCCTCAAGCAACGTTTTGGCACTGAGACTCACGTCACCATTCACATGGAACCTATCAAGTAAACAATCCCCCCAAAAAATACAACCGTTATGAAAAGATTCATTCTTCTGAGCGCAACCTTCATGCTCTGTTTATGTGCATCGGCCCAGCCTTTCCCCTACCAGAATCCGACATTGAGTGCTAAAGAGCGCGCTGCCGATCTTTGCCAGCGCCTGACGTTGGAAGAGAAGACCCAACTGATGCTCGACGAAAGTCCCGCTATTCCCCGACTGGGAATCAAGAAATTCTTCTGGTGGAGTGAAGCGCTGCACGGCGCAGCAAACATGGGCAACGTAACGGTTTTTCCAGAACCCGTAGCGATGGCCGCTTCCTTTAATCCTGACTTATTATATAAGGTGTTCGATGTCGCCAGCACCGAGTTTCGTGCACAATATAATAAACGGATGTATCAGGATGGCGGTGAGGACGAGAAGTTCCACAGTCTCTCAGTATGGACACCGAACGTAAACATTTTCCGTGACCCTCGTTGGGGCCGTGGTCAGGAGACCTACGGAGAGGATCCTTACCTGACTTCTGTCATGGGAACACAAGTCGTACGCGGACTACAAGGCCCTGAATCATCGAAGTACCGCAAATTGTGGGCTTGTGCCAAGCACTATGCCGTGCATAGCGGCCCTGAATATACACGTCACTCGGCCAATCTCACCAATGTAAGCGCTCGTGATTTATGGGAAACTTATCTGCCGGCTTTCAAGACATTGGTTGAAGATGCCAAAGTGCGCGAAGTGATGTGCGCCTATCAGCGTCTGGACGATGAGCCTTGCTGTGGCAATGCGCGTTTGCTACAACAGATTCTGCGCGATGAATGGGGATTCCAATACCTTGTTGTCAGTGACTGTGGTGCCATCAGTGATTTCTATCGTCACCACAAATCCTCAAGTGATGCTGTTCACGCAGCAGTTAAGGGAACGATAGCAGGCACAGATGTAGAATGTGGAGGAGGTTATGTCTATAACTCTATTCCTGAAGCAGTACAAAGAGGGCTACTTACTGAGGCTGAGGTGGATAAGCATGTCTTGCGTCTTCTCGAAGGACGCTTTGATCTCGGCGAGATGGATGATCCGGAACTCATAGAATGGGCCAAGATTCCCTACTCTGCCATGTCCACCAAAGAGAGTGCGCAAAAAGCACTTGATATGGCACGACAAACTATCGTATTGTTGCAGAACAAAGGGAATGTCCTTCCGTTAAAAGCAGGAAAAGAAAGAATCGCTGTTATCGGTCCTAATGCAGACAATGCCCCGATGATGTGGGGCAACTACAACGGAACGCCTAATCACACGATTACCATCCTCGATGGTATCCGCAGCAAACAAAAGAATATCTTCTACCGACCCGGTTGCGACCTGACCTATGACAAAATCATGGACAGCCGTCTGAATACAGAGTGCAGCGCAAATGGGAAACGGGGATTAAAAGGCAGCTTCTGGAACAACCCTTCACGCGAAGGTAAACCTGTTACCATCCAATTCTATACAAATCCCGTAGCTGTTACAACAGCCGGTATGCATAATTTCGCTCCAGGCGTTTCTACAGAAGATTTCTCTGCACTCTATGAAACAACTTTCACACCCAAAGAGGCAGGCGAATACGTAGTCAACGTGGAAGGCTGCGGACACTTTGAAGTGTATATAAATGGTGAACGAAAACAACGCGTTCATTCATGGCGTACGACTCCAACACGTACCGTTCTCCAAGCCGAAGCCGGGCAATCCTTCAACATAGAAGTTCAATACCAGTTCGTGAAGACATGGGGAGCCAATATGAAGATTGAGGTGGCACAGGAACAGCCCATCAACTATCAGGCTGTTATTAGTCAGCTGAAGGGCATCAACAAGGTCGTTTTCGTTGGCGGCATCTCCCCCGCCCTTGAAGGAGAGGAAATGCCTGTCAATATTGAGGGCTTTAAGGGTGGCGACCGTACAAACATAGAGCTTCCTCGGGTACAGCGAGACTTTTTGAAAGCATTGAAGGATGCAGGAAAGACGGTTATCTTTGTGAACTGCTCCGGCTCTGCCATCGCCCTACAGCCTGAGACAGAAACATGTGATGCCATCGTTCAAGCTTGGTATGCTGGACAAGAAGGCGGCACCGCTGTAGCTGACGTCCTCTTCGGCGCTGTTAATCCTAGTGGAAAGCTGCCAGTCACTTTCTATCGTAGCTCGGAGCAACTTCCTGACTATGAAGACTATTCCATGCAAGGGCGCACTTATAGATACTTTGATGATCCTCTCTTTGCTTTTGGTTATGGTCTCAGTTACACCACTTTCCAAGTAGGAAAAGCGACACTCACAAGCAGCGAGATGAAGAGCTCCAACATCCAAGCAACGCTCACCATACCTATTACCAACACAGGACGTCGCGACGGCACTGAAGTCATTCAGCTTTACCTTCGCGATTTGGGTGACACGGAAGGACCACGCCGTTCCCTTCGTGCCTTCCAACGTGTTGAGGTGAAGGCTGGCCAGACAATGAATGTTCAACTGCCTCTCATGTCTAAAACCTTTGAGCTCTTCGACCCAGCGACTAACAACGTCCACACTCACGCTGGCCGTTACGAACTTTTCTACGGAACCAGCTCACAAGATAAAGAACTCCAGCGTCTCGAAGTGACGCTGGAGTAATTCCTGCAAAAATAAAAAAGAAGATACTAAGCGGTAAGGCCCTTTAAGACTTTAACCTCTTCAATAGGATCAGCAGAGCCATAAAGGGCACTACCTGCAACATATACATCTACGCCTGCCTGTGCCAAAAGCGGGGCTGTCTTGCGGTTGACACCTCCATCCACTTCGATCAGCGCCTTTGAACCAGAGACATCAATCATCTGACGTAACTTACGTACCTTATCCAAACTGTGTTCTATGAACTTCTGAGCTCCAAAGCCAGGGTTTACAGTCATCAACATCACCACATCCACATCACAGATGATATCTTCTAACGTGGAAATAGGTGTTGAAGGATTCAAAGTCACAGCTGCTTTCATACCTGCTTCATGAATCTGCTGAATCGTGCGATGCAAATGTACGCATGCCTCCTGGTGCACATTCATAACGGCCGCACCGAGATCGCGAACCTGAGAAATGAACTTCTGAGGCTCTACAATCATGAGGTGCACATCCAACGGCTTTGTCGTCATGCGCGCCACATGTTCCAGGACGGGGAAGCCAAAAGAGATGTTAGGAACGAACACGCCATCCATCACATCCAAATGCAGCCAATCGGCCTCTGAACGGTTAAACCAATCCATCTCAGGCTGCAAGTTGGCGAAGTTCGCTGCCAATAAAGAAGGTGCTATCAGATTCATAACGGACGATACATACGAGCGAAATCACGTACACACTGCAAAGTCTCAGCTTTTGGCTCAAGCCCTAAGGCTGCATAATCAGATAAAGACAGGGGAAACGAGATAGGTTCAAGTTCCAACGAAACGAGTATTGGTTGCTCCATAGGCACACTTTTTTGGTGAGTGATTACACCTATAGAACGTGCACACATCCCCGTTTATTGTGCTCTACCTACAATTTTACGTACTCGATTACCTTGTTTAACAATGCTTAAACCTCTTGGCGTCTTCCAAGAAGACATTGATGTTGCAGAAGCACTTCGTAAGAGACGGCCTTGCAAATCATAGACACGGGCGATACCATCCGTTTCTGTTTGCTTTGTACTTTTCACTGCTGTAGGTACATATTGAGGTTCCGAGAACGAGGGAGTTCCTTCGGCATCAACCGTAACATCATAATATAACAATCCCTTCTTCATCACACGTATGGGAGAGTAGCTTTCCTCTTCATCTGCCTTTGAAGCAAGATAGAACTTATAATGATGATTTGGGGTAAACTTCACTACATAATGACTGCCGGGATCCCCCCAACCCGAATAATAATCACATCCATCCTGTGAATAATCATGATAGAGTACATCAGATACCGTTCCTGAAGTCATGTCTTCTAATATGAAACTGACCTTGCCATTGAAAGTTATTGCATTATAAGAAACATTATAGCAGGCATTCAAGGTGATACACAATGCATTTGAATATTGAGGGTGCCACTCAAAAGTATAAGGCTCCAGCGCAAGGAACAAGGATGAGAATCTATCATTATTCAAGACCTGAGAACGAAGGCCGATAACCATTTGGTGATTCGTATTAAAATTGCCAGTATCGGTATTCAACCCATCCAGGGCAAAGTAGCCATCATTATTCCCAGACCAACCCCAGCTCACATAGACCAAACCATTTTCATCGATTCCATGAATCATGAAGGCATGCCCACCCTTGTTTGGATCCTCGCCACCATAGAGTATCGGATAGCCTTTGGAAAATTCATCATAAATGATACGCATCCATTCTTCATCTGTATAAAAATTTCGCTCGAGGTATTTCACGGCTGCCTTGGGATACTGGAAACAATTGATGAGCGCAGATGGAACATCCGACGTAAGAGCGCCACTACCACTGACTCCATATTGCATTCCTACAGCATAGCCACAGTCACGCATCAATGTACCAATCTGAATAGCCTCTGCATCTGTATATGCCATCTCTTCCCAGTCGTACTCGGATTGATAGCCATCAGGGAAATAGCGGCCGTACGATGTCTTCAAAGGCCACGAGTAAGTACTGTTTACAAGCGCTGTCTTGATATTGCTCATGTCCTCAGCTGGCGGATCCACAAAATAATAGCCCATAAAGGAAGCCGAAGCGGGATATTCGTTATAATTCAAGATTTGAGCTAAAGACGTGGCAAGGCAACCCGTCAACGCATGATCCTTTCCTCCTGCTGTATTACATTCAGGTGTCATACAATTATAGGGATGATTCTGGTGCCACTTCGTCTTCATCATCGGAGCCACCGGCACGTAAGCTGTGTTTGCCTGCCTCTGCACAGATGCCTTCTTGGCTGTTTGCAACTGATCTGACATATTGTCCAGCCACCATTGAAATCCACAGGGCAGGTTGTCGGCATCAAAGGAGGAAGTAGAATACCCTAAAACAGGGCGGACCTCATCATCACGACTGACAATGACAAAACCGTCATTGTCTTCAGTTCCGTATATTGAGAACGAGGTATTGCGCTGTAAGCATTTCAGGGAGACAGACAGTCTATTGCCTATACTTTTAACTCCAGCACCTTTCAATTGTTGGAGAGCAATAGCTTCCATTTCGCTCTCAGAGCGTTCCATTGCCCCTAAGGAAGAGGTACCTATAATAAGTAATAATAGGAAACTCAGTTTCTTCATTTTTTCATGTTTATTGGGTTATTACGCCACAAAGGTCGTAATAATCTCTGAAAGAAACAAAGAAAAAGCAAAAATTTTTAACAAAGCTATCCCTCAAAGAGTTTATCCCTTTTATTCAGACCAATGTTAAGTCGATTTTTGCAGACATCTTACGAAGGTTGATGATTGCATAACGCATCCGGCCCAGAGCTGTGTTAATACTGCATCCTTTCTTCTCTGCAATTTCCTTGAATGAAAGATGCTCATACATACGCATACGTACCACTTCCTGTTGTGAGTCAGGCAAGCATTCAACCATTTCCGCCAACGATGAATAAGTCTGTTCGTTATGATAATCCATCTCTTTGTTGCCGACGAGCAACGTAGGATCATTCAAAATACGCTCTTTTTCTACGGTATCAGCGATGTCCACAAAAGGACGGCGCTGACGAGTTCCGTCAATCATGAGGTTATGGGCAATTCGCATCACCCATGAAGAGAATTTCCCATTATCTACATAACGATGGTTACGAATTTGCATGATGACACGCACACAGGTATCTTGAAAGATATCATTAGCCTGGTCTATATCATGAACCATCGAACAGATATAACCGAATATCGCAGACTGATAGCGAGCGAGGAGAATATCGAACGCTTGATCATTACCTTCTTCATAGAGTTTGACGAGTACACCGTCTTTCTCCATTTTCAAATTTTGCATTACTTACTACAAGTTGGTTTGGAGTAATGTCTTTTCGATAGGCAATGAGTTGTTTAGAATTAATACTTTTGTTCGTTATTCGGCGGCAAAGGTGGCGTTTTTTCCTGAAACCTCCAAACTTTTTTAACAAAAAATGCATTTTCTGCACGTTTTCGCCTCTTTAAAGCAGTGCTGCGCCCTCTAAATGAGCACCTCTGAGGAAATCTGCAACAGGCATCCGACGTTTTCCAGCGACTTGAAGATCGGTAAGATGAAGATAGCCGTCAGGGAGTGCCACTTTTAAGACGCTTTTTCCATCAGTCAACAACGATCCTATCGGTGCCTTCACTTCAGAAAATTCCTTTTTTGAGAAGAAAACCTTTAACTGCGTTTCCTTTCCATCCACTGTTCGAAGCGTAGTCCATGCTGCAGGATAAGGAGAGAGGCCACGAATAAAGTCATAAGCCGATTTGACAGTATGTTCCAGCCACCGTATCTGACAAGTCTCCTTAAAGATTTTGGGCGCAGGACGGAGCGGAACGTCCGATGGAAAATCTTCTTGTCGGATAGCTTCCACACGTCCCGAGCTGATATCATCTACTGTCCGAAGCACAAGATCAGCACCCAAACACATCAAACGGTCATAGACATCACCTACAGTATCAGTGTCAAGGATGGGTGAAGGAACACGATGGATAATACGACCAGTATCTATGTCATGGTCTAAAAAGAACGTTGTGACACCCGTTTCCGTATCACCGTTGATAACA
The DNA here is from genome assembly GCA_947305005.1 of uncultured Prevotellaceae bacterium. Lineage (GTDB taxonomy): Bacteria > Bacteroidota > Bacteroidia > Bacteroidales > Bacteroidaceae > Physcousia. Next base: position 55,711 of record CAMZCM010000002.1, on the reverse strand, counting down.
GCCCAGTTAATTGGAGCTGCACCCCGGTACTGCGGCAACAAAGCAGCATGGAGATTGAATGTACCCAACGGAGGCATAGCCCAAACGACCTCTGGCAACATCCGAAAAGCAACAACAATCTGCAAGTCTGCCTGATAGCTTCGCAGTCTTTCTAAAAAAGCCTCATCCTTCAAACGCTCCGGTTGTAAGACGGGAATATCATGTTCTACAGCAAATTCCTTAACAGGAGATGCTTGTAAAGTGTCGTGATGACGACCTATAGGTTTGTCTGGCATCGTGACAACAGCCACGACATGATAGCCATTCTCTACCAACTTCCTTAAGGATGCGACCGCAAACTCGGGCGTACCCATGAAAATAACACGAAGATTATTATTCATTGTCATTACTCTTCTGATAAATCATGTAACATGGCACGATAAGTAGCAAAGACATGACTGCGACGAATGAAACCTATAAAGATTCCAGTATCATCCACAACAGGCAAAGTCCACGCTTTCGTCCGATCAAAAGCGGACATCACGACATCCATTGTATCATGTGTCGTCAAACGCGCAGCACACTGTGACATTAAGTCACTGACATGCAAGCGGTGATACAATTCTGTACGGAACATAACATGACGTACGCGGTCTAATACCAAAACCCCTAACAGTTTTCCAGCCTCGTCAACAACGGGGAACACATCACGATTCGAGGCAGACAATTGACGGACAATCTCACCAAGATCATCATGAGGATGCAAATGCTCCTCATAGCGTTCAATGACAGCATCCATTGACATCAATGTCAAAATAGCCTGATCCTTATGGTGAGTTACTAACTGTCCCTTTCGAGCCAAACGCATAGAGTATATACTATGTGGTTCAAAACCGATAATCGTCAGATACGAAGAAACTGCTACAATCATCAGAGGCAAGAAGAGACCATAACCTCCTGTAATTTCAGCAATAAGGAATATACCCGTCAACGGAGCATGCATAACACCACTCATGAGGCCCGCCATACCCAGAAGGGAGAAATTGCTTTCAGGAACAGTAGTGAATATTGGTAACTGAAAATCAAACAAAGACAACTTATTCCATAATGAAGCGAAAAGGAAGCCTGATACACAACCCAAAAACAGACTAGGTGCAAATGTACCGCCGCAACCTCCTCCACTATTTGTAGCTGTCGTAGCAAAAACCTTAAAAACGATGATTCCTGCTAAATAGAGAAGCAATAAATGAGGAGTAGCATAGAAGAAAGAACCCTCCAACACTTGATTCCAGTCAACAGATCCCTGTCCGTTCAAGAGCAAACGAATCATGCCATAACCTTCACCATATAGAGAAGGGAACAGGAAAATAAGAACGCTAAGAATAGGACTTGCCACCAGAAAACGCTTCCAAGGAGCGCCGAGGCGCCGAAACTGGTCTTCAAGCCAATTCATAACACGGGTAAAATATAATGAGATGAGTCCACAGAACACACCTAATAATATATACGCAGGTAAACGTTCAATCGCAAAAGCGTTATTAAGATGAAACTCAAAAAGGTTTCCAGTTCCAGAAATTGCGAAAGTTACAGCAGCAGCAGTAACACAGCTCACCAATAGAGGTAGTAAGCTCCCCAACGTAAAGTCTATCATAAGGACCTCTAAGGTAAACACTAGACCTGCAATAGGTGCTTTAAATATACCAGAGACGGCACCCGCAGCGCCACAGCCCACGAGTAACATCATCTTTTTGGAATCTAAGCGGAAGAGCTGACCGAGATTGGAGCCTATCGCTGATCCTGTCAATACAATAGGAGCCTCTGCTCCTACTGAACCACCAAAACCGATAGTTATCGCTGAGGCGATGACACTTGACCATGTATTATGCGCTTTGATACGACTCTGTTTACGAGCTATAGCATATAGAATCTTTGTTATTCCATGACCTATATCATCACGCACCACATAACGCACAAATAACCCCGTTAAAAAGATACCGATGACTGGCCATAACAGATAGAGCCAGTTAGCATCCGTAATGGAAAAACGATTTGTCAAAGAATGCTCAATAAGATGAATCAGCCATTTTAACAATAGACCGGCAAATGCAGTGAGCACACCAATAACAAAAGCCAGCAGTAACATGAACTGCTTATCCTTGATGTGTTGGCGTCGCCATAAATGTATGTTATCGAAAGAAGAGGCTGTCATTTTCTAATAATAGTAACTTCACCAGAAGGACCGAGTTTTATAATAGAGGATGGTTCATGAAGAGAAGTGTCACGTTGACGAGAAAGACAGACATAATCAACGGCGTTGATAATGGCAGGATCAATATCCGCAAAAGTCTGGGGAGATGGTTGACCGCTGATATTGGCCGAGGTGCTCACAATGGCCTTCTGAAAACGATAGCATAAAGTATGGGAAAACACTTCAGAAGTAACACGCAATCCCACGCTTCCGTCCTCTGCTAGCAAGTTGGGGGCCAGATTGACAGCACCATTAAGAATAATGGTCGTAGGTTTAGTAGCCAAGTCTATGATATCCCATGCCACATCAGGTACATTTCGTACATAGCGTTGCAGACGCCCAGGACTATCCACTAAGCATATAAGAGCTTTACTGTCTTCACGCTGCTTTATCTCAAACACTTTCTTGACAGCCTCTGGATTTGTAGCATCACATCCGATACCCCAAATGGTGTCTGTGGGATAAAGGATCGTGCCACCTTGGCGCAATACTTCCACTGCCCTCTTAATATCTTCGTCTCTTTCTTTACTCATTAGAACTCACTTGTGAAATGGAACTTGATATGCTCAAAATCCTGTTGGGCCATGGAAAGGACATAGGCGGAATCTGCAAGGAAGACGTCACGTCCATCACGGTCCTTGGCCAAATATTGATACTTGCGTTTTTTGAACGTTTCCAACTGAGCTGCATCATCACTCTCAATCCAACAAGCTTTATAAAGGCTTGCAGGCTCCCAGCGACACTTGGCATTGTATTCGTTCTCCAAACGATATTGAATAACCTCAAACTGCAGTTGCCCTACAGTGCCTATCAATTTGCGGCCATTGAATTGGTTGATGAAGAGCTGCGCTACACCCTCGTCCATCAGTTGAGCGATGCCCTTTTCCAATTGTTTTGTCTTCATGGGGTCTGCATTCTCAATATATTTGAACATCTCAGGAGAGAAGCTGGGAAGTCCGCGGAAATGAAGCTGTTCGCCCTCTGTGAGGGTATCTCCAATTTTAAAAATGCCATTATCAGGCAAACCCACTATATCTCCTGGCCAAGCCTCATCAATGGTACTCTTACGCTGTGCCATGAACTGCGTGGGCGAAGAGAAACGGACGGTTTTATCCTGACGTACATGCAGATAGGGGGCATTGCGCACAAACTTACCTGAGCAAACTTTACAGAAAGCTATACAAGAACGATGGTTGGGGTCGATGTTTGCCGTGATTTTGAAAATAAAGCCGGTAAACTTCGACTCATCAGGTTGCACATCGCGTTCTTCTGCTTTAGTGGGACGAGGTGACGGTGCGATTTCAACGAAACAATCGAGTAGTTCCTTGACGCCAAAGTTATTCAAGGCTGAGCCAAAGAAAACGGGAGCGACTTCTGCATCGAGATAAGTTTGACGATTGAACTCAGGATAGACACCCTCAATAATCTCAAGATCATCACGCAGTTGTTGTGCATCTTCCTTACCTACACGTTCCTCTAATTCAGTAGAATCAAGCGCCACACTTACTTTTTCCGTTACACGCTGTTTATCAGGCGTAAAAAGATTAAGATTCTGCTCGTAGATATTATAAACGCCCTTAAAACGTTGACCTTGGTTAATTGGCCATGACAATGGACGTACTTTTATCTGAAGTTCCTCTTCCAGTTCATCAAGTAAGTCGAAAGGATCCTTACCCTCGCGGTCCATCTTATTGATGAACACAATAACAGGAGTCTTTCGCATTCGACAGACTGTCATCAGTTTGCGAGTCTGCGCCTCCACGCCCTTGGCACCATCCACTACGATAATGGCACTGTCAACTGCTGTAAGCGTACGGAAAGTATCTTCGGCAAAATCCTGGTGGCCTGGAGTGTCCAGAATATTGACCTTATAATCGTTATAATCAAATTCCATGACAGAAGTCGTCACAGAAATACCGCGCTGCTTCTCGATTTCCATCCAGTCGGAAGTAGCTGTTTTTCGAATTTTATTGCTCTTGACAGCACCTGCCACCTGAATCTGTCCGCCAAACAATAACAATTTCTCGGTAAGGGTGGTCTTACCAGCATCCGGGTGTGAGATAATGGCGAAAGTTCGCCTACGTTCTATTTCCTGATTCAATGGGTCTGATATTATAAGGGTTATAATTCCGCGAGACACTCGCGAAGACTATCTTCCCAATAAGGGACTTCGATATGATATGTTTTTTTTATTTTAGTCTTGTCAAGCACACTGTAATGGGGACGGGCTGCAGGAGTAGGATAGTCTGCTGTATGAAGGGGACGCACAGTGCACGTAGTGATTCCGGCCAAACGATGAATTGCTTTTGTAAAGTCATACCAAGAACAAACGCCTTCGTTAGAAAAATGATAGATGCCGGGCTGTATGCCTTGTCGGATAGCTGTCATGATCATATTTGCCAGATCACGGGCATAGGTAGGTGCACCTATTTGATCAAATATGACACCAAGTTCTTGCTTTTCACGTCCCAATCGTACCATCGTTTTCACAAAGTTATTGCCAAAACGACTATACAACCACGCTGTACGAATAATCAGTGCGGAAGGATTGGCGTTCAGAACTGCCTGTTCTCCTTCTAATTTAGTACGTCCATAAACAGAAGTAGGAGATGTTGGGACATTTTCCGTATAAGGTGTGTGTGCTGTCCCGTCAAAAACATAATCTGTAGAAATATGTATTAAATGCCCACTACGACGCTCTATAGCTTCGGCCAAATAGCCAGGAGCCTTAGCATTCAGTAGCATCGCCTTATCAGGATTTTCCTCTGCGCGATCAACGGCAGTATAGGCTGCACAATTAACAATCAAATCTATAGCATTCTCCTGCACAAAAGCATCCACTGCATCTCGGTCTGTAATATCCAGAGAAGTTACAACTGCAACGCCCCCATCTACATGGCAAAGATCCGTAAAGAACCAACTGTACTTTGGATTCTGTTGCGCCTGCAATTGCATTTCGTTGCCTAACTGGCCATTAGCTCCTGTGACAAGAATCTTTTTCATAAACGAGTATTACTTCATTTACCTCCTTCTTTTTCACATTTCTAAATCTCCCGCTTTTTCTTTTTTCCAAGCATCTGCCAACAGAGCTATGAAATGAGAGATATGATTGACAGCCTCTTGCGTATCCTTGGAAATGTTTTTTTTCTGGAGACGAAGGAGCATTGTACCGTAAAGTGCTTCAAAGCAATTCTCTAGTTCAGGGACATCTGTCCGGCCACTGCGGGCACGTAATTCAACGATGAATGGCAGAGCCTTATAATAAGCTGCAGAATAGAATGGATGCTTGGGACTCTGAAGAAGTTGTAGATGCAAGTCCGTCAGCAAAGACAAAGTCCCTTTATTCATCTGCAGATGCCCTTTTTCCCGACATCCTTCCTCACACATCATCGTACAAAGATCAGCCATCCATTGTACTTCTTCTCGAGACTCCTCGTTTGACAATTCAAAACGGGAGACATATTCATCACGCAGGCGGTCCGCATCGCAGCCATAAGCACGGATTGTATCCTCCAGCTGCCACATATACAACAGATATTCTGCAATATTCGTATCTCTGAGTTGCTTTGCAATCTTCATTTTTACTTCTATTCTTTGCCCTTCACTAATAAAGCGTAAGTCCCAGTAACGTAGAGAGCAGCCCCAGCACAGAAGCAACCATTACAGTCATACCGATAATACGATTAATCAGGCCGATTCGTTCTAACTCAAAAGTAGTACGTAGCTTATCCACTATATAGGTCAGCCCGTACCACCATAAAAGAGCTCCAAGGAAAATAGATATGTAGCCAAGAATCTGTTGTCCTACATGTTCTGGCACCACAAACGTAAAACGGGCGAACAACGCCAGGAACAGGAAGATGATGAGAGGATTGCTGAACGTCACTAGAAAACCTGTCAAGCAATTATGCGCTAAAGTGCCCTTCTTCTTAGATGAAGGACGCAACTGCGGTTTTGACTTGAAAGTGTACCAACCGAAGACAAACAGCAATATACTGCCCACCAACTGTAAAATGTACATTGTTCGGGGATTTTCTATAAATTCGATGACGAAACTCATACCAACGCCTGTCATCAGTGCATAAATGATATCACTAGCTGCAGCACCTACACCCGTAATCATACCATACCAGCGTCCTTTATTCAATGTACGCTGGATACAAAGGACACCGACAGGTCCCATCGGCGCGCTGGCAACCATGCCAACGATGAGTCCCTTGACCGTCAAATCTAATAATGTAACGTGCTCGAACCACATATTAGATTGCAAAGGTCGGATTTTTCTGTGAGAAGACGAAGAAAAACAGATTCTTTTTTTCCTAAAATGCAAATTTCGTCAGAAATTCTTCGTAAATCACATAACTTTATCTATCTTTGGCGCTTGCAACAACAAATCATTATTATTTTTATATCTTACACATGGAAAAGAAACCTTATGTAATTGGCCTCGACCTTGGAGGTACCAACTCAGAGTTTGGCATTGTAGATCAAAACGCAAACATTATTGCATCCACCCGGGTCAAGACATCGGGGCATGGCGATATTGCACAATATGTTGATGACTGCGTAGAAGCTCTGAAACCTATCATTGAACAAGTAGGCGGCATTGAGAAGATTCACGCGATGGGCATCGGTGCCCCCAATGGAAACTATTACAGCGGCAGCATTGAGTTTGCCCCCAACCTCCCTTGGAAAGGCAAGATTCCTTTGGCTCAGATGTTCAGTGAACGTCTGGGTATTCCTGTTCGTTTGACCAACGATGCCAACGCGGCTGCTATGGGCGAAATGCAATATGGCGTTGCTCGTGGTATGCAAAACTTCATCATGATAACCCTCGGCACTGGTGTCGGCTCTGGCATTGTCGTCAATGGAAAAATGGTATTAGGTTGCGACGGAATGGCTGGCGAATTAGGTCATGTTATCGTAGAGAAAGATGGGCGTCAGTGTGGTTGCGGTCGTAAGGGTTGCCTAGAAACCTACTGCTCTGCTACGGGAATTGCTCGTACTGCACGTGAGATTGTTGAGAAGACAGACAAGCCAACCCTTCTGCGCAATATTCCTCTTGACCAAATTGACGGTCTTGCTATCACGCAGGCCGCTCGCAAAGGTGATGCCGTAGCACTGGAAATTTTCGAATACACCGGCCGCATTCTTGGCGAGGCATGCGCCAACTTCGCAGCGTTCTCTAGCCCCGAAGCATTTGTGTTCTTTGGAGGTCTTTCCAAAGCAGGCGACCTCATCATGAATCCTATCAAAAAAGCTTACGACGAAACTATCTTACAGATTTTCAAAGGTAAAGCTAAACTTCTTTTGAGTGAACTCGATGGTGCTGGTGCAGCTGTACTTGGAGCCAGTGCTTTGGGTTGGGAAGTAAAATAAATCTCTTATGAATTTAATCGATCGCTTCCTTGACTACGTCAGCTACGACACCCAGTCCTCCGAAGAGGGGGAAGGGTGTCCCAGTACACCCAAACAATTAATATTTGCGCGTCACTTGGCAGACTCTCTTGAGGAAATGGGCTTGGAAGATGTCACGATGGATGAGCAGGGTTATATTTACGCGACCCTGCCATCCAACGTTCCATCTGATGTACCTATCGTAGGTTTCATTGCCCACTACGACACCAGCCCCGATTGTTCTGGCGCAGATATCCGCCCTCGCATCGTGGAGCACTATGATGGTGGAGATATTGTATTGGACGCCGTCGAAGGAATCGTCACTTCCCCAAAAATGTTTCCTGAGATGCTAAGCCACGTTGGCGAAGACCTCATCGTCACAGACGGACATACACTCCTCGGTGCTGACGACAAAGCCGGCATCGCAGAGATTGTGGAAGCAATGGCCTACCTGATGGCCCATCCCGAGATTCCACACGGACGCATACGGATTGCCTTCAACCCCGATGAAGAGATTGGCTGCGGAGCTCACCTCTTCGATGTTGAGAAGTTCGGCGCTGAATGGGCTTACACAATGGACGGCTCAGAAGTGGGCGAACTGGAATATGAGAACTTCAACGCTGCCAGCGCCACCATTCATATCAAAGGATTAAACGTGCACCCTGGATATGCCAAGGGGAAAATGCGCAATGCCACACTGATTGCAGCAGACTTTATCAAAGCGATGCCTGCAGATGAAGTGCCAGAGCGCACAGAGGGTTACGAAGGCTTCTACCATCTTACAGGTATCAAAGCCACAGTGGAATATGCCACACTCAGCTATATCATCCGTGATCACGACCGTCAACGTTTCGAAGAACGCAAGAACTTTATGGCAGAGTTAGTAGCGGTATTCGAAGAACGCTATGGCGAAGGCATTGTTGAAGCTGACATCCGCGATCAATATTACAACATGAAGCAACAACTCGAAGGCAAAGAGCATATTATAGATATCGCTCGTCGCGCCATCGAGGAAGCAGGTCTTACATGTAAGGTAAAAGCCATTCGCGGCGGCACTGATGGTGCTCAGCTGAGTTTCAAAGGGCTTCCCTGCCCCAACATTTTCGCCGGCGGCCTCAATTTTCACGGCCGACATGAGTTTGTCCCCATCCAGTCGATGCAGAAAGCGATGCAAACAATTGTCAACATCTGCCGCATCGTAGCTGAATAAGCGCTTTACTCTTCGAGATCAAAGTCAAAATCACCAAAGAAAGTTGGAACGTCGGCCGCAGAAGCAGCATAATCATCGAGCGCCCGACGTTCCTTTTTTGTAGGACGTCCCGTTCCACGTGCCCGATTTACAAAACCGCTGATGCGGTTCATCTCCAAAAGTTCATATTGTTCTGGAGCTGTAACATTCTCCAATATCTCGGGGATGAGTTTGGCTCCAACGCGATGTTCAATCGCTTGCAGAATACGGAAACTGTAAGTTACAGGCGGTTTGCGGACATCAACGACATCACCGGCCTTCACCATTCGCGAAGGCTTCATCTGTACGCCACCCATGCTCACCTGCCCCTTCTTGCAAGCGGCAGCTGCTATTGTCCGTGTCTTGTAGATGCGGGCAGCCCACAACCATTTATCCAAGCGGGCAGACCTGGACTCTCCCCCCGCCCTCCCTGTAAGGGAGGGAGCAGAATGTTGTTGACTATTTGCATTCATACAAAGATAGCATTTCTTGAAAAGGTGACCACTCCCTCCCTTATAGGGAGGGCGGGGGGAGAGTCTGGGGCTTCTTTTTATTCAATTGATTCATTGCCATCTGTATTCCTGCTAAACAGAATGTTTTGATGGCGGCAGACGTTTTCTTGGTACAGTCTGGAATTTGAGCCTCTTCCTCAGGCGGGAATTGACTAAGGACAAAGTCAACCTGCTGACCTCGATAGAAATCATTGCCGATGCCAAAACGCAAGCGAGCATATTGTTGGGTTCCAAGAATCTGAGCGATATGCTTTAGACCGTTATGTCCGGCATCACTGCCTCCGGGTTTCATGCGAAGCTGTCCAAAGGGCAACGCCAGATCATCCACACAAACCAGCAGATGCGACAACTCTATCTTCTCCTGCTGCATCCAATAGCGGACGGCATTGCCACTGAGGTTCATGAAGGTACTGGGCTTCAACAGGATGAGCTGACGACCTTTGACGCTGATGCGCGTAACAAAGCCATAGCGACGGTCCTCCCACTTAGCATCATACTCCGCCGCTAAAGCGTCCACCATACGGAAGCCAATATTATGGCGCGTTCCTTCGTAATCCGGGCCGATATTACCGAGGCCAACAATGAGATATTTTTCCATCTCTTCTTCCGAATTGAAAATTGGCTGCGCAGAGGAACCACGCAGCCAACCTTTTATTCGGTGAATTAAATTTTCCAGTTTCAATTGTCAAAGTAAGATTACTCTGCAGCAGCTTCCTCAGCAGAAGCAGCGCTACGTGCATTACGAGTCATCTTCACCTGGCAAACAACCACGCTGGGGTTGGTGATGAGCTCAAGGCCTTCAAAGCTGAGTTCACCAGCCTTGATGGTCTTACCAAGCTGCAGGTTGGTAACATCGATATCCAAACGCTCAGGAATTGCAGTATGAACAGCCTTCACCTTCAACTTACGAACGCTAGCAGCTAACTTACCACCAGCCTTCACACCTTCTGCCAGACCATTGAGTTTGATAGGCACTTCCATCACGATGGGCTTCTCGTCAGTAATCTGATAGAAATCCACGTGCAGCACATTGTCCTTCACGGGGTGGAACTGAGCCTCCTTCAGGATAGCGAGGCACTTATTGCCATCGATATCAAGATTTACAGTGTAAATATCGGGAGTATAAATAAGCTTGCGGAGCTCAGCTTCTGTTACACTGAAAGAAACAGCCTTGGGCAGGCCCTTCTCATCTTTAAGTTCACCATAGAGATTGCAAGGAACAACGCCCTCTTTACGCAGGAGTTTGGCAGCCTTTTTACCACCAGCGACACGTGCAGTGCCTTTAATTTCAATTGATTTCATTTTCCTTAAATTTAATGTGTTACTCTAAATGAATATTGCTTCATTCGCCATCACACGGGCTGCCTATTGGCAGGGATGTGCTCCAAAAGCGGCTGCAAAGGTACACAAAAGTGTTGAAAGACGAAAACTTATAGTTGAAAGTTTTATTTTTTCTATCATTTTTCTGTCATTTTCATACTCATTCACGTTATAAGCGCCTTATTTTATGTATCTTTGGCACGAAAATATAACATTTTACCTTATGAGATCAATTCGATATTTATTCCTTATGGCATTCACCTCGCTCTCTCTATTGAGTGCAGGTGCCCAATCAATCAACAGCGGAAAGGAAACTGACATAGCATCACCAACCGAGGGTGTCATTACACACAGCTTTGTGCCTGAAGAAAGAATGATGCAGGACCTCCTACAGATGCTCACCAACCACCTCTCTTACATGAAAAGCCGCTACACTCCTTGCGTATCACCCAATAGCGTAGGTGAAGAATGCGGTTTTTTCAAAGATACCGAAGGATCAGGCAACGATGAAAAGGTTGTTCGACCTAATGCAGACTTCTCTATGATCTGTGCTTTCCTATATAAATTTGCTCGAGAAAAGACAACGTTACCTCAAGATATCACCTGGGACGATGTCAAGGAAATGGCCATCAAAAGTCTCATCTGGGGTTATAGCAGCCATAAGGCTAACAAACTAAAGGTAACATCACGCAATGCCTATTGGGGTAGTGTTTCCACTTCCGACTACACATGGGAAAGCTCCCTCTGGGCTATGTCGCTCTGCTTCGCTGCTCATTTCCTGAAAGAGGAACTGACAGAACAGCAGCACACATATATATATAATATGGTAAAGGCAGAATGTAACTACGAGCTCAACCGCAATATACCTACGGGCTATGCTGGCGATACCAAGGCGGAAGAGAACGGTTGGGAAGCCGACATCCTCGCCTGTGCCCTCGGGCTCTACCCCAACGACGCCCTCGCACCGAAGTGGTTCGATCGTTTGCGCGCCTTTGCCATCAATAGTTATTCCCAAGCAGACGATGCTAACAACCGAATGGTCATTGATTCAGGCTATGACCAGAAAACCGTAGCCGACTACTACAAAGGTCAGAACCTTTACGATGACTACACGCTACAAAATCATAATCTTTTTCACACCTCATACCAAAATGTGGTGATGCAGGAACTTGGAGAGGCACATTTGGCCATGTTACTTTTTCAGGGTGATAACCTAAAATGGAAGACTAACGCACTGATGCACAACCAACAGCACGTAATGGATGACGTACTGAACTGGTTGGCACTGGCCGACGGCGAGCTAGCGATGCCCAACGGCAACGACTGGAGCCTCTTTCTCTTCGACCAGATAACCTCCTACTCCACCATGGCCTGCTTCCTGCGTGATCCCAACGCACTACTACTAGAAAATATGGCTTATAAGTTCATCAAAGCTCGTCAACAGACAACCACCGATGGCTCATGGCTCCTGCGCTCCGATGTGGGCAGCCGACGTATGGGTGTAGAAGCACATCGAGTGATGATGACCTACTTGATGCACGCAGCAGCCTCTACAGCTGACCTTCAGCCTACAACGTGGGAGGAATTCAGCGCCAACTATCAAGAAGCTCACCTTTTCAAGAGTCAGAATATCGTGCGTGCCTCCTCAAAAGACCGCTTCGTCACCTTCTCGTGGAGTACAGGCCTGAAAAGCTATACGGGCTATTTTACGGACACCACGCCTGACCGAAATAAAATCATCTGCCCTTTCCGTGCCAACAATACAGGCAACATTCTTGGATGGTATAACGTCAGCGGGAAAGGCACTAATGCCACACCTGTTATCAGCGGTATTTATAACCTCGAAGGCAACGCCTTCACCATGAACGGACGTCTCAGCATGAATGATGCGACACTCGAAAACAGCTTCGTCCTTACAGCCACACGTGGTAATGCCATCATTTATCTCAACAACATAAAGGGTCTGCAGAACGGGACCCTCACGGGGCGCCGCGGAGGTATGTTAGCTATCACAACCGATGATTTTACCCGCCCTCAGCGAACGCTCTACTACGAAACTGGCAGCACACAAACCGATGGAAAGAAAACGATGCAATTTAACAGTACGTGGGCCAATATCGACAATTCAATAGGCATTGTCACAATAGGAGGTACGGGTAAGATGGCCTTCGGTGAGCAAGAGAATAACAACAGCATCCTCTGTTCAAAATTCTATCCCATGTACTCCACTAAAAGTGAAGCTTTCAAAAAAGATAAGCTCGTTGAACGCTCTGCCGTCATCTATTATAGTAAGGTGGATAGTGCCACAACAAAAGCTCTTGCCAAACAGGTCGTTGACTTCACAGAATTTCTTCCCGATGGTTGGAATGGGCTCATCTGTCCCGACCCCGATGGCGAGCGCAACCTTATCATTGCTAACCTCGCGGGTAGTAACATCAATAAGGCTGAACTAAAAGAGCTATTCTTCGAAGGATTAGGTGCTCCAGTACTATCCTCAGAGACATTCATCTCCGATAGCAAAGGCTCTAGTACCATCGCTCTCGACGAGAATCACGCTATGATGCAACCGCTATCTGTCTTCATTCAAGGATCAAGTGTGGCCGCCAAGATGTTCAATCAGTGGAACGACAAACAACTATACGTCCGCTCCACCGAGCGCGGAAAGTCACAACGAATCACCATCACTATCATCAACGAAGGAAAGGTCATCAGTCAACAGCTTGACATTGATCCTTATGAGACAATGATTGTGCAGTTGGATGGAGACAAGATCCATGCCTCTCGGGATGAAAGTGAAATGCTCATCCCCAGCGGATTTCCCACGTACGTTGACGTAACGGAGCAGTACCTCACAAACCCTAATTTTGAGGAGGACGAAACCTGGGGCACCACTGGTAACATTACCTTAAATGGGACAACCTATAATCCCTGTTACACACAGGCCGTGAAGGCTGCCAATTCCAACTATCCTCAGGTACTCCCAGTGAAGGGATGGAAGGCAGAGTCAAAGCTTTCATCTGCCTCAAAATTCGCCCTCCTCTACTCCATGCCCTATAGCTTCACTCAGTACTGCGTATCACCTTCATCTGTCGGCAACAGCTCCTGTATCATGGCGGTTCCCGCAGAGTTCGACTCAGAGGCTGGAACGCGCTGCTTAAGCATCATGAATTCTTGGACGACAGGCACCAATGCCATCAGCCAAAGCATTACCTTACCCAATGGTTCCTACATCATTCGCTACGATTGTCGCTATGACTGTCCCAACGAGAGTCGGCGCTTGGCTTCGAATGTTCTATCAACAACAGGCGGTAACATCAATACTGCCCTTTGTGGTTTGGTATTAAATGATGAACAGGCCCGTGTCTATCTTCGTCAAGATGACAATTATCAGCAACTTAATTCTGGAACCGAGCTCTATACCTTGCCTTCACAAGCTGGCACATGGGAAGAACAACGATTTCGCCTCAACGTCATTAGCGAAAAGGCTGACATCACCTTTCGTTTTGGCCTAAAGACCTCCGAGAATCAAGGTGCTGCCAACCAAGCCCGTCTATATGTCGATAACCTACGTATCATCGAATTAAAATATAACGGAACTGGACTCGAAGAGGTAATGGAAAAAGAACCGCAAGCTGTTATATCAGGTGCTCCTCTCTATGATCTTTCCGGCTGCCGTATAAATCATCTTACGTCTTACAACTCATCATCCTATCTAAAGGGCATTTTCATCCAAGGTCGTCAACTGCTACGACGTCACCGTTGAATGTGCGATAACCAAGCTGATGCATCTTCTTGGACATATGACCGACACTGTCCTCGTACGTGAGAAGATAAGCAAGGCGCTCTGCGGAGAAATCAGCTAATACGAAAAACTTCTTAAAAATTCTTGTTATCTGCGGGAAAAGAAGTACATTTGTAGCCGCAGAGCACCGAACCGCCTGCCTAAGACCAAAAAGAAAAGCTTTTCATGACGTATGTCACACTGCCTATGAAGGAGTTACGTCGCCTGAGTTTTTATCTGGCGATGGAGGAATACGTGGCCCGCAACTTAAATCTGGACGATGACCTTTTCTTTTTATGGCAAGTAGAGCCTAGTGTCATCTTCGGACGCAATCAAATCATTGAAAATGAAGTGAACCTCAACTATTGCCGCAATCACAATATCCAGTTCTATCGTCGCAAAAGTGGCGGGGGATGTGTTTATGCCGACATGTCGAACGTCATGATGAGTTACATCACCCGATCCGATGAAGTCACAACCACGTTCTCACGTTACATGGCAATGGTCTGCGCGATGCTTCAAGAGCTGGGTCTTGAAGCCACCTCTACCCAGAACAATGATGTGCTTATCGGAGACCGAAAGGTCTCTGGCAATGCCTTTTACCATATCCCAGGTCACAGCATCGTGCATGGTACCATGCTTTTCGACACGGATATGGAACACATGCTTAACGCCATTACGCCTCCGCAAGTAAAACTGGACAAACACGGCGTGCAGAGTGTCCGTCAGCGCATCACTCTTCTCAAGGAACATACAGACCTCACCATCGAAGCTTTCAAAGCCTATGTACGTGAGCACCTTTGCGACAAAGAGCTTCTGCTTACAAAGGAGAATATCGTAAATATTAAAGTTCTGGAACGGGAATACCTTGACCCAAACTTCGTGTTTGGAACGTAAATAGAAATTATCAATCGTATAACCATTTATTATTAAAAGAATGACCCTAAAACCTCTGTCGCTCAAATACATTCCACTCTCCCCATACAGGGGGAGCGGGGAGGGGGTCCTCACCTATGGAAAAGAAAACCTGCCTTTATGACCGCCATGTGGCACTCGGCGCACTGATGTCGCCCTTCGGCGGATTCATTATGCCTATCCAGTACTCGAACATTACCGACGAGCACAACGCCGTGCGCCAGCATTGTGGCGTTTTCGACGTGAGTCACATGGGCGAAGTGCGCATCACTGGCCCTGATGCTGAGCGCTACGTGCAGCACATCTTCACCAACGATGTGACTGATGCACCCCTCGGACAGATCTATTATGGAATGATGTGCTACCCCAACGGCGGCACCGTTGATGACCTGCTGGTCTATAAGATGGGTGACAACGATTTCTTCCTCGTCATCAATGCTGCCAACATTGACAAGGATGTGGCATGGATGAATGAGCAGAAGGAAGGTTTCGACATCAACCTCGACCACCAAAGCGACTACTACGGTCAGCTTGCCGTTCAAGGACCCGAAGCCGAAGCAATCGTTGAAGAAGTCCTCGGTCTTCCTTGCAAGGAGCTGAAGTTCTATACCGCTAAGACACTCGACGTAGCCGAAGGCAATGAGGGCGAGACCATCATCATCTCCCGTACGGGCTACACAGGCGAGGATGGCTTTGAGATCTACGGTTCTCACGCCTTCACCCAGTTGTCATGGGATAAGCTCATCGAGAGCGGACGTTGCAAGCCCTGCGGTCTTGGCTGCCGCGACACCTTGCGTTTCGAGGTCGGTCTGCCACTTTACGGCGACGAACTCAGCGCCGACATCTCTCCCATTATGGCAGGCCTGGGCATCTTCGTCAAACTCGACAAAGCAGAGTTCATTGGCAAGGACGCCCTCGCAGAGCAGAAAGCCAACGGCGTGGCTCAGAAGCTCATCGGCATTGAACTCGCTGACAAAGCAATTCCTCGTCACGGTTATGCAGTCTTGAAAGAAGGCGAAGTCATTGGTGAAGTCACCACCGGTTACCACTGCCTCAGCGTCGATAAGAGTGTCTGCATGGCGCTCGTCAAGACAGAGTTCGCCAAGCTCGGCACCGAGTTGGAAGTCCAGATTCGCAAGAAGACCTTCCCCGGCGTGGTTGTCAAAAAGAAATTCTACGATAAACATTATAAAAAGTAAACAATTATGGCTACATTTCAAGCAGGACTCCTTTACAGCGAGTCACACGAGTACATTCGCGTAGAAGGCGAATTTGGTTACATTGGTATTTCCGACTACGCTCAGCACGCACTGGGCAACGTCGTATATGTTGACATGCCCGAAGTCGATGACGAAGTCACCGCAGGCGAAGAGTTCGGTGCAGTGGAGAGCGTGAAGGCCGCCAGCGACCTCATCTCTCCCGTCAGCGGCACTGTCGTTGAGATCAACGAAGCTCTCGAAGACGAGCCCGAGCTCCTCAACAAGGACGCTTTCGGCAACTGGATCATCAAGGTTCAGCTCAGCGACCCCTCTGAGCTCAACAACCTCATGGATGCTGCTAAATACGAAGCATTCTGTGCTGCATAGTTATTCAACACAACGAATTATACGAATTAAACGAGTTTTCTTTATCAAGTTTATTATCCAGTGAACTTGAATTCGTTTAATTCGTCTAATTCGTTGTAAAAAAAAGAAAAAAGTATGTTTAAATTTTTTCCGCAAACTCAGGAGGACTTGCAGGAGATGCTTTCGCGTGTAGGCATCGATTCTATCGATGCGCTCTATGCCCAGATCCCTGAGAGCATCCGTTTCCGAGACGAATACAAACTGCCCTCGGAGATGAGTGAGATGGAGGTACGCGATCTCTTTGCGAAACTGGGTTCGCAGAACCAGCAACTGACATGTTTCGCAGGCTATGGCGTCTATGATCATTACACACCTGCTGTTATTCCGCAACTGCTACAGCGTTCAGAGCTACTGACATCCTATACCCCTTATCAGGCAGAGATCTCACAAGGTACGTTGCACTATATCTTCGAGTATCAGTCAATGATGGCAGAACTCACAGGTATGGACATTTCTAATGCTTCCATGTACGATGGTACAACGGCTACAGCTGAGGCCATGATGATGGCTGTGGCAGCTGGCAAGAAACAGAACAAGGTGCTGGTTTCTAAGACCCTGAATGTGGATACGAGGAAGGTTCTTGATACCTATGCCCTGCATCAGGGTATTGAGTTGGAGACGATAGCCGAGAAAGACGGCGTGACTAATCTCGAAGACCTTAAGGAAAAACTTGCAGCAGGAGGCGTAGCCGGCGTCATTGTTCAGCAGCCCAATGCCTGTGGAATCATTGAGGATTTCACTGGCTTTTCCGATGCTTGCCATGACAATAAGGCACTCTTGATCATCAACAGCGTCGCTGCAGACCTTGCTGTGCTAAAGACACCTGGTGAGTGGGGTGCTGACATTGCCGTAGGCGACGGGCAGAGCCTAGGTATTCCCATGCAGTTCGGTGGCCCGTACGTAGGTTATATGTGCTGCACAGAGAAGTTAATTCGTAAGATGCCAGGCCGTATTGTCGGCATGACGAAAGATAATCGTGAACAGCGGGCCTTTGTGCTCACGCTTCAGGCTCGCGAGCAGCATATCCGTCGTCAGAAGGCCACCTCAAACATCTGCTCCAACCAGAGTTTGATGGCACTCTTCGTCACTATTTATTGTTCACTGATGGGTAAACAGGGACTCAAAGAGGCTGCTCAGCTTTCCTACGCTGGTGCCCACTATCTTTGCAACAAACTCTTAGCGACGGGTCACTTCTCTCTTGTTTACGACAAGCCATTCTTCAATGAGTTCCTTGTTCGTTATGATGGAGATATTGACGAGCTGTTCTCGTTCTATATGATGAACGGTATCCTTCCTGGCGTTAAAATGAACGACGGAAGTCTCCTCATCGCTGTTACGGAAAAGCGTACGAAGGAAGAAATAGACCGCTTCATTGAAGCGCTTCCATTGGTAAAAGGTGTACATTAACTTTAAAAATGTAAGATTATGAACAACCGACTATATGGAAATCTGATTTTCGAACTTTCGAAAGAGGGCCGAAAAGGCTATAGTCTGCCTAAGAATCATTTTGGCTCTTACGAGATACCCACATCGATGAGACGTTCCGAAGAGGCCCAGCTGCCAGAGTGCGACGAGCTGACAGTGGTACGCCATTACACCAACCTCTCGAATAATAATTTTGGCGTAGATACGGGCTTCTATCCTTTAGGCTCTTGCACGATGAAGTACAATCCTAAAATCAACGAGGAGATGGCCGCACTGCCCCAGTTCCAGAATCTGCATCCGCATCAGCCTTCCAGCACCGTAAAGGGTGCATTGGCATTGGTCAAGTTACTGGAGCAGTCACTCTGTGAACTCACGGGCTTGGCCCACTTCACCTTTAAGCCCTATGCTGGTGCACATGGAGAGTTGACAGGTTTGATGACAATAGACAGCTATCATCGTTCACGTGGAGACATAGCTCGCAAGAAGGTAATTGTACCTGACAGCGCCCATGGCACAAATCCCGCCTCGGCAGCAGTATGTGGTTTGGAAATTATCGAGGTGAAATCGTTGGCTGACGGAACAGTAGATTTCGAAGACTTGCAGCGCATCGTCGCAGAGCAGGGCACAGAGATCTCGGCCATGATGATGACCAATCCCAACACGCTTGGTCTCTTTGAGACACGTATCCCTGAGATTGCAAAACTCATCCACGACTGCGGTGGCCTGATGTACTACGATGGTGCCAACCTGAACCCGATGCTAGGCGCTTGTCGTCCTGGCGACATGGGCTTCGACGTGATGCACATCAACCTGCATAAGACCTTCTCCACCCCTCATGGCGGTGGTGGCCCCGGTGCAGGTCCCGTGGGTGTTCGCGAAGGGTTGCAAGAATTCTTCCCCGTAGTGTCACCCTATTACGGCAATTTCGGTGTGATGATGCGTGCATACGCTTATATCCTCTCACTCGGTCGTGAACATATTAAAGAAGTAGGTCCTTTGGCTGTCCTCAACGCCAACTACATCAAAGAGAGTCTGAAGGATGTCTATGAACTCCCCATCGACACCATCTGCTGCCATGAATTCGTCTTTGACGGTTTGAAGGATAAGAGCACGGGCGTCACCACGATGGACGTTGCCAAGCGCCTCCTCGACTATGGCTACCACGCTCCCACCATCTACTTCCCCCTCCTCTTCCATGAATCTCTCATGATAGAACCTACGGAGAACGAGTCGAAAGAAACGCTTGACGGATTCATTGCCGTCATGCGCCAGATAGCAGAGGAAGCCAAGACTGACCCTGAGTTGGTCAAGACCGCACCCCACACCACACCCATCGGACGTGTCGATGATGTGCTGGCAGCCAAGCATCCTATCACCACTTATAAACAATTGGTCAATGACAACAACTGACCTCATCATTATCGGCGCTGGGCCTGGCGGCTACAAAGCTGCGGCCCACGCCGCCAAACATGGCCTTAAGGTGGCTATCATTGAAGAGGGACACGTGGGCGGCACCTGCCTCAACGTAGGTTGCATCCCCACGAAGACCTATGTACACAGTGACACCTTCGAGGACGCTCGTGAGCGGATGACAACGGTTGTTCCCCAACTCCGCCAGGGCGTTGAAGGCATTCTCTCCCACCCCAACATCACGCTGGTGCGTGGCAAGGCCTCCTTCGTTGATGCTCAAAGCGTCTGTGTGGGTGATGAACAGTACACCGCCCAGAACATCATCATCGCCACAGGCTCTGACAGCAAGCTCATCCCTGTTTCAGGCATTGACAGCCCCGAAGTGGTTGATTCCACCGGCCTCCTAAACCTCGACAAACTCCCCCAGCGCCTCTGCATCATCGGTGCCGGCGTCATCGGTATGGAGTTTGCCAGCGTCTTCAACCGCTTCGGTTCTGAGGTCACCGTCATTGAATTCCTCAAGGAGTGCCTCCCCGCTCTCGACAGCGACATCGCCAAGCGTCTCCGCAAGCAGATGGAGAAAGAGGGAATCACCTTCAACATGCAATGTGGCGTGAAAAGCCTCTCCCCCATCCCCTCTCCCGTGGGCGAGGGGAACTTTAGTGGTGAGGGGTGTCTCGTGCAATTTGAGAACAAGAAGGGACAGACCGAAAGCATAGAGGCAGATGTTGTGCTGGTGGCCACGGGTCGCAAGCCCCGTACCGAGGGGCTAAACCTCGAAGCCGCAGGTATCACTCTGGCTCCCAACGGCACGATTCCCGTTGATAGCGATTTCCAAATAGTAAATTGTAAATCGTCAAATTGTAAATGTTTTGCTATCGGTGATGTCAACGGCAAGCAGATGCTCGCTCATGCCGCCGAGATGCAAGGCATCCACGTTGTAAACCGCATCCTCGGCATCGAGGACAACATCCGTTTCGATGTGATGCCCGCCGCCATCTTCACCAGCCCCGAGGCCGCCTGTGTAGGTCCCTCCGAGGATCAATTGAAGGAAGCCGGAACTGCCTTCGAGTGCCACAAAGCGTTCTACCGCGCTAACGGCAAAGCCCTCGCTATGGGCGAGACAGAGGGAATGGTCAAGCTCTGCACCGAGCCCGGCGAGGGTCGCATCCTCAGCGCCCACATCTTCGGTGCTCACGCCGCAGACCTCGTGCAGGAGGTCACAGCCTATATGAATCTCGGTGCCACCTTGCAACAGCTCCGCGACACCGTACATATCCACCCCACCCTCTCCGAGGTGCTCATCGAAGTCAATTAATAAATGTAGAAAATTACATTATTAGGCTATATGAAATCTATTCAGTTTAAGTTTGTAGGCGAGGCGCTGATTCTCGCTGCTGGGCTCTTCTTTGGAGGACGAGCTATTAAACAAGGTATTGTACAATTCAAGGAGATGGACCGCACCGTAACGGCCAAAGGCCTCTCCGAGAAAGAAGTGAAGGCAGACAAAGCCACTTGGCCGCTGAAGTTCAAGGAATTGGGCAATGACCCTGCTGAGTTGTACGAGAACATTGAGCGTGACACGAAGATTGTGGTTAACTTTCTCAAGAGCAACGGATTGAGCGACGAAGAAATCTCGCTGGCCCCACCCGCTATGGTGGATCAACAGGCCAATATGAGCTATTCCAGCGAGACCGTACGCTACCGCTACAAGGCAAACTGCGTGGTCACCGTTGTGACAAAGAATGTGGATTTAGTGCGTCGTTTGGTTAGTAAACAAGCAGAGCTGATGCGCCAAGGTGTTACTATTGTGGGTAATGAGTATGACGAAAGCAGCATCGTGAGCTACGAATTCACAGGGCTTAATACAATTAAACCTGAAATGATTGCTGAGGCTACCAAGAATGCTCGTAAGACCGCTGAGCGTTTCGCAGATGATTCTGATAGTGAGCTGGGCAAGATTCGCACAGCCGATCAGGGACAGTTCTCCATTGAGAGCCGCGACCAAAATACCCCGTGGCTCAAAAATGTCCGCGTGGTCACTACAGTCGTTTATTACCTCAAAGACTAGGCAGTAAGTCGAGGGCTATTGCATTTTCCAGCGCTTTCCTATCTTCACCATTGGCACACCTACTTCTTCCGAGGTGCTGTCGGCGTATGAAATCTGAAGATAGACTTGAGCCAGAGAATCCTTGATGTCCTCACCAATGGCTTCCACTTTCATCAATTTGCCGTGTCGGAGTTCCTCCGATGCGGCAAATTCTTTTATAAGATCTACCATTTGTGAGCGATAGTCCTCGGACATGGAGTCGGCATAAGCAATCTCGCCGACAAATTTTTCATACTTGCCATCCTGCAGATACTCGTAGCACTTCTCGGCAGCTTTGCGGACACGACGCTGTTCCTTTGAAAGATCAGACGAACATGACGCGAAAAGCAGCAGCATGATAGCAATAGATGTCAATTTGGCAGTTTTCATGTCGCAAAGGTAAGAAGAATAAGTGAAAAATGAAAAATGAGAGAGTGAAAAATGAGGAAAAGGGTTGCTTTATTTTTATTTTATTATGGTACACGCACGCGAAAGGGATAGTTTGGCACACAGTTTGCAAGTTCTTAGATGTGCCATCGTGCATATAAAAAGTAATTTATTAATTGTCTAATCGTAAATTTAAATCATACAACTATGGGAAAGATTATTGGAATTGACTTGGGTACGACTAACAGCTGCGTATCCGTTTTCGAGGGTAGTGAGCCCGTCGTGATTGCCAACAGCGAAGGCAAACGTACTACGCCTTCTATCGTCGCTTTTATGAAGGACGGCGAGCGCAAAGTAGGTGATCCTGCTAAGCGTCAGGCTATCACCAATCCTAAGAACACTATCTTCAGCATCAAGCGTTTCATGGGTGAGACCTATGAGCAGGTGCAGAAGGAAATCAGCCGCGTACCTTACACGGTAGCTAACGAGAATGGCTATCCCCGTGTGGATATCGACGGCCGCAAATACACGCCGCAGGAAATCAGCGCCATGATCCTGCAGAAGATGAAGAAGACCGCCGAAGACTATCTCGGCCAGGAGGTGACAGAAGCTGTCATCACTGTTCCTGCTTACTTCAGTGATTCTCAGCGTCAGGCTACGAAGGAAGCTGGTCAGATTGCCGGCCTTGAAGTGAAGCGTATCGTCAACGAGCCCACGGCTGCAGCTTTGGCTTATGGCGTTGATAAAGCCAACAAAGATATGAAGATTGCCGTCTTCGACCTCGGCGGTGGTACTTTCGATATCTCTATCCTTGAGTTCGGTGGCGGCGTGTTCGAGGTGCTTAGCACCAACGGTGACACGCACCTTGGCGGTGACGACTTCGACCAGGTCATCATCGACTGGATGGCTTCCGAATTCCGTTCTCAGGAAGGTGTGGATCTGAAGCAAGATCCTATGGCTCTGCAGCGTCTGAAGGAAGCAGCTGAGAAAGCTAAAATTGAACTTTCCTCCAGCACCAGCACTGAAATTAACCTGCCGTACATCACTGCTGTGAACGGTGTGCCTAAGCACTTGGTGATGACCCTCACTCGTTCTAAGTTCGAGCAGTTGGCCGACAACCTCATTCAGGCTTGTAAGGTTCCCTGCCAGAAGGCTATGCAGGATGCTGGCCTCAGCAACAGCGATATTGATGAGGTGATCCTCGTGGGCGGTTCCAGCCGTATCCCTGCCATCCAGAAGCTCGTTGAGGACTTCTTCGGTAAGGTACCCAGCAAGGGTGTGAACCCCGATGAGGTGGTGGCTGTAGGTGCTAGCATCCAGGGCGCTATCCTGAACAAGGAAGAAGGCGTGGGCGACATCGTACTGCTCGACGTTACTCCGCTGTCTATGGGTATTGAGACCCTCGGTGGCGTGATGACCAAACTCATCGATGCGAACACCACCATCCCCTGCAAGAAAAGCGAAGTATTCTCTACCGCAGCAGACAACCAGACTGAGGTGACCATCCACGTGCTCCAGGGCGAGCGTCCTATGGCTGCTCAGAACAAGAGCATCGGTCAGTTCAACCTTACTGGCATCGCTCCCGCCCGTCGTGGCGTTCCTCAGATTGAGGTGAGCTTCGACATCGATGCCAACGGTATCCTGAAGGTAAGTGCTAAGGATAAGGCTACTGGTAAGGAACAGGCTATCCGCATCGAAGCTTCCAGCGGTCTGTCCAAGGACGAAATCGAGCGTATGAAGGCTGAGGCTGAGGCTAACGCAGATGCCGACAAAAAGGAGCGCGAGAAGATCGACAAGCTCAATCAGGCCGACAGCATGATTTTCCAAACCGAGAATATGCTCAAGGAGAGCGGCGACAAGCTGCCTGCCGATGTGAAGGCTGAAGTTGAGGCTGCCCTTAACAAGCTCCGTGATGCTCATAAGGCTCAGGATCTCGCAGCCATCGATGCTGCTACAGCTGAACTCAACAATGCAGCCCAGAAAATGTATGCTGCTGCTCAGCAGGCAGGTGCCGGCGCTCAGGGCGCACAGGGCAATCCCTTCGAGGGCGCACAAGGTGGAGCTGGCTTTAATGGCGGTGCCCAAGGTGGCCAGCAGCAAGGCGGCCAGCAAGGCGACAACATTCAGGACGCCGACTTCGAGGAGGTTAAATGACACCGATAGGCAAAGACATAACAAAACACAACGAAATAGCGTGTAGCTCAACGAGTTACACGCTATTTGTTTTTTATGCCCTCATGTTTGCTATGTTTTTATTATGCCCTTATTTATCCCATTTTTGCAACATTCATGTAACGCGACTTAATTTGCGACGAGATGCAACCTATTTATACTTATTAGTACTTATACATACTTAATTTTATAGAATTATGCCAGAAGCAAAATTTCAGATCAAACGCAAGTGTGAAGTATGTGGGAACACCTTTATCGCAAAGACATTAGACTCCCGCTACTGTTGTAGGCATTGTACTGATATTGCCTACAAGAATCGTAAGGCTGCAAAAGCCAAAGAAGAGCAGCTGAATCAAATCGCTCAACTTATTCCTGGTGAAAGGGAATTTATCAGCGTGAAGGAGGCAGTCGCCATGTATGCCATCAGCAGGGATACCATCTATCGCTTAATCCGCAAAGGCCGACTACCTTATATAAATATAGGTGAAAGGCTCACTCGTATTTCTCGCGAGCAGTTGGAAAAGATGGTACCTTTGCGTGAAGAACCCATCAAGGATGAGCATTTGCTACCACGTCTCTACGACATGGAGCCGGAGAATTGCTATACTATCGGCGAAATTTCCAAGAAATTCAGGATAGACGATAGTACAGTATGGGCGCACATCAGAAAGTACTCCATCCCAACCCGACAAATTGGGAACTATGTCTATGCGCCCAAAAAGGAAATCGACAACTTATACAAATCATTATAAACAAACAGAATTATGAGAAAGAAACTTTTAAATACCAAAGTAACTGTTAAACTCCGCAAATCCGAGTATAAGGAAGAATGGTATCTTACCGTTGAAGCATACCCTGTAAACGATCCGAGCCAACCCGGCAAGAAAAGGATTGTTGAATCATTGAACCGTATCATCCGCACTCCCATCTGGGATAAGTCCTCTGTTACAGGTGTTACGCCTGATGGAGAATTCAAATACCGCCCAAAGAGGGACATCAATGGAGTGATTCTATGCACGTCAAAATTGGATCAGGAAGCATGTATTTATGCAGACGAAGTAAGAAAGTTGCGCCAGCATGAATACGATAGTGCTATTATCTACACCGACAAAGAAGCAGAACTGAAAGCCCAAAACGAACGTGGCGAACAAGACTTCATCAAGTATTTTGAAGGCATCATATACAAACGCCACCCCAACAGTTCTGACTCAATTATCGTAAATTGGGAGCGAGTAGCCGAATTGCTAAAGTTATATTCGCATAGCAAGCCCATACCATTCAAGACTATTTCTGTCAAATTCCTTGAAGACTTTAAGATGTTCTTATTGGCGGCTCCACAAGGCGGTAACAAGAAAGGCAAAATCAAACAAAACACAGCTTCCACCTATTTTGCCATTGTAAAGGCTGGTGTTCGTCAGGCATTCATTGACGAGTACCTTACTGTTGATATCAGCAGCAAGGTAAATGGTATCCAGGCGCAAGATGCTCTTCGCGAGGTCCTCAATATGGAGGAAGTGAAGAAATTGGCAAAGACGCCATGTAAGAGTGACATTCTACGAAGGGCATCCTTCTTTTCCATCATGACAGGCCTTCGCCACTGCGATATCCAGTCGTTAACCTGGGGACGGCTTCAATATCTTAATAATTCTTGGCAGATCGTGAAAATGCAAGATAAAACAGATGTTCCTGAATACCACCCGATTTCTGACCAAGCTTATGAGTTGTGTGGAGAACGTCGTGACCCTGACCGACTGGTTTTCGAAGGGTTACAGGATCCTTCTTGGATTAATCGACCTGTCAAAAAATGGATTGAAGCTGCAGGTATTACCAAGCACATCACGTTCCACTGTTTTCGTCATTCTTTTGCCACATTGCAATTAGAGAATGGGACAGGACTCTACACCATACAGAAGCTGTTAGGGCATAAGAATATCCGAACCACTCAGATTTACGCCCATATGGTAGATTCTGCCAAAGTAAAAGCTGCTAAATCAATTCACATTGATGACTTAGAACCCAATAAGCCGGACCAAAATCAATGAATTCCTATGTCTTATAGCCCTCGGATGTACTGTTCGAGGGCTGTTTTTTCCACTTTTTGTTATCTGAAGCCTATCTTCATACCCTTTATATAGGCGTTTCCTTGGCGTGAAATGTTAAAATCACAACCTTTTTCTAATAATTCCTTATTGGTTCTTCTTTTTGCTGTTCCTTTGCACCTGAAAAAGTTTTTAAATTTAAGGATAACAAAAAAATGAGCAAAAACATTACGACTTTGGAGGAAATGCCAGGAGCATTGTCCTACCTCATTTGGAAGGTTGAAGGGTTGGAAGAAACCATTCAAACCATGCGCAACAGGCAGCAAATAAGCAATGCACCCCATTGGATGGATATCGATGAACTATGTGCTTACATTCCTTCCCATCCTGTCAAGCAGACTGTTTATGGCTGGGTTTCCAACAAGCAGATACCCTACCATAAGATCAATAAAGCTTTGGCTTTTCTCCAGTCCGAGATTGATGACTGGATGAAACAGCGTCATAGCAAAAGCCAGGAAGAGTTGGAGCATGAAGCTCAGGAATTCATCAAAAGGCATAGGGCTGTATAGCAATGAAAGAAGCAACGAGCATTATTATTCACTCTGAGAATAATACCGCAGTCAAGTGCTTAACAAATGAACAGGCTGGTATACTTTTCAAAGGTATTCTTGAATACTCATCTTCTGGAATGCCTTTGGAAAGCACCGACACTGCTCTACAAGCACTATTCTCAATGTTCAAAGTTCAAATCGATCGTGACTTCAAGAAGTACTCAGACCGATGCGAACAAAATCGTTTGAATGCACTCAGACGTCATCAAAATGGCAACAACCGTCCTCAGTCGAATACAAACGAAAGCGACGGTATGCCATTGCAAGCGAACGCATGCAAAAGTAACAATAATAGTAATGATAAATGTAAAAATAAGAATAATGATGATATAGCTAACGCTAGTAACATCAATATAGAGTCTAACCCCTCAGAAATACAGTCAAATGGAACCAACAATTATCCAAGAATTGATAAACAGGAGAAAAGAAAACGGGACGTACTTAGCGCCGCAACTAACGTTATCGCAGGATTTAGTTCGACTTCGAAATGAACCTGACAATGCAATAATGGTGTCACGCCTTTTACAGAAGTACCCCACTTTTAATGAATTCGTAATCGCCAATACACCTTCGCGACAGTTTTATCTATGCCAAAGCCCAAAGCAATGCACTTATGGAGATTCGCCACGTTTAGATCTGCTTGATATGACATACGGAATGTTTGCGTCTGCAATCTGGCTTGTACCACAAATAGCCGACGTTAGCATCTGTTGCGGATTAAAAAATGACGCGAGCGAAGCACAAATCCAGTTAGCAGCAATGGCTATTTCGAGCAAATACAAATATCTGAAAACTGACGAAGTGATGCTCTTCTTCTTTAATTTCAAGGCGGGCATGTACGAACGGTTTTACAGTTATTTTGACACTCAAGCAATTGTGGGAAGCATTAAATCCTTCTGCGATGAACGCGATACCATCATAACTATTCACGAACGAGAATTACAAGAGAAAAGAAACGAAGAGAATGCACCAAAAAGACAACGATATATAAAATGAGACCAAACATTATTTTCACGAAATTGAACGCAGAGTTATTCCAATTCTTGGCAGAGCCTCTGCCATACAAGACTTCACGTTTCGACGCATTCCGATATTTATACGAGTGCCAAACAGACAACTTTGATGTCCTTTTGAAGTATTATATCAACGTGTCATTCGACACCACATATAAGCAACTTGCCATAGAATGGGGATGGGAAAGGAAGACCGTCATCTCTTTCCTAAGATCACTCCAAAAGATGGGTATTGTCGAAGTCAAAAGGAAATATCGTATCATTTATATTCATATCCTAAACCTCGCTTGTATAGAAACTGAAGAAACAGAGAATAATTCTGGATAAAATGGGCTTGCACATCGTTCAATAATTCTCATCGGGAAGCCTAATTCCCCCCAAAGTTCAATTTGGGGGGAGCGATGGCAGCAAAACGAGCAAGCTCTAGCCACTAAAAAAATGTAAGTTGTACGACATTAAAGAAGAACTACATCAGATTGCCAAGAAACAGACTCGTCTATAACGAATAATCCATCATAAATTGCAAAATTAAAATAAAAACGTACTTTAATGAAGACATTTTCTCCAAATCAGACAAATAATTGAGAAATTATCACTATCTTTGCAGAAATTATAATTTGGAAACGACAAATGGAAGATATTAATCGGCTAAAACTACTACTCGTAGAAAAAAAGAAAACGAGCAAGTGGTTGTCTGAACAGTTGGGCATTACTCCTTCAACCGTATCGAAGTGGTGTACTAACACATCTCAACCTGATATGGGTACTCTTGCAAAAATATCCAAATTACTTGAAGTAAGCGTTGAAGAACTATACAACAAGCAGTTTATAGAATCCATTAATGCATAATTTGGGGAGAAATACTTCTTTAGACAATGAAAGTTGATGTAAAAAATACGATGCAGTTACACTCAAGAGCAAAAGTCGATTTCTATAAGACTTATCTTGAGCGGTATGTGGCTATCTTGTGTCAATCCCAGTATATCCGACATATCAGAATATATGATGTTTATTGCGGAATGGGCATATATGAGGACGGCGGTAAAGGGAGCCCCGTCGTGGCTTATGATACCATCAAAGATATTTATGAGGCCCATAAGATTACAAACGATACGGATATTACCTTGGTTGTTAACGACAAGTCTGAGGCGAGAATAGCAAGGGTTCAAGAGTACATCGAATCTAACAAACATTCGTATTGTAAGGTTCGTCCATATAATCTTGAGATAGGTGAGCTATTGGGGATAATCATACCAGAAATCAATAAAACTCCAAATGATACTCGTAATTTGGTGTTTATTGATCCGTATGGGTACAAGGACATCAAAAAAGAATTGCTTCTTGACCTTATGGAAAATGGTCGTACTGAAGTGATCTTGTTTCTACCCATCTCACATATGCAAAGATTTACAAATGCTGCCTTACAAGACGATGATGCAATAACCCAATATGAACCTCTTCGGGATTTTGTGAATAGTTTCTTCCCTGATACCAATCATCCTATCCGACAGAGCACAGTTAAAGCGAAAGAATACATTCATTATGTTGCAGATGCTTTGAAATTTGGAAACAAGTTTTTTGCAACATCATATTATATTGAACGAGACAGGGCAAACCATTTTGCACTTTTCTTCATGAGTTCCAATATCTTTGGATTTGAAAAGATTCTTGAAACGAAATGGGCTTTGGATGAAGAACACGGAGGAGGATTCAAATTACCTGAAGCTACGGGGAATTTGTTTGCAGAAGAATTTGCACTTGAGGCCAAAAACGAAAATGCTAATAGGCTTAAAGCATTTTTAGTAGAAGCATTAAGGAGTCTGCGAACCAATAATGAAATATACGAACTCGTTGTTAGACATGAGTTTTTGCCCAAACACGCCAATGAAGTTTTAAGAGAATTGCAACAAAACAATCCTCGCTTTTCCGTAATCAACATCGCAAATGGTAAAAACGCTCGCAAGAACTCTTTCTATTTGTCATATCAGCATTATAAAGAAGAACCTATTGTAAAAATGTACATCGAAATATGAAAACTACGAAGATAGAATGGACTGACAAGACTTGGAACCCAATAACGGGATGCACCAAGATGTCTGTAGGCTGTGCTCACTGCTATGCGGAGGTTATGGCGCGAAGGCTGAAGGCGATGGGCTTGGACAAATATCAGAACGGATTTGGGCTGACGTTGCATGAAGAAGATTTGGAAGAACCACTGCAATGGAAGAAGCCGCATAATATTTTTGTTTGTTCGATGAGTGACATCTTCCATGAAGATGTGCCATTTGAGTTTGTAGACAGGATTATGCAGACCATTTGCAAGAGTCCCCAGCATCGCTATCAGATTCTGACCAAACGGGCAGAAAGAATGGCTGAGTATTTTAGCACTCGACAGGTTCCCCAAAATGTCTGGCTAGGAGTTACGGTAGAATGTAAATCAAGCAGAACACGTATAGATTATTTGAGAAAGCTGAATGCCAGTATCAAATTCCTTTCATGTGAACCATTGATAGAAGATTTAGGTGACATAAATCTTGACGGTATCGATTGGATAATTGTTGGGGGCGAGAGTGGTCCCAAAGCTCGTCCCATGCAGTTGGAATGGGTAGTAAACATCAAACAACAAGTAGAACAACATAGAGCAGCTTTCTTTTTCAAGCAATGGGGAACATGGGGAAGCGACGGCATTAAACGTAACAAACATGCTAATGGGAAATTACTTTTGGGGGAGGTGATACAGCAGATGCCGGAAAAGTTGGCTATATAAAAAACGCAATATTGTTTTACGAAAAGACAGTAAGAAACTTGGGCAGGTTGAAAGACTGTAGAAAGGCAAAGAAGTATGAATAAGAACTTAGAATCATTATATAAGCCTATCCAATACTTGGGAGCAAAAACAAGAACGTTAGACACTATCGTCTCTGAATGTCAACGCCTGTATAAGAAAGATTCTTATGTAGTAGATTTGTTCTCCGGAAGTAGTCTGGTTTCTCAGGCTCTCTATCTCAACAACATGCCGGTCATTGCGAATGATGTTATGACGTTCTGTTCCGACATGTCTGCATGTTTGCTAAATGTAGCGAAAACTACAAATTCCGTATCACTATTGAAGGATGCGATTAAGGGCATCTCAACATATGAAATAGGCTCTAACTTCATCGAACCATTCAGAGAGTATATGGTTTATGAAGATAGACTGATAAAGACAAAAGACCTGCAGGGGTTAAAAGAACTGTATTCAAAACTTCCTGTTATTAGTAATGAGAAAGTAGAGCCTTCAGCTCAGGTAAAATTCATAAGGGAGAATATTGGCAAAGAAGCATTTAAATATGCACCTCTGATTACTAATTATTACTCGGGTTCCTATTTCGGTATAATTCAGTCTATCAGACTCGACACTATAAGATGCTATATTGAGCTATATTTTTATGAGAATCGTGATTTATGGGTTTATGCAGCTTTGCTTACAGCTCTGTATAGTACTTTATCCGCTATCGTGCATAGTGCCGGCAAGCATTTTGCTCAGCCGATTAGCATTACAGATTGCAACAAAGACAAGATTACCAATATAAGACTTTTTGAGAACCGAAGTTATGATGTAGATCAGTTATTTGTTGGGTTCCTAAAGGACATCCTGTCTAAAACTGGAAAGAAAAAAGACTTTTCAACCTGCATCTCTACCTGCTATGATGCTCAGGACAAGAGCTTTGCAAGCCTATTAGGAAACAAGACCATTTCTGTTATTTATGCAGACCCTCCTTATACTGCCCAGCAATATTCAAGGTTCTACCATATTCCTGAAGTAATAAAACAATATAAATATCCACAACTACAACTGTACAGGGGACATATAACACAAGGATTATACCCTGATGATAAATTCAAATCGGATTTCTGTTCTAAAACAAAGGCCAAAGACGCATTTAGGAAAGTATTCGGTCTTGTGGAGAAAAATAAATGCAGCTTTATTCTCAGTTATTCTGAGTCGAAAAAGGATGCTACTGGAAATGAAAGAATGGTAACGAGAAATGATATACTTACAATAGCAAAAGAGTTTATACCTAATTATAGGGTAAAACAACTGAGATTTGATTTTGATTATAGACAGTTAAATTCATCAGCAAAAGTTGTTCGTGAAAAGGAAGACAAGGAGTTCCTTATAATATTTGAAAAGAAATGATTCAGAGATATTTAGGAAACAAGAATTCTATTGCAGATTATATTCTGCGTGAGGTTGGAAGGTTCTGCCAGCCAAGGGATATTGTATGTGATATTTTCTCAGGCACCATATCAATGTCGATGGCCCTGAAGAGAAGTGGTTATCGGGTCATTTCTAATGACATCAGTATTTTCTCGTATCATTATGCCAATTGCTATTTAAGAAATAACACCATTCCAAATTTTGATTTGGGTATTCTTGGTATTGACAGCACAGAATACGAGAAGATGGCGCAAGAAGCTATAAACATCAAGAAGAGCGAAACAGGATTTTCATTTCTGAATAAACAGAATTTATATGAATTATATAAGAAACTCGTCATAGTCCTCGTTTATCTTGAAAATATAGAAACCAAAGATGTAGACAAAAAATACGTGGGAAAGTATTTCTACGATACTTATACCGAAGAGGGCAAGAATAGTTATTTCCGCAGTCTAAGGGGAACAGAGGGACACCGTCGCTTTTTCACGCCTTCCAATGGTAAGAGGATAGATAACATCTTAAACAAAATAAGAGAATGGAATGACAATCATCTCTTGACAGAAGTCCAATATAGTCTGCTAATTAGTATCGTGTGCGAGTCTATAGAAAAGATCAGTAATACCCAAGGAACATATCACGATTTCCAAAGAGATATATACGATGAGAGGGCTTTACATGATTTGACCTTACGCATTCCACCATTTGACGATGTCATCAGCACCCAGAATGAGCATATTATTGGCAAGGCGCAGGATTCTCTTCGTTTCATAAAAGAGATACCGAATCACAAATTACTGTATTTAGATCCACCATATAACTTCAGGCAATATACATCTTATTATTTTATGCTGAACCTTATATGCAATTACTGTACTATAAAGGACCTGAAAAAATACTTCAAGAATGTGCAGTTTGTCAGGGGGCAAAATATGGATGATGACTTCGATTCGACTTTTTGTAAATCAGACAAATTCATAGAGTCTTTAAAGCAGCTCATAAAAGACGCAAAGACACAATATGTCATAATGAGCTATTATGATGGAAGAAACCACGAGAACAAAGGTACCAATAGAAAGGACAATGGCATAGCTGCAATTATTGACTTATTTGAAAGCGACATTTTCAAGGCTGGCAGTTTTGAACAATTAGCTTTCGAACGTACAAACTATCAAAGCTTCCAAGGGCATACTGCGGACAAATGTAATGAATACTTATTTATAGCTGAAAAAAAGAAATAATATGTGGACAGACAAATTAAACCTAAGTGAGTTTGATGCTTGGCTAAGCAGAAGAACGAATCGGATACCCTCTGGGGGTCGGGATCCGTATACGTCTTCCATGCGTACGGCATCGCGCTTTATCTCGGCATTAAAAGGGGACGCCGAATCTCGTGAATCACAATTGTACACGGATTTGACTTCTGCACAACTTTATGATAGAGAAAAGGAAACGAAGTCAGATTTGGCCAACAGTCTTTTATATAATTGCAGGTTGTTAGATATTCCAGATAATGAAGAGCTATCTATTGTCCTTGTTCTTTTCTTGGAAGCTTTACGACAACATAATTCCACCTATCAAGCTATTATACGATTTTGGTATTACATATCAAAGAAGATACCAATTACGGAACTATCTAGAAACATATCTGTATCGTACTTAATAAGTTACTTTTCAGTCAGGGAAAACAACTATGTCCCGTTAGAAGATGTCTTGGATGACTTGGCACTTGCAAATCTGTCAGCATTTGATATGACAGATCTGAGGAATATGGAATTATCTACGAATGCGGTAAGTGGTGTTAACAAATTGATTCAGACAATCAATAGCTATACTACCCGTTCTGCAAGAAAAGAAATGTTCCAGGCCTTGGATATAATGTTCTCATTTGACAAAGTTGCCACTATTGATCGGATTTGTCCGCTCCAACAATATCCAGATGTCAACAAACACCTAAAAGCTATTTTAACCTTGTATTATGGCTATTTCTCATTTAGCAGTCTGCTTTATGATGATTCAATTTTCAATATAAATATAAATAAAAGACAAGAACTTATGAACCAACCACTTCAAAAAATATATTATGGTGCCCCAGGCACCGGAAAGTCTTATGCGACAAAAAAAGTAGTTGCAGAGTACCCAGAAACAGTTCGTACAACTTTCCATCCTGATAGTGACTATTCAACCTTTGTCGGTGCCTACAAACCGACAACGACAAAAGAGGAACGCTATGGGCTTAACGGCACTAACACCATCGCTCTCGTTTACCCAGAAGGTGAAAAGAAAGGAAAACCCATCAAAGATGGTAAGATAGCATACAAGTTTGTGAAACAGGCCTTTCTAAAGGCTTATATCAAAGCATGGAAACTGTTTAAGGACAGTTGTGGTGATGGACAAGAATTGTCGCCCCAATTCCTTGTTATTGAGGAGATAAACCGAGGCAACTGTGCTCAGATATTTGGTGATTTGTTCCAGCTGCTTGACCGCAAAAACGGTTTCTCTGAATATCCCATTGAAGCAGATGAAGATATTCAAAAAGCTCTTCTCGAAGAGGATCCTGAAGATGAACTAAGTTTTGGCAAAGAGGGGTTGAATCTTACGGCAGAGCAGATTACATATATTAACCAGCAATATGATATAGTTGGTCAGCCAAGCTCAAAAATAGCAGAAAAAATCAGACTTGGCCAAGTGCTCGTGCTTCCTCCCAATTTTTATATCTGGGCAACAATGAACACCAGTGACCAGAGTCTGTTCCCAATAGACTCTGCCTTCAAGCGTCGTTGGGAATGGAAGTATGTACGCATTTGCGAGGGGAAGAAGGAGGACGGCACGGTACTGGACTACCGCATCAAGTTCAACGTCCCGGGTGAAGAGCCTGTGGATATAAAGTGGTGGGATTTTGTGAAAGCCATCAACAAACAGATAGAAGATGCAACTAAGAGCGAGGACAAGAAGTTGGGATTCTTCTTCTGCAAGCCTGACAAGAAAAACCCTGAAAGCACTGAAGAATGCAATACCCTTATTTCTGCAGAGACCTTTGTCGGCAAGGTAGTATTCTACCTATGGCAAGATGTGTTCAAAGATTATGGTTTTAAGAGCAATATCTTCAAAAGGGAAAATGGCCAAAAGATTTCATTCCATGATTTCTACCCCGAAGATACGGTTGCCGACAAGGATACGAACCCAGAAGGAATTGACCTGACTTTGGTGAAGACATTTATCCAAAAAGTGCTTGATAGTAATTAGGAACAACCCAAAACAGCTGCTGACGAATGAAGCTATTCATAGAAGGACACGAATACAAGGATGAGGCATCGAAAGCCTTGCTCAAAAAAATACTGAATTTTGAGCAAGGAGGGGTGTATAGTACCGATATGGTTGGCTACTACTACAGCAATGATGTCAAAGACACAGTGTTCTTTCTGCCCAAGGTGGTGATAGATAAGGACGACAAGGTGTTTCATAAATACGACCCTAAAGACATTATTGATTTACAGACAGCTCTCGAAAACAAAACATTAAAAGACGAAGAGGAATATCGCTTCATCTATGGACTGTCCGTATGGATATACCGAGCCATCCATGTGTTTCGTCACACGGCTAATGATAAGCACCGGAAGATACTCCTATATCGTGATATCCCTTCCGACACGATATCTGGGCAATATATCTATAATACCTTCCTCGACATCCTAATTTCCTTACAGCGGTTCAACGACGAGAATCAAAACTATTTCACGTTTGTATTGAAGAATATCCATTCAGGCTTCAACAAAATCAACTGGACAAAGACAATCAGTCGCGGACAGGCTGTAATTCAGGACGATGCACCAGTTTATATTAACGTGGTAAATCGCAAACGGCAAGTAAACTTGGAAGAGGAACTATTTATCATCTTCTTCTCTATCCTCCACCACATGCAGGTCAGGTATGGTTTCCCCGTTAAGATCAATTATTACTTTCCGCTTATCACAGACGAAGCCTTTGAAAACTATTTGGATGGTTACGGTGAAATGCGATTGATTCAGATTCGCCACAAATACTTTGCCGACAAACAGGTACAGATGTGGCAGCTCTGTTACGACTTCTTTAGCAGACAAGGCCAAATTCACAACAACGCCAACTATTCCGATCATCTTTTGGCAAAAGACTTTAATATCGTCTTCGAAGAAATGATTGACCATTTATTGACCGAGAAGGACAAGCGTGTGGACAAGATGAAGCTGAAGGATCAGATAGATGGCAAACGTGTTGACCATATTTATGCTTGGGACGGATTGATGCACAAGGAGGACGAGATATTCTATATTGGTGACTCAAAGTACTACAAGCAGAAGAACGACCCAAGAGAATATTCTGTTTATAAGCAATATACTTATGCACGTAATGTTATCCAGGCTAACCTTGACTTGTTCAATCAGAAAGATGCCAGCGGCAAGAAGAAATATAAGCCTGGCGACGATTATCTTATTTATAGAGATGAAGACACTGAGGGATATAACATTACGCCCAACTTCTTTATTCGTGCTCATGTTCCAGAGAATAGAGCTTATGATTCAGATGACCTTGAAAGCAGGGGGGAGATGGAGCGGATTGTTCATTTCGAGAACCGCCTCTTCGACCGCGACACTCTCTTGCTTCAGCACTATGATATCAACTTTTTGTATGTATTGTCAGTTTATGGTAGTGAAGATGTTCTGGCTCAACAGCACTTCAAATTAAAGGCAAGGAAATTGTTCCGTGACAAAATTATAGAGGATATCAGAAAACGATATCAATTCTTCTCGCTGCAGTTAAAACCCAGAGGTAACGAAATAGAGAATGACGATGAGGAGGAAGAAACTTCGCAGCGTGACGTAATGAACCATCTGATTGAGCAGAAATACTTTCATAAGATTCTGGGTAAGGCATTCAGGCCCTTTGCGGAAGAAGAATTCTTGTATTTGTCACTTGATAAAAATAGCGAGTTTTATGATGAAAATCTGAAATTGCTTTCAGAACTAAGTCAAGATTTCAACATCCGTAATTATCTATTAGGAACAGACCCGCGTGAGCCAATTAATAATTTCTATCAACTCTTGCAACCTATTGTGGCAACATCTGGTGTCATAAAGAAGAGTGAACCAACAGAAAAGTCACTAATGTTCGGAGACCTTAAGGATGAAGTGTTTCTTGTTGGTGGATATAGAAGTGGAGATAAGAACCAATTGGGTTGGATTCTGGAACATGCTCAGTA
The DNA here is from genome assembly GCA_947305005.1 of uncultured Prevotellaceae bacterium. Lineage (GTDB taxonomy): Bacteria > Bacteroidota > Bacteroidia > Bacteroidales > Bacteroidaceae > Physcousia. The sequence continues at coordinate 18,126 of CAMZCM010000002.1, read as the reverse complement.
TAACTTACGATATGACGAACGAATAAAAGGCCGAAAGACTGTTGTGAGAAACGGCGTGATACATGAGCAAAATGAGAAGGTTGTCTCAGCCCGTTTTTTGATTCTATATGAAATAGCAGACGAAAGCTATTCTTCATATCATGTGTATAGATTAGGAGGTTACAAAGTTCACTCGGAAAAGTGGATGAGTAATCAAGACTATGAAAGGCCTTCTGGTCAGTATTTAGTATATGATATTGTCAAGGAAGAGCCGTTTGAGACAGCCTCCCTTAAAAGGATGATTGACTGGGGGCGTTTAGAGGAGATTGAACATTTGCGTAAATATAATCCAACTGCTCTTAACGGAGACTGGGAAGCAAAATGGAAAGGCTCACCTATATACATGAAAGGTGAAGAAATCTGTAAATATGCCCTTGGCAAGTAAGCACAAATAATAATATGCTAACAGATAATAATACATATATATATAATAGTCTCAACCTTCCAATTGAAGCACAGAGAAAGTATAATTTGGAGAAATACCACTTCTTGTCCGGTATTTTAGATATTCTGACTATGCACCTTCAATTAATAAAGGGCAACAACCTTACTCAAGATGACATATACAGACACTTTGTTCCTCATAAACTGAATACGAATAGAGAAAGAGAAAAATTTAATGCTGCAATAGCACAGTTGGTGGGTTCTGGTATGATTGAAATCAGAGAAGACGGAATTGTGACTATGACTCAAAAAGGAATTGATGCATACGATTGTCAATTGTTTCATAGTATCGCAGCCAACCTGTATGCAGCAGACCGTTCTGACCATTTGGCTAAAGTTGCCATTGTCTCAGCGTCTATGTTATCTTTGATTTCTATTGCATGCTCTTTGCTATTGTAAGTAACTCGAGAATCTATGAATTATGAATGAATCAAGAGAATGGTTCTTGTGATCATTTCGAAATAATTGATTAACTTTGCAAACGAAATATGAACATGGACGAGAAAACGATAAAGGAAGCACTGCTCAAAGGTGAGCGTGTAACGCTGGAATGCAAAAAGGCTAAGTCTGAGGTTCCCAAAGAACTTTGGAATACGTACTCTGCCTTTGCGAATACCATAGGTGGGCTGATACTGCTTGGCGTAGAGGAGCATCGGAAAGAGATTGATCCCGCCAAACGCTTTGAGATAATTGGTGTTGACAATTATCAGAAGCTTCTGACGGACTTCTGGAACACCATCAACAGCGACAAGGTGAATGAAAACATTCTTGTTGAGAAGGACGTTGAAGTTGTTGATCTGGATGGAAAGAAGATTATTTGTATCCATGTGCCAATGGCAGATTTCCGAATGAAGCCAATCTACCTGAACGGCAACGTTTATAAGGGAACGTATAGACGTAACCATGAAGGTGATTACCATTGCACAGAGCGGCAGGTGAGAGCCATGATACGCGACTCTTTCGAGGATGGCAATGATGGCATCCTGATTGAACATTACAACATGGATGATATCGACCTCGACACGCTGCATCGTTATCGTACATTGTTCCGGGTATGGAATAATGATCATGTGTGGAACGAAGTAGATGACAAGACGTTCCTCAGGAATCTCGGAGGCTATATCGTCAATAGAGAAGAAGGGAAAGAGGGCCTGTCGATGGCTGGTTTGATGATGTTTGGAAAGGGGTTGCCTATACGGGAACGCTTCGATAATTTCCGCATGGACTACCTCAACTTCTGCAACCTTATTGGTGAGGAACGCTATAGTGACCGCCTGACTTATGATGGGCGTTGGGAAAACAACTTGTATCAGTTCTTCAGCATCGTATTGCCAAAGATGACTTTTGACTTGCCGAGGCCGTTCCGAATGGAAGGCTTGCAGCGAGTGGATGACACACCTCAACACAAAGCTGTACGTGAAGCCTTTACCAACTCAATAATTCATGCAGACCTGATGATGGATGCTGGTATCTTACGGATAGAGAAGCATGATGACCGTCTCTGCTTCCGCAATCCTGGGTTGCTGAGATTGCCTATAGAGCAGATCTATGAAGGTGGCAACTCCAAGGCTCGTAACCCTCGCATCCAGAATATGCTTCGCATGGTTGGCTTTGGCGAGAACATTGGCTCTGGTTTCCCCAAGATCATTGCCGCTTGGAAAGAGACTGGTTGGGGCGAGCCTGAGTTGAAAAACAAGATAGAAGTAGATGAGGTGGAATTGGTTCTGCCAGTATCTGCAACAGCTAATGGCATAAAAGATTCGCAGAAAAGTTCACAGAAAAGTTCACAGAAAAGTTCACAGAAAATAATAGAGTTAATTCAAGAGAATCCGAACGTAACGACATCGGAAATGGCAGAGAAAATAGGCGTGACAAGACGTGCTATCGCAAAAATCACAGGTGCTCTTCAGGCTGAAGGCGTCATTCGTCGTGTCGGTCCAGACAAAGGTGGACATTGGGAAATAATAAAATAGGATGTCGTAAAAGATGTCGCATAAAGTGTCGTAAAAGACACATAAATAGAGGTGGTTCGAAAAGAGTTCGGGAACATCCATATAAAAGGGAACAAGCTAGGGAACAAGCCAGGGAACAAGCTGGGGAACAAGTTTTGCTTCTTGTAAACTAGTGAAATGAGCGAAAAGGACAAAATATAGCGAATTGTTAAAAGTTAGTTTGTTCTATCATTTTTTATTGGTTTTCTTATTTCAATTTGAGAAGAAATTAGTACCTTTGCCGCTGGTTATTAGATCCTTGCTACAAGGATGCTTTTAAGCATTTTGCGACATTAAAACGCCAAGCTCACGCAAGTAGTTGTAAATCAATGAATGTCTAATTCGAGGAGGTGAAGTAATGTAGCTTCTATACTCCGCTACTGAGTACACATTTTTATCAATCAGAAAAAAATCCCGTTATAACGTTGGTTGTAGCGGGATTTTTTGTACATTTGCCCTCAGAATCATAAATCCGCTAATAAAAAAAGGCTAAAAAACAAAACAAACAACTATGAAAAGATTCTCTTTTTGGTTGATAGTCACCTTGTTCTGCGGCTCAACAGTTGTTCAGGCGCAACCTGAAGAAGGTACCTTTAGCATTACGCCCAAATTAGGTTTCCTGAGTGCATCTTTGACGAATATGCCAGATTTGCCCATCTCTGAGACCGATGGCATCAAGAGAACACTTTTCCCTGGTTTCTTGATTGGAGCAGAATGTGAGTATCAAGTCACAGATATGTTCAGCGTTTCCGCTGGTCTCAATTACACCCGTCAGGGCAGTAAGTGGCAGAACTATAACAGACCTGATCTTGGATACGAGCTGAAAGATCTGCAGACAGCCTTGGGATACGTTAACCTGCCAATTATGGCCAATGTCTATCTCTTTAAGGGATTTGCCATTCGGGCTGGTGTGCAACTCGGTTATATGACGAATGCCAATACACAATATAAAATTATCTACAAAACGTGGGGTGTGACAAAGGACGACGAAGTTGACGAAAACATCATCAGCGATTGTAACAGGTTAGATGTCACCATTCCCTTAGGAATATCCTACGACCTGACAGATAATATTACCATTGGGGCCAGCTATCAATTGGGTCTTACCCGCATCAACAAGGAAGAAGATCCAGATGGCGATTTACGCAATCGAGGTATTCTCCTTACCCTCGGGTATCGATATTCGATAGATTACTAATTACTTTATCAACCACCAATACAATAAGGCGTGTTAGCACGCCTTTGATTTTATAAGCAAAGTATGCAAACACATGAACCCAATTAATTATTTCTCATGAAACGCATTATTCTTTATTTTCTGGTAATGTCGTTGACATTACCCGTTTGTGCTCAGTCTTATGAGCAATTAACCAACCTGCCCACAGTGTATATCAAGACCATAGGTGGAGCAGAAGTGACAACAAAAAAGACATTCGTCAGTGGCACATGGACGATGGTTGACGGCGAAACAACCGAGACCATCACCGGTTTGCACATTCGATGCCGCGGAAATTCGACGTTCAACTCGTCAGGCGCCACAAAGAAAGCCTACAGATTGAAGTTCACGAAACCTGTAAGCCTGTTAGGTGAAACAGGCGCTTCGGCTCAGAACTGGGTGTTGATGGCCAATCACTTCGACAAGACCCTTATGCGTAATGCATTAACATCGAGTGTCCTCGCCCGTTTTGCAGGAATGCCCTTTTGTCCCGGTGCCCGTTTTGTGGATGTGGTGCTGAATGATGAATACCTCGGTACCTATCAGATTACCGATCACCCAGAAGCTATTGAAGGTCGCTTAGACGTAGATACGCCTGCAGAGTTAGCAGAGGGTGAAGAGCCCAGTGAGGGTTTCTTCCTTGAAGCCGATGGTTGGGAGGATCATAAGATAGTGAAAACAGTAAAGAAATCCGTACCCATCCGTATTCATAAACCCAAGGACGGCAAAGTCACTACCGCACAAGCCAACTATGTTAAGTCATGGATGGACCGTTTCGAGACGGCTTTGTATAGCAATGACTTCCGCGATCCGGTTAAAGGCTATCGTCCCCTTGTTGATTCCGTCTCACTGGCCAACCTGTATATATGCACGGAACTATGTGCAAACATTGATGGTTTCTTCTCCACCTATCTTTATAAGAAAGCCAATGACCAAAAACTCTATTTCGGACCGCTGTGGGATTATGATATCGCCTATGGCAATGATACCCGAAAAGGTGACACTTCCCGTCTGTTAATGGTCAACGATGGTTACGGCGCTGCTCGCGTCTGGTTTGTTCGTATGTGGCGTGACCCTTGGTTCCGACAACTCATCCTGCGCCGCTGGACAGAATTAAAGGAGCGTGGTGTGGAACAACACCTGCTGGCCGCTGTTGACAGCATGGCAGCCGTTCTTGAGCAGTCACAAGCCTTGAACTTTGAGAAGTACGGTATCGCTAAAAAGGTCTATAACGAACGTGTCATGCATAACACCTATGCTGAATATGTGACAGATCTAAAGACATTCATCACAGCGCATACTGCTTACCTTGATCAGGAGTTTGCTGCTCGTTCCACGGCAGAAATTACTGATGCCTCAGAGTTCCAACTGATTACGAATTACTACTATCGTGTCCGCAGTGCAGGTGTAGGCACCCATTTCGATGTCGCCGATGAAGGTATTACATCTGGCAGCAAGGCCTGTTTGTGGGGACTTGACAAGGAACGCTGCACCCAGCAATGGAGTATCCGCAAAGTGGGCGATGCCTATCAGTTTATCAATCGTGCCAGCGGTCTTGCCTTGAATGCCCCCTCGGGCGACTTAGACACCCAATTGAATTTGGTGGAGCCGAATGAGACAGACGAAGCCCAGCTTTGGCAAATACCTTTGGCTGACGAGGATAATGATTATTTCAACATCATCAATAAGAAATACACTCGCACAGCCAACGTCAGCGGCGGCAGCAGCAGCAATGGTACAGCGCTCATCTGTTGGAAAAGCGACGAGAAGAATCCAACCAGTGTCAATCGCCAATGGTACATCGAACCCGATGAGATCAATTCAGACAGCATCGTCTTGACAGGTGACATCAAAACAATGGTCACAGACACTATCGCTGTTTATCGCCAGCGTATGAGCGAGGAAACGGCAGGTACTGACTTTGGTCAAGTTAGTCAGGACGCACTGGATATCGTGGAGAAATACATGACGGGCGCCGAGGCCATCATTGCCGACGACCGTTTGAATCTCAACCTCGCGCACACGTACATATATTATATACAACGCGCTTGGAAAGACGTTTTGAAAAGCCGTGTCACCATGAATTATCTCGCAGAAGGCAATTACCGTCTCTTCTGGACACCTGTAGGAGCCAGCGTTACCTCCTCGGCCGATGCCTTTGTGCAGAACGATGATTCACCATGGGGCTATTATGCTTACAACGTGGAAGACGGCACCTACGACCGCTTTACCAGCTACGACAACAAAGGCAAATGCGGTAGCGCCAGTGAACGCGGCAAGGCGTGGTACAGAGCATCGGAATACTGTTTCGTCTCATCAACAGGTCACTTCCATCCTTGCACTACAGGTGTCAATATCACGGTATCCTCCCCTGCTGTGGTTTTCACAGCTCCTGCTGACGGCATATACTTCGCCACTATTACCGTGCGTCGCAATGTAGCCAATCAGTCCAATACACTATACCTCCGCAGCCGTTACTTGCCTGCTGGTGAGATGTCTTGTCAAAAGGAGAATTTCATCTTCGCTCAACCTTATGGCACACCAGAGGTGGATGGTAGCGATGGTAAGAAGCCGCAGACACTGGACTTCTTCATCAGCTTGAAGAAAGACGACCGTTTCACATTAGAGACGGAAGCCTATACCGCAGGGAACGATGCCAGCGGTCGAAGCATCATCACAGACCTCAGTGTCACTTCATGCCACGATACCGACGTTCCTTATACGGAAGAGGAAGCGAAGGCTTATCCACGTTATTTCAATGCAATACCTGATGGCATCAGCCTTCCCACATCCCTCAAGGCGAATGGCGCCTCTCCGATGTTCGACCTCTCAGGACGTAAGGTCGTTCCGTCAAGCCGTCTGCCTCATGGCATCTATCTCCAACAAGGACAAAAGTTCGTCCGTTAATCAAAACGCCTTCCCCAATCCGGGAAGGCGTTTTTCGTATCAATATTTGAAGACTGAACCGCCGACGAACTCACGCATAATCGAGGTGGGCGGAATCTCCTTATCGCTAATCGGTATGAAATAATGGATAAACTTCAGCAACCGATGTGCCTCGCTGTATTCCGGGCAGTTCTTAGGTACTGACGTGAGAATGATTTCGGCATGAGTACGCAGGACGGCGAACTCGATGTTCAATGCGGAGTTGAACATCACATCGGCGTTCTCTTGGAACGGCAGTATCCATTTCTCCTCAGCATCGCAGACGTTTTTCCAGTGGCTGATGGTTTCCTGTGCTGTGAAGGCTCCTTTGTTATAATCGCGAATGATTCGACGCAGCAGACGATTGTCCTGAGTGGGAATCCAGTTGTGGTCATCCAGAGAGATATTCGTCAAGGCGGAGACAAAAATCCTGAACTTCATGGATGCTGGGATATGTTCCGTGAGGATGGGATTCAGTGCGTGAATACCTTCTATGATAAGCACACTGTCATTCTGTAGCTTCAAGCGCTTCCCGTTGTATTCGCGTTTGCCCGTGACAAAGTTGTATTCAGGCACTTCCACGCGCTCACCAGCCATCAGCTTGGAGAGGTGATCTTCCAGCAGTTCGCAGTCTAAGGCCTTGATATTATCGAAGTCATAACTGCCATCGGGCAACAATGGGGTATCAACACGGTTGACGAAGTAATCGTCCGTAGAGAAGGAGATGGGCCGCAGACCACAGGCTAACAACTGAATGGATAAGCGTTTGCAAAAGGTCGTTTTGCCGGAACTGGATGGCCCTGTAATCAACACTAAGCGAATGGGATTCACCTCGGCGTGAAAACGAGCGTCTATCTCCTCTGCAATCTGAACGATCTTCTTTTCCTGCAGCGCTTCGCTCACCTGAATCAACTCGGAAGCGTGACCTTTGAGAATCGCCTTGTTCACATCGCCGGCATTGGAATGCCGCATAATGATATCCCAGCGTACCTTTTCTGCAAACATGGCGTATGTCTTGGGCTGATCGATTTTCTCTGCCAACTTCAATGCATTCTCCTTGTCGGGCACTCTCAGCAGCAATCCATCCTGGTACTTCTCCAATCCCCATGCCTTCAGATAGCCGGCCGAAGGCACGAGCGGTCCATAGTAATAATCCACCACATCATCCAGCATATAATAATCGCTGTAAATCTGTCCGCTCGTCTCCAACAGCTTCACCTTATCCGAAAAACCGCGTTCGCGGAACACACGGATTGCTTCCTCAGTGGTAGCCTCAAAACGGTGGAAGGGCATATCCTGGTCGATAATCTCCTGCATCCGTTGACAGATCTGCTGCACATCTTCCTCTGTAAGCGCTTCTGCATTTTTCTTTTTGAAATTACAGTAATAGCCACGAGCCAATGGATGTTCTATGAACAACTTGCTGCCAGGAAAGAGATCGCAGGTCGCCTTGTACAAGACAAAGCAGAGCGAACGCACATAAGCACGATGGCCTACGCCCTCGCGTGCATCGAAGAATTCGACATCGCGGTTTTGATAGAGGCGGAACTTCAACCCCTGTGGCGCATTGTTCACTTTGGCTGCTACGACAGGAAACTCCATTTTGAGTTCCTCTGCAAAGGCCTGATACACCTCTAACAAAGACGTTCCCTCGGGAAAGCTCTTGATGACATCATTATTCTTGCACCGAATCTGGAGCATAAATATACATTATTTAATTTATATGATGGTGCAAAGGTAGTCTTTTGGACGGATAAAAATACATTTTATTAAAGAAATTATCACATTTTTTCTCCTATTTTAGCCCATTTTACTAATTTTTGTGCGATTTTTGGCATAAATATTTGGAGCGTTTCTACAAAACACATATCTTTGCGTCGAAAAATTAAATAAATCATTAAAAAATTTAAGGGAGATTCCGAAAACCCAGAAAAGAGTAGGAAATTAAAAAAAGTGAAATAATTATGAAAAAAGTTCTTTTGATGGCTGCTTTCGCAGTTGCAACTCTGACAGCTAACGCACAGGTTTACGTTGGTGGTACTCTCGGTTTCAGCAGTGACAAGACCCCTGGTATTGTAAACAATACTGGTTCTGACTACACCAAAACAGACTTTACCATTGCTCCTGAGGTTGGTTACACCTTGAGCGACAAATTGGGTATTGGTCTTAAGCTTGATCTTGGCTTCGGCAACGGAAAGACAGAGTATGCTCCTAGCGGATCTAAGAAGACTTCTACAACCTCTCTCACCGTGAATCCTTATGTCCGTTATCAGGCTTTCCAGGTTGGCAAGTTCAATGTTTTTGTGGATGGTGGTGTATTCTTTACCACCTCTTCAAGTTCAACCACATACGATCCCGAACCTGCTACTCCAGTTTATGATAACAAACCCGGAAGCGAATTTGGTCTGAATATTGAACCGGGTATCGCTTTCAACGTAACCGACAACATTGCACTTGTTGCTAAGGTTGCTAACCTCTTCACCTTCAGCTACGAGACAAAGTCTGTTTCAAAAGCTCCTGGTACTCCTGATGCTCCTACCACCCTCAAAGCTCGCTTCTCCACATTTGACACCAATAACTTGGGCGCAATTAATTTCGGTATCTACTTCAAATTCTAAACCATCATTTAGAATCAATAAACATTCTGCAGCATCCCTTCGGGGGTGCTGCTTTTTTATTTTTCTGTAGGAGCTGCCTCTTTTTTCCCTCTTGAAGTATTTGTTTTTCTTCCCAAGAATATTTTATGTTCGCAATTTGTGAACACATGTTCAAGAATTGTGAACACATGTTTACAGACCGCGAACATAAGTTCAAGGCCGTTGAACATAAAATACGATTAGGAGAAAAATGATATATATATTATAAGGTGTGAACAAATAATCCAAAAATAGTTTGTATCTTTGTGCCATCAATAACAGATTAACTATTTCAGCGAATGAAGATTGGAGTTTTATCGGCGATGACCAAGGAGCATGTACAGCTCACAGGTCTACTGACAGGAGCCAAGACAGAACAGAAAGGCCATTTTGAATACACCATTGGACAATTGGGTCGGAACACATTGATTCTGATGCAATGCGGTATGGGTAAGGTAAATGCTGCCGTAGGTACCACTACGCTCATTCAAAACTATGCCCCCGACTGCATTATCTCAACGGGTTGTGCTGGCGGCATCGATGCCAGCCTACAAGTGATGGACGTGGTGGTCAGCACGGAAACCGTCTATCACGATGTCAGCATCCCGGGTTGTGAGGCAGGACAGATGCAAGGGCTGCCTGCCCGTTTCCGTGCAGAACAGGAGCTGGTGGAAACCGCTTGTGGAGTGGGTGCTCATGCCGGCCTCATCTGCACGGGTGATCAGTTTATTACTGAACAGGCACAGCTTGAGAACATCAAAGCGTTGTTCCCTGAGGCTTTGGCTGTAGATATGGAAAGTGCAGCTATTGCCCAGACTTGTTTCCTGCACGGCATCCCTTACGTCAGCTTCCGCATCCTCAGCGACACTCCGGGCGCCGACAAGCACTTGGAACAGTACTTTAACTTCTGGGACGAGATGGCCGACCGCTCTTTCGACACTACTCGTCGCTTCCTCGCTGCCCTCCCCGAGCGCTTTGCAGTACTGCCTTTCGACGAATAAAGACTGAAAATGAGCAAAAATTATTTAATCATAGATTGACGATAAGATTGACATAGATTGACGTCGAATCATCATCTCACGCTTAAATTTTTATTTGGACATCAATCTCCGTCAATCTTTATCGTCAATCTGCGAAAATGAAAAATTTTATTGTAGAGTAAATGGAAGTAATCCAAAGTTTTACGATTGATCATACTCGGTTGAAGCCGGGCATTTATGTGTCGAGACAAGATAAGGGTTTCACGACTTTTGACCTTCGCATCACCGAACCCAACAAGGAACCGGCTGTTGCGCCTGCGGCTATGCACAGCATAGAGCATCTGATGGCCACTTGGTTCCGCAACTCATCTGCCAAAGATGATGTGGTGTATGTGGGCCCAATGGGCTGTCTGACAGGCATGTATATCGTGATGACGGGAACATATTCCGTACAGGATATGCGCGAGCTGACCATTCAGTGCTTAGAGTGGGTGCTCACGCAGACGGAAGTTCCGGCAACGACACCCGAGACTTGTGGCAACTATCTGCTGCACGATCTGCCGATGTGCCAATGGGAATGCCGGCGCTACTTGGATCGCCTGAAGAATGATTTTCATTGCGAATACGCCAAACTCCAAGTCACGCTGGATGACGGCAAAATCTTCGCTGACGCGTAATCCTTAAATGATAGATTTATGAAGATTGACGATAAGATTTTCGTAGATTGACGTCTAAAAGAATAATTAAGCGTGATATGATTATATGACGTCAATCTACATCAATCTTATCGTCAATCCATTTATAATCACATGAATACAGAGCAGATTAATAGCTTTATAGCCGAAGCGGCATCGCAGTTATGGGGTTGGCCGATGATTGTGCTCCTGTTGGGCACTCATCTCTATCTGACCATTCGTCTGCGCTTTCCGCAGCGACGCATCTTCCACGCCATCCGTCTGTCCGTCACTCGCGACAAGGATGCCGAGGGCGATGTGAGCCAGTTCGGCGCTTTGGCCACTTCGTTGGCTGCGACCATCGGAACAGGTAATATTATTGGTGTGGCTACTGCTGTGGCCATCGGCGGACCGGGCGCTGTATTGTGGTGCTGGCTCACAGGTCTGTTGGGCATCTCTACGAAATACGCCGAGGGTTTGCTGGCTGTGAAATATCGCGTGAAGACCAGCGACGGAACAATGCTCGGCGGTCCCATGTATGCATTGGAGCGTGGCCTCGGTTGGAAGAGCTTGGCTGTGGTGTTCTGCATTCTCACGGCGATAGCCTCTTTCGGTATCGGCAACACTGTCCAGAGCAACGCTATCTCGATGCTGTGCTATGAGACTTATGGAATACCCAGCGCGTGGACGGGGCTCGTCCTTGCGCTCCTTGCTGGCCTCGTGATTCTCTTCGGCGTGAAAGGCATCGCCCGTTTCTGCACGGCTTTTGTCCCTTTGATGGCCTTGCTCTATGTCGTGGGTTGCATCGTCATCCTCTGCATCAATAGTGCTTATGTATGGGATGCTCTGTGCCTCATCTGTCGGAGTGCTTTCTCTCCTGAGGCAGCCGGCGGCGGCTTCGTGGGCACGACCGTGATGATGACAGCCCGCTACGGTATCGCTCGCGGACTGTTCTCCAACGAGAGTGGTATGGGATCAGCGCCCATCGTGGCCGCTGCAGCTCAGACGAAGGACCCTGTGCGTCAGGCACTCGTCTCCTCGACAGCCACGTTCTGGGACACCGTCATCATCTGCGCCCTTACAGGTCTTGTGCTCGTCAGCAGCATCATCGCCTATCCCGATATCAGCTATGAGAATGGCGGCGCCTTGACGAAGATGGCGTTCGAGAAGATTCCTTATGTCGGCGCTCCCTTGCTCACGTTCGGCATCGTCACTTTCGCCTTCTCCACGATTCTCGGCTGGAGCTACTACGGCGAGCGCGCTGTCGAGTATCTCAGTGGTAAGCGTTACCTGAAAGTCTATCGGGTGGCTTATGTCATCGCCATCTTCTTTGGCGCCATCGTGCAACTCACGGTGATATGGAACGTGGCCGACCTGCTCAATGGTCTCATGGCAATCCCTAACCTCATCTCGCTGCTCGCCTTAGCTGGCGTCATCGTGGCAGAGACGCGTGCTTCAAAAGATTTCTAATGCATAATGCATAATTCACAATGCACAATTCATAATGCACAATTCACAATGCACAATTCACAATGCACAATTCATAATGCACAATTCACAATGCACAATTCATAATGCACAATGCAAAATGCAAAATGCAATAGTGAATAAATCACGTTGTAAACCAATTGTGAATTGTGCATTGTGCATTGTGAATTAAAATACATTGTGAATTGTGCATTGTGCATTGTGAATTAAAATTTTATACTTTGTACATTGTCAAATCGTAAATAATGATTATCTTTGCATCACAGAATTGACTAACCCAATCGAAATGAATATGAAAAAGCTACTGTTTTCAATGCTCCTCATGTTGGCCCCGGCGCTGATGATGGCCGAGCGTGCCGACTATCGTGTTATTCCCCTTCCCAAAAGTGTGCAGATGGATTCCACGCAAGTGTTCACTCTGCAAAGCGGCATGGGCATCGCCTATGATGCTTCCGATCCCGTGATGGCCCGCAACGCTCAGTTCCTGCGCCAGTGGGTGGAGGAGTTGACCGACCTGAAGTTGAAAATGACGCCTGATGACAAGAAGGCCGCCATCCGTCTCAGCCTCGGCTTCCCCGCCGATAAGAAAGCCAAGAAAGCTAAGAAGGGTCAGAAGGCAGAGCCGCTGAGCGAACAGCAGCAGGAGGCTTACCTCATCACCATCGACAAGAGCGGTATCGCCGTTCAGGCTCGCGAGAATGTTGGTTTGTTCCGTGCTGCCCAGACCCTTCGCAAGAGTCTGCAAGTGGCGCAGCAGTCTTCTATAGAGTTCCCCTTCGGACAGATTGCCGATGAGCCTCGCTTCGTCTATCGCGGTGCGATGCTCGACTGCGCCCGTCACTTCTTCCCCTTAGAAACCCTCAAGCGTTACATCGACGTGCTGGCACTCCACGGCTGCAACCAGTTCCACTGGCACCTGACCGAGGACCAGGGCTGGCGCTTTGAAGTCAAAGCATTGCCACAACTGGCCAAAGAAGGAAGTGTACGTGAGCAGACCGTGCTCGGCCATAACACAGAAGTCTATGATGGCCAACGCTATGGCGGCTACTACACTCAGGCCGACTGCCGTGAATTGGTGAACTACGCTGCTGAGCGCTATATCAACATCATTCCTGAAATAGACCTGCCCGGTCACATGATGGGAGCTCTCCACGTATTCCCCAACCTGGGTTGCACCGGAGGTCCGTATCCTGTATGGCCTCAGTGGGGTGTCAGTCGTGATGTACTCTGTGCCGGTAACCCCGAGACACTGACGTTCCTGAAGACCGTTGTTGGCGAACTGTGCGATGTCTTCCCCTCGAAGTTTATCCATATCGGTGGTGACGAAAGTCCCCGTGACCGCTGGAAGCAGTGCCCCAAGTGCCAGGCAAAGATGAAGGAACTGGGCCTCCAGAAAGAGAGCCAGCTGCAGACCTATATCAATCATGAGATGGAAGCGTTCCTGAGCGAGCGTGGCCGTGACATGATTGGCTGGGACGAGGTGCTCGAAGGTGGTCTCACCGAGGGGGGTATCGTGATGAGTTGGCGCGGCATCAAAGGCGGCATCGAAGCTGCTAAGCAGCACCACCGTGTCATCATGAGTCCCACCACCTATTGCTACATCGACTACTATCAGCTGAAAGACCGCAACCGTCAGCCGGATGCTATCGGCGGCTACCTCCCTGTGTCGCAGGTCTATAGCTTTGAGCCATTAGTGCCCGAGGATCTCAGTGAGGATGAACAGAAATACATCTTAGGTCCGCAGGTGAACCTCTGGTGCGAATATGTGGCTTATCCGCAACATGTTTTCTACATGCTACTGCCGCGCCTTGATGCCATCAGCGAAGTGCAGTGGTGCCGTCCTGACCAGAAGGATTTCGAGGACTTCAAGACACGTCTGCCCCGCATGAAGAAGCTTTATGACCGCATAGGTGTCAATTATTGCTCCGGATTGGAATAACACATGACCTATCTGTTACAAGACTTATCAACGGGCTACCATGTGCATAACAGAGTGCACACGGTAGCCCGTCATATTACTGCTGAGCTGGAAGCGGGCTGTCTCACCTGCCTGTTAGGCCCTAATGGTGCCGGTAAGAGCACGTTGTTGCGTACACTGGCCGCTTTCCAACCTGCGTTGGAAGGAAAAATGTTGTTGGACGGTCATCCGTTGGAAGCTTTCCCCGCGAAGGAACTGGCCAAACATATCGGTATCGTCCTAACGGAGCGCCCCGATGTGGGGAACATGCATGCGGAAGAGTTGGTTGCTATGGGACGTAGCCCTTATACAGGCTTCTGGGGTAAGCTGCGGGCTGAAGACCAGGCAGCTGTAGAAGATGCCATCCATCTTGTAGGCATCGAAGAACTGCGCCATCGGCGTGTGCAAACGCTCTCTGACGGTGAGCGGCAGAAGGTGATGATAGCCAAGGCGCTGGCGCAACAGACACCCATCATCTTCCTGGATGAGCCCACCGCCTTTCTCGATTTTCCCTCAAAAGTAGAAATGTTATTGCTGCTCCGCCGTCTCGCCCATGAGATGCAGAAAACCGTTTTCCTTTCCACCCACGATCTGGAGCTGGCGCTTCAGACAGCTGACCGTCTGTGGCTGCTAAACAAAGACTACTTAGAAATCGGAACTCCATCAGCCCTTGCTGCTAATGGCGTACTCCCTCGTTTCTTCTCAGGTTCCGGCATCACCTTCGATGCTAAGAGCCTGCGATTCAGGATTATCGGCTGATTAGTCTAAGTGAAAGACTTCCTGAATGGGAATCGTGACAGGACTGTTGTCAGGATTCGTCTCCATGATGTCCTTCATGTACGCCCACCACTTCTTCGTGGTCTCGTCGGCACCCATATCCTGTGAGCTTTGTTCCCCCTCTATCTCTTGGTACCCGAACAGGATATTCGTATCGCGGTCCCAATAGATGCTGTAATTACTGATACCAGCCTCTTTGATACCTTTCTTCAGTTCAGGCCAAAGAGCCGCATGGCGCTTTTCATATTCTTCCTCGAAACCTGGTTTAAGGAACATCTTGAATGCAAAACGTTTCATATCTTTCCTTTTTGTTGTGATAACTGTCGCAAAAGTAAGAAAAAGTATTGATGTACACTCACTTTTTCCTACTTTTTCTGTGTAAGTTGTTGCAAAAGGCTCTGATTGAAGGAATGTTGCGCAATAATTTTCAAAATGAACCGTATAACAAATTCGGGTCAAAAAGAATATCCTATCTTTGCAGCGCCTTCATAAGAGGATTTCAGTATTTATCAACTAACAATTATTCACTTTTAGACGATTTTTATGGCTGAATCTATTAAAAAGAAAACCACAACTCAGAAAATTGACTTACAGAGCTTCATGGAGAAGCACTATAAGTGCGATATGTCTATGAGTGAACTTGCGAAAGCTTCCGGTCGTAGTCTTTCCTCCTTCAAACGTGATTTCAGAAAGGTCAGCGAACTCTCTCCTGAGCGTTGGATTACGAACCGCCGTCTTATTGCAGCTCATGAGCTACTGAAACGCGGACGCCGTGTGACTTACGTTTGCTTCGATGTAGGTTTCAAGAATGTCTCCCACTTCTCAGCCATCTTCAAGAGAAAGTATGGAATGACGCCCGGAACCTTGCGTAAGATGTCATTAGGACTCGTTTAAACGCAGCCCTACATTAACACGCGATCACCACGCTGCTTTCCTAAAACAGTTTGGATTTGCTTAATTGCCTGAAAACGCTTCATCACCGCGATGGAGCGTTCTTTGTCTGCTAACACCGCTGGGTCGCTCATCTGTCGGATGACCTCTTTCATATCATTCTCCACAATAGCTAATTTATAATCAGTCATCAGATGAGGCAACAGCTCCACCAAGCGTTCTTCATCGGGCTTGACAGGAATGCCTTTCTCATGAATCTTACTGAGCGCTTCTGTCTCGTGGGCTAACTCCGATGCCAATTCAGAGACTGCGAGGTCCGGATGGTTCTCAAAATAACGGTCGCAACGGAAGCCCTGTTCTTTGAAATGGGCCATAGCCTCATCAAGGATGCGCTGGTGTAAGGGGGATATGAAGGTCAGCTCATCATCAACCAGAGCGTAGCTGACATATTCTGCAACGGTCAGCGGCTGTTCCTCTCCCGATTCGTTTTCCACGTTACACATCACTTTTTCACCATAGCGCACAATCATCTGAACGAGAAGACGTTCCGTCCCTTCTATGCGGGAATTGGAGGAAGCCTCTCCCCCCACCTTTCCAATAATAACGGGAGTCTCATCGCTTGAAGGTTGAAGGCTTATCTCTTCGCTGGGAAGCGGCGCCTGTTCCTGCTCTGGCGTCCCCTCCCCTTCTTGAGTTGGGCGGGCAGAAGGCGTTTCCTTGGCCTCTCTCAGTTTCTTTCTCGCTTTGGCTACCGCCGTTGTAATGATACGTTCTTCAAGAGACAGCATCTGCGACGTCTCCTTGATATAAAAGGTACGCGTGATCTCATCAGGGATGACAGCAAGGCTTTCGACAATGTTATTGACCAAACGAGACAGCTTGATAGGATCGCCTTGCGCCTCGTTCAGCAAGAGGTCCGTCTTGAAGCGGATGAAATCGACTTGATGGTCATTCAGGTACTCCTGGTATTCTGTAGCTGTACGTTTGCGGGCGAAGCTATCTGGGTCATCACCGTCGGGTAAGAGTAATAGCTTCACATTCATGCCTTCAGCCAAGAGCATATCAATACCTCGCTGTGAAGCTTTGATGCCAGCTGCATCGCCATCGTAGATGACACAGATATTATCCGTGAAGCGATGGATGAAATGAATCTGCTCATGTGTGAGGGCCGTACCGCTCGAGGCTACCACATTCTCTACTCCTTGCTGGTGCATGGCCATCACGTCGGTATAGCCTTCCACCAGGTAGCAGAGGTCTTCTTTCACGATAGCTTTCTTGGCGAAGAAAAGGCCGTAGAGCTCACGCTTCTTGGAGTAGATGGCGCTCTCGGGAGAGTTCTGGTACTTGACCTGTACACCCTTGGTACGAGCGTCCAGCACACGCCCGCCAAAGCCCACTACCTTGCCAGAAAGACTATGGATGGGGAAGATGACGCGATTGCGGAAACGGTCATAGGTCTTACCTGCCTCATTGCGAATACATAAGCCTGTCTTGAGCAGGAACTCCTCATTATAACCTGCAGCTTTACCGGCCTGCCATTGAGCATCATATTTGTCAGGGCAGAAGCCCAATTGGAACTTCTTGATCAGATCGTCGCGGAAACCGCGCTGACGGAAATAGGCGAGACCAACGGCACGACCATCTACGGTATCGTTCATCTGCTGTTGGAACCATTCGTTGGCCCATTCATTGACCACGAACATACTCTCGCGTTCGCTTTGCTCTGCCTTCTCTTCGTCAGTCTGCTCACGTTCCTTGATCTCAATATGATACTTCTTGGCCAAGTAACGCAGGGCATCGGGATAGCTCAGCTGCTCGTGCTCCATGATGAAATGCACGGGCGTGCCACCCTTGCCGCAGGCAAAGCACTTGCAGATATTCTTTGAGGGCGACACCATGAACGAAGGTGTCCTGTCGTCGTGGAAAGGACACAAGCCCTTCAAGTTCGCACCTGCGCGCTTGAGGGTCACGAAGTCCGAGACGACATCCACGATGTTCGCCGCATCCAGAATCCTATCTACCGTCGCTCTGTCTATCATAGATAAAGTGAAAAATGAAAGAGTGAAAAGTGAAAAATATGAGTTACTTTCATTATTTGTTATAGAGAG
>CAMZCM010000001.1 GCA_947305005.1 uncultured Prevotellaceae bacterium | reverse complement strand
GTATTCACCCCCTCCCTGATAGGGAGGGCGGGGGGAGAGTCTTGAAATTCCCCTACCACCTGCCTTCTCCACTCACCCAGCACAGAAGCGGGGATAAACCAGTTGTCGGAGAGGCGGATTTCCACATCTTCTTCGGTGCAGGTATAGGGTGTGTCGCCGAGCCGCATGAGTTGCCGACGAATATTGTCAGCTTGCGGAGTGCGTGCGAGTTCGTGAGGATAGGAGAATGTGCTCACCCTTTCTCTGATGCCATTGGGTATCAGAGAAAGGGTGAGCCGGAACCCATCCTCTGTATCTTCCAACAACCAACTGACAGCGATGCGGCGGTCGGCAGTGGGGCGCGACAGCTGATGCTCGAAAGCGGCATCGTAGTTACGATAGAGCGCTGTTCCCTTCGCCAGCTTCGTAAGCACAGAGGCATCGGCTGGGAAGAGTCGCCCTTGCTGGTCAATGCGATTCACACGAAAGCCCTGCAGATGGCCGTCGGGCGCGAAGAAACAGAGGCCGTCGCCATTAGCGAAGGTAGCTGTTCCAGCCACAGAGAGCGAGGGGTTGCCAAAGGACACAATCTCTTTCACATGTCCCACCGGCTCGCCAAGAGACTTAGGCGTAAAAGGCTGATAGACAGGAGCAGATGTGCGACCATGAAGATAATAGTCGGTGAAGCCGCGATTAAAGCTCTTCAGCGGATTGGGCGTGAAGGTGACGGTGCTGGCGCCAAAGGAAGAGCGGCAGTAGTCGTCCGAGCGGCGAGCTATGATGGCGTCAATGCGCTGACGGTAGTAAGCGGTGATATTCTTGACATAAGCGACATCCTTCAGGCGCCCTTCTATCTTGAAGGAGGTGATGCCTGCGTCCATCATGGCTTCGAGGTCTGCGGAGCGGTTCATATCCTTTAGGGAGAGGAGGTGACGCTGGCGAAGGGCCTCACTACCCTCGGGAGAACCCTCGGGAACCGTAACAGAACCCTCGGGAACCGTAACAGAACCCGAGGGAACCGTAACAGAACCCGAGGGAACGGTAACGATCTTACCATCTGCATCAATGAGGTCAAAGGGCAAGCGACAGAATTGGGCGCACTCACCGCGATTGGCGCTACGGCCGAAACAGTACTCACTGGCATAGCAACGACCGCTATAGCTGACACAGAGCGCTCCGTGGACAAAAGCCTCCAACGGCATCTCAGGGACAGCAGCGTGGATGGCACGAATATCGTCCAAAGAAAGCTCGCGGGCAAGGACGGTCTGCGTGTAGCCAGCGGCCTGACGCGCACGAACATCGTCGATGGTACGGTTGTCCATCTGTGTGGAAGCGTGAAGGGGAATACGTCCACGATTCAATTCTACCAGACGTGGGTCCTGAACAATCAGAGCATCCACGCCCGCTGCTTGCAATTCCCCAATCAGTGCATCGACCTCTGCCAACTCCTCATTATATAATAAGGTGTTCACCGTGACATAGATACGGACACCGAAGGGATGAGCAAAGCGCACGAGCTCCGCGATATCCTCCACGCTGTTGCCTGCAGCCACACGGGCGCCAAAACGGGGCGCACCGATATAGACCGCATCGGCTCCGTGGCGAACGGCTTCGATGCCGCACTCCAGATTACGGGCGGGAGAAAGGAGCTCAATCGTTCTCATGAATTAAGTGAAAAGTGAAAAGTGAAAGAATGAAAAATAAAGATTTCCTCAAGCAATGAGCTATTCCTACAGCCTGCACAAGAAAAATGAATTTTTCACTTTTCACTTTTCATTATTTTTAGTGAATATCTTCGATATCGTAAGGAGTCTCCTGATAGACGTAGTAGTTGAGCCAATTGGTGAAGAGCAGGTTGGCGTGAGCACGCCAGCTGACAAGCGGTCCTTGGTCGGGGTCATCGTTGCGATAATAATGGCGAGGCTTGTCGATGGGGAGGCCCTTGCCGAGGTCGCGACGATACTCGGTGTCGAGGGTCAGCGGGGAGTACTCGGCATGACCCGTGATGAAGAATTCACGTCCACCACGCGCCATCACGATGCTGACGCCTGACTCCTCGCTTTCAGCGATGATGGTGAGGGGGTGGACACCCTCGGGAGAGCCCTCGGGAAGTGTAACTGCTTCGATGTCCTCGCGACGGATCTCCGTGTGGCGGCTGTGCGGCATCTGGAAGACATCGTCGAAGCCGCGAAAAATGGGAAGGCTGGGCAGCAAGGGTGTCTGCGGGAAGATACCGAACATCTTGGCAGGCAGTGGGTACTTGGGCACACCATAATGATAATAAAGACCTGCTTGTGCAGCCCAACAGATATACAGCGTAGAGGTGACATGTGTGCGAGCCCAGTCAAAGATGTCTGTCATCTCATCCCAGTAAGTCACATCGTCGAACTCAAGGTGCTCAACAGGAGCACCTGTGATGATCATGCCGTCAAACTTCTGAGAGCGGAGGAGTTCGAAGTCCTTATAGAACGCTTTCATGTGCTCGATGGGCGTGTTCTTAGAGGTGTGACTCTTGATCTTCATGAACGTGAGGTCGAGCTGCAAGGGCGTATTGGAGAGCACACGCACGAGGTCGGTCTCAGTAGTAATCTTGATCGGCATCAGGTTCAGCACCACGATACGCAAGGGACGGATGTCCTGCGTGGAGGCGCGTGAAGTGTCCATCACGAAGATGTTTTCTTTCTCAAGAAGGGAGATGGCAGGAAGCCTGTCAGGAAGGGTTAAAGGCATTTATGTAAGATGTTTTTTAAGTCAAAATGTTGTATCGGCAAGGGCTTCGGAGGCGGTCATCCATTCCTCCTCAGCAGCCTCGAGTTGTTGTTTGAAGCGAGCATATTTCTCATAGAGAGCGGTATCGGAAGAACCCTCGGGGGTAGCAAGCTGGTCTTCGAGAAGATGAACGGCAGCCTCGAGTTGCGCCACCTTTTCCTCAGCCTCGCTGACCGCTTTTTCCAGTTTCTTGCGCTGGCGGGCGGCAGCCTTCTGGGCTTCCCAGGAGGAATAGGAAGACTCTCCCCCCGCCCTCCCTTGTAGGGAGGGAGCAGTCACACTTCCAGAGTGGCTTTGGTTCCCATTAGCAGCGGTATTTGCTCCCTCCCTACAAGGGAGGGCGGGGGGAGAGTCCTTTAACCAATCATAGATGCCTCCGATATGCTCACGAACACGCCCGCCGCCGAAGCTATAGACACGCTCTACCAGGCCGTCGAGGAACTGACGGTCATGACTGACCACGATGACGGTTCCATCAAAGGCAGCAATGGCCTCCTTCAGCACATCCTTGGATTTCATGTCAAGGTGATTGGTGGGTTCATCGAGGATAAGGAAGTTAACGGGCTCCAAGAGGAGCTTGATCATTGCCAGACGCGAGCGTTCTCCACCCGACAGCACTTTCACCTTCTTGTCCGAAGCTTCGCCGCCGAACATGAAGGCTCCGAGGATATCGCGGATGCGCATACGGACATCGCCACGCGCTACACGGTCAATGGTGTCGAAGACCGTGAGCTCTGGGTCAAGGAGCTGCGCCTGGTTCTGGGCGAAGTAACCGATCTGAGCATTATGTCCCACTTTCAGATTACCCTCGAAGGGTATCTCGCCAAGGATACATTTCACGAGCGTGGATTTGCCCTCGCCGTTGCGCCCCACGAATGCCACCTTCTCACCACGACGAATAGTGAGGTTCACTTGGGCGATGACTTCCTTCTCTCCATACGCTTTCCGCAGGTCTTCCACAATCAAGGGGAAGTCGCCTGAGCGCTGGCAAGGTGGAAATTTCAGGTGAAGGGCGCTGTTATCAACCTCATCCACTTCGATGGGCACGATGCGGTTCAGCTGTTTGATGCGCTCCTGTACCTGCACCGCCTTGGTAGGCTTATAGCGGAAGCGCTCAATGAAATCCTTGAGGTCGGCAATCTCCTTCTGCTGGTTCTCGTAGGCGCGCAACTGCTGTTCGCGTCGCTCAGCCCGCAGCTGCACATACTCGTCGTACTTGACCTTGTAGTCCCAAATACGTCCACAGGAGATTTCCAGTGTTCGGTTTGTTATATTATTAATGAACGCGCGATCATGTGACACTAACACCACGGCGCCAGCTCGCTGCACGAGATACTGTTCCAGCCACTGGATGCTCTCGATGTCGAGGTGGTTGGTAGGCTCGTCAAGCAACAGCACATCGGGCTGACGAAGCAACAGTTTCGCCAATTCAATACGCATACGCCAGCCACCACTCAACTCGCCAGTAGGACGGTCAAATTCAGAACGTTCAAAGCCGAGGCCAAGGAGCGTTCGCTCCACCTCTGCGTGGAAGTTCAGGCCACCCATCATCTGGAAGTGCTCTTCAGCACGTGTGTAGCGATCCACCAGCGCGAGATAGTCCTCACTCTCATAGTCGGTACGCTCAGCCATCTCTGCATTCATGCGATTGATGTCGGCTTGCAGGTCGCGAATATGGTCAAAAGCCAGCAACGTCTCCTCCATCACCGTACGTTCGTTAGCCAGCTCCATCACCTGAGGAAGATAGCCAACTGACGTATCGCGCGGAACAGCCACGACACCCTCTGTGGGCGCCTGCTGTCCAGCTATGATTTTCAGGAGTGTAGATTTCCCCGCACCGTTCTTGCCCGTCAGCGCAATGCGGTCGCGATCATTCACGACAAAACTTACGTCCGTGAACAACGGACGGGCACTGAATTCAACGGAAAGATGTTCTACGGAAATCATACTTGCATCTGAGTTTACACAAACGCTTGACGCGCTTTCTTCAAGAGGTTGGAGGCGAAGATGAAGTCGGTGAGGGCTTGATTGTCAGAGGTGGCGACCTGCGTCTTGTCACCTGTCCATTCCTGATGTCCTTCCTTAATGAAAATAATGCTGTCACCAATACCCATCACGGAGTTCATATCGTGGGTGTTCATGATGGTGGTCATGTTGAACTCCACAGTGATATCGTGGATGAGGGCATCAATGACAAGGGAGGTCTTCGGGTCGAGGCCGCTGTTCGGTTCATCGCAGAACAAATACTTAGGATTCAGAGCGATGGCACGTGCTATGGCAACACGTTTCTGCATACCGCCCGACAGCTCATTGGGGAACTTCTCCTGTGCATCAATGAGGTTCACACGATCCAGACATTGCTGTGCACGACGTTTACGATCGACGAGGTTCATGGATGAAAACATGTCCAACGGGAACATCACATTCTCAAGGACCGTCATACTGTCGAAGAGGGCGGCAGACTGGAAAATCATTCCCATCTCGCGGCGAAGCAAAGCCTTCTCCTTCTTGTTCATCGCCACGAAGTCACGTCCGTCATAAAGGATCTTGCCCTGATTCGGTTCAAACAAGCCCACGATACATTTCATCAGCACCGTCTTTCCCGAGCCGGACTGACCGATAATCAGGTTGGTCTGACCTTCCTTGAAAATGGTATTGATATCTTTGAGAACTTCTCGGTCCTCGAAGGATTTATAGAGAGACTGTATTTCTATCATGAGAGTATCTGGGTCAAGAAGATGTCGGCAAAAAGAATCAGCATGGAACAATGGACGACGCTGTCCGTGGAAGCCTTACCGACCTCTACGGAACCTCCTTCCACCGTGTAGCCGTAGAAAGCTGACACCGAGGCGATGATATAAGCGAAGAAAAACGATTTAATAAAGGACATCCACACGAACCACTGATTGAATGAGTGCTGCAGACCGTAAGTCAAATCCTCCGGCGTCAGAATGCCGGCCAAACTGATGGCATAAGCACCACCAAATCCAGCCACCATAGAAAAGGTGACAAGGATGGGAATCATGGTCACCAACCCCGCAATCTTAGGCAGGATGAGAAACGAGGCAGAGTTAACCCCCATAATATCCAATGCATCAATCTGCTGAGTGACACGCATCGTGCCAATCTCAGAGGCGATATTGGAACCCACCTTGCCGGCAAGAATAAGACACATAATGCTGGATGAGAACTCAAGGAGCAGAATCTCACGAGTGGTGTAACCCGTCGTGAAACGAGGCATCCACGGGCTCTGGATATTCACCTTCATCTGAATACAAATCACGGCTCCGATGAAGAATGAAATCATCAGGACAATGCCGATGCTGTCAACACCGAGTTTTTGCATTTCCGTGATGTATTGTTTGAAGAACATACGGAAACGTTCGGGACGACTAAAGACCTTCGCCATCAACTGAAGATAGCGGCCAAAAGTCTTGATAGGAGTGATCAGAAACTTCATAACGGCCGCAAAAGTAGTCAAAAAAGACTAAAAACATTGTGTAAATCAACAGTTTTTTTGCCGCAGGTGGTGAAAATTGACAATAAATATGTACCTTTGCACCCTCATTTTAGACCTATGGCAGAAGATACCCTTCAAAAAGGGAGTTTAGACAATGCTGCGAACGACCCTTCGCTGCCTTCTTATGTGGCCCCGCATCAAACGGAGCCGCTACGCCTATGCGCTGAGCATCTGAAGAAGATTTACGGCAAACGCACGGTCGCAGACGACGTGAACTTCCATGTTGACCAAGGCGAAATTGTAGGGCTGTTGGGACCCAATGGTGCCGGAAAGACTACATCATTTTACATGACTACAGGTCTGGTGATTCCCAACGAAGGACGTGTGTTCATCGGCGATGAAGAAGTTACGGATCTGCCCGTATATAAACGCGCCAAGAAAGGTATCGGTTATCTGGCACAGGAAGCCAGCATCTTCCGCAAGATGTCCGTTGAAGACAACATCGCCAGTGTGCTGGAATTGCGTACCGACTGCACCGACGAATACAAACGAAATAAGTTAGAAAGCCTCATCCGCGAGTTCCGTCTGCAAAAAGTGCGTAAAAACCTGGGCGACCGACTCAGCGGCGGAGAACGCCGACGTACAGAGATTGCCCGTTGTCTGGCCATTGACCCGAAGTTCGTGATGCTCGACGAGCCCTTTGCCGGCGTTGACCCCATCGCCGTCGAGGATATCCAGCTGATTGTATGGAAGCTCAAACGAATGAATATCGGTGTGCTCATCACCGACCACAACGTGGAGGAGACACTCTGCATCACCGACCGCGCCTACATGCTCTTCGAAGGTCGCATTCGTTTCAAAGGTACGCCGGAAGAGCTGGCCACCAATGAGACTGTAAAAGCCAAATACCTTACCAATAGTTTCGTACTACGCCCGAAAGACTTTGAGTCAATGGAACGCGAACGCGAACAACAACTCTAAGCAATAACAATCATCATAAATAATCATCAATGAACATTCAATTCACTAAGACATCCAATGTGGCAGCTGAGCTGACCATTTCTTTTGAGAAAGCTGATTACCAGGAGCGCGTTGACAAAGCGCTCAAGGACTATAGAAAAAAAGCCGCTCTCCCTGGCTTCCGTCCTGGACAGGTTCCCATGAGCCTGATGAAGAAGCGTTTTGGCAGTGAAATCACAGCTGAAGAGGTACAGAAGTTATTGAGCGAGAAGCTCTATGGCTATCTGCGCGAGGAGAAGATTGACATGCTGGGAGATCCCCTTGCCAGCGAGAAGCAGCAGGCTATCGACTTCGAGGCCGAGAAGCTGGACTTCATCTTCGACATCGCCCTGGCTCCCCAGTTCGACGCCAAGCTGACCGATGCAGACAAAGTTCCTTTCTATACCATCAAGGTCACCGATGAGATGGTTGATGGTCAGGTGAAGGCTTACGCACAGCGCGGCGGCCACTATGACAAGGTGGATAGCTTCCAGGATGGTGACATGACAAAGGGTCACATCGCTGAGCTCGACAAGAAAGGTAATGTCAAGGAAGGCGGCATCCAGAAAGAAGACGCAGTCATCCTGCCCGGCTACTTCAAGAACGATGACGAGAAGAAGAAGTTCGAGGGTATCGGCGTGAATACCGTTATCACCTTCAACCCCGCTAAGGCATACGATAACAGCGCCATTGAGCTCTCCAGTCTCCTCGGTATCACTAAGGAAGAAGCTGAGAACGTACGCGGCGACTTCAGCTACCAGATTACTGAGATCACCCGCTATGTACCGTCTGAGCTGAACCAAGAGCTGTTCGACAACGTGTTCGGCGAGGGTAAGATCAAGAGCGAAGAGGAATTCCGCACTGCTGTTAAGAAGCAGCTTGAAGATCAGTTCGCTGAGGACTCACAGCTGCGCTTCATGATTGACGTTCGTCAGTATCTGGA
This sequence comes from uncultured Prevotellaceae bacterium, assembly GCA_947305005.1. Taxonomy (GTDB): domain Bacteria; phylum Bacteroidota; class Bacteroidia; order Bacteroidales; family Bacteroidaceae; genus Physcousia. The sequence goes on along the minus strand of CAMZCM010000001.1, from coordinate 272,573 downwards.
GAAGCGTATCGGTGACCTCGAATGGCCCGATGAACTGCTCAAGCGCATTATGCGTGCCAACAACCCCGACAAGGGCGAAGAGTACGTAGAGCAAAACTACGCTGGTAGCATCAAGGAGTTGGAATGGCATCTCATCAAAGAGCAGCTGGCTGACCAGACTGGCATTAAGGTGGAGCAGGACGACATCCTCGAAACCGCTAAGCGCCAGACCCGTATGCAGTTTGCACAGTATGGCATGGGTAATGTACCCGATGAAATCATCACCAACTACGCCACGGAGCAACTCAAGAAAAAAGAGCAAGTGGAAGGTCTCGTAGCCCGTTGCGTCGAGGAGAAGCTGGGCGCAGCCCTCAAAGATGTCGTGAAGCTCACAAAGAAGAGTGTCACGCTGGAACAATTCAACAAACTGTTTGAGAAATAATCATGCAACACACCGATTTCCGTAAGTATGCCGTAGGACACCTGGGCCTCAATGGTCAGGTGCTGGATGACATCGTGAGCGTTCAGAACCAGTATCTGAACCCTTACATCCTGGAAGAGCGCCAGCTGAACGTCACTCAGATGGATGTCTTCTCTCGTCTGATGATGGATCGTATCATCTTCCTTGGCACACAGATCGACGACTACACCGCCAACACCTTGCAAGCACAACTACTGTACTTGGACAGCGTAGATCCTGGCAAAGACATCAGTATCTACCTGAACTCCCCTGGCGGCAGTGTCAGCGCTGGACTCGGCATCTACGACACGATGCAATTCGTGTCTTCCGACGTTGCCACCATCTGTACAGGTATGGCCGCTTCCATGGCCGCTGTATTACTTGTGGCAGGTAAGGAAGGTAAGCGTTCTGCCCTCCCCCATAGCCGCGTGATGATTCACCAGCCTCTGGGTGGCGTGCAGGGACAGGCTTCGGATATCGAGATTGAGGCTCGCGAGATTCAGAAGCTCAAGAAAGAGCTGTATCAGATTATCGCCGACCATAGCCACACACCATACGACAAGGTGTGGGCTGACTCTGACCGCAACTACTGGATGACGGCAGAGGAAGCCAAAGAATACGGTATGGTGGACGCGATTCTCGTACGCAAAGCTTAGTTTATTGCGCGCGTACCATAATTATATAATGCATGGCGAAAAAACAAGGACATAATCACTGTTCATTTTGTGGACGATCAGATGCTGAGGTACGCCTGATTATCACGGGCTTGGACGGCTGTATCTGCGATGAATGTGCCGAACAGGCACATACCATCGTCAAGGAAGCGACAGCAGGCAATAAGTCATCCCTGAACAGTGCGGCCCCTTCAAATGGATTGGACTGGAAGAATCTGCCTAAACCTGCGGATATCAAGACCTACTTAGACCAATATGTAATTGGCCAGGACGATGCGAAGCGCTATCTCTCCGTGGCGGTCTATAACCACTACAAACGCCTTTGTCAGGAGAAGACCGACGACGGTGTGGAGATTGAGAAAAGCAACGTCATCATGGTCGGACCGACAGGTACAGGTAAGACGCTGATGGCACGTACTATCGCCAAACTTCTGAAAGTACCTTTCACCATTGTTGATGCCACCGTGTTCACAGAAGCCGGTTATGTCGGCGAAGATGTCGAGAGCATCCTGTCACGTCTGTTACAAGTTGCTGATTTTGACCTTGAATCGACACAGCGCGGTATTGTCTTCATCGATGAAATCGATAAAATTGCCCGTAAGGCCGACAATCCCAGCATCACCCGTGACGTCAGCGGTGAAGGTGTCCAGCAAGGTCTGTTGAAGTTGTTGGAAGGCACGATAGTCAACGTTCCACCAAAGGGCGGCCGTAAGCATCCCGATCAAGATTATATTCATGTTGATACACGCAACATCCTATTCATCTGCGGCGGTGCCTTCGATGGCATTGAGCGAAAGATTGCCCAACGTCTCAACACCCATGTCGTCGGATACAACTCCATCCAGAACGTAGCCCGCATCGACCGCAACGACCTGATGAAATACATAGTCCCTCAGGATTTGAAATCGTTTGGTCTTATTCCCGAGATCATCGGCCGTTTGCCAGTGCTGACCTATCTGAATCAGCTTGACCGCAAGGCTTTACGCGCTATTCTCACCGAGCCCAAGAATTCACTCATCCGCCAGCAGCAAAAGCTATTTGCGATGGACGGCATTGAATTAACCTTCGCAGAAGATGCGTTGGAGTATATCGTGGACAAAGCCGTAGAGTACAAACTAGGAGCCCGTGGTCTTCGCAGCATCGTCGAAGCCATCATGATGACCCCGCAGTTTGAATTGCCCTCATCTGGTGAGAAACACTTTACGGTGACATTAGACTACGCCAAACATCAACTGGAAAGATCCAATTTGGCGGTTGCCGAAAGGGGGATTTAAGTATAAAAAGAACTATTCTGGAGCTCCAAAAGCTGTTTTCGACAGTCTTTTGGAGCTTTTTTCTATAAAAAACAGCTAAATTAGTTGCATAATAGGTAAAATTGTTTATAACTTTGTTGCGCCAGAATAAATAGTTCATGAAAAAAGACATCGACCTGACTACTCAACTCAAGCATTATTTCGGCTTTGACACCTTCAAAGGTGACCAAGAAGCCATCATCCGCAACGTCTTGGACGGGCGCGATACTTTCGTATTGATGCCAACAGGTGGCGGCAAATCGCTATGCTATCAGTTACCGGCCCTGATTATGGACGGTACGGCCATCGTCATCTCGCCATTGATTGCATTGATGAAGAATCAGGTCGATGCGATTCGTCAGGTCAGCGCCGATGACGGCATCGCCCATTTCATGAACTCATCTCTCAACCGCGCTGCATTAGATCAAGTCAAGACAGACGTCCTTGCTGGTCGCACGAAATTGCTATACGTAGCTCCCGAGTCCCTCACAAAAGACGATAACATCGAATTTCTCCATCAAGTCAAGATTTCCTTCTATGCCGTTGATGAAGCACATTGTATATCCGAGTGGGGACACGACTTCCGTCCTGAGTACCGCCGTATTCGTCCTATTATCAGCATCATAGGAAATGCGCCTGTCGTAGCGCTCACAGCGACAGCTACTGATAAGGTAAGAGGCGATATAAAAAAGAACTTAGGCATTCTGGACTGCACGGAATTTGTCAGCTCTTTCAATCGTCCCAACCTATATTATGAGGTTCGTCCCAAGACGAAGGAGATCGACAAAGAAATCATCAAGTTCATCCGACAGAATCCGGGTAAGAGTGGCATCATCTATTGCCTTTCCCGAAAGAAGGTGGAAGAGCTGGCTGAGATATTGAGAGCCAATGACATCAATGCTCGCGCTTATCACGCCGGCATGGACACGCTGACCCGCACCCAGACGCAGGATGACTTCGTGATGGACGACATCGATGTCATCGTGGCGACCATCGCCTTCGGTATGGGCATTGACAAACCAGACGTGCGTTTTGTCATCCACTACGATATCCCCAAGAGCCTGGAAGGCTACTATCAGGAAACCGGTCGTGCCGGACGTGACGGCGGCGAAGGCAAATGTATCACCTTCTACACCTATAAGGATCTCCAGAAACTGGAGAAGTTCATGGAAGGAAAGCCTGTAGCAGAGCAGGATATCGGCCGTCAGTTGTTGCAGGAAACAGCTGCATATGCAGAGACCAGTATTTGCCGTCGACGTGTACTGCTTCATTATTTCGGTGAAGAGTACCCCGAGGAGAACTGCCACAACTGCGACAACTGCCTGCATCCAAAGTCAAAGGTCGAAGCCATGAACGAATTGAAAATGGCATTGGAAGTGATTCAAGCAGTGAAGGAGAACTTCAAGGTCGATCACGTCATCAACGTCCTGACAGGCAATCCCACCGAAGAAGTCATCGCTCACATGCACGATGACTTGGACTGCTTCGGTTGTGGAGACCAAAAGGACGCCCGATTCTGGAACACCATATTGCGTCAAGCCCTGTTGGGAGGCTATATCTATAAGGAAGTAGAGAATTACGGTCTGCTCAAGCTGACGCCGGAAGGACTTAAGTTCATCAAGAAACCCGTTTCCTTCATGATATCCGAAGACAACGACTTCGACAGCGACTATGTTGATGAATCCCAGACCTGTGCGCTTGACGAGACGCTGTTCAAGATGCTGAAGGATTTGCGCAAGAAGGTGGCTCACGAAAAGAGTATTCCTCCTTACGTTATCTTCCAAGATTCAAGTTTGGAGGCGATGGCCACCGTCTATCCCGTCACCATTGAAGAGCTAAAGAATATTCCGGGCGTAGGTGAAGGAAAAGCCAAACGCTACGGCAAGGCTTTCTGCGAACTCATCTACCGTCACTGCGAAGAGAATGAGATTGAACGTCCCGATGACTTACGCGTCAGAACGGTGCCCAATAAGAGTAAGAACAAGGTCAGCATCATCCAGTCTATTGATCGCAAGGTTGACCTCAAAGATATCGCCCGTTCCAAGGGACTGGACTTTGATGAGTTGTTGGACGAACTCGATGCCATCGTTGATAGCGGAACCAAGTTAGATATTGACTATTTCCTGAAGTCCATCATGGATACCGATCAGATTGATGATATCTTTGAATACTTCCGCGAAAGTGAAACTGACGATATCGATGATGCTTTGGATGAGTTAGGGGACGACTATGACGAGGAGCAAATCCGCCTGGTTCGTATTAAGTTCATTTCAGAACTTGGTAATTGATTTGTTAATTTGTCTCTTCGTTTTTGGCCATTTCGTGGAAAAGTAGTACTTTTGCACGCAATAAAGAAACAAGTTTTTCCCTATGGCCTCATTTATTGCAGACAGAATTGTCATGGACGGCCTCACATTTGACGACGTCCTTCTCGTACCCGCTTATTCAGAAGTTCTTCCGCGTGCGGTGGATTTGACCACTCGCTTTTCCCGGAATATTGAGTTAAAAGTGCCTTTTGTTACCGCTGCGATGGACACGGTTACCGAAGCTACGATGGCCATTGCCATTGCCCGCGAAGGTGGTATCGGTGTCATTCACAAGAACATGAGCATTGAAGAACAAGCACGTCAGGTTGCCAGTGTCAAGCGCGCCGAAAACGGAATGATTTATCATCCCGTCACCATCCTCAGCAGCGCCACTGTTGCCGATGCGTTGAACCTGATGGCAGAATATCACATTGGCGGCATCCCTGTCGTTGACGCAGAGAACCACCTTGTGGGCATCGTTACGAATCGCGACCTGCGTTTCGAACGCGACATTGAGCGTCCCATCGCCGAAGTGATGACCAAAGACAATCTCGTGACTACCCACCAGCAGACAGATCTCTCTTCTGCTGCACAAATCCTGCAACAGAATAAGATCGAGAAGTTGCCAGTGGTAGATGATGAGAACCACCTCATTGGCCTCATCACCTACAAAGACATCACGAAAGCAAAAGATAAGCCCATGGCCTGCAAGGATGACAAAGGCCGCCTGCGTGTAGCCGCAGGTGTTGGAGTAACCTTTGACACCCTCGACCGCATCAAAGCATTGGTAGAAGCCGGTGCTGATGCCATCGTCATTGACACGGCTCACGGACACAGCAAAGGCGTTGTCGAGAAACTGCGTGAAGCCAAAGCTATCTATCCCAACGTAGATATCGTAGTCGGCAATGTCGCTACTGGCGAAGCTGCCAAGATGTTGGTAGAGGCTGGCGCTGACGGCATTAAGGTCGGCATTGGCCCAGGTAGTATCTGCACCACGCGTGTGGTAGCAGGTGTCGGTGTTCCTCAACTCTCAGCAGTCTATGACGTCGCCGAAGCCCTCAAGGGAACAGGTGTTCCTTTGATTGCTGACGGCGGTCTGCGTTATTCCGGCGATGTTGTCAAAGCCATTGCTGCCGGCGGTAACTGCGTGATGATCGGTTCTCTGGTTGCTGGTACTGAGGAAAGCCCAGGTGACACGATTATCTTCAACGGCCGTAAGTTCAAGAGCTATCGTGGCATGGGTTCTCTCGAAGCCATGGAGAACGGTAGCAAGGACCGCTACTTCCAGGCTGGAGAACAAGACGTGAAGAAGCTCGTTCCCGAAGGCATCGCCGGTCGTGTACCTTACAAAGGAACGGTACAGGAAGTCATCTATCAGCTCATTGGAGGTCTCCGCTCTGGTATGGGTTATTGTGGAGCTGCCACCATCGAAGACCTGCACCATGCACGTTTCGTCCGCATCACCAATGCTGGCGTTCTCGAAAGCCATCCGCACGATATCACCATTACCAGCGAGGCTCCTAATTACAGCCGCCCACAGTAATGAAAGAGTGAAACTTTGTAAGATTGAAGGCGATGAAGCATCTTATTTATCTGTTATCTTTTGTCTGTTATTTCCTGTCCTCTGTAGCTGTGATGGCTCAGCAGGACGATCCCATTGTCATGCGCATCAATGGAAAGGATGTACCCCGTTCTGAGTTCGAATACAACTTCAACAAGAACAATACTGATGGTGTGATAGACAAGAAGAGTTTAGAGGAATATGTCGATCTCTTCATTAACTATAAGTTGAAAGTCGAGGCTGCCCTTGATGCTCACTATGACACCCTCACCTCCTATCAGGAGGAGTTCCGCACCTACCGCGATCAACAGATCCGTCCACTGTTAGTCAGTGCCGAGGCAGAGGAAGGAGAGGTGCGTGGCTATTACCAGCAAATGCTTGATCAGTTGGAAGGCAAGGAACTGTTGCTCCCCGCACATATCTTCGTGCGTGTCATGCAACAAGCCACACCCGAGCAACAGGCTGAAGCCAAAGCACGCATCGACTCTATCTATACCGTGCTGATGGACGGTGCCGACTTTGCGGAAGTCGCCTCCAGTGCTTCCGAGGACCGAGGCTCCGCACAGCGTGGCGGCGTCATCGGTTGGATAGGCCCGCATCAGTTGCTAAAAGAAGTGGAAGATGCCTGCTATGCTTTGAAGAAAGATGAGATGAGCGAGCCCATGCTCTCCACGGTGGGATGGCATATCATCAAGCTGCTGGATCAAAAGCCTTTAGAGCCTTATGATACTTTAGCGCCCCGAATCCGTCAGTATTTGGAAGCTCGTGGCATGAAGGATCAGATTGCTAGCAAAGTGGTGGATAGTCTGGCCACTAATACAGGAAAAACGGTAGAACAGATCTTAGACGAAGAGTCTGACCGCCTTGCGGCACAAGACGATGAACTGAAATATCTTATCAAGGAATATCACGATGGTTTACTCTTCTATGAGATCTGCCAGCGTCAGGTATGGGAACCTGCCGCCAAAGATACCGTCAATCTAATTCGTCATTTCAAGAAGAACAAGAAGGCATACGCCTTTGAGAAGCCTCGTTTCGCCGGCGCACTGATTCAGGCAAAGTCCAATGAGCTCTTAAAGCAAGTGCAAAGCGCATTGAAGAAGAAACCGGAAGAAAGCTGGGCCAATATCGTCAAGACACAATTCAACAAAGACAGCGTACAGGTACGTTTTGAGCGTAGGATGTTTGAACAAGGAGCCAATCCAATGGTGGACTCCCTCGCCTTTGGCATTAAAGAAGGGAAAACACGTCTGAATGCCAAGTATCCGGCTGTTGCCGTGATGGGACGTAAGCTCAAGAAAGGCCCGCAGGTTTGGACAGATGTGAACGCTCAGGTCGTTACCGACTATCAGGCTGTCAAGGAACAGGAGTTCGTAGATGAATTGCGTAAGAAATACACGATTGAGGTCTTTCAGGACGCATTAAATACAGTTAATAAGCACTGATGAACACCAGACGTTTGTTCTTTTTTTCCCTGCTCCTTGTTGGAATACAATGGAACATGTTGGCACAAACCAACAACAGTATCGTTGACGAGGTGATATGGGTCGTGGGCGATGAAGCCATTCTCCGCAGTGACGTAGAGAAAGTACGCACACAAGCAGGACGTATCAGTGGTAATCCGTATTGTGTGATTCCCGAGAAGCTCGCCATCCAGAAATTGTTCCTCCATCAGGCACAGATAGACAGTATCGAGGCTTCCGACGACCAGATCAACCGTTACGTTGAAGCCCAGGTTAACGAATGGGTGCAGACAGCAGGTTCTAAGGAGAAACTTGAAGAATACCGTAATATGACGATGACGCAGATTCGCGAAGAGACCTACGACCTCGTCAAGGACAACCAGACCATGGAACTGGTCAAGGAGCACTTGACAAAGGACATCAAGGTCACCCCCGCTGAAGTACGTCATTTCTTTAAAGACATCCCCGAAGATTCCCTGCCATTAATACCTACACAGGTGGAAGTAGAGCTCTTGACAGAACACCCACGTATTCAACAGGAAGAGATCGACCGCGTCAAGAACGAGTTGCGCGATTATACCAAACGTATCAACGACGGTTCTTCCAGCTTCTCCACATTGGCCATCCTGTATAGCGAAGATCCGGGCTCGGCACGTCAAGGCGGCGAGATGGACTATATGAGCAAGATGGACCTGGATCCTGCTTTTGCCAACGTAGCCTGGAGCCTCACCGACCCCAAGAAAGTGTCAAAGATTGTAGAGTCGCAATACGGATTCCATATCATTCAGCTCATTGATAAAAAGGGTGATAAGCTGAAACTGCGCCATATCCTCAAGAAGCCAAGGGTTGAAAAGAAAGACATTGACGCCAGCCTATCACGCCTCGATTCCATCGCTGCTGATATCCGTGAGAGGAAGTTCTCTTTTGAAGACGCAGCCTCTAACCTATCCGATGATAAAGACTCCCGCAACAATAATGGTTTGATGTTCAATGTCACCATAGATCACTCTGGAAGCCGCATCCGCACCTCGCGTTTCAAGATGGCAGAGCTGCCGACAGAGATTGCTCGTGTGGTAGAAGGCCTCGACGTAGGCGAGGTGTCCAAGCCTTTTACGATGATTGACAAAGCGGGCAAGGAACAATGTTGTATCATCAAGCTCAAGAGCCGCATCAAAGCTCACGCTGCCAATATCGCTGAAGACTTTCAGGTCCTCCAGCAGATTGTTCAGGAAAAACGCAGCGATGAGTTCCTCAACAAATGGATTCGTGAGAAGCAACAAACGACCTACATCCGTATCAATCCTGATTGGGTGAACTGTGAGTTTGAATACCCGGGCTGGGTGAAAGAATAAGATGAAGCCCCGCATTCCCATCATCCTCATTGCACTTCTGACAGCTATATGCTCAATAGCGAGTGTATCTACTCCCCTCCAGACAAAAGAGGGGCAGGGAGCTGGGTCTTCACGTCGCAATAACAAGCCACGCAAGAAAAGCACCTCACGCATTATCCTCCTTCACTCTGATGAGCTGTTTTATAACCAACAGCTCAATCCCGATGCCCAGATTCTTCGTGGCAACGTGCGTTTTCGTCACGAAGATGTCATCCTCACCTGCGACAGTGCATGTTACTATGAAGCGAACAACTCCTTCGATGCCTTCGGTCATGTCAAGATGAACCAAGCAGACACGCTCACCTTGACCTCCGATGTCCTCTATTATGACGGCACAGACCAGATGGCTATGGCACGTTACAATGTCATCCTTACTCATTTTGACAGCCGCCTCTACTGCGATTCTTTGGACTATGACCGTCAGTACGACCTCGGTTATTTCTTCCAAGGAGGCAAACTCGTAGATAAAGAGAACACCCTCACCAGCGAATGGGGAGAATACAGTCCTGCCACCCGCGAGGCCATCTTCAACTACAACGTAGATTTGCAGAACCCCAAGTTCACGCTTGTAAGTGACACGCTGCACTATAATACGGGAACAGAGATTGCGCGCATCGTAGGCCCTTCCAATATAGACAACGGCGACAACCATATCTACAGCGAGCGAGGCACCTATGACACTCGTCTTGACCGTGCTCACCTGCTGGATCGCTCCATCGTCAGCAACAAAGGACGTGTCATCACGGGCGACAGCTTGGACTATATCGGAGAGGGCAGTATCTCAAAAGCCTACGGAAATGTTGTCTATACGGACAATGTAGATAAGAACATGTTCACAGGGAACTACGGTTTATACTGCGACTCTCTCGGTTATGCCGAGGCTGCCGACAGCGCTGTGCTCATCGACTTCTCACAACGCGACACTTTCTATTGTCACGCCGATACATTTAAGTTGTTCACTTACAACATCGACACAGACTCTGTATGGCGTGAGATGCGAGGCTATCATCACGTACGCGCTTATCGTGTTGACGTGCAGGCTGTCTGCGACTCCATGGTCTATATCTCCAAGGACTCCTGCCTCACCATGTACTATGATCCCATCCTCTGGCAGCAAGGACAACAGCTACTGGGTGAAGAGATCAAAGCATGGACCAACGACTCCACCATCGACTCCACTTACGTCATCCGACAGGCACTGTCTGTCGATCGGCTGGACAGCATCTCTTACAATCAGGTGACGGGCAACATTATGCGTAGCTACTTCCTGGACGGGAAGATGAAAGTGACGTGGGTGGAAGGCAACGTTCTTGTCAACTACTATCCCCTTGACTCCGATAGTCTCATGATTGGCCTGCTCCATTCTGAATCTACGGAATTGAAGCTATTTATGGGCGAGGAAAAACTGGATAAGATATGGATGCCGGCCGCTGAAGGGACCTTGCACCCTCTTGCTCTGGTGCCTCCCAAAGACCGCTATCTCGAGAACTTCCAATGGTTTGATTATATAAGGCCTGTCAGCAAAGAAGACATCTTTATCTGGCGTCCCAAGAAAGCAGGTACGGAACTCAAGCCCAGTATCAAGCACTCGGCGCCTAAGTCTAAGAAAGGCAAAGGCAAGCCAGACAAAGCCCGGTAACACTCATCTCTCAACCCTCAACTCTCAACTCTCATGTCTCTATTCTCCACTCGCGAACCTCGTCGTTTCCGTGGCGTCCATATCTATACTTCGGAGCGTCAGGACAAACTTAACAAACTCGTTGCCGATGCCAAGCGCGAGGAACAGATCGCGCGTGGCGAGACACCAGAATACAAGCCCGATATCGATTCCTATCGCGGCAAGTTCGCTCAGAACTTAAAAAAAGCCGACCCCAACCGCCGACGTCTTCACCCAGGCATTGCCGTAGCTATCATCGTCGTACTGATTATCCTCTGGCACTACCTCCTCACAGGTACTTTCCGTTTCTGATATGGACATTATTCACCTTCTCCCCGATTCCGTCGCCAACCAGATTGCAGCTGGCGAAGTCATACAGCGGCCCGCTTCCGTCGTGAAGGAGCTGGTGGAGAACGCCGTGGATGCAGGAGCCCAACAGATTGACATCATCGCCGTGGATGCAGGTCGCACTAGCATTCAGGTTATCGATGATGGCAAGGGAATGAGTGAGACCGATGCTCGCATGGCTTTTGAGCGCCACGCCACCAGCAAGATACAACAGGCCGCCGACCTCTTCACCTTGACCACGATGGGCTTTCGTGGAGAAGCATTGCCATCGATTGCTTCGGTATCACAAGTTGAACTGACGACCCGCACAGCAGATTACGACCTTGGCAGCCGTCTCATGCTCGAAGCCTCACATGTCATCCTGCAGGAGCCTACAGCCTGTCCTGTCGGTTCCAACTTTCTCATCAAGAATCTCTTTTTCAATGTGCCAGCTCGCCGCAAGTTCCTCAAGAGCAACCAGACCGAGCTCGCCAATATCTCTTCGGAGCTGGAACGAATCGTCCTTGTTCACCCTGATATTGCCTTCTCCTTCACGCATAACAATGCACCTGTCTTCAACTTAAAACCATCCAGTCTGAAGCAGCGCATCTCCGGAGTCTTTGGGCAGCGTCTGACTGACAACCTCCTCACCGTTGAAGTGGAGACGCCGATGGTCAGCATCTGCGGCTTTGTCGGCAAGCCCGAGTCGTCCCGCAAGCGGGGCGCTCAGCAATTCTTCTTCGTCAACAACCGCTATATGCGGCATCCCTATTTCCACCGTGCTATCCAGGAAGCGTTCTCACGCCTTATTCCTACGGATGAACAGGTGCCCTATTTCATCTATCTCGACGTTCCGCCCGCCGAGATCGACGTCAACATCCATCCCACAAAGACGGAAATCAAGTTTGAGAACGAGCAGGCCATCTGGCAGATTCTTTTAGCTGCCGTTCGTGAGGCCCTCGGCCGCTTCAACGCCATTCCAACCATCGACTTCGATACCGAAGGACGCCCGTCGGATATCCCTGTCTATAATCCGCTCGACACCCAGTCACAGGCCGTCAAACATCCTCCGACAGTAAAGATTGACAGCACCTTCAATCCGTTTGAGACACAAGGCAGCACTTACACTCGCCGCCAGACAGTCCCCACGGATTGGGAAACCCTATACAACCAACCCGCTTCCGAGGTGCGCCCTGCTGAAGCAGACTTGCTTCCTCCCATAGAAGAGAGTGCCACGATGGCCCCTTCTTCCTCCGAGCATTTCCAATATCGGGCACAATACATCATGACAGCTGTTCAGTCGGGACTCATGCTCATTGACCAGCACCGTGCTCATATCCGTGTGCTCTACGATCGCTATCTCTCCCAGCTTGAGCAGTCCCCGCTGCCTTCGCAGCACGATCTCTTCCCTGAGGTCACACACCTCACCACAGAGGAAGCAGCAACGTTTTCAGCATTACAGGATGACCTCCGACGCTTCGGCTTTGATATCAGCGACCTGGGTGGCGGCACCGTCTCCATCATTGGCTACCCCACAGGCTTCGAAGGCATCAATCCACAGCAACTGTTATCTGAACTACTGGCCGTTGGTGCCGACCGCGGTTCGCTTAGTGTCACCGACCTCTACAGCCGTTTTGCCTTGACATTGGCTCGCGCAGCCGCCATCCCTGTCGGTCAGGTTCTCTCTCCAATGGAGATGCAGGATCTTGTTGCCCAGCTCTTTGCCTCGACAACGCCCAACTACACCCCCGATGGTCACCTCATTGTCGCCATCCTTTCCCAAGAACAAATTGATAAACTCTTTAAATAATGGAACCCAAACAGAAAATCATGCTCACTGGCGACCGTCCTACTGGTCCCCTCCATATCGGCCACTACGTAGGCTCCCTGCGTCGTCGTGTTGAGCTCCAGGACGCTGGTATCTTCGATAAGATCTTCGTGTTCGAAGCCGATGCGCAAGCCCTCACCGACAACATTGACAATCCTGAGAAGGTGCGTCAGAATGTCATTGAGGTAGCGTTGGACTATCTGGCTGCAGGCCTTGATCCCGCCAAAAGCACCCTTTTCATCCAGAGCCAGATTCCTGAACTCTGCGAGCTCTCTTTCTACTTCATGGATCTTGTCAGTGTCTCACGCCTGCAGCGCAACCCGACCGTTAAGACTGAGATTCAAATGCGCGGCTTCAGCGGTGATAGCATCCCCGTCGGCTTCTTCACCTACCCCATCTCACAGGCCGCCGACATCACGCTCTTCAAAGCCACTACTGTACCGGCTGGCGAAGATCAGGAGCCGATGCTCGAGCAGTGTCGCGAGATCGTGCGCCGCTTCAACAACATCTACGGCGATACCCTCGTGGAGCCCAACATCCTACTACCCGAGAATGCAGCTTGCCTGCGTTTGCCCGGTACCGACGGCAAGGCCAAGATGTCCAAATCCCTTGGCAACTGCATTTATCTCAAGGATAGCGCTGATGAAGTAGAGAAAAAAGTGAAGTCCATGTTCACCGATCCTGACCACCTGCGCGTCAGCGACCCGGGTAAAGTCGAGGGCAACACCGTCTTCACCTATCTCGATGCCTTCTGCCAGCCTGAGCACTTCGGCCGTTACCTGCCTGAGTATGAAGACCTCAACGCCCTCAAGGACCACTACCGTCGTGGCGGCTTAGGTGATATGAAAGTAAAGAAATTCCTGGCTGCTGTGCTGCAAGAGACTTTGGAGCCCATCCGTCAGCGTCGTGCCGAGTGGGAAAAAGATATCCCCGCTGTCATCGACATCCTGCGTAAGGGCACTGAAGTAGCCCGTGAAGCTGGTGCACAAACCATGTCCGAAGTGCGTCGCGCCATGAAGCTCGACTACTTCGACGATGCGGCTTTCACCAACGAGCAGACAGCCCGTTTCGCAGCCCAATAAAAAAGCTTATATTTTTGCGCGACAGTAGCTCCGCAATTGAAGAACAGTAGCTCCGCAAATGCGGAGCTACTGTTCTTCAATATCAATGCATCTCTACGACCTTTGTTTTTTCACGCTCGGCATTGCGTTTATCCGTCTGCGTCACCACCCGTGCAGCGAATTGCAAAAAGGCATTACCCGTAAGCGTGGAGGGGTCCAGAACAGGCGGTGTACCCGCATCGCCATTCTCACAGACACTCTGCACGAGCGGAATCTGTGCCAGCAGCGGCACATTCATTTCCTCTGCCAGTTGTTTCACGCCCTCACGTCCGAAGATATAATAACGGTTGTCGGGCAGTTCCGCCGGCGTGAACCAACTCATATTCTCTACCAAGCCCAAGATAGGCACATTCACCTTCTCATTCATGTACATATTGATACCTTTACGGGCATCTGCCAAGGCAACCTGCTGCGGTGTGGAGACAATAACAGCGCCCGTGATGGGCAGTGTCTGCACCAACGTCAGATGAATATCCGAAGTACCCGGAGGCGTATCCAGAATGAAATAATCCAAGTCACCCCATGACGTTTCGCCTATCAGTTGTTTCAATGCGTTTGAGGCCATACCTCCGCGCCATAGCGTCGGCGTGGCAGGATCCACGAAGAAGCCGATGCTGAGCATCTTCACGCCGTACTGCTCAATGGGCTTGATCAGCGCCTTTCCATCAATCTCCTCGCTATACGGACGAGCATCCTCGACATTGAACATCTTGGGCATCGAGGGACCGAAGATGTCACAGTCCAACAGACCTACACGATGTCCCAGACGAGCCAGACCAATGGCCAAATTCGCAGCTACCGTGCTCTTGCCTACCCCACCCTTGCCGGATGAAACGGCGATGATGTTACCAAGATGGGCATAAGGGTTGGTTTGACCCGACGGAGAGCCGTCGGGAACGGTGACGGGGGTCTGCGTCTTTGTCTTGACCTCCACTTCCACATCCTTGCTGACATAAGCGTGGATGGCCGCCTCAGAGGCTTTCACAAGCGACTTGAGGAAAGGGTTGGTAGGTTTATCGAAGATGAGGGAGAAACTCACATGCATCCCTGCAATGCGCATGTCGTCCTCTAACATCTCCATCTCGATAATATTCTTGCCCGTGCCAGGGTAGCGCACGGTTTTCAAGGCGTCAATAATCAGTTGGGGATAAAGAGTCATGAAGGAGTGAAAAGTGAAAAGTGAAAAGTGAAAAGTGAAAAGTGAAAAATGAAGGAGTGAAAAGTGAAAAATATAGTTATTCACCTAACTCGTGAAGATTACGATAGAAAGAACTGAGAGAGGCATATCCCACTTGCTCGGCAATATCGTCCTTGGTCCAATCCGGATGTGCCTTCATCAGCTGAAGAGCATAAGCAATACGTTGTTTGTTGATATATTCAGAGAAAGTGAGCTGTAAATCCTGCTTCATGGCTCGCAAGAGATAGGTGCGGTTAGTGCCTAACCTGCGCGCCACGTCATCAAGCTTCAAGTTCGGTTGCGTGAATAAGCGTTCATCCTCCACCAAGGTCCTGAGCTTGAGAATGAGCATAGAGGTTTCTACCGACTTTTCCTCGTCCTCCTCCTTGACTTCTTCTGGAGTAACAGGCTGTACCTCTGGTTCTTCCTTAGCCTCATCCGCTTCCACATCGCGAATAGAGTATTTCTGTCGAAGACCTACCTGTCCGATGGCAAAAATCAAGCATGAAAACAGCAGGGAGGGAATGGCCAGCCATTTAGAGCCAATGAAATAATAGCGTCCCAGGAAGTTCACCACCATAGATGAGAGGGACATCACCAACAGGACATAAAGGATGACACCAATTCCTTTCAACTGGCGTTCCTCAGTATCGGCGTACAAGGTGTCCAGGAGCTGGTGATACGAACGAATCCGTCGGATACCCAAGACCACCGTTACCACAACACTGATGGCAAACAACACTCGACAGATATTGTGAACCAATTCCTGTGCGGGTGTTCCATAGAAATGCCAAGCAATCACGCCAAAAACAGCAGAAATAAAGTAAAGGAGAAGTACCGCTCGCCTGCGAAGACGCAACGGGCGCGGGTCTGTCAGTTCATAGATATAAACCAGATAGAGAGGATAGACGGCAAGGTTCGTCATCGTATAGACAGCATCTGCCACACGCATCACGGATGCCGGTGCCCCAGAGAAAAACACATAATGTGTAGCATAGAGAGCCGTTGCCGTCAACGCCCATCCCTGCAGACAGGTCTTCGGAGGGTCATACCTCAACCAAAGACTCACTGCGAGTTCTGCGGAAAGAATTCCGCAGACAAACATGGGCAATGAGATAATCAATTGTTGAATCATGGTGCAAAGTTAATAAAAGGTAACGAAATAATCGTATTTTTTAACATTTTTGCAGAAATAGGACGTTAATTTGCAAATATGGGAGAACTATCATCACCAAACGACCTACCTTTGCATCATTCAATCGTAGAATGAGAGAACAATCAACAATCATTAATAACTTTATCCCTAACATTATGAAAAAGTTTTTTAGTTTAGCAGCGATAGCACTATTCGCTTGTGCTTTCACCTTTGTTTCTTGCGGAGAAGAAGAAGATTCTCCCAAGCCCAATACCGAAGACAATAACAACTCGGGAAATAAGGATACTGGAGGCAGTGGGCAAAATGGAGGAACAGGTGTGACAGGCGGCGTTGTCACCTCTGTGAATGATCTGGTGGGCACATGGAAGACCAACAACTTCTCATTAACCTTTACCACTACTCAATTAACAGTTAAGCACCTTCAAGACAATCAAGTCAAGTTTGAAGGTCCCTACACCCTTCAAAACGGTATTGTGTCCTATACTGAAACTATTGATGAACAGAGTTATACCAACTCTTTTAAGGCTGAGACCTATTATGACGGCATCGTGCTAGCCAGTTACTTTATTAATGAACAAGAAGTTGACCCATTCCCTGAGATTTATGTCAAGGAAGGCAAGACCATTCCTACACCGAATCTCAATGGCACATGGTATATGTACGAAGAACAGGGCCGTTCGGAAGAAACAGAAGAGGGCAAACCCATCTGTGCTGCCATTACTATTCAAGGGAATTCACTGCAACTCATTATCTGTCCGTGGTCTCGTAAATTCACTGGTAATTACACCTATCAGAATGGAGAACTCACATTCAACATCGAGCACTACTACACGAATTATGACTTTGAAGGTGAGCAAAGGCTAAACTCGGTTACACTTGAAGGCGCATGGAAAGAACGCAGCCTCGATGACTCTAATTTCAATATGGATAATCCTGCAACATTTACCTTTATTGTCCTCGGCAACAAAGCCTTCGGTACTATAGGTCGTCCTGGTTTCTATGAGAAGCAATAAACAGCCTACGTTGTGTAACCTAAATAATTCACTTAACTAATTCGAACAATATGAAAAAATATCTTAGTTTTGCAGCATTCGCAATATTCGCAATATGTGCTTTCACTTTTGTATCTTGTGGAGAAGAGGATGAGACTCCCCAACCTAAGACAGAAGATAACCAAAAAACAGGAGATCAAGAAACTCCGACGCCTACAAATGCATTAGTAGGAAAGTGGACAAAGAGTTCAACGGAAACAGGAGCTGGCAATGAGATATATGGTAAAATCACCGTAACAAAAACAGAGTCCTACGAGTTTAAGAGTGACATGACGTTTGAATCCCTCGGATCTTTTGTGACCAGTTATGAGAAGCTTCAAACACCCGCAGAACAAAGAAGTCGTGCTACAGGTACATATACCTATAAAGACAATGTGTTAGTTCTAACATATACATGGACCGGCTTCTGGGATTGGGATGCTAATCAGTGGCGTCAGCAAGGAGATCTCCAGCCATATACCACTGAGTACATTGTCACCATTAAAGACAAGGCTGTGACCATCGCCCCCAAGAACAATCCTGACGAAAGTAAGACATACACCTATGGAGAAGGCGGCAACAGCGGCGATTTGGCTACGCAAATTCTTGGTTCTTGGTATCTCACAGAAGTGAGCGCTGACAAACTGCTAGTCAACGTCATTGTGTTTAACGCCAACGGTCAAGGAACCTTTAGCGAAATTAAGGCGAAGGCCAAGAATAATTGGGCAGTAACTGAGGAAAGTGCCCCCTTCACTTATACCCTCAGCGGTAACCGCGTCACGATGGTCTTCGTTCAGGATGGTCCCTCAGAAACGCGTGTCGGCGACATCGTTATGAACGGCGATGGAAGCGCATCTGTTACGCACGATGCAGATGGCGGTCAATCCACCGTTACACAGCAGATGCTGCGCCTCAACGGCAAGACAGGTCGCGAAATCATGGATGAACTGCTCAATAATCAGAACGGCAGCGGTGATAATAACCTGATTGGAACTTGGGAAGCTACAGGCGAACAAGTGAAGAACGTCTTTACTTTCACCAATGACAAGTTGACCCATTCAGAGTATTTTCTGAAGGACGGTTCTTGGACACTGGTTCGCGAGAATGGTTGGGAAGGTTCTTACTCATTGGAAAATGGAATCTTGTCGTATAATGAAGAAAGTTTTACGACAAAATTATTATACAACAATACAGCACTGGCTATTCTAGGTCCAGGTTATGTTCAGCACATCCTCTATAAGCAAGGCGCTACCATTTCTGCAACTCTACAAGACATTCAGGGCGATTGGCGTTGGTACATGGACGGAGATCCGGAAAATACACGTGTAGCTGTCCAGATCAAAAACAATCAGATGACCCTGATTATCGTGCCTTGGGGACAGCGCTATGACGGTACTATCACCTATCAAAACGGCTACATAGACTTTGAGATAACGGATGCCTACACCTCTCGTGAAGAAGGCACCGGTGAAGGTTGGGGCGAAGGTGACTTAAATCCTGTGACCTTAGAAGCTAATTGGAAGACATTAGACTCCGGTAGTTGGATGTTCTTCCATACGCAAGGAATGCCATTCATTGCCAACGGTGATGTGGCTTATGGTATCTTAGCCAATCTGCCTGGTGTCTATCAGAAGAAGAAGCAGCAGTAAAGATGAATGATTGTCTCAAAGCTCCTTGTTTTCTCTGTTTTTGCAAATTTGAGAAATACATTTGCAGATTTGAGAAGGAGTTTTGAGCAATCTGACGTACCTTTGCATTACCAAATCAAAAGGACACGAGATACTGTAAACAACGCTATATATTAGCTTAGCGTAGATGACGCTCCAAAAGCTATTACACTATAACCTTATAAGAACCGACTTTCTAATCAACGAATGTGATAGGGGCGACGCTTTCCAAGTCGCCCCTTCATTATTTCTGTTCCTCTTTATTATTTCGGGTCTACAGACACCTATTAATTCCATTCAACGCAAACCGCATGTATTATTTTATCCAACGCAAAGTCCGCAAAGACGCTCTAAGTTTGCGGTGAATAAAATGTCTATTTCGATGTCGTGAGGGAACTGCGTTTTTCGCGGTTATAGCTGCGGTAGCTGTCCATTTCTATCTCTACATCAGGTTCCACCAGAAGCCCCTGTGCCGACAGACGGAAACGGAGGTATTTGATGGTGAGACCGCGGGAGAGCCACTGCTGCTCGTAGTAAGTGCGGATAGAGAGGTCAAGCGATGACGCTTCGCCTCCATACAAATCTTCCGTACATTCTTCTACGGGCAATTGATTCTCTTCAGCCACATACCTGGTGTAGGTGAAGAGGAAGTTGGAGTCGGTCTTCAGGTGAATCACTCCGCCATCAACAAGGAAGCGACGATAACGGTTGAGGAAATAAGTGGAGGTGAGACGCTTGGTGGCCTTCTTCATCTGCGGATCGGAGAAGGTGAGCCAGATCTCCTGCACCTCGCCCGGCGCGAAGAAACGGTCAATGATTTCGATATTCGTGCGCAGGAAGGCGACGTTCGTCAGCCCTTCCTTCAGGGATTCCGTAGCACCGCTCCACATACGGGCACCCTTGATATCCACGCCAATGAAGTTACGGTCAGGATAACGCCGAGCCAGCCCTACGGCATATTCGCCACGTCCGCAACCCAACTCCAACACAATCGGATGGTCATTCTTGAAGAACTGCTCGTGCCAATGTCCCCGCAGTTCAAAAGGAACGTCTTCGAGTACCGAGAAAGGGTACTCGAAGACGTGAGGGTAACTCGCCATATCGGCGAACTTGGCTAATTTGCCTTTACTCATTCAATAACGTTTATTCTGCTGCGGGTTCTGCCTCAGGTTCAGCTGCGGGTTCTGCAGGTGCTGCAGGTTCCTCCAGCGGAGCCAGGAAGAGATTGCGATAGATCACTGCATTGAGAGCCATGCCACAGGAACAGGCGATGACAAGGATGGCAATCCTAAAGATGAAGCTGATGAAGCTGGAATCGATCAGCCCCACAATCCCCATGACAATAGCAAAAGTGAGAGCAATGACAATAGCGAAAAGAAACGAAATACCAAAAATCTTCCACTTGAAACCATAGGTAGCCTTATTGCTGAGTGCAAGGGCATCCATTGGAGTCTCGTCCTTATCCAACATGATATAGACAGCCAGACTGTACATCAAGCTCAGAACGAAACCTGGGATGACGAGGAAGAAGAAGGCGGGAAGCAACATCATGGCCAGAAGACCTTCAAGCAGGAAGTAATCACCCATCTTACGACGATAGACAGAGTCGAAGATGAACAGCGGATTGATAATCTCTCCTTTTGCCAGCTTACCCGGGAGGGTGTTCATGGCAATGGTAGTGCCCACATTGAGGTAAGGAATCCAAATGGTAACGACCCAGAGCAGGACAGCACCTACGAGGGAAGCAGCATTCTTCACACCGATAGCAATAGCATCCGTGATTGCGGGAACAATTTCAAGTTTTCTTTCCATCATGTTAAATGTTTAAAGGTAAATAAATAAGTGAGTTGGTCACATGCATCTACTTATTATTCTATCACCACCATCGTCCATCCGTGCACATCGGGCTCAATGCCATACTGGATGTCAATGAGCCTTTGATAGAGTTTGGTGGAGATGGGACCGGGCTTGCCGTCCTTGGCAAAGACATAGCTGTGACCCGTCTCGGGATCATCGATACGCTCGATAGGACTGATGACGGCAGCGGTGCCGCAGGCGCCGGCCTCCTCGAAGGTCGAAAGCTCCTCCAGAGGAATCTGACGACGCTCTACCTTCAGGCCGAGGTCTTCAGCCACCTGCATCAGGCTCTTGTTGGTCACAGAGGGCAGGATGCTGGTGCTCAGCGGGGTGACATAGGTATTGTTCTTGATACCGAAGAAGTTGGCAGCACCGCATTCGTCGATGTACTTCTTCTCCTTAGCGTCGAGATAGAACTCGCAGCTGTAACCCTGATCGTGGGCCCACTTGTTCGCACGCAGGCTGGCAGCGTAGTTACCGCCGACCTTATAGCAACCTGTTCCGAGAGGAGCGGAACGGTCATAGTCACGAGTGATGACATAGGGATTGGTAGCGAAACCACCCTTGAAGTACGGACCTACGGGCGTCACGAAGATCATGAACAGATAGTCGCTGGAGGGATGAACACCCACCTGAGCCGTCGTACCAATCATAAGCGGACGGATATACAATGTAGCGCCGCTCTCGTAGGGCGGGATGAAGCGCTCATTCAGGCGTACCACCTTCTTCACCATCTCAATGAACAGTTCTGTGGGTACCTCGGGCATCACAAGGCCGCGGCAGGTGGACTGCAGACGAGCTGCATTTTCATCCGGACGGAAGATACGAACCTTGCCGTCGGGGCAGCGGTAAGCCTTCAGGCCCTCAAAAGCCTCCTGTCCATAGTGCAGGCAGGTAGCGGCCATACTCAGATTGATGGTTGTCTCAGAGGTGACTTCAATCTCACCCCATTTGCCGTTGCGGTAATTGCAACGAACGTTATAGTCGGTCGGCATATAACCGAAGGACAAATTACTCCAGTCCATTTCTTTCATTTTTGCGTTTCTTAAAAAGTTTCGAGCGCAAAAGTACAGAAAAACTTCTTAACCGACGAACATTTTACCACACAAATTGATTTATCGCGCCATAAATTGCCATTTATCACTACTCGGCCAAGAGTTTCTGAACTTCCTCATCGGCTTTCGTCAACTTGTCTTTGCAGAACGTCAGCAGCTGTTGCGCCTCCTTCAGTTTTGTCGCCAGCTGGTCAATGGCCACATCGCCAGTCTCCATCTCTTTTGCCAGCGTCTCCAACCGCTCCATGGCAACCTCATAGGTGAGTGTTTTCTCTTCCATACCTTTTAATATTAATATTATAGTTTCGGATTTGTTTATATGACCTCAGACGTCACCGATCCGTCAGCCAGACGGGTCGTGAGACGGTCGCCCGGGTGCAGGTCAGCAGCCGAGCGAATAAGCTGTCCGTCAGAGGTATAAGTCAGGGAGAAGCCACGACGCAGTTGCAAGGCAGGGTCAAGGGCTGCCAGACGAGCCGCCAGTCCCTGCACCTTCAACTTAGAGCTTTCCACTTGAAACTTAGCAGATTGCCTTAAGCGGTTCTGCAGCAAGTCCACACGATGTCCTTCTGAGAGCAAACGTTGACGAGGAGCGCCCGACAGATGTACGGCCAACTGCTCCAGGCGTCGTTGCTGACGTTCGCAAAGGAGCGCCACGCCTTGCGTGATACGCCGTTGTTGTTCCTCCAAGCGCGCCAGTTCCTGTGCACCATGGTCGATGAGGAAAGCCGCAGCGGCCGTGGGCGTCTTCACACGAGTGTGAGCCACGAAGTCCAGCACGGTCTCATCACGTTCATGACCGATGCCGACAATCACGGGAATAGGCATCTGCGCCACAGCTGCAGCCAGAGGATAAGAATCGAAGTCGGAGAGGTCACTGGTAGCACCACCGCCACGAATGATGACGACACAGTCCCAGCGCTCAGCCTCATCGACTATAGCTGCAAGCGCCGCCATTACACTCTCCTCGACATTCGCGCCTTGCATCACTGCGGGGAACAGACGCACATCGAAGAAGAGTCCGTAATCGTTATGATCCAGCTGATTACAGAAGTCGCCATAGCCCGCAGCACTGGAAGAAGAGATGACAGCGATGCGCTTCAACAGCGACGGTAGCGGCAACTGCTGGTTATCCTCGAGAATTCCGTCCGCCTCCAGTTGCGCCAGGATCTCACGACGACGCTTAGCCATGTCACCGAGCGTGTAGGAAGGATCTATATTGAGGATATTCAGTGAATAGCCATATAGTTCATGGAACTCCACCGTCACCTGAACACGTACTTTCATGCCGGCACGCAAGTGTTCCCCCGTGGCACGTTCAAAAAGCGGTGCCACCAAGGAATAAGTGCGCGCCCACATGGTCCCTCGCGCCTTGGCTAAGAGGTTGCGCCCCGATGCATCTTTCTGGATGAACTCGACATAGAAATGACCATTCGTTGCCAGGCGTGCTTCGGACAGCTCCGCCTCCAACCAATACTCCCCATCCAGCGTCTGCTCCAAGACAGAACGCACCAGGTTATTCAGCTCAAATAAGCTCAAAGAATCCATGATGAATGTCTAATTCTGTGCAAAGTTAGTGAAAGTTTCGGCCTCAACGACGATTTTTTCGATAATTTGTCTCACGATTGAGAAATTATCACTACTTTTGCTTCCGTTTTTCAGCATAACAGATTCTATTCGTCTATAAAAGATATGAAGAAAAAGATTCAATTCAGTCTGGTTTACCGCGACATGTGGCAGAGCTCAGGCAAGTTCCAACCCCGTAAAGATCAATTGGAACGCATCGCACCCGTGATTATCGATATGGGTGTTTTCGATCGCGTGGAAACCAACGGTGGTGCCTTTGAACAGGTCAACCTCCTTGCTGGCGAGAACCCTAACGCTGCCGTCCGCGCGTTCTGTAAGCCGTTTAATGAAGTGGGCATCAAGACCCACATGCTGGATCGTGGTCTCAACGCACTCCGTATGTATCCTGTGCCCGACGATGTCCGCGAACTGCAATACAAGGTGAAGCACGCTCAGGGCGTGGATATCCCCCGTATCTTCTGCGGTTTGAACGATGTCCGCAATATCATCCCCTCTGTGAAGTGGGCCAAGGCTGCCGGCATGACCCCGCAGGCTACGCTCTGCATCACCACCTCCCCCGTTCACACGGTAGAGTACTACTCCGAGATTGCCGATCAGGTCATCGCCGCTGGCGCTGAAGAGATCTGTTTGAAAGATATGGCCGGCATCGGTCAGCCCGCCCTCCTCGGCGCGCTCACCAAGGCCATCAAGACCAAACACCCCGACATCATCATCCAGTACCACGGCCACAGCGGCCCGGGCCTCTCCATGGCCAGCATTCTGGAAGTCTGCAACAACGGCGCTGACGTCATCGACACCGCCATCGAACCGCTCTCATGGGGTAAGGTTCACCCGGATATCATCAGCGTGCAGTCGATGTTGAAGAACGAGGGCTTCGAGGTGAAGGAAATCAATATGAACGCCTACATGCAGGCTCGTTCCCTCACGCAGGAGTTCATCGACGACTGGCTCGGTTACTTCATCAACCCGGGTAACAAACACATGTCCTCCCTGCTCCTCGGCTGCGGTCTCCCGGGCGGCATGATGGGTTCCATGATGGCCGACCTCGCTGGCATCCACGGCGTCATCAACCAGACGCTGAAGGCAAAGGGTGAGCGTGAGCTGACCACCGACGAGATTCTGGTGAAGCTCTTCGACGAGGTAGCTTATGTATGGCCTCGCGTGGGTTATCCCCCATTGGTGACGCCCTTCTCCCAGTATGTCAAGAACATCGCCCTCATGAACCTGCTCACGATGGCTCAGGGCAAGGGTCGCTTCGTGATGATGGACGACAGCATGTGGGGTATGATCCTCGGCAAGAGCGGCAAGATTCCCGGCACTATCGACCCCGAACTCAAGGAGCTGGCCAAGAAGCAGGGCCGCGAGTTCACCGATGCCGATCCTCACACGCTCCTCAAGAACGCTCTCCCCGACTTCATCAAGGAGATGGAAGAGAACGGCTGGGATCGCGGTCAGGACGACGAAGAGCTCTACGAGCTTGCCATGCACCCCGAACAGTATCGCAACTACAAGAGCGGTCAGGCCAAGAAGAACTTCCTTGCCGACCTCGAGAAGGCCAAGGTAGCCAAGGCACAGGCTACGGCCGGTCCGAAGGTGTCTCTCGAAGAGATTTCCGCCTTCAAGCACGCCAAGGCTGACGCTATCACCGCTCCTGAGAACGGCCAGATTCTCTACGAGATCAGCGGCGACGCAGGTGTAACACGTTGCACCGAACCCGCCATCGGCACCGTCTATCAGGCAGGTGATGTCGTCTGCTACCTGCAGACACAGTGGGGCAAGTTCATCCCCCTCACCACCGGTCTCGGCGGCAAGCTCGTGGACATCACTGCCTACCAGGGCAAGAAAGTCGTGAAGGGACAGGCCATCGCCTGGCTCGAACGCGAAAGCAAATAAGGACGCAGACTCATCGTTTCGCTCACCGATGCAGAAAGAGGAAGTGAAACAGGACCTGCGTGAATACGTCGAACAAACGATTATTCCACAGTATGACCATTTCGACAAAGCGCACCAGCGCGACCATGTCGAAATGGTCATTTGTCAAAGCTTAGAGATAGCGGAGCGGCTGGACGTAGATCTCAACATGGTCTATGCCATCGCCGCCTATCATGATACAGGCCTCTGCGAGGGCCGCGAACATCATCATGAGGTGTCAGCACGTATTATCCTTCATGATGAGCACCTGCTACGATGGTTCACACCCGAACAGATTCAGACGATGGCCGAGGCCGCTGAAGACCATCGTGCATCGGCGGGCCATGCACCACGCAGCATATACGGCCGCATTGTGGCAGAGGCTGACAGGTTCATCGACCCCGAGACTATTGTTCGTCGCACCATTCAGTTTGGCATCGACCACTACCCCACCCTCAGCCGTGAACAGCACTATCAACGTATGCTGGAACACCTGCATGAGAAGTACGGCCGCAACGGCTACCTCCAACTGTGGTTCCCCGATTCACCCAACGCCCAACGGCTGGAACAGCTCCGCCAACTCATGGACGACACCCCTCGCCTCCAACAACTCTTCAACCACCTTTTCTGACTCCTAAAAGTGTGGCGTTTTATAGGTCTATACCTTTTGGCCTACAAGTATATACCTTTTGGCTTATAGGTCTATACCTTTTGGGCTATAGGTCTATACCTTTTGGGCTATAGGTATATACCTTTGGAATCACAGGTCTAGTCACATTTTTCATTCACCGCAGAGTTCGCGAAGCCGCAAAGATTTTTTCATTGCTGCTTGTCCTGCGGAAGCCCGCGGAGCCAGCCAAAACGCTACGCGAGGTTTTGGCTTAGGCAAAGGGCGCAAAGATTCATGTCCTCTCGTTCCTTTTCATGCGCCTTTGCAGTGAATAAAAAATTTAGATTTGTAGGGCCTTGCTTCTGGAGGCAAAAAAACGGCCAATCGATTCACTGGATTTTCGCTATCGAAAAAGAATTGTCTCGCAGAAATCGCAGAAATCGCAGAAATCACAGAAATTCTATTTCCGAACACGCGCTCGGCGCTTGCGGTGTATAAATAATACAATATTGCAAGTGTAAAGTTTACACTCTATATGAGTGATTTTCATAGGGAAATGATGATTTTTGAGGATTTCCTTTGCTGATTCACACAATTATCGCTACATTTGCCCCGTCTTCTCGAAAGAGGAACGCATATTGTATGCACAATTGCCAGACAAGCTACGGGTCAGCGGATTCCTGGGTGGGCAGGTGCAGACTTCTTCAAAAGGAGATCAAATTCTAACAACAATAACTAAATCAACAACAAATGAAAAAATTTCTACTCTTATTAAGTGTCCTGCTGACAGGAGTCAGTGGGGCGTGGGCAACAAACACTGTATATACAGTAAGTGGCTCAAATGGTACTTTTTATGATGCACAGTCCAAGGTAACGACTTCATGGGGAAAATTCTATAAGTCCACTGATGAGAAGATTACTATCACTTTTGCACAAGGCTTTGGTGTAGCAGGAACAGAGCTTTATGCTCCAACTGACAATTCAGAAGGAACATATACGATTTCAGTATCAGGCTTGGGAACTATTGTGAGCTATTCTATCTCAGGAACCACCACGGGCGCGTTGACATTTACTCCCGCTGGAGGTGATGCTCAAGTAGTTGCAGATGGAGGTTCCGCAGATTGGTCTGAAGATGTCAATTCTACTTCTACCTCATTTAAACTGCAAGGAGGTCATATTTCAGGAGTTTCTTTTACCATAACAGTCAAAGATGAAACGACGGTCACATTGAGTTCTGGCTTTAGTGGTACTTTCTATGGTAGTAATTTCTATTTTGCAAATGGTACACAGGATGCAACGCATGGAAATTGGGTTGCGAAGTGTATCACCAACACGACGATTCCTGTCACGTTGGATTTTGGCGTAGACCAGAGTCTCAGTGACTGGAATTGCTATATTAATGCGGGTGCAAACGACTCTAGAGTATTGATAGCATCTGTACCTGCCGGATATGCTATTAAGGAGTATTCTTTTACTGCTACAGTCCAAGACGATTATGAAGTAACAGTAAAACCGAAGGGCGCAGTTGCAACAAGCTTCCCATACAACACATCCGCAAATATTTCAGTATCGGACTTGAACGAACAGAGCACAACCATCATTTTCACAGCCAACACCTCATCTCAATGCAGAATTAATGTAACCGATTTCACCATCAAGATTGTTGCAAAGACAAATGTAGTAGAAGAAGGCGTTTATAGATGGTGTTATGCAAAGAATAACTATTGCTATGTAAAGTCCGACTTCACGGTTGCCAAAGGTAAGACAGGTGCAACGGCTGATGACGGCGGTGATTTCCTGTTTACAAGGGTATCAGGCACAAATAACACATACTATATTAGGACACTTGAAGATGGCGGTTATCTTTATGCATCAGGTGTAGGCTCGGTTTCTGCATCATCGCCTTGGCAATATGATAACGCGGCAGCCGTCAGCAAAAACACGTCCTTCGATGCTAATGATGACAAATTCAAATGGGTTATTTCGGAGACATCAGTAGGCAGCGGCAAATACTATATTCGTCCAAAGTCAAATACAAACACCGCCATTGCCATGACATCGGATAATAATGAATACCTTGCTTTCTATGACAAAACGGGCGGCTATGATTTTGCATGGGCAACTTTAACATCACGAACGCTGGATAATGTTATTGACCTATATCCTGTTAAGGGGGTCTCGGTAGCATATGATATGGATGAAATAAAGACTAAGAAGTCGTATAACACCTACGTGCTGAGCAGTAGCGACCAAGAAACATACCTTGATGAGACAGGTTTCCCGACAACTGCTGCATATACAACTTTCACTTCTACGTTTACGACCACAGGAACCATCACTGCTCAAGCAGCTGTAGATGGCCTTTTGACCAGCACTCTTCCCTCATCCGGTTATTATTTCATTAAGAACAAGGGACTCAGCACTTATATGTTCCGAGATGAAAATTACGACTCATATACAGCAGATGCAACACTTCTTAATGAAGAGTCCCGCACTTCAAAATACATCTGGAAGGTAGACATCACGGCAGATGGAACAACCGCTAATGTTACTTCTCTTACAGGTAAGAGCATAACAGCGAAGGATGCCACTCCATTCGCTCGTACAGACATGTCTATAAAATCAGCATGGCTTATGAATTTCCCCTCGGGTTATGGTGCATATTATATGGGATGTGTGCAAGATCCTAATCAGAATGGCGGATTCACAATTAAAGGATCTGGCAACTATGATTCTGCGACCAACCCACGAAGGGTCGCATACTGGGACGGCGACAGGGACAATACGAAGGCATATTGGACTTTCGAAGCTGTAGATGAAGATGATTATGATGTCTATAACGTCTCCATCACGAATGCTCCAGGCACGAACTATGTATCATACACGGGTTCCTCAACAACTGGTAATTTGAAAGTATTTGACGGAGGCTGCTATTTCATGACCAAAGACGCCAGTGTTGCAAAGGCTGATTTCACGCCAGAAGCTGTAGATGGTTATGAAACAGAGATGACACTGGAGGGCAAGCAACTCACCATCAATTACTTTACATGGGAAGAACGCATCAATGATTATTTAACAGCTAATAACGTTGAGGAGAATGTTGAACACGCTGGTCAAGTGGGTTATCCTTTATATGATAATGAATACGCAGCAGCATTAAGGTCTTTACTAGCCACATTTGAAGGTGGCACCTATAATTCAATGGGATATACGAACCTAACATCGTGGTATCCGACTTACCTTGAACAAACAGAAGTCGTCAAGCCTGAAGAAGGTAAAACATATACTATCGCCAACTATGCTAATGATGGTACAATTCGCTATTTGTATAACTATAACGGAGAAATTCATTTAACAAAGTCATCTACCATTACGGATGACTATAAGTTTATCTGCCATAAGAATGCAGCAGGAAAGTTCATCTTTGCGATGCCAAATGGGAATTATTTAGTTTGGAAAGGCAGTGGTCCCTCTGGTGTTAATTCTGGTAAAGGAGAAACTACATTGACCGATATCACATCAAATGCCAACTATCCTCTGACCATTCAGAATTTCCCAAAAGGAAGTGATTCTTACAATACTGCAACAGCTGAACAAGCTTTTGGTAAGGTTCAGATTATTGGATGGCGTACTGATGGAAAAACTCCTCAAGAGAGTTCGCTTATAGTTAAGACCTCTGCAGAGGACACGTTCGACAAAGCAGGCAAAACCAATTTCTTTACCACTACTACTGGTAGTGGAGACAAATACTCTAGCGCATGGATTATCACCGAAGTTGGTGACTACTACAACAAGGTGAATCTGACCACAGACGGTGCGGATGCTTACGCCTCCATCTACCTACCCTTCCCTGTAACAATTCCTGACGGTGTCACGGCATACGCCGTAGAGAGTGAGAATGGAACGTATGCACACATGGAGCCGATTGTGACGAATGGCATACTGCCTAAGGAAAAGGCTGCCATCCTGAAGAAAGATGGCCAAACAGAGAATAGTACCATCTATCTCTCACCTGCTGAGGGTGACGGTAGCTATACAGGTGATAACCTCCTGAGGGGTACCGTTGCAGCCGCAGAAGCAAAGCCTGGCGAAGGAACCACCTACGTTCTGGGTAAGATTGGTGACGTAATCGGACTATACGAATATACAGCAGCCAATCTCGCTCCTGGTAAGGCTTATCTCAACACTGCAGTTGCAGGCGTTAAGGCTCTCGCCTTCGACTTCGGTGATGTTGACGGCATCAAGACCATCAACGAGGAGTCATTCGCAGGCAAGAACATCTTCAACCTCGCAGGTCAGCGCATGAACAAGCTGCAGCGCGGCATGAATATCGTGAACGGCAAGATCATCGTAAAGTAACTGATAAATGAATACAACTATGAAAAAGATATATTGCAAACCAGGAATGCTGATAACAACCATCCACACACAGCATCTCATCGCTGATTCCATGAGAATGTTTAACGAAAGCAGGGACGGCAAGAGTATAGACAATGCGGGTGATGTCCTCATCAAGCGAGACAGAAGTAGCTACAACGTCTGGGACGACGATTGGCAAAATCAGTAAAATGGGGTGACTGCGCTCGACCTTTGGTCGCTTCATACTTGAAGAATGTCACGCCATAGGATTTTGAGGGATGCGCTTCAAACTAAGCGCATCGCGTCGGGGGACAACGGAACGTTGTGAATAACAGCGGTAACGCTGTACAAACGACACCGTCCGAACAGACATGAAGTCAGTCCCTACTTAATCCTAAGGCATTCCTCAAACATAGTAACTCCTAGGTTTTCCTTTGGCTCTAAGAACATATTATTTAGAGTAGTATAATTATTTCAACTGTGGAGGCCGGGCTATAAAGCTCGGCCTCCTTTTCTATTTTTATTCACCGCCAGAGACACCAATAATTTCTTATGCACCTGAATGGCATCTATTTCTTTCTATAAACAATAAAAATAAGAAAAATACGACTTTTGTTGTCTATAAACAATAAAATTATTATCTTTGCGCCATAAAAGCGTCATCATATGGAAGTGATAACAAGAAAGTATTACGCTGATATTGTAGATTCTTGGATAGGAAAGGGCAATATCATCGCCATTGTCGGAGCCCGTCGTGTAGGCAAAAGTTATGTAGTGAAGGACTTCATCCAACGGCACAAGGACGACCCAGAGGCTAATATCATCTACATTGACAAGGAGAAGAAGACCTTCAAGGACATCAAGACCAAGGATGACCTAGATGCCTGGATTGAGGAGCATTTCGTCGAGGGCAAGCACAACTTTATCCTCATCGACGAGGTGCAGGAGATTGAGCATTTTGAGGAAAGCCTCTGCAATTGGTACACCGAGGACAATACTGACGTTATCATCACAGGGAGCAATTCCAAGATGCTATCCGGCGAGCTGGCAACCCTGATTTCCGGTCGTCACGTGGAGGTGCGCATCCACCCGTTGACCTATTCGGAGTTTCTAGTGTTCCACGACCTTGCGGACAGCGACGAGAGCCTGATGACCTACCTTAATTACGGAGGCCTTCCTGGTCTCAGGAAAGTGGGGATCGACAGCGACGAGCAGGTGTGGGCCTACCTCACCAGTGTCTTCAACACCATCATGCTCAAGGACATCATTGAGCGTCACGACATCCGCAACATACCTTTCCTTAACAATCTCATCGCTTTCTATGCCGATACCACAGGTAAACTCACCTCGGCCAACAGCATTTCGAAATATATGAAGTCGCAGCAGGAGGACGTATCCTCGAACCTCATCCTTCTCTATCGCGGATTCTATGCCGAAGCATTCCTGCTGGATGTGGTGCCGCGTTACGACATCCACGGGAAGAAAATCTTCCAGTCGAACGAGAAAATATACTGGGATGATCTGGGACTTCGCAACCTGAAAGCTGATGGCGGCATGGATTCTTACATTGAGAAAGTTATCGAGAACGCTGTATATAAGCATCTGTGCTATTTGGGATATGACGTGAAGGTAGGAGTGCTGAATGCAGGCGAAGTGGACTTTGTCTGCACCAAGCCTGGTAAGACCGTTTACGTTCAGGCGAGCTACATCGTCTCAGAGCAGTCCACCCGCAATCGTGAGTTTGGGCCGCTGGAGAAAATTCGCGACAACCATCCCAAGTATGTCATCAGCGCAACTCCTTTGCTGACTCAACGCGACGAGAACGGAATCACGCACCTTTCGTTGAGGAAGTTTTTGAAAGAAGGAATCTGATGGTAAGTTGTTCACCACAGCAGGACAAGCTGTAATGAAAAAATCTTAGAACAGCTTTGCGGTGAATAGAAATAATTAGACGCTGCTGTTTGTTGTTTTTCCCTCCTTTTTATGTGGTCATATTGAAATAATAAGTATTTTTGCAACGAAATCCTGATCGTTATACCTTTAACACTTACCACTATGAAGACTCCTGTTTTTCTAGCTCTCGCCTTCCTTCTGCCTTTGGCCATCCATGCGCAGAAGGTCATCTTTCCACAAGCCCAACAGGCAGGAACGGCATCGCTGTTGGTGGAAAGCATAGAACAGAACGCTACAGATACCTATACGATGGGCAACGACCTCTTCGCTGCCACCTTCGTCAAAAGCGATGGTGCGATGCACTTCGCCGGATGTGAAGCCATGGGATTGAAGGGCGGCTCGGAGCTGTTTGAACTTCGCTTGGGCGACGGCAAAGAGGTGAAAGCCTCGGAGATGACATTGGGCGAAGTGCGCATGGTGGATCTGACCGCTGATGCCACAGCCGCCAAAGGCTCATTGAAGCTGCCAGGCAAGGCACTGGAAGCCGACTACACGTATAGCAACCTACAGCTGACATGGCGCGCAGTATTGCGCGACGGCTCCCACTACCTTCGCACGGAGTTGGAACTGACTGCCGTGAAGAATACAGCCATGAACGCCATCATCCCCATGCACTACACGGTGGATAACAGTTCGAGTGAGCAGGCACCGGCCGTGGTGGGCAACACACGGGGTGCGGTGATTGCCAGCGACAAGATTTTTGCCGGACTGGAGACTCCGATGGGCAAGAACAGCATCGTGGGTGGCATGAACACCGAACCTTTCGTGTATGGTAGCTGGACGAGTACGAGCTTCAACTGGACGCCTGGTTCCGATACGCCGCGAGGCATCCTCAACCTCGGCCTCACTGCCAATGACATCTGCGGCACGCAGGGCTATCTGGCCATCATGGCGAGCGGTACGCAGAAGGTGACCTTCCAGTACACCAGCGGCAGGCATCGTCTGGACATCGCCGGCGTGGATGTCATCAATCCCGCTACAGGCAAAGTGGTAGCCAGGGATTACCATAAGGGGTACACCGGCGGGGAGAAATCCAAGAACGTCTATTCGCTTCGAATCCCTGAAGCCGGCTATTATCTGGTGCGCTATTTCCGCGACACCGCGACGGATGGTATCACCGCTGCGTTCGACAGCAACGGCACCATCACCTGGACTTGCGACGTGATAGCTCCCGAACTTGCCTATGACGGCAATACGGCTGCCAACGTCCTGCCCTCTGCTAGTGCCTCGGTGACGGCACCGCTATTAGAGGTGGGCGGCACACGCACCGATGCGTGGACGCCCTCATCGTGGAGCACCCCCTCGGCAGTTCCCCCTCGTATCAACGAGCTGGGCTTTACGTCCGACAGAATCAAGGTGATGCAGAAGAGCATCGGCTTCTCGCGCGGTGATGGTACATTCAACGCGCAGTTCATGTATGCCTCCGGCAATCACGGGCTCACCATGGCGGGCGTGGACTTGGTGGATGCTGATGGCAATGTGGTGGCTTCGGACTACCATAGCGGCTTCTCAGGCACTGCAAAGACCGATCACATCTATACCTTCACCGTACCGGCAACAGGCGACTATACGGTACGCTACTTCGCAGTACTCAATTCCGACGGCTCGGACAACACCTCCTCGGGTAACATCAACCTGAGCTACGCGCTCAAATACTACTACCACCTGCCTGCACCAACGGAGACGGAGATCCTGGGCGAGTGGAGCCGACAGACGACGCTGGCCAAAGGCAAGACATGGAAGGTGGGAACCGTTGTCGGTCTCATCGCCCCGGGGCAGGCACGCCGCTCCTTCCTCTGCTACAGTGAGCGCGAGAGGGCTGTGCCTTGGCGTCCGTTCCCCATGTACAACTCGTGGTTCGAACTGAACATCAACCGCAATAACGATCCGGACTACACCACCAACTTCAACGAGTCGCAATGTATGGAAGTCCTGAACCAATGGAAGACGAAGCTCTTTGACAAGCACGGAGTGGGCATCGGCTCCTTCGTGTGGGACGATGGATGGGATACTTACGGTACATGGGAATTCAACCCCAATTTCCCCAACGGCTTCCAGGATCTTAGCGACAAAGCGTGGAGCATGGATTCGCATATCGGTGCCTGGCTCGGTCCTGTAGGCGGTTACGGACAGAGCGGTAACTACCGCCGCAGCTATTGGAGTTCGCGCGGAGGAATGCAGCTGTCGAATCCGGACTACTACAACGTATTCCTCGACCGCACGAGCTATATGCTCAATACCTATCACTTCAACTTCTTTAAATTCGACGGCATCAGCGCCCAGTTCAGTTCCATCGGTCCCGATGCTGGAGCTACGGGCGAGGAGAACGCCGAAGGTATCATCAATATCGAGCAGGAACTGCGTAAGGTGAAGCCCGACGTGTTCCTGAACACCACCGTAGGCACGTGGGCATCGCCCTTCTGGTTCCAGACGACGGATGCTGTATGGCGTCAGGAGAACGACTGGGGCACAACCGGCAACCAAGGCAATACACGCGAGCAGTGGATCACCTATCGCGACCGCCTTGTCTATCAGAACTTCGTGCAGAACTCACCACTCTGTCCCATCAACACCCTCATGACTCACGGCTTCATCCTTTCAAAGTATGGCGGTGGCGCGGCGAATATGAGTCAGGACTACAATGACATCGTGCGTGAAATGAGATGCGCCTTTGCCTGTGGTAGCGGAATGGTGGAGATCTATGCCGACTTTGCATTGATGAACAGTATCAATAACGGCAAGCTGTGGGGTGATCTCGCCGAATGCATCAAGTGGCAGAAGGAACAGGAGGATGTGCTTCCTGATGTACACTGGGTCGGCGGCAATCCGTGGGACGGCAGCAAAGCCAATGTCTATGGATGGGCAGCCTGGAACGGCGAGAAAGCGATGCTGGCGCTACGTAACCCTGCAACCTCAGCACAGACCTTCACTACCACGCTACGCGAGGCGCTTGAGATTCCAGCATACATCCACGCCAGCATCACCTTGACGGATGCCTTTAAGCAGAGCCGACTAAGAGGGCTCACCACCGACACCCCCATTGACATTGACACACCGCTGACGCTGTCTCTGTCGGGCTCATCGGTATATGTCTTTAATGGCGTAGAAGAAACGACTGGTATCCAAAGCCCTGCCCCAACCTCCTCTACGAAGGGTAAGGAGAACTGGTACGACCTGCAAGGACGTATATTAAGCGATAAGCCTACCACACCTGGGGTCTATGTCAGCCCTAAGAAGAAAGCTGTCTATCAATAAATCAACAAACAACGCGGGAACGTTTTTTCGTTCCCGCGTTGCTTTATATAATAAGATGTATCTTAGCCGAGGAAGCTGAGGAGGATACCGGCAGCGACAGCAGAGCCGATGACACCAGCGACGTTCGGTCCCATGGCGTGCATGAGCAGGAAGTTACGCGGATTGGCCTTGGCACCTTCAGCCTGAGAGACACGGGCAGCCATAGGCACAGCGCTGACACCGGCAGAACCGATGAGCGGATTGATCTTCTCCTTCACGAACAGGTTCATGAACTTAGCCAGCAGCACACCACCTGCAGTACCGAAGCCGAAGGCTACGATGCCGACAACGAGGATGCCGATAGTCTGGAAATTCAGGAAAGCTTCAGCGGTAGCGGTAGCACCCACAGTAGTGCCGAGGAAGATGACCACGATGTTGTTCAGCTCGTTCTGGGCAGCCTTGCTCAGACGCTCCACGACGCCGCTCTCTTTCATCAGGTTACCCAACATGAGGCAGCCGATGAGGGTGGCGGCACTCGGCAGGATGAGGCTGACGATGATGGCCACGATGATGGGGAAGAGAATCTTCTCACGCTTGCTGACCACACGAAGCTGTTTCATCTGGATCTTGCGTTCCTTCTCGGTCGTCAGAGCACGCATAATAGGCGGTTGGATGACGGGCACGAGAGCCATGTAGCTGTAGGCAGCTACGGCAATAGGACCAAGGAGATGGGGAGCCAGCTTGGAGGTGAGGAAGATAGCGGTAGGACCATCAGCGCCACCGATGATGCCGATACTGGCAGCCTCGGGGCTGGTGAAGCCCATGAGGTGCGCACAGATGAAGGTCACAAAGATACCCACCTGTGCGGCAGCACCGAGCAACAGGCTCTTCGGGTTGGCAATCAGCGGACCGAAGTCGGTCATAGCGCCTACACCGAGGAAGATGAGACAGGGATAGACACCCATCTTCACACCAATATAAAGGATATCGAGCAGTCCGCCCTCAGCCACGATATGACGATAGCTGTGGTAGAAGGGGCTCTCGGAATTCAGGAACTCATTGTTCCACATCTCAGTGTGAAACAAGCCGGCATCGGGGATGTTGGACAGCAACATACCGAAGGCGATGGGTAGCAGCAACAGGGGCTCATACTGCTTCCGGATGGCGAGCCACAGGAGGAAGCAAGCGATGCAGATCATCACGGCATTCTTCCAGCCCTCACCCACGAAGAAGCTAGTGATAGCCATATCGTCCCAGAACTTCGTCATCGCTGAAGCAAAGTCAAAGTCTTGGGCAGAAGCCATCATAGGCACGAGCAAAAGCGCTGCGAAAAGGCCTAAGAACTTGAGATAACTTTTCATATATTCATTATTTAAGCCGTTTCCACGAGCACTTGTCCACTCTGAACCTGATCGCCGACAGCGACCTTCACAGCAGTCACCTTTCCACCGAACTCTGCCGTGATGTTGTTCTCCATCTTCATGGCTTCCATGACGACAACGGTATCGCCAGCGGCGATGTCCTGACCTACGGCCACGAGCACCTGCTTGATGGTGCCAGGCAGCGGAGCCTCAACGGTGTGAGCGCCAGCAGCAGGTGCGGCAGCGGCAGGTGCTGCAGCGGGAGCGGGAGCGGGAGCAGCGGCAGGAGCAGGAGCGGCAGCGGGCTTTGAGGCAGGTGCAGCAGGAGCTGTCTGGGGCACAGCAAGACCTTCGAAATCGACAAGGGCGTCGCCCTGATTGACGCTGGCGCCAACACCTACATGAACCTTACGAACGATGCCATCAGCCTCAGCGGTGATGCTGTTCTCCATCTTCATAGCCTCCATGGTGAGCAGAGTGTCGCCCTTCTTCACCTTATCGCCTTCCTTAACGAGCACCTTGGTGATGGTACCAGGCAGCGGAGCAGCGACAACGTTGGAAGCAACAGGAGCAGCAGCAATGGGTTTGGTAGCCACGGGAGCGGGAGCTGCAGCGTGGTTCACAACGGGACGGGGTGCCTGCTTCATCAACTCGGGCACCTCAACAGTGTAAGTGGTATCATTGACGGTCACAGCCAACATGCCATCTTCCTGAGGCTCTACAGTGGCTTTGATTTCCTTGCCGTCGATATTGAATTTGAATTCTTTCATTGTTTTGGATAATTAAAGTCGTTTGTTCAGCACTGCGTGCCAAGCGGAATTGGTGTGACGGATGGTGATTTTGCCACTTTCTTCGTCGTGGCGTCCCTGCATGTAGAGATAGACTGCGGTGGCGATGGCGGCATTGCGTGTGTTCTCAGCCATTTCATCTTTCTCCACCACGTTCTCCACAACAGTCTTCACGGCTTCGACGCCCGTCAGGACCTTATCACGAGTCTTGCGGGTCACTGTGCTGAAGATGGACAGGACAAAGAAGAGTACGAGCAGGATCACGAAGACAGTCCCGATACCCAGACCTGTCATCAGCCACACGGTTGACCAATTGATAGCTAATATACTCATAATCTAAATGTGTTAGAGAGGAATGTTCCCGTGCTTCTTAGCGGGGTTCTGCATACGCTTGTCAGCGAGCTGCTCCAAAGCGCGGATGACGCGGAAGCGGGTATTGCGCGGCTCGATGACATCGTCGATGTAGCCATACTTGGCAGCGTTATAGGGATTAGCGAAGAGCTTGGTATATTCAGCCTCCTTCTCTGCGATGAATTCCTTAGCAGCTTCGGGGCCTTTCTCTTCCTTGATGGCCTTCGCTTCCTTGGCATAGAGGACGGCAGCTGCACCGGCAGCACCCATCACAGCGATCTCAGCGCTGGGCCAAGCGTAGTTCATATCACCACGAAGCTGCTTACAGCTCATCACGATGTGAGAACCACCGTAGCTCTTGCGCAGGGTAACGGTCACCTTGGGCACAGTGCACTCGCCGTAAGCGTAGAGCAACTTAGCACCGTGCAGGATGACGGCATTGTACTCCTGACCTGTACCGGGCAGGAAGCCGGGGACGTCAACGAGTGTGACGATAGGAATATTGAAGGCGTCGCAGAAACGAACGAAGCGGGCACCCTTACGACTGGCATTGCAGTCGAGCACACCGGCCAGCTGCTTGGGCTGGTTGGCAACGATACCTACGCTCTGGCCGTTGAAGCGGGCGAAACCTACGATGATATTCTTAGCGAAGTTGGGCTGAACCTCGAAGAACTCGCCGCCATCAACGATGCTGGCAATGACCTCGTACATGTCATAAGGCATGTTGGGGTTGTCGGGAATAATCTCGTTGAGGTAGT
Organism: uncultured Prevotellaceae bacterium; assembly: GCA_947305005.1. Classification (GTDB taxonomy): domain Bacteria; phylum Bacteroidota; class Bacteroidia; order Bacteroidales; family Bacteroidaceae; genus Physcousia. Next base: position 233,659 of record CAMZCM010000001.1, on the reverse strand, counting down.
CGTCCTTGCGGTCGATAGGGTCAGTGCACTCTACGCGCGGAGTCTTCTCCAGATTGTTCTGGGGGAGATAGCTGAGGAGCTGCTTGATCATAGCCATAGCCTCTTCCTCCGTCTTGGCGGTGAAGTGGGTCACACCGCTCTTGGTGCTATGCACGCTGGCACCACCCAACTCTTCCTGTGTCACCACCTCGCCCAGCACGGTCTTTACGACGGCGGGACCGGTGAGGAACATATAGCTCGTTCCTTCCATCATCAGCGTGAAGTCGGTCAGCGCGGGGCTATAGACAGCGCCACCGGCACAAGGGCCGAAGATACCGCTGATCTGGGGAATGACGCCGCTGGCCATGATGTTACGCTGGAAAATCTCAGAGTAACCTGCCAGTGCGTTGATGCCTTCCTGGATACGGGCACCGCCGGAGTCGTTGAGACCAATCACGGGAGCACCAACCTTCATGGCCTGGTCCATGACCTTGCAGATCTTCTGGGCCATAGTCTCGGAGAGAGAACCAGCATTGACGGTGAAATCCTGTGCAAAGACATAAACAAGGCGACCTGCAATCGTACCATAACCCGTTACGACGCCGTCGCCCATATACTGCTTCTTCTCCATACCGAAGTTGTGGCAGCGATGTGTTACGAACATGTCCATTTCCTCGAAGCTACCTTCATCGAGCAGCATAGCGATGCGCTCGCGAGCGGTATATTTACCACGCTCATGTTGCTTCTCAATGGCTTTCTCGCCGCCGCCCAGACGAGCTTTGGCACGGAGCTCAATCAGCTCCTGAATCTTTTCTGTCTGTTTGCTCATTGCAACTTTGATTGTTGAGTTTATATAGTTTTTGAAAATGCGGCGCAAAGTTACACATTATATAATGAATAAGAGACTATCCTTGTGCTTTTTTTCCTTAAAAACTCTATTTTTCATGCTGATATGAGCAAAAGGCAGCTCGTGCTTTAGCGAATGATGGTTTTACGTCCGCCATGCAGATAGAGACCCGGGCTATGAGGACGGGAGGTGTAAGGACGTCCGGAGAGATCATAATAGGCGGCATCGGCTGTGCGATGACAAGCATCATCCGCAAGATCCTGAATGGCATCATCACTCATCTGCTGATAGACACGAACATAGTCGAAACGGGTTTCATAAGTGTGAGAAGTATCTGCCGCCTTTGCCCACGAACCATCACCAACGCTCTGGTTTAAGATGAGATAGAATGGATGAGTAAAAGGCCACTGTCCCTGTTCAACTACAGCCTCATCGTTGCTACGCTCATAGGTTCCTGCCCCGACGCCGTCAACGGTGAAGATGAGATGCTCCTCTGTCCATTCAAGGCCATAGACATGCCATTGACCAACAGTAACACTCTTCGTGAACGAACTCTTTGGGTTGCTTTTATTTCCTAAATCGTAACTCCAATGGGAATGAATTGTGTGAAACGAGGTGTTCTGCGCATCAATTGCCTCAAAGATATCTATCTCTCCTGCATTCGGCCAACTCTCACATGGTGGCTGCGGCATCATCCATGCTGCCGGGAAATTACCTGCGTAAGGCTCAGTACGTAAACGCACCTCAACCTTTCCGTATGTGAAGGAAAAAAGATCCCTTGTCTCTATCGCTCCAGTGAGCATCGGTATATTATCTGTGGTGGTATCAGGGTTGGGAATAGCACGACAGACAAGGTGTCCGCCTTGGATGAAGGCTACATCTGGCGAATCACCGATCCATCTGTTCCAAGTGCTTTTCCGACGTGTAGAGACGCGCCACTTGTCAACATCAGGGCTACTGCCATCAGGCTGGTTAAACTCATCGGCAAAAACGAGTTGGTAGGCGTCACCGACAGGCTCCGTTGTGACATAGAGTAGGACATCGGCAATTACACCGCCATTGTTGATGATAGAGTTTTGTGCATCCACGCGGCCAGCGGGATCACAATTGTCCCAATCAATCTTCCAACGCATCATGTAGTAGCCAGGTGTCAAGTCATTGGGTATGGTGAACTGCGGTGGCTGTACTGCGGAGAGGTTCTGAAGGCTCTCGCCCGCGCTGTTGAATTTTCCGCCATTAAGATTCATTCCTGCAAAGCTCACTAACTCGTTGCCAGCCTGTAGTTCGCCGTTTGCGCCAGGCTGCTGCACATCGAAGCTCCCATTACGGTTAAGGTCAATATAGACATAGCCCTGCATCCAAGAGCCCGTGAAGCCAAAGTAAGGCGTCACTGTCTGGCCTGGTCGCACGACAAAACGTTGTGCCGTAAGGTCATGATACATGTACTGAGAATCATCGACCTGCACAGTGTTTCCTCCCATAGTAAGGGAGTTGAGAATACGATCGCTACGTGTGCGCTTCGTACTACGGTCAAAATTGACGTCGTAGCTATCGGTTGTAGGTCTCTCCTGAGCTACTATGACAGCAGGTAGAAGGAAAAGAAAGCAAATGAAAGAGGCGATTCTCATAGTCTGAATTATATGATGTAAGAAATATCTTTATTTGACTTGCCGTAGTTGTTGCACCATCATTTTAGCAGCTCGTTGTGGAGCACCCGGCTCACCTAGCCTGGCTGCCATCTCCTCATAGCCCTGCAGCTGGGCGTTGCGGTCGGTGCCGCCTGGCAGGACGGCTTCGAGGTGACGACGGCAGTTCGTAACGTTCATCTGGTCTGCCAAGAGTTCAGGAACGACTTCTCGTCCAGCTACCAGATTGACGAGCGAGAAATAGGGGACTCTAAGGAGAACTTTACGGATTAGTTTGGCCAGCCAACGAATCTGCATAAAGTAGCAGACGACCTGCGGCACACGGAAGAGGGCGGTTTCCAAAGTCGCTGTGCCAGAAGTAACAAGGGCTGCAGTGGCAGAGGAAAGGAGATCGAAGGTACGTCCATAGACAATCTCTACATTGTGTCCCCCGATATACTGCTGATAGAAATCCGGCTCAATGCCCGGAGCACCGGCTATCACGAGACGGTAACGGTCTAAGAACGGCTGTGCCGCCTCAATCATGCGAGGCAAGTTATCACGGATTTCGTGGGTGCGGCTGCCAGCAAGGAGGGCTATAAGGCTCTCTCTCCGTTCCTCCTGCATGGGATGGGCTTTCTGATAAGCCGCAATCTCATCGACGGTAGGATTGCCCACATAGTGAATGGGATAGCCGTGTTTCTTCTCGAAGAAATCGACCTCAAACGGCAGGATGGAGAAGATCTCATCGACATCACGGCGGACAGCTTTGATGCGCCATTCCTTCCACGCCCAAAGCTTGGGAGCGATATAATAATAGACAGGGCAAAGGCCTTGGGCATGAATGAATTTGGCCATCTTGAGGTTAAAGCCAGGATAATCGACAAGAATGACCACATCAGGTTTCCAATCCACAACATCCTGTTTGCACTGCTTCATCCCTTTCAGGATGGTGCGCAGATGCATGACCACGGCGAAGACGCCCATGAAAGCCAAATCACGGTAGTGCCGCACAAGCGTCATGCCAGCCTGTTCCATCAGGTCACCTCCGAAGCCACGGAACTCGGCCTCAGGATCCTCGGCTTTTAATGCGGTAATCAGGTGGGAGGCGTGAAGGTCGCCACTGGCCTCACCTGCTATCAGGTAATATCTCATATCAATTGTTTCATTTTTTCCAGCACATCATGAGCGGTCATATCCACCGTAATAGGCACGATGGAGCAATAACCGGCACGGAGGGCGGAGAAATCTGTATCTGTTGCTTCGGGTTCCAGGTCCGTGAAAGTACCCGTAAGCCAATATGCTTTCTGACCGAATGGATGGGCTGCATCAGCCCACTCGGATGTCCATTGACCACGTGCCTGCCGACAGACTTGCCAACCACGAAAGACATGAGCTGTAGGCAGGTTGACATTGAGACAGACATCCTGAGGCAGCCCGTTCTCTATGACACGCTGACAGAGGGTAGCGATGGCCGCGAGGGTGTCGTCACCGACAGGATGATCCTCATAGCGCTGCCCACGTTGAAGCCACAACGAAAGGCCGATGCTGGGGATACCTTTCATGCAACCTTCGAAGACGGCGCCCATCGTGCCGCTGTAATGGACGCTGATGCTAGCATTGTCGCCATGATTGATGCCGCTGAGGATGAGGGCTGGACGCTGGGGCAATAGCTGTTCCCAAGCGAGCTTCACGCAATCCACCGGAGTGCCTGAACAAGCGAAGAGATGGGTGGAGGCGGGATAGCCCTGAGGAAGCGGCGTGATGGTACGCAGCATGACGGGCATCGTGCTAGTAATGGACGCAGCAGAGCCAGAACGGGCGCCATCAGGAGCCACGACATAGACCTCCGCAAAAGGTGCTACCGTGCGGGCCAGAGCTTGGATGCCTGCGGCCTGATAGCCGTCGTCGTTGGTGATAAGGATGAGAGGAGGTATCAAAGTGAAGAATGAAGAGTGAAAAGTGAAAAATAAAAAATCTTAGAGGGCCTATAGGGCCTATAGGTTAATTGTTAATCTGTTAATGGTTAATGGTCAATTCGAACGCTTGGGTGTGGCCGCCATATTCTGGAGCATAGAGGCAACGGATGGTGGTGAGACCTGTTGTGTAGCGACCGGTACGGTCAATGAAAGCCTTCTCTTCTAAGACATAGGTGCCCTTGGGCAGACGGTCAAAGAAATAATCGGTGTGGGCATCGCGGACGGCACGATAATAGCCGAGGCCACCCTGATAGCGGTAGCCCGACACTTGTGCACCAGGCTCGGCGGCAGCGGGACGGTCAGCACGCAGGCAGACATACTCATAGTCGCGGTCGGCGGTGATGATATAGCGGGTCGTGAGCTCGTCGCCCAAGCGAGGTGATAGCTGGCTCCATTCACAACGGACGGAAAGTCCCGAGGATTGTGCAGCGACATCTGCGATGGGGCTGAGGTATTGGGCATAGACGGCTCCCCACGCCTCGCCAGGGCTATTGCGCTTCACGGTGATGCTCTTCGGAGCTGCGCCATCAGTATAGGTCTCGCGAAGGTAACCCAAAGCAGCAGGGGAAGAGCTCTTGTTGGCTGTCACGCTGACCTTGCGGCGCGGATAGTTGAGGGTCAACTGATCCTTAGCAGTGCTTTCGAGGTCAGGAGCGGCATCGTATAACAATGCATAGATGGCATCGACGGTGCAGATGGAGGATTCCCACATCTGGGTGCGTTTCTGTTGCAGCAGCCAACGGCGCAAGCCACTGTTGAGGGGCTTGTCGTTAGCGGCCAGCTGACGAACGGCTTCCATCGCGGTCGTATGGACACATACCTTGTGACTGGTAGGTGTGAAGCTGCCGCCGGCATAGTCGAAGAAGGTGCCGCGAGTGGCAGTAGTAGTGAGGTGCTCACGCATGGAATCGAAATAGAGTCGTGCTTCCTTACTATGCCCACCGCCCTGAAGGACGATAGCCGCCATTGCCCGCTCATCGTTGCTCATCCCAGCGACTGAACCTTTGAGATGATTCAGGATGTAACGGACATCTGATTGTTGTTCCTTGGTCAACTTGATACCTGCACGTTGGGTGATATAGACATAGTCCAAATGCATACGAGCACCCGTATTGATGGTTGCGCCTTTGGCTTCTGCCTTTTGCATCTCCTTGATGCGGCGTGCGTTCACATTGGCGATATAATTGAAGGCATTATGTAACAAATTGTCGATTCTTTGGACTGTGGCATCAGACAACGAGGAGAAGGCATCAGTGAGGTCGCGAAGATGTGTCAACTCGAAACAGACGACACGCGTCATCAGTTCGCTGCTATGCATCCCTGGGAACCAGGCAAAGCCACCATCAGATTCCTGACGCTGGATCAGGCGCTGAAGAGTCCCGTCAATACGACTTTCAAGGAGATTGGGATTGAACAGGTCGATGAGTTGAGCCTGACGCTCGCGGTCGTTGTCTGCCTCACGCAGCCAAGGCGTCTCATCAAGAATCATCTGCTTCAGTTCCTCGTTGCTGGCGAGGGGTGACTGAGCTGCATGAGGCTGTTGTTTCCATAGCGTAATAATCTCCTGAAGACGGGGCGTAGTGGCTGCGATATAACCTGCAAGCGTATTGGCATAGAAAATGGAAGTGAGAGACAGGACATCATCGTACTGGGACTCACGTAGTGCCGGTAATGCTTGCACAACATTCCAGATGGGGTGAGTCGTGTATTCAACGGTCAGACGGCGCTGAGTAGCAGAAGAGGCATTGTGGTTGAAGAGTGATGACAAATCCGTAGTGAAAGTACCTGCGCTGTCAGCTTGTATCTCTACACTCTCAGTCATCCATTCCTTGGCAGAAAGAATGGGAAGATAGTGTTGCTCACCATCGGAGAAGGTCGGGCCCTTTTTTTTGGCAGGAGTTGTTGAAGCCGTCAGACGGACAGCAACAATGGGTTGGTCCTCCGTGGGCGTATAGTCGAAGGAAAGAACCGTTTCCCCCTGAGCAGCAGCTTCGAAGAGGGCATCCTTCTTCAGTATCAGTTTCTCCGTTTCAGGATGGAAGATTTCAACAATAGCCTTTCCTTTCACAGGAACATCGGTCAAGTTCTGAATGACGGCACGGATATTTCCTTCATCGCCTGCACGCAAGAAACGTGGAAGATGCAGACGGGCCATCAGTTCTTTGCGGGCGATGGTCTGAGCCTGAATGTCGGCCGTCATCATGTCGGATGTATGAGCAACGCCCAACAGCTGCCATGTAGTGAGGCTCTCAGGTAGTGTGAAGGAAAGCGTCACTTCACCCGTCTCAGGATGAGAGTGAAGACGAGGCATGAAAGCCGCTGTCTCATTGAAATTAGTGCGAAGCATAGCCGTGGCGGCAGAGACTTTATCGTTGATGTCAGAATCCGCGCTGCCAGGATTGTCAAGGGCTTCTTCGTCACTTTCATCCTCTAGGGCATCATATGCTTTTGCGCTGCCTGCATATTCTCTCATAACGGCCATCGGTGCAGCCGACAATAAGATCTCCTCCTTCGCTGCATCATTGGCACGACTGAGTTTCATGGCCTTCCTGCCAATGGTATAATATACCCGATGATCAAATGACAAACCAGATGTCCACATCTCATCAATCCTATCAAAGGCCATATCTTTCACGGGATAATTCTTCATCTCAAAATACATGTTTTCATAAGCACTACCATGGCGGAAGAAATGTTGTGATCGCCAAGGCATTGTGCGGAGATGATGAGAGCGGTTGACAAGCAGGCTCCAGGCATGGTGGGCCAACTGGTCTAAGGAGGCATCATAAATAGTAGCCATGAGATGAGCACTGGCGGGGCTGCCGTCGGGTTTGGTCAAACGCAACGTCCACGTCTCATGATCGCCAGGATGCAGACGGTCGCGGAAGCTAGTCCACTCCCAACGCAAGCGCTGGTCAGGCAAGGTGAGCCTCAGCGCCCGATTCATTGAGTAACATTGGCCTTCCTTGACAAAAGCAAAATAGGCCGTCACGCCGTCGCCGTATTCAGGAAGATAAGGAATATCAATCGTGAACAGTTCATCGGAAATGGGAAGCAACTCATCCTTGATAACGCCATTGGGGCCCACCAAACTGTAATATAGTGCTACGTCCTTGAAGCTGCTGCCCACTTGAATGCGTGCAGGATGTGCTGCATCAAAGCTATCGGTTGGACAATAGAGCCATTTGTCAGCCTTACGGGGCAGGCGCGTGTCCGACATGGAGAACAGATAAAAACGGGCTTTAGCGGAAGCAGTATCTTTTCCAGCTTGAGCAAAGGCGCACAGCTCATAATCCCCAGAGGGAAGAGACTGGAGGGCCTTTTCAATATCTGTGGAAGCAACGTCCGATAAGACGGCTTCTTTGGTGCCAACAGAGAGAATCGAACATGTGACCGTGCCTTCAGTTGGTTTTCCTGTCGAGGTAAGCAGTTTGAAGGAAGGAATTTTTAAATGGTCACGCTCCTGTTGTGCCTGCATGGAGAGACTCAAACGAAGAGGCGTAGTACAAAGGGAAACACGACTACTACCCTCACGTGTTTCTCCAACCGTACTAAGCACCTCTACATCCAAGGAGAGGTTCAGTCCGTATTTCAACGCCTCTGCCGGAATATCGTTTAGCGGGACGCGTACACAAAAGACACCGGAATCATCTGTCATCACCGTATCAATGGGCAGTTGTGGAGAATCCTCATGGCGATACCACCACCAGTAAGGGTACGTGAACTGATAGTTACCAGTGACACGCGCCGAACGAACAGGCACACCATTGTAGCCCAATGCCTTGCCCGTGAGGGTGATACTGTCCTGCGGCCATTGCAGTGCAGGGGCCTCGTCCATCTTCACCTCAAACGTAGGACGCTTGTACTCTTCTACACGGAAGCCCACTTGAGCGCCTTGGGTTTGAATATGATAGGAACCAGGAAGCCCACCTTCAGGCAATACGAAGTCTGCGGTAAAAACGCCCAGGCTGTCTGTCTTCACGTTTTGCTTACCTACTTCCTTCCAATTCACATCGCGTAGCAGCAACTCATATTCCTTGTCACACAGGACGGTGGCATCCCAATGCTGTTGGGAATAGGCGACGCCGCTGACATGAACGGTTTGCCCAGGACGATAGATGGCACGATCAGTATAGAGATGGACACTGACACGGTTCTCCTGACTACTCACCCATGAGGTGAAATAAGAATGTTCTGTCGGTAGCCATCGGTCATCACCTTTCGTGACTTCAATCCTCATCGTATTCCTTCGTTCCTTATTCGATAGCTTATCCAACAATACGCGTCCCTCAGCATCGCTCTTGCCACTGGCGAGAAGGGTATTCTTCTGGGTACGAGCATCCACTTGATTCAGTTTCACCTCTGCACCTTCAACAGGCTGTCCGCTGAAAGCATCTACCACAATTACCTCCAATCGTTTGTCTGAGAGCGTTCGATTGAGGGTCTTCAAAGCGGAAACGCGGAACAAGTGGAACTGCTCTTTTGTTGTCTGGCGAACAGCTTCTTTCTCGTTTGTAGTGGCCGTATAAAGGACGGCATAACGTCCTAAACCAGGAGCCTGCCACGTGAAAGAGTCTTCTACCGTCTCAAAGGAAATCTCTTTCTTGAATTGTCGGTTAATACGCTGGATTTCCGTGCCGTTTGCTTTCAAATAATTGCGAATAGACTGCTTCCCAAGATTCATCTGCTCTTCGTTGAAACTGTCTTTCAAACGATAGACTGTCAGTTGAAGAGCTGTCGCATTGCGGTGAGTCAGTTTCCACGTGTAGGTTTTACCTGGATAATAAACCTCGTTGCCTGTCCATGTGACAGAAGGACAACGCAGAATATTCAGTTGGTTCTTGATCTCGCCGATACGGGAATAACGAGGATAGCGCTGAAGAGCCTCAGTGGCCCACATTACTTTCAGCGAGTCAGGGGCTCCTGTCTCGAGAAGGCTCAGCATCACTTCCGTGCTGAGAGGCAAGTCGGCATACTGATTCTTGAGGTACAGCAAAGCATCGATGGTGAGTTGAGTACCCGTAGATATATGTCGGAAAAGGTATTGCTCCCTGACATTTACGATGTCCAAAGCGATGAGCAATTCCGCTTCGCGATTACCCAGCCGCACATATTCTGCTTTGACGGCATTGCCCAGTGACAGCAACTCTTCTCCGTTCTGTGAATCCCACCATTGATAACGTTGGGAACGAATCCGCTGCCAGAGGATGTGCAGCAGGTCATGGCGGAAATAATCAGAGTTCGCGGCTTGTGTCACAAAGGGCAGCCAGTCCTTGCTGCGGGCATTGGCGAGGAGGGGAATGTCTTGAAGAGACATTTTCCAGTTCGCAGTAGCGGCACTGTCATACTGCTCACGCGTCCATTCTTTCATGTCTTCGCTGGCAAGCTTCAGACCATTGGCTTGGGCACGATTACGGTTCTTCTCATAGATCTCGGCCAAGATGGAAGCATAGATGGCACGAGCCTCGCCTTGTTTTTCTTGTGATCGTAACGTCTCTAGTTCCAGGACATCCGCGAAAAAGCTGTCGGGGGCCCATTCCTGATGCAAGGCTGCAGCACGGAGACGGGCGCTCAAGGCTTGCCCTTGTTTTCCTTCCGCCAACGCTTTCTGAAGGATCTTCTGCACGGCGGCATAGGCCGACTGAGGCTTACCATCGGCCTCCAACTTTTGCTCTGCTTTCCAAAGGGCATCATATGACTGCGCCCAGGAGAACAGAGGCATAAAGGCTAAGACGAAAGAGAGAAAAACCGTTTTCATATGCAGTGTCTTACTATTTCTCTGGAATCTCTGCCAGCAAGGTCTTCAAGAAGGGCCAGAAACGACCTACGCTGGGGATATTGCAACGCTCATTGGGCGTGTGCGGTGAACGGAGGGTAGGACCGAAGGATATCAGGTCCATTTGGGGATAGACCTGTCCAATCATACTGCACTCCAGACCTGCGTGTACAACTTCCACCTTTGCCGGTTTCTGATACATCCTTTCATAAAGGGATGCCATCTGGGCAGCGATGGGAGAATCGAAGTTGGGCTGCCATGCACCATACTGACCACTATATTCTACTTTCATACCGGCCATACCAAAGGTGCTCTCAAACATCTCCTGTTCATATTCCAACTGGCTATCACATGAGGAACGGGCCAGGATAAGCACTTCTGCTTGACCGCCACCAATATTGATAATGGCGAGGTTAGAACTGGTCTCCACAACATGCGGAATGCTGGGAATATTACGCAGCACACCATCGTGACAAGCGAGGATGGCACTGACGAGATTGTCCTGCACTTCCTCGGGAACCTGCATAGTGGGCAATTCCACACGTTCCACTGTCACATACACGGCATCCTCAACCCCACGGAATTCGTCTGTGAAGGTCTTTTGACAGTAGTCGGCCAACTCGCGCATGTCCGCTTCGTTCTCAGCGGGGATGGTCAACACCGTTTCAGCCGTACGAGGGATGGCGTTGCGCATGTTTCCACCTTTCCAGGTGGCTAGACGAGCATCGTCGTCAAGGATGGCCTGACGAACGAGACGGGCCATCAGTTTGTTGGCGTTGGCACGGTTCTGATTGATCTCAAGACCGCTGTGCCCCCCCTTCAAACCACTGATGGTCACCTTCAGGGCGATGTCATCTTTGTCTGTTTCAACTTCTTTATAGCCAAGGGAAGCGGTAACGTTGACGCCACCAGCACTGCCGATGCAGAACTCACCCTCGCTCTCATGGTCGATGTTCAATAGAATCTCACCTTTCAAGGTGTCTGCAGCCAAGTGGTTCACGCCCCACATGCAGGTCTCTTCATCGGAAGTGATGAGCGCCTCCAGCGGACCGTGTTGAAGGGTGTCATCCTCAAAGACTGCCATGATGCATGCGACACCGATACCATCGTCGGAACCAAGAGTGGTGCCTTTGGCCTTCAGCCATTCACCATCAATCCATGTCTCAATGGGGTCTGTCTCGAAATTATGTGTACTTGCATCGGTCTTCTGCGGAACCATATCCATGTGAGCTTGCATCGTGCAAAGCTTGCGATTCTCAAAGCCCGGGCTGGCAGGCTTTCGCATTACGATATTATCGCCGCCATCCTTGAAGGCTTCTATGCCGCGCTCCTTCGCCCAGTCGAGCAGGAACTGCTGGATTTTCTCAAGATGTCCGCTGGGACGAGGTACTTGTGTCAGTTTGTAGAAGTTGCCAAAAACGGCTTTAGGTTCTAAGTCTTGAATCGTTGCCATAGGAAGTAGTTTTTATGTTAATTGTATGTTTTGTTGATGGGCTTGGTCATGGCAAGAGCTGCAACGGCATATAAGCCAAGCACTGCCACAAGAAGGGTCTGAACGGTGTGAACGATGAGGGCAAACAGAGCGCCGTCATCACCATTGACGCCGTAAAGCATGAGCACGGTCTTCACGGCAAAGTGCCAAGGTCCTGCACCATTCGGTGTGGGCACCAAAACAGCGAAGGTGCCAACAACAAAAGCAACCATCGCTACGGAGAGACCTAGCGACTCAGTGCTTTTGAAGCAGAAAAAGGTGAGGTAGAAATGAAAGAAATAGCATGCCCAAATGGCGACACTATAAAAAAGAAAAGCGCCCTTCCCTTTTATCTTACGAATAGACAAGAGTCCTTCTGACAGTTCCTTCAGCACAGAGCGTGTCTTTGTCATGAGCTCATAGCGGCGCAACAGATACACGCCCATGCCGAGCATCAGGATGACGCTGATAATGGTTACCAACCATCCTGTCAGCGTGAACTGACCGAGGAAAGCGCCGAAATTGACACCAGTCTGTTCAAAAAACTGCACAAACACAGGAATCTGCAAGACAAAGACCAGCAAGGATAACAAAGCAATCATCACCATATCCACGACACGCTCGGTGACTACGGTTCCCACACCACGACTAAAGCTGACACCGTCATAACGTTTCAACACACCACAACGTAGCACTTCACCAATGCGCGGAACGGCCAAAGAACTGGCATAACTGAGGAAGATGGCATTGATGCTGGTTTGAAGACGAGGTTGTTCACCCAAGGGACGCAGCACCTGACGCCAACGCAAAGCACGAAAGACCTGAGCCAAGATGCCAAAAGGGAAGGACAACCACATCCATGTCCAATCCATCTCACTGATTAAGGCACGATGTAACGTAGCCCAGTCAAAGCCACGATACATCCACCAAAGAATCACTCCGCCAATCACAAGCGGCAAAAGGATTTTCAAAATGGAACGCCAACTTTTCAAGATTTCAATCTTTCGATATGATGTTTTTATGTATCTTTGCAGCGCAAAGTTACACATTTCTCACTGCCCATGCATACAGTAAAGCCAAAAAAGTTTCTCGGACAACACTTCTTAACGGATTTAGACATCGCCCGCCGCATCGCCGATACCGTAGATGCCTGCCCTGATTTACCCGTCCTTGAAGTAGGCCCAGGCATGGGCGTCATGACACAGTTCCTGATGCCCAAACCACGTCTGCTGAAAGTGGTGGAACTTGACTTTGAATCTGTTGAGTATTTACGCCGCACGTGGCCTCAACTGGAAGAAAACATCATCGAAGATGATTTTCTGAAGATGCACCTTGAGAAGACCTTCAATGGACAGCCCTTCGTCTTAACTGGCAACTACCCCTACAACATCTCCTCCCAGATATTCTTCAAGATGCTGGATAACAAAGACTTGATTCCTTGCTGTACAGGAATGATTCAGAAAGAGGTTGCTGATCGCATCTGTGCACATCCAGGTACCAAGGCATACGGAATTCTTTCGGTTCTTATCCAAGCTTGGTACACGCCGGAATATCTTTTCACGGTTGAAGCCAACGTCTTCAATCCACCGCCTAAGGTTCGTTCTGCTGTCATCTGTATGAAACGCAATGATACGAAAGAGCTGGGCTGTGATGAAGCGCTATTCAAGAGGGTTGTGAAAACCACCTTCAATCAACGGCGCAAGACACTCCGCAATAACATCCGTCCGCTTCTTACTGAACTGTTCCCCACCGCAGACCATACGACATTTCTGGCCAATCCAGTTTTCAACTTGCGGCCAGAGCAACTCTCAATAGAACAGTTTATTGAATTGACCAATAAGATTAGTCTCCTTAATCCTTGATGGGATTAATGACGACGTACTTGGTCTGAACAGACATTTCCTTGTCGTTTTTACGGGTTCGCATAATCCATTTCTGAAAATTGGCCCATGAAAGCATACGGGGATAGATGGTGCCGTTATCCGTTTTTCTGAATCGGTCCACCGCCTTAGTGAACTTTTGTGGAGAGAATATGAAATAGAGCTGATTCAGATCCTGGTGTTTATCTTCAACCGTCAAAGTATATTCATCAATTGCATTCAGATCATCATCTTCGTCATATACATCCCGACTAAAGAAGATGTATTCCTTGCCATGCACAATAGGATAGATACCATCCTTGGTGTTCGCATAAGGCAATAGACAATAAGCCGTTTCTCCATCAAGTAGATAGATGGTTAAAAAACCATCCACAGGCGAAGTGAAGTGGATATAGATATTATTGCCTGCAGTAAATTCGGTACTTTCAAAGGTCACATCGGGTTTATTTCGCAAAACCTTGGCCTCAAATGCAATAGGATTATTCGTGATTTCTCGTGCCTTACCCTTTACTGTAGCGGTCACACAAAGACCAGTCTCCTCCAAGGTAGTAGTGATCTTTGGCTCCATCAAATCTGCAATCCATTCCCCATTGACTTCACCTTCACCACCAATATATACGAATTTGGATTCAGTGATTTTATTCTTGGTGATCAAGCTGGTAGCAGAGGCACCGCTGAGGACAGTACCATATTGATTACGTAAAGCTTCGACCTTGGCACAATTGATGGCATTCTGTTCTGCCTGCTGACGACTCTCGTTGTACGAGGCATGATAGACATATGTATATTCCACCGTATCGTCACTCTGTGCATGCACAGAGACAAACATGATCATCAGGAGAGAGAAAGCAGTTAGAAAACGCTTCATAATCATAGATTGTTTTTATTTGTCAAGTCTCCAATTGCCCCATTCAGATGGCGGCAGTGCACTTCGCGTGGTTGGCGTCTGTAGTTTGCCATTCGGAAGTCGGATACTCTGTTGCTTAACGTTTTTATTGATATATTCAGCCAAATGTTTGTAGGTTGTTTTACCCTTATCCTCTTGCAATTTCTTCAGCAGGAAGTAGGTGAACAATCCATGTTTCTGGTTCTTATATGGATAGGCTGTTTCGTCACCGGAGCAAGCAGCAAAAATAACCATGTTGCTAGCAGGAGCCTCATCACGGGGAGTGATAACGACGCCACGTGCTTCCTTATCCATGATTTGACCATCTTTCTTGGCTCCACTGAAACAAGCATCCAAGAACACCGTGACTGAAGCAGGGTTATATGCCGTCAACTCTTGATAAAATTTTGAAAGCTTATACGACGTTGACATATTACGTGGAGAAGCATCAACAGGCAACAGATACGCTTCCTTGGAACTGGGATCTGGCTGTCCATGACCAGAATAATAAACCAATAGCTTCATGTCATCAAATGCAGCCTCCAAATTTTTGATTTGATCAATTGCTTCAATCATATCACTGAAGGTGGCATTGAAAGCACTCACAATGTTTTCCGAGGGAACACCCAGCACATCCTGACAATAGCGCATAAAAGATTTTCCGTCATTGAGAGCAAAAGGAACTCCTTCAACTTTCGTGTAATTCTCATTGGCTATAATAAGGGCAAAAGTATTTGCATTCAGTTCTTTGGTCTTTGGAATATTGACATCAACTGTCGATTCTCCAACGTTAATAGGTTCATCAATATTGCTTTTCTTCGCTTGTGCCTTCGGCGTATCATTTGAACCGACATCTGCCAACAAATCATCGTCATTCCATTCAGGTCTTGCAATCTTTACTTTTCCATATTCCAATGTTTCATTGGCATCATATTGATAGTATTGTCCTTCTGGAGTTGCAAAAACGGCAGTTGCCAAAAGCAACTTGCCAGACTTGTCCACTTTGAACTGGGGAGATTGGATTTTAATGCCGCTCCAACTATCTTTGAATTTCTTGGCCTCATTACCTGCGATGGGCACTTTCAAATAGATTTCGCCCTGCTTGGTCTTAATGCAGTATGTCTGATGGTCCGGATCGTATGGCTTGATGGTTAAATCTTCGAGATTATAAGTGTCACTGTACTCTCGGATATACTCTTGCTCCAAAGTGCTTCTCGTTTGAGCAATCAATTCCTTGCGGGTATCAGGATTCACACGTTTTACATACTCTTCAGCTGGCTCAAACTCACCACGACGTTCCCATTCAGTCAATGTCCTTTCCAATCTGGATTTGGACCACTCATTGAAATTCGGTGCGGTTTTTGATGAATTATTCGCGGTTGTAGCTATCAGACTTGTTTCTTGCGAAGCTTGTTGACGGACCAGGTCTGCATCAGAGCTTCGTCCTACTTGGGTAAGTGCCTCAGACAACGCATTAATCACGAGGGGATCACTTTTCACCACTTCTGCATTCTTGCTAAGCGGTTCCAACAGAGCTATAGTCTGATTGAAATGTTCCGTTGCTCCATCGCGTAGAGCTTTGAACTTTTCAGCGTCAGACTCCTTATTACTCTCATTAATCATTGAGCCAGCAAGGTTGTAATGGCAAAAGGCCAGCTTCTTCGCTCGATTGGGGTCGTTCGGATTCTGCTCATAGAACGCCTGATAAATAGGTAAAGCATCAGCAAAACGGTCATTCTGATAATCAATATCAGCCTTGAAACGCAGTAACTCTGCATCATTCGGCGCCAATGCGATTGCCTTGCTGAACATTTCTTTAGCCTTGTCTTTTTCGTTGAACTGGGTATATAAATTGATGGCTCTCTTCATCATCTTCAAACTCTGAGGATAGTTCATGATACCTTCGTCCAAGACAGCCATTTCTTCATCAAACCGTTTTAGTAACTCAAGATCTGATGCCAAGAACTCGTAACAAGTTTGTTGGTTTTGCTTTTCTCCTAATTCAATATATTCATGCAAGTAAGATACTGCAGCCTCATAGTCGCGGGAATTGTGAGACTCAGCTGCCACTATGAAAACATAAGCAGGGTATTGTTCACTACGGGGAAAACGCTCACCGTCAAATATCGGCAAGCGAGGTATATTCAAATAACACTCAAGATACTTATACGCTATCCGGTTGTTTCCATTACTGCTATATTCAATACCAGCTGTCTCAAACTCAGAACGTAACCGGCGCAGTTTCTCCTTCATATCGGCCTGCTGCGTTTCATCAACATCCTCCATACACTTGACATAATTCTTGAAGCATTCCATCAGCGTTTGATAGAGTTGATCCTTATTACTGGAGGGATCGGATTTCTGCAAATAAAAACGCGTATATGCGTCTTCAGCAGAAGAATACAAAGCCTGAGAAGGTGACACCGAAGCGGTATCTGTATCCAATGTCTGTGCAAAGGTAAAGGAGACAAAAGAAAGAGCTCCGAGAAGGATAGCGAATCGATTCATCATAGTGTTAGTTGAAAAATGAAAAAGCCTACCCCCAGCAAGTTACTGAGGGCAGGTTGATAGTTAAGACTTAGAAAGTTGCATCTTGGAAGATGAAGTCAACAGCGACACGACGGTACTGTGAACCTTCAGCAGGAGAAACCTCGACATTAAATGATTCCTTCACTTTCATGTCATTCAGAGCATTAATATTCTTACGAATATATTTCTGAACACTGACAGCACGAAGCAACGACAATTGTTCGTTGGAAGTGATACCGTCAGCCTTGGTAATGCTCAACTTGCCCTCCTTACCATTCACTGTAACAGGTTGATCTTTGATATCACCATACTTTCCATTGTAAGCAATCCTACCGTTAATGGGTTTAGCATCGGCTGTACCGCGATATCTGATTTCAACAGTCTTACCTGCTTCAAAATATTTGGCGAAGTCCTCAGAAACGGACTTAGAGATGGCACTCAGCATTGCCTTTGAACCAGCATTGGCCTCAGCGTCGTATTGACCTGCTGCGAAATCATCATTGACGCTGAACTCGTCCTTCACCGTATATTTGAAGCTTAACGTATTGCCAGCATATACAGCTGAGATATCGGTATTCTTAAGATGGTATTTCTTTTCCTTCATCTCTTGAGCAGCATTGGTCTGAGCAGTCAAAGCTGTTGCTCCAGTAGCCATGATCTGTCCCTGCTGTTGTTTGAGCTGATAATCAGCCAGTGACATGAATCCAGACTCATCTTCAATCTTGGCATCAGTCTTGTTATAAATATACCTTTCACCGGTCTTAACGTTGATAGCTTCAGTATAAATGACCTCGAACTGGTTGTCTGCAGTAATATCATACTTTGTATTCTCGAATCGCAGGTTGCTGACATCGAGGTTCTCTGCATCTGCCTTAGGCACACTCAGAATAATGCTGGGCATATTATCAGAAGGATCAATCACAAGAGCCTGGGTTCCTTCGTTATATCGTGCATTACCACCAACGATTGTCTGACTACTAGCCATTGCGGCAGCGGTAGCGAACTCACGTCCGAAAGCCAAGCGCTGAGTCTCAATAGCTTCGTCTGACGTACGAGCCAGATAATCAGCCTTACTCTCACCCTTCATACGCTTTACCCACGTATTCATGCGCTCATTCACTGCAAATTCCTTCTTTTCATTCAGTGTCGTCGGTTCTTTCATAACAAGACGGCCATCATCCCATACTTTCTTGGAGTAGCCGAAATTAAAGGAGAGCCCTACGAGCAATGAAGAGAACCAGTCATCAGCACTATTTTCACGTCCATTGAAATAGTCTGTCGTATTATTCATCCGATATTCAAGAGACAATGACAAAGGCTTAGCAATGCGATATTCCAGTCCCAGACCTACGCGCAGGTTATGTGCGAAGTCCGATTTTGTACTACGAGTAATAGGACCTTTATCTGTGAGATAATTCAGACCAACACCACCTATTAAATATAAATTAAGTTTAGGGTTGTTTCCCTGCACAAACAAAGGGGAAAGATTAATCATACCGTCAATATCAAAATTGAGGTATTTGAATCCTTCATACGCATCTTTATAGAAAACCGTTGACTGGAAACCCTCTGCACCGATACGGGCACCAATGACGGGAGCAAACCAATGACCGATGTTGAAACCGAAGTTAGGCTTCATCAAATCTGAACGGGAACCCGGAGTGAAAGGCAAGTGAAGACCGCCTTGTGCCTGTACGAATGTGAAAGAGCGGAAGCCATTACTGTCATCCGGGGTGTTTTGGGCATTGACAACGAATGGCGTCATACATAAAGCCACTGCCAACGTAAGATTTCTAAAATGTTTCATTGTTTGAGTATGTTAAATAGTTTTGATTCATTCACTGCATTTTGCGTACAAAGATACAAACATATTTTATGATGATGCAACTTTTTTGTAAAAAAAACTACATTCACACTCTTTTTTATTTAAAAAAAGGTTTGAATCTCATTTTTTCTCTATTTTTGCAGTCGAAATATTATCTTATCACTTCAAATACCCAACAACAATGAAGAAATTTTTCTGTTTCCTTTCCTCTGTGGTACTTTCAGGTGCCGCATTCCTATCATTCAATGCTTGTGGAGGAAACCAAGTTGAAGTACTGCAGTCACAGGTCGATTCCCTGACTGCAACCGTGGAACAGCAGACTCAAGATTTAGAGTTTTATCAAAGCTGCCTGACCTTAGTATCAGACGGTTTGGACAGCATTGCCAAAGCTGACAACAACCTGATGACCGTTGCTACCAACAAGGAAAAGACCATTACGCGTGAAAGTATCAAACAGGACTTAGACGCTTATGCGAGCTTACTGACCCGCCAACGTGAACGCATCAACCAATTGGAAAGCCAGATGGGCGAAGGAGGCAAAGACCGCGAACGTATGCAAGCCCTCATTGACCACCTCAACCAACAGATTGCCGAGAAAGACGCGACCATCCAGAAGTTACAGGAAAAGCTGGAGACACAAGAGTTTAACGTAGCTTTACTGCAGGACGAGATCAATTATCTTTATTCCCAAAATGCCAGCTTAAAGAACGACATCAAAGAAAAAGACGAAAGGATAAATGTTGCTCACGATTTACTGAATGAAGCTTATTATATCATTGGAACTAGCAGTGAATTAAAAAAAGCCGGTGTGCTTAGCAGTCGTTTCTTGGGGAAATCAAAGATTGATGTTGACAATATTGACGCTAACCATTTTACAAAGATAGATATCCGGAAATTCGGGAAACTGACCATCAATAGCAAGAAGATCACGCTTAAATCACAGCATCCAACGGATTCTTACAAGATCACAACCGATAAAAAGGCTGGTACTACAACGTTGGAAATCCTAGATAAAAATGACTTCTGGGGTCTCACTCACTTCCTCATCATTCAAGAGTAAATAGCGTCTGCGGAACGATATAGCCACTGCGAATCCGCCATTCCTTCGGATACAAATTATTGGCTCGCGTTCCGAGATTCTTAACAAGCCCCAATCGTTGACCCTGATAACACACCTGGACAATACCGCGAGGAGTCTCAGGTGGCAAGACAAGGGCTTCGCGTTGAAGATAACGCAAAGCATCTGACAACGAGAGGTCAACGCGACAAGCTTCTGGATCATCCAATTGATTCATTGGAAGAACAGGTAGGGAGAAACGTTTCGGACGTTTTCTCCCTATTTCATGATTGTCTCTTTTCTTCAAGACGGCCAGGAAGAGACCCTCACCGCGCACCTTCCCCGGAAGGAAATGATAAACAGGAAGCGAAGGGCCAGCCTTTCTGAGATCTCCACTGATTCCCCACGTGGGATCAACGGAAACAGAAATGACTTCAGCGCCAAGTTCCTTGGCAATCCACTCCACATTCTCCTCATCTTCCAAAGGATTAAAAGTACAGGTGGAATAAACGAGATAGCCATTGGGGCATAACGCTGGCCATATATCTGCAACGATGCTACGCTGCAGAGCAGCACAATCAGCCACAAAGGAGGGCGACCATTGTCGTATCACTTCCGGTTCCTTCCTCATCATTCCTTCGCCCGAGCAAGGCACGTCGGCCACTATCATGTCGAAATCCGATATTTGCTGAGCGATTTCTTCAGCATAGGCTTGCGTGACCTGCACATTCGGGTGTCCCCATTTGGCCAGATTCTCAGCCAGCACTTGCGCTCGTGCTCGAATCGGTTCATTGGAAAACAACTGGCACTCGTCAGGAAGCAACGAACGGAGCAATGTACTCTTCCCGCCTGGTGCAGCACAGAGATCCAAAACTCGCTCCCATCCGCCTTCGGGTGGAAGAAGCTGTCTGACAACATGAGCAAGAAACATGGAACTGGCTTCCTGAACGTAATAGGCTCCTGCATGCAACAACGGGTCTGCTGTAAACACTGGTCGTTCCTTCAGATAGATGCCTTCAGGGCACCAGGGAACATGTCCGTCCGCTCCTTTCGGCTCAGCATCTATCGGCATCCTTTTTGTGTTAAGACGGATGCTCACTGAAGGTGCAGAGTCCAAGCCTTGCACCAAAGTCTGTACATCATCTTCACGCCAGCACTCACGAAAGAAGTGCTCAAAGTCTTTTGGTAGATTCATGGTGCAAAGATAGAGGAAAAGAGGGAAATACATGCAGGAAATGCAAAATACTTTCAACTTTAAATAGTAAACTCTCAACTTTTCATTACCTTTGCAGCGTAAATAATCCTTTCATGAGACAATACTTAGATTTACTCCAACGCATCCTCGATGAAGGAGCAGTAAAGACAGACCGCACAGGAACAGGCACCAAGAGTGTCTTCGGGCACCAGATGCGATTCAACATGGCCGACGGTTTCCCACTTTTGACCACAAAGAAGTTGCATTTGCGTAGCATCATCCACGAGTTGCTATGGTTCTTGCGCGGCGATACGAATATCCAGTACTTGCACGACAACAAAGTAACCATTTGGGATGAGTGGGCCGATGAAAACGGCGATCTCGGGCCTGTTTATGGTCACCAGTGGCGTTCATGGCCGGATTACAACGGTGGCACCATTGACCAGATTGCCAATGTCGTGGATTTGATTAAGCATCATCCAGATTCACGTCGCATGATTGTATCAGCCTGGAATGTGGCTGAGGTCGAGAAGATGGCGTTGCCTCCCTGTCACACCTTGTTCCAGTTCTATGTCGCCGACGGACGTTTGAGCCTGCAACTCTACCAGCGCTCTGCTGACACCTTCCTCGGCGTGCCCTTTAACATTGCTTCTTATGCCCTGCTGTTGCAGATGATGGCGCAGGTGACAGGACTCAAGGCTGGCGACTTCGTTCATACAACAGGTGACACGCATCTGTACCTTAACCATATAGAGCAGGCGCACCTGCAGCTTACGCGTGAACCGCGTCCCCTCCCTCACATGGTGCTTAACCCGGACGTGAAAGATCTCTTTGCTTTCCGTTATGAAGATTTCAAACTCGAAGGCTACGACCCGTGGCCGCATATTAAAGCAGAGGTAGCTGTATGATTACGATTATTGCAGCGGTGGCAAAAAATCTGGCCATCGGTTATCAGAACAAATTGCTGTATTGGCTGCCTAATGACTTGAAGCGTTTCAAGGCGTTGACGACGGGGCACACTATCGTCATGGGACGCAAGACCTTTGAGTCGCTACCCAAGGGCGCTCTTCCCAATCGTCGAAATATCGTGCTGACGCGCAACACTGCTTTCACAGCTGAGAACATTGAGGTATTCCCCTCACTACAAGCCGCCTTGAATGCTTGCCAAACGGACGAGGAAGTTTTTATCATCGGAGGCGCCAGTGTCTATGCAGAAGCCATCCCCTTTGCGGATCGTCTCTGCCTCACCCTCGTGGATGACACTCCTGCTGTAGCCGATGCCTTCTTCCCTGCATGGAATAAAAAGGAGTGGGAGATCACTTTTGACGAAGCACACGCTCCTGACGAGCGTCATGAACTCCCTTATCGCTTTGTAGATTTTACACGGAAATAATAAACCTAACAGCTATGAATATACGATTTGACATTGAGTATAGAACCATCTATGGCGAGGACCTTTTCCTAAATATCCTTGAGCATGATGGAACCCCATCACGCCATCCCATGTCAACACGTGACGGCATCATCTGGTCGTGCGAGCTGACGGTTGAACAAGCTATCGAGTATTTCTATACAGTCACTTGGCAAGGCCATGAAAAGCGTTCGGAGTGGATCTTATGTCCCCATTCCTTTGATCCGAAAGATGTCTCAGATCCCTCGATGCCCCTCCTGCAACGTGACAATTGGATGGATGCTCCTGAGGACTTCCGCGTAGCGGGAACACAGATCCCCGTCTTCTCTTTGCGCACCCGTCGCAGCTTCGGCGTGGGCGACTTCGGTGATCTTCGTATGATGGTGGATTGGGTCGCTACGTCAGGCCAACGCCTACTGCAAATCCTCCCCATCAACGATACCACCTCTTCTCATACTTGGGGTGACAGCTATCCCTACTCCTGCATCAGCGTCTTTGCCCTCCATCCGCAATACGTAGAATTGGGAGCTCTGCCTGCATTGAAAGACGAGACAGCATGCAAACGCTTCAACCATTTGCGCCAGGAGTTGAATGCCCTGCCGCAGATTGACTATGAGCGTGTCAACGCAGCCAAACTGGAATACCTGCATCTGTTCTATGAGCAAGAGGGAAACAAAACACTTGGCTCCGCCGCCTTCAAAACGTTCTTTGCCGACAATGAACAATGGCTTGTTCCTTATGCTCAATATAGCTACCTGCGCGACACTTACGGAACAGGTGACTTTGACCAATGGCCCAACCATCGCCGTTGGGACGAAGCAGACCGCAAGACGCTATCCAATCCCCGTAACAAAGCTTTCAAGGATGTCGCTTTCCATTACTTCGTCCAGTTCCTTCTGGCACAGCAACTCAGCGGTGTTCACGCTTATGCCCGTTCGAAAGGTGTCATCCTCAAGGGCGATATCCCCATCGGCGTAGCCCGCCACGGCTGCGATGTTTGGCAGGAACCTCGTTACTTCAACCTCAATGGTCAGACTGGTGCACCGCCTGATGACTTTGCCACCGATGGACAGAACTGGGGTTTCCCCACCTACAACTGGGATGAGATGCTGCGTGACGGTTGCAAGTGGTGGGAGCGTCGTTTCCGGAACATGGCCCGTTATTTTGACGCCTACCGCATCGACCATGTTCTCGGCTTCTTCCGTATCTGGGAGATTCCAGAGCCAGTCAAGACCGGACTGCTTGGACAGTTCTCTCCTTCCTTGGCTCTCACTCGTGAAGAGATTTACAATGCTGGCATTAGTGCCGAGACATTGAAGCAGACCGTTGCGCCGATTATCAAGAAGGCCGATGTCTCTACCGACGTTCTCTTTCTTCGCGACCATAAGAACCCCGAACTGTTCCATCCGCGTATCGCTGCCCAGAAGACCGAAGCCTTCCAGCACCTGTCTCCGCAGGAGCAGCAAGCTTTCAATGAACTCTACGAAGATTATTTCTACCATCGCAACAATCAGTTCTGGTATGAGGAAGCCATGCAAAAACTTCCCAAGCTGGTCAAAGCTACACGAATGCTGTGCTGTGCCGAAGACCTTGGGATGGTGCCTGCCTGTGTACAATGGGTGATGAACGAACTAGGGATGCTCAGTCTGGAACTGGAGTCGATGCCGAAGGAACCGTGGGTGCGTTTTGGACATGTGGAACGTAACCCGCGCCTCAGCGTTGCCACCATCAGCAGTCACGATACTCCCACGCTTCGTATGTGGTGGGATGAAGACTATGAGCGTACACAAGACTACTTCAACAATATCCTTCATCGCGAAGGACCAGCACCTCATCCATTGCCCGGGTGGCTCGCCCGCGAGATCATCCAGCATCATCTTGACTGCCCCTCTATGCTATGCGTCATTACGCTTCAGGACTGGCTCGCTATCGATGAGCATCTGCGCAACAAGGATGCCAATGCCGAGCGCATCAACATCCCCGCCGTCCCCAATCACTACTGGCGCTATCGTATGCATCTGAACATAGAAGATCTCAAGAATGACAAGCAATTCACCGAAGGCATCCGCGAAATGATTGTTCAGGGTAACCGCATCTAAGCAAACTTCACACCTCGTTCATTTCTTTTTCGCGTACGCGTACCTATATATATAATAACTGAATTTGCTTTATAAAGACAGCTTTAGAAGAGAATACTTACGCACTTTTGCACGCCACACGTGGATTTTTCAAACCATTTTATGTGCTACTTCGTAGAAAAAGACGTACCTTTGCACCCGCAAATTGTAAATAGTAAATCGTAAAATCGTAAATTACATCGATGAATTTCGTAGAAGAACTTACATGGCGCGGCATGATCCATCAGATGATGCCAGGCACCGAAGAACTCCTTCAGAAAGAACAAGTAACGGCTTACGTGGGTATTGACCCGACAGCCGACAGCCTTCATATCGGCCACCTCTGCGGCGTGATGATGTTGCGTCATCTGCAGCGCTGCGGCCATAAGCCCATCGCCCTGCTGGGCGGTGCTACGGGCATGATTGGCGACCCCAGTGGCAAGAGCCAGGAGCGTAATTTGCTGGACGAAGAGACCTTGCGTCACAACGTAGCATGTATTCGTGAGCAGTTGTCACGCTTCCTCGACTTCGACAGCGATGCGCCCAATGCAGCTGAACTCGTGAACAACTACGACTGGATGAAGGACTTCACATTCCTCTCCTTTGCCCGTGACATTGGTAAGTGTATTACCGTCAACTACATGATGGCCAAGGACAGCGTGAAACGTCGTCTGAACGGCGAATTCCAGGAGGGCATGTCCTTCACGGAGTTCACCTACCAACTGCTGCAGGGCTACGACTTCCTGCATCTCTACCAGACCAAGGGCTGCAAGCTACAGATGGGTGGCAGTGACCAATGGGGTAACATCACCACCGGCACGGAGCTGATTCGTCGTAAGCTGGGCGCAGAGAACGAGGCTTATGCCCTCACCTGTCCGCTCATCACCAAGAGCGACGGCAAGAAGTTCGGTAAGACGGAGCAAGGCAACATCTGGCTCGACCGCAATCGTACCACACCATATGTATTCTACCAGTTCTGGCTCAACGTAGGCGATGAGGAAGCTGAGCGTTACATTAAGATCTTCACCTCGCTGGACAAGGAGACCATCGATGCCCTCATTGAGGAGCATCGTCAAGATCCGGGTCGCCGCGTGCTGCAGAAGCGTCTGGCCGAGGAAGTCACCATTCTGGTTCACGGTCGCGAGGACTACGAGCTGGCGCTCGAAGCGTCCAATATCCTCTTCGGCAAAGCCACGAAAGAAAGTCTGGTGAAACTGGACGAGGCTACGTTGCTCGATGTCTTCAGCGGTGTTCCCCACTTCACCATCAGTCGTAGCCTGCTCGAAGGTGAAGGCATCAAGGCCATTGACCTGATGGCAGCCGAGACGCAGTGTTTCCCCAGCAAGGGCGAGATGCGTAAGATGGCACAGGGTGGCGGCGTGAGCTTGAACAAAGAGAAGCTCACAGCCTTCGACCAAGCGGTCACCACAGCTGATTTGATTGACGGTCGCTACCTGCTCGTGCAAAAGGGCAAGAAAAACTATTATTTGCTCATTGCAGAGTAAAGATAAAGCCCTTCTGGAGCGGTAAAAATCAGAAAAATACGGGTAAGAACAAAAATAAATCGTAAAACGTAAATCGTAAATCGTAAATTTTCCTTACCTTTGCCGCGCTTTTAGCAATAAAAGCCTTAGGATTGGGATATGGTGTAATGGTAACACAACAGGTTTTGGTTCTGTTTTTCCTGGTTCGAATCCGGGTATCCCAACGGCAAGAAAAGCCCCAAGCTCAACAGAGTTTGGGGCTTTTTCTTGTTTATCGCTGAGGATCATCGTACTGAATCTGCAGGAGTTCCAACCGATGATGCAGTTGTCGTTGTAACTGCTCATAGCCGGGCAGGCCATAGAGGTTGTGCAACTCATGCGGGTCTTTCTTCAGGTCAAAGAGTTCCCAATTATTAACATCGTGACCATAGAAATGAATGAGCTTGTAACGATCGGTACGGATGCCGTAGTGACGACGGACATCGTGCTCTGCGGGAAACTCATAGTAATGATAGTAGATGGCATCGCGCCAGTTCTTGATGGCAGCTTTGTCCTCCTTCGTGGCAGCTTTGCCTTTCAGTAGCGGTGCCAGCGACACGCCTTGGATATCTGCGGGAATGGGTGCTCCGGCGAGGTCAAGGAAGGTGGGGGCATAGTCGATGTTCTGCACCATCTCATCAATCACGCCGCGACGTTCATAGCCTTTCGGTAGGCGCATCACGAGTGGGGTCGAGAGACTCTCCTCGTACATAAAACGCTTGTCGAACCAGCCATGCTCGCCCATATAGAATCCTTGGTCAGAGGTATAGACCACGAGGGTATTGTCCAGCATCCCTTTCTTTTCCAGATAGTCAAGTACACGTCCGACTTCCTGATCCAGCGAGTGAACCACCTTGGCATAGTCTCTCATATACCGCTGGTATTTCCACTCCAGCAGCTCAGCATCACGACTCCCCGCAACGCTGCTCTTCGCTTGCTTGGGCAGGAAGTTATAGTCCTTTCCCCATTTCTCATAGAACTCACGGGAGAGGGGAACGTAGAAGTCATCGTACTGCTTGCGTTCCTGTGGCGACAGACGTCCAATCATGCCTTGATAGGAGCGGGACAGACGGGTCTCAGGTGTCTCCTTGGCGTTCACGAACATCTTGGTGTCATAGACAATGTCCATGTCCTTGCCGATCTCCATCTCCGTCTTGCCGGCAGCCTCACGGGTGGCATAGTCATCGTGAAAGTCGGTCGGCAATGCAAAGGTCTTGTCCTCATAGAGACGGATATCCTCAAGGGCAGGCAGCCAAGCACGGTGACAGGCTTTGTGGTGAATGAAGAGAGCGAAAGGCTTGCTATGTCCCTGTTCCATCCAGTCGATGGCCTTGTCTGTGATGATGCGGGTGACGTATCCGCTGTCCACACCACGTGTGCCATCCTCATGGATAAAGGCAGGGTTATAATAATCACCCTGTGCCGGGAGAATTTCCCAGTGATCGAAGCCTGTCGGTCTGCTCACAAGGTGCCATTTGCCGATGAGACAAGTCTCGTAGCCAGCTTTCTGCAAAAGCTTTGGCATCGTCTGCTGTGAGCCGTCGAAGATGCCGTGCTCATTGTTCGTGAAGCCATTCTTATGAGAATGCTTGCCCGTGAGCATACAGGCGCGCGAGGGGCCGCTCAGCGAGTTGGCCACGTAGCTATGCGTGAAGCGCACTCCATCGCGAGCGATACGGTCCAGATTGGGGGTCTCCACAAAACGCGTGTCATAACACGACATCATCTGCGCCGTGTGGTCATCCGTCATGATATAGACGATGTTGGGACGAGGACCTTGCGAAGACTCTCCCCCCGCCCTCCCTATAAGGGAGGGAGCAGTTACCTGTGCAAATAGGGGGGCAGTGGGCAAGGAAAAGAACAATAGACTTTGGACTTTATACATATAGATTGTGACGTCAAAGGATTTCAAACAGTCAAATGTATCTGCTCCTTCCGGAGGGCGGGGGGAGAGTCCTTATTTAGTCATTGAATATACAACATCCATGATTTCCTTGCCAATCGCATCGGCAGCCTCCATCGTGGCAGCCTCAGAATAAACGCGGATGATGGGCTCGGTGTTGGACTTGCGCAGGTGTACCCACTTGTCGGGGAAGTCAATCTTCACGCCGTCGATGTCGTTCACCTCCTCGTTCTTGTAGAGGTCTTTCACCTTGGCCAGGATAGCATCCACATCGGTGTCAGGTGTGAGGTCAATGCGATTCTTGGCGATGCAGTAAGGAGGATAGGTGGCGCGGAGCTCGCTGGTCTTCATTCCTTTCTTGGCCAGATAGGTCAGGATGAGAGCGATACCGACGAGCGCGTCGCGGCCATAGTGGGCAGCGGGATAGATGACACCGCCATTGCCTTCGCCGCCGATGACAGCGTTGGTAGCCTTCATCTTGGTGACCACATTCACTTCACCCACAGCGGCAGCATTGTACTCGCAGCCATACTTGCGGGTCACGTCGCGCAGAGCACGAGTTGAAGAGAGGTTGCTGACGGTGTTGCCAGGCGTGTGCTGCAAAATGTAGTCAGCCACGGTGACGAGCGTGTATTCCTCGCCATACATGGTGCCGTCCTCGCAGAACAGGGCCAGACGATCGACATCGGGATCGACCACGAAAGCAATATCGTAGCCACCCTTCTGCATCAGTGCCTTGATGTCGCCGAGGTTCTTCTCCAGCGGTTCAGGATTGTGCTGGAAGTCACCCGTAGGCTCGCCATAGAGGCAGGTCACGGTCTCCACGCCCAGCTGCTCCAGCAACTTAGGCAGGATCACACCGCCGACGGAATTCACAGTGTCGAGCGCTACGCGGAACTTGCGAGCCTTGATAGCCTCTACATCTACGAGAGCAAGGTCTTTCACCAAATCGATGTGCTTCTGGTCGTAGCTATTGTCCTCACGGTACTTGCCGAGATGATCGACATCAGCATACTCAAAGTCCTCAGCAGCAGCGATGCGCAGCACCTCAGCACCTTCGGCAGCGTTCAGGAACTCACCGTCGCTGTTCAACAGCTTCAGTGCGTTCCACTGACGGGGGTTGTGCGAAGCGGTCAGGATGATACCGCCGCAGGCACCTTCCATCGTCACGGCCAGCTCTGTGGTCGGCGTGGTGGCAAGTCCGATGTTCACCACATCGAAGCCCATGCCCATGAGCGTACCGCAAACCACATTCTTCACCATCTCACCAGAGATACGGGCATCGCGTCCAACAACAATTTTGTTGGAGCCGATTTTGTCGGTCTTACGGATCAGCGTAGCATAAGCCGAAACGAATTTCACAATGTCTAAGGGGTTCAGGGTGTCGCCTGCACGGCCTCCGATAGTGCCACGGATGCCGGAAATGGATTTGATAAGAGTCATATTAGTTGATAGTTGATAAGTTTAAGTTGGTTTTCGGTGCAAAGATAGAGATTATTTTCACTTAAAGACGCAAAAAAAGGAAAAAACTTTCATCAATCATTAGCAAACTCTCAACTTTTCCTTATCTTTGTCCCCAAGAATACGACTCATGAGACGATTATCCCTATACCTTAGTATATTTTTATACATCATCAATATGATGTCTGCACCCACGCAGGCACAGACTTCTAGTACCCAGAATCCAACAACATTGGAAGGCTGGGCAGACCATCTGTCCCGCTTTGGCAAAGCGATTCCGCAGGAGAAGGTGTTCGTACATCTGGACAATACCTGTTACTTCTTGGGCGACACCATCTGGTACGCCGCTTACACACGCAGAACAGATAAAGGTGTGCCCAGCAACGTGAGTCGTGTGCTTTATGTGGAGCTGTACAATCAGGATGGCTACCTCGTGGAACGACAGCTGACGGAGATGAAAAACGGACGCGGCCACGGTAACTTCGTGCTGGCCGACACGCTCTACGGTGGTTTCTATGAGCTACGGGCCTACACCCGCTGGCAGCTGAACTGGGGCATGACCCAACACCCTCACACGAAGTACGCCGAGGAGTGGTTCTTCAACAAGGCGATGGCCCGTGAGTACTACCGCGACTACGATAAACTATACTCGAGAGTCTTTCCTATTTATAACAAGCCCAAGGAACCGGGCGACTATGCCCACGACATGAGTGTGAGGCCCCTGCGTCGCACAGCCAAGGAGAAGGACAAGAGCGGACTTGTGCTCTCCGTCTTCCCAGAAGGCGGTTCCCTCATCGCCGGTGCACCGTGCCGCATGGCTTTTGAAGCGGTCACGGAGGAAGGCGAGTGGCAGCAAGGCAACTTAGAACTGTTGCAGGACGGGAAGACAGCCATCCAAACCGCTCAGGCGGTCAACCGAGGTCGCGGCCTCATCTCGTTCACGCCACAGGAGGGAGCGAAATACGAAGCCCGCTTCACCAGTACGAATGGTAAGACGGTGACCTTGAAACTGCCCAAGATTCTGACCGACGGCGTATCGCTCAGCGTTGTCCGCGAGGGCGATCAATGGGTGACCAATGTGACGCCTAAGGGAGTGCTCGCACAACGTCCTCTCGGACTGACCGTGCAGCACGAAGGTGTCGTGGAGCAGTTCGAGACGCTCAGCGGTGGGCGCTTGCCGCTGAAAGAGGATCTGCCTGCGGGTGTGCATCAGGTCACGGTCTTCGATGAAGCAGGCCGCGTGTGGGCCGATCGCCTCTTCTTTGTCACACGTCCTGAACTCACAAAGCCCACCCTCTCCGTCAGCGGTTTGAAAGCTGAATATGAACCTTTCGAGCAAGTGAATTTAGAGATTAAAGATGAAAGAACTTTCAACTCTGAACTTTCAACTCCTAACTCTGTTATTTCCCTCTCTGTTCGTGATGCAGCGCTGCAAGACTACCTCTATGACAACGGTAATATCATGACCGAGATGCTGCTGGCCAGCGAGATCAAAGGCTTCGTGCCTCAACCCAACTATTTCTTCGAAGCCGACGATGAAGAACATCGCACCGCTCTCGACCTCCTGATGATGACACAGGGGTGGCGCCGTTTCGACTGGCATACCATGGCCACGCCCAAGGCTTTTGCCCTCAATCATCCCGCTGAATATACGCAGGTTCTCTCAGGCATCGTCCACAACTACTCCGCCCAGCAGAAAGCCGATGAAATCCGTGATAAAGACATTGCCGACCATCAGGCATTCATGGAAGCAGGTACTGAAGATGCATGGTCGGACAATGGTGATGAAGAGGTGGAATTAAGTGCCAGCGAACAGGCTTATGAAGACCTACGCACTACCCTCAATAACTATACGACCCGCGAGGGTCAGTATTCCATCACAGGCCTCGCCTCCTCACGTTTCTTCGCCGACGAGGGCCGACTGAAACATGAGACACTTGTCCACGCCGAGTTCGTACAGCCAGGCAGTAAGGATGGAATCATCGGTGATGCTGTTACCGAGAAAGGACGTTTCCGGATGCAGATTCCCGACTTCCAGGGCTACTGTCTGCTTTTCCTCAGCGCCAGTGATACCACCAAGTGGAAAGCCGACAAGCCACATCAGTGGATTTCGATGGACGAAGAGGATTACCCCGAGTTCTATGTCCGCCTCAGCTTCCCCTATCCTCGCTTTGTCAAGCCCTATGACTTCTACCATACACATTATCCTGAAGTCCCCAAAAGCAGCGTTCAGACACTGGACTTCCTGCCTGATGTGACGACGATGAACACCGTCACCATCAATGGCCGTCGTCGGGGTTTACGTAAGTTCAATGCTGCCTACCCTGCCTTCGTCCTCGATGCCTATGAAGCGTTTAACGCTGCCTCTGACGCAGGACTTTGTGTGCCTTGGTACCAAGGTCATAACCGTTTCGTGACGGACATTGCCCGCACCTATATCGGTGACATGAATATGGACCGGAACTATTTTATCGAGATACGCTATAATACATTGCACCCCTCTCGTTATCACACGCCCACTGCCATCAACGCCTACAATCAGCTCTATAATTTAGATAAGGTGTATGTCTATACCGACTACTCACCCCGCCGCGAAGGCAGCACAGCTTTCGATCAGGACAACCAGCCTACGGTCACCATCGACCTGCGCCGCCCTGAAGACGAAGGTATGAGAACCACCTATCGTGACCGCTACTATGCCCTGCAGGGCTTCAACGTGGCTGATGATTTCTACCATCCGAACTACAGCCAACACCCCTTGCCGGAAGGACAAGGTGACTATCGCAGGACGCTCTATTGGAACCCCGACCTGAAAACCGATGCCGAAGGCAAGGCACACGTCACCTTCTTCACGGGTAGCAAGCCTACCGCCATCACGGTGAAGGCCAACGGACAGGCTGTGGACGGAACGCTGTTGTTTCAGTGAAAAGTGAAAGAATGAAAAGTGAAGAATAAGAATTACCGAACAAGATTTGAAAACATTTAATAACCCTTAGAAAAATGACCCTATAACCTCTGCCGCTCGAAACATTCTACTCTCCCCTAGGGGAGCGGAGAGGGGGTCCAACCTTATGAACGAAAAACTGCTTTCCATCGTTGACCAGTTCGCCATCAGTGGCGTGGTCGCAGAAATCAAGCCCCTCGGCGAAGGGCTAATCAATGACACCCTCCTTGTAAAAACCGCACAGACCGAGGCACCTAACTATGTCCTTCAGCGCGTGAACACCAATGTCTTCCCCGACGTGGATATGCTGATGAATAATATCCGTGCCGTGACGGGTCATATCCGTCAGAAGCTCGCAGCTCGCGGCGAGACGGACATTGACCGCAAGGTGCTCACCTTCGTGCCGCTGAAAAACGATCCGGGCAAGCTCTACACCACTGTAGATGGAGAGCCCTGGCGTCTGATGGTGTTCATCAATGATGCCATCACCAAGCAGGCTGTCAACCCTGAGTCCAGCGAAGCCGCCGGTGAAGCCTTCGGTGACTTCCAGGCGATGTTGGCTGACATCCCCGTACCCCTCGGCGAGACCATCAAGGACTTCCACAACATGGAGTTCCGTCTGGAGCAACTCAAAGAGGTCATTGCCAAAGACCCCGCTGGCCGCGTGAAGAGCGTGCAGCCCATCATCGACGAACTGCTCAGCTATGCCGACGAGATGACCCTCGCCGAGCGCCTCGGACGTGAAGGCAAGCTGCCCAAGCGCATCTGCCATTGCGACACCAAGGTCAACAACATGATGTTTGACAAGAACGACCAGGTACTCTGCGTCATTGACCTTGACACCGTGATGCCTAACTTCATCTTCTCTGACTACGGCGATTTCCTGCGCACCGCCGCCAACTTCACCGCTGAGGACGATCCCGATCTCTCCAAGGTCGGCTTCAACATGGAGATCTTCAAGGCCTTCACCCGTGGTTACCTGCGCTCTGCCAAGAGCTTCCTCACTCCCACCGAGAAGGAGCTGCTGCCCTATGCCGCCACCTTATTCCCTTACATGCAAGCCGTCCGCTTCCTGTGGGACTACATCAGCGGCGATAAATACTGGAAGTGCAAGTACCCCGAGCACAACCTCGACCGCGTCAAGAACCAGCTCACACTCTTCAAGAGTGCTTATGCACTGAAAGACGAAATGGCACAATTTATCGCTGAACAATAAGCATTAACGTACAAATCGAATAATAAAAGCGGGAAAAGCAAAAGTCTTTTTCCGCTTTTTTATCTTTTGTTATGAGCAGGTTAGAGAAAAAAGACGTACCTTTGCGGCCGAAAAAATAACACTAAAATACTCCATACAATGGAAGATTCTATTCAAGGTACTTCTCTGGCGGGTCTTATCCGCCGATATGTCAGCGCCAGCGGCCTGCTGATTGTGGCCACGATTCTGGCGCTTGTCTTTGCCAACCTCCCCGACACCCGTGAGGGCTATGCTTGGCTGTGGCAACGTCCTGTCTCATTGAGCATTGGCGACTTCAACGTCTTCAGTCATGGCGGCCATGCCCTGACGCTGATGGACTTCATCAATGATTTCCTCATGTTCTTCTTCTTCCTCAGCGTAGGTCTTGAGATTAAACGTGAGGTGCTCTGCGGCGAACTGAGCAGCCGTCAGAAAGCGTTGCTGCCCATCATCGGCGCCTGCGGAGGAATGTTGGTTCCCGTCATTGTGTTCTTCACCGTCTGCTTGGGTCACCCTCTGATGGAACGTGGATGTGCCATCCCTATGGCTACTGATATCGCCTTCTCACTCGGCGTATTGTCCATGTTTAGCAAGCGCGTCCCCGTAGGTCTGAAAATATTCCTGGCAGCGTTGGCTGTGGCGGACGACCTAGGCGGCATCATCGTCATTGCCCTGTTCTACAGCCACGGACTGTCATGGCAATACCTCATCGGCGCTGCCATTGTGGTGGCCATTCTTCTCATCGGTAACAAACGTGAGATTCGTGCCAAGGCGTTCTACATCGCCTTCGGCTTAGTCCTGTGGTTCATGGTGCTGAATTCTGGTATTCACGCCACTATCGCCGGCGTCGTTCTCGCTTTCTGCATTCCTGCCAACTTGGGCAAGGGCACCAGCTACTATCTCAATAAAATCCGTCATATCACGGAACTTTATCCCAGCATCGAAAATGATGAGGAAGCAGATCAGAAGAAAGCAATGGTGCTCGACAAGAGCGATATCCAGATGCTCCGCCGTATCGAGAAGGCTTCAGACTATCTGATTTCCCCGCTACAGGACATCGAGGATCAATTGGCCATGCCTATCAACTACGCCGTCATTCCTATCTTCGCCTTCGCCAATGCTGGCGTTGATTTCTCCGATCTGTCCATCTCAAGTCTCTTCCACGGCGTCGCCCTCGGCGTGTTCCTCGGCCTGCTCATCGGCAAGTTCACGGGCGTGCTGAGCTTCTCATGGCTGAGCATCAAATTCGGATGGTGTCAGATGCCTGAAGGTGCTAACTGGCGTTCCTTCGCCAGCGTCTGCATGTTGTGCGGCATCGGCTTCACCGTCTCTATGTTCATCGCCGCCCTGAGTTATCCTACCCATCTGGGACAGGAAGCAGCCGATATGCTCAACGAAGCCAAACTCGGCATCCTCTGTGGTACCGTCGCCTCAGCCCTCATCGGCAGCCTGATGCTCCACCGCACGCTCCCCAAGGAAGCCGTCTCCGACTAATCCTCTCTTTTTGAGTCAAGCACAACTTTTACAGGATAGAAGACAAGAAGAGCGAACACTTCCGTGCCCGCTCTTCTTGTCTTCTATCCTGTAAAAGTTGTGCTTGCTTTCATGAAATAATGTAAAATAAAGTAGTTTTATTGTCAGAATACTTGACTTCGGCGTTTTGAGGTTGTATCTTTGCACCCGAAATTGAGCTGATAAGCATTAATAGATGAAGAAATTGTTGATAGAGACCTATGGCTGCCAGATGAATGTGGCCGATTCCGAGGTAGTGGCGTCGGTGATGCAAATGGCTGGCTATGAGGTCACAGAAACGATGGAGGAGGCTGACGCGGTGTTCCTCAATACTTGTTCTGTTCGTGATAATGCGGAGCAGAAAATCCTTTCACGCTTAGAGTTCTTACGTAGCATCAAGCGGCGTAGGCCACTGATTATCGGTGTCTTGGGCTGTATGGCGGAGCGCGTGAAAGAGGAACTGACGGAACAGCACGGCGCCGACCTGGTATGCGGACCGGATTCCTATATGGCGCTGCCCGACTTGATTGCGCAGGTGGAGCTGGGGCATAAGGCCATCGATGTGGAGCTGTCCATGACGGAGACTTACCGCGATGTGGTGCCGCAACGTCTGCACGCCAACCTCATCGGCGGTTTCGTCAGCATTATGCGAGGCTGCAACAACTTTTGCCACTATTGTATTGTCCCTTATACCCGAGGCCGTGAGCGCAGTCGCGATGTAGAGAGCATCCTGCGCGAGGTTCGTGACCTTCGCGACAGAGGGTTCAAGGAAGTGACGCTGTTGGGGCAGAATGTGAATTCGTATCAATGGACAATGAATGATGGACAAGGAACAATTCGTTTTCCCGAGCTGTTGAGGCGTGTGGCGCAGGCCGTTCCTGAGATGCGGGTACGGTTCACGACCAGTCATCCGAAAGACATGAGCGATGAGACACTGCAGGTGATTGCCGAAGAGCCCAATGTCTGCAAACATATCCATCTGCCCGTGCAGAGCGGTTCAGATGAGGTGTTACACCGAATGAACAGGAAATATACCCGAGCTTGGTACATGGACCGCGTGGCTGCCATCCGTCGGATTATCCCCGACTGCGGTCTCTCCACCGATATCTTTGTGGGCTACTGCGGCGAGACGGAAGAGGATCACCAGCTGTCCCTCTCGCTGATGCGTGAGGTGGGTTACGACTCAGCGTTCATGTTCAAATATAGCGAGCGCCCCGGCACTTACGCCAGCAAACACTTGCCCGACGACGTGCCCGAAGAAGTGAAGATTCGTCGCCTCAACGAGCTCATCGCCCTGCAAAATGAGATATCGGCAGAGCGCAATGCCGCACAAGTGGGTAAAGTCGTGGAGGTGCTTGTGGAAGGCACCAGCAAACGCTCGCGAGAACAACTCTTCGGCCGCACGGAGCAGAACCGCGTAGTGGTCTTCGACCGTGGACAACACCACATCGGTGACCGCGTAATGGTGAAGATTACAGACAGCTCGTCGGCGACGCTGAAAGGTGTTGAGATAAAAGATTAAACATTATATATGAAAAAGAAACATAGAATATTGGGACAAATGCAATGGCTGACATCGTGCATCTCCACGACGTTGGTGCTGTTGCTGTTGGGCTTGGTCGTGCTGTTCGGCTTCTCCGCCCATAAGATGTCTGAGTCGGTTCGCGAGAATCTGACCATCACGCTGTTGCTTGACGATGACGTGGATACGGAACAAGCTGATACACTGTCGATGCGTTTGGACATGAAACCTTATGTCCGCAGCACCACCATCATCTCCAAGGAACAGGCGCTCAAGGAAGAAAGCGACCGTATGGGCACCGACCCCACCGAGTTCCTGGGCGGCGAGAACCCTTATACCGCCAGCATAGAGATGAATGTAGCTGCCGACTACGCCTGCACCGACAGCCTCCTGTGGATTGCCAAGGAGCTGAAGGCGATGTGGCAGGTGACCGATGTCGTGTATCAGCGTGATCTCGTAGATAATCTCAATGACACCTTGCAGAAAGCGACCCTCGTTCTGGCTATTCTGGCTCTACTGCTGATGGTTATCTCGGTGGTGCTCATCAACAACACCGTGCGCCTGAGCGTCTATGCACGCCGCTTCACCATCCACACGATGCGTCTGGTTGGCGCCTCGTGGGGCTTTATCCGTTGGCCGTTCATCAAGCGCAGCCTCGGCATTGGACTCACGGCAGCCGTGCTGGCTGACGCACTGTTGATAGGTGGTGTCTATTGGGCGTTGCAGAAAGATGCTTATATCACCACCATCGTGGACACCAACATCATCGTCATCATGGCGGCATCGGTGTTGGTGGCTGGCTTGCTATTGACCTTTGTCTGCACTTGGTTGAGCGTAGGCCATTTCCTGAGAATGAAAGAAAACGAAATGTATAATTAAATATGGAAAAGAAAGATTTCGCCTTTGACCGAATGAATTACATCCTCCTGGCTATCGGGATGGCTGTGGTTATCATCGGCTTTATTCTGATGTCGGGCAGCGGCTCCTCAGAGGGTAGCTTTGACCCAGAGATTTTCTCCGCCCTCCGCATCAAAGTGGCTCCCGCAGTTACTTTCGTGGGCTTTGCCTTCATCGTTTATGGCATTATGCACCGTCCAAAAGATAAGGAGGTGAACTCATGAGTGTTTTCGAGACCATCATCATCGCCATCGTGGAAGGTCTGACAGAGTTCTTGCCTGTCTCCTCCACGGGTCACATGATCATCACCCAGAACCTGCTGGGCGTTGAGAGCACGCCCTTCGTGAAGGCATTTACGATCATCATCCAGTTCGGCGCCATCCTATCGGTTGTATGTCTCTATTGGAGTCGTTTCTTCCGCCTCAACCACGAGCCCGCCCCTACCGGCAGCTCACCCTTGCAGGCGTTTCTCCACAAGTGGGACTTCTATTGGAAGTTGCTCGTGGCCTTTATTCCTGCCATTATCATCGGTTTCCTCGGAAAGATGTCTGGTCTGATTGACCGCTTCCTTGAGAGTGTTGAGGTGGTGGCTGTCATGCTCGTCGTAGGCGGTGTCTTCATGCTCTTCTGCGACCGCTTGTTCAACAAAGGCAGCGAGCAGACCCAACTCACCGAGAAGCGGGCTTTCCGCATCGGTCTGTTTCAGTGTATCGCCATGATTCCCGGTGTCTCCCGCTCGATGGCTACTATCGTAGGTGGTATGGCTCAGAAGCTCACCCGTCGTGCAGCTGCTGAGTTCTCCTTCTTCTTAGCTGTTCCCACGATGGCTGCTGCCACGGCGCTGGACTTCCTACAACTGTTCTTCGGCGATGAAGCTGATGCCAGTTGGGCCACGCGTGACAATCTGCTGATGCTGGCGCTGGGCTGTGTCGTCGCTTTCGTGGTAGCCCTGCTGGCCATGAAGTGGTTCGTGGATTTCCTTGCCAAATATGGTTTCAAGGCTTTCGGTGTCTATCGCATCATCGTCGGCATCGTCATCCTGGCATTGCTGTGGACAGGACACTCACTCGTAATGGTTGACTAATGAACCCGCAGGCAGGCGAAATATTCTATATCGACAAGCCTTATCGCTGGACATCCTTCGATGTGGTGAACAAGGTCCGATGGCTGTTGTGCAAGCGCCTCGGCACCAAGAAGCTGAAGGTGGGCCACGCCGGCACTCTTGACCCGTTGGCTACGGGCGTGATGATTGTCTGCACGGGGCGCGCCACCAAACGCATCGACGAGCTGCAGGCTCACACCAAGGAATATGTGGCAACCCTGCGTCTGGGAGCTACCACGCCCAGCTTCGACCTCGAACATGAGATAGATGCTTATTATCCTACGGAGCATATCACCCGTGAACAGGTGGAGCAGACCCTGCAGCAGTTCTTAGGACGCATAGAACAGATTCCACCTGCCTACTCCGCCGTCAAGGTCGATGGCAAACGCGCTTACGACCTTGCCCGCAAGGAGAAGGATGTGGAGCTGAAACCCAAGATCCTCGTCATTGATGAGATAGAGCTGTTGGACTTCAACCTGAAAGAAGAATGTGGAGTGAAGAATGAAGAATCTTCGCTTCCCTCTTTGCCGAGAACCGGTATGCGCAACAAAGCGTTCCTGACTTCACCTGCAGCCCCATCGGACGGACAGAGCTATCCCTCCATCACCATTCGTGTGGTTTGCTCGAAAGGTACTTATATTCGTGCTCTGGCTCGCGACATCGGCCAAGCTCTCGGCAGCGGAGCCCACTTGACCGCCCTGCGCCGCACCCGTGTTGGCGATGTTCGTGTTGAGGACTGCCTCTCGATGGAGGATTTTCCACAGTGGCTGGAAGCACAAGAAATAGAAACGCCGGAATCAGAATAACCTATTTCCTTCATCACGTGATAACGACATAACGATAAATATATGAAACTATCCCAATTTAAATTCAAGCTTGACAATGAGCGCATTGCTCAGGAGCCTACGCCTTTCCGCGATGACTGCCGTCTGATGGTATTGCATACCCAGAGTGGTGTCATTGAGCATCGTGACCATTTCTATGACATCCTTGAATACTTTGATGACAAGGATGCTTTCGTGTTCAACGATACCAAAGTCTTCCCGGCTCGTCTGGAAGGCAACAAGGAGAAGACGGGTGCGAAGATTGAGGTGTTCCTGCTCCGCGAGCTCAATGCTGAGTTTCGTTTGTGGGACGTCCTCGTGGAGCCTGCCCGCAAGATCCGTATCGGCAACAAGTTGTACTTCGGCGAGGATGAGAGCATGGTGGCAGAAGTCATTGACAACACCACCAGCCGTGGCCGTACCCTTCGTTTCCTCTACGACGGTCCTCACGAGGAGTTCAAGGAGTCGCTCTATGCCCTTGGTGAAGCGCCCCTGCCCAGACATATCATCTCCCGTCCGGCAACTCCGCAGGACATGGAGGATTTCCAATGTGTCTTTGCCAAGAACGAAGGTGCTGTAACCGCTCCCTGCTCTGGCCTTCATTTCTCCAAGAACCTGCTCAAACGCATGGAGATAAAAGGTATCGAGATGGCTTTCGTGACCATGCACTGCGGTCTTGGGAACTTCCGCGAGATAGATGTGGAAGATCTCTCTAAGCACAAGATGGAGAGCGAGGAGATTCATGTGAACGCTGAAGCCTGTCGCATTGTCAATGCAGCCAAAGAGAATGGTCATAAGATCTGTGCCGTCGGTACGACCGTGCAGCGCGTCCTCGAGACCGCCATCGGCGCAGACAAACGTCTGAAAGAGTTTGACGGTTGGACGAACAAATTCATCTATCCGCCTTATGACTTCGGCATTGCCGATGCAATGGTGGCTAATTTCTATATGCCTTACTCCACGCTGCTCATGCTCACCAGCGCTTTCGGCGGCTATGACCTCGTCATGAAAGCCTACAAGGAAGCTCTGCGTGACCACCGTTATCGTTTTGGCACCTATGGTGATGCCATGTTGATTCTCAAGGACTAACGCGATGAAAATG
This sequence comes from uncultured Prevotellaceae bacterium, assembly GCA_947305005.1. Lineage (GTDB taxonomy): Bacteria > Bacteroidota > Bacteroidia > Bacteroidales > Bacteroidaceae > Physcousia. The sequence goes on along the minus strand of CAMZCM010000001.1, from coordinate 193,058 downwards.
ACAGACGTTTATATTGCTTTGGGCAGCAACCTGGGCGACCGCCACACCCTGTTCCTTCAGGCCATCGAGCAGATGGTCCAGCGAGTGGGGCTGCTGGTGCGTTGCTCTTCCTTCATCGAGACAGAACCCGTGGGCTTCGTCTCCGCCCATCCGTTCCTCAATGCCGTTGCCCTCTATCGCACGACTCTCACCCCTGAGGAGTTGCTGAAGACCACTCAGGAGATTGAGCGCGAGCTGGGACGAACCACCAAGAGCGTGAACGGACAGTATGAGGACCGCACCATCGACCTCGACATCCTGCTCTATGGCGACGAGATCATCGACACCCCCGAGCTCAAGATTCCGCATCCCCGTATGCAGGAGCGGCCCTTCGTGATGCAACCTCTGGAGGAGGTGCGCAAGAACCTAACTATTTCCCGTGATTTTTAGCACAACTCATAAACTATCAATCAAATGAAACACTTCAAATTATTCGTTTTATCCCTGCTGATGTTGACCGCCACCGTGTCTTTTGCACAGAACGGACAACAACTGATGCAACAACCCATGAGCGTTGACCCGCAGGTGCGCATCGGCCACCTGGACAATGGCTTGACCTATTATATCCGTCACAACGAAGAACCCAAGAACCAGGCGTTCTTCTACATAGCCCAGAAGGTGGGTTCTATTCAGGAGGAGGAGAGCCAGCGCGGCCTTGCCCACTTCCTGGAGCACATGTGTTTCAATGGCACCACCCACTTCCCCGACAGCTCCCTGACCAACTATCTCGAGAGTATCGGCGTGAAGTTCGGTGCTCAGCTCAATGCTTACACCAGCATTGAGGAAACCGTCTATAATATTGATAATGTACCTGCGCGCGAGGGTGCCATCGACTCCTGCCTGCTCATCCTGCACGACTGGAGCCACGACCTGACGCTGGACGGCAAGGAAATCGACAAGGAGCGCGGTGTGATTCATCAGGAATGGCGTATGCGCAACACAGGCATGACCCGCATTCTGGTGCGCCACTTAGAGAAACTGATGTCCGACAGCCGCTATGGCCGTCGTTTCCCCATCGGCCTGATGGAGGTCGTCGATGAATGTCCTTACGACACGCTCCGTGCCTATTACCACAAATGGTATCGTCCTGACCTGCAGGGTCTCATTGTGATTGGCGACATCAATGTGGATCAGATTGAGACGAAGATCAAGAATCTCTTCAACTCTATCCAAGTGGAGCAGCCGGTGGCTAAGCGTGAGTATTACAGCGTTCCGGACAACACCGAAGCTGTCGTGGTCTCCGACAAAGATCCCGAAATCACCTCTCAGAACGTAATGATTGCCCTGAAGCACCCGGTTATCCCTGAGAATCTCTGTAACACTCATGGCGCTTACATAGAGACACTTGGCAAGAGCATTGCAAGCAATATCCTCAACCAACGTCTGGGCGAACTGGCTCTGAAACCTGAATGTCCCTTCCGTGGCGCAGGCGTGAGCGACGGCGCTTTCCTGCTCTCTTCCAAGGTGACAGGCGCCTTCAATGTGGAAATCACGCCGAAGGAAGGCCGTGTCGAAGAAGCTGTGAAGGCGGTCATGGCAGAGGTCTATCGCTTTGACCAGTTCGGTTTCACGAAGGGCGAGGTGGATCGTGCTGTGGCCGAGACGCTGAGCAACTACGAGCAGTCCTATAACAACCGTGACAAACGGAAGTCTAAGAACTTTGCCCGTGAATACTACCGCTCATTCCTGGACAACGAGCCCATCCCTGGCATCGAAGTGGAATACCAGTTCGCACAGCAGGTGCTGCCTGCATTGCCCGCTCAGGCCTATGCTCAGATGCTTCAGCAGTATATCACGAAGTCCGACACCAACCTCGTCGTGCTCGCCATGAGCCCTGAGAAGGAAGGATTGGAGATTCCTACTGAGCAACAGCTCTTGGATGCCATCCACGCTGCCCAGCAGATGGAGCTGACCGCTTGGGAGGATAATGTCAAGACTGGTCCACTGATTGAGACCTTGCCTGCTGCCGGTTCTATCAAGAAAGAGGTAGATGGTCCCTTTGACACTGAGATCCTTACTCTCAGCAATGGTGTGACGGTGGTGATGAAGGAGACAGATTATAAGGACGATGAGATCCTGATGTCTGCCTGGAGCGAAGGCGGCACAGCCCGCTACGGCATCAATGACCGTATCAATCTGAATCTCTTCGGTTCTGTGATGGGCCGCAGCAAGCTGGGTGGTTTCACTCAGGTAGAGCTGAGCAAGGCGTTAGCCGGCAAGAATGCAGGCGTCAACGTCGGCGTCGGCGGTCGTCAGGAAAGCATGGGCGGCCAGAGTTCCAAAAAGGACATCGAGACGATGTTCGAACTGATCTATCTTTACTTCCAGCCTCGTGAGAAGGACCTCGATGCCGTAGGCTCCCTATTGAACAGCGTTCGCGAGTCCCTACGTAACAAGAAACTCAATCCCAAAGCCAGCCTGAGCGATAGCATTTCAATGACACTCTACAATCACCACCCGCTCGTTCAGCCCATGACTGAAGAAGAGGTGGATCTCGTGGATTACGACCGTATATTGCAAATCTATGCTGACCGCTTTGCCGATGCCAGCGACTTCACCTTCTTCTTCATCGGTAACATTGACGAAGACCAGATTCGCGAACTCTCCAAGAAATATCTGGCTACACTGCCCACAATGAAGCGTAAGGACAAGTCCTTTGACACGGGTGTCCGCTTTGCAAAGGGTGATGTCACCAACCGCTACAAACAGAAGATGGAGACCCCTCAAAGCCAGATCTTCAGCGTGTGGACAGGCCCCATCAAGCTCTCTGTCAAGAACAACGCTGTCATGGATATCCTCGGCACCTGCGTATCTGAAATCTACCTCAAGAAGATTCGCGAGGAGCTTGGCGCCGCCTACAGCACTCACGCCAATGGCGACATCACACGTGGCGCTGATGACAAGACATACTATGTTCTGGAAACCAGCTTCCCTGTGAAGCCAGAGATGACTGACACCTGTTTGCAGATCGTGCAGGACGTGCTCGTGGATATGGCCGCTAATGGCCCCGCTGAAGAGAGCATCACCAAGGCCAAGGAGTACATGCTCAAGACCTTCGCACAGAACCAGCGCGAGAATGGCTACTGGATGGGACGAATCAACTCTGTCCTGCGTCGCAAGTACGACCCCTCTGATGACTACGAAGAGATTATCCAGTCCATCACCGCCAAGGACATCCAGAAGATGGCCAAGATGATACTGGCTAAACACAACCGCGTCCGTGTCATCCAGGAACCTGCACAAGAATGAAATCACTCATTTTAGGTATCCCAAACTTCAAAAAACGCCCAAAGATTTGCGGGAATCACCAAAAGTAAGTATCTTTGCGCGGTCAGAAGTCCAAAGAATGGGTTCCGACATCTAAGAAATAACCATCAAATAACCTTTAAATTTTATCTGTTATGGCTTATGTAATTGGTGAAGACTGCGTAGCATGCGGCACTTGCATTGACGAATGTCCCGTTGGCGCAATCTCTGAAGGCGACATCTACAGCATCAATCCCGAAGAGTGCACCGAGTGTGGCACTTGCGCAGATGCTTGCCCCTCTGGCGCTATCAGCCTCTAATGTGTCTTAATTTCACACATGAAATAGCTCTCCCCTCTTTAGGGCGAGAGCTTTTTCATGCCTCAGACTTTCTTTTTATGAGAAAAGTTTTGGCAGTTCGCGAATTTTGACCTATCTTTGCACCCGCAAAACCGAAAGGGACTGCTCTTGGCGGGATAGCTCAGCTGGTTAGAGCGCATGATTCATAATCATGAGGTCATCGGTTCAATCCCGATTCCCGCTACAAAGAAGCGCAACGATTTCTCGTTGCGCTTCTTTCTTTATCCATCTTGCTTGTTCTCCTTTCGAAAAGAAAAACAAGCTTTATCCCCCTATTTTTCAAAAACACGCTCGCACATGACACCTGATGCCCTAACGCCAGGATGAACGAAAACACGTCCGGCAACAGCAAACTGGACACAGAATAAAGTCGTGAAGACGTATATCAGAAGTTTCTTATTCATTATATGATATAATAAAAGGTATTTATTAGATTTATATGATTCTCTTTCGTCTCTCCTTAGACGGCCTTGCGGAAAAATTCCTTCATTTCGCAAGTAGCATGATACACATGCGCTTCGGCCGTGCGTCGGCTGATGTTGAGGGCCACTGCTATCTCCTGCATACTCTTCTCCTCACGCCATAAACGATAAGCATTTGCACGTTTCTTCGGCATCGTACTCAGCTTACGCTCCTCGAGGGCCAAAAGCTGCTCGCGTTCCATCTTGTCATAGACATCCGTCGGATAAGCCAGCTCCATACCGTTTTTCATACGGATCTCAGCCTGACGTATATAATATCTATGGCGAACCTCATCGATAATCATGCGATGAGCTGTCATAAAGAGTAAATGACGTACAGTGGATTCTACAATCAGATCCACGCGCATGAGTTTCATGAAAAGGTTGTGAACAAAATCCTCAGCTTCCATTTCATTGTGCGTATAGGCAAGGAAGTAAAGTTTCAGCTCACCGAAGTACTGCTCATAGATACGTGCTATGAGATCCGATTGTTGGGAAGAAATGGCGTTTGTCTCCATTGTTGTTTCCGATTTAGTTACGGGCAAATGTTTTGATTTCTGCTGCAAAGTAAAGTAAACGCCATATACAACAATAAAAAAACAGCTGGCAATGCCGCCAACTGAGTTTTTAGAACGTCTATATAAGTTAGTGAGTTGATTATCAGATGCTATTTGCTGCGTCCAAAAAAGTTTTTCGCACTCGCTAAAGCTTAATTTTGATGTTATGCTGCTTCAAATACTCGGTGGGCGTCATTCCTTCCACTTTGCGGAACGTGCTGAAGAAAGATGACTTTTTAAAGCCACACTGTTCACTCAAGGCTGTCAATGTGAAACGCTTGTAGGCACCCTCTGCAATCAGCTGTTTAAACATCTCCAAGCGGTATCGATTGATAAACTCATAATAGTTCTCTTTAAGGTGCATGGAGAAGACATAACTGAGTTTGACAACCGATACATGAAGCACATGCGCAAGGTCTGTGCGTTGCAGTTCGGAATTGGTATAAGCGTGTTCCGTTTCGAGATAGTGACGCATACGACGAACAATATCAACACATTCCTCCTCACTCACCTTTATCTGTTGGTACTTATTACCATTTGTCGCTTCCTCTGCTGCTTCCTGACGTTCTTCCAACAACGCCTCCTGCTGTTCTATTTCTATCAGGGCATTTTCAATCTCATCGCGCTCGCTGAGCAGCACCTTGGTGTTCTTGCGGTAGCGCCACCATAACCATAGAAGTGACACGGCAACGATGAATAGTACCAGTTCAAAGATGGCCCAGAACGACGGAATGACCGTGATGGTATAAATCGAAGCCGTACCCTCGGCACCTGCCAGCCGTACCTCCAGGCTATGCCGCCCTAACAGCATGTGGCGGATATCTATCTCGTCTGCAGCATCCTTCAGCAGCCAATCACCGTCATCCAATCGGTACTCATACATACGCCCCGTAGGTTTGGCAAAGTCTAACAGCAAGAACCTTAGCTGCAACACCTGCGATGTGAAGTTCCATGTCAAATTGATACGATGTTCCTCGTTCACCAGATATTCCTCATCGGATGCCAGCAGATCACTACCCCGTCGGATGTTAAACAGCTGCACCCGATAGCGGGTATTCTTCTTCCAAGCATCCAAGGCGGCCACATCGCAGTAGAACAGCCCCTGTGAAGTGGACACCCATAGAAGCTCGTTGCCCCCCATGCTTATATCATTGACGTAGCTGCCACGAAGTCCCTCGCCATAGCCGAAGTGCTGCGTCTCCTGAAGGGCATAGTCAAAACGGAACACTCCTCGCTCGGAAGCAAACAAGTAATGTCCCTGCATATCATCAACCATACCACGACACCATTTGTCGGAAAAACTCACAGGCAACAGCAGTTCGCCAAAATCGGTCATCTGCTCGTTGGTATAGAATGTCTGCGGTCCTGTGCGCATCAGCACTATACCGTCGTGACCTTGTGCACCGCGCATCCAGGGCATTTTGTTGAAGAATCCTTTTGGGAAAGTGGTCTCCACGATCTCATGACTGCGCGTACTATATAGCGAACAACCGTCAGCTCCTGTCAGCCAGGCATTGCCCGAGGCATCGAAAGTAATGCTGATAATCAAGCCGCCTACAATACGTGAATTCTGCTCTGTAAAATGCTGCTGGATTTTCCCTTCATCCACAATGACCAGACCATGGGTGCAGCCAACCCACAGCCGACCGTCGGGACCGACCTTCAGGTCTCCGATGGAGATATCGTCAAGGAGAGGATCGATGTTCTGCTTCTTCAGTGTCAGCGTCATGGGATCGAACGTGCGCAGACCGCCATCGAAGGTGCCGATATAGAAAAGACCGTCATACCAAGTCACGGCATCGACAATATGTCCACCGCCCAAATCTGCAGGGCTGTAGTAGCGATGTTGTCCCGTTTGGGAATTTACATAATAAAACCCATTAAAGGTTCCGAGAAGCACGTCGTCGCCATGACGGCAGAAGGTACGTATATTAATGCCTTCCGTGGTAAAATCACCGACGCGGAAAGGCTTGAATAGGTCGCCACAATAATAGGTGTAGGCCAGTCCGTAACGTACGAAACCAAACCAGTTGACACCGTTGTTGTCACGATAGTAGCAGTAAGTGGCATTGGAGGGAAGGCTATGCTGGTCTTCTGCCTCGGAATGGAAATGCTCCTTGATGTCCAGTGTCTCGCTATCCAACATGAAAGCACCAGAGCCGTCAGTAGCTACACAGATGTTCCCATCGGCGCAGCGTTGCACTGTTGTCACTACATTGCCGACGCCCTCTATACGCTCGGTTATTCCAGTCCGCAGGTCACACAGATATAAGCCGTTCGCCTTGCTGCCCACGACAAAGCGCCTGTCGCCTGCGTATGCAACTTGAGACAGGATCAGGCGTCGGTCGCTCAGGCTGGGCTGATGGCGAGTCACCTGACCTGTCCGTGGGTCGTAGCTGTTTAAATCATAGCGCCCCAAGAACCAGATTTGTCCGTCATCGTCTTTGATGTATTGCCGCACGATATTATCGATTCCCCCACGGCTCACATCCACATCAATATGCCTCAACTCTTGGCCATCAAAGAATTGCAAACCTTGTTGGCTACCGATATAGAGGGTATCTCCAACGGCCAGCAGGCTGGTGGGATGTTTTACTTCTGGCAAGACGTGTTTAAACTGACCGTTCCCTATCTGCTCAAGGCAGTACAGGCCATCCTCAGTAGCGGCCCAGATTTGATGCTCATTCCGCTCACAGAGGTCATAGACGGTGAGCCGATGTCCCTGCTCACTCAAAATAAGAAACGTTGTTAATTTGTATCCGTTGAAAACGTTAACGCCGCTATTCGTGGCTATCCATACGTAGCCATTATGATCGGTCATCATACTATATACCGTTTCGCCAGCCAGGCCGTCATTAAGCGTGAGATTCACCATGCGCTCCTCTCCCATGAAAGCAGCTCGTGCGGCGATACTACACCACACAAGAACCACGAGGCAGACAATCCTGTATATAATCTTCCGATACACTATTTAGCCAGTTAGACTCTTTTTGTGCTACAAAAGTAGCAAAAAAACAGCAATGATGATTTTCAAGTGACTAATTTAAGGAATATTAACGGCTTCGTTTTTATGAATAACACGTAGGGCAGACGTTAACCGCGTCTGTCCTTATTTTCGTTAGATCATCGATGATTACTTCACGAAAAGAAAAGGATTAATAACAGTAAGAATAGTAACTTTTAAATGAAATATTTGCATGTAAAAGAAACAATACTTACCTTTGCGGCATGAAACAATATAAAGACATATTACAAATGTACACGATAGAAATTGTGGCTATGCTGGGCAAGCGCTTTAAGGACTATCGTATTGGCTGCAACCTGACCCAACAGGAAGTGTCAGATAAGTCTGGCGTAAGTGTCATCACCATTCGTAAGTTTGAGAACGGGCATCTTAACAATATCACGTTAGGCACCTTCATAGAGCTGCTGCGTGCCATAGACTTCATGCAAGGCCTCGATGATGTATTGCCAGAGATTCCCGTGTCACCTTATGAATTAGAGAAGATACAACAAGGAAAACGTAAACGAGTAAGACATGCAAAATAATATAGTAAGAGTCATCCTTTGGGGACAAGAGGTGGGTAGCCTCTATTGGGATGACAGACGGAAACGATCAGTATTCACCTATCACCCTGATTTCCTGAATGCAGGAATTGATATTGCCCCACTGTCAGCATCCATCAAGAATCCGCGTAACCGTTTGCCAATCTACGGACTGGCCAACGATGACATTTTCTGTGGATTACCGGCTTTCATTGCCGACTCGTTGCCTGGCAGATGGGGTAATGCCGTATTCGATGCATGGGCGGCAGAGAATGGTATCCGGACATCGGAGATTACTTCAGTCGATAAGCTGCTGTTTATCGGAAAGAGAGGCATGGGGGCACTGGAATTTGAACCTGCAGAAGAGATAGGATTAGAACGCAGTTTCCAACTATCAGAACTATACAAAAAGGCGCTGGAGATATTACAAGGGCGGGAAGAGGTTTCCGTTGCTGAGGATGATTTGTCACTCAATGCTCTCTACGAAGTAGGAACATCGGCTGGCGGCAATCATTCCAAGGCCGTTATTGCAATCAATAAAGAGACTGGAGAAATTCGCAGTGGACAGGTGATGCAACCTGACGGATTCACCTATTATCTGTTGAAATTTGCCGAAAGCAAATATTATCCACTGACGAAGGTGGAAATGGTTTATGCAGACATGGCTAAGGAGGCTGGTATTACGATGATGCCATCTGAGTTGATTGACATTGATGGCGAGAGTCATTTTCTTACAGAGCGATACGATCGAAAAGGGCAACAGAAGATACATACCTTATCGCTGGCAGCAATGAATCCGGAAGCCACCTCTTACGAGCAGCTGATGGAAGTTTGCATCAAACTGGGTTTACCTTATAAGGAGCGGGAAGAAATATACCGCAGAGCCATCTTCAACGTTCTGACATGTAATGTAGATGCCCATATCCGCAACTTCGAGTTCATGATGGAGCAAGGTGGAGAATGGCACATTACTCCTGCCTTCGACCTGACTTTCTCGTGCTTCAATCCGAATAACAAACTGGATGAGTACCATTATCTCAGTATGAACGGGAAACGCACGGCCATCACACGAGAAGATATGCTCAGTTTTGCCCGAATGGCCAACATCGACAGGGCTGATAGAATTATCCGGCAATGCATTGAAACGGTATCCACTTTCCGTTCGCACTCCGACAAATATGGAATCAGCGAATACTGGCAAGACGTCATTGAGCGCCACTTTGCAGAGATGTCGCCCGACTTGCTGTCGGGGCTGCATGGCTACAAACCCCATGTGTTCAGCTTCATGTTAGGCGACGTTCATGTGGAGAATGCGCAGTGGGAGGAGATGGGCAATGGCGCTATGCGACTGACAGCCAAGCTCAACGGGCAGGATTATAAGGCTACCTTCAGTGCGAAGTCACCGAAAGGCAAACAGGCTATCGAACAGGGAGGTACGAAAATGACGCAGGAAGCCCTGCGCCATTTCGTGGAAGAGTTGTTCCTTCCAAGATATAAGGAACTAAACGGTTGATTTGATCACTTCTTGATGGGTTTGAAGTGGAGGGCGCCGCCGCCGTTGGGTTGCAAGTGCAGGGTGATGGGCTTGCCGCTTTTAATGTTAATCTTTTCACTTTTAACCTTCGTCTGTGTTTCCAGCGTGGGGTCATCATTGTAGATGGTGACCTCATATTTTCCTTTTTCCAAGAAGTCGGTGGGGATGGTGACGGCGCGGGAACTGGTGTTGGTCATAGCGCCTACGAACCAATCATCTCCACTGCGACGGGCCTGAATGATATACTCACCGGGGATGCCATCGAGTGCGAGGCTCTCGTCGAAGACAGTGGGGCAATCTTTCCAGAACTGCAGTTCTTCGCTGTCCCATCCTTTCGGGAAGGGATTGTCGTACCAGAACAGGAACTGCAGGGGCGAATAATAGACGGCGGCCATCGCCAGCTGATGCCCTTTGGTGTTCTTCACACGACTATTGAAATAACAGAGCGTGTAGTCGCCAGGGCCGCAGAGGTAGCGGGTGAAGGGCAGGATGACATCGTGCGTGGCATCTGGCATCTCCTCGTTGCCGCCGATGCCCTCCTGGGTGAGCAGGTTGGGATAGGTGCGACTGAGACCTGTGGGACGGTATTCATCGTGGATGTCAACCATAATCTGATACTCGGCACACTTCGCGACGGCGTTGTGCAGCCAGGTGCTCCACTGCTGGTTTCCAATCTGTACGAAACCGAACTTGATGCCCTTGATGCCCCACCGCTGATAGAGAGGAAGCAACTCGTCGAGTTGTTGATAGAGGGCACGCTGGTTGACATAGACCCACACGCCAACGCCTTTCGACTTTGCATATTCGCACACCTCGGGCATCGTGAAGTCGCGTGTCTCAATGACTTTGCGGGCATCGCTGGCAACCTTGCCTTCAGGGCCGTACCAGCCTGCATCCAGCTCCACGTATGGAATGCCAAATTCAGCACAAAAGTCGATGCTCTTGAAGATAGAGGCCTTATCGAGACGGCAGGCGCGGAAAGCCTTACCTGGCTTGACAAACGAAGAGTTAAGAGTGAAGAGTGAAGAATCGGCTGGCGCGTTTAGATTCAAAATAAGATCTTTGTGATTGATGAGATCCACTGCTCGTTCACCGGCCATGATGACGCGCCATGGGGTGTCGTAGGGCGAGATGATGTCGGCGCAATCGTACATCGCTATTTGCAACTCATTATCCCCCTTCAGCTTGAACTTCCCACGCGTATAGTCTTTCATCGCAGCCTCCAACAATGCAACGTAGGTACCATCGGACAGTTGCAACAACAACGGCCGCTCACTTTCATACCACTCACTCTCAACTCCTAATTCTTCACTCTTCACTCTTAACACTTCACTTTTATACGGACCTTGTGCCCATTCCTCATACCACGCCATCGTACCTTCTGGCATCGCAAACGACGTCTGCTCGCCCGTGATATGGAGGAAGAGACTGTTGGCCGTCTCGGGGAAATGATAGCGGAAAGCGATGCCCTCATCATAAGCACGAACCACGATGTCCATCGCATAGTACTTCCGTTTGTCGTAGCCTTCGCTAACAACGCCTTGTCCGTTTGACCCCTTTTCATAATGCAGCACCATCTCATTGTAGTGGTCGCGAATGCGGGCGTTCTCGCCATAGAGTGGTGTCCAAGTGGTATCTACCGTCGTGCGTTCCTCGCTTTTCAGTGCCAGGTCGCCACACCAATTCTCGTGTTCACCGCGAGGTACACCCAGCGCCGACTCAAACAGGCGGTTGTCGATATCCACGCCCATCTGGCTCTGCCGGATGATGGTCTTGCCTTTATAGTCAACAGAATAGGTCATCGCATCACCAATGGTCAGCACGTAGCTGCCATCGGGCGAACTGATCTGTTGTGCACTCACAGCGAGCGGCAGAAGAAAAAGTAGAAAAGCTATTCGTTTCATGAGTCTTTATTTTGTTATATGTATCCAATCCACATCCAACCAGCCACGATTAGACTGTCTGTTTCTTTGTTCGGCCACGAAACCGAACTTGGCGCCAATCCATTTTCCCTCCTTCATGGTGAAACTGTCGCCGGCGTCCCTGAAGCGCTTGCCGTCAAGACTGTAGCTATAGTTGCAGATACCATCTTTGACGGTCATGCGCAGATAAATGTCAAGGTAGATGGCGGGAGCGTAGGGGATGGTGTCGCGCTCCGTGGGCTGTAGCGTAGCAAGATCTGTGACTTGTTCCGCCTGTCCACTATCGGCGCCGATGCAGGTGTGACGCTGGAGTCGGAACGTGTCACCTTCGCGACAAACGACCAATGCGGAATAGTCGCGACCCATCATCAAGAGTCCACCATATTGGGCATCTTCTTTTGAGGCAAAACGTACCTTGGCCGTAGCCGTGAAACGAGGTGCCGCAGGCTTTTGAAGCAACAAGTTGGGAGTGTCCCATAAAGAACCCTCCAAGTCATAAGTATAAAGTCGCATGGTGCCATTGGCTGTGGGCATTCCGTAGAACTGATGATAGTTGGCGTGCCACTGCCATTGAAGTCCCATTTGACCATTGTTGAACTCGTCGGACTCCTGCGGATTTAATTTTTCATTTTTCACTTTTACCTTTTCACTAACTTTCGGTTTCCGAAAGGTAGTCACGGGCTCGCCATTCTTGCCAATCATCGGCCAACCGCTTGACCAATCGACCGGTTGCAGATAAACGACACGGCCGTACGCGCCTTTATCGTTGAAATGAAGGAACCAGTCTTCACCGAAAGCAGTATGCACCCAAGCACCCTGATGCGGGCCGTTGATGTCGGTCTTCCCCTGACACATCACCCGTTTCCATTCGTAGGGACCGTAGGGTGACTTGCTTCGCATAGCCAACTGCCAGCCCATCGCCACACCTCCGGCCGGACACATAATCCAGTACCAGCCATCACGCTTGTAAAACTTCGGCCCTTCTGTGGTATGGTTCTCTTGACCACCATCGAAGACGATGCGAGGTTGACCAATGACGTGTGTACCATCGGCGGAGAGTTCCCTCACTGTCAGTACAGAATTGAAACCGGCACGCGAGCCAGCCCAACCATTGACCAAATAGCAGCGTCCGTCATCGTCCCACAACGGACAGGGGTCAATCATACCTTTACCTGGAATTACACAGACGGGGTTATCCCAAGTTCCTGCCGGGTCTTTTGTCTTTACCATGAAGATGCCTTGGTCGGGGTCACCCCAATAGATATAGAACTCACCCTCGTGGTGGCGGATGGCGGGAGCCCATACACCTTTTCCGTGCTGGGGCTTATCGAACAGTTCCTTAGGTTCCTGCTCCTGTAACGCATAACCTATAATCTCCCAATTCACCAAGTCTTTGGAATGTAAGATAGGCAAACCAGGAATACAATTAAAGGATGAGGCTGTCAGGTAATAGTCATTACCCACGGCACACACATCCGGATCGCTATAGTCGGCATAGAGCACAGGATTCGTGTAGGTCCCGTCACCACGGTCAGGGCACCATACGCCCTGTGCCTTTGTGGGACTAGTGAATAGTGAAAAGTGAATAGTGAAAAGTGATAAACACAGAAGTGTCTTTCTCATCATATCGTTTTATTATAAATACGATTATAACGAAGTCTTTACTTATTCTTTTTCCAATAGACTACGTAGCGGCAATGCTGAAGGTCGTAGAAGGGAGCAATAGGGGTACCATCGACATTTTGGAAACGAAGCCCGTCAAGGTGCTTGACTTCACCGAGTTGGATATCGTTATGCTTGCCGTAGTCGAAGGTGTAGTAGTCATTGTGTTTTGTAGGGTCGCTGAAGGGATGAGCGACATCGGCTAAACGACCACCGAGGACAATGGGACCATAGAACAAGGCAACACGAGTTGGATCATCCTTCGTGGCTTCTTCGTGAAGATTCATGCCGAACTCTATTTCTGCCTTCTTGGTGGCTTTGATGACAACATAGCCTTCTGCATCAGCCTTTACTTTTTTGCCATTAACCTTCATGTATGTTGCCCAATAGGGATAGCGTACCTTCATATTCATCTTCGATGAAGCGGTAATCGTCGATTTATTCGATTCGGGGAAACTTGTTTCCTGACGAACAATCGTACCATTCCATTTCAGTTCTGAAGGAATAAACAAGTTCACATAGAGAGTCTTTTGGTAACCACTCCCCTCGCCATTCGGAGAGGGGCTGGGGGTGAGGCTTTTAAAGTAAATGCTTGACTGATACTTGGCATGACTCTCGAAGCCTGAGCCTACGCAACACCAGAAGCTACTATCGCGAGTACTATAGAGACGATAGCCACCCGTCATCAAGGGCGTAAAGTAGCAAACCATTGAAGTAAGCGTATCCTGCTGACCAAGGATGTGGTTGTAAAGGGCTCGCTCATAGTAGTCGGCTATCTTGCTGTCAGGCTGATAACAGAACAGACGGTCAGCAAGCTTCAATAAATTATACGTACAACAGTTCTCTCCATCGTAGCCCGTCAGATGTTTACTCTGAGTCTCTGGATTAAAGAGATGTTCCTTATCCGAGACTTCACCAGTCACAAAGGCATGGTCGTTGACCAGCGTCCAGAACAAGTTCTCTGAAGCCCGTCGGCTGTCCTCATCTCCGAATAGCTCGTAATTGCGACACTCACCAAGCAGTTTCGGAATAAACGTATTGGCATGGTTCGTACCTAAATCCACGTTCCCCTGTTTCAAAGGATCAATCTTGTCATTATGATAGAAGAAACGGGCCACCCAGAGGTACTTTTCATTTTTGGTGATGCTGTAGAGGTTATACATGGCCTCGTTGAACCCGCCGAACTCATTGCGGATCATCTTTAGGCGCGTCTCCTCGGAGAGAGGCTTCAGCTTGTTATAGGCCCAATCACCCATCCCTTTCGCCACTTCAAGTGCAGTCTCGTTATGGCACATAGTATATTGGTCAATGAGTCCCTGCAGTATCTTATGCAGTGTATAGAACGGTGCCCAAACGCTCTTTCCCTGAATGTTGCGGTCTATCAATCCTTCTCCAAAAGCAGAGAGATAGCCTGTGCCATATTGCTTTTGCACCTCAGCCAGTCCCTGTACCAACGAATCAGCCTTCTCCTTCATCTGCAGATAGGCCATTGCCGACAATAGGTGACCCGTGATGTGCCCGCGCAGGTCGCAGTCGAGCGACTCCCAGCCACCCAGTTTCAGACCTGCATCATAGCCACCCTCGAGAGCAGTATAGACACCAGCCGTGTTACGGAATGAGTGCAACAGGCGATTAACCGAAATACAGGCTATCCATGCCGAATCGCGCTGCATATTCCGTTGGAATCGACTCGGCAACAACTTCACATCTGTCAGCGCAAATGGTTGCACGTTTTGCTGGGAAAAGCAAAATGACAGATGACACATGACAAATGAGAAAATCAGAAAGGCTTTCTTCATTGTGCTTCTTGTTAGCGTATTTTAATCTCTATGGGTTTCACCACTCGCTTATAAGTATTGTCTCCATCGCGAATGGCTATAAGCCAGGAAGTAAAAGACCGTTTGGGATTGTCGAGACCGGCCTCGTAGGGATAGACCTTGAAAGTGAAAAGTGAAGAGTGAAAAGTAAAGAATTGGAGGGGGCCACTGATGACCTCGATGCGGACATCTTTGGGGGCTCTGATGGTGACGGTCTTACTATCGGCACTCCATTGGGGTTTACCCACCTCAATCGTCCTTGTTTGCTTGCCACGTGTCTCCGCGTAACGGGCTTCGGTCAATTCGGCCATCTCACGGTCGAAATACCAGAAGGCATCGTGGCGGTCACCCTGATATAAAGAATAAGGTGCGGGGGCTGGACGCTGGGCATTCCCAGCCGTTAATTGTGAATTGTTAATTGTTAATTGGAATATGTCATCTTGGGCTTCATCGCCATCGTTTGGCTGGAGGTCGGGATTATAACGGCAAGCAAGCCAACCGTCTTTAGGATTCAACTTCTTTAGTGTGCCATCGTTCAGCATACGCTGGTCCATTGCTTTCTCGATGAACTTGGCGATGTACTCCGCTGTCTCGGGCATACACTCGAAGTGGCCGCTGCCGGCATCACAAAGAAACGAGATACATGCCTTTGGGTACATCATCTGGAAAGCCAGCGCCGGACGCACACGCGCCTCCCACCATTCGTACTCCCCTTCAATCATCAGTCCAGGAATGCCGTCGATATTACGTTTACGTCCCCATTCCACATTCGCTGTTCCGTAGCCACAAAGATTGGTACGTGGGGCATCGCCATGAAACGAGATGATGCAGAGAGTACGATCAGGGTTCCAGGCGGCGAAATTCCAGGGAAAGGTGGCCTGTGCTGAGTGTCCCAAGGGAATGACAGGTACTCGTTCCAGCTCTTGATGTCCGCTCTGTCCTGCCAATCCCACCATCATTTCTTCAAAGGTCTGTTGACAACCTGTCGTCGGGTCCCAGTTTTGAGTAAACCAAGGCGCTACCCATATCAAGCCAACCCCTAACTCCTGCATTCTTTTCTGGAATACGGGCATCTTGAAAATCATCTCTTCCGTCATGTTCTGCTGGGCAAATACCACAGCCTTAACTTGCTGGCAGCCCTCAGGGATCCACAAGTAAGCTGTCGGAGCCTTACCTGTCTCGGTCGAGATATACCCTTTCAATGCTACAGACCACTGATATATGCCACTTGGTCCTACAGCTACGATCGGGGAAACGAAAAACAAAGAAATGAGGATGAATAAAGAACGTAATATTGACTTCATAGGTCATTGCTAAATAAAGAGGCACTGTTTGCCGTTGATGATATTGATACCTTTCTTCACCGTCTTCAGTCTCTGACCAGACATGTTGAAGATTCTCCCTTGCTCTACTCCCTTTAGAAGAGTGGAGGTTTGTTTGAGTCTTTCGATTCCCACAGGGTCCCCCTTATCTGTTGTGGCGATGAAAAATGCAAGGTGGCTCTGAATGCCACGGGGATTGGTGTAGGTGACACGATAGACATAGCTCCAGTCTGTATTGACGGTGATCTCACGAGTCGTCTCACCCGTATTCCATTGCCATTGACCTGTGTCCTCTTCACCTTCGGGCAGCTGGGGACTGAGAAGCAATGTCTTCCCTTTGGCCAGAGGTGCGCTCTTCGTAGTGGAGTATGTGTTAACGAGGGCTCCGAGTTCATTGTGGTAAGCAACCTTTCCGCTGACCAACCCACGCTTCTTCTCTTGCGCAAGACTAGGGATGAGACTGGCAGTGAGCGTAGTGCTGTATTCCATCTTCGGTGTCAGTTCTGTCGGTATCTGTTCGGCAGGACAGAGCTGTGGCTCGTAAGTGTTCATCAGTACGGAGTAGCCTAAGTGGTCATAGCCACCGCTGGTGGAGCCTTTACCTCCCTCGTCAATTCCCATATCAGCATACGCCCTCTCAGAAAAGGGCATTGTGACACCTTTCACACCTTCGTAAATGCCAATGACCGTACCCCAATAGGGTCGCATCTGTGCACCGAGGGCAGGTTCTGTCATCACCCACGTACGGCCGTCACTGTAATAAAGACCGTTCGTACCATAGTGGTAATTCATCCACGGTAGTCCCTCAACGCTCTGTGTCTGTGCTGCCACATATTCGATGCCAGCTGCCAGACGATGGTTCATGTAAGCAAAGAGGTCGTCACCTTGATTATAAGCCATTTTGGCGATATCTATGGCTAGTCCCAGCGCCATTGCGGAATGACCTGTGTCACGTCCGCTTTCGTTCATCTGGCCCAACTCGCCATATCCTCCAACTTCCACTTCTTCTCCTCCTTGCACCTTGAACTTGGACCCTTGAACCTGTGACGTTGTCACAATGAGATTACCCCAGAAATCTGTCAGGCCATCATTTCGAATCACCTTGCCTGTGAAATCCTCGTGACCCGTTACGTCGTATAGAGCTGGCGGCTCGGTATAGTTGCCCACCTGGTCATATTTGATGAAGGAAATCGCTTCGTTGTAAATTTGCACGTTGTCACAGAGAATACCAATAGACATCACGCACAACGCATTACATAAGCCCCAGTTACTCCAATAGTGACCTGGTGCCTGCCACCATTTGCCACTATTTTCCCATGTGCCATTCCGAGAACGTAAAAAACCTATGGCCTTAGGATACCACAACGTCAGCATCCATTGCTGGAATTTTGCAAAGTCATCGCGACTCCACCCTTCATAATCACGCATCAACTCTGCAGCCTGTGCAAATTGATAGCCATAAAGCCCTGCGGCCAGACAAGCATCTGAGTTGCCACTGATATCCGTCGTTTTGTTACACCAAGCCATGAGAATACGTACGGCTGCCTTGGCATTTGTTGTCGTGCCAGCAATCTTCCATCGCAAAGCATTCTGATAAGCCATGGTAGCTCCACGAGCCGCATTGATATAATTCTCGCCTGAACCGCCACCACGCACAATGGTCTCCACAGGCGATGTCGTGACAGACGCTTGGGCATATTCCGCTACCTTCAATTTTTGATACGCCTTTTTGACATTGGCGTTGCCGTCAGCAATCTGTGCTTTCACACGATCAAAGTCGGCTTGGGTATGCAAACCACCTGGGTGGATGAAACCACGATCGGTCGTCTGCGACGAAATGAAAAATGAAAAGTTAAAAATGAAAAATGCGAAGGTAAGAATACGTTTCATAATGGTGTTATATTCAAATTATTTCTTGAATGTCAAGCCTTCCACATGGTTACCCACGAACATGGGGACGTAGTCGGCGGTCTGATACCATTTGGGTTTACCGGGCATATCGTCGTAAATTTGTTGGCCGTTGATTTTCAGACCTTCGAAGGTGATGTTTTTCACCTTGCGGTTTTCGTTGTAGCCATTGATGACAGACATATAGGGTTGCGCACCATAATAGCGGATATTGCGGAAAGTGATGTCTTCGACGCCGAGGCCCGGGGCTTTGCAATACTTCTGATTCCATCCTACCTTGACCTGCGTGATGCATCCCTGACGGATGCCTTCGATGCGGATGTTGTCGAACGTTATGTTACGCACCATGTTGTTGTCGCCGCAGTTGATGGCGAGGCAGCCTTGGTAATCAACTTGCGATTCGGCTTGGCAGATGATATCGATGTTTTCATAGCGCAGGTTCTCCACCGTATCGCGCAGTTCTGAATTAGGACCTGCAGCAGCTCCATGCAGTCCGATGAAGATGGGATGAGCCACGTCGGCCCACAATGTCGAGTTCGTCATGCGGACATTACGAACGGAACCGTTGAAGCCTTTGCGAGTGGCATAGGCTGTGGTACAATCATCGCTATTACGGCAGAACACACGGTCGTAGAGGATGTCGCTGCTTCCGCCAAAGACATTCAGTCCGTCACCCCATTGTGGATGAGAGATGCTCCGCACATCATGAAGCCTCACGTCGATGCTACCACCAATGGGGCAGGTGTTCACAATCAGTCCGTCGATCAATACGTTCTTGGAGCGATGTATATGACAACCCTCATAGCCTTTCATTGGACGGGCAATGCCACGCCCAAGGATACTTACGTTCTCAGCGTCCTCTATAGCAAAGGTGCCAGAAAAATAACTGCCACCATCGAGATAGACCGTGGTATTCGACGGTACCTTGATTGTCTCTTCCGTGTACATCCCAGCAGGATAGTAGCGGAAGGCGCGGCCCTGTGTATTGGCAGTTTTCTCGGCATCTTCTTTGCTAATAGTCGGTTTCGAGGTAAACACCAACAGGTTGTCGGTGATGTTTCCATCGAACTCTACACTGACATTTTCCGGTTGGAACAGCAGGAACTGCACAGTCGAGTCATTCTGCACATTGGCTATCGTGCCGCGATAGTCCGGACGAATCCTGGCACTCTTGAACTTCTTTTTCTTGCTGATCACCTTCACAAACACATCACCCGTAAAATCGAAGAAACAATAAGAAATCTCACTCACCTTGTGCCCTGTTCCCGAAAGTATTTCAAATTTTTCATTTTTCACTCCTTCACTTTTCACTTGCGGTACAGGCGCATTCACCTTCGCCATATAGGTGTCTATCTTCGTCCACTCCTTTTGACCACGCGGCTGGATATACACATCGTAGTCATGTTTCAAGGGAGCACCTTCAGGGGCGGGGTAAGTGAACACTTGATGCAGTTTCTGTCCTTCTGTGACACCTGGCACCCGAAACTCGCCGCTTTCAATGCCCGACTTCAGCTCTCCACGCTTCTTGGCCTTCCGTTGCATGTCAAGCAACTTTTTCGTGTAGGGCATCTTCTGTCCTTTGCGCTTCACATAATGGTTGTAAGGCTGTTCATAGATGGTCCAAATGCGACCGCGCCCCATAGCACCTGGTTCCGTCCAATCGTTATAGAGCCCTGTGCAGTCTGTCCACGTCTCAAAGGGAACATCGTACCCGAGATTATATTTAACGGTGTATTCAAGTCCTTTCATCAGACGGTTGTCAAGCGCTCCCCACAAATCATCTCCTTGCATCCACGCCATCTCGCAGATCTCGCACATAGCACCTAAGCCCAATTGGGCATGACCTTGGTCGCGTCCTGTCTCCTGACACTGGCCCGTCTCGCTGACATAGTTAGGCAGCGCTCCGTTGTCGTTGGCGTGCAGATAATAGTCGATGGCAGCCTGATACATTCCTTTGTCATCGACGGCGAGAGCACATGCCATACGGAAGCGGTTCACGATGGCACCCCAGTTGCCGTTGGCATAAGGTGAGTTCGCCTCAAATCGATCCATCGTCGGCACCATCGCACGACGCAGCATCGCTTCCCAAGCCGGTGTCCGATGAGCCTTCTCAATCATCATCGCACGACAAAGCCAATAGCCCTGAATCAGACAGAGCGGTGCATCATGACCATCGAGTCGCTGCAACTTATCAGCATAGGCATTGATGATGCGCAAGGCCTCATCGTGTTTACCTTCTTTGGCAAAGTCCCAAGCCGCCTTCATATCGCGCTCGCTGCCACCTTTACTGCCTCGGAATTCACCGTCGCGGGCCACCACTTCATAAGGGCCAGCCATCTTGTAGTCACTCTGCGCTATGCAAAATGACAAATGAAAAATAATCAAGAATAAACTCAAAAACTGTCGTTTCATCATAATAATGGATATTTGACCTTCCTCTCATATATACGAACAACCCTGCAAATATACTTAGAACAAATAATATTGCAGCACGTTTTAAGTATTTTTCTGACCGAAATCGTATAAATAGAAAACATTCGTTATGAAAAAGTCGTTTTTTTACGGAGTGATGCTCTGTTTGATAGTCGGTTGCCAAAGTCAACCGATAGCATTTGATGCCAATAAGGAGTTGAACTATTGCACATTGCAAGTTCACAAAGCATTGCAAACCTTGCAAACTGCTGACAGTTGCTACGATTATACGATGGAGCCGCGCAATATTCTGGAAGGAGAGACTACATGGAACTGCCGAAAAGTCGCTGCCAACGAGTGGTGCTCGGGTTTCTGGCCGGGTGTTCTGTGGATGGACTACGCTGCGCAAGTAAAAAATGAAAAAGTTAAAAGTGAAGATGTGGATTTACTGCGGAAGGTGGCGGAGGGCTATACTGAGGCCATTGTGCCTATCATCAGTCAGCCCGTCTATGACCACGACCTGGGCTTTATTACCATTAACTCATTCCTAAAAGGATATGAAGCGACGGGCAACGAACGCTACAAGCAACTCGCCTTGCAAGCTGCCGATTCACTGGCTACCTTATTTAATGATAAGGCGGGCACGATCCTTAGTTGGCCGCGCCACGTGAAGGACTATGGCGGTCACAACACCATCATGGACAATATGATGAATCTGGAGCTGCTATTGTGGGCAAGCCAAGAGGTGAAAAATGAAAAAGTGAAAAGTGATAAATGGAAAGAGATAGCCGTTCGCCATGCGGAAACGACGATGAAGAACCATTTCCGCGAGGATGGCAGCTGCTATCACGTAGTAATTTATGATACGATAGACGGTCACTTCATCAAAGGCATGACGCATCAGGGCTATGCAGACTCCTCGATGTGGAGTCGCGGACAGTCGTGGGCCATCTACGGCTACACGATGGTCTATCGCTTTACAAAGGACAAGTGTTTCCTTGATTTCGCCCAAAAGGTGACAGACATCTATCTAAAACGACTGAAAGAAACATCGGATGATTGGGTGCCCCTTTGGGACATGGACATTCCTGAAATGAAAAATGAAAGAGTGAAAAGTGAAAAATTAAAAGATGCATCTGCCGCTTGTGTAGTAGCCTCAGCGCTTCTGGAACTTTGCCAGTATGTCGATGCAGAAAAGGGGAAAAACTATCGCGAAGCCGCTATTGCCATGCTTCGTGACCTAAGCACCGACCGATATCAGAGCCGCGACAAGAACGTCGCGTTCCTCATGCACAGCACTGGTCACCATCCAGCCGGCTCAGAAATCGATGCCAGCATCATCTATGCAGATTATTATTACCTTGAGGCCCTATTAAAAATCGCCGACATAGAGTACGGAGCGGCGTCCTTCTGAGTATAACGCTGTTTGTTCGGTTGTGGGCCTACTTCTCGTTACCGTTATTCAAAGTAGAGGGTCAGGACAATCATCTTGGCGGAGCCTTTGTTGAGGCTGTTGGTGAACTTCAACAGGGTCTCGTCGATGAGGTCGGTGCGGTCATGAACGAGGATGTCGCGGAGACCGAAGCAGAACTTCAGTTCGGGGATGAGTTTGAAGAAGGGCAGGTAGAAGTCGCAACCGGCGCCAACTTCGATGAAGCAGTCGAAGCCCTCGGTTAGCAAGGCGTTATGCTTGCGGGTGGTGAGGTCGAAGGCCGGTGCAACGGCAAACATGGCGTAGGGGCGGAAGTTGTTGTAGCGGGGAGCCGCCAGCTTCAGCTCTATCGGCACGGAGATATAAGTGGATTTGATGTTCTGCGTGGAGTCGCGCTTGGTGGTCTGCTCGTGGAAAAAGACATGTTTCTGGCCGAAGTGCATCGTAGGCTGGATGCGGAAGCCCACGTATTTGTTCAGACGAATCTCGCCCAGGACTCCCACGGAGAAGCCCGGCTGGTAGTTATCCACCTCGGTGTACCAGCGTTCACCTGTGGTAGGATCTACGTAGCCATTGTTCTGCACCTCCATGTCCATCATATTCATACCGACAAAGAAACCATAGTGCAAGAAACGGTTATCCAGATACGGACGATGCTGGATAACCCGCTCCTGCGCTGCGGCTGACAGCGCGGAGATGCAAGTGAGAACTATGAGGATGGCACGTTTCATCTCTAATAAAAACGCGCGTGAAGGGATTTTATTGTGTAGCGAAGTTCAGAAGGAGTGTACCCACGAAGCGTGCATTCTTTCCCATCTGGTTGTCGAGTACAGGTTTGCCATCGAGATTGTTGAGGATTTGCGGGCAAGCAAAGTAGGTGTGGCTGTGTCCGCCAATGACAATATCAATGTTCCGCGTGGCGGGAATCAGCTCCTCGTCAGAGACACCATCGATGTTCCAACCCAAATGAGAAAGACACACCACCAAGTCACACTTCTCCTCATTCTTCAGATAGTCGGCTATGGGCTGTGCGGCCTTAATGGGGTCGGTGAAGCCTACACCCTCGAAGTTATGGACAGAGACCAAGCCAGCCATCTCGGGTGATACACCTAAGATTCCGATTTTCAAGCCTGCACGCTCCACGATGACATAGGGCTTGACAAGGCCCTCGACAGGTGTCTGGGTGAAGTCGTAGTTGCAGCACACGATAGGGAACTTGGCCAAACGGAAGATGCGAGCCATGTTCTCAAGACCGTAGTCGAATTCATGGTTGCCGATGGTAGCAGCATCGTAGCCCATCAGGTTCATCAGCCCCACTTCGACATCGCCCTCGTAGAGCGTATAATAAGGTGAGCCCTGTGAGAAATCGCCGGCATCCACGAGCAGCAGGTCGGGATAGGTCTCACGCAACTCTTGCAACAGCGCAGCACGACGCAGATAACCGCCCTTGTCAGCCTGTGCCGTGTCAGCGAGCAGCGGGTTCAAGGGTTCGATGCAAGAGTGGGTATCGTTGGTGTGCACGAGCAGCAGGCTCTCGACGGGTTTGGGAGTGATGGCATCAAGACTGTCATTGATGACAATACGTTGCTCAGTGCCATTGAGGACTTTTTTGTTGACGGTCTCCTGCACTTTGGGCGGCAGTTCACCTTCCTGCACGATGGTGATGCGCCCCTCAATCTGCGCAGTGGCTTTCAGTCCTTGTTGATCTAAAGCCTGCAATCGCTCCATGATGATATCACGCAGATGTTCGCGTGTATCTTTGCGCTCCACGGCTTTCTTCAGTGCATAGAGCTTATCGTTGCCCTCGGCCAAGTAGTCGATGGTGGCAATGGTATAGATGCGGTCCTTCTGTATTGGCTGACCATTGAGCGTAGCGCTTTTCAGACGTCCGTCGAGGGTGATGACCAGACGGGCACTGCTGCTGACACCCTCACCATACACGGCAGCCATGTTCTGGAACAACTCCAGCACATCAGCTCCTCGCAGTTTCAGAATCGTAAAGAAATTCTCAAAGGGAGAGGTACTGAAGACATCACCGCGTGTCACGGTGTCCTTGGGCAAAGCAGCACGAAGACCGCCCACGTTGCACACGCCCAAATCTGGCAGGTAGCCGAGTTCTTCGCCTTTCGTTACCAGCGCGTCGGCCACCCAGTTGCTCAACAGGCTCTCCGGACGACCAGCCGTCAAACACATCTCACATTGTCCCAGATAGGGTTTGCGCAGACTATCCACCCCAGCCAGATACGGCTTGATGAATTCAGTTGCCTGGAGATTAGGGGTAGCGTCCAGCGCTTTGGTGACCTCGATGCGGTGCGGTTCCACGCTCGTTAAGACATAAGGCGTGGTGCGGCACGCGGTAAGCAGAAGTGCTAAGAGTAAATTCGTAAATAGAACCTTTTTCATGTGTTTTAACCTTGATTTTGAGCGCAAAGGTAGGCAAAAAAGCAGAAAATGGGCTCCCAAAATGAAAAAACTTTCAATTTTAAGCATTTAACTCTAAACTTTTCCTTATCTTTGCACCCGCTTTCAGCGTGGGTCGCTGGCAGGATGCAGAGTTCCCTGTTATGCCCACGATTGACCGACAACAACAATTTAATCCATTTTGAACAATGGCAGATTTCATTAAAATTGCTGAAGAAGCATTTGCAACGGGTAAGAGCTATCCCCAGTTCAAGGCTGGTGACACTGTGACTGTTGCTTACAAAATTGTCGAGGGTAACAAGGAGCGCATCCAGCTGTACCGCGGCGTAGTCATCAAGATTAGCGGTCACGGCGACCAGAAGCGTTTCACAGTTCGCAAGATGAGCGGCACCATCGGTGTAGAGCGCATCTTCCCCATCTCAAGCCCGAACATTGACAGCATCACCGTCAACAAGGTTGGTAAGGTGCGTCGTGCTAAGCTGTACTATCTTCGCGGCCTCACGGGTAAGAAAGCCCGCATCGCTGAGAAGAAGGCTATCAAGGCTGAAGAGGCTTAATGGTCGTTACCTGCAAGAAAGAAATAAAAGAGACTGCTTTCGCAGCCTCTTTTTTGTTATTATGGTACTAACACCTTCTGCGTCTTCCCATCCTTTGTGCGGATGATGTTGAAGCCTCGTTGTGGACTTGTCCGCTTTGTACCATCCAACTGATAGTACTCAGCATTACTATTACGCTTCGCAGGTTCCATTGACCTGATACCGTCCGTTAGTCCATCGAAGACGCTGAAGTAGAACTTCACGCCTGCACTGCCATCCAGATGGAAGTATGCTTCGAAGGGACGAGTCTGACGTCCGATGAGGTCACTCTTGACAAAGACACTACCTTTCGGGTTACCATCATAGCTCTCATCCACATTCAGCAGATAGACTGTTTCAGATGTCCCGTTTTGATAGTTCGGAGTAAAATTATATATTCCGCTCTTTACAGACGTTGTATTAGAAGACGCTTTCACAGTGGCATTCATTCCCTTAAAGGTCACTTTACCAGCAAGGATATACTCATCCAGAAGTCTCTCTTCGTTCGGCATTGAGAGGATATAGGGCACATTTGCTTCAATGCCCTCAGCCTCTGCAAAAGCACCTCGTTTAGTATATTCATATAACCAGAAGGGCTTTGTGCCGTTCTCTAGCTCACGTCCAATCTGTAACACGCCAAAGGGAGTGATAATACCATTTTTCTCATGTATAATCTCCGTCGCATCAAAAGGTAATACCAATGACTCCCAGCCTTGACACTTCCCAGTTACAGTGAATAGCCGATAATCATGAGTGTAGCTGATACTGCTTGCGGTAAACTCCTCTGGGCAGTAGAAGTCATTGCTTTCTCCATCTGAAAGGACAATGCGCTCAGCCTGCTTCGTCTGTAAGTTGATGACGTTTGTTACACCATCCAGTGCATAAGCCATATTTGACGTATAGAACAGCAGGTTTGGATTATTCACTACACTTCCAGCCATCTCTTGTGTCATCTTGATTGGAGCTTCCCAAGTAATCGCTGCCACATGGGGGCTCTCTGCAAACAGATTTTTGCCTGCGGCTTTGACTGAAGACGGTATCTTCACGCTCTTGAGCTGCGGCAGACTGGCAAAAGCGCTGTCAGCGATAGCGGTGACAGTATAGGTCTTACCTGAATAAGATACTGAACTTGGAACGGTCAGCTGCTCCGTTGAAGGTCCTTGAACGTAGGTAACAGTCTTCTCAGATGTCTGGCTGGTTATCTTAAACGCCATGTTATCTATTAAAAAAGTCTCTGTCGTATTGGTCTTAGAAGACAATGCAACGAGATCAGCACCGCCGAGCAGGTACTCGCCACTGGGCTGGGTAGTGGAGAATTTCAGCATATAGTAGCCAGCCTTGTCAACTATAAAATCAGCCACAAAAGGTTGAACGCCTGTGACAGGCAAGTCCTGAGAACCGTTCACGTTTGGCATAGCAACAAGATCGGTGAAGCGTGCATACACATTGCCGTCCAAATCTTCTATAGTGAAGTCATACTTAGGTGCATTCTCTTCGCTAAAAGTGTCTGAGTTGCCGTTGAGATTCTTCCATGCGCACATGCGGATAGCGATTTGGTATTTGCGAGCATCAAGTTGGAGAGCTATACCCTCGGGCATCTCAGAATCAATACTTCCATCTGGAAGTATCCAATCTTTCACCTGTTCACCATAAGTCAAGGTACCTAACGTAGAGGCTCCGTTCACGTTACGCCAGTAAATGGCAGCACCGTTGAGGTCGCCACTGTAGCCCGTCATGGAACGACAACCACCGCCGCCTGTATTTCCGCCCCAGTTATAATTCCAGACCTCACCATTGTCAGTTAGACCATACTGGTGTATAGTTCCGTTATCGTTGGCCAGCCACCCTACGGGAAATGTTCCGTTAGCAGTAACAGCGAAGCTCTCGTTAGTGCTGTAGATGATTTCAAATTCCTCCTCATCATCAGAAGGGATATTTCCCTTCAATGCCTCCTCATAATAGGTCTTTAATTCAGCCTTTCCTTGCGCACTATAATCAGCTGCCGTGTTCACATAACTTGACAAAGTCATTGAAGCATAATAAGTATCAATCAACGCTTGTATTTTGTCATTCCATTGATTAAAGACATTGAGCAGTTGATTAAGTATGCTAGATTTATTGGTAGAGCTATTGGATTCCAACTGATTCTTATAGGAGCTATATACATCCGATAACTCTGTCTGATACTGTTTCACTCCTGACAAGGCAGATTCGTTTGATGCATAGGTGTTTTGCGCCGATTGTGCACTATTATATATACTTTGCAACGCACTTTTTCCATCCACACACGCATCTCCAACATTTTTATAATATTGGTTCTCAGTGATTTCTTGTGCATTATATTGGTCATAGCTATACTGCATCTGGTTATAGTACACAGAATACGTACTATCCAGTTGTGGCTTATACGTATTTCTTATACTGGTAGCATAAGCACTTATTTTTTGTGAATAGTTATTATACACATCCGTCAGTTCTGTCTGGTACCTTACAAGAGTTTCACTACCAGCATCCTGTACATCTAATGTAACACCATTCTGATATGCATATACCATATTTCCCACCAATAGAAGAGGGATACACAATAAGAAAAAACGCTCTACGATCCGTTTGATATCAGCTCTCATAATAATCTATTTAATTCGTGAAAAATTCTATTGAATAACGCCATTGCGGCAATGATCCTAAACCAATTATTCTTTCAATCATGTATATAGTCATTAGAATAACTACTCCAGCTTTAACTTTGGAATTGCTGATTTGCTGAAGAATCAATGGCCACAAAAGCCAATAGGCAAAGATGAACATATTTGCCGTCCTAATTCCCAGCATCGCATACGCCGAGAAAAAGGCATAGCAGAAATAGAAGAGGAGAAAACCATTCACTGCGAATCTTCCCATATCCGTTTGGGTAAGCTTGTCATAGTAATACCACACAGCAAAGGCGGTCACCACCCTTTCCAAAGTCCCTAAGGATGGCCCCAAATACATTTCTGTGGAAAGATAGTATGAGGTCAACGTATTCAGAGATTCTGAATGGAACAAGTCAAAAAGATTTTTTATCGGAGCAAAGAAAGGAATGTGTATATAAGTAAACAAGAGACCAAAGATCATCAAATAAACAATCAACTTTCGAGGTGCTCTCTTGTTCAGCACGAAGTACAAAGGCAGATAAATGATAGACGAATAATGGAACAAGATGGCAATGGCGTTGATTGCCATATATTTTCCTGTTTGTCGTGTCGTAAGGTAAGTGATAGAATTAGCAAATAGCATCAGACTAATGGTACTTCTGAGAAAATTCATCTCATTCATCACCCCTCCCATGGCAAGGAATATGCACAAGACAAAAGGTATATTCTCATCTCTATGCCATAAGAATCGGAAGAGGAGGACATTTATCAGGAGAGAGAAGGTTAGCAGCAAACACCAAAAAGGTAAATGTAACAGTTTCAAGCTCCACGCTATTAGGACAAAGCCAGGCTCAAACTCACTCATCCCCACTAAAGGGTTTTTTAAGTTTTCATAGAAACTTTTATACGCTTCATAATCATCGCCTATCGGTCCATGCAGACCGAAAAATAGCACAAAAAGAAGCAAGCACATCCATTTGATGCTATTTCTATGATAATCATTACATCTTTTATAAGGATATATCAGGAATAACAGCAATAGGAAGATTGTCAAGTATGGCAATGATGCATCAATCATCTCAGTTCATGGGCTAGTTTAGAAAGTAAATGCAGCACAATGAAGGTATTACGCCACAAAAATAGAGATAATGTAGGATTCGACAAAGAAAAAGCGCAAAAAGTTGCGCGGAAGAACAGAAATACAGAATTAGGGAAGTATGGATATGTCTTGAAGTGTAGAATATGTTGATTGATGTAGATTGACGTATAAGATTGATGTAGATTGACGTCAATCTTCGGAAATACACAGAAATCGAAATCGTCTGGACGAAAATGAAAAACGTCCGGACGATTTTGCGAGTTCGTCCGGACGTATTTTCTGATACCTATATACCTGTGATTCCAAAAGTATAGACCTGTAGCCCAAAAGGTATAGACTTGTAGCGCAAAAGGTATAGACCTTTTGGCCGATAGGTCTATACCTATTAAAGAGCTTACTTCAGTACTTTCTGTGTGCCTTCAGCGGTCTGGATGATGTTCAGACCTTTCTGGAGAGCAGGACGCTCGATACCTTCAAGTGTATAAACCTTCACAGCACCGTTCTGTACATCCTGAGCAGCCTGGACATTGCTGGGCTTCAACTTCGGGGAGAAGATGCAAACGTTAGTATCATCAGCAAAGATGGTGCTGCAATACTGATCGTTGTAGCTGCTGGCATCAGCGAAGCCCTGCTCCATGATATCTTTCTCTTTGCCGTCAGCAGTCTTAACCGTATATTTCTTCTCTGCGGTGGCAAGGTGAGTCTCCTCACCAGTAACAATCATGCAGGTAGCCTCGGCATGCACATTGGGGATGTACCTCCAGTTGAGTGTGCATTCCTTCATGTCAATAGAAGCCACGAAAGCTGCATTTTCATCAACTGTAATCGCATTGTCCAAGGGGAAATTGCCATAGAACGTACCAGCCAGGATGCAAGCATCACCAGCAATAGCAGCATCACCCAAGCTGTAAGTAGCACCAAGATAGTTAGCAGGAGCGGCATTGAACACCTTGGGTTGCTCTGGAGCGTTGACATTTGCAAGAACAAGTGCATGATTTAATCCATCATCAGTTACATCAAAAGCAAAATTCTTTGAACCTGCAGCAGTTGCCAACGTCAGCTCACCAGCACCAATAAAGGCTACATGGGGAACACCATTATATACAACAAAGTCGATGGTTGCTGGATAGTACTGAGTCATGGTCTGTACCTTTTCTGTTGCCTGAACAGTTGCTACACTGGCAAGATTAAGTAGATTCTTGTCCATAGAGAAGATACCGAGGCTCTTGACATCAAGAATCGTCTCATCCATGCCAAAGTAATTGAGGTAACAGCCTTTCCATCCAAGTTCAGCAATATCACCAGCAAAACCAGCAGCCACATAAACCTTATCACCGTCCAATACTATCTTCTTAGGTAATACGTAGACTGGGTCGTTGAAAGAGTAGTCATAGATAGGTCCTTCCATACCCATACCATAGGGGTCTCCTACAATAGATAAGATGTCAGGATTTACCTCTGGAATAAGGGTCAAAATACTTTGCAGAACACCATCCTTGTCAATCTTTGCGAAGAAGCCTTCATTTGCTGAAACAAACTCCTCAAAGAAAGGATCCAATCTTTTAGGATTCTGAATCTCCTTTTCATGGCCCTGTGTATCAGTTATCACCACTTTCTCATCTTGAGACTGTCCAGCAACATACAATGTGCCGTCTGCATCGGCAGTCATCGCATAGATCTTGCACTTACCAACGAGGCTGATAGCCCACTTCTCAGCGCCATCCTTGTCATACTTGACAATGCAGGAGGAGGTGAGACCATCGGGGTCGGCAACAGCTTTACCAGCAAACGTGAAAGCCTGGTTGTAAGTGCTGCTGGCATAGACGGAACCGTCACCAGCCACTGCTGTGCAAAGGCCGCCCAGCTCAGCCTTATCGCTCACAGGAGCGAAACTTTTGCTCCATCCCTCATCATCTTGTGCGGAGATGGACACCGTAGCTACAAGAGCTACCATCATGAGTAAAATTTTCTTCATAAGCTTTTAATTTAAAAGTGGATAAATAAAGTTGTTTCTATCGCGAATGTCACCATATTTCAATCTCAGGGTTAGCCTCCACGGCTACTGAAGGGAAGCGTATCGTATATTTCTCCGGCGTCAGCGTATAGGTCTGTCCGCCATAGGTGCGAGTGAGGGTTTCCTGAGTCGTGCGACGAAGGTCGTACCAGCGATGCCCCTCAAAGGCGAGCTCACGGGCGCGCTCATCATAGATTTCCTGTAAGAGTTGCGCCTGTGTCATAGCTTCGATATTGCTGATGGTCGTAGCATAGAGGGCAGCTGACAGACGCTTCTGCAACAGAGGCTTCATATAATCGTCAATAGCACCTGTCGTATTACCCATTTGGCAGGCAGCTTCAGCAGCTGTCAGATACGCCTCAGCACTGCGGAACGAGCAATAGCCGTCAGTCTTTTGCAGCGCCCATGTAGTGCTAGTTGGACGCCTGAAATATTTCAAGCGACGCCCATCGCCACTCTTATAACGAGCGATAAAATCTGTATTAGGATAAGCTTCTATCCCAGACTTAAGATCTGCATTCAGTTTCTCAAGCGCAACGATGTTCTCTACGGACTTATAGTTGTCAGGCAGTATGGTACCATTGACCAAGTCCACCAAATCGCCATGACTCGCAATCACTTTCTTAGCAGCCGTCAAAGCCTCCTGCCAGTTGCCCATATATAAATAGGTACGGGCGAGCAGTGCGGTTGCTGATATCTTGTTGAAACGATAGTTGTAACCTTCTTCCCACGATGTTTTGTTCATCATATCCTCAGCAGTAATGACATCGGCAAGCACCTGCTGATAAACTGCTTCCACACTACTACTACGAGGAACGGCGTTGACATTGGCCTCCAGCATGATGGGTACACCGCGTGTTTTTGAAGGGATGCAATGTGTATAAGCTTCTGCGTACAAATTTACTAACAAGAAGTGGCAGTAGCCACGCATCATATATGCCTCGCCCACAAGTTGTGCCTTATCTTCAGCAGATATCTCAACAATATCGTTCTGATGCTCAATAATGTAGTTCGACACATAAATAGCATGATAGTACTGTGTCCAGTTTTCAAACGTTAGCGTTGTCGATGATGGATCCTCATCCTTCCATCGCCACAAGTCAAGATAATTCTCCCACTCACTATTAACCTTAACTTTAGCGTAATTTACCTCATCTGTACGTACGCTCGTCTTGTATCTGTCTGAGGGAAAGGCATCATACTCTTTGGTGAGCATCGCTCTATACTCTGCGCCTGTAGTAGCAATGACCATACCAGTGGGGGTGATGTCAAGGAAGCTGTCACAACTGGTCATCGTTGTCAAGATGTGGCAACAAAAGAAACCAGACAATAGACTATATAAGATGTTCTTTGTTTTCATAGGACGTCAGAAGTTTAGGTTAAGGCCAAAGATAAGACTCTTGGCAATAGGCTGTGCAAAGGGGTTGCCCATTGTCTCAGGGTCAAGATAGTTATCGTAGTTGCTGGCGAAGACCAGCAGGTTACGACCTTCGAGAGACAGTGATGCCGAAGTGATGCCCACCTTCTGGAGCCACTCCTTCGGAAGCTTATAGCCTAGGCGCAGGCTCTGCAGTCGCCAGTAGCTGCAATCCTTCACCCACGTATCGAGCCTGTTATACATCTGCCCATAAATGGAATAGAACTGATAATCAGCAGAACGGGCTGCAATGTCCGACATCAGTGCAGGCAGGTCGGTATTTGTATTCGTTGGTATCCAACGATTCAGGATTTCAGTGTTTGAATTCTTTCCCATGTGATAATATACCGAATTATATGGGGGCTGTACCTGTACCTTTGCTCCGAGATTGAAAATAAAATTGATGCCCAAAGTCCAGTTTTTATATTCAAAGTTGTTCATGAAACCACCCGAACACTTCGGGTCAGTTGACCCCATATAGGTATATTGTTCTCGTTGCTCCTCTGTTGTCACGCCAACACGACCAGCACTGTTCAGCTGGAAAAACTCTGCTGCAGTCTGTACAGAGCCATCCTTTGCCACAAAGAGAGGGTATCCGTATTCATCAAGACCAGCCGTCTTGTATGCAAAGATGGCATTAACCGGATAGCCTACTCTACTTGGCTCGGCAGAGTTCTCACGCTGGGTCTCCTGTAGGATTTTATTGGTATTGAACCCAAGGTTCAGCGTAGTAGTCCACGTAAAATTCTTATTAGCGATGTTACGTGTGCCGAGAGATATTTCCCAACCCTTATTCTCCATACTTGCCCAGTTCATCGTCGTCTGAGAGAAACCCGTCTCCAGCGCCAGACTCTTGTAGCCAATAAGGTCTGTGCTCTTACGGTAGTAGTAGTCCACCGAAAGGCGAATCCGGTTCTTTAGGAATGATAAGTCCGCACCAAGATTGACGTTCGTAGTCTTTTCCCATTTCAGGTCTGGGTTGGGAGCTGTACTGGTTTCAATCATATCCTCTGGATAGCCTGGTAGAATGTTCTTTCTTCTGATAACGCCCAGCAAGTAGGGTGAGGTATTCTTGTCAATGTTACCCTGAATACCATAGGAGGCGCGCAGCGACAATTCGTCCAACCACTTCACCTTCCTCAACCATTTCTCTTCCTTGACACGCCATAGTCCGCTGACAGAATACAGCGGAAGGAAACGATTGCTCTTTGATACACCAAAGACATCACTACCATCCCAACGGACACTGCCACCGAGTGTGTAGCGATACAACAAGGTATAGGAACCTGTGGCAAACCACGACACATAGGCATTCTCGGTGTGAACTTCCTGATACAAGGGATAGGATTTGTAGAAACTAATTGCCCTTTCATCATCAGGGAACAATATGGGTTGTGTGGTCAGCGTACGGGGGTTGTAGCCATAGGCCGTTGAAGTGACACCTTCAGTCTCTGTATGGCGAATCTCCGTACCTGCCATCACCTCCACATCGTGAATATCCTTGATACGTCGTGCCCATTCCAGCATAGCCTTCCATGTCCACTGGTTAGAGTGTGAGTCCGTTGCGCGATTCATGCCCCCATCAGGTAATATGGTCTTGTTGGTTGTTGGGTCTTCATTATTTTTTTTCATTTTACGCATAGCATAACTGTTCTGTCCTGCATAGCGATCCAACGTATAGTTGTCGTACTGGTATCCAAACTGAGTAGTTAGCTTTAGGTGCTTGTTAAACTTCAGTTCCGCATCCAAGATCGCCATCACAGAACGATCTGTGCGTTCTTTGGAAGTATTGGCACGCTCCTCAAAGATATTAAACTGTGGAGCCTCACTACGATTCTGCACATTATAGTCATAAAGATAATCTCCATTGGCGTCATAGGGCTCCTGATAAGGATTAGCAATACGGGCATAGTACAAAGGGTTAGTAAAACCATCTGTATCTGTCATAAAGCTCTCCTGATGGCGCTGGTTGGCAAAAATCGAGAAGCCGAGTTTAAGAACTTTGTTAATCTTTATGTCACTGAGTTTAAGAGTTGCATTATAACGATTGTTCTCTACGCCCTTCACATTACCTTTCTCGTCGTAGTAGCCCAGAGCCACGTAGTACTTCATGAGATCAGAGCCTCCACTAATGCTGGCGTTATACTCTTGGTTGAAAACGCCACGTAAAAGAATGTCGTTCCAGTCGGTATTGATAGTGCGCAGGTTATTAATGCGCTGTTGGGCTGTAGCAGATAAGGCATCCCAGCCATTTGTTTTATAGGTATTATATTCGCCCAGTTCGTCAAGAATGTTAGCGACTCCACCCTTGTGTGAGAACTCATTGCTGTAACTACGTATCAGGTCTAGCTCCAATCCCACTTTCTGATCTGCATTCATCAGGTTCAGTCGATCAATACTTGTCTTGGGGCTATAGGTCAATTTGGTCGAGAAGTTGATAACGGGGCGTCCTTCCTTACCTTTCTTTGTGGTAATGACTATGACGCCGTTGGCAGCACGGGCACCATAGATAGCTGTTGCTGCAGCGTCCTTCAGTACGGTGATGTTATCAATATCGGATGGATTAATACCGGCTATACTGGTTTGATAAATATCGTCAATATCCTTTAATTCATCAATAGCAGGAATCTCATTACCCTCCATAGGAATGCCATCCAGCACCCAGAGCGGTTCCTGCACGCCGTTAATGGTAGAAGTACCACGAATACGAATCTTAACAGGAGCGCCCGGACCGCCATTGGCCGACGTCGCTGACAGACCGGCTATCTGTCCGGATAGTGCCTGGTCGATGTTCTTCACAGCTCCCACCGCCTCTTCTGAGATGTCCAACTTGGAGACGGCAGCTGTCAGTTTGCGACGGTCGATGTTCTGGTAACCCGTCACAATCACCTCTTCCAGGTTCTTAGAATCTGACATTAACTTCACAGAGTAATTGTTGACACCATCTTTCAAAATGATGTTCTTACTCTCGTAGCTCATGAAACTCACTGTAATTTGCTTGGCCCCCACAGGCACTTTCAGAGAGAAGTGTCCATTGTAGTCGGTGATTGTACCCTGACGCGTTTTCCCAACCCCATAGCTGACCGTGGCACCAATGAGCGGCTCACCTTCAATCTCTCCGTCCATGACGGTACCCGTGATTGTGCGCTCTTGTGCCACCATGGTCATAGAAACCAAAAGTGCTAATAGTGTCAGAGTGAGCTTGTTCATAGTCATGTAATTTGATTCGTTATTTCTGCAATCCTAAGGCTGTCTGTATCCTCAATATCACATCGTCGTAGTGCATCTGGGTGCTTAGGTCACCCGATGTCCGACGACTCTTAAGCAAATTCAGGATGCGAATCAGTTCACCACGTTTCACGCTGATGGCATCACTGGTACGGTTGATCTGCGTAGTTGTCATGGTGACGATGCGGCTACGACTGCTGTTCAGTTCCGTATCTTCAGACACATTATTTTTGTTGAGTTTTACCCCTTCATTCTCAGCGGCTGCTGTGATGAGCGCATCCACGAAATTCTTCTGCAAGTAGCGCTCCATGACATTCAGCTTTTGTCCGCTGATGGTCTTACGGAAAATGTGGTTGTGCAGCATCTGCAACATATCCACTGCCGAGAAAGCCTTGTCGCCGTTCACCCATTCGTTCTGGTACATCCTGATCAGACGCTCATTGCAGAGCAAGTCCCATAGGACATAGCTCTGTATGTTCCTCAACAACATCGTGGGCTCTTGTTCCAGTGCCCCCACAGGGGTATTCCTCAGCACGTAGATTTGTTTCGCTTTTTCTTCTCCGAACAGCCATTCAGGGAAGGTCAGCACCTCGTCCAACAGGAATTGGACGGACTCACGTTGGCGCTCTTTCTCAACGTAGATATAAGCGGGTTTCAACGAGAGATTATCAGCTGAGCCGCTAATCATAGGACGCTCCAGATAGATACCACCCACGTTGGCCAAAGGATGATAGACAAAACGATGCCACTGGTAGATGACAGCGTCGTAGAGTCGCGAAGCCTCATCATAGCTCTGCTCCTGATCATTATTGCGAGTCCACTCAACCAAATTGCGAGCCACCACTTTCAGGTTCTCAATGCCTAGTTTGGAGGACTTCACAGGGTCGTCGCCCAGATCTTCCGACTGCGCCCTGGGGTCTATGGCTTCACGCATGGCCTGTTGTTCACTGTAACGATATTCCTTACCCTTGTAGCTATTCAGTAGCTGCGACAGCTCCACCTTTTCATCAGTACCTGCGGGATACCAGCGATAACCCCAGTTAATCGCCATTAGATCGTAAGGGCCAATGTGCGGCATCACCTCCCCCACTCCATCGCCAGGCTGTGCCACATAATTAAAACGGGAATAATCCATGATGCTGGCTGATGTATTGCCCACACGTTTCATAAAAGAGGGAGAACGCAAGGAATCAGTGGGATAAGCTGCAGAAGCTATCATGTTGTGACGCAAGCCCAAAGAGTGTCCCACTTCATGACAGGCCACAAAGCGAATGGCGTTGCCCATCAGGTCTTCTGGCAACTGCAAGGCTCTCACCCTGGGATTGGTAGCACCCATCTGCACCACCGCCCATTCGCTGATGAGCGACTGCACGTTGTGCCACCACATAATATCAGCTTCCAAAATCTCGCCTGTACGAGGATCTATGGTCGTCGGGCCCATGGCGTTGCGACGTTCAGAGGCTGCATAGGTCAGCACGGAATAGCTGAGATCGTCACCCTCAATGTCCAAACTGTCGTCAGGCTCCAGCGCGCGGACTGCATTCTTGAATCCAGCCACCTCGAAAGCGATGTTCCAGTCAGTGATACCTTGAATAATATAAGGTCTCAGGTGCTTGGGCGTAGTACGGTCAATATAGAACGTAATGGGTTTGACAGGCTCTGTCAGTTCTCCACGCAGATAGGCAGCGGTGTCTTTGGGAACCAAACGCCAACGACTGATATAATTGGTGCGCTCCACGTTCTGTTGCTCATCATCGTACTGCACGGCAGACTCTGAGAAATAGCCAACGCGCCAATCCTCCTTACGACGCTGCATCGGCTCGTCTGGCAACAATAGCAGATTGGTGCTCACTACGGCTGTAACGTTCACCTTCTCACGTCCTTCATGTACAACCGTCGTCAACTCTGAACGAGCCACCACGCTACGTTCATAGGCTTTAACGCTGATGATGCGTGAAAGGCTACTCTCTGCGCTACTACCTATGTTCAGTTCATTAAACACATCGTTCAGCGTGTTCTTCTTGCCATTCAACAAATCACCGACATTCACCACTACCGTTGATGAATCTGGCGCTACTGCCTGAACTTTCAACGTAGCCAGAATAGGATCTATGTAATTGTCAGCTACGGATGGCGCCATCACAGCATCTGCCTTTACATCGGGTTTGACGCGTACTTGGCGCATCAGGACGTTCTTACGTTGACGATCCCACTCGAAGCTCACCATCTGGCTTTCATAGTTCACGCCTTTGTTAGCACTGGCATCGTTCAGCTCAGAGGGTACTTTCAAAAGTTTATTATGTACAAGAAAAGCGCGACCCATCAGTTTAACCGGCATCTCAAAGAGAATACTATCGCCTCGTTCAACCACATTCATCACGCCTTCCATGCTGACGCTATCGCGCCCTGTCAGCTTTTTATAGTCGCTGGTGTTTTCCTTTTTTACCTCAGTCTTCCCCTTCTTCTTGCCCAACCATGAGCCCGCAGCACTGGCCGAATTGGCCAATGGGAACGAGAACATGGCGACCAGCATCAGAGTGCGGCCGTAAAGACTACATCTGAATTTCATTATTCTTATTTCTGTTGAGAGATGAGGTATTCAGCGATTTGCACGGCGTTGAGAGCAGCGCCCTTCTTGATCTGGTCACCGCAGAGCCAGAAGGTAAGGCCATTCTCGTTAGCCAAATCTTTGCGAATACGGCCAACAAAGACATCGTCTAAGCCTGCCGTAAACAGGGGCATCGGATATTTCTTGTTAGCGGGATCGTCCACGAGGGTCACACCAGGAGCGTTGGCAAAAGCCTCGCGAGCCTGCTCAGGAGTGATGGGCTTTTCGGTCTCAATCCACACAGCTTCGGAGTGACTTCTTAAAGAAGGTACGCGAACACACATCGCCGAGCAAGCGGCATCGGTGTGCATGATTTTACGTGTCTCGTTGAACATCTTCATCTCCTCCTTCGTGTAGCCGTTGTCTGTGAACACATCGATCTGCGGAATCACATTGTAAGCCAACTGATAGGCGAACTTCTCCACAGGAGGCTCCTTGCCGTCGAGGACAGCCCGATACTGCTGCTCCAACTCAGCCATTGCTGCCGCGCCGGCACCGCTGGCCGCCTGGTAGCTGGCGATATGGATGCGCTTGATGTGAGAGATTTTCTCCAGCGGCTGCAGGCAGACAACCATCATGATGGTTGTGCAGTTGGGGTTGGCGATGATGCCACGCGGACGGTTCAGGGCGTCCTCAGCGTTACACTCAGGTACTACCAAAGGCACATCAGCGTCCATGCGGAAGGCGCTGGAGTTGTCAATCATCACGGCACCAAACTTGGTAATCGTCTCGGCGAACTCCTTCGATGTACCACCACCTGCGGAAGTGAAGGCGATATCCACACCCTTGAAGTCATCGTTGTGTTGGAGCAGTTTTACTTCATACTCCTTTCCACGAAATATATATTTGCGTCCGGCGCTGCGCTGGCTACCAAAGAGTACTAACTCATCAACAGGGAAATTGCGCTCGTCGAGCACACGGAGGAATTCTTGTCCTACGGCACCACTGGCACCTACAATTGCTACTTTCATAACTGTTTGTATCGATTCTATTTTACTATTTCGGGTGCAAAGATAGTGAGTTTTTTGCAAACGACGTGCAAAGTTTATGAAAAACTCACTATCTTTGCAGCGCAATGAGCCCAATCATTACCAATCCGACGTGGATATTCCTAGTGATGCTCCTCGTCCTGCTACTGGCACCTATCATCTTCCGACGCTTGCACGTGCCACATATCATCGGCCTGATTCTGGCCGGTGTATTGTTAGGTGAGCACGGTTTGCACCTGCTGGCGCGTGACGCATCTTTCGAGCTGTTCGGACAGGTGGGCATTTTTTATATTATGTTCCTGGCGGGCTTGGAGATGGACATGGGCAGCTTCCGCAGACATGGAAACAACGGTATGCTGTTCGGCGTATTAACGTTCATCGTTCCCTTTGTCTTAGGTTTCATTGTCGCTCGTTGGGCGTTGCAATTCAGCACACAGACTTCATTGTTGCTGAGTTGTATTCTGGCCTCTCATACCTTAGTCTCCTACCCCATCGTTGGACGCTATGGTTTAGGCAAGCATCCCAGTGTGGTGTATTCCGTGATTGGTACGGCCATCGCCTCTTTCTCCGCGTTGTTGATCCTCGCCATTGTTGTTCAGCAGGAACAAGGTGGAGGCGACCTGTGGTACTGGGGCAAGTTTTGTGTGGGTATTGTGATGTATATGCTGGCCGTTGCCTACTCGTTCCCCAAAATCGGACGTTGGTTCCTGCGCCGCAATGAAGACGCTGTTACCCAGTTTGTCTTCGTGTTGCTGATGCTGTTCATCTGTTCTTGCTTAGCCGATGTAGTCGGTTTGGAAGGACTGTTGGGTGCTTTCCTTGCAGGTTTGGTTCTGAATCGCATTATCCCTCATGGCGGCCCACTCATGTCCCGCATCGAATTCGTGGGCAATGCCCTCTTCGTGCCATGGTTCCTAGTAGGCGTAGGCATGATTATTGATATAGGTATTCTTGTCCGCGATGTCTCCACCCTGATTTTCTGCGTGGTCATTCTGGTTGTTGCCACCTTGGGCAAGTTCCTGGCAGCGTGGCTGCAGCAGGTGATTCTGAAGCTGCCTGTGGCAGACCGCACGATGATGTTCGGCCTGACCAACTCCCACGCGGCAGGCGCCCTGGCTATCGTGATGATTGGTACTCGTCCAGACATCCACTTAATGGACGAAAACGTACTGAATGCCACAGTCATCCTGATCCTCTTCTCCTGTATCATCAGTTCTCTGGCCACAGGTAAGGCTGCTCATAAGTTAGCGCTCCGCACAACAGAGCTGGAGCGTAACCGTGGCAGCTACCACGGAAAGTGTCTGACAGCTTATGCCTATCCGCAAAGCGTGGATGCCCTGACACAGCTCTCCATCATGATTCGCAATCCTCGCATTCCCGATAGCTTCATGGGTCTCGCTATCTCTATGGACGATGACCCCGATGACTCCGTACGGGCACAGGGACAGCGTAACTTGGAACAGGCACGCGAGATAGCGGCAGCCGCCAATGTGACCATGTCCACTATGAGCCGTATCAGCAGCAACGTGGCCAGCGCCATCACCCACACGATGAAGGAAGTGGATGCCGGTGAGGTCATCTTGGGTCTTCACGAAACCGAAGACGGACAACCCGCAGGCAAGTTGGGTTTTGTCACGCAGAGCATCCTGGCCACCACCCACCGTGAGGTGCTGGCAGTTCGTATGCAAATGCCACCTGGAACGCTACGTCGCATCGTCGTGGCCGTTCCACCGATGGCCGAGTACGAAGTAGGTTTCTACAAATGGCTAGAACACCTGTGCCGCATCGGAGAGCAGACAGGCCAGTTGATGCGCTTCCACACGTGCGGTGACACAGGTCATTACATCAAGGAATATCTACAAGAGCACCATCCGTCTGTTCGAATGGAGATACTTTTGGAACGCGGCTTCGGCAATCTCCTCACCCGTCTTCCATCGGAAGTCAATCCTGATCATCTGCTGGTGCTTGTCACCTCGCGTTCGGGATTCATTTCCCACACGCCTGGGCTCAACACCCTGCCGGCATATATCGCCCACCACTTTGCCAACACCAGTGTCATCCTGCTCTATCCCGACCAATACGGTGACCCGCAGGAACACCTCTCGGTGTTTGCGCCTAACGGACAGAGTGTGACACAACGCCAGATGCTGTTCGAGAAGTGGCTGAACAAAATGCAATAACCTATGAGTATGATTCAACTCAGAAATATCACCAAGAGCTTCGGCTCACTACAGGTGCTGAAGGGCATCGACCTTGACATTCAACAGGGCGAGGTCATCAGCATCGTTGGCCCCAGCGGCGCTGGCAAGACGACACTGCTACAAATCATGGGAACGCTGGACAACGCCGACAGCGGTAGCGTCGTGATCAACGGAACCGATGTAAGCCAACTCTCTCAGAAAGCACTGGCCCGCTTCCGCAACCGCCAGATAGGATTTGTGTTCCAGTTCCACCAGCTCTTGCCGGAGTTCACGGCGCTGGAGAACGTGATGATACCCGCCCTCATCGCTGGGCGTAGCCGCAAGGAGGCACGTCAGCGGGCCGAAGAGCTGCTGACATTCATGGGACTCAGCGAACGCGCCGGACACAAGCCTGCAGAGCTGTCGGGCGGCGAGAAACAGCGAGTGGCTGTGGCACGTGCCTTGGTGAACAAGCCTGCCGTGGTGCTGGCCGACGAGCCCAGCGGTAGCCTCGACTCTGCCAACAAAGCCGAGCTGCACGCTCTCTTTTTCCGTCTGCGCGACGAGATGGGACAGACCTTCGTCATCGTGACCCACGACGAACAGCTCGCGGCCACTACCGATCGCACCATCCATTTGCGCGACGGCAAGATAGAGAACAAAGAGGTATCTGAGGAAAACTAAATCAACGCAATGAAACTACAATTAGGAAATATGAACCACCTGAAAGTCGTACGCCGTGCCGACCACGGTGTCTATCTCTCCGGTGGACCAGAAGATATACTCCTGCCCAACCGCTATGTCCCTGAAGGTCTTGAGATTGGCGATGAGCTCGACGTCTTTGTCTATCTCGACAACGAAGAACGGTTGGTGGCCACAACGGAGACTCCCAAGGCACAAGTGGGCGATTTCGCCTGGCTGCAGGTGGCATGGGTGAACAACTTCGGAGCCTTCTTGGATTGGGGCTTGATGAAGGATTTGTTCGTACCTTTCCGTGAGCAGAAGATGAAAATGAAGAAAGGGAAAAGCTATCTCGTTCATCTACACATCGACCCCGAGACCTACCGCATCATGGGCTCCGCGAAGGTAGAACGCTACCTGAGTTCCGACTTCCCACCCTACCACGGCGGCGATGAGGTGGATATCCTCATTTGGCAGAAGACCGATTTAGGCTTTAAAGCTATTGTAGATAACAAGTTCGGAGGGCTGCTCTTCGACGATGAGATCTTCCGTCAGCTCCATAGCGGCGACCGTCTGAAGGCCTATGTCAAGCAGGTGCGTCCCGATGGCAAGATCGACCTCTCCCTGCAGAAGAAAGGACAGAAAGCGGTCGTGGATTTCAGCGAGATCCTGCTGCAGCACCTGCAGACCAATGGTGGTCACACTCCATTGGGCGACAAGAGTCCTGCCGAGGAAATCTACGCCGTCTTCGGAGTGAGTAAGAAAGTGTTCAAAAAAGCCGTGGGGGATTTGTACAAGCGACGCCTCATCACCATTGCTGATGACGGTCTTCGGCTGCTCTAATCCATCCCATATCATTCATCTATAATCCATCATTTTACATGATTGTCTGTATAGCCGAGAAGCCCTCTGTAGCACGTGATATCGCCAATGTTTTGGGCGCCAAGAACGACAGAGGTGGCTTTCTCGAAGGAAATGGTTATCAGGTCACCTGGACGTTCGGTCATCTCTGCGAGCTGAAAGAGCCCGGCGAATACTCGCCGCTGTGGAAGACCTGGAGCTTGTCACAACTGCCCATGATTCCGTCCCGTTTCGGCATCAAACTGAAGAACGACAAGGGCGTAGAGAAACAGTTCGCCGTCATTGAGAAACTCATGCAGGCCGCCGACGGTATCATCAACTGCGGCGATGCCGGACAGGAGGGTGAACTCATCCAGCGCTGGGTGATGCAAAAGGCTGGCGCCAAGTGTCCCGTGCAGCGTCTGTGGATCTCCTCGCTGACGGAAGAGGCGATCCGTGAAGGTTTCCAGACACTGAAAGACCAGCGCGAGTACCAAAGTCTCTACGAGGCTGGACTCTGCCGCGCCATCGGCGACTGGACATTGGGGATGAACGCCACCCGACTCTATACCCTGAAATACGGCATTAACCGACAGATTCTCAGTATCGGACGCGTACAGACACCCACCTTGGCACTGATCGTCAATCGCCAACACGAGATTGATAACTTCAAGCCTGAGACCTATTGGGTGCTCACGACCAAGTATCGCGATACGGTGTTCACGGCCGTCATGGAAGAGGGCGACCGAGGTTTCAAGACACAGGAAGAGGGCGAAAAGGCACTGGCCGCCATCCGCGAGTTGCCATTCACGGTGACTGATGTGCAGAAGAAAAACGGCAAGGAAGCCGCCCCCCGCCTCTTCGACCTGACCTCGCTGCAGGTGGAGTGCAACAAGAAATTCGGCTACTCCGCCGACCAGACCCTCCAACTCATCCAGAGCCTCTACGAGAAGAAAGTGGCCACCTATCCGCGTGTTGATACCACTTTCCTGCCCACCGATGTCTATCCCAAATGCCCCCAGATTCTCGCCGCGATGACACCCTACGCGGGTTTCATCCAGCCACTGATGGCAACAGGGACACCGCTACAGAAGAGTTCCAAGGTGTTCGACAACTCGAAAGTCACTGACCACCACGCCATTATCCCCACGCCCGTCCCTGTCGTTTCTGTGGCGCTGACTGATATGGAGAAGCGCATCTATGACCTCATTGCACGCCGTTTCA
This sequence comes from uncultured Prevotellaceae bacterium, assembly GCA_947305005.1. Lineage (GTDB taxonomy): Bacteria > Bacteroidota > Bacteroidia > Bacteroidales > Bacteroidaceae > Physcousia. Next base: position 148,932 of record CAMZCM010000001.1, on the reverse strand, counting down.
TCGGGGTTTTCTATCCGGATTGTAAGTTTGAGCAGACCACCGTCATCGGTGAGGTTCGCAAAGAAGGTCTTCACGTAGGTCCCTTCGACGATGCCATCCCCTTCCGCGTATCCGGCAAGCGCATCATCGACCCCGCTTGGCGAGTGCTATGGGAGAAGAAGAAAAACGAGGAAACGGCCTCCGACGAGGAGCACCAGCAGGATGAAGAGCGGACACTTCCCGCCTTCAAGAAAGGCGAGAGCGGTCCCCACGAGCCCAATCTCGCAGAAAAGCAGACAACACCCCCCAAGCCCTACACCGAAGCCACGCTGCTGCGAGCCATGGAAACGGCCGGTAAGTTTGTTGAAGACGACGAGTTGCGCGATGCCCTGAAGGAAAACGGTATCGGACGCCCCTCCACCCGTGCGGCCATCATTGAGACCCTGTTCAAACGCGGTTATATCCGACGTGTCCGCAAGAGCCTCGCCCCCACCCCCACAGGCATTGAGCTCATCGGACTCATCCATGAGGAGTTGCTCAAGAGTGCAGAACTCACCGGTATCTGGGAACGTAAACTTCGTCAGATTGAGCGCCATGAATACGACGCTAAGACCTTCATCGAAGAGCTCAAACAGATGGTCTCAGATATCGTCATGGCCGTCCTCAGCGACAACTCCAATCGCCACGTAGTGGCAGCCACAGACAATAAATAAGCCCCTGCGTGCGTTATATCTTTGATAAGTTCGCAAAGATTGATGCACGTACTACGTCAAAAAGTCCATAGAATTAGCTTGAAAGGGTGCCTTTTCGGTATCCTTTCCATTCTCTTTTTCTCTTGTAGTGCGGAAAGCAGCCTGAGGAAAGGCGACCAGTATCTCTCGCGCGGTGAGTACTACGACGCGGCAGCTGAGTTCCGGACCGCCTATTCCAAGACGGCGATGAAACAGCGTGACAAGCGCGGCGAACGGGCCTTGAAGATGGCAGAGTGCTACCAGCGCATCAACTATACGGCCAAAGCCATCGGCGCTTATCAGAATGGCATCCGGTATATCGAAAAGTCTGTGGCAGACCGTCAGAAGGCTGGTTACGACAAGCCCGAACTCGACTCACTGGCCGAGGAACAGATCGTGGGAGCCACACTGCAGCTGGCACGCTTGCAGCAGAAGAATGGCGACTACAAGAACGCCATCAAGAGCTATGAGACCTATCTCGAAGCCGCCAAGTACATGCCCTCGCGTTCGTTGGGTGACGACACCCTCGCCATGAACGGCCTCATCGGTTCGCGCGAAGCCCTCACGATGAAGCAAAACCCCACGATGCACACCATCAAGAAAGAGGCGTTTCTCAATTCACGCCGTGCTGACTTCTCCCCCGCGCTGTTCGGCGACGACTGGGATCAGCTGTTCTGGACGACCACCCGTCCGCAGGCCACAGGCGACGAGCTCAGCGGCATCACCGGCACCAAATATGCAGATATCTTCTGGACCAAGAAGGACGATAAAGGCAAATGGGCAACCCCTGAGAAAGTGGAGGGCGAGCTGAACTCCGAGCTGGAAGAGGGTGTTTGCTGCTTCTCGCCCGATGGCAAGACCATGTACCTCACCCGTTGTACCTCTGACCCCGACTATCCCCGCTACGCACAGATCTTCACGGCCTCGCGCTCCGATGCCTCATGGGGAAAGCCGCAGGAGTTGAAGATTTCCAAGGACACCCTTTCCTGTTTCGCCCACCCCGCCGTCTCGCCCGATGGCCAGTGGCTCTATTTCGTCAGCGATATGCCGGGCGGACACGGTGGAAAGGACATCTGGCGCGTCAGCATGGATGGCAAAGTGCTCGGCGGTGTTGAGAACCTGGGTGCTCCCATCAACACTCCTGGCGATGAGATGTTTCCCACTTTCCGTCTCAACGGTGAGCTATATTTCTCCAGCGACGGCCATCCCGGCATGGGAGGCCTCGACCTCTTTGTTGCTACCGAGGACAGCACCACACACAAGTGGACGGTGAAGAATATGGGCTATCCCATGAACTCCGCCGGCGACGACTTCGGCATTACCTTTGAGGGCATCCACAATCGCGGTTTCTTCTCCACCAATCGTGGCGATGCTCGCGGCTGGGACCATCTGATGAGTTTTGAGTGTCCCGAAGTCCTGCAGACCGTCAAGGGATGGGTCTATGAGAAGGACGGTTATGAACTGCCAGCCGCATTGGTTTATATGATTGGCAATGATGGCACCAACCAGAAGCTCAACGTCCACGGCGACGGCTCCTTCGAAGTGGTGGTACAGCCCCGTGTGGAATATATCTTCTTAGGTTCCTGCAAGGGCTTCCTCAACCATGTGGAACAGCTCAAGGTTGACACCTCCAGCGTCAGCCGAGAACACGTCCTGCAATTCCCCCTGGCCAGTGTCTCGGCCCCCGTGCTGCTCAAGAATGTCTTTTATGCCTTCAACAGCGCTGAGCTGACCGAAGAGAGCACCGTAGAACTTGACAGCCTCGTCACGATGCTCAAAGAAAACCCGAACATCACCATTGAACTCAGCGCCCACTGTGACTATCGCGGCAACGACGAGTACAACGAGCGGCTGAGTCAGCGCCGTGCGGAAAGCGTTGTCAATTATTTGATCGCACACGACATCGCTCCTGACCGAGTGACCCCGAAGGGCTATGGCGAGAGCCGTCCGAAAGTTGTCAAGCGCCGCATCGCCGAGCAATATCCCTTCCTGCATGTGGGCGACACCCTGACCGAAGAATTTATCTTAGCCCTGCCCGAGGAGGAACAACGTGAAGCCTGCAACGCCATCAACCGCCGTACCGAGTTCCGCGTTCTTCGCACCTCCTACGGTATGTTTGACAAGCCTGCTGCTAAGAAACCCGAGGAAAAGAGCGAATAATTGATGGGGATTTCGTCCACTTCATCGTACTCTGACTTCGTCGAAAATACTCTCGTTTGGATGAAAAAATAAATGAATTTGTTTTGTTCATCGCTCACTTAATCGTATCTTTGCCACAAATTATAAAAAAGAGATACGAAAGACCCATGAGGCAGGATGTAATTATCAGCAAGGATTTGCAGAAAGAACTGGGTGCAGCGATAGCAAGCGTCAGCCCTGACCGTCTGTTTGTGCTCACGGACACCACGACGGCACGTTTGTGTCTGCCCGTCGTGAGCTCCTTTCCTTGTCTGGCTGCAGCACAACATATTACCATCGGCGCCACCGATGAAGCAAAGACATTAGAGACATTGGCTGAGGTATGGACAGCTCTTGGCGAGGGTGGAGCCACCCGCCACTCCATGCTGGTGAACCTCGGCGGCGGAATGGTGACAGACCTTGGCGGATTCGCCGCATCGACCTTCAAACGAGGAATTGCGTACGTGAACATTCCCACAACACTGTTATCGATGGTCGATGCCAGTGTGGGCGGTAAGACGGGCATTAACTTCCGAGGATTGAAGAACGAGATTGGTGTGTTCAACGAGGCCAAGACGGTGATTCTGGACACGCAGTTCCTGCGTACGCTGGACGACAAGAACATTCGCAGCGGCTACGCGGAGATGCTCAAGCACGGGTTGATCTCTAACGACGAGGATGTGGCGGAACTGCTGCGCTTTGACCTTGACAAGATTAACTATGAGGTGCTGAAGCAGATGGTAGCCAAGAGCGTGGCTATCAAAGAGCGCATCGTGACCGAAGACCCGCACGAGCACGGCATCCGCAAGGCGCTGAATTTAGGGCACACCGCCGGACACGCTTTCGAGAGCCTGGCATTGGCAGAGAACCGCACAGTACTGCACGGCTACGCAGTAGCTTGGGGCCTGATCTGCGAGCTCTATCTGAGCGCCACCCGTTGTGGCTTCCCCACGGAACGCCTGTACCAGGTGGCCCAGTTCGTGCGCGAGACATACGGCACTTTCGACATTACTTGCAAACAATATGACCGTCTGTATGAGTTCATGACCCATGACAAGAAGAATACAGCGGGCGTGATCAACTTCACCCTTCTCGGTGGTGTCGGAGATATACGCATCAACCAGCAGGCCTCAAAGGACGATATCTTTGAGATGCTGGATTACTACCGCGAGAATTAAGGACCCTCCCCCCTGCCCCTCCCTGAATGGAGGGGAATAATTACCTTTCAAGAATAGTAACATATAAGATTTTTATCATGAATAAAGTCGTTTATTTTTTCTCATTTTGTTTATTAACATCTGTCGTATTTGCAAAGGTGACCGCTCCCTCCCTGATAGGGAGGGCGGGGGGAGAGTCAGGAAATCCGATCCTCCCCGAGTTCCATGCCGATCCCGAGGTGCTGTATTCTGAGCAGACGGGACAGTTCTACATCTATTCCACCACCGACGGCGCCCCAGGTTGGAGCGGCTACTACTTCACGGTGTTCTCCAGCAAGGACCTGACCGACTGGCGTCACGAAGGAATCATGCTGGATCTCGGAACCGACCAAGTGCCTTGGGCCACAGGCAACGCCTGGGCTCCCTGCATCATCGAGAAGAAGATGAACGGGCAGTGGAAATACTTCTTCTATTACAGCGGACACAACCCCGAGAATAACCGCAAGGCCATCGGTGTTGCCGTAGCCGACATGCCCACAGGCCCGTTCAAGGACTTGGGGCAACCGCTCATCAACCAACGTCCCGAAGGTGTTCGCGGCGGCCAACAGATTGACGTGGATGTGTTCCATGATCCCGTTTCGGACAAGGACTATCTCTATTGGGGTAACGGTTATATGGCAGGTGCTATGCTGAACCCTGATATGGTCAGCATTGACACGACCACCATCACGGTGCTGACGCCCCAAGGCGGAACGCTTGAAGACTATGCCTATCGCGAGGCTCCTTACGTTTTTTATCGCGCGGGTACCTATTATTTTATGTGGAGCGTAGATGATACCGGATCGCCCAACTATCACGTGGCTTACGGTACCGCGCAATCACCCTTAGGTCCCATCACGGTAGCTGAGCAGCCCATCGTGATCCAACAGCGTCCGAACCAAGAGATTTACGGCACAGCACACAACAGCGTGGTACAAATTCCAGGCAAGGACGAATGGTATATCGTCTATCACCGCATCAACAAAAACTATCTGGACAAAGACAAAGGTCCCGGTTTCCACCGTCAGGTTTGTATCGACAAGATGGAGTTTAATAAAGATGGCACCATCCGTCCCGTCACCCCGACCCACAGCGGTGTGTACCCCGTGAAGGTTCGTCGTAAGAAATAACCTACTGCTAACGGACTCCGGATGAAGAAATTATTGTTCCCCCTACTCGCACTGCCCTCCTTGATGTTGGCACAATCGCCTTTAAAGGCGGATGTGGAGGTCGTGAACATGGGCGAAGTGATGTTCCAACATCCCAAGACGGCCACGTTCCAACTCAAGAACACAGGTACCTCACCTCTGACAATTGCCGAGGTGCATCCTTCTTGTGGCTGTACGAGTGTGGAGTGGCCCAAAGAATCCATTGCATCCGGAGCCAACGCAACGATAAAAGCCACATTTGACGCTCAGCAGTTAGGAACCTTCCAAAAAGAGATTGAGGTGTGGACGGATACGGCTGAAGAACCTATATATCTGATGATTCAAGGTCGCGTGGTGACAATGGCTTCTGATTACGACGGTGATTACCCTATTGACCTCGGTTCCGTGCGACTGAATACCAATATAATTGAGTTTGACGATGTCCATGTGGGCGAGCATCCGGAGGCTGTCCTGCAGATTGTTAATACCGGTCGCAACAGCTACAAGCCACAAATCATGCATCTGCCCTCGTACCTCAAGGCACGATATCAGCCCGAACAGTTGGCAGGCGGACGTGAAGGCCGCATCGTCTTGACATTGAACGGAGAAAGACTGAAAAGCTATGGTCTCACACAGACCTCAATCTATCTGGCCCGAAACTTGGGTGACAAGGTAAGTCCTGAGAATGAAATTTCTGTCTCAGTTGTCCTCATCCCAGCCTTCTCACATCTAACGGCAGAACAACGTCGCACTGCCCCTCGTCTGGTTCTCTCGAAAGATTCGTTGGACTTCAGCGCCATGAAAACGAAGAAAAAAGCGACGCAGACCATCATTATCGGCAATGCAGGCGAACGTCCATTACATATCTCTCGCATGCAAATATCTAATAAAGTCATGACCGTTAAACTCTCCGACCGAGTAATCAAACCCGGCAAGCGCGTGAAGCTGAAAGTGACATTGAATCCGGCCGAGTTACAGAAAAGCAAGACGGCTCCGCGCGTCCTTCTGATTACGGACGATCCTGAAAATCCAAAGAAGGTGATTAAAGTAAAAAAATGAACAATGGAACATCCCGAGAATAACGCAGAATACAAAGGACTGATGGTCAATGATGGTATAGAAAAGCCCGATATCGTCAACCCCTATTTGCAACGAGGGCGCTTTGTGCGTCGTCAACTCACAGTCAATGACTATGTGGAAGGAATCCTCAAGGGCAGCGTGACGGTTCTGGGACAAGCTGTCACGTTGGTGGAAAGCACCAGCCCGCAGCACCAAGCCATTGCACAGGAAGTCATTGAGAAGTGTCTGCCCTACAGCGGAAAGAGTGTTCGCATAGGCATCAGCGGTGTCCCAGGTGCCGGCAAAAGCACCAGCATCGACGAATTTGGCATTCATGTCCTGGAGCGCACAGGCGGCAAGCTGGCAGTACTGGCCATTGACCCAAGTTCAGAGAAGACTAAAGGCAGTATCCTTGGCGACAAAACACGTATGGAGAAACTCAGCGTACATCCTGATTCCTTCATTCGCCCTAGCCCCTCAGCCGGTTCTTTGGGTGGCGTAGCACGCAAGACCCGCGAGACCATTGTCCTTTGCGAGGCAGCGGGATTCGACAAGATATTTGTAGAGACAGTCGGTGTTGGTCAGAGCGAAACTGCCTGTCATTCGATGGTCGATTTCTTCCTCCTGATTCAATTGGCTGGTACAGGCGATGAACTGCAGGGCATCAAGCGCGGCATCATGGAAATGGCCGATGGCATTGTCATCAATAAATGTGATGGTGACAATATAGAGCCTTGCCAACTAGCAGCACGTCAATTCCAGAATGCCCTGCACCTTTTCCCCATGCCCGAAAGCGGCTGGACGCCCAAAGTGCTTTGTTACTCCGGCTTCTACGGGCTTGGCATCAAGGAAATCTGGGATATGGTCTTCGAGTACGTGGACTTTGTCAAAAAAAACGGTTACTTCGATCATCGACGCGCCGAACAAGCCAAGTACTGGATGTATGAGAGCATCAACGAACAACTGCGCAACGGATTCTACAACAACGAGACGATTGCTTCGATGCTTCCTGGCGCAGAGCAATCGGTATTAGACGGGCAGAAGACTTCATTCGTCGCTGCCAAGCAATTACTTGACACCTATTTCGCACTACTCCACTAAAACTAATTATAATATGATGAAACAACGCTTACTTTCTATCATGTGCACACTCATCGTTTCCGTCATGAGTGTCTTGGCTGATGATGTGACATTCAGCCCATTGCAGTACGAACAGTTACCCGAAATGCAGACTCCACGCCGTGGTCATGTCTGCTTTGCTACAACTGCCGGCGACATTGTTGTCGTGGGTGGTCACACTACCGACTTTAATTTGACAGCGACTGCTGAACGCTTACACAATGGCGTATGGGAATCCATCAGCATCAGTAACCCGCACGATGGCGCTGCCAACGTGTCCCTCTCAGACGGACGTTTCCTTATCTGTGGCGGCTTTAGCAGTGGCTGGGGCGTTGGCCAAAGCACGGTCTGCGACATCTACGATCCCGTCACCAACACATTCTCTTCCACAGGAAATCTCACAACCTCACGTGCCTTCTGTGCCGGTGTTGCTACAGGTGTTGAAAACAATGTACTATTGAGTGGAAACTGGTATAACAGCGACACCACCTTCGAATTGTGGGATGGCAGCTCATGGACTTCTTTCGGAAGCAAGGAGATAGAGTTGAATAACCCGTTTACGGTCAATGCAGGTCAGGGTATTGTCTATGTTTTCGGCAACAAGAGCAACTATGCCGCAGTCTTGCCTGTGACAGTTTGGAAGGTTGATACCAACACCAAGACGGCAGAGGTGGTTACAGAAACAGGCCTTGAGGATTATGACCTGATTCATGGCGACTTTTTCAAAATTCAGACCACCGAAGGTGACTTCTTGCTGCTAGGTGTGAAGGAGGATGTCACACACCTGCTCAGTTTCAATGTTGCCACGGAGAAGGCTACAGACTTGGGCAACCTGCCTAATGCACTCCCTAATGGAAGTTATAAAATCAACTATAGCCCTGGCATCATCATCAACCAATCACGTAATGAGGCCTATATCATTGGCGGCTACCAGAAAAATGACGGTAGTTTTACGCTCGTCGTTGTCAACTACAACCTGCAGAATGGTAAGATGACTGCCTACTATGGTGAACAGTTCCCTTGCAGCTATAATTATGGTGCCTATACGCTGGAGCCTGCCACTGGAAATATTATCTTTACCGGAGGCTCATCCACAGAAGATGGCCGAGCTAATTTCAATGTCGTCAACTACTGCATCAGCGTGAAGCCGTATGAAGAGAAGACGACGCCTGAATCAGAACTGCTGGTGTATGAATACAACGAGACCGACAAGACGGCTACTGTTGTACAGAGAAAGGTATGGGCGCAATTAGATGAGTATCATAGCACAATGGTCAACAGCTATTATGGCGACATTGTGATTCCTGAGAAAGTCAACGGATATACCGTGACAGCTATCGGTGACTATGCGTTCATGAAAGATTATGAACAGGGCATCTCGTCAGTTGTCATTCCTAAGACCGTCAAGAAGATTGGCAACTTTGCTTTCCTCTACTGTAATCTGCTGAGAGAACTCACCATTCCTGCTACCGTGGAGTATATCGGCGAACAGATCATCGCTGGTAGTGGGGTGCGGGAACTAACTGTTGAAGATAGCGACCAGCCACTGACTACCTGCGTGGCCTCAAATGGCATTTCTCCATTGGCCGATGGCGAGCAATGCACTAAGGTCTATGTGGGTCGTAACATCAAGTTGACGAATCCGGATTTTACGCCTAACATGGGACCGTTTAACCGTTCAGGCTATGTCACCGACCTGACCTACGGTCCCAAGGTGACAAAGCTGAACAATTACGAGTGCTGGACAGCAGATGCACTCCAGCGCGTCACCTTCCTGACCGACAAGGTGACGGTATTCCCGGAAAATGCTTTCGGTAGCTGCAGCAATCTGGTGAGCATCCAACTGCCTGCGAAACTGGAGCGTATAGAGGACTGCGGCATTTTCGGCAGTCAGAAGTTGAAATCCGTCACCCTGCCTGCAACACTCCGCTACCTCGGCCAGCAAGGCTTGGACAATTCTGTTTTGGAAACGATCTATATACAGGCCACGACACCTCCCGCTACTAAGGAAGGATGCGCATATTTCGACTCAGATGTGTTGGCAAACTGCAAGCTCTACGTTCCCAAGGGCTCATTGGAAGCCTATAAGAATGCCAACATTTGGAAAGAGTTCCAGAACATTCAGGAAACCGACTATACTGGCATCAATGGCATCCGTGTTTCTGCAAAGGCCGACAACAAATACTACACTCTTGATGGCCGTGGCGTTAAGAAGCCCACTAAAGGTGTATTTATCAACAACGGCAAAATGGTTCTTGTGAAGTAATCCTCAGCCCTCGCACTTCGCCCCCTTTTCAACGTTAATCGTGAAAAAGGGGGCGTTTTTCTTTGTGTGAATCAGATAAATCGCTACTTTTGCGGTGTCAATCCAAATATAATGAACCTCTTAACACCTATATTAACTATGACCTAGCTGAACAATGGGGAGCCTAGAACGACACGATAGTCGCACTCCCATGGGACATTACCCAAAGCGCAGAAACTCTTTATTTATTAATGGAGCAGAAACTCCACAGTATTCACTCACGAAGAAGCGCATTGTCCCGTTTGCAGTCTTATTGATAACTTGAGCTTTCTGCTCTTGTTCTCTCATTCTTGAATACCGCCAATATTCGCAACTGAGAGCAAGCAGTTCAGAAGGTTCACGTCTGTAAGGGGCGTGAATTATTCTTGCTTGTTTAGTTGCGTGGTCACTTGGCGGTAACCAAAGAATGAAAATAAGTCCGAATGGTTTGCGCCTTCTTTATCTTTTATTTCAGACCATTTATGAAAAAGTCCTTACTTCTTCTTTTATGCATGTTCACACTTAGCGGATGGGCGTACGATGCCATTATTGATGGTATTTATTACAATTTGAACAAAACAGCGAACACGGCAACAGTGACATATTTGTCTTCCTCTGGGACTGTTTCTTATAAAAACGATATTGTTATTCCCACAACAATCACCTATAAAAATGATGTGTACAATGTTACAGCCATCGGCTCAAATGCTTTTATGAATTGCACTAAATTAACATCTATTATAATTCAAGCAGGAGTGACGTCTATCGGAGAACAAGCATTTAAAACATGTACATCTTTAGAATCAGTTACTCTTCCTGAAGGAATTACTACTATTGGTCGTTATGCATTTCAAGACTGTTCGGCGCTTCAATCAATAATCATTCCAGATGGTGTTACTGAGATAAAATCATACACATTCTCTGGATGCCAAAGTCTTAAATCTATCACTATACCGAAAACTATTACAAAAATTGATTACGAAAGCTTTTCTAACTGTTCTGGATTGGAAAACGTTTACATTTTTGATTTATCTTCATTCTGTAAGATTGACTTTTATTATGCTTATCATTCATATTCAACTCCTTTTCGTTATGCACATCATTTGTATTTAAACAATGAGGAGGTTACTGATCTGATTATTCCTGATGATATTACGTCTATTCCCCCGAAGCTTTTTATTTCATGTTATTCTTTCCAATCAGTAACAATTCCCGAAAGTGTAACAACCATCGGTGAACACGCATTCCAAGGTTGTTTGAATCTTAAGACTGCAAATATACCCCAAAGCGTGACCTCCATTGGTACTTGGATATTTCAAGGTTGTTCAAGCCTTACTTCCTTGGCAATTAACTGTCCAATAATTGAAGAGGAAATAGGACGTTTGGAATCGGTCAAAGAACTGACAATAGGAAATACAGTAACAACAATTGGTGAAAAAGCATTTTATGGTTTTAGTGGTATAACGACCCTTAAAATACCGAGCAGTGTTAAAACAATCCAAGATAATGCATTCATCGGTTGTACAAGTCTTGAAGAATTAACTATTGAAGATAGCCAAGACGTTCTTAATTGTGGAAATAATGGTACAAAAACTAGCCCAGGTTCATACACGGTATCCTACCTTGGACTTTTTTCAGATTCTCCACTTAAGAAATTATATTTAGGCAGAAACATATCATATGCACTAAGTGATACCGATTGGTACTGGAATAGTTACTCGCCATTTAGAAATAAACGAACTATCACAAGCGTCACCTTCGGAGAATCTGTGACAAGAATTAACAGCGGTGAGTTCTATGGGTGTAGTGCTTTAACCTCTATTGAGATTCCTGAAAAAGTAACAAAAATTGGAGACTGTGCTTTCAAAGATTGTTCTAAGCTTAATGAAATTCTTCTACCCACAGGTTTATTAGAATTTGGACATCGCGCTTTTGAATATTGTGGTTTTACGTCTTTTGTAATTCCTGAAAACATAACTACCATTGGAGAAAGAGGATTCTATGGATGTTGGAAACTATCCTCCGTCCAAATAGCGAAAGGCATAACAATAGGAAGTGATGCTTTTGGGGATTGTTCTAATCTATCAGCAATCTATACTCCTAGTATTGAGGATTGGACTCAGATAAACTTCACAGATGCAAATGCAAATCCTTTGACCTCTGCAAAGGCTTTATATATAGGAAACGAATTAGTTACAACCCTGTCATTATCTGACAAAGTAAAAACCGTTGGGAAATATGCGTTTTATGGTTATGACAAATTGACTTCTTTAAATATTTCAAATGGCGTAGAAAGCATTGGTACTCATGCATTCGATGGATGCTCAGGACTGACTAAATTATTGATTCCTAACAGTATTAAAAATATTGGCGCTGGAGCTTTTGCCAATTGTCTCAGTCTCTATTCTATAACCTCACTCATCAATATCCCATTCAAGTTGGACGAGAGTGTATTCCAGTTGACCAGCTCTTCATACGATACCAATACGATTTATTACGCTGCCACTCTCTATGTACCTCGTGGGCGCAAGGCTTTCTATGGACAAATTGATGGTTGGAAGACTTTCTTAAATGTCGAAGAGATTGATACAAAATATACTATTACTTATATACTTGATGGTGAAACATATAAAACCTATGAAATCCAAGCTGGTGAGGTCGTGACTCCTGAACCCGACCCTTATAAGGAAGGTTATGACTTCTCTGGTTGGAGCACTATACCATGGGTGATGCCGGCTGAAAACGTTGTCGTAACTGGATCCTTCACCCCTGGAACGGGTCTGACAGACATTAGTTCAGATAGTGCTGCAAAATCATTCATAAACTATGATCTCAGTGGCCGTAAGCTTCAGAGTTTCAAGCGTGGCTTGAACATCATTCAGAATGGCGGTACAACCAAGAAGGTGTTCCGATAAAGGATTCACTGATCTACGGAGTTACGGACTAATGGAATGTCATCATATCGCACTTGTCACGTCTGAATGGGTGGCAAGTGCGGTTGTTTTTGTCAGATACATTATGGGGGTCCATTATAGGTCTATACCTTTCGGCTTATAGGTCTATACCTATCGGCTTACAAGTCTATACCTTTTGGGCTACAAGTATATACCTTTGAAATCATAGGTATATTCACACCACAAGTTGTTTTTTTATCCACCGCTAAGACGCTATGGCGCAAAGTTTTTTTCATTGAAGTTTGTCCTGCGGAAGCTCGCTGAGCCAGCCAAAACGCTACGCGAGGTTTTGACTTAGGCGAAGGTCGCAAAGATTCATATCCTCTTGATCCTTTCATTGCGCCAGCCTCTGCGGTGAATGAAAAAAACGTGGGTGCTTAACCGTAGTTTTTGTGTGCTAAGGCCTTTCTTTTTTCTTAGATTTGTGGGGCTTTTTTGGGGGAGGCAAAAAACGGCCAATCGATTCAAACGATCGTGTGAGTTAACTCACTGGATCATTTGAATCGATTCACTGGATTTTCGCTATCGAAAAAGAATTGTCTCGCAGAAATCACAGAAATCACAGAAATTCTTTTTCCGAACACGCGCTCGGGAAAACCTGAAATACGAAAAGTTAAGGTTTCTAGGTAGAAAAAGCATATTTTTTGTGGTCAGATTACTTGAGGAAAGTGAGGCAAAAAAGTTAAGTAAAATGGGTCAGATTACTTAAGGAAAATGGATGAGAATACTTAAGGGCAATATTTATGGTCGGTCTTGCTTCCAAAATCAATGGTACACAAGTTTGTGGACCACAAACTTGTGTACCATTGTGATATTTTAACAGGACACCGTGAATAAGGTGATGAGTAATGCCTTGCATTTGTCGCTCCCTCTAAGCGTTTTTATGCGGTGATGGCTTCAAGGTGGGCTTTGCACTGCTCCATCAGCCATTTGGGCGTAGAAGTGGCACCACAGATGCCGATGGATTGGATAGAAGAATGATGTAGAGCGGCGATGAGCTCCGGGATGTCATTCATCGCCGCAGGACTATCTATCATAAAAGAATGTTCGTTCACACGTGCACATTCGCGAAAAAGAGCACGGCCATTGCTGCTCTTGCGGCCACAGACGAAAAGGATAATGTCGTGCTTCGCGGCAAACTCACAGATGTGAGGGATACGGTTGGCAACTTGACGACAGATGGTATCGTAGTAGGTGAAAGTAGCTGTTGAAGAGATATGGGCCTGGATGTATTCAACGACTTGTCGGAAGCCGTCGAGTGATTTCGTTGTCTGGCTGTAAAGAGCGATGTCGCGATGAAAGTCCAGTTGCTTGGCCTCCTCAGGTGTCTCTATAACGATGGCCGTTCCTTCCGTCTGGCCAACAAGCCCCAAGACCTCAGCATGACCCCGTTTCCCGAAAATGACAATCTGTTTCCGGTGCTCCACATCGCCATCGTACTCTCTCTTAATGCGTTCTTGAAGATGGAGCACGACAGGACAGGTAGCATCGATGAGATGGATATGATTGGAGCCAGCTCGTTCATAGGTGGCAGGAGGCTCACCATGAGCACGTAACAGTACGTTGGCTCCCTGAAGCTGGGCGAATTCCTCATGATTAATCGTCACCAGTCCCAACTGCCGCAGACGTTCCACCTCACGTTCGTTATGCACGATGTCACCTAAACAGTAGAGGGGTTGCCCTTTCTGCAGCTCCTCTTCCGCTTTACCGATGGCACGTGTCACGCCAAAGCAAAAACCTGAACCAGTATCAATCTCGACGTTCATTAAAGCGATCCAGCAACCATTGTTTCTGTTCAGGGATAGTCATGTGACTATTGTCGAGGACAAGGGCGTCCTCAGCTTGACGCAAAGGAGCTACCGCACGGGTAGAGTCAATGCGATCTCGTTCGCGGAGGTTCTCCAAGACGGCATTGAAATCGGGTTTCTCGCCCTTAGCCACCAACTCATCGTAACGACGTTGAGCACGAATCTCATCAGATGCCGTCACGAAAATCTTCAGCTCAGCGTTCGGGAAGACGGCCGTACCGATGTCACGTCCATCCATGACGATGCCACCCTCACGGCCCATCTCCTGCTGCTGCGCCGTCATGGCCGCACGAACAAAAGGCAGGGCAGCGACAGGGCTGACGTGCGACGAGACCTCCATGGTACGGATCTCACGTTCGACACACTCTCCGTTGAGATAAGCGTCCGGGCGCCCCGTCTCGGGGTTCAGACGGAACGACACGCGGATATCTTTCATGCGACGCTCCAGCTCGTCTGTCTGAATGGAACCGTCAGGGTTGATCAACCCCTCACGCATACAAAACAAAGTGCAGCAACGATACATCGCGCCGCTGTCAATATAGATATACCCAATCTCACGAGCGAGATCTTTGGCCATCGTGCTTTTCCCGCACGAGCTGTGACCGTCAATGGCGATGGTGATCTTTTTCATATTTTATAGATGATATTGTGCAGTAATCATGAAAGCGGGCATTGATACATGGTATTTGGCATAAGACAAGCCCAGATTGAATTTCTTCAAGTTGATGCCGGCTCCCAGCGAAAGACCTGCTCCGTGGGCTGCACCAGCCGCTTGGAGTTCATAGGCTCTGCGGAAGCTATAACCAGCTGAAACATAAAAGACATCAGTAGGTAAGAGATCAACACCTACCTGAAAGTGGTTCGTAAAGATGCGCCCATCACTCACATCCCCCGAAGCACTATAATACTCAGAGGCCTTCCAACGTGTCAGGTTCACCATCGTAACAGAGAAACGGATAGGCGCATTCGCCAGTTTCTTGGTGAATCCCAGTTGCACGTCATAGGGAATACGTTCATGGTGATCGCCGAAAGCTTTCACTTGTCCGCCTAAGTTGACAGCAACCAACGAGGCTGAGAAAGCGTTCTCCTCGTTCCAATAGTTGAAACCCAGATCTACAGCCAAACCAATAGAAGTATATGTACCGTATTTGGAATAGATAAATTTACCAACGGCCCCACCTGTAATATATTCGGTAAGTGCATAAGAATAGCCGCCGCTCAACGCCATATCCAACGCTGAGTATTCACCCATCTCCACTTCATCTTCTGACATCTCACGCATCTTCCCATAACTCACAAACTGTGCACCCACGCCCCACGTGCCCCGGTCTCCGTGGGCCTTCACCCATGAAGCGTTGCCGACCTTGCTGCCCTGCATATAAGAAAGGAAGCTGAAGTTGATGGAGCGGTCACTCACATTCGACATCAATGCAGGATTCTGGAAGAGCAAAGAAGCATCATCATCGGGCAACGAAATGTTGGTGCCGCCAAGAGACATCGCATGAGCTGATGAGGGAAGCCCGAGGAAGTTGAAAACAGACGTGCTTTCTGCCTGTCCCGAAGCTGTCATCGTTCCGAGAAAGGCAAAAACAAACGATATGATTTCTTTTTTTACTTGCATGTGCAACTTTTGCGTACAAAGATAGGTATTATTTCCCTATTATAACGCAAAGAAAGGTCGTTTTGGGGTGTTAAGAGGCACTTTTTTAATAAAAAAGGCACTTCATGTGAAAAAAAATGGCCGAAAGGAATTCAGGTATCGAAAAAAAATCCTACTTTTGTGGCGCTAGACATACGATTGTGTATGTATTACCTACGTAAATAACAAAGCTAAATATCTCTATGGAAGAAATTAAATCAATGACTGACGAGTTGCGTAATCAACGTGGAACGAGCCTCTTGTTGGGCTATGTCCTGGTGCTCGCAACGATGTTCGTGGCTTTTGAGTACACGACCCGTGACATCAAGTACGATGAACTGGAACCTATCTATGAAAGCAATTTCGAAGAAGACATGATTCCTATCACGACGCAGAAGGAACAGATGGCTCCTCCTCCCGCTGCTGCCCCGAAGGTTGCTGAGATCCTGAACATCGTGGACGATGAGACGGAACTGGTAGAGGAAGAGGTACAGACTTCTGAGGAAGTGAACCAGGCCATTTCCACCGTGACGGGTGACGGTGCTCCCACAGCTGTTGTTGCTGCACCTTCCGGTCCTGTTCGTGAGGAAGCTGACGATGATAACATCTACGAAGTCGTTGAAGAGAATGCCATGTTCCCCGGCGGTGAGAACGAATGTTACAAATGGCTCTCCGAGCATATCAAATATCCCGCAATTGCTCAGGAACAAGGTATCCAAGGCCGCGTATTCGTACAGTTCGTAGTCAACAGAGACGGTTCCATCGTGGATGTGAAGGTGCTCCGTTCACCGGATCCCTCTCTCTCCAAGGAAGCTGAGCGCGTGGTCAAGATGATGCCGAAGTGGAAGCCCGCACGTCAGAATAACAAGCCCGTGCGTTCTCGCTTCAACCTCCCGGTGATGTTCCGACTCCAGTAATTGTTACATGAGATTACACCTTATTATATAATATATAGGTAGGCTGCGCCCAACACGTGCAGCCTATTTTATTCCCAATATGAATCGCTGATGAAAACGGCTAATGAAATCCTAAACCTCTTCAACCAGGCTCTTGCAGAGCTCCCTCTCGACCGTCAGCCCGAAGGACTCTACAAACCTGTGAAATATGTCCTGTCTCTGGGTGGAAAACGTATCCGACCGGTATTGATGTTGATGGCCTACGAGTTGTATAAGGAAGATATAGACAGCATCCTGCCAACAGCCTTGGGCTTAGAGATGTACCATAATTACACCTTGTTGCACGACGATGTCATGGACAAGGCAGAAATGCGCAGAGGGAAACCTACGGTACATCAAGTGTGGGACGAAAATACGGCCATTCTCTCAGGAGATTCGATGCTTGTACTCGCCTACCAGTTGATGGGGCAGGCTCATCCTGATTGTCTGAAGGCTGTTCTGGATTTGTTTACTGAAACGGCTCTGGAGATAGGCGAAGGACAGCAATATGACATGGACTTTGAGCAACGCACAGATGTCCGTGAGGAAGAATACATTGAGATGATTCGCCTGAAGACCTCCGTTCTGCTGGCTTGCGCGGTGAAGATTGGAGCGATGCAGGCGGGCGCTCCCAAAACTGACGCAGACCTTTTATATCAATTCGGTGAGAATCTTGGATTGGCATTTCAGTTACAGGACGACCTCTTGGATGTTTATGGCGACCCCAAGACCTTCGGTAAGAAGATTGGCGGGGACATCCTCGAAGGCAAGAAAACCTTCATGCTCATCAATGCTTTCCGACTGGCCAACGCAGAGCAACGAAAGGCTCTGGAGGGCTGGTTGTCAATCACTTCAGAACCAGAGAAGAAGATTGCTGCTGTCACAGATTTGTACAATCAAATTGGCGTTCGTCAGCTGGCTGAAGAGAAAATTAAATCTTACTTCGATGCAGCTTTCGCCAGCCTCGATGCCATCAATCTCCCACCTGCCCGCAAAGAACCATTGCGCGCCCTCGCCCTTTCCCTTTTTGGCAGACAGAATTAAGTTTATCTCTCAACTTGATCATAGACACCCACAGCCATCTGTATGGCGAAGAGTTTTTGGCAGATATCAGCGATGTGATTAATCGCGCCCGTGCCGCAGGGTTAGGAAAAATCTTCCTACCCAACATCAACGCGGCCAGCATCGAACCGATGCTGGCGCTCACTCGTCGCGATCCAGACTTCTTCTATCCCATGATCGGGTTACACCCCGAGGATTTAGGGACGACATGGCGTGAGGTGTTGCCGCAGATGGAAGCGCTGCTCCAACAGCCCGAACATCCCTTTATCGCCATTGGTGAAGTAGGCCTTGACTACTACTGGGATCGCTCACTCAATGAAGAGCAGCAGGAAGCCTTTGCCATTCAGGTCGGCTGGGCACAGAAGTACGGTCTTCCCCTGATGATCCACACCCGCGATGCCCACCGCGAACTGGTGAATATACTGAAACAGCAAATTGTACATTGTAAACTGTCAAATTGTACATTATCCGGTGTTTTCCATTGTTTCGGTGGTACAGCTGAAGAAGCTGTGGAGCTACTGGAGTTCGAGGGCTTCATGTTGGGAATAGGCGGCGTGGTGACCTTCAAGAAGAGTCACTTGCCCGATGTATTAAAGGCTGCAGTACCTTTGGAGCGCATTGTTGTTGAGACAGATTCCCCCTATCTGACCCCTGTCCCCTATCGCGGAAAAAGGAACGAAAGTGCTTATCTTGTAGAAGTTCTTCGAAAACTTTCGCAGATTTATGAGAAAGATATTGAAGAAGTGGCCTCTATTACCACCTCAAATGCACTAAAGACCTTCCCGAAATCACAAATAATCGCTGTTTAGACCCCTAAAATGAGGAAAAAAGCCTCTCTTTGTAAACTTTTTGCCCGAAAATGATGAGGATAAGCAAAAAAAAAGATATTTTTGTAGCCAAATAAGCAAATATTATCATCACAATAACAAATTCATTCATCATTAAACTAAAAAACAATGAAAAAGTATTTTGCAATTGTTGCAATGGTGACTGCCTTCACCTTTGGCATGACACCCTCTGTAGTGGCTCAGGACGAAGTAGCTGACGAGGCTGCTGTAGCTGAGCAGGTCGATTCTACTGCTGAAGAAGTTGATTCCGTGGAAGCTGAAGCTCCCGCTGTGGAAGAGGCTGTTGCTCCCGTTGAGGAGGAAGAAGGTCTGCACAAGACTTTGAAGACTAAGTTTATTGAGGGTGACGCAGGCTTCATGAGCCTCGTTGCTATCGCTCTTGTGCTCGGTCTCGCTTTCTGCATCGAGCGTATCATCTATCTGACACTGGCTCAGGTCAATACCCGTAAGTTCATGGCCACCATCGCTGAGAAGGTTAAGGCCAACAAGATTGAAGAAGGTATTGAGTTCGCTGCTGGCACTCGCGGCCCCGTGGCTCAGTTGGCTAAGAAGGCTCTCCAGAACCTGAACAGCGCAGACCAGAACGACATCGCTACCATCGAGCGTACCATCAACATCGAAGCTGAGGTTCAGGGCGCTTATCTCGAGGAGAACTGCTCTTGGATCACCCTCTTCATCGCTATGGCTCCGTCACTCGGATTCTTGGGCACTGTGATCGGTATGGTGC
Organism: uncultured Prevotellaceae bacterium; assembly: GCA_947305005.1. GTDB lineage: Bacteria > Bacteroidota > Bacteroidia > Bacteroidales > Bacteroidaceae > Physcousia. The sequence goes on along the minus strand of CAMZCM010000001.1, from coordinate 129,265 downwards.
AGGCCTTCGACGATATCGAGCGCGCAGGTGATATCAGCCCGACAGTCGTTGCCGGCGGTATGAAGGTCGCCTTGATCACCACCATCTTCGGTATTATCGTTGCCCTCGTGTTGCAGGTATTCTACAACTACATTCTTTCTCGCGTGGAGGCTCTGAACTCCAACATGGAAGAGGCTGCAATGAGCCTGCTCGACACTTGCGTGAACTCCCCGAAGTGCAAGAAGTAATTCATGTTAACACATTAAAACGTTAACACATTAACATTAGAATTATGAAACTCGAAAAGCTGTCAAATATCGCGCTGTACGCTAGTATCGGCCTCGGTGTTGTCTGCTTCGCCCTGTTCTTCCTGGTCGATTACAGCAACATGGACTTCGATGGCGTACACGTATCCCCTGCGCTGACAGATCTCGTTTTGATCCTGTTATATGCGCTGTTAGTGGTTACAACAGGCCTCACCGTCTGGAGCCTCGTGCGTGGTGCTATGGTGAACTCCGGTAACACGGGTCCCAACCCCACAGGTATTGCTAGCGGCAAGGTCACTCTCTGCACTTGGGGTTCTGTCATTGCTGCGCTGGTCATCGGTCTCATCGCTGGCTTGGGTGAAGAAGACTTCACCACCGTTTCCGGTAAGACTACGGCTGGCGGCATGGTAACAGTTGTCGATATGTTCCTGTGGGCCATCTATATCCTGGCCTTCGTGACCATCGTGGCTGTCATCGTCAGCATGAGCGGCTACCTCACCAAGAGTGCTACCCCGAAGGAGTAAGTCGTCAAATTGTAAATCTTTAAATTGTCAAATAGATTATGGCAAGAAAGAAAAAGAAAGTGCCTGGGCTGAACTCGAGTTCTACTGCGGACATCTCTTTCATTCTGCTCATCTTCTTCCTGGTGACCACTTCTATGGACACGGATATGGGTTTGGCACGTCGCCTACCCCAGCCGCCTGAGCCCAACCAGGAGGATGCACAGATTGACGTGAAGGAACGCAATGTGCTCAATGTGCGCCTGAACGCTGCTGGCTACTTGATGGTCAATCATGACTTCATCGATATCAACCAGCTCCGCGCTCGTGCAAAAGAGTTCATTGAGAACCGTGCCAACTCACCCAAGCTCCCGGAGAAGCATGCTAAGGTCATCGACCTGCTCGGAACCTGCTACGTCACTGACAAGCACGTGATTTCCGTTCAGACCGACCGCGGTACGCCATATAATATCTATTTCCAGGTTCAGAACGAACTGGTGGCTGCGTACAATGAATTGCGCGACGACTTGGCCATTGCCAAGTTCGGTCACCCGTATCTCCGCTGCTCTGAGGACGAACAGGTTGCCATCCGCACCTACTATCCCCAGAAGATCTCTGAGGCCGAACCTAAAAACTATGGAGGAAACTAATCATGGCTAAGCAAGGAAAACGTGAAATGCCGGAGATGAACACTTCATCTCTGCCTGACTTGATCTTCACCATCCTGTTCTTCTTCATGATTGTGACCACCATGCGTGAGGTCACCTTGAAGGTGAAGTTCGTGGTACCTTCTGGTACGGAACTTGAGAAACTGGAGAAGAAATCATGCGTATCGTTCATCTACGTAGGTCCTCCTACCGACCAGCTCCGCGCTCAGATGGGTTCGGGTACTCGTATCCAGCTCAACGACCGCTATGCTGAGCCGCGTGAGGTCATGGACTTCGTGGCACAGGAGCGTACAACAATGCCTGACCCTGCATCGCAGGTGATGTCTATGAAGATTGACCAGCACACACAGATGGGTATCATCACCGATATCAAGGAAGTGTTGCGTAAGTCATGGGCCTTGAAGATCAATTACTCCGCAACGCGCCGTAATTGATTCATCTGCCCCACCACAATAAAGAAAGAGGATATGGCCTACGTCATATCCTCTTTTTATGTCTCTTCGTCCGACTCTGCTGTCGGCCAGTTCACAAGGTACACTTTTTCTGTTGCACGAGTCAGCGCTGTATAGAGCCATCTGAAATAATCTGGTGACAGTTGCTCTTCCGTAATGAAGCCTTGGTCAATGAAAACACGCTGCCACTGACCGCCTTGCGCCTTATGACACGTAATAGCATAAGCGTATTTGATCTGCAGGGCATTGAAAAAGGGATCTTCCTTAACGGCTTTCATGCGGTCACGTTTATTCGTAAGTTCGGGATAGTCGTCCCACACTTTCTGGAAGAGCGTTTCTTGCTGTTGTTGTGTCAACGCGGGAGCTTCGCTGGCCAAGGTGTCCAAGACAATTGTCGCATCCACCTCCATGTCATCATAATCAGGAAAGACAAGGGTGACGTCAGCAAAACGGAAGCCATGTTCAGAACGTTCGTTGCGGAAGCGTCGGATTGTGGCGATATCGCCATTGGCAATAAAATCCATCTGCGTCGTGTCTGGCTCCTCTGTCACCTGCGGCTTCACCCAATGATAGTTGTTCTTGACAATCATCACTTGGTCACCGCCAACCAATTCTGCATCATAGTCAAGAATACGTGCACGAATACCTTGATTATAAATGTTCGCACGCGCGTTGGAACGAGTGATGACAATCGTCTGCTCCATTCCACATTGATAATAGGCCTGTTCCAAAGCGTCTATCAACTCGGTTCCAGGCACATTGGCGATGTCCGTGAACGTTGTTAGCCGCAGTTGTGGAAACGCCCAGGCCTCATCGTCCACAATGAGTTTTCGGAGGGTCGTCGCATTCCACAGGATACCTGAATCACCCAACTGTCGCACGACTTCCGTCAACGTGATTTCATGCACTTTCATGCCGTAGCCAGCCAACTCCTCCGCATCCAGTGCAGGACTCAATTCTTCACCTACGGGCGGCAACTGAGCCGTATCACCAACGAGCATCAATCGACAGCCTTCACCCGAATAAACAAATTGGATAAGATCGTCCAGTAAACGACCTGTACCAAAGACATGGCTGCTCAAACCCTCATTGCTAATCATTGAAGCCTCATCAACAATGAACAGCGTGTGTTTGAGCAGATTGACGCCTTGGGTGAAGCCCGTCATGTCACCGGTAAAAGCCTTTTGTCGGTAGATACGTTTATGAATCGTATAAGCCGTGTGATGTGCATAAAGAGAAAACACTTTGGCGGCTCTTCCCGTCGGAGCCATCAGCACCGTCCGTTGTTTCAACTGGTCCAGTGATCGCACCAAAGCGCCCACCAACGATGTCTTTCCGGTGCCCGCATACCCCCTTAGCAAAAACATTGTCTCACGTTCTTGCTCAAAAATGAAATCTGCCATCATTTCGACGGCTTTTTCTTGCTCAAGAGTGGGTTGAAATCCGAAATTATCAAGGATGAAACCCCTCATTTGCTCATTTATCGACATTTGGAGCGAAAAAAATCAAGGAAGATGCGGTGTATTCCAATTATTTATTCTATTTTTGCGATGCAAATATAAACAAAAAGCTTGATATATACATTATGAAGAAGGTTTTTAATGCGCTTTTGGCGCTTTGCGTGGTCGGCCTGCTGTTCATCTGCTGGCGCAGCATCCAGGACGACATCGACTTCCAGAAGGAAGTTACAGTTCGTGAAAATGCCGTCAAGGCTCGTTTGTTGCAGATCCGCGCTGCCGAGGAGGAGTTCAAGCTCCAGAGTCCTGAAGCAGCTTATTGCGACAGCCTGTGGAAATTGGTTGAATTCGTCCGCACCGGTCGTATTCCCAAGATTGTGAAAGAAGGCGTCCTCTCTGACGAACAGATGGAGAAGGGCCTAACCGAGGCTAAGGCTGCTGCCATTGTCAATAGCGGCGACGCTGCTGCCATCGCTGCCAACGGTCTGCAAGGCTTCCGCCGTGACACCACATGGGTCACTCTTTCCGACTCACTCTTTGGAGAAGGTTTTGATGCTGATTCTTTGCGTTACATACCTTTTGCAGAAGGCGACACCTTCGAGCTAACCACCTTCCTGTCCATCACCCGTTCCGGAACTACACAGTACGTTATGGAGTGCTGCGCTCCGGACGCTTCCTTCTTGAAGAACATGGGTCGTAACGGCGACCGCCTCATTGTCAATCGCCGTCAGTTAGCCGACGATATGGGTAACTATCCTGGCTTGAAAATTGGCGATCTCAACAACTGGAACAACAATGCCGGCAACTGGGAATAAGCCCTATCACCCCTTAAGTCTATCCATCCGCATTCATGCGGATGGATTCTCTTTTTTCGTTTGCGACCCGCAAACGAGTAGCCTTGTACGTGGTGAGCATTTCCGTTGCACGGAGAGTGTTCCGTTGGCACAGCAGCTGATGCAGGAACTCACCCGTCCCGACTATTTCAATCGTCAGATTGACCAAGCTTATGTACTGATATGCTCACCATCAACCCACGTACCGTTAGAGGAGTTCCATCGCGATGAGGCAGCTGCCTTCTATGCTTTTACGTTTGCACAGAAGGATATGTCCACATTACGTGTCGCCTATACCATACAGCCACAACTAGAATCAGTTGAGCTTTACGCCATCCCCAAAGATATCGAGGAAGCTATCCTACAATTCTATCCCACTGCCCGTTTCTTTGCATCACGCGCGATGCTTATGGAGCGCCTCCTACACTTCGATGCTGACGATGACAGCCTTAGCAAGCGGCTTTATCTGTGTCCCGAGCAAGGCGGCTTCTCTCTCTTCGCCTTTAATAACGGACATTTGCAGGTAGCCAACTCATTCTCTGCCCCTACTCTTCCTGATGCGATTTATTATGCTCTGAACATCTGGCAAACCATGGGGTTTCAAGCCCGTGTAGATCGTCTCATCATCTGTTCCTCGGTACCGCAGGAAGAACTTCGCAAAGCCTTGGCTGAATATATCCTGCATGTGGATCTACTAAGCGACGAGGACCTTTTCCCTCGTTCTCCTTTGACACGTGAAAAGGAAGTTCCTGCTGACCTGAAAGCCCTCTTGCTCAACAGACTGTAACACATTAACACATTAACAGGTTAACACATTAACATATTAACAAGTTAACGGATTAACGGATTAACAGATTAGCGGATGAGGGTTGTTGCAGGAAAATACCGCGGTCGCCATTTTGACGTGCCCCATACCTTTAAGGCACGTCCCACTACGGACTTTGCCAAGGAGAACCTATTCAATGTTCTCCGTTCCTATATTGACTTTGAGGAAGACGCCCCTTATGCCCTTGATCTTTTTGCCGGCACAGGAAGCATCACCTTGGAACTGCTCTCGCGCGGTTGCTCTCATGTGACAGCCGTTGAGCTCGACTCCCAGCATATCAGTTTTATCCGTCAGTTCCTGAAAGCCTTGAAGGCTGAAGATGATGTAACGATTCTTCGAGCTGACGTCCTTCGTTTCCTGCGTAAGGCAGCAGGCTCCTTTGACTTCATCTTTGCCGATCCGCCCTATGCTCTTCCAGAACTGGAACAACTCCCCGACCTTGTTTTTAATGGACAATGTACAACGGACGATGTACGATGTTCGATTTTGAAGGAGGGGGGACTCTTTGTTTTGGAACATGGTAAGGCGCAGGACTTCTCCGGCCATCCCTGTTTCGTTGACCACCGCGCCTACGGCAGCGTCAACTTCTCATTCTTCCGTCGTTCATAAGATGTTAAAGCCTTTTCACACCCCAGATGTCATTGAGGCGGGTTGCGACGAGGCGGGTCGCGGCTGTCTGGCTGGTCCGGTCTTTGCGGCAGCTGTCATCCTGCCACCCGACTTTCACAACGATGTCCTGAACGACTCCAAGCAACTTACCGAACACCAACGCTACGCTCTCCGCGAGGTCATAAAGCGTGAGGCCGTTGCATGGGCGGTTGCCGAGTGTTCCCCAGCGGAAATCGACAAACTGAATATCCTGCGATGCTCCATCCTCGCTATGCAACGCGCTGTTGAGAAGTTGAGCACTCGTCCCCAACACCTCATCATCGACGGCAACCGCTGGCTTCCCTTTGCCATTCCCGCTGATACCGTTGTCAAGGGCGATGCCACATATATGAGCATCGCCGCCGCCAGCATCCTCGCCAAGACCTATCGTGATGACCGAATGAAAGCCCTTGCCCTTGACTATCCGCAATATGGATGGGACAAGAACATGGGCTATCCCGCCAAAGCACATCGCGAAGCCATCCGTCTCTATGGCCCCACTCCTCATCACCGCATGACCTTCCGCCTCCTTCCCGAGCAACAACTTACCCTTGACTTCTAATCACTCTGAGATGTGATGGGCAATGCTGTCATCGTCTTCACTATAACAGATGGAGTAGCTGGGGCTCTTGTCACCACGTGCCAGATGTACGATGGCCGAACGAATGACGGGTGAGAGCGGCTTGTCGGCATTGAACCACGTAATGAAACGAAATCCGTCCAATTGTCTCGCTCGTGTATATAAGTCTCTCTGCGGCATTCTCATTCACATAACGCCGCAAATTCTGCGGAAAAATAGGCATAAAACGTCGCATGAGCAAGAAAAACGCATAAGATGTGCGCCAACCCACAACATTAGCAAAACGCCGAAACTCGTCGCGGGGAAAATAGTTTTTTCGCAAAACACCTACCCTCCTACCCATAAGAGGCGATGGGGCCGCTGTGGCAGCGGGATGTGTGATGGGTAGGTGTTGGCGCAACACGTACCCACAGAGGTACCCATTTGCTAATAAAGACTTACCCATTCTCGATGCTGCTTTGAAGTTACATCTTTTGAAGATTCTTTACAGCCTGAAACTTGCGGTTTCAGGGCGTAAAAGAGGGTATTAGGAGAAAAAATTGCTACTATACGAGTGCGCAAAAATTCCCACGTGTGGGAACAAATTTTCTCTCTAGAGGGAGTTGAAGAACAATAAAGAGAAGGTTGAAAATTCTTGACGCATCAAGAGAAAAGAAAAAAGGTCCAGACAAAAATGAAAATCGTCCAGACGATTTTGCAAATTCGTCCGGACGTATTTTCCGATACCTATATACCTGTGGAGAGGTCTTATTTGGCTAACACCTTCTGCGTCTTGCCATCGGGTGTGCGGACAATGTTGAAACCACGCTGCAGACTTGTCCGCTTTGTGCCGTCCAACTGATAGTACTCCGCATTGGCATTACGCTTCGCTGGCTCTATCGACCTGATTTCGTCTGTCAGCTGATCAAATACGCCGAAGTATCCCTTCACACCTGCGCTGCCGCTCAGCTGGAAGTATGCTTCGAAGGGACGGGCCTGACGCTCAAGAAGGTTGTTCTTGACAAAGACACTGCCCTTTGGGTTGCCGTCATAGTTCTTTTCCACATTCAGTAGATAAACCGTTTCTGATGTCCCGTTCTGATAGCTCGGCGTAAAGCTATAGTTGCCGCTCTTCACGGTCTTAGCTCCTGATGTTGCCTTCACGGTGGCATTGGTGCCTTTGAAGGTGATATTGCCAGCAAGGATATACTCATCTGAGAATCTCGCTTCGTTCGGCATGGAGAGGATATAGGGCACATTTGCTTTGATGCCGTCGGCTTCCGCGAAGCAGCCTCCTGTGGTATATTCGTAGAGCCAGAACGGCTTCGTGCCATTGTCGAACTCATGCCCGATCTGTAAGGCGCCGAAAGGTGTGATGACTCCCTTCGTCTCATGAGTGATCTCTGTCACGTCGAAGGGAAGAACCAGTGACTCCCAGCCTTGGCATTGACCCGTCACGGTGAATAGCTGATACGTATGAATGTAGCTGATACTACTTGCGATAAACTCCTCTGGGCAGTAGAAGTCATTACCATCACCTGCATCTGAAAGAACAATGCGCTCAGCCTGTTTCGTCTGTGAGTTGATGATGTTCGTCACGCCGTCTGGTGCATAAGCGGTATTTGTAGCATAGAACAGCAGGTTGGGATTATTGGCAACACTTCCTGCCATTTCTTGTGTCATCTTCATGGGAGCCTCCCAAGTAATCGCAGCCAAGTGTGAACTGCCCACAAACAAGTTCTTTCCAGCAGCCTTGACAGAAGACGGAATCTTCACGCTCTTGAGCTGTGGAAGAGCGGCAAAGGCGCTGTCTGCGATGGCCGTAACAGAATAGGTCTGTCCTGAGTAAGAAACAGAACTTGGAACGATTATCTGTTCTGCTGAAGGACTTTGTACGTAGGTGACTGTCTTCTCTGTTGTATGACCTGTTACCTTGAATGCCATGTCATTTGTTACGAAGGCATCAATGGCTTTCTCTGTTACTGTCAGGATGCCGTTTACATAACTCAGTGCATAGTTGGTGGCTTCGCCGCCGCTGACGATAATGTCATAGGTACCAGCCCTGCTTGTGCTATCGGCTACGCAGGTCACTGTTGGTTTCTTGGCCAGGACTGAATCGGTCTCGCCATTCTTAAAACCACTGTAGGTGATTTCAAACTCGGGATTCATCTGTCCCTGTTCTCTGGTGACGGATTTGACAGAAACTGTCAGTGGAGCCTTGGTGATGGTGAGTGTACCGTTGATATATGTGACAGTGTTATTGGATAGACTATCTGCTGATGAAATAACAATGGGATAGGTTCCGACGGGTGATGTTGCAGTAGCCGAGCATGAGATGTTAGGCTTACTGCTGTAGGTACTGTCTGAGACAGTGTAGGTCAGCGTCGGATTTGGTTCACCATATTCACGACTTTTGTTTTCTGCTGTAACCGTTATGACAATTGGTTTCGTATTGGTGCAAGGGGTATCGGTCATGTCATAGTTGGCTGTCATGATGGTGACGTTCTCTATGCCCAGATCCAGCACACTCTGAGGCAAAGAAACAGAACGCTTATTGGTAGCCCAGATCAAATTGCCTGAAGCATCATAGAACTTATGTCCGGCATAGTTCTTCGTGCCTTGGAAGGTGATGGTCTTACCTGTTGCCGAGAGTTTGTACCAGTCATCGGTAACGGGAACGGCATCCTCCGTGAACGATTCATAGTCACCGCCAACGTATGAAGAAGTTGCTGAAGACATCAGATAAGGGTATTCCTCATTGGCGCGTTTGTAACCATCTGAAGCTGGCACACAGCCGAAGATATTGTCGGCGACTGCCGTTTTCTTGATGATGCGATCATCAATGAACATGATGTTACCGAGTTTCTTCTCGTACTTCTGCATATAAGCCTTGGCGGCATCAATTTCTGACTGGGTGGTGGTGACCAAATAGTTGGAATAGTCACCCACATATTCCTTATTTACAGGCACGTACATGCCATATGCCTCAAAGAACTCCGAGAGGTCTGCTTGTGCCACATCACAAATCATTTTCGCTAAATGTAAATAATCATTGGAGCCTTGTGCCACATAAGCACCAGTACCATTTTGGGTTACGCCATCTAACACATAAGAGTACGTGGCGCTACTGTCCCATGTACCTTTGTTGATAGGCTTCTTACGCATCTGACGGAACAAGTTGGGCAGGAAATTATCATCGTGGTGTTGCACATGGAAGTAGAGATAGAGCTGGAAGAACATACCGGTTGTCATCCAAATATCGCGCTCCAGCCAAGGTGTTTCCGTCGTCATGTATTCAAAATTCTGGTGAGGATAGTAGCGACGGGAATTAAGGATGCCTGATTCGAAGGTGTTGATGTTCGAGAACAGGTTGTTGGAGCTTTCTGTCGTGCCGATGACATTGATGCTAGCCTGATGGTTATGACCAATTTCGTGACTCGGCCCCCACAAGTTACCACCGCCATTAACCATCTTATTATAGTTCATGATTGTAGAGATTGTACTCTCTGTGTACCAGGTTCCGTAGGTTGAGGCGTGCATATAGGAGCTGGCACCGCTGAAAGCATTCCAGACGTTGTTGTACTTTCCTTCGAAGTCCTCAACACCCATGTAACGTTCCTCATTTTCCACAATCTTGTCCCATACGCGCATCAGGCCTTCCATCTCATTGGGCTCTGCCGCTTTCACCAGGTCTGCATCCATCTGGAATACCAGATGGTTGGTCTTCAAGTTCAGGAAGGGACTTGCTTTCAGCAGTTCTGTCTGCAACAGTTTCCAGTCGGCATTCGTCATGCCGCGTGTAGCATCCCAGTAGCCATTGAGCGCACCGCCCTCAATATGCACCTTGATATCAGAATAGCGATTAAGTCGTGTATATATGTTGCCTGTTGTCTCCTCTTTAATCTGATGCAGGATATAGAGCATCTTCTGTTCTGTGAACTGGAACAGGTTAAGGCCAGCCTTCAGGGCTGTCTGTTCACCCGTAGAATGATTACCAGCGACCCCGTCAGTTGAAACAGCTTCTAACATTAAGTCACACTTACTATCAGGATTAGCATCTACATATATATAGATAACATCACCCTTGTTGGCAACAATGCCCGTAGGACCAGAGAGACGACCAAAGTTGTTACTCATTTTGAAGCCATTGTCTCCACACATATAGACATAGTTGCTATAGACCTTATAGTCAGCAATGCGAAAGAAACGCTCGTAATCGGCAGTATAGTCGCCATCTGTATATTTCTGCCAGGTATTGTTCTTCACCTTCAGCACCATCGCCTTCATGTCATCAGTAAGAGCTGCATAACTCGAATTGGTGGCCAAGTCCTCATCGGAAAGAGCCGCAATCTCATCTTTCAATGTCGTGCAAGCTTTATCGCTAAACAATGCATTCAGGGCAGTCTGCAGAGCCGTCTTTTTTTTCTCTAATTCTTTGAACTTAGCAATTTCTTCATCAAATGCCGCCAATTGAGCGCGAGCTGTATCAATAGCCTCTTGTGATACTTCACACTCTTGGAACTGCCAGACGCTGGCTTCTGCACTAGTAGACCAGAGCACAACTTTATGGCTTTGACCACTAGCGTCATGCAGGCCACTTGCATCACCTGGGAAAGCAATAGACCACGTATATTCCCAACCATTGCCACTTAGTTGCGTTACTGCGAACGAATTCGCAGCATCCTCCTGATTATTTGTGTGATACGGAGAACTGGTTGTAGTCTGGCGCAGAAGATAACGCTGCGTCAGCACATTCTTGAGCTTCCAGTAGTTACCATCTTTGATGAGCGTCCAGTATTGTGCAATATTGTTCGCATCAATCTCTTTCGTACAGACGTCTCCACCGAGTTCTTCTGAATCAATGACGGCAAGGCCATATATGGAAATAACGCGATAATACTTGCCCTCACTGAGGTCACTCACGAAACCTGTTATCGTTGCTAGACGTGATTTCACCTCATCTTCAGTAAAGTTTGTAACTGACTCTATATACCAATCACAGCCATCGTCCATAGAATAAGAAAATATGTTATGACTGGTATTCGTGTTCAGAAACTTGCCTCCGAAGCTGCTGTCTGACGAAATGTTATAAAAACTTTGTGAGGAACTGGCATTCGTACTCTTACGGATATACAGCGTTGTTTTACCAGCAGCTGGGGTGGTGTAGGTGGCCTGCAGGTATTCGCCCGTATTGGCACTACGTAAAGAATAGCCACTGCCACTCGCCACTAGGATCCACACTTGATCATAGCTATTGATGTTTAAGGCCGTAGTTGTTGCAACGCCTGATTCAGCTGTGGACAAATAGTATGAAGTACGCTTACTTTTCAATCTAACCAAGCCTGTAGCGAAATCTTGCGCAGAGACATTCATCATTCCCATGAAGGAAAAGATGGTAATCATCCATGTAGTTAAAAAAAGTCGGTTCTTTTTCATTGAAAAATCTGAATTATCACTTCGTCTATGCACACAACACGATTGTTACATAGACAGCCATAAATGTTAGCAGGTAATGATGATAGGGTATTTGTCAATAATATGTTTTGCAAATGCTGCGGCAAAGATAGCAAAAGAATCTTGAATGAGCCAAAAGAATCACCTATTATTTATATTCTATCCCCAAAAGGTCAGTTCACAGGGAGGAATCAACAAGGATTAGTATTTCTCTCGGTATTTTCCTTCGCCCTCATCCTCGAGCATTGAGAGATAGGAGCGATAACGGCTCTCGGCTATCTCGTGATTGTCGAGAGCTTTCAGTACGGCACAACCAGGCTCATGGGTGTGGGTACAATTGCCGAACCGACAATCCTGACCTATGGAAAAGATCTCGCGGAAATAATGGGAGACTTCCTCGCGACCGAAGTCAAAAGTACCGAAGCCACGAATGCCCGGAGTGTCAATAACGGCACCACCTCCCGGCAAATCATACATTTCAGAAAAGGTGGTAGTGTGCAAACCTTGGTCATGCGCCTCGCTAAGGACAGCCGTCTTAGCATTGGCCTCAGGTACCAAACGGTTCAGAAGAGTGCTCTTGCCCACTCCACTGTTGCCACTGAATAACGAAATCTTATCACGCAGCGACTCAGCAAGTTCGTCCACGCCCTCGCCAGTCTCGGCTGAAACGGCAAAGCATGGATAATCAAGATAACGGTAGAGCGTCATCACGGCATCAAGATAGCGACGCTCATCCTCGTCATACAAATCCACCTTATTAAATATAATATAGACAGGTACACGATACGCTTCTGCTGAGGCCAGAAAACGATCAATAAAAGTAGTAGAGGTTTCAGGGTGGGCAATGGTGACAATGAGACAAGCGGCATCCACGTTGGCCGCAATGATATGGCTCTGTTTGGAGAGATTGGAGGCGCGCCGGATGATGTAATTGCGACGATCCAGAATTTCTATGATGAAGCCCCCGTCAATCTCCACCCAGTCGCCAACGGCTACGGGATTGGTGCTCCGTATGCCACGCAAACGGAAATTCCCCTTCACCTTACACGCAAAGAGCTGGCCGTCGTCCGTACGGACATCGTACCAGCTCCCTGTATTGCGAACGATCAGTCCTTTCATGCAAGACTATACGGTCATGATTTCCTTCTCCTTAGCAGCGAGCAGGCCATCAATCTGTTTGACATATTTGTCATGCATCTTCTGGAGTTCTTCCTCGCCGTCTTTCTGGAAATCCTCGCTAAGACCTTCCTTTACGGCTTTCTTCAGTTGTTCAATGCCGTCGCGACGAGCATTGCGGACACTGACCTTAGCCTGTTCGCCTTCCTTGCCGCATTGCTTGGCGAGTTGCTTACGGCGCTCCTCAGTGAGGGGCGGGATACCGATGCGGATGATTTCACCGTTATTCTCGGGCATAATACCCAAGTCACTGTCTATGATGGCCTTCTCAATGACCCTGAACATCGACTTGTCCCAAGGCTTGATAGCAATGGTACGAGCATCGGGTGTAGTGACAGCAGCACACTGGTTGATGGGTACCAAAGCACCATAGTTATCCACACGAATGCCATCGAGAAGTTTCACGTTGGCCTTTCCGGCACGAATGTGGGAGAGAGCCTCCTCCAAATACATCACAGCCTCTTCCATGCGCTCTTCAGCAGCGGAGAGTATTTCTTTTTTGTCTGCCATTATAATTTAGATTAGAGATTACGAATAAAAGATGAGGGAAGAAAGGGCTGTTTGTGCCACTTTCGGTGACAAAGATAAAGACTTTGGTCGAGATAACAAGCCTTTTCACTGAAAAAACATAGAAAAACAACAAAAAACTTTCAACTTTTAGTTCCATACTCTCAACTAATTACTATCTTTGTCGCGAAAATCGCAATTATCGCAATGATAGACAACGATAGGAATATCCAGCATTGGCTTGAGCAATTGCCCCCCATTTCGCTTGACGAGATGAGTGGTATTAAGCTAATGAATCGTACAGATACGAAGTTTGTTACAAACAAACAAAAACTTGCTCAGTTGCTGGAACTGGCACAAGGTCAGTACTACGCCCAACAGATTGATGATGCCCGAATTGCCAACTATCGTACCGTCTATTGGGACACCCCCGAATACCGTTTCTTTCTGGAACATCACAACGGTCGCGCCCCGCGTCAGAAAATCCGTGTGCGCACCTACGTGGACAGCGGTCTGACTTTCTTAGAAGTGAAGACAAAGAACAACCACGGCCGCACGAAAAAGAAACGTATCACGGTACCCGACCATGACCGAGCCGTCATTATCAAAGCTGGCGGCAGCGAGTTCACACAAAAGCTGACCGGCGAGACGTTCGACGATATCAACCCCACGGTACAAAACCGTTTCCAACGCATCACGCTGGTCAACAACGGCAAGACGGAACGCCTGACCATCGACTTCAACGTTCAGTTCCACAACTTTGAGACAGAAACAGATGTCGGCACCGGTGAACTGGTCATCATAGAGTTGAAACGCGACGGCAATGTCTATTCTCCCGTCTTGGAGATTCTCAGGCGACTCCGCATCAAGCCCTCAGGTTTCTCTAAATACTGCATCGGCAGCGTGATGACCAACGACCATCTCAAGAACAACTTGTTCAAGGAGAAGCTGGTGCGCATCAGCAAATACTCAGGAGAGAGATTTGTCGTTTAAAGGATTCATTCAAAAATTCTACATATCAAAACGTAATCATACAAAATCATTCATCATATGGACTTCACTCAGATTAACTACGTGATTGGCAACCTCTTCGGTGTCACACTCTTCGACCCGCAACAATTCATCTCGCTGGTCATCCGTTTCGTCATCAACCTCATCGTGGTGCTGCTCATTGCCAGGAAGTACTATTATCCGCGCAGTCACCGTCGTGATTATATGTTTATCTTCATTCTGATGTCGATGAGCATCTTCTTGTTGGTGAGCCTGATGGACGGTGGCGGAATGCAACTGGGCGCTGCGATGGGTTTATTTGCCATCTTCGGCATCATGAGATTCCGCACAGAGGCTGTGCCCATTCGCGAGATGACCTATCTGTTCATGCTCATCGCCCTGAGCGTCATCAATGCCTTGGCTCACGGCGACTACCACCCAAAAGCCGACTACTGGGACGGTGTAGGTATCGTCACCATCCTCTTTGTCAATGCCGCTTTTGTCTGCATGGCTGCCCTCTTCGAAAGTTCCAAGGTGATCAGTCAGGAGTGCTCTAAGATTATCAGATATGACAACGTAAACCTCATCTCTCCCGATAAACGCGAGGAGCTGAAAGCTGACCTGGAGAAGCGAACTGGGCTGAAAATCACCCGTATTGAGGTGGGGATGCTCGACTACCTCAAGGATAGTGCTCTCATCCGCATCTATTACGACGATCCCTCAGACGTTGGTAACAGCATCGCCCGCTATGGCAGAATGCCTAAAGAAATGTAATCAAAGATATTTTTATTGTATGAAACGTAGGGTAATCAATCAAGTATTCCTGTTGACGGTGTTAGTAGCGACACCGTTGGTGACAGTTGCCCAAGAGACAGAAGCAGACTACGTCAGCGATAATGATGGCGGACGTACGACAGGTGCTATATGGACTGAAGTAGGAATCACCAAAATACTACCCTACAACCTTAGTATTGGCTTAGATGCAGGTTTTCGTACGGATGACTGGTTCAATGAGTCTAGCCGTTTCGATATCGGACTTGGGCTCAGCTGGAAACCAGGGAAGCACTGGAAGTTCGGCATCGGCTACACCTTCGTCAATAAATATTACCTCTCTGAAACAGAGCGAAAGAGTGTTACTGAAATAGAATATAAATACGAGAACTTGTCCCCAGATCCTACGACCTTTTTAGGAGCTCCATGGTACAAGGATAACGATGGTACAAAATATACCTTCGAAGGGAAAAACGACGCTCAAAAGGACTATGTTCGTATTACGGATAGTTATTGGCGCCCCAAACATCGTCTGTCAATCGATGCATCATATACGAATAAGTTCTGGAAACTCCTTCGTGTGACATTGCGTGAGCGGTATCAATTAACGTTGATACCGAGTAAAAACGTAACGCGCACACGTTATCGCACCAAAACTGTCACCAAATATCGCGATCCTAAATACCCAGGCGGTCTACCATTAAGCGACTATGAGACCTACACCAGCTACGAGAGCTACACCAACTATTGGCAAAAAGAGAATACAATCTATAGCCAAAAGTACCAGGATGACGATGATGATAACACTTATGAAGAACAAGCTAAACAAGATGTTACAACAGCTTATTTAGCCGATCATGAAAACGAAGGCCTGAATACAATTACGGAACAGGAAAAGAACAAAAGCGACAAGACTTTACACGTCCTACGCTCACGTCTGACATTCGAGATTGACAAAAAAGGGTGGCTGTGGACGCCATACACATATATTGAAAGTTTTAATAATATGGGCGATAGTTGGCACTTCGACAAATTGCGTATATCAGCGGGCGTTGAATACTCTCTTGGCAAACAGCATAAAGTCAATATCGGCTATGTCTTTAATCACGAAAACGACGATGACGGTGACGAGAACATCCATGCCATCAGCATCGGTTACAAATTCAAATTCTAAACTCGTAAGATTATGTTGAAACGTTGGTACATATCCATTCTACTAGCTGTCGGTTGTTTACTGACTGCAAGTGCCGAGGACTATAAATATCTAGTGCTTACACAGACTGGTGCCAGTACTATAGGTTTTGAGTTGCGCAAAACACGGAGCATTACCTTCAACGGCGATGCTATCGTTGTAACTACAACGGAGGGCGAAAATCAAGCAACGCTATCCAACCTCAAACAATTAGTCTTTACTTCTACGAAGCCTGACGGCGTGGAGGAGGTAATTGCCAAGGGGGCGCTTGGACGTATTACCATTTACAGCTTGAATGGTATGCCAGTACGCCAGTTTGACAATAGCAGCACACAGAATGTCTCCACTATGCTGAGCACTCTTCCCGCTGGAATGTATATCATTCAAGAAGGTTCTCAAACCCGTAAATTACTGAAACGATGAAAAGGATTATTATTTGCGGTCTGTTTCTGACTACGATCTTTCATTCTGCCCATGCTCAGTGGCTACGTGTTTGGCAAGCTGGTGAGAGTACACGCTATGCTCTTTCAGAAGCTGCAACGATTCCCTATACGAAGACAAGCTCTATTCTCACTATCGGCAATGACGAATACGCCACCTCAGAGATAGACTCTATCACTATCGTGAATCCCGTCACGATTACATGGGACGGTGCGACAGCTACAGTGGATATTCCCGAAAGCGTAGAAGGTGTGACTGCTGAAGTAACTAATGGCGACGTTATCATCACCAACGCCAACGAATGGACAGAACAGGAGTTTATCCTCAAGGGCTCATCCACTGCTGGTTCATTCACCTACAATGGCACATACAAGGCCAAGTTCCACTTGAATGACGTGAACCTTACTTCTGCCTCCGGCGCAGCCATCGACATACAATGTGGTAAGCGCATCGACTTGATTCTGGTGGACGGAACAACCAATAGCCTCAGTGACTACGCCCAAGGCAGTCAGAAAGCTGCATTCAACTGCCAGGGGCACCTTGAAGTCAGCGGCAGCGGAGCCCTCAACATCAAAGGTAACGCCAATCATGCCCTACGCACCAAGGAGTACCTGCTATTAAAGAAGTCCACAGGAGCCATTATCATTACCAAAGCAGCTTCCGATGGCATCCACTGTGGTGAATATTTCCAAATGAACGGAGGATCCATTTCCATCAGTGGGCAAGCTTCCGACGGGTTGCAAGTGGAAGCAGACGCAGCTTCTCTTGAGCCACTCAACGGACAATTCATCATGAATGATGGTTCCATCAACGTCACGCTGACGGCTACAGATACCAAAGGTCTTCGTCTTGACGGTCTTGACGGCAACACATCTTTTACTCCCGAGATGTACATCAACAACGGCACCGTTACTGTTGACCTTACAGCTACGGCCAACGGTTCCAAGGCTATCGCCAGCGACGGGAACTTCACTATCGGAACATCTTCTACATCACCGACTATCAATATAACTGTGGCTGGAGATGTATATACAGACCCTGATACAGACGAAGAGAATCGTGCTACAGGCTTGAAGGCAGACAAAACGCTCACCATCGCTGGAGGCAATACGACGGTCTATGCAACTGGCAATAAATCACGCGGAGTCCGTGCAAATACACTCATCGCCACAGGCGGTACCCTAACGGTTTCCAGCACCGGAAACAAGAGCCAAGGTATCAAGCTTGACGAGATTTTCACACCTGGCCAAGGCGGTACGGTTAACGGCAAGTTCAAGTATTAAACCTGTTTCTCTAAGCAAAAAGAGGGGTGTCGTCGACACCCCTCTTTCCTATTATAATAAGGTATAGGTGAAAAAGGATTAGCGCTTCATACGATTACGTCCTGCATCAATACGAAGGAAGATAAACAAAAGAAGTGTGAAGCCCCATAGGGAGGAACCTCCATAGCTGAAGAAAGGCAGGGGAATACCTATAACGGGAATCAACCCTAAGACCATCCCGACATTGATGACAAGATGGAATAAGAAGATGGAGAAGACACAATAGCCATAGACACGTCCGAAAGCATAAGGTTGTCGCTCTGCCACATGTATCAAACGAAGCAACAAGCCTAAGAAAAGTAACAGGACTACGGCAGAACCGAGGAAGCCTTGTTCCTCACCTACCGTGCAAAAAATGAAGTCGGTCTCCTGCTCCGGTACATACTTCAACTTGGTCTGTGTACCATTGAGGAAGCCTTTTCCTTCAAGGCCGCCCGAGCCAATGGCAATCTTCGCCTGAATCACGTTATACCCCACTCCACTTGGGTCATCGCGCAGTCCTAACAGAACCTGTATACGTTTCTTTTGATGGTCTGCCAAGTGATCGACCATTGTATTCGCTGATAAATGAACCAAGACTGAGCCAATGGCAAACAAGGCAATGTACGCATAACGACGGCGGCGGACGCTCTGATAGCTACCAATAGAACGATTAGCGCTAATGGCTTCACGAATAGCCGCCGGACGACAATAAACATGAAGTAAAGCCCCGACGAATATCAGAATCAGCAAAGTAACCAAGAGATCACCAAGACTGAAGAAGTTTCCCAGCAGAGGTTCTTCTGCAAATCGCAAGCCTACAACCAAATAGGTCACAGCCGCTATTCCAAGGAAAAGGACAAAGCCAGGAAGCCCCTCACGGTAAAGCATTAGGAAAAGACTAAGATAAACGAGGGCAGAGCCTGTCTCTTTCTGCATGACAATCAATACCATCGGCAGCAGTATTAAGATAAGGCTCATAGTGATATTTTTCCAAGAACCCTGTAGCTTAAAGCCATAACTACTCATAAACTTAGCCAAAGCCAAGGAGGTCGAAAATTTCGCGAACTCAGCTGGTTGAAGGCTAAAAGAGCCTATCTTGATCCAAGACATAGACCCCTTGATATCATGAGCTAAGAAGGGCGTAAAGAACAAGAGTATCAATAAGAAAGCATAGATAAGATAAGCAAAGGTATCAAAGATTCGGTCGTCCGTCATCAGGATAACAGCACCTAGAACGAGGGACGTGCCAATCCACACCAGCTGCATACCTGTTCGAGTGCCAAAGGAAGCCAAAGAGAGTATGTCGCGAGGTTCGCCATATTCATAGCAGGCGCCACAGATACTCAGCCAGCCGAAGGCCAACAACACAACATAGAGAAGGATGGTCAGCCAGTCAATGTTCCTCGTGATACTACGTTGTTTACCTGACATAGTCGCCATAATAGATTTCCTTATTAGCAAAAAGCTCAGCCTTCGCTTCACTGGATGGCGACAGGCTGCCGTTAATATACTGTTCCATCATCAGAGCACCAAGGGGAACGCCGTAGTTCGCACCCCATCCTCCATTCTCTACATACACAGCGATAGCAATCTGCGGGTTCTCACGGGGAGCGAAGCCCATGAAAACAGAATGGTCATGCCCTCTATTCTGTGCTGTACCAGTTTTGCCACAGGTGACATACTGTGTCGTATATGCCGAGCGACAAGTACCAGCCTCAACTGCTTTTTGCATTCCTTCGCAGACCGTTTCGTAATGCATCTTCGACACCTTGGTATAACGACGCTGTGTGTAGAGCGAGTCCAGCATGCCATCCTGTATCTCTTTCACGATATGCGGAGTGATAAACCAACCACGGTTCGCAATAGTAGCTCCGAGATTGGCAATCTGCAAGGGGGTAAGTGTCACCTCACCCTGTCCGATAGAGATAGAGATAACGGTGAGTCCGCTCCACGAGCCTTTGTACGCTTTATCATAGAATTCGGCATTCGGAATCATTCCACGCTTTTCTCCTGGAAGATCAACACCAAGTTTATACCCAAAGCCCATACTGACCATATAGTCCTTCCACGTGGTCATAGCTTCCTGAGTACTGTGATAGTTCCTGCGATTATTGAACATATTGAGCAAGCCCCAGCAGAAATAGCCATTACATGAAGTACCGATAGCAGGGACAAGAGGCAACGGAGATCCGTGACCGTGACAACCTACGG
Source organism: uncultured Prevotellaceae bacterium (assembly GCA_947305005.1). Classification (GTDB taxonomy): domain Bacteria; phylum Bacteroidota; class Bacteroidia; order Bacteroidales; family Bacteroidaceae; genus Physcousia. The sequence goes on along the minus strand of CAMZCM010000001.1, from coordinate 109,031 downwards.
TGAGACGCCCATAATGGAAACCATGAGAGCAAGGGTAAGCAGTCTGAGGTGTAATAATGCCTTCTTGAAGGAAAGTCAGAGCCTGTGATGTCTTGAAAGTTGAACCGGGAGGATAAGTTCCCATGATGGCACGGTTGAGCAACGGCTTCATAGGATCATTAGAGAGGTCACGATGTTTCTTACCACGCTGACGCCCCACCATTGTGCGAGGGTCGTAAGTCGGCGAAGTAACCATACAGAGAATCTCTCCCGTTGAGGGTTCTATGGCAACAATGCTGCCGAGTTTATGCTGCATCAATCGCTCACCAAGTTTCTGCAATTCAATGTCGATGCTGAGTGTGAGGTTTTTTCCTGGGATGGGCTGTACATCGAAACGGCCATTCTGGTATCGTCCTTTGATACGACCATGAACATCGCGCAGAAGAATCTCGGAGCCTTTAATGCCACGCAACTCTTTCTCGTAGCTTCGCTCAATACCCTGTTTGCCGATGTAGTCACCGGAACGATAGTAGTCATCCTCTTCAATATCAGAGGGATTTACTTCTCCTATATCACCCAAAATATGAGCCGCATAGGGATAGGTGTATTGACGGATACTGCGCTTCTGGATATAGAAGCCCGGGAAGCGGAACAACTTTTCCTGAAACTTACTAAACTCTTCCATAGAGAGCTGGCTCATGAACAGCTGTTGGGTGAAACGGGAATAGCCAGGATTACGCTTGGGATCCTTGATTTCAGTCATGCGACGACGGTACCAAGCAGTGTCTATACCTAGGCTCTCGCATAGGTCAAGCGTATCAACCCCCACTTGTTCCTGCATGACAACCACGATGTCATAAGCTGGCTGATTATAAACCAAAAGCTTTCCGTTGCGATCGGTGATAGCGCCACGAGCAGGGAACTGGACACGATGCATGAAGGCATTGGAGTCTGCTCGCATCTTATAGTCATCCGAGGTCATCTGTAACGTAAACAAACGCACGATATAGATGACAACGATGAGTATGGCGGAGAAAGCCAACACATACTGACGTTTCGCTAAATGGTAATTCTCTTTATTCATGCTTCTTCCGGAAACCTTCGAAAGTGAGACAGAGCAGTAATGTCAATAGCCAACTGGAAACGAGAGAGAGTACAAAATCCCCAAAATGATGGAAACTGAACGACAGGATGAGGAAATATGCAACAATAAAGACACCTGTGAGGATGGTAGCATAATGAACATAAGGCCAAAATCCCAATGTATTATATCGAGCCTGTAGATTATCAACAGCATCCTTGGGTATCACCAATTCCAACCACAAGGGTTGAATAAAAGCGGTTAGTGTCATCGCAGCAGCCCCGATGCCAGGCGTTAGAGAAATAATATCCGTTAAAAGACCGCAGGCAAAACCCCACAATAAGATTCGCCAGCGCTCCGTCCCCAAAGGGAAAAGCAACAGCAGATAGACGAAAGGAAGAGGCGTAGCATAGCCCAAAAGATGGATATGATTGAACACAAGCATCTGTGCCGCCACTAAGACGACCATCCATAATAAACGCTGTAATGGGGTGAAAAGCATTATCGGGGACGAAAGATTAAATATGAAGGTTTAGAGTTTAGCTACTGAATCCGCTTTCTGTTCCAGTTCACGCAACTCACCCTGAAACGATTGAGTAATGACTTGAACGTTTTGTAATTGTGAAAAATCGGTGCCGAGATGAACGCGAAGCTGATAGCTCAGTCCGTCATTACTATCCTCAATCGCATCGACCTTACCAACAAAGATGCCAGCAGGGAAGACAGAACTGAAGCCACTGGTCTCAACGACATCGCCCACTTTGAAACGAGCATGTCGAGGAATGTCATCCAACACCGCATATAGCGGATTGCCGCCCTCCCAACGCAAATAACCAAAATAACCAGAGCCTCGTATTCGACAGCTGATATTCGAGTGACCGTTGAGCAGAGGCTGCACAATAGCATAGTGACGAGAAGTCATGAAAACAATACCAACAATACCCGTGCCACAGACAACGCCCATCTCTGGTTCAATGCCATCAACTTCACCACGATCAATCGTCATGTAGTTATTACGACGAAGAACACTATTGGTAATGACCTTTGCGGGTATCTTTTTCAGATTTGACAGGCGAAGTGTCTGTTGCCGCTCTGCCCAAGTAGAGTCATGAGTAAGTTCTGCCAGTTTGCGCGACAATTCCTCATTATTCTGTTCCAGAATCAGGTTACGACGGGTAAGGGCTTCATTCACCTCACCCAACTTCATATACCGTATCACTCCCTGCTCCCATACATTCACGCGCCCCACGACACTGTTCGCAGTCGTGGCCCACACACTATTATGATAATGATTGAACTGGAAGAGCAGTGTAAAACTGAGCCCTTCCAGAACAATAAATAATAGCCAATGATGGTACTTGACTAAGAAGTCCAACAATGCGCGCATGGATGACGAGGATTAGATTACATGAGGAACGAGAAGTTATGGATGTTCTTCAGTGCAACACCTGTTCCTTTCGCAACACTATGAAGAGGATCTTCCGCCACATGGAAAGGAATATTGATTTTGTCGGTGAGACGCTTGTCAAGGCCACGCAACAAAGCACCACCACCAGTCAGATAGATACCAGTATGTACAATATCAGCATAAAGCTCAGGAGGTGTCTCTTCAAGAGCATTAAGAACGGCCGTCTCAATCTTCGCAATCGTTTTCTCCAGACAATGCGCAATCTCCTGATAGCAAACAGGAACAGCCATCGGAAGTGCTGTGATACGGTTCGGGCCATGTACAACATAATCCTCTGGAGCATTATCGCCAAGATCGGTGAGAGCAGAACCTACGTTAATCTTGATACGCTCAGCCATACGTTCACTGACTTTCACATTATGCTGTCGGCTCATATACTCTTGGATATCTGCTGTCAGGTCATCACCCGCGATACGGAGGCTCTTGTCTGCTACAATACCGCCGAGGGAGATTACGGCAATCTCTGTGCTACCGCCACCTATATCGACAATCATATTACCCTGAGGAGCTACAACATCCAGACCGATACCAATAGCGGCAGCCATAGGCTCATAGATTAGATAGACCTCACGTCCGCCTGCATGTTCTGCAGAATCACGAACAGCACGCAGTTCCACCTCAGTACTTCCAGAAGGCACGCCGATGACCATTCGCATAGATGGGGTGAAGAAATGATTGCCAGAATGTGCCATTTTAATCAAACCACGCATCATTTGCTCGCAAGCGTTGAAGTCAGCGATGACGCCATCACGCAACGGACGAATGGTACGAATATTTGGATGTGTCTTTTCGTACATTTGTTTCGCCTTATCACCGACAGCGATCATCTTTTCACTGCGACGGTCAAGAGCGACCACGGAAGGTTCATCCACCACAATCTTACCATCGGCGAGGATGATTGTATTGGCGGTGCCAAGATCCATGGCTATTTCTTTGGTAAAGGAGAAAAATCCCATTTCAATTTACAATTAGACGATTTACATTATGACGATTTATTCACCTTTGAACCACGCATTGATGGCAGTGTCATAATGACTGCTGACACCGAAGGCGGCGGTAGCGAAGGCACGACGCTGCTCCAGCGTGGTCTGTGCGCCTTGAGCGTTAAGAATATCCAGCAAAGGCTTGTATTGTTCCTTAGAGGGGATGATGACAACATCGTTGAAGTTCTTGGCACCTGCACGGATAAGGGAGATACCACCTATATCAATCTTCTCAATGATATCAGCATCACTGGCACCGCTGGCAACTGTCTGCTCGAAAGGATAGAGATCCACTATAACGAGGTCAATCTCAGGAATCTCGTACTGTTCCATCTGCTGACGATCACCTTCCAGTTCACGACGACCGAGAATGCCACCAAAGATTTTGGGATGAAGAGTCTTTACGCGTCCGCCGAGAATACTGGGATAAGTGGTTACTTCCTCTACTTTCTGGCAAGGATAGCCGAGACTTTCGATAAATGTCTGTGTGCCGCCGGTGGAAAGGAACTTCACGCCTTCTGCATTCAGCTTGGCGAGCAACTCCTCCAGACCATCCTTGTGGAAGACGGAGATAAGAGCGGTCTTGATTGTTTTCTGATTCATGATGGGTATTTGTTTTTAGTGATGATTCTTATTTCAGTTTTGCCAAAGTCTCTTTGATGCGGCGCATCGCCTCAACGATATTCTCATCGCTGGTAGCATAACTCATGCGGAAGCACTCAGGAGAGCCAAAAGCATCGCCTCCGACAGACGCAACGTGACCGACTTCGAGCAGATACATGGCGAAATCTGTGCTGTTGTTGATGACACGGTCACCATCGCGTTTACCAAAGTAACTAGAGCACTTGGGGAAGAGGTAGAAAGCACCCTGAGGGTCGTTGACCTCAAGACCAGGAATCTCCTTGGCCAATTTCACGATAAGGTTTTTGCGACGCTCGAAAGCCAGACGCATATCTTCCACACACTGCTGGGATCCTGTGTAGGCTGCTTCAGCAGCTTTCTGGCTGACAGAACACGGGCCACTGGTGTATTGTCCCTGAAGCTTGTTGCAGCCCTTGACAATCCATTCAGGAGCAGCGATGAAACCGATGCGCCAACCTGTCATGGCGTAAGCCTTAGATACACCATTGATGATGACCACGCGGTCACGGATATTCTCAAACTGTGCAATGCTCTCATGCTTACCTACATAATTGATGTGCTCATATATCTCATCAGCGAGGACGATAACACGCTCATGACGAGCCAACACATCAGCCAACGCCTTCAGTTCTTCCTTCGTATAGACAGAACCGGTAGGGTTTGAAGGAGAACAAAGGATGAAAGCACGGGTCTTGGGTGTAATGGCGGCTTCCAATTGTTCAGGCGTAATCTTAAAATCTTGCTCAATAGGGGCGTCAATATACACAGGAGTGCCTTCAGCCAAAAGTACCATCTGCGGATAGCTGACCCAATAGGGCGCAGGGATGATTACTTCGTCTCCAGCATTAACAAGCGCCATGACAGCATTGCAGACGCTCTGCTTAGCACCGTTGGAACAAAGGATCTGTGAAGGGGCAAATTCAAGACCATTTTCATTCTTCAATTTTTCCACGATAGCCTGCTTAAGGGCGGGATAACCGGGAACGGGAGAGTAACGGGAATAGTTCTCTTCCACCGCTTTGATGGCTGCAGCCTTAATATGGTCAGGCGTATTGAAGTCGGGTTCGCCGACACTCATGTTAATCACATCAACGCCTTGGGATTTCAATTCGCTGCTACGCTGGCTCATAGCCAATGTAGCAGAAGGTGCAAGTCTATTGAGACGTTCTGATAAAGTGTTCATATAAATTGTATTTTTGATTTTGCTTGCAAAGGTAGTAAAAAGTTAATAGTTGAAAGTTGAAAGTTGAAAGTTTTTTTAAGGAGAACAGAAATTCCTATTTTCTATCAACCTTTTCATCTTTCTCTTTTCACTTATTAAAGTGAAGATCGTGCCCCATTCGCTCCTGCTTGGTCTTCAGGTAACGCTCATTGTATCTATTGGGCTTGACTTCAATAGGTACGTTCTCGACGATCTCCAACCCATAAGCTTCCAAACCTACACGCTTGACAGGATTATTGGTCAAAAGGCGGATCTTGTGTACGCCAAGTTGTCGAAGGATCTGTGCACCAACACCATAGTCGCGCTCATCCGGACGGAAACCCAAATGGACATTGGCCTCGACGGTATCATCTCCCTGTTCCTGAAGTTTATACGCCTTCATCTTGTTGAAGAGTCCTATACCACGGCCTTCCTGACTCATATACAGCACTACACCTTTGCCTTCCTGATCTATCATCTGCATTGCACGGTGCAGCTGTTCTCCGCAGTCACAGCGCTGACTGCCGAAGATATCACCAGTTACACAGGAACTATGTACTCTAACTAGGATAGGCTCGTCTGGCTCCCATGAACCTTTGATGAGAGCAACATGCTCAAGACCATTGGCAATCTGGCGGAAAGTGATATCCCTGAAATGGCCGTAAGCAGTAGGCAGATCCACCTCAGGTGCAGCTTCCACCATCTGTTCACGTTGCAGACGATAGGCTATCAGGTCACGGATTGTGATAATACGAATACCATGTTTGTCTGCCACCTCTTTCAGTTGAGGCATTCGTGCCATCGTGCCATCGGGATTCAGAATCTCAATTAAGGCTGCAGCAGGCTGCAATCCGGCCAAGCGCGCTAAGTCAATAGCAGCCTCCGTGTGACCAGCACGACGGAGCACGCCACGATCCTGAGCATACAGGGGATTGATATGCCCAGGCCTACCAAAATCGGAAGCCTTCGCCTTAGGGTTAGCCAAGTGAAGAATGGTCGCCGCACGATCAGCAGCACTAACACCTGTCGTGCAGCCTTCCAGTTTATCCACTGTGACGGTGAAAGGCGTGCCAAGCATAGAGGTATTGTCCAACACCTGATGAGGCAGTTCCAGTTCCTTAGCCCTGCTCATGGTGATAGGTGCACAAAGTACACCTCTACCCTCGCGGAGCATGAAATTGACCTTTTCGGGTGTTATCTTCTCAGCGGCGATGATGAAGTCGCCTTCATTCTCTCGATCTTCGTCATCGACGACAATGACAAACTTGCCTTCCTTGAAGTCTTGGAGGGCGTCTTCGATCATTGATAATTGTATCATAGTTGCTCTGTTTTTAATCGTTCAATGATGTATGTGCATTGTTTCTGCAGTTGCTCCATATCACGCCAAAGCCTCAGACGATAGCGCCAGATTCGAATCCACAGGATAATGCCAACGGGGAAGAGTATTCCGATGAGATTATTTAGTCGCGGATTGCTAAAAGGCCTCGTATGGGCATCGGGGACGAGTATCGGAATCTCGTTTAAAGCAGCAATCACGCGATTGTCACGACTATTGGATAAATCCTCAACCAAAGCCTCCAGTTGATCACTGAGGGCAATGACCGTAGTATCTTTCTCATAACGGAAGAATATGCGGAAGTAATTCGGCATCCGCCACAGGTTGCGTGCAGCCGAATAAGCGGCACAATCCAAGTTAAACTGCTGAAGTTGAGGAATAAGTTTTTCTGAATCCACCTCGTTCATGATCACCTCTTTGCGAACGATAGCGCGTTTCTGTCGCAAGCCAAACAACTTGCGAAAGAAGCGTTGGTAAGCTTCAACATTGAAGACCGCAGAATCCTGATTGGATTTCCAAGTAAGCCATGCGCCAATAGGAGCCAACACCATTGAGCTCAACCACATACCGAACGTAACATCCCAGTCACCACTCTTAGAGAGTTTCTCGCCAGAGATATTCACCATGTAATAGAAGATAAAGAACACCACGGAAATCACGATGGGAACACCCAAGCCACCCTTGCGGATAATGGCTCCCAGCGGTGCGCCGATGAAGAAAAACATGAGACAGGCCAGCGACAAAGCATATTTCTTATGACGTTCCAGTTTATGGATTCTCCAACTTCGGTTACACTGATAGCTATAGTCTCTCATGAGCTCAATCTGCGCCTGTCCGTTGCGGACATTGTTCAAGGCAGAGCGCATCACGTTACTGTGGTCATTGTCATTCATGACCGTATAAACGGAATCAAAGTCCAACGGCGTTTCTGTTACGCGGCGTACGATGTCTGCAGAATCAGCTCGTCCCCTCAAGCGGGTTGCCTTAAGGAAACTGTAGCCATATTGCTCATACTGAACATGTCCCACAGAATCCAAATAATGGCGAATGGAATCTATTCCTCGTGAGAGCATCTTCAAACCTTTGGTCTGCGCATTGTCATTGAACAAGTTGGCATCCATGACGCTGAAGTTGTTGTCAAAGGGTATCAGATCCACTTCCTTCTTGAAGGTCTCACGCAGATAGGGAACCGAACTCTTATCCAAGGCGCTACCCGTGTTTTGCATATTACGGAAACGTTGGCCGTCATAGAGCGTCAATTTCAAATGCATCTGATCCTCTGTAGCCTGGATGCGGCCTGAGTCTGCCAATACGACCTGTGTATCATCAAAGTTTGTTCCCTGCGTGTAAATCATCAGGCTATAGAGCATACCTGATTTCATATCCTTACGCTCCACAAACAGATTATAGCCGGGAATCTCGTTATAGAAGATGCCTTCAGGAATCTCCAGTTCGGGTGATTTCTGACGCATCGAGTAAAGGAGGGCTGCCAGCTGTTTGCTACTCTCAGGCGCCACGACATTCTGAAAATAAAAGGACCCAAAGGCAACTGCCACAGAGAAGATAAAGACAGGACGCAAGATACGAATTAGCGGAATGCCTGCTGCCTTCATCGCAAGAAGCTCTAGCCGTTCACCCATATTTCCAAACGATATCAAAGCCGCCAGCAACAATGCCAAAGGAATGGAAATCGGCACCAACGTCATGGAAGCATAGAAAAAGAACTTCGCCAACACATCAAACGTCAGGCCCTTGCCAATCAGATCCTCTACATAGCGCCACAGAAACTGCATCATGAAGATGAAGAGACAAATGAAGAAGGTTCCCGCAAAAAGGAGCGAGAACTGCTTCAAAATGAATATGTCCATTTTCTTAATATATCGCATGTGCGTGGCGCGTGTGGAGAAAACGGGCACAAAGGTACGAATTATTTGCGACTTACGTTTTACGAATTAGGATTTATCTGCATCCTCGACAGGCATTTTGGCTTAAATTAAGGGATTCTTGGGCAGAAAAACAGACTTTTCTCTTCGTAAATCGCAAATAACCCCTATCTTTGCGCACAGAAATCTTACTCACAGTCATGATGAAACATTTTGTATTTCTTCTTTTGTGTACGGCCGTATCTCTGATGGTACAAGCTGAGCGTACTGAACAACTTCTTCGCACAGGTTGGCGTTTCAGCCGTGGCGACATCGCAGGCGCCGAACAACCATCGTTCAACGATGCTTCATGGGAGCGTGTCACCGTTCCTCACGATTGGGCTATCACCGGACCTTTTTCGCGCGACTATGATTTACAGAAAGTTGCTGTAACACAGAATGGCGAGAAGGTAGCGACCTGGAAGACAGGACGAACCGGCGGTCTCCCATACACAGGTATTGGTTGGTACCGCAATGAGTTCAACGCTCCCTCCGAAGGACGAACGACACTCATCTTCGACGGTGCCATGAGCGAAGCTCGCGTTTACGTTAACGGTCAGGAAGCTATTTTCTGGCCCTACGGCTACAATTCCTTTTATGTTGATGTGACGGAGCTTGTTCACAAAGATGGAAAAACCAACACACTCGCCGTACGTCTTGAGAATCGTGAACAAAGCAGCCGTTGGTACTGTGGTGCTGGTCTTTACCGAAACGTCCGACTTGTCAGTACATCTGACACCCACGTTGCCGTATGGGGCACCCATGTCACTACCCAACTCCTTCCATCTTCCACCAATGAGGCTTCAGTCACCCTTCACACCACTCTCGACAATGCTGAAGGAAAGACGCTACGCCTCTGGACTGTCATACTCGCCCCCGACGGTCGTCCCATTTGCGAGAAAGACAATACTCAAAGAGTGACGAACGGACAACCGTTCACTCAAAACTTCATCATTTCCTCCCCTGCTCTTTGGTCGCCTGAGTCACCTATTCTCTATCGCGCTCTCACCCGGGTATTCGACAACAACTCTCTGATTGACACTTACTCCACCACTTTTGGCATTCGTACTATTGACATCGTTCCCGACCGTGGTTTCTTCCTCAACGGACAGCCTCGCAAGTTCCAAGGTGTCTGCAACCACCACGACCTTGGACCATTGGGCGCAGCCGTAAACCGTTCAGCTCTTCGTCGTCAGCTGACCCTCCTAAAGGATATGGGCTGCGACGCTGTGCGCACCTCTCATAATATGCCAGCGCCCGAGCTCGTAGAACTCTGCGATTCCATGGGCTTGATGATGATGGTGGAGCCGTTTGATGAATGGGATCGCGCCAAGTGCCAGAATGGCTACCATCGCTTCTTCTCAGAATGGGCTGAACGCGATATGATCAACATGCTTCGCCAGTATCGCAACCACCCCTCTGTAGTGATGTGGAGTATCGGTAATGAGGTTCCTACGCAATGTTCCCCCGAGGGCTATAAAGTAGCCCGTTTCCTGCAGGAAATCTGTCATCGCGAGGATCCTACGCGTCCCGTCACCTGCGGTATGGATCAAGTCTCCTGCGTACTTGCCAACGGCTTTGCCGCCCAACTCGATATTCCGGGTTTCAACTACCGTGCCAACCGCTATGAGGAAGGATATTCCAAACTTCCCCAGAATATCTTGTTAGGTTCCGAAACAGCTTCCACTGTCAGCAGTCGTGGCATCTACAAGTTGCCAGCTAAGCTGAGGGCTGATGGCCTTTATCCCGACCATCAATCCACCGGCTACGACCTCGAATACTGTTTTTGGAGCAATACGCCCGATGTGGATTTCGCCAATACCGAAGATTATCCTTGGGAAATTGGACAGTTCGTATGGACGGGGTTTGACTATCTCGGAGAGCCTTCACCTTACGACACCGATGCCTGGCCTTCACACTCCAGTCTCTTCGGTATCATTGATTTAGCCAGTCTTCCCAAAGACCGCTATTTCCTCTATCGCAGCCATTGGAACCACCAATCCCACACCCTCCATATCTTGCCACACTGGACGTGGCCAGGTCATGAAGGCGAGGTCGTCCCCGTCTTCGTCTATACCGACGCTCCCGAGGCAGAACTCTTCGTCAATGGAAAGAGTCAGGGCATTCAACATAAATACAACAAAGCCGAGAGCGATAGTGCTCGCGCTGCAGGCGACCCGCTCTGGCTCCAACGACGCTACCGCCTCATGTGGACGGATGTCCGCTACGAGCCAGGCGAAATCAAAGTCATCGCTCCAGCAATCTCTATGTCCGCCTCTGTCCGCACGGCTGGCCATCCTCACCATCTTGAATTGGTTCCTGACCGTTCCCGTCTGTCTGCCGACGGTGAAGACCTCGCTTACATCACTGTTCATGTTGTAGATCAGGACGGCAACCTCGTCCCCGATGCCGCTCACCTTGTCTCCTTCAAAGTTAGCGGTGCCGGCCGTTTTCGTGCTGCTGCCAATGGTGATGCCACCAACCTCGATCTTTTCCATCTACCCAGCCACCACGCTTTTGCAGGACAGTTGACAGCTATCGTACAAGCCTCTTCTACTGCGGGTTCTATCGTCGTAGAGGCCACAGCGAAAGGCTTGAAGAAGGCACGACTAACGCTACAAGCTCAGTAGTCTTTTCTTTGGTACTCTTCACGCGCTCGCACGATTTTTATAAGGAAATAGCGGCTGTTTCGGATTAAATGCGTACCTTTGCCGCGCAAATAACTCAAAATCATCATAACAATGGCAAAGAAAGCTCTGCTGATGATCCTCGACGGATGGGGAATCGGCAATCAAGGGAAAGGCGACGTCATCTATCAGACACCTACGCCTTACATGGATTATCTCAACGCTAACTATCCTCACAGTCAGCTCCTGACATGTGGCGAGAATGTGGGTTTGCCCGACGGTCAGATGGGTAACTCCGAAGTGGGTCACCTCAATATCGGCGGCGGACGTGTCGTCTATCAGGACCTCGTGAAGATCAACCGCGCCTGCAAGGATGGCTCTATCCTCAAGAATAAAGAGGTTCAGAGTGCTTTCGACTACGCTGTACGTGAGGGCAAGGCGGTTCACTTCATGGGCCTCACCAGCAACGGCGGTGTCCACAGCTCTCTTGAGCATCTGTTCAAGCTCTGCGAGATTTCCCAACAATATAAGGTTCGTGAGACCTACGTTCACTGCTTCATGGACGGCCGCGACACCGACCCCCGTTCGGGTGTTGGCTTCATCCGTCAGTTGCAAGAGAAGTGCAATGAGACAGGTGCTCATATCGCCAGCATCATCGGCCGTTTCTATGCGATGGACCGTGACAAACGTTGGGAACGTGTGAAGATTGCATACGACCTGCTGATCAGCGGCGAGGGTTATCAGGCCAAGGATATGGCTGAGGCTATGGAGCTTAGCTATGCTGACGGCATCACCGACGAGTTCATCAAGCCCATCAACAACGCCAGCGTTGACGGCACCATCAAGGAAGGCGATGTCATCATCTTCTTCAACTATCGCAATGACCGCGCCAAGGAGCTCACCATCGTACTCACCCAGCAGGATATGCCGGAACAGGGAATGAAGACTATCCCCGGCCTGCAGTACTATTGCATGACTCCCTATGATGCCAGCTTCAAGGGCGTTCATATCCTCTTCCCGAAGGAGAACGTAGAGAACACCCTTGGCGAGTACATCAGCCGCAAAGGTCTGACACAGCTCCACACCGCTGAGACAGAGAAATACGCTCACGTCACCTTCTTCTTCAATGGCGGTCGCGAAGCTCCTTATGAAGGCGAAGATCGCATCCTCGTGGCCAGCCCCAAGGTAGCTACCTATGACCTCAAGCCCGAGATGAGTGCTTTTGAAGTCAAAGACAAGCTCGTTGGAGCCCTCAAGGAAAACAAATACGATTTCATCGTGGTAAACTTCGCTAACGGCGACATGGTAGGACACACGGGTGTCTATGAAGCCATTGAGAAGGCTGTCGCCGCTGTTGACCTGTGTGTCAACGAAGTGGTGGAAGCTGCTAAAGCTCAGGACTATGAAGTTATTATCATCGCCGATCACGGTAATGCCGACAACGCACTGAATCCCGACGGCACACCTAATACGGCCCACAGCCTGAACCCCGTGCCCTTCATCTACGTAACCGCTAACAAAAATGCGAAAGTAGAGGACGGCATCTTGGCAGACGTAGCCCCCAGCATCCTGCATATCATGGGCTTACCACAGCCCGCAGACATGACAGGGAAATGCCTCATTAAAGACTAATCATACTTTACCACCTTTTCAGCACATGAAAAAGTTCTTGTTTACGGTGGTAGTCGCTTGTGTCACAGTGGGTATTATGGCCCAACGTGCCGACTACCGTATTATTCCGCTGCCAAAGAGCGAGGCTACGGACACCACAAAAGTGTTTGTGCTCCGCACGGGGATGGGCATCGCCTATGACGCCACCAACCCAGAAATTGTACGCAATGCTACATTCCTACAGGAATGGGTGAAAGGAACTACGGGCATCGAGCTCCAGCTGACGCCTGCCGACAAAAAAGCAGCTGTGCACCTGAGCATTGGTCTCGCTGCCGACAAGAAAGCGAAGAAAGGCAAGAAGGCGCTAGTACTTACGCCACAGCAGCAGGAAGCCTACGCCATCGCTGTGGACAAAGACGGTATCCAGATTCAAGCTCGCCAGCCTATCGGTTTCTTCCGCGCTGCCCAGACACTACGCAAGACTCTACCTCTCAACGCCAGGCCCTCAGCAGACAACACTGTTGACTTCCCCTTCACACAGATTCAAGACGAGCCCCGTTTCGAATATCGCGGTGCCCATCTCGACTGCTCACGTCACTTTTTCAAGGTGGATTTCATCAAAAGATACCTCGACGTGCTGGCGCTTCACGGCTGCAACCAATTCCACTGGCACCTCACCGATAACGACGGTTGGCGCTTCGAAGTCAAAGCGTTGCCTGAGTTGGCCGAAAAGGGTAGCTGGCGTGATCAATCACCCTTACGGCGTGCAGGCCTGTGGGACGGAACGCCCTACGGTGGTCACTACACTCAGGACGAGTGCCGTGAGCTGATTCAGTACGCCGCTGATCGCTATATCAATATCGTTCCCGAGATTGATATACCAGCACACATCTACAGCGCTTTGCAGGTATATCCCAATCTCCGTTGCGATGTTCAACATCAGAGAGGCAGCGACCAAGTACTCTGTGCCGGGAACCCCGAGACCATGACGGTCCTCAAAACTATCTTCGGCGAACTCTGCGACGTCTTCCCCTCCAAGTTCATCCATATCGGAGGCGACGAATGTCCAAAAGTAGGATGGCAACGATGCCCGAAGTGTCAGGCTAAAATCAAGGAGTTAGGCTTGAAAGAGGACGGAAAGCACAGCTTAGAGAACCAGCTGCAAACATGGATGAACCGCGAAATGGGAAAGTTCCTCAGCGAGCGCGGTCGTGACATGATTGGATGGGATGAGATATTGGAAGGCGGACTCACAGATGGTGGCCTTGTCATGTCTTGGCGTGGCACCAAAGGCGGCATTGAAGCTGCCAAACAACACCACCACGTCATCATGACCCCTACAGACTTCTGCTACTTTGACTATTACCAGCTGAAGGACCACGATCGTCAGCCGCCAGCCATTGGCTACTACTTACCCCTTTCGAAAGTTTATAGCTTTGAACCCCTCGACGGCATTCCAGAAGAGGAGCAGCAGTATATCCTCGGCGTTCAGTCCAACCTTTGGACAGAGTATGTGGCCTATCCGCAACATGTCTATTATATGTTGTTACCGCGTCTGGATGCACTTAGCGAAGTGCAATGGTGTCGTCCGGACCAGAAGAACTATGAAGACTTCTTGACTCGTCTTCCTCATCTGAAACAACTCTATGACCGCATCGGTGTGAACTACTGCCGAGACATAGAATAGCTCTTCACTTCAGAAGCTTAAACAGTACCCCCTATCAGATAATTTAGGCGACAAAAAAAACAGTGCGATAGGAAGATGATAACCATCCGACTTTCGCGCTGTTTTTTTGCGCAGCTACTGTTGCACAATTGCGGAGCTACTGTTCCGCAATTTTTCCGCTACTGCTCCGCAAAATCACCTTCTATTTTTTTGCCGTCTTTTGTTCGAACAAAAAACAGTAGAAACCTATATTCCCAAAGGTAGAGACCTATCGCTCCAAAGGTCTCTACCTTTTACGCTACAAGTAGAGACCTTTGGAGCTAAACGTATATAGGTATCATTATCGACAATACTTCACACCATTTTGGAGATATACGCCATGAGCGGGAAGCTTGTTGAGGCGGCGGCCACAGAGGTCGTAGATGGCACCTGGTTCATTTGACTGAGAGCCCCATTCTTCATTTATATCACGGATGCCAACAAGCTCGTCTGTCTTGATGAGTTCCCAACCGCTGGCTTCTTCCTTAAATGGTTTGAGCACAATGTAGCTCCAAGACTGCGGTTTGGCTTGCCAACCATTGGTTCCAGAGGCATCAAGGATCACAATGGCAGAATTGCCTGCATCGTTGGTCACCTGGCTCAACTGCCAATCATAATCCTTACCCACACGCACACGCTGCTCACCATCAGAGGTCTTATAAAGATAGGCTGTTGTTTCAGTCTTCTTATTATAGATCTTAGCGGTTCCATTGTCGTTCTTAACGAAGTACCAAAGGTAAGCATCATCGTTTTCTGCCAACTTCTTAGGCAACACACCTTTAGTATTAGGATTAGCGGCAGCATAGTAAGCTGTGGAAGCTACATTGCGAATGAGATAGTAATAAGAAAGGTCTAATAGCTCTATGAGTCTGGATTGCATATCTTGATACTGTTTGTAGCGTTCTGCTACATCAAGATAGTCCTGACGGCTAATTTCAGCCTGCTGAAGACGTTGATTGCCAAAAGCAATGACATCATCAGTCAGGAACTGGATTGCTTTCTCAGAGATGAGAGTTCCAGTTTGTTGTTCCACCTTTAGCAATACATCCTCTGCTGTTATCACCAACTTCTCAAGCCATTGGCGGTAGTCGGTAATCTCCACGATGCGCCATGTTCCAGGATAACAAAGGGTAGAATCCATGTTGGACGTAATCGTTAGCGAGCGGTTACTAAGATTAGCATAGAGGTTGAAACGACCGTTCTTAATATTGACAACACCTGGAATATAGGAGTAGCCGCCAGCGGGTTTTGTAGCTTTGCGGATGACCACCTTTGTCCCTTCAACATTATTCACTGTCACTGCTCCACCAGCGCTCTTCGGGAGATTGATAGCATTGCCAGTATTGAGGCTGACGATCTTATAGGTGCCATCCTCCTGAGGCACAAACTGCCATACCTCCTCGATTTCAGTTTGCGGTGTATAGTGGATGGTTAAAGCACCATCCTTTGCATAAAGTGAGGAACCGTTGAAACGTTGACGGAAGTAAGTGGAAGCACTTTCTATTTTATAAATACGATCAGCCTCAGGGAGCACGATGGGGGCGTTCTTGTAAGAAATCAACTGCTGGCGCAGAGCGTCCAAGCGAGTCTGATCATCCGGAAATGCTTGAAGGTCCACAAGAGCCTGACGCAAAGCAGTAGCTTCGGAGGCCTGCGGGTAGCCTACAGCGCCTGGGAGGCTATTACTGAGGATATCCTCAGCCTCAGACATTGCTTGTTCTGCAGGCATCTTTTCCACAGGGTCAAAATAATGAGGTGCATAAGTGATGTTCTTGGCCTGAAGCACGTTAGCCTGATGTTGGAGACGGGTGTAGAAGCTAAGAAAGTCCTTCTTGGCTGTTGGCAGCCAAGCTATCTCGCTCAAAGCCAAGAGACGCGGATAATACTGATACTCGGCCTCGCGGTTCGAGGTGCAACTTTCCGTCCACAGGTTAGCTTGCGTGCCAAGAACATACTGCTCACGACCACTGACAGTAGAACGTGGATCGAAGTTATAGACTTTCTCCACGGTATTGATTGTATTGTAAGGGGCATTGTAAGGGCAGTCGATTTCCAACTGTTCGCGATTGACCTGCAAGTAGTCGAAATAGAGAGGATTGGTTGGAACCATGATGCTATACAGGCCCTTATCAGCCGCTTGTCTGGCATAATCGACGCCTCGCCATGACATCACAACTGGCTTGACAGTGTATGAAGTTTTCCAGTTAGCGAGTAGCTCGTCCCACACAAGGACAGTCTTTCCGTAATTATCGCGAAGGAAGCAGCCCAGCTTCTCCACAAGCCAAGGTTGAATATCGTTGACGCTACCTAGATTCTCACGGGTGAGCAGATTCTGGCAGTCGCTATTGCTTTGCCAGGCAGCCGTCGGACATTCGTCACCGCCGAGGTGCATAAGTTCATAAGGAAAGACTTCTGCGATATGACCCAAAACACATTTAAGGAAGTCTATGGTCTCTTCCTTACCTACATTGAGAATATCACGACTGACACCTCCTTCCGTCATCACCTCAATCTTCTTGGAGGGATCGCAGCCCAATTCGGGATAGGCAACAATGCAGGCTGTCATGTGACCAGGCATATCAATCTCCGGGATGATCTGGATATTACGCTCTGCTGCATAAGCAACAATCTCGCGGAGATCATCGAGCGTGTAATAGCATCCTCGACCATATTCAGTGTCATCATAGAACCAGTTACCAGAATTGTCGGAAACGGTGAGAGATGCTTTGCGGATAGCACCAACGGTGGTAAGCCTAGGAAACTCAGGGATCTCCACACGCCAGCCCTGATCATCGGTGAGGTGCCAGTGGAAGCGGTTGAGCTTATAGACAGATGCCATGTCCAGAAGCTTCTTCACCTCATCCTTATCAAAAAAGTGACGACTGATATCAAGATGAAAGCCACGATGCGACATCACAGGAGCATCATCAATGACGAGCTGCGGCACTTCCCATTTGGCAGATGGCACAGATTTCTGGCCGAAGATGGCAGGAGGCATTAGTTGGCGCAAGGTTTGCAAGGCATTGAAGAAGCCTCCATAGGCAGAAGCTTGTATGGCAATGCCGTCTGCAGTGATTGTGAGCTGATAAGCTTCATCAGCGAGTTTTTCATTGATGGTTAAAACAATCGCCTTCCCTGCAGTGGTGGTAGCTACATCAAGGCTGATAGAGGCTGTACGCTGAAGGTCAGTGGACAAAGTGTGTGCCAAAGAGAAAAGGGAGAGGCTCTCGGGAGAACCCAAGGGAACTGTAATGGGGCTGTCGGGAACCGTAATGGCAGTAAGTTCATGGAGATCCAACATACCCTCCCCCATCGTCAATGAAGAAGGATAAGGAACAAGGTTTACCTGTGGAATAGTATAGTTAATATCTCCCTCTGCCAAGAATTCCATTGAAGCATTGACATCAGAAGATTGATAAAGTTTGATATCATTACGTAAGCCCATACCGCCCCAAACATTAAAGGCTTGAGCAGTGTTAGAGAAAGGAGAGATGATGTAATTGGAACCTTGAGACGTAATCTTAAACTTATCCAAAGAAGAAGGCGAGACAGAAGCCCGAACCTCAGCACCTTCCGATGTACTGGAGACATAAAGTCGTAAACCTTGTTTGTTGGTGAAGGTGTAGCCCTGTGTGTCTGAACCTTCCACCTTCCATAGCTGCGTTCCTTTCTCTAATGGGAGAAGCGCCTTACACACGACACCATCGCCATTGGAGGAAACCACAAAGGATCCCTGTGTAAACTTGAGAGAGTACCAATACTCCTGTAAGCCGGTACTAATCTTCGGGAAGCCAACAGCGCATACAGAAAGCGTAGCAGCCAGCAAGAAAAAGAATAGAAGATATTTCTTCATAAGCCTGAAATGATAAAAGCATGGCTCGAACCGTTCGTGAACGAACAGATCCGAGCCATGAATGGATGATACAAATTATTGAATGATTACCTTCACATTGTTAATGATGTAGGCACCCTTCTTCAGACTGTTTAAATTACCTTTCGTTACGAATTGACCGTCGATAGTGTAGATGTTACCACCCTTGACAATCGTCTTCAGTACAGTATTGACACTAGTGATAGACTCATCGAAATCTACTTCAATCTCTGCGGTACGTGGAATGATATCTACGTCAGCGATATAAGCACCGTTGGTATTAATTGGACTTTCGGAGGTAGTACGAATCAGTTCTGCATCGCTAACAGTCAATACACCAATACCAATGGTAGATTTGGCGAAGACACCCTTGAGAGGACCTTCGTTCTTTGGCTCGGTCACAAAGTCAGAACCGAAGGTGAAGTTTGCAAGCTCAGGCTCATCCTCTTCATCATGTTCTTCAAGCTCTTCATAGTCACCTTTTACATAGATGAACGGCTGACCAGCGGGGGCTGTATTGTTTTCCATCTTGCAAAGTTTCACTGTCATAGTGATGAGAGCGTCATCTACTTCCTTCTCTATAGAAACGACGTTCCACATTGTACCCTGTTCCTTGTCAACAGCTGTCATACTGACAGGATAGCAACGGGCTATCATGGTGTTTTCCCACATTTTGAGATGTGTGGTGTTTGCTGTGTAGTCAGCAGATACATCTTCGGCCTCTTCTATGAAGAAACAACCACGACGGCCATCGGAATCACCATAGTTACCATAGGTAGTTACGACATTATAGTTACGGGCGAAGTGAAGAGGATTCTGCTTAACCTTGTTAAGGGTTTTGACGAACAAGGCATTCTGTCCATAGCCAACGACCTCCTGTGAGAAAAGTGACGGATGAGTGCTCAAGTAAATATCGTTGGACTCAGGCTTTTTCTGTAGATACAGACCTGTAGCCTTGTTCTGAATGATGTAAGCGTCTTCAAAAGGTATGAACTGGAAGAGAGCCATATCGGGATCAACGATATCCTCTTTTGCATCGGTATAGAGTTTGTCATCGATAGCCACCTCATCTTTTGTTAGGGGTACAACGACGCTGTGGGTATATTCGCCATAATCATCTTCGTCTTCAACAACCTCGCTCTTGGCTACAGTCATATATTTACCGAAATTTGCCTCGTTTTGTATGCCGACACCTTCATTGGTTTCTGCACCCTCTGCATTACGATACTGAGTTTCATTGCCAGCCTTATTCCAACTATAATAGTTGTATTCCTCTTCTGTACCAAAGCGGATGCGATACCACTTACCTGTCTGAATGGGATTAGCAGCAGGTTTGATGTTTGCAACAGCAGAATCGAGAGCAGAAATGAAAGCTTCGCTCTGTTCAACAGTATATTTACCGGCCTTGTCGTAAGCCTTTGCATCAGCAATCGCCTTAGCTAGATTGTCACTTACACTCTTATCTTTCCAAAAACCAGGTGCAGTGCCGACGACCACCATCTGATCAGCATCCTTCACAGATACAATCTTCGCACGTAATGCAGAAGGATCCACGAACTTAGCCACAAAAGCATCATAGGCCGCCTTGAAGGAAGCATACTGCTCAACTGTAATCGTTGCAGGATCTACGTCCTTCAACTGCTCATAGAGATTATTCATGGTCGTGCCAATAGCGCCCATCATATGATATTGGCTCGTTTCAGGATCCTCTATCTCGTCAACATCCTTATCGGCTGGACAAAGCTGAATCTCTGCAGCATGCCAGAAATGAGTACCACTATTATTCGCTTCAGCATAAATGCGCAGGTACTTCATACCCTTTGTATCAAAGCCATCGGTCACAAAGATTTCGCCCGGTTCATTGTAAGGAGTCTCAAACTCAGCGAGCTTCTCCCAGTCTTTATCGTTGGCTTTGGGGTCATCACTACCATAAACGCTCCACTCTGTTGGATGGTTTTGTTCATTCTTAACAGTAGAATTATAATTATACAAACGACGAACATATCTCATTTTGATGAGTCCATCTACCGGCTCGTCCAGTGCAACCTGCACATATTGCCTATCAACATTATTGCTCCAATTGGAGTGCCAATAGGTCACAGGATCATTGTCAATGAGGTGTGCAATATTACCTTCATAAGCATGACCACATCCCCAAGGAGAACTCAATTGGTTGGCATCCTTAATGAGTACATTCTTTAAACTAAGGTCCTTAGCAGTTGTCAGTTTACCTTCTATATCATCACGCATCATCTTAAAATTCGAAGCTCTCGCAGCGTCATCCTTGTAAGGCTCATAAGCCTTAATCACAGCAAGAGCTGTAGCCTCGTCAACAGGCTCGAAAACCCATTCAGAAACCTTAGAAGCATCATTAGCCCAACCGATGATGTTACCTTCTGTACCCGTTCCATAGCCAGCACCTGCGCTGATGCCGTGGCTAAGCGGATGGAAGTAGCTGCTTGTATTCTGTGTAGATACTCGGAGAGCGACCAAAGGTATTCCATCAATATTTTCTATCAAATCGGCTGCTATCAAATTCTCGCTGTCCTCAGACATTGTCACTACTGAAACAGAGCTATCCCATTTGTTGAAGCGGGCATCCGTAGCACAGTTCTTGATGTCAAAGAGGCCGTCTTTGTTCGTTACCAGCCACAATGACGGGCAGTCGTTATCCACATCGGCAGGCGTACCCCAACGAGCGATAATCTTTCCGTTACTCAAGGTGCTGTACATGTATTTATAAACGTCGCTATTTACCAGAATAGGCTGTTCGTTATCATCCACTTCACCCGATGGAATATTGTTCTTAAAGATAAGACCATGACGCAAACGATAATAGCCGTCAGCCAAGGTAAAAGGAATCTTAGAGTCAAGCACTGCCTGATAAGTCTCCTTAATTGCTTCCGTAAAAGCTTCTATTTCTCCGGTCGTATAATTATTCCCATTATCCAAGCCATCCACAGCATCTGAAAGCGCCTGCTGGAACGCTTCAACTTTTTCAGCTGGATACTGTCCAGGAGCTTCGCCTATGTATTCATCAAATACATCTCCATATATCTCATATGCCAAGAAGATTTTTTCCAAAGCATTCAAGGCAGCTGTGTGATCATCCACTTGTGTACAAGGATAAAGTTGAATCTCTGCTGCATGCCAGAATTTTTTATTGGAGTTTGTTGCTTCAGCATAAAAACGCAGATATTGATATCCTTGGGTATCAAAACCAATGGTGTTGAGAGTCTCTCCCGCGTTTCCATAAGGAGTCTCTGATTCTGCAAGCAGAACCCATTCCTGATCTTCTGCATCAGGATCTGTCGCACCATAGATACCCCACATGGTCACATGATCAGTAGTACTCAAATCCTGTGAATTATATTTGTGCCAGCGACGAGTGAACTTCATCGATATGAGCTCATGCACAGGCTCTTCCAAAGCAATCTGCAGGTATTGGCGATTCGTATTATTACTCCAGTTTGTATGCCAATAGGTCTCGGGGTCGCCATCAATAAGATGTGCAAGGTTACCTTCCCAGTCATGGGGGGCATTCCAAGGAGAACTCAGTTGATCAACATCATTAATCAAAGGACGAGTCTCATCCAGCTCAAAATCGGTAGGCAGATACTGTTTGGTAGCTTTCTTTAGAGTAGTATGAATCGAATAGGAGTTACCGATTTCTGAAGTACCTTGAGCACATTCATACTCTACTGCATAATTGTCTCTATTCCATCCAACTGTACAATCTTTCGTGTTTTCTGCATAAGATGATACCAATCCCATGCAGCAAAGAAGCATGGGGAAAAGGCATTTAAGTGTAAAATGTTTCATCTTCATAGGATTATTTTTTACTGATTGATGATTTGTATTCTTTTTCGAGGACAAAAGTATGGAGAATCGCTTAATTATATATATGTGTGATGTTGTAAATATAGAAAAATATGGAGATCCCAGCTTTTACAACGTAAAAAACGAGGATGCGCCAACTGGCACATCCTCGAATCATATAGGAATAGAAAAACAATTTATTCTTTATCCTCGCGACGGGGACGCTCTCCACGTTCTCCTTTTTCGCCACGCTCAGGACGTTCGCGACGAGGACGGGGAGGACGCTCAACATAGCCTTCGGGTTTGGGAAGGAGCACACGGCGTGACAGCTTGAACTTGCCTGTCTTGGGATCGATGTCCAGCAGTTTGACAGTCATCTTGTCACCCTCCTTGATACCAGCTTCTTCGACAGTCTCGAGACGCTTCCAATCAATCTCAGAGATGTGCAACAGACCGTCCTTGCCCGGCATGAATTCTACAAAGCAACCATAAGGCATAATGCTACGGACTGTACCCTCATAGACCTCGCCCACCTCGGGCACTGCCACGATGGCACGAATCTTAGCCAATGCGGCATTGATGCAATCGGCATTAGGACCGCTGACCTGTACCTTTCCAACACCGTCTTCTTCGTCGATAGTGATAGTGGCACCAGTGTCTTCCTGCATACCTTGGATGATCTTTCCACCTGGGCCAATGACAGCGCCAATGAACTCCTTCGGAATGATAATCTGTTCGATTCGGGGAACATGAGGCTTCAACTCTGCACGAGGTTCGGGCATGCACTCAAGGATCTTACCTAGGATATGCTCACGAGCCTGCTTAGCTTGCATCAGAGCTTTTTCAAGAATCTCATAGCTGAGGCCGTCGCACTTGATATCCATCTGGGTAGCAGTAAGACCGTCCTTCGTACCAGTAGTCTTAAAGTCCATATCACCGAGATGATCCTCGTCACCGAGGATATCACTCAGGACTGCATATTTGTCTTCACCCGGATTCTTAATCAGACCCATAGCGATACCGCTGACAGGCTTCTTAATGGGCACACCAGCATCCATCAAAGCAAGGGTACCTGCGCAGACCGTAGCCATAGAGCTGGAACCATTACTCTCCAGAATGTCACTAACAACACGAACTACATAGGGGTAATCTGCAGGTATCTGACCCTTCAGGGCACGCCATGCGAGGTGGCCGTGACCAATCTCACGACGACCTACGCCACGCTGAGCCTTGGCCTCACCCGTAGAGAAGGGCGGGAAGTTATAGTGGAGGAGGAAGCGCATATAGGAGCGGTCGAGGACATCATCCACAAGTTTCTCATCAAGCTTAGTGCCAAGGGTAACGGTGGAGAGAGACTGAGTCTCACCACGCGTAAAGATAGAGCTCCCGTGAGGACCAGGCAGGGGACTAACTTCACACCAAATGGGACGGATGTCTGTTGTGCCACGGCCATCAAGACGAATACCTTCATCGAGGATGCAACGACGCATAGCATCACGCTCTACATCGTGGTAGTAGCGATCTACGAGAGCGTTTTTCTCTTCGAGCTCAGCAGCATCCATATCAGCATGAGCCTCAGCATAGCGAACCTTGAAATCCTCGCGGATCTTCTCAAAAGCCTCAGCGCGAGCCTGCTTCTCAAGAGCCTGCTTCGTGATATCGTATGCAGGCTGATAGCACTCCTTATTCACTTGCTCACGCAGTTCTTCGTCGTTAACTTCATGGCAGTACTCACGCTTCACATCCTTACCAAGTTCCTTAGCAAGTTCCTTCTGCAAACGACACATCGGTTTGATGGCTTCGTGAGCGACTTTCAGAGCCTGAAGCAAATCCTGCTCAGAGACTTCCTTCATCTCGCCCTCCACCATCATGATATTCTCTTCAGTAGCACCGACCATGATATCCATATCGGCGTCCTTCATCTGCTCAAAAGTAGGATCTACAATGTACTCACCATTCAAACGGATGACGCGTACCTCTGAGATAGGGCCTTCGAAAGGAATGTCACTAACACTGAGGGCTGCACTGGCAGCAAAGCCAGCCAAAGCATCGGGCATATCAATACCGTCAGCAGAATACAAGTTCACATTCACATACACCTCAGCATGGTAGTTGCTGGGGAAAAGGGGACGGAGCGCACGGTCGACAAGGCGACAGGTGAGGATTTCGTCATCATTAGCCTTGCCTTCACGCTTCGTGAAGCCACCGGGGAAACGGCCGGCAGCGGCGTATTTCTCGCGATATTCAACTTGAAGGGGCATAAAATCTGTGCCAGGCACAGCATCTTTTGCGGCACAAACGGTGGCCAAGAGCATGGTGTTACCCATACGCAGCATCACTGCACCGTCAGCTTGCTTGGCAAGCTTGCCAGTCTCGATGGAGATTTCACGACCATCGGGCAACTGGACTGTCTTCGTAATTACGTTCATCTTGGATGTCAAATAAATAAAATTGCGTCAAAAAATGGTATCTTTTCTCGTTTAACGTTTACATTTAACGTTCAATGGGTTAGCATTATTTGCGAAAAACCGCGCAAAGGTAGTGAATTTAGATTAAAGATTAAAGATTAAAGATTAAAGATTTTACTTTTGAGGGGAAAAAGAGCTTTTTTTATGCTTTTTTAAGCATGGACAGGCGGGGGCATGTACGCCCACGCCCATGTAAAGGTGGAAATACGCACATCTGCAATGACTTCCAAAACCTCAATTGCTCCAAGCATGGTTGTACCGGTTGTCATGACGTCATCCACAAGCATCACATGTTTCCCCTGAAGCCCATCTGAGCTCATCAGCTTGAAGACATTTTCTGCGTTACCCAATCGTTCCTGAATCGCAAAATGGGTCTGTGATTCACGTGCCACGATGCGCTTCAGAACATCCGTACGAACGGGAATTCCTAACTCTTCTGCCATTCCCCGAGCGATGAGTTCTGCCTGATTGAATCCACGGGAATGAAGCCTGCGTTTCGAAAGAGGAATGGGTATCAACAGGTCAACATCTTCAAACAGTCCACTTTCCTTCAGGCGCTGTACCGCTATTCGTCCCATCCAGCTTCCCAATTCATATTGTCGCCGAAACTTCAAATTACGAACAATCATGGAAGCACGATTCCCACGTTCATAACGTGTCAACGCCCCCATACGTACCAATTGCGGGTGGTCACTCCAAATGACTCTCCGGCGATTATATCTCCAATCATGATTCACTTCCAACGGCAGTTGTAGTTGGCAACTCGCACAAACAAAATTCTCTCCAAAGGCCAATCGTTCACCACAAGCACAGCACAGCCTCGGGAACAAAAGGTCCACGAGGCTGTATATCCATTTTTTTGTTGTGTTAGGCATGGCTATTCTTTGATATCACCCATGGCGACTTGATAATCATGCCATAAAGTGTCTATGTCATGTCCTTTTCCAAGAGCATATTCTATCGCACCGTTCCATGACCAAGGTATAATTTCCAAACATGAACGATTCATCTTGCGAATGAAATCGGGATCCATCGTGTCGCATACCCAATTGAAGAAATAACCGATGTGACGATAGCCGTCATGGTAGCTACCGCCTTTCGGACGATCTGATTCTCCGTGGAAACCGCCGCAAGCCACACGGACTGCATCAGCTGTGCCTTCCATCAACTCCCAAACAGCAGGATTAGGACCTCCATAAGGGCCAATGCCCTGCGGTTCCAACTGGAAAGCATGCGTCAATTCGTGCAATAATACGCCACGTGTCTCAAAATCTACACGCGCAGTATCCTGATCTTTGAACGATTTTTCGATATGTCCAGTGGTATAAGTGATGTTGACGAAACCATCACCACCATCCTTCCATGAGATTCCTTCTGCATCCCGTACGATGTACTCCAGCTCTTGAAGCATTGGGATGCTATCATCGGGGGTGAAATAGAGACTCTTCATCACCTCACGGGCTACGCTACGGATATACGGATCAGGATTAGGTATCAGTGCGTGATAGATCTGTGAGCCCTTTGTGGCTGGATCTTGATCGTTAAAACGAATAGTTTTCAGATGGGCATTCCAGCGCAGGTCTTCTTCAGAAAGATTGGTGCTCATACGACGTGCAATAGAAGCTCCGGCCGACTGCAACTCATCAGACAAGGAATAAGGACGGTCTGCTGCAGCAAGTCCGCGTTTCTTATTGGGTTTGGAGGACATCTTGAAATCAATCGTACATCCATCCATTAGCTGTTTATGCGTGAAATAAAGCTTCGAATAAGGCTTCCCATTCAGGAGCACAGCTTCAACGTATCTATTCTTATCACTCACTTTCGGAGCACGGATGACAATGCTCTTTCCATTCTCCAGCGTCACTTTCATGTATGGAAGGTAAGGAGCTCCAATGACATACTGGTCAGAGCCTGGACAAACAGGATAGAAGCCCATGGCAGAGAAAATATACCACGCTGACATCTGTCCACAGTCATCGTTGCCACCAAGACCACGGATATGATTGCGATACATCTTGTTCATGATTGTACGCAGCCATTGCTGTGTCTTCCAGGGAGTAGATGTCCACGCATAGAGATAAGGAACATGATGACTGGGCTCATTTCCGTGAACATAGCCACCAATCAGACACTCAGAGGTGATATCTTCGTTGTCTTCGTAGTATTTCTCTGGCAAGTTCATCTCGAATAAACGATTGAGCTTATCAAGGAACGCTTGCTCTCCACCCATACATTTGATAAGGCCACGTACATCTTGGGGAACATGGAAAGAAAAGTTCCAGGAATTACCCTCAATAAAGCCCTCACCATAAGTCTGATAGGGATCCAAATCTTTCTTGAATGAGCCATCGCGGTAACGAGGAGAAGCGAAGCCGATTTCCGGATCAAAAGTATTGCGATAATTCAATGCTCTCTGCTGGAATCGCAATGCCACATCTTGATTCCTTATCACACGTGCAGCATTGTAGATGGTCCAATCATCATAAGCATACTCCAAGGTATTAGATGCAGCTACGCCATCCTTGTCATAAAGAGCATAGCCAAAACGCTTGTAGTCGCTGATGCTGGGAAAATATTTGTTGTTAGCAGTTGCGAGCATTGCCTTCAATGCCGTTTCCTTATCAATATCAGCGCCTTTTACCAAGGCATCAGACAGTACACTCACAGCGTGATAACCCGTCATACACCAACCTTCATTGCCCATCAGGCTCCACACAGGGAGCATCCCCACGATATTCTGCTGCTGATGTTTGATCATTGAGCGTACCATATTTGTATTTCTCGTAGGCTTGAGCAATCCCAGCAAGGGATGTTCGGCGCGATAGGTATCCCAAATAGAGAACACCGTGTAGTTGTCGAAGTCAGTAGCCGTATGGATATTTCCATCTACACCACGATATTTTCTATCCACGTCCATATAAATGGATGGGTTGATCATGGTGTGATAGAAGGAAGTATAGAGCATCGCCTTCTGGTCTTCGCTGCCCTCACACTCAATCGTGGAGAGTTCGCGTTCCCAGTCATTCCGTGTCTGCTGGCAAATGGCATCGAAGGTCTTACCTGCGGTCTCTGCTTGTAAGTTCTTCTTCGCACCTTCTGTGGAAACTGCAGAAAGCGCCACCTTGATAGTCAAATCAGAAGAAGGCTTTGGGTCAAACTCAAAGTAGGCAGTGACAGAGCGTCCTGCGATATCCGGGAAGTTATGATGAACGTCAAACTTACCCCAGAAACCATGATACTTCTCTGATTGGCGATCACGATAGCCATAATTCTTAACGGGTTTGCTAAACGAGATGGCAAAATATGTATAATTAGTTCTTGACCAACCATTTGTGATGCGGTAGCCAGTAACGAGAGTGTCACTTTCCACGCGAAGAGTGGACCACAGCACTTTTCCATCATAATTATAAATACCATGTAACAAATCCAAAATTACACGCTGTTCTTTGGCTGTCTCTGGATAGATATAACGATGGACACCTACGCGCGAGGTCGCGGTCAGTTGCACCTGCACGTCATTATCTGCCAAAGCCACTTCATAATAGCCCGCACGAGCATGTTCTGTCTCATGAAAAAAACGTTGGCGATAACCGCCATCAGGATTGTCCTTCGTTCCTGGGTTTAGCTGGAGTTTTCCCGTTTGGGGCATCAACAGAATATCGCCCAGATCGGCGTGCCCTGTACCACTTAAGTGCGTATGGCTGAAGCCAACGATGGTACTATCTGTGTGCTGATAGCCAGCACAATATTCATATACCTTTCCCTGATAATGACCGTTTACACTATGAGGAATGGTGTCTGTCTCTGGAGACAACTGCACAAATCCGAACGGGGCACAGGCACCTGGGAAAGTGTGACCCATTCCTTCGGTACCAATCATGGGATTAACGTAATCTGCTTTAGCTTGATGTACTTGAGCACTTGCCGACAGCATCGTGCCTGTCAGTGCTACAAAGAGTAAAAAAAGGTCCTTCCGTTTCATGATAATATAAAGTTATTCTTTGTTCGCTTTAAGCAACAAAGCCATTAATCAATTGACTAATGGCTTTGTTATTGTTGTCGGGATGACTAGATTCGAACTAGCGACCCCACGCCCCCCAGACGCGTACTCTAACCGGACTGAGCTACATCCCGAAACGATCGCAAACGTGTGAGATTTGGTCTCTTTTTCGTTTTGCGGGTGCAAAGGTATGCGTTTTTTTTGATACGTGCAAACTTTTTTATACTTTTGTGGCGGATTTCTCTATAAAAGCCTTGAATATGACTTATCGAGTCATCAAACCTCGGAATTTGACAGCCACGGTCCAGCTGCCTGCCAGCAAGAGCCTCAGCAACCGTGCCTTATTATTGAATGCGCTCAGCCATGCTTCATTAAGTCAGCTGAGCAACGTTTCAGACTGCGATGATACAACAGTGATGATGGAAGCTCTGACACTCCCTCCCATCATTAACATCAAGGCTGCTGGAACAGCGATGCGTTTTCTCACGGCTTACCTCTCTATTGGTAGCGGTATCCACACGATTACAGGCACTGAACGCATGTGCCATCGCCCGATCAAAGTTCTCGTTGATGCCCTGCAGCAACTTGGTGCACAAATTGAGTATCTGGGCGAAAACGGTTTCCCACCATTAAAGATCACAGGGCGCCAACTGCAAGGAGGTGAGCTGACATTGACAGGAGATGTCAGTTCGCAATATATTTCTGCACTCTTGATGATAGCCCCCATGCTCCAGAAGGGATTGACCCTCCGCCTGACGGGAGAAATCATCAGTAGGCCATACATTGACATGACGTTGGCTATGATGGGCGAACACGGTGCAAAAGCACAATGGACAGACGAGCGTACCATCGTTGTTCATCCAGTTCCTTATCGTTCTATTCCTTATATGATTGAGTCGGATTGGAGTGCCGCATCCTATTGGTATGAGATTGTGCTCCTGAGTGACAACGAGCAAGAGACAGCAACTCTCAAAGGTCTGTTCCCCAATAGTCTGCAAGGTGACAGCAAGGTCTGTGAACTTTTTCAAGAGTTATCCGTTCAGTCCTTATTCCTTGCCCAAGGAACAGACGAGCCCAAGACAACACTCATCCGCCGAGGCGCAAAGCCCAAGCGGGTGGAATGGGACCTGACCCGCACCCCCGACCTTGCACAAACGCTCATCGTCACTTGTGCATTGGCAGGCATCCCCTTCGTTGCCCGTGGACTGCAAAGTCTCCGCATCAAAGAGACCGACCGCGTGTACGCCTTGGCTACAGAACTGGCTAAGTTAGGTGTACGTCTCACCGTGAAGGGCGACAGCGTCATTGAATGGGAAGGCCCCGAGCTACAGCCCGCAGGCGAGATTCCTTATTTGAAGCCTATGCCCGGAACAGCCATTGACACCTATGAGGATCATCGTATGGCGATGGCTTTTGCGCCTGCCGCCCTGGTCCTCGGGTGTATTGATATCAATAATCCGGAAGTCGTCTCGAAGTCCTATCCGCGATTCTGGGAGGATTTAAAAGCCGTTGGCTTCAACATTGAAACATTGAAAGGCTAATACATTGGAAGAATCTGTTTTAAATCCAGAAACCTTTGTTTGTTGCGGACAACATGCCGTCTGCGAGAAGGAGCTGCTGATGAAGGCTGCAGCCTCACCCATTGAGTACTTCGATGATGAGGAATTGGATCGTTTCATCGGTCGTGCGGCCAACGACTATACCCCTGCTGAGGAGGAGGAGTTTCGCGAGGTGTTATATACCATGTTCACTCGCGAGGTAGGTGATTGGTTGCGTAGCCTTCAGTTGCGAGGTATCAATCTTCCGGATGGCCTACGCGACGAGGTCCTGCTCCTTGTCTGATAGTTCTCGTCTTCAACAATAAATCGTTATTCCCTACGTTCTATTAGAGAAGTGAATTTACACGCGCGAACATATTTATTATTCATGACAGCCCTGTTGCTGACAGGACTCTTTGTGTCGTGCTCCACCAAGAAGAACACCAGTATCACCCGTTTCTATCACTCAACAACAGCGCATTACAACACGTTTTATAATGGCCAGGTCGCTTTTCGCGACGGCGTCGAAGCACAAGTCAAAGGACATGTAGATAATTATACGGAGTTGCTTCCTATATTTATCATGGCCGATAAGAAAACGGCGGCAATAGGAAAAGGCAATTTTGATACAGCGATAGAAAAATGCCAAAAAGCCATTAAGAAACATAGCATAAAGTCCAAGCCTAAAAGGCCTACTGGACAGATGACAGCAAAGGAGAAAGCCTACTATGCCCGTAAGGAATTCAACCCCTATCTGAAAAATGTCTGGATGATGTTTGCCGATGCACAATTCCATCAAGGTAACTTCATTGAGGCCGCATCCTCCTACAATTATATATTACGTTTATATGCCGACCAACCCGAAGTAGCCAGTGTGGCCCGTGCGAAACTGGCTCGTTGCTATATTCTGATGGATTGGACTTACGATGCAGAGGATGTGCTTCGCAAGATACAGCGTGACAGCCTGCCCCCTAAGGGCCAACGTGAATTGGGCGCCTCTCAAGCCGCATACTATATAGCTTCAGGTCAGTATAAGGAAGCTATTCCTCCTCTTTCTTCAACGGTGAAGCACGTGAGCGGAAAGCTGCAACGCGCACGTCTTTACTACCTGCTCGGGCAGCTTAACCAGCAGGTGGGTGATAAACAGGCCGCCTACAAGGCATTGCGCAAATGCATCCGTCTCAGTCCGCCTTATGAACTGGCATTCAATGCACGTATCATGCAGACGGAAGTGATGGCTGACGGGCAAGGAAAAACCATGATACGCAAACTGAAACGGATGACAAAGAATCCTAACAATACTGACTATCTTGACCGTATCTATTACGCCATCGGTAATATCCACCTCGCGGCGAAAGACACACTTCGTACCATCTATGCTTGGAAGCAAGGAGTTGAGGAAAGTACCAAGAATGGCTTCGCAAAAGCCGTCGTCCTTCAGCACCTTGGCGAACTCTATTGGGATCGTGAGAATTATATAGATGCTACCGACTGCTATAATCAGTTGGCCTCTCTCATGGATAAAGAACATGAGCAGTATAAGGAGGTGGAACGTCGCAGCAAGATTCTTACAGAGATGGAGCCCCATCTGAGCGCTGTCAAGTTACAGGATAGCCTTCAGGCACTAGCCAAGCTGCCTGAGAAAGATTATCTGGCAGCCATTGACCGTGTCATTAACGAGCTGAAGAAGAAAGAGAAAGAGCAAGAAAAGAAGGAATTTAATCAAGCTACGATGGGCGCACAGAAGGCAGCCACGACAACACCTCAGAATACACAGACAGGCGCTGTGCGTCGTGGGGCTCAAAAGACCACTTTCTATTTCTATATGGCACAGACAGTTGCCCAAGGCCAACAAGATTTCCAGCGGCGATGGGGCAAGCGTCCGAACGAAGACAACTGGCGACGCAGCCAGAAGGAAGCCTCAGGAGGAAACAACGATAATGAAGGCTATGACTATGCCGCAGAAGACAGTTTGGCAGCTCTTGCCGATGAAATGGGTGAGACAGAAGAAATCAGTGAAGAGGAACAGCGCCTCAAGGACTCCTTGGCCAATGATCCTCATCACCGTGAGTTCTATCTCAAGCAGATACCGTTCACCGAGGAACAGCTGGATCTCTCCAATGGGATGATTCTGGATGGCCTCTACCATAGCGGCATCCTTGAGATGGATAAACTTGGTAACTTCCGCTTGGCAGGCGAGACACTGAATCGTCTAGTCCGTGAGTTTCCTGATTTTGAGCAGATGGACGACGTGTATTATCATCTCTTCCTCTTGGCACTTCGTCAAGGTGACGAGGACTTGTCGCAATATTATGTGCAACTGTTGCAAGAGTCGTTCCCCAACAGTAAATTGACACAGACCATAACAAACCCACGTTTCTTAGAACTGGCACAATTTGGCAAACACCTTGAGGACACGCTCTATGCCCAGACCTATGATGCCTACAAGGAAGGGAACTATTGGATCGTTAACCAGAACTTTGAAGAGAGCACGGAGTACTTCGAGGATGGTGCTCACCGAGGCAAGTTCCTCTTCGTACACGCGATGTCTCAACTCTATACTGGTCAGCGCGATTCCTTCCTTGCAGAGATGAAGATTGTCACTGAGAAATACAGCAAAGATGAAATTGCCGAAATGGCATCCGCTATCGTCAAGGGTGTACAGGAAGGCCGATTGCTCATGTCTGACAAATGGGATTCCTCCGACATTTGGGCCAGTCACAGTCTGGCAGGCTCAGGAGAAGGCGGCGAAGCGGACACGCTCATAGCAGACCCGTTGGTGCCTTATGTATTTGTCCTTGCCTACCCCACTGGTGAGTTGGACGAGAATCTCCTGCTCTTTGAGATGGCACGCTATAACTTCACCTCTTTCATGGCCCGTAACTTTGATATGGAAATCGTCAAAGGCGGCACGATCACACAGCTACGAGTGACCGGTTTCCAGAGTTATGATGAGGTTCACGCATACGCCCAGGACCTCTACAGCGACACACATATGCGTGAACGCCTTGAAGGCATACGAGCCATCCTCATCAGCGAGGCGAACCTGAAGCTATTAGGTACACGATACAGCTACGACGAGTATGCCGAGTTCTACGATGCAGAACTCTCTCCCATCGAACTGCCTGACGAAATGTTCCTCGATGAACCGGTGGACGATAATCCCGTTGATATTGATGATATTCCCCTTTCGGAAGAGAACAATGTGAACCAGTCCGAGGAACAAAAAGAAAAGGTGGATGACAGCGAGGAAAGCGAAGAGGACGATTGGCTGTTCTAAAAGCATTGAACGATTGAAACATTCATAATATGGCGAATGCACAATTACTTTGGGTGGACGATGAGATAGAGCTCCTGAAAGCTCATCTTTTGTTCCTTGAGAAGAAAGGCTATGAGGTGGAAACGGCCACCAATGGTTATGATGCCCTCGACCTTTGTCGGGAGCGCACTTTCGACCTGATTCTCATTGATGAGAACATGCCAGGCATCAGCGGTTTAGAGACACTGGGGCGCATCAAGGAAATCACACCCACCACTCCTGTGGTGATGGTTACCAAGAGCGAAGAGGAAAACATCATGGACCAAGCTATCGGTAGCCAAATTGCCGACTACCTGATCAAGCCCGTTACTCCTACGCAAATCTTGCTGACACTCAAGAAGAACATCCATCGCAAGGAGATTCTCACGGAACAAACGCAGAGCGCCTATCAACAGGACTTCGGTAAGATGGGAATGCTCATTGACGACGCGCGTAGCATCGAAGATTGGAAAGATGTCTATCGCCGCCTCGTCAACTGGGAACTACAGCTCTCCGAAACCGACAGCACAATGAAGGAGATGCTGGCGATGCAGAAAAATGAAGCGAACCAACAATTCGCCCGTTTCATCGAAAGAAACTACCTTGAATGGATTAGCCGTCCAGACATGGAAGGCCGTCCAGAAATCATGAGTCCCGATATCTTCAAACGTCGTGTCTTCCCTCGCTTAGACGAAGGCGAGAAAGTCTTTCTCATCGTCATCGACAACTTCCGTTTCGACCAATGGCGCGTCATCATGAAGGAGATTGCCGACCTATTTCACATTGAAGAAGACCTATACCTCAGCATCCTTCCTACGGCTACGCAATACGCCCGCAACGCCATCTTCTCAGGTTTGATGCCCAACATCATCGCCGAGATGTTTCCGGATCTGTGGGTCGATGAAGACAGCGAAGAAGGTAAGAACCTCAACGAAGCGCCGCTCATCCAAACACTCTTCAAACGCTACCGTCGTCAACACACCTTTACTTATAATAAGGTCAATGACTCCGCAGCCGCAGAGCGTCTCGTGCAGAAGCTGCCGCAACTGACGAAGTACGATGTTAATGTCTGCGTCCTCAACTTCATCGATATGCTCAGCCACGCCCGCACAGAAAGCCGCATGGTCCGTGAGCTGGCCTCCACTGAAGCCGCCTACCGCAGCATCACCCTCAGCTGGTTCCAGCACTCCGCTGTCGGTGATCTCTTCCGCACCCTCGCAGCCTCTGACTATCGCATCATCCTGACTACCGACCATGGCAGTATTCGTTGCCAGAATCCTATACGCGTGAAAGGCGACAAGAACACTAACACCAACTTACGCTACAAACTGGGTAAGAACCTCGACTACAACCCGCGTGAGGTCTTTGAGATTCCCGATCCTCACCGCGCACAGCTGCCTTCCCCAAACCTCTCCACGCGCTATATCTTTGCGCATGGCGACTCATTCTTTGCATACCCCAATAATTACAATTACTACGTGAGTTATTATCGCGACACCTTCCAACATGGCGGCATCTCTATGGAGGAAATGCTGATTCCGCTAGTAGAATTAACTCCGAAAAAACGTCCATAAGATTATCATTTCCCCGTCTGAAAAGAACAATACATAATGGAAATACGAATAAAAAACATCGATGAAATGGGCGAAAAAGCCCAGGAATTCACCACCGCCCTCGGAGACAGCCACGTCATTGCTTTCTATGGCGCCATGGGGGCCGGCAAGACTACATTCATCCGCGCTATATGTGAGGTTTTGGGTGTGAAGGAACCTGTTACTTCCCCGACCTTTGCCATCGTCAATGAGTACGATGGCCCCATTTACCACTTCGACTTCTACCGCATCAAGCGTTTGGAAGAAGCCTACGATATGGGCTTTGAGGATTACATCTACAGCGGCCACCTCTGCCTCATCGAGTGGCCCGAACTCATCGAGGATCTCCTGCCAGATAACACGGTCCGTGTTCACATCAATGTTGATGAGGACGGCACCCGCACTATCAGTTGGTAACTCAGAATGACTTAATACAGAAAAGGTGCACATGATTTAACAAATTAGCATCATGTGCACCTTTTCTGTATTAAGTCATTTGTCGAGACGTCCATACATATTAATTCACAGTAGAGAGGTCTGACAAAAACCATCAAATTTATTTTGTCATTCACACAGATATTCATACTTTTGCAACATCATTTACAATGATTTTACCAACTAACACTCTTTGATTCTAATATTTACTTCCTGACAATATTTACTTCCTGACATGAATAAGTCTTCTCTAAAAACAAAGTTCAGAATAGTCTTGATGGCCTTATTCTGCACGCTCAATGCTTGGGCCCAAGTTGACGTGACAAGTTCGTATATCGTCAATCCTGCGCCAACGGCTACTTACGATGGTTGGACAGTAAGCGAAACCCCTACGATGAGAAACGATCTAGGTGTAGCGGAATTCTGGAACAAATCCGGTGCCTCCTTGCGCCAAACCATCAACTCGCTGCCCGCCGGCACCTATAAGTTGACAGCTATTGCCTTTACCAGAACAGGAATGACTGCAACCTTATTCGCAGGCAACAACAGCATGAACATCGCCACTGTCAGCAATACAACGGTGAATACACTCGCAACCGCCAGCACATGGTTGGATGCCGGCAATGGCGTGAATGAACTCGAGTTCACAGTGCCCTCGACCAGTAACGTCACCATCGGGCTCCAGGCAGATGATTCCTATTCTGACCACTGGATGGTCTGGCGCAGCTTCAAGTTGGAGAAATACGACTCTGATCTCATTCCACTGACGGTCGAAGCTACAAGCGGCGGACAAGTGACCTATGGCACAAGCGCCGTCACGGACTCCCGCACCTTCTATCTGTCAGAAGGCGATAATGCAGTACTGACAATCACTCCCAACACATATTATGAGGTGAAAAGTGTCATCAAGAACGGCACGACAGATATCACCAGCCAGGTAACAAACGGAAAACTAACGCTCAGCAATATCACAGCTGCCACAACGATAGCAGTGACATTCGGCGTAAAAGATCTTGATTGGGACAGTGCCAGCACCAGCAACCCCATAGACATCACACACCTCGTGGTGAATCCTGACTTTGAAGAGCAGAGCACAAACGGTTGGACAATCAATTATGAAAGTGGAGCCGCTAGCAACGTGGGGTATCAGACTGCCTCCTACTCCAATGGCAGTGTCACTGTATCCCACTTTATCGAAGCGTGGAGACCTTCTACATTAGGCGACATTTCCATCGAGCAAACGCTAGACGGCCTGCCACAGGGAACATATCTATTGGAAGCAGATGTTATCGCTTCGTCCAATGCTTCAGGTGCTTATCTGTTCCTGAAAGGGACAAATGGTGAAAACACGAAAGCCATCTCTACTGAAAACGCTAAGCCCCAACACTACTCCGTCAGCTTCACCAAAACGAATTCCGGTTCACTAACGATAGGTGTCAAGACCGTAAGCACGACTGCTAACTGGCTCGCTGCAGATAACTTCCAACTAAAATATTTAGGTTCAGGGAGCGATGTCGGTGAAGAATGCACGGTGACATACAATGTAACATTCAACGGCAAGGTGGTAGCTACTGCTACAGAGCAAGTCGCAAAAGGAAGCGCACTGCCCGCCGTACCCACATCCCTTAACAACGATTTTGTCACACTGACAAAGACAGGTACGCATCCAACTACTGTAACAAGCGATGTGACAGTTACCTATGCTGCCACCTTCACAGGACCGTTTGAGTTCTCTACCAGTTTGGATGAAGCCAAGTGGTACAACCTGACCATTCGGAGTTCGTATTATGTGGGGAAAACAGAGTCTGAGCCCTATTCTATCAGTGCTGTCAACGAAACCACTCGGGCCACAGATGCTTACCAATGGGCTTTCGGTGGAGATCCCTACCACATTAAGATCTACAACCGCACGACTGGCTTTGATCAAACACTGACAAAAGAGGGCACTTACGCCGTGATGCGTTCCGGAGACTACACCTGGGATATGTTATCCTATTCAGACGGTTTCATCATACGTGAGACGGGGACTGCTTACAACTGCCTCAATCAATATGGCGGCATCGGCGGAACCTTGCAATTTTGGAACAGTTCTTCCGCTACTACCGATCCAGGTTCAATCTTCCATGTGGAAGAGGTTCCGTCAAATAATAACAATGAG
Source organism: uncultured Prevotellaceae bacterium (assembly GCA_947305005.1). GTDB lineage: Bacteria > Bacteroidota > Bacteroidia > Bacteroidales > Bacteroidaceae > Physcousia. Next base: position 71,297 of record CAMZCM010000001.1, on the reverse strand, counting down.
GTTACGAACCAGCCTCTTATCACGAGTGTGAACCAGTTGAGTTCACCTTACACAGAAACTTTAGAGGGAGCGATAGGAAACCTGATTGATAACGACGTTACTACTTTCTGGCATTCCGCTTGGTCCAGCGGTTCTGTGACACTAGGCACTCATTATCTCCAAGCTACAATGCCTCAAGGCGAATATAGTTTGGTTGTATTCCAATTCACACGTCGAAGTGTTCCTAATGACCATACCATAGAATGGTCTGTTCGTGGCACTAACAGCGCGAGCGCGGCAAAAGCTGATTGCGAAGAGCTACTTCACGCAGAAACGCCATTTACTTCCAATACAGAGACGCTGACTTCAGAACCTTTTAGCACGAAAGGATATAAGTACCTGCGCTTTTACTCAGAGGAACAGTATCCCAGCAGTCGCGGTTACTTCCATCTTGCAGAATTCCAAATTTATCCTGTCGAAAGCGATGTTAATGTGGAATCGCTGACCATTACCGTATCAGAAGGAGGTCTGGTGACATATAACACCAGTACCATCAGCAACGCTACAAAAACTTATTCCATTAATGAAGGAACTGATGCTGTCTTTACCATCACTCCCAATTCAGGATATGAGCTCAAGAGTGTGACACTCAATGGTAGCACAGACGTGACAAGCCAAGTGACTAACGGGCAGCTGACCATCAGCAATATCACTTCCGCTACGACGATAGCGGTGACCTTCGGCTTAAAAGACCTTGATTGGGACAGTGCCAGCACCAGCAACCCCTTAGACATCACCCACCTCGTGGTCAATCCTGACTTCGAAGAGCTGAACACGAACGGTTGGACAGCCAATTATGAAAGTGGAGCCGCTAGTAATGTGGGCTATCAGTCTTCCTCCTACTCCAACGGCAGTGTCACGATATCCCACTTTATTGAAGCATGGAAGTCTTCTACATTAGGCGACATTTCCATCGAGCAAACGCTAGACGGCCTGCCACAGGGAACATATCTGTTGGAAGCAGATGTTATCGCTTCATCCAATGCTTCAGGCGCTTATCTTTTCTTAAAAGGTACAAACGGTGAAAAAACGAAAGCCGTCTCTACTGAAAGTGCTAAGCCCCAACACTTCTCCGCCAGCTTCACGAAGACGAATTCCGGTTCACTGACGATAGGTGTCAAGACCGTAAGCACAACAGCTAACTGGCTCGCTGCAGATAACTTCAAACTGAAATATCTTGGCGCAAGCGATGTCAATGAAGAATCGCTGACCATTACCGTTTCAGAAGGTGGTCAGGTGACATATAACACCAATACCATCAGCAATGCGACAAAGACTTATTCCATTAATGAAGGGACAGATGCTGTCTTTACCATCACTCCCAATTCAGGCTATGAACTCAAGAGTGTAATCCTCAACGGTAGCACCGACGTGACAAGTCAAGTGACGAACGGCCAGCTGACCATCAGCAATATCACAGCAGCTACGACAATAGCCGTGACCTTCAGCATGAGCGATATTGTTGATCCCACAACTGATTATGAACGTGCCTTAGCTGCTATCCAAGACGGCGCAAGCTATCGGATCAGCACCGATGTGAATGGTACAAAGTACTATGTCACTGAGGACGGTAAGTTGACCAGTACAAAAACGAGTGGAGGCATCTTCACCATCACGAAAGTATCAAGTGGAACATATCAGGAATATGGTTACCGGATTGATAGCGGTTCTCTACGATTCACGAATCCTCCGCTCAACAATAATGCTGCGAACCTGACACCGGGTATCTTTGCCACTACGTCGAACGACCGTGCCGACTGGGAAAGACAGGTGCTCTTCTTGAACACTGACGGGAAATATGCCGTACGCTCCTGTAATACAGCTGAAGGTACCACTAGCTGGAATGATGCAGGTCGGACTTATTGGACTTGGGGTATTGAAAGTGTCCCTACGCCTCAATACAGTTATACTCCCACCTATGTCTGGCAATTTGAACTTGAGGTTACCATCCAAGTTACATACGAGCTCTATGATACTGACGGGACGACCATCATCGACTCTGTGACCAAGCAACAAGAGTCCTACAGTGAGATCAACATTCCCGCTGAGCTGACATCTAATTATGCCTATGATTATGTCACGACAGGTACCATTGGCGACGCTGACTGTACGATTAAGGTAACACGTACGCCCAAAAGTGGTAAGGTCCATGCATTATCAGAGCTCAGTAATTCCAAGGCTTATACCATTCATTGCGACCGTGGTTCTTTCATCACAGCGGACAACCATCTGGCCTCAACGTCGAACAGTTCCTATGCGTCAGCTCAACCCTCCTCTTTCGCCATCATCAGCTATCAGAACAGATACTATCTCTATAGTGTTTCCGACAAGAAGTTTGTAACAAACAGCGGCACTTTGGCGGATGCTCCCAATAGCACCGACGATGCTGTCATCATGGAGGCCAAGACGGATCCTTATTTCTTCTTCTACTTCTCTATTAATGGTTCTAACAACGGCCTTAACACATCCAGTGGATACACCTATGGTATCATCATCAACACATGGGCAAACGTGGATGCCGGCAACCAGTATTACATGATTGAAGAGGCAGACTTTGATGCTACTGAAGCACTTTCGCAACTGAATGCGACATTTAATGGACAAAGTGCGGAAGAATATAACGCTGAATATGCCACATACATTGCAACTTATCCTTACAACAAATCATCACTGATTCCGAGCATCAGCACTTGGGACGGAGGGCTATCTGAACTTAAAGGTCAGCACTGGGACGGCACCAGCAACTCCACGTATTATGAACAGACTGCAGGTCAATGGAGCCAATCCTCATGGACGAACTCCAGCTATACCTCCCTGACACTGCCTGCCGGCAAGTACGTTGTGATGGTTGCGGGCCGTTCTGCTGCAAGCACAAATGTCGAAGCCTATATGCAACTTGACAATACGAAAGTCGTGTTCCCTGCTAAAGGAGATGTCGGCTTAGGTGTTGACATCAATGGTGTAGGCACGATGTCATCAGATTCCACCTATGCCAACAATAATGCTGGTCGCGGATGGGAATATCGGTATATTGCCTTCGAGAGCGATGGCAAGACTCCCGTAAAACTGACCCTTGGCGCCGCTGCTACAGCCAGTTATCAATGGATGAGCTTCACACAGCCTGTCCTCCTGGCTCAATCCGCAAATGACAGTCCTCTCATCCAGTTCGCAGATGCTACCGTGAAGGCGATCTGTGTTGCCAACTGGGACGCTGACGGGGACGGTGAACTGAATGAGGCGGAAGCTGCAGAAATAACAGACTTAGGAGTGGCGTTCAAAGGAGACTCCACCATCACCTCTTTTGACGAGCTACAGTACTTCACAGGATTGACCAAAATCAGCCACAACGCTTTCGATGGTTGCTCCAAGCTAACCACTGTGACGCTCCCCCATAGCGTAACGAGCATAGGATACGCAGCTTTCCGAAATTGCACCAGTCTGACGAGTCTTGATTTCAGTGGCCTTAATATTGACAACGTAACGGACATAAATGAGATGTTCGCTGGCTGTTCCAGTATGACAAGCCTTGATCTGAGTGGTTTCAAGACGGACAACGTGACAAACATGAAGAACTTGTTCTGGAGCTGCTCCAGCTTGACGAGTCTTGATGTCAGTGGCTTCAAAACGGACAATGTGACGGACATGACAGGAATGTTTTCTGGCTGCTCCAGTCTTACGAGTCTTGATGTGAGTGGCTTCAAGACGGACAATGTGACAAATATGGATGGAATGTTCTCTGGCTGTTCTAATCTTACGAGTCTTGATGTGAGTGGCTTCAAGACGGACAACGTAAGGCTCATAGATTGGATGTTCTCTGGCTGCTCCAGCCTGACGAGCCTTGATGTGAGTGGTTTCAAGACGGACAACGTGACGGATATGAAATACATGTTCTATTTCTGTTCCAGCCTGACGAGTCTTGATGTAAGTAGCTTCAAGACAGACAACGTGACGAACATGCATGAAATGTTCCATGGCTGTTCTAGTCTTACAAGTCTTAATCTGAGTGGTTTCAAAACAGACAACGTGACAAGTATGTATTCGATGTTCTGTGGCTGTTCCAGCCTGACGAGTCTTGATGTGAGCGGCTTCAAGACGGACAACGTGACAGACATGGGTTCGATGTTCAATAGCTGTTCTAACCTAACTGGGCTTGATGTGAGTAGCTTCAAGACAGACAACGTGACGAATATGAAATTCATGTTCAAAGGCTGTTCTGAACTTACAAGCCTTGATGTTAGTAGCTTCAAGACAGGCAACGTGACGGACATGAGTTGGATGTTCAGTGGTTGTTCCAAATTAGGAACCATCTATGTGGGTGATGGATGGACGACGACAAAGGAAATAGATGGAACGAGTATGTTCCAAGGGTGTAACCAACTTGTTGGTGGCCAAGGAACAACCTACAATAGCAGTCATACAGACCATACTTATGCTCACATTGATGGCGGAGCATCCAATCCTGGTTATTTGTCAAAAGTGGGCGCTATCGACACCTTGACCGTTACTGCTGACGACAAGACGCGTGAATATGGTGAAGCGAATCCGGCATTGACTTATACTGCAACAGGCGGCACTCTCAGTGGAACACCCTCTCTCACCTGTGAGGCCACAAAGGCATCGCCTGTCGGAACCTATCCCATCGTCGCAGCTAATGGCAGTGTAACGAATATCGGTGTTACCTTTGTCAACGGTACGATGACCGTCACCAAGGCACCGCTGACGATTACTGTCAAATCTGCAAGCAAGAAGCAGGGAGAAGCGATGCCTACCTTCGAACTGACGTATAGCGGTTTCAAGAATGGCGAGACAGATTCTGTCCTTACTCAAAAACCGACTGTGACCTGCAACGCTACTGCTGCCAGCCCCATTGGTAGCTATCCCATCACCGTGAGTGGAGCAACGGCACAGAACTATGACATCACCTATGTGAATGGCACTCTAACGGTGACAGAGCTATCACCTTACGCTGTATTGAGTAATAATAACACCGTCCTGACCTTCTATTACGATAATCAGAAGGAAAGCAGAGGCGGCAGGAGTGTAGGACCGTTTAGTTCTCCTTCCGACCGAGGCTGGGATAATCAGAAGGAGGCCATCACTACCGTTGTTTTTGATGCTTCCTTTGCCAACTATACCTCACTGACCAGTACTGCTTACTGGTTCCATGGATTATCACAATTAACCGCCATCACTGGCATCAAAAACCTCAAGACGGACAATGTAACGAACATGAGTTACATGTTCGCTGGCTGTTCCAGTCTTACAAGCCTTGATGTGAGCGGCTTCAAGACCGACAACGTAACAAATATGAACTTTTTGTTCTATGGCTGTTCCGGCCTTACAAGTCTTGACGTGAGTGGCTTCAAGACCGATAACGTAACGAAAATGACTTGTATGTTCGATGGCTGTTCCAGTCTGACGAGCCTTGATGTGAGTGGTTTCAAGACCGACAATGTGACGGAAATGATTGGAATGTTCGGCGGTTGTTACAGTCTTACAAGCCTTGATGTGAGTGGTTTCAAGACCGACAACGTGAAAAGTATGAGTTCGATGTTCGAGAGCTGCACTCTCCTTACAAGCCTTGATGTAAGTGGCTTCAAGACGGACAACGTGACGGATATGAGTTACATGTTCACTCAATGTTTCGGTCTGACGAGTCTTGATCTAAGCGGTTTCAAGACGGACAATGTGACAAACATGAAGTCCATGTTCCATGGCTGCAATAATTTGGGAACCATCTATATAGGTGAAGGTTGGACTACGACAAAGGTAACAGAAGGATATGGTGTGTTCTCAGGTTGTTATCAACTTGTCGGCGGCCAAGGAACTGTTTACAATGAGAGTCATATAGACTACACCTATGCCCACATTGATGAAGGAACGCTCAATCCTGGCTATTTCACAGAAGTGATCACCATCGCTTCCTTCGTAACGGATGGCATGACCTTCAAAGTCACCAGCCAGGCGATGAAGAAGGTAACCTATGTCAATGGGCCCGCAGCAGAACAGATAACCGTTCCGAGTGAAGTCACTTACGATGGAAACACTTATTCTGTCACAGCCATCGCAGACAGCGCCTTTGCGGGTCAGGCGCAACTCAAGAGCGTGAAGATACCATCTTCTGTCAAGGCCGCAGGCAAGAACCTCTTTGCAGGCAGTTCTCACGTGGCAGCGATTATCTGGGAAGCTCCTTTGAAGATGACAAAGGAGATGGCAGGAACTCTTACCGACAATCCCAATCTGCTGTTCTATACGTCAGATACGGCATACGCCCCGAACGGTGTAACGAATATCATCAACTCACAGACGAAGCAGGCAGAACGGATTGTGCTTTCAGATGGAGACAATAATGATTTCTACTGCCCGGAAGAGTTTACCGCAAGCTCTATCAGCTACACTCATGCCTATCAGCTGTTCACGGTTTCCGGCCAATGTCAGGGCTGGGAATCACTGGTACTGCCCTTCGATGTGACGGAGATCAAGCATGAGACCAAGGGTGTCATCACACCGTTCGGAGCCTTGCAGATCGGGCATGAGTTCGACAACGGAACGAAACCGTTCTGGCTCTACGAATATACTACAGGACGTCGCTTTACAGAGGCAGATGGCATCAGAGCCAATGTGCCTTATATCCTCTCCATGCCGAACGAAGCCAAGTTCTCCGATGAGTATATCCTCGCTGGCAATATCACCTTCAAAGCTACCAATGCTACCGTGAAGGCAACCTCAGGAGCAAAGGCCGTGCAGAGCGGAAACCTTAGTTTCACGCCGAACTACCAGAACGGGACATCAGAAACAGTCTATCTGCTGAATGTGGATCAGAGCTATGACGGCAACCCGAAGGGTAGTATCTTTGTCAGGAGCGCCCTGTTAGAACGTCAGGCCCGTCCCTTCGAAGCATACTTCCAGCTGAGCGGCAGTGCTGGTGTGAAGGGATACTTCGGTGTGTTTGATCAGCTGACAGACGAAATCAGGTCGATAGAGCCAGCGAAGCGTAATAGTAATGCTGAGTACTATCAGTTGGACGGCACAAAGCGTGACAAGCTCCAGCGTGGCTTCAACATCGTACGAACCCCAGATGGCAAGACGCAGAAGATGTTAGCCAAATAAGACCTCTCCACAGGTCTATAGGTATCAGAAAATACGTCCGGACGAATTTGCAATTTCGTCTGGACGATTTTCATTTTTGTCCAGACAGATTGACTTTTGTCTGGATATGTCAAGAATTTTCAGCCTTCTCTTTATTGTTCTTCAACTCCCTCTAGAGAGAAAATTTGTTCCCACACGTGGGAATTTTTGCGCACTCGTATAGTAGCAATTTTTTCTCCTAATACCCTCTTTTACGCCCTGAAACCGCAAGTTTCAGGCTGTAAAGGTTCTTCAAAAGATGGAACTTCAATGTAGCATCGAGAATGGGTAAGTCTATATTAGCAAATGGGTACCTCTTTGGGTAGGTGTTACTCAAACACCTACCCATATTCAAACCCGCTGCCACAGCGGCCTCATCAGCTCTTATGGGTAGGAGGGTAGATGTTTTGCGAAAAAAACTATTTTCCCCGCGACGAGTTTCGGCGTTTTGCTCTCAGAGAAACGGCCTATTGTCGTCAGCGAAACGCCGTGTCGCTCCAAGCAAGCAGTTGAACTCCGTAATTCCGTACCTCCGTAAATCTTGCACTTCCACAGGTATATTGGTATTTTTCGTAGATTGACGACTAAATTGTCGCAGATTGACGTCAAATAATACATCGCATATCATTACTCTTTTTTATAAAGACGTCAATCTACATCAATCTTATACGTCAATCTACATCAATCAACATATTCTACACGACTAGACATATTCGTGCTTCCCTAATTCCGTAAATCCCTAATTCCTTTGTTCCCCGCCCTCCGCACCTCTGTATTTCCCGTTTTCCACAGAAAAACACAGATTTTCTTTGTGCGAATTGAATTAATCCCTATTTTTGTAGCCAAATCATGAATTTTATAACTGCTGCATCGTTAAAGTGGATTGTAGTGAAATATGGTTTTAACTAACTGTTGTACTAATAATTATTAACAATAATGAAAAGGACCTTAATTATCATTTACCTTACTTTAATTGGTTGTCAGTTATACGCAGTTTTAACTCCTAATCAAGAGTATTATATCTGGCTTAATATCTACGAAAAACTATTGGGCTCAAATGCTGACGATACAGCACCTGCCCTATCCGCTTTCGGCACTAACGACGTTTCCGACAGCTATATCTTCGTGGCTGAGGATGCAGGCAAAGAGGGTTATGTCCTTTTGCGCCAAAAGAGTAGCGGCAAATACTTTGCTGCTAGCTCTTCAAATACCCAAAGCACTGTATTCGAGAATAGCCGTTCCACTGCTGATCGTTATCTCTGGAGTGTGAATGAAGGAACATACACGTATCTCATCAATAAGAAAAACAGTAAGTATCTAGGCGTGGATGGCGCCAACAAAGGTTCTTCCTACGTAAACGTCTTCTATGACAAGCCGAAAGGGAGCCACTCGCAGTTCTCTGTGATTCCTGTTGTTGGCTCTACTTGGGACGAAGCTCGTGCTGCTTATGTATCTGCTGACTATACAAATGAACAAGGTGTTAAGGAAGTGGATTACTGCCTCGTCAAGGACTTCAACATAGACCGTTCAGATACCATCGATATTCACATCACAGCAAATGAAAATCCTATTCAGGGTACTTCAATCATCAACCTCGGTAGCGACCATACGTGGCTGATATTGGACAATATCGTCCCTTCAGCGGCAACTAGCTTTTTAAATTATGTCACCATTGACGGCCTGAAAGCGACTAAGGGCTCCAACTGCCGCATTGCCATCTTTCTGAACGGCTCCGCAATCATCCCATTACCCAAAGCGCCTATGATCTGTCAGGGTACAGATGGTGAGTTCGAACTGAAAGCGACCAACAACAGCGATCTTTCCATGCGCAACAACACCATGACTTCATTCACACTGTGCAGAGGATATATGGCGACCGTTGCTTCTGGCACCAAAGGCTCTGGCTATAGCCGCGTCTATGTCGCAGACCACGCAGACCTACATGTGACGCTGCCAACGGCCTTGTCACAGCGCGTCAGTTCTGTAAATATCAAACCTTGGCAATATCTTTCAAAAAAAGGATGGGCAAACTCTAGCGGATCTGGTGGTGCGGACCAATTGAGGGTTTCCTGGTTCTGGTCTTGGAGCGCCGGATACGATTCTACGGAAGATCTTGAATACGTCCCTTGTCTCCAACATCGCTACTGGCCCAGTACAGATGATGTCAACAGCAAGACAGCTACTGCCTCTCTCTCTCTTAACGAACCTGATCACGCTGAGCAACACATCAACTGCTCCTGCGGCGGTACAACGGACGCTTGGACGGCTTGCACCTTCAACGGGAACTTCCTCCAAAGTGGCGGGCGCATTGGCTCGCCACAGCCCACAGACCTAAACTATCTCACTGAGTATTTCGGTTATGTTGATAACCTGGAATCACGCTGTGACTTTGCAGTGACCCATGCATACTGGGATTTGGGAAGCTATAATGAGACAGATTATGCTAACTGGTTTTGCAACACCAAATGCAAAAGTGTCTGGAATGAAACCGGTCGTCCATTGTGGCTGTCAGAAATGGAAATAAGCGCTTCATGGAACATGACCAACGTAACTAGTTACGAACAGAATCGCAAGTATCTACAAGTGTTATTGCAAAAGATGGAAGAATGCCCATGGATTGAGCGTTATGCGATATACGGATATGACATGTGGCAGACTGCCATGTTTTACGACTTTAACCCTAGTAATGGATTGACACCGGCTGGACAGGTTTATCGCGATCATCGTTCGACATTCGCTTACGATGCAAAATATACAAAGGTTCCTGTATGGTGGGCACCCTCTGCAACAACGCCATCATTGGTGGTCGAACAGAATACTTCTACTGGTAAACTCACCTTCCAAATCACCAATCCCAACACTGACTTCACCAAGAGCCTAATCGTGGAGCGTCTGTCAAAAGACGGTACAAAATGGGAAGTCTTTGCTGAGGTGGAAGATCGCTACCGCTTTGATTCGGAGAGCATCAGTCTGTCCGACATCGACGCTCAGGATACCAACATTGAGGAAGATCAGTTCCGCGTATCCCTCACTACCCTCTCCGACAAGACGGTCACCAGTTCTTCCACAAATGCTGGCTATATCCTCAATCCACGTATTGAAGTGGATTCAAAAAAGAGTGTTCCGGGTTGGACGTGCACACTTGATGCTACCAACGGCTACACCAAGTCCACAGGCGATACCTATCTCGAGGTCTGGGACGCAACGGCTGCCAACATCAACTTCAATTATTATCAGGACCTGACGGATTTGGAAGACGGGATTTATGAGTTGTCTGCAAACGTCTTCAATTCTTTGGACCGTGTCGTCGGCGTTGTCAATGGTACCGTAGGCCTGTATGCTCAAACTCTCAACCAGTTCTACTTCACGCCTGTGACTACTGATGCCGCCAACGATCCCGACCACCCGATTACAGTCTCTACCACAGACATTAGCGACCTACCACGCATTACCGTCAAGAACATCCTCGTCATGGATGGGAAACTGCGTATCGGCGTTCGCAACCTAGGTACGATGAGTGCTCGCTGGGCTGGTGCAGACAATTTCCAGCTCAAACGTGTTAAAGACGATTATTCAGAGTCTTATTCCTTAGAGAACCACATAGAAGCCGACAGCATACTCTATGCACTTATGCCAGAAACGACCAGTGGCCTCGATGCTTCCCGCTTCATCGTGAACCCCGACTGCAACCGTAAAGACAACTACGGATGGACAGCTTCCAATGTAGATGTGAAGACCGACGCTGAGAGCTATGATGGTGTCGCCACCAACCCTTATTGGAGCTTCTGGAAAAATGGAGCCTTCACGTCTTCGCTCTCTCAAGAGATCACGGGGCTCCCCGCTGGCACCTATACCTTCAGTGCACTCTTGCGGGGACAAGATACAACCACGATGCAGCTGACGGCCAAAACAGATGAAGAGAACTTCGTCACTCAGTCATTTACGGGCAAGGGAGCCGAATCTTATGATGGTGATGCATATCCTCAGGGGTGGAATCTCATCACCACAGATTCGATTACAATATCTCAAGGCCAGACACTCACCATCTCGCTGAACACAGAGAGTACCGCTTCAGCTTGGTGGAGCGCAGATCACTTTGCGCTCACATTGGTCGAGAAATCTACAGAGCAAGGCGAGACAATCGATACTCCTAAAAAGTATTTGTTGACATATCTGGTGGATGGCGTGATTGTTCAGAGTGACAGCGTAGAAGTCAACACAAAACTGACCCCTCGTGAAGAGCCGATGAAGGAGGGCTATACCTTCAGTGGCTGGAGTGAGATACCAGCCACGATGCCAGCTCACGATGTATTTGTCACAGGCTCGTTTACGATTAATAAGTATCTGTTGACGTATGAGGTGGATGGTGTAACTATCCAGAGCGACAGCGTCACTTATGCCACAACGCTGACCCCTCGTGAAGAGCCGACGAAGGAGGGATATATCTTCAGTGGCTGGAGCAATATACCAGCTACGATGCCTGCTCACGATGTCACAGTCACTGGTTCGTTTATATTAGATACGTTTGTTTTGGACAGCATGTCTTTCAAAGTTACAGATACCAATAACACCACTGTCACTTTGGTCTCTTTCCCGGAGAGTTCAGATGTCGTAGTACCAGAATCAATACAGTATCAGGACAAGACGTATTCTGTCACGGCCATTGCCGACAACGCCTTTGCAGGTCAGCCGCAACTCAAGAGTGTAAAGATTCCGTCTTCTGTAAAGGCTGCGGGCAAGAACCTCTTTGAGGGAAGTCCTCATTTGGCAGCCATTACTTGGGAAGCACCTATGAAGATGACACGGGATATGGCTGGCTCGATAGCCGATAATCCTAACCTGCTGTTCTATACGTCAAATATGGTTTATGCACCGGATGGTGTGACAAACATTATCAACTTACAGACGAAGCAGGCAGAACGGATTGTGCTCACTGACGATGGAGACAATAATGACTTCTATTGCCCAGAAGAGTTTACCGCAAGCAGTATCAGCTACACTCATGAGTATCAGCTATTCACCGTGACAGGCCAATGTCAGGGCTGGGAATCACTGGTACTTCCCTTCAATGTGACTGAGATGACCCATGAGACTAATGGAATCATCACACCCTTTGGTGCATTGCAGATTGGACGTGAGTTCGACAATGGTACAAAGCCCTTCTGGCTTTACGAATATACTACGGGAGGCAGCTTTACAGAAGCGGAGAGCATAGAGGCTAATGTGCCCTATATCCTCTCGATGCCGAATGAAGTGAGATTCTCGGATGAGTATATCCTTGCTGGCAGCGTCACCTTCAAAGGCACCAATGTTACTGTGAAAGCGACTTCAGGCGCAAAGACCGTGAAGAGCGGCAACTATAGCTTTACACCGAGCTATCAAAACGGGACACAAAAAACGGTCTATCTGCTGAATGTGGAAAAGAAATATGACGGCAACCCAAAGGGCAGTGTCTTTGTCAAGAACGACTTACTTGAACGTCAGCCCCATCCCTTTGAAGCATACTTCCAACTGAGCGGCAGTGCAGGCGTGAAGTCCTTCTTCAGCATCTTCGATGAATTGACAGACGGCATCAGGTCGATAGAGCCAGCGAAGCGTAATGCCAATGCGGAGTACTATCAGCTGGATGGCACGAAACATGACAAGATCCAACGTGGCTTCAATATCATTCGTACGACAGACGGTAAGGTTCAGAAGATACTGATGAAATAACCTCACTTGCATACAATCGTTCACCGCCAGCGTTCCAAAAGGATGCTGGCGTTTCTTGTATAACCTTTCAGGCCGTCAAAAGGAAGTGGACAAAATCATCATAAATGGGGATTGACGGGAATGGATTTTTGACGTACCTTTGCCGCCGATTTAGAAATACTCACTTATTTAGATGATTAAAAACAATTAAAATTATGAAGAAAAGAATCACAATGATGACGCTTGCACTCCTCTGCGGTGTCGGCTTTTTCATGGCTTGCGGCAACGATGACGAAGAGCTGCAGCCCAACAATCAGCTGGAACAGCAAAACACAAATCTCTATATCACGTACACGGGATGGTCGAAGGCGACCGTTCATGGTACACCCATTAAGACGGACGAGGAGACCCTTGCCATCACTCAGAATGAGGACAACTCGGTAAACCTCACCTACCACAGCAACTCTTGGGGCGATGTTACCCTGAAGAATGTAAAAGTGACAAAAAACGAGCAGGGCTATACGTTTGAAAAGCCTATCACCGTCACTGTGAACGACGAGCAGACAGCTTGGATCTTCCCCGAGAATGTAGATTCTATTGCGATGGTGAAGAAAGGTCCTACCGCAGGAGGTACACCCACTGCGAAATTATATCCCTTCGTGCTCAACAACGGCTTTGTCAGCGCAGACCTGAAAACTTATGAGTTCGCTTTCAGTGCTTATCTGAACTTGAACGGAGCCGGCATCTACAGCATGACCTTCAAGAACGGCCCTGTGGAGGAGGATGCTCCCGTAGTGCAATAAGTATGAGCATTCTATTGACAGCTCTTTCGTTGTTGTCTGTTGCTACTGCGGTTCCAGAGATAGAAGCGGTGGACTCACTGCGCACCACGGACATCGAGGAAATCGTAGTGGTTTCAACGCCCAAGGAGGATCAGCGCTTGCGCCAGCAACCTTTGTCCTCGACCTCTCTGGCACAGGATGATTTGCAGGAACGCGGCATCGCTGATGTTAAGGCGCTGTCAGCTCATGTGCCGAATCTATTTATCCCAGCCTACGGTTCACGTCTGACGACAGCCGTATATATAAGAGGTATAGGCTCACGCGTGAACACGCCCTCGGTGGCGTTGTATGTGGATGGCGTGCCACAGGTGTCGGCAGCCAGCTACGACTTCAACTTCTCTGGTATCGACCGCATCGATGTTCTGCGGGGGCCGCAGAGCACGCTCTATGGGCGTAACTCGATGGGCGGTGTGATTCGTATGTTCACCAAGAACCCTTTGCACTATCAGGGGACAGACCTCATCATCAATGGGGCGCGCGCAGCCGACGGCAAAAGCGCCGGCATAGGTCATCATCAGGTCAGTGCCACTCACTACCACCGCATCAATGACCGCTTCGCCTTTAGTGTGAATCTCTTTGGTGAGCGTGATGGCGGTTATTTCCGCAACGCAGCTCGCGACAATGAGTATATTGATGAACAGACGGACCTTGGCGCAAGGATGCGCTTTGTCTTTCAGCCTTCCAACGACTTGCATCTGGAACTGGCAGCCAGTCATGAATGGCTGAAGCAGGGCGGTTATCCCTATGAGTATCAAGGGACGGCGGGTTCGCCCTCCACACCAGAACCGACTACACAGGTGGGTGAGATTGCCTACGACAGCCACAGCGGCTATCGCAGGAACCTGACCAACGTAGGGCTGACGGCGGAAAAACAATGGGAGAAGGTCACGCTCACCAGTGTGATGGGGTTCCAGCACCTGAACGACCAGATGGATCTGGATCAGGACTTCACCTCAACCCATCTCTATACACTCATGCAGCGACAGAACGCTTCAACGGTCTCTGAGGAGCTCATCCTGAAGAACAACAAGCCGCTGACGCTGACTGCAGACAAGAGCTCAGAAGGTTTCTCTTACGCTTATCTCTTCGGGGCGGCAGGCTTCCGGCAGTGGCTGGAGACGGAGGCGCCTGTAGCTTTTCACGATGACGGCCTCGCCTGGCTGAACGGACTGATCAACCGACAAGGCAATGCCCATCTGCCCACAGTGACGAATCATGATGCCGCTGGTAATCCGCAATACACGATGAACTTCGTGTTCAGCGACCACATACAAGGTGATGAGCTGGCCTTCTCAGGGACGTATCAGACACCGGTCACCAATGGTGCGCTTTTCCACCAGAGCACGTTCAGGAATCTGTTCGGCGCTAAGAACCTGACGCTAACGGCAGGCTTGCGACTTGACTACGAGCACTTCGACCTCAGCTACGACGCTGGTTACAGCTTCACGCATCGCTATGGGTTAGGAGGCCGCCTGACCTATCCAGACGGCTCCGTAAACAGCGGCATGAACTTGGTTCCAGCACGTAACTATAAGGTAGCAGACGGACTGAATGGTAGTTTACAGAAAGAATATCTACAGCTGCTGCCACGTGTCACTTTACAATATGCTTTTGCACAAGAGACACTAAGCAACCCTTCTACTCTCTATGCCACCGTATCCAGAGGCTATCGTTCAGGCGGCTATAATATCCAGATGTTCAGCGACCTGCTGCAGACAAGAATGCAGACAGCCATTATGAAGAATGTGGCCAACGCTACCGTTCCGGTGGTGGACAATGTGACAATGATGCCGACCGATGCCAAG
Organism: uncultured Prevotellaceae bacterium; assembly: GCA_947305005.1. Taxonomy (GTDB): domain Bacteria; phylum Bacteroidota; class Bacteroidia; order Bacteroidales; family Bacteroidaceae; genus Physcousia. The sequence continues at coordinate 55,792 of CAMZCM010000001.1, read as the reverse complement.
CAGACCGTCAGGACATTGCTCATTCAGATGGGTACACAAAAGGCGACGGACGTGGATGCGGCCACGTGGTACAAGCCGGAAACGACATGGAACTATGAAGTGGGGGCCCACCTGAACTTCTGGGAAGGACGACTGACGGCAGACATCGCCGCCTTCTGGATGGAGACCTCTGACCAGCAAGTCTCCAAGATGTCCTCTGGGGGACTGGGACGTGTGACGGTCAACTCTGGTAAGAGCCGCAGCATTGGCGGTGAGGTGGCATTGCGTTTCCGCGTCACCGATCTTTTCCTGCTACAGACAGCATACGGTTACACCTATGCCCAATTACGCAATGAGACGCCATATACCTTTGTACCGTTCATCCCTCGCAACACATTCTCCATCGGAGCCTCCAAAGAATGGCCTGTAGCAGGAACAAAGGGTGATGTCATCACGCTTCACGCAGATTATCGTGGTGCCGGAAGAATCTATTGGACAGAGAGCAATGACGTCTGGCAGGATTTCGCAGGCACACTCCATGCGCGATTGTCCTACCGCCGTGTTACCAAATTAGATACAGAAGTGGCAGTGTATGGGAACAACCTGCTGTCACAACGCATTCAGACATTCTATTTTGAGACAATGCAGCGGGGCTTTGCACAATACACCCGTCCTGCGGAGCTTGGACTACAACTACGTTTCCGGTTTTAAGATATTATATCTCATCCACACGGACAATGCCGTGGGTGACGGCATAGATGGTGAGCGAAGAGACGGAACGAAGGTTCAGCTTCTCACAGATGTTCTTGCGATGACTGATAACGGTAGGCAGAGAGATACACAACCGATCGGCTATTTCCTTGTTGGTGAAGCCGCGTGCCACCAACGCCAACACTTCTGTCTCGCGTGAACTAATCTCTAAAGCAGGAGTCATCACCTCTTCCTCAGGAACAAAGCCGTGATGAAAGCCGCTGTGAGGAGCGCTGCCATGAGCCTGTTGATGCAGCGACAAAAAGGCTTTCACCAGCTCATGTTCAGCCATAGAAGTATTGAGGGTCTTGAAATGAGAGAACAACGGATTCTTCAGGGCTCGCGAGGTCAGCACAATGGTCTGACGAGGATGAGCCAAAAAGAAATCAGGTTCTGCTACAAGGTTCTGTGAAGAAACGAAGAAGTGCACGAAAGGCACTTCTTCATCTTGTTCATGGAGCATTGCCTTGACAGAAGAAAACACACTGACCGTCACCTTCGGGACAATGTCACCGATGATGGACTTCAGCCCTGTGGCCTCCAGCGTATTCTTGTTGATGATGGCAATGCGTGGAATCATTCTTCGTCCTGTTCACCGTATTCCAATTCGCCCTGCACCACCCATACAAGGTCTTCAGGTGCAAAATCACCATATTTCTCTTTCTTGGCTCGTTGGGCAAGGACTTCAGCGATGGCTTCTGTATCAATTTCAACGAAGCCATCATCATCAGGCTCCTGATCTAAGATGCCGCTTTCGACATAATAGTCTGCCAATAGGTCGGTGAAATAGAAAAGGTCATCATCCGTGAAACGGTCTTTCTGCTCTTGAGGCAGATAATTTCTGATGAATTCGACACATTTGATATCATCAGTGGCGTCGAGAAATAGTTCGTCTGACATAATGGCGGGAATCAGTGAATGAATAAGATACTTAGAGGATGCTCTTCAGCTTGGCTTCCAAAGCTGCCTTTGGTGCAGCGCCAACCTGCTTATCGACGACCTCGCCGTTGCGGAAGAAGAGAATCGTAGGGATATTACGGATGCCGAAGCGGATGGCGAGCTGGTCGTTGTCATCCACGTCAACCTTACCGATAATTGCCTGCCCCTCATACTGTTGAGCCAGTTCTTCTACGTAGGGACCGATTTTCTTACAAGGGCCACACCAAGTTGCCCAAAAGTCAACCATCATAGGCTTGCCTTCAGCCATGAGTTCCTCAAAATTGGAATCTGTAATAGCTAGTGCCATAATTTTTCGTTTTTGATAAAGTTATACAATAGAATATGATAAAGTGATATTTGCAAAAGTTATACCAAAGACTGCTGTCAGACATTGATTTTGTAGGAAAGGTGTTCCTGACTCTCAATATAATCCAACAGCTTTTGCTCGACATTGATTCGCTTATTCAGTGATTGGAGTTTGAGGTTTTGTTTGCCTTCGGGGTCAAGGATATTAAAATAGAGCATCGCATTTCCAGGCGAGTCGTCCGTCAGCGTTGATAACGTGAGTACCATGTCATCATTCAGCTCCGTAAGAGGACATGAAATCGTGATGCTATCAATAAGCTGGTCTTTGACGTCGGAAAGGAACTCAATTTTCCCAATCGTCAAGTCAATACGGTTGGGATTGAATCTTCCAGGTTGTACACGAGCTTGGATATAGATGCTGTTGCCAACGCCCATGTAGTTGCCCCATGTCGCCCAGTCCTGTCCCCATAGCGGTAGTTCACCAGTACCGGAGTAGTCTTCGATAGAAACAATACCGTAAGGCTGTCCGCTCTTGCCCACACCATTTCTTACGTTGGTGACAATGCCACCGAAAGTGATATCTTGGTTGAGGTACTGTTCCTTATGCTGCAGTTCTGTCATGCTGGTCGTGCAGACATCTTTCAAGATGATGGAAAAATCATCCAGCGGATGTGCCGACAAATAGATGCCGACCAGTTCGCGCTCCTTGTTCAGGCGTTCCAGATTCGACCATATCTCATAATCCTGCGGGATGGCTGGAGTGGCAATCTCTACGCTGTCAAAGTCACCGAACAATGAGGTGCTGGCATCTTGCTTACTTTCCTGATAAAGTGTTCCATAGCGTATCAGAACATCAATGAAAAGATCACCTTTGGCATTCGTGCCATAATACTGTTCACGCATAATTTCCTTGAAGTCGTCCAGTGCGCCGCTAAGAACAAGATTTTCCAATCCGCTGCGTTTGACGGCCGGGATGCTTACACGCTGAACGAAATCAAAGATGTTTTTGAAATGACCATTTCGTTCTCGTTCTACGAGAATTGCTTCTACGGCACTCTCTCCCAACCCTTTGATGGCACCAAGACCAAAACGGACATTTCCGTCATCATCGACACTAAATCGTTTACGGCTCTGGTTGACATCAGGTCCCAATACGCTAATGCCCAGGGCCTTGCATTCATTCATCAATTTGGTTATTTCCGTGATGTCATCAAGGCTCCTGCTCATCACAGCAGCCATATACTCAGCGGGGAAGTTCGCTTTAAGGAAAGCTGTCTGATAAGCTACCCACGAATAGCAGGTGGCATGACTCTTGTTGAAAGCATAGGAGGCAAATTTCTCCCAATCGCCCCAGATCTTTTCTAAGATTTTCGGGTCGTGTCCATTCTCAGTTCCCTGCTTAATGAACTTAGGCTTGAGGTGATCCAGCTTATCTTTCAGCTTCTTACCCATGGCTTTGCGGAGCGTGTCGCTCTCGCCTCGAGTGAAGCTGGCCAACTGCCTTGACAATAACATCACTTGCTCTTGATAGACCGTGATACCATAGGTGTCCTTCAGGTACTTCTCCATGCATGGGATATCATACTCCACAGGCTTGCGTCCCTGCTTGCGATCAATGAAATCAGGGATATAATCCATGGGGCCCGGACGGTACAAGGCATTCATGGCAATAAGGTCCTCGAAAGTGGAGGGTTGCAACTCACGAAGGTATTTCTGCATACCCGCCGACTCAAACTGGAAGGTTCCTACGGTGCGACCGTCGCAGTACAACTGATAGGTGGCAGGATCCTCGATATCTATCTTCTCAATATCGATATCAATGCCCAGACTTTCATGGATATTATTGAGGGCTTCGGTAATGATACTGAGTGTCTTCAGCCCAAGGAAGTCCATTTTGATAAGACCCGTATCTTCAATCACAGAGCCTTCATACTGAGTGCAGCGAATACGTTCACCTGTGTCCTTGTCTTCAGCCGTACTGACAGGCACCCAATCACTGACATCGTCACGACAGATGATGACACCGCAAGCGTGAACGCCCGTATTCCTGATATTACCCTCCAACATCTGGGCATAGCGAATGGTGTCACGCATAACGGGATTGGGCGATGCCGCAGCTTGCTGCAGTTCTGGAACGCAAAGAATAGCGTTCTTCAAGTTCATCTTACGCGGTGTCCCATCGGGCGCGTCAGGCAGACGATCGGGAATGGTCTTGACCAGTTGGTTGGTGGTGTCAAGGGGGAGTTTCTGCACGCGGGCCACATCCTTCAGCGCCGACTTTGTTGCCATCGTGCCGTAAGTGATGATGTGAGCTACGTTATTCTCTCCGTATTTCTGCGTGACCCACGAGAGGACCTTGCTGCGACCGTCGTCATCAAAATCAACATCAATATCAGGAAGTGAGATACGATCAGGATTCAGGAAACGCTCAAACAGCAAATCGTACTTAATAGGATCTACCTTGGTGATACCTAAGCAGTAAGCCACAGCGCTGCCAGCAGCTGAACCACGACCTGGTCCCACGCTGACACCCAACTCATGAAACGCAGCGTTGATATAATCCTGCACAATCAGGAAGTAGCCCGGGAAACCCATCGTCTTCATGATGTGCAGTTCAAAACGAAGGCGGTCATCAACATCTTTTAAAAGAGGATTCCCATACACGCGCGACGCGCCTATATAAGTAAGGTGTTTCAGGTAGTCTGCTTCCAACTTCAAGCGGTAAAGCTTATCGATACCGCCCAGCTGGCTGACTTTCTTCTCTGCATCCTCTTGGCTGAGAACAACATTTCCGTTCTCGTCGCGTGTGAACTCATCAAAGAGATCCTGATTCGTAAATTTCTTTCGGTATTCCTCTTCTGTCGAAAAAGATTTCGGAATAGGAAAGGTCGGCATGATGGGCCGATGGTCAATGCTATAGAACTCCACCTTGTCCAGCACCTCCAACGTATTGGACAGCGCTTCGGGCACATCCTGGAATATCTCATTCATCTCTGCTGTTGTCTTGAACCACTCCTGTTTGGAGTACAGCATACGTTTGGGATCATCCAAATCGCGGTTAGTGCCTAAGCAAATCAAACGGTCATGAGCCTCGGCATTATCGGCATCGACAAAGTGGACGTCGTTGGTGCAGACGACCTTTATATCATATTTCTTGGCCAGTTCCAATATAACCTTATTGGCCTGTTGTTGCAGAGGATATGTCTCGCGATTGGCACGTTGGTTCGGGTCACGCACTTCGTGACGCTGAAGCTCCAAATAATAATCGTCTCCGAAGACCTCCTTATACCATTTAATGGTATCTTCTGCACCTTGCATGTCACCTGCGAGAATCTTTCTGGGCACTTCGCCAGCTAAACAGGCAGAGCAAACGATGAGTCCTTCATGGTGTGCCTTCAGCTCATTACGGTCGGTGCGTGGTCGGGAATAGAAGCCGTCCACCCATGATTTGGATACCAGTTTGATGAGGTTATGATAACCCACTTCATTCTTAGCCAGCACCACTAAGTGATAACGTCGCTTGTCAATTTCTTTATCACGATCATAAAGCGTACGTTCAGCCACGTACATTTCGCAGCCGTATATAGGCTTGAAAGGTTCCTTTCCTTCCTCCTTCAACGCCTTATTCTTCTTGTTGATATAATTGAAATATTCCTTCACGCCCATCATGTTCCCGTGGTCGGTGATTGCCATACCAGGCATCCCGTCCTTGATGGCCTTTTCTACGAGCTTGGGAATGCTCGCCTGACCGTCAAGTAACGAGTATTGAGTGTGAACGTGAAGATGAACAAATTTCTCCATGGGCATAAAAACGGGCATAAAAGTACATTTCTTTTATCAATCTGCCAAAAAACACGTACTTTTTTTTGTCACAAAATAAATAATGATTACTTTTGTCGTGCGAAAGCGATGTTAAGAAGCCTTTTTTGCATGGTAAAACCTCTAAAAAAACTCAAGAAAAACATCCGCCTTCATAGCGAAGGAACCGAAACACTCATCCTCGGAGCCATCTTCTCCGTGGCCGTTTGTTGGTTGTTTGGCTATGTTTTTGGCTATGAAAGTATTTGGTTCTTGTCAATATCGATCTTCCTTGCTGCCGTCTATTTGGTGGTCGTCAATTTCTTTCGCTGTCCCATACGCCTGTATGAGGGCGATACAGAGGGAATCGTTTTGGCCCCCGCTGACGGAAAGATTGTCGTTGTTGAGGAAGTCGATGAGAACGAGTATTTCCACGACCGCCGTCTCATGGTCAGTATTTTCATGAGCTTGTTTAATGTTCATGCGAATTGGATTCCTGTGGATGGCGTCATTAAGACGGTGCGCCATTACAATGGACGTTTCCAAGCCGCATGGCTACCCAAAGCCAGCACTGACAATGAGCGTTCCACCATCGTTATAGAGATGGAGGACGGAACAGAGCTACTGATTCGTCAGGTGGCTGGTGCTATGGCACGCCGAATTGTCACTTATCCCAACGAGGGAGAAGAGTGCTTCGTTGATGAGCATCTCGGCTTTATTAAATTCGGTTCCCGTGTGGATATCTATCTACCTTTGAGCAGCAAGCCTCAAGTTGTTGTGGGACAAAAGACCACGGGCAATAAGACCATTATCGCCAAATTGTAAAATCACTATGTTGTTGAATTTTCCCAACGCCCTCACCTGTTGCAATCTCATCTGCGGTTGTATGGCTACGGGCGCAGCTTTTCATGGTCATTTCGGATGGGCTCTTCTCATGATTATCTTGGGAGCTGTCTTTGATTTCTTCGACGGAATGGCCGCTCGTGCTTTAGGTATCAGTTCACCTATCGGCAAGGAATTGGACTCGCTGGCCGATGTCGTCACCTTTGGTGTTGCCCCCTCAGCGATGCTCTTCCAGCTCTTCGGTCTCATGCAATATCCTGAGTGGCTGCAGCCGCTGATGCCTTATATGCCTTATACGGCATTCATCATGGCGGCTTTCTCCGCACTTCGCTTGGCCAAGTTCAATCTCGATGAGCGTCAGACGACCAGCTTCATCGGACTTCCCACTCCTGCCAATGCCCTCTTCTGGGGCGCCTTGATTGTTGGCCAGCTGCCCTTCTTGGCTTCGCCCCGTTTCAATGCGGTATTCCTTTTCCTGTTTATGCTGATGTTCAGTTTCTTCCTCATCGCAGAGATTCCTCTCTTTGCGCTGAAGTTCAAGAACCTCTCGTGGCAGGACAATCGTGTGAAATACATCTTCCTCGCAGGTTGCATCGTCCTGCTCCTCATGTTCATGGACGCTACCGCTATTGCCTGCATTATTTTATGGTACATCGCTCTCTCGCTTCTCTCATGGAAGCTGGGTTGGCACTAAAAAACACTCAATATGAAATTCCGTCGTATTCTTCTCAAACTCTCCGGCGAGAGCCTGATGGGTGAACAGCGATATGGCATTGACGAACGCCGCCTGGCTGACTATGCCCAACAAATCAAGGAAATCCACGATCTTGGCGTACAGATCGGTATTGTCATTGGTGGTGGTAACATCTTCCGTGGCTTAAGCGGAGCCGGCAAAGGTTTTGACCGTGTGAAAGGTGATCAGATGGGCATGTGTGCTACGGTGATTAACTCTCTGGGTCTCAGCTCAGCTCTCGGGGCTATCGGTGTACCCAGCCGTGTTCTCACAGCCATCCGCATGGAGCCTATCGGTGAGTTCTACACCAAATGGAAAGCCATTGAGGCGATGGAACGTGGCGAGGTGGTCATCATGTCTGCTGGCACAGGCAACCCCTACTTCACTACTGACACAGGCTCTTCTCTGCGTGGTATTGAGATTGAGGCCGATGTGATGCTCAAGGGCACCCGTGTGGATGGTGTCTATACCGCAGATCCCGAGAAGGATCCTACGGCCACGAAGTTCGATGAGATCACCTTCGATGAAATCTATAACAGAGGCTTGAAGGTGATGGACCTCACGGCCACAACGATGTGTAAGGAGAACCATCTACCTATCTATGTGTTCAACATGGATGTCTATGGAAATTTGCGTCGTGTCATCGATGGCGAGCCCATCGGAACCCTGGTTCACGAATAACTGACTTCTTTAAAAGCATAGCGGCGCAGACTGTTGTCCGTTTCGCGTAGGATGAGATAGCCCGTAGGTTCTACGTCGGCTATCTCTGCCATAAATGGACCTTTGCTGTCGTGGAAGGGATAGATGCCTTCTCGACGATAAAGCGATGACAGATAATCTTGGTGAATGTCTTCATAGCAACCTTTCTGTATGTCGGCGTAGCGACGAGCGAAGTTTTCCACAATCGCATTGAGGACAAAGCTGCGCTCGGTCTCATGTCCCAGAAGCTGACGTAGCGACACGGGATTGGGAGCATCACTGGCAAAAGCCTCCTGGTTGACATTCACGCCACAGCCGAGGATGGCACGACAGATGTGGCCACCTTGCAGGTCATTCTCTATGAGAATACCGGCTATCTTGCGGTCATCTACATAGATATCATTGGGCCATTTCACCGTCACTTCTCTGCCGTCAGCATTCTGTCCGCTCTCATCCAAAAAATGCTTGATGGTATCTTTAATACTCAAGGCGATGGCTTCAGAAAGGACAAAGAGCTGCGTGGCAGGTAGGGTTGTAGGAAATACGAGAAGACTAAACAGCAGATTCTCCCCGCGTGCCGATTCCCACGAATTACCTTGCTGCCCACGTCCAGCCGTCTGATATTCAGCTGTCACAAGTGTTATCTCCACTGGCTGCAGCGGATGGTAACCTTGCAAAAAATTATTGGTGGACACGGTCTCGTCCAACTCAATCATACGGAAAAGAGGAGAATCATCTAACATGGAAGAAGATGGAAGAACATTTTTATGATTTGTGCTGCAAAGATAATCACTTTCGTGGAAACTCGACATGAAAAGCTACTGAAAATTTGAAGATTCCAGTAATACCCTTCCCTTTCGCTGTAATTCCTGATAGTCCCCGACATCCATCAAACTATCAGTTTTTATCGCCTCTTGCTTTTTCCGAGACTCCATAGGTCGTGGATCCGTAGGTCCGTGGCTCCCTATGCCCCTAATATTGTACAGCGTTCCGCTGTTGCCCACCCTCCGCTTAGGAGATAAGTTCCGGCCAGTCGGGGGAAAGCAATATAGATTGCTTCCCTTAACCCCGACTTACCTCTTTTTCTCACTTTTTCTCTGATTTTATGCGGAGGAATTGAAAAGTTTTGTAACTTTGTGGCCGAAAGCACTATTTACGACTTAATAAACCAACGAATATGAAACCTAAACAACTACTCCTTTCAGCCATCGCGTTGCTCCTCTCGACAACGGCATGGGCAAACGTAGGAATCAACGAAACGAACTTCCCAGATGCGTATTTCCGTAACTGGGTGCTTAGGCAGGATTATGGAAAAGACGGTGTTCTGACGGATGAGGAGATTGCGGGTGTCACAAAAATATCAGCGGGAAGCCGAAACCTGCAGAGTCTGAAGGGTATTGAGTTTTTCACGGCGTTAACCTCACTGGATTGTTCCCGCAACCTGCTAACCTCATTGGATTTATCTAAGAACACAGCGCTAAAAGAGCTAATATGTTATGCCAACAACTTGACCTCATTGGATGTATCGGAGTGTACGGCGTTGACTTCGATACAATGCTACGGCAACCAACTGACCTCGTTGGACGTTTCAAAGAACACGGCGCTGACAACTCTGGATTGTCGCTATAATCAGCTGACAGCACTGGATGTTTCAAAGAATAATACGCTGACAATGCTGGGGTGTAGCAGCAATAAATTGACGGAACTGAACGTTTCTAAAAACACAGCGCTGATGGCTCTTCTATGCGATGAAAACCAATTAATTGCGCTGGACGTGTCTAAGAACACAGTGCTTAATAATTTGGATTGCCATAATAACAACCTGACCTCCTTGGATGTATCGGGGTGTACGGTACTGGCTTCGATACAATGCAGCCGCAATCAGTTGACGGAATTGAATTTATCCAAGAACACGGCACTGAAACAGGTCGATTGTTACTACAACCAGATTAAGGGTGCAGCGATGGATGAATTAGTGGAGAGCCTACCGACCGTAAGTTGGGGTATAATGAAGGTCATCGGGCGAGTGATTGAGCAGAATGTAATGACGACTCTGCAGGTAGCAGCTGCGAAGGTAAAAGGCTGGTTGCTTTTTTACTACGATGGTGACGAATGGAAGATATATGCGGGCAGTGACCCAAACGGAATAACGCCCACCCCCAACTTCTCCCGTCATGAAGAGGTGTGCTATGACCTCAGCGGACACCGTGTAAAGAAAGTGAAGAAAGGCGTGTACGTTATTGGTGGCAAGAAGATTGCCGTAAAGTAATCAATCTGTAATCATAACAACAGCCCCGAGGTTCTGAGGAATCCCGGGGCTGATGGTATTATATTCTCGTGCCCCCGTAGTTCCCTCTTTCCTTACATGGATTTCCCTGTATTCATTACACTTTTTCCTCAAATAATGTGGAGGGAACCGAAAAAATGTGTTCCTTTCTATTAAAAATGGGAGAAAAAATGTAGGGGCTATAGATTATTCACCGTTCCAGACTATATCGGTAGTGAGGCGGCGAATACCACCTTGGTGCAGCTCAGGAGTATTGATACGGATGTCGCAATCAACGACGAATATGACTCCGTGAGCAGAGCGAATCACATTTTCATCATGCATATCGCTGAGATAAATATTGGGGGTGGCATAAGTCCAGTTTCGAGGATTGCGTAGTTCGAACCCCATGCTGTACATAAAGTCTGCTATTTCGTCATCACCGACTGGCTCTCCTGCTATGAAAGGCTGCTCAGCAATGATCTTAAAGTCACCGAAACTATCGCGCCCAAAGCCCAGGACTGTGAGACGCGTTTCAGGGAAATAAGCATTGTGAAGGGCTATGCGATCTAGAGCAAAGATAGGTTGGATAAAATAATCTAAGCCGATGGATTTTACCAACGTGGTTCCATGATCATAGACTTTGGCCTCACCGCCTTCGGCAATCTCATCACCAAGTTGACTCTGCAAGGTTGTATCTACTACGTCCGTCCAACATCCCACAGCCTTCGCCCAACCCTCAATCAGAGCTTCTTGCTGCGCTCCGCGTTGGCACTCACTTTCGAAGTCGCTGCGTGCCGCCTCAGTCGAGCAATCTGTGCCAGCTTCTGCTCCCGCGAGTAGGGATGCAATGACATTTGCCAAACCTCCCGCTGCGCAGCCATACTGTTCGAGCGGTGAAAATCGTTGATATACAATGCGTCCGTTGATAAGTAGTTCTGCATAGCGATCTAATTTGTGCAGACCTTCGGGCGTGAAACCCTCAGCGGCAATGGCGCGGACAGAAGCCCAGAAATCTGCGTTGTTCATTTGGTTTTAGTTTTCTGGGTGCAAATATACAACTTATTTTGATTAGGACAGCAAGAAGTGGGAGAAAAAAATGCAAGAGGGAACAGGGATTCTTGGCCTAAAGTGTGGCATTTACACCCATTGATTTATGACAAGAATTTGCAGGAAGAGGCGGTAAATTCGGAAGAAATTGTACATTTTTCACGAGACCTAACATTAGCGTAATATAATTGCTTATATAACAGCTTGTTAGCAATATAAGCAGGCTAAAAAGAGGTAACAAAGACCTAACAAAGACCTAACTGTTACCTCTCTGTTAGGTCTTTGTTAGGTCTTTGTTAGGTCTTTGTTAGGTCTTGAGCACAGCGAATTTCCCTCAAGAGACTCATATACAATGGCTTTCGACAATTCAATGTTAGGTCTTGCGAAAATAGCTAATAGTTGCTGTTCTTTTTCGTAGTAGAGCTAAGCGACATTCTATATTCCCATTATGGGAACAAAAAATTCCCATTGTGGGAACAAAACATTCCCACTGTGGGAATAAAATATACTGATATAAAGTGAATAATGACCTTATTGTACGTTTTTCCAATATTTTGTATGTTTTGTCACTTGATATAAGACATGTTTGTCCTATCTTTGCACCGCAATTGATGATTGAATCATAAAAGAATAACAAATATGAAGAAGACTCTTTCCCTGCTATCCTTGCTACTGATGAGCCTTGTGGCTATAGCACAAACGGCGCCTGTTGTCACATGGGACCGCCATAGCCTCATCATCGGAGGCGAACGTGTCTGTCCCGTCATGGGCGAGATACACTATTCACGCATCCCAGCTAACGAATGGTCTGCAGAGGTCCGGAAGATGAAAGACGGCGGCGTGACAATCATCGCCACCTACGTTTTCTGGAACCACATCGAGGAGGAAGAGGGAATCTTCCGTTGGGATGGGCAACGCGACTTACGTGCTTTCCTGAATGTCTGCAAACAGGAAGGGATGCCCGTCGTGCTGCGCATGGGGCCCTGGTGTCATGGCGAGGTGCGTAACGGCGGACTGCCCGATTGGTTGTTTACAAAGGAATGTAAAATGCGGTCACAAGACTCCACGTTCCTGTCTTATGCTTCCCGCCTCTATCGGCAAATCTTCACGCAGGTGCAGGGCCTACAATGGAAGGACGGCGGCCCTGTCATCGCTGCGCAGTTTGACAATGAATATCGTGGTCCGGCCGAGTATCTGCTGGCGCTGAAGCGCATCGCGCTCTCCATAGGCTTCGACCTACCCTTCTACACCCGCACAGGCTGGCCCGAGCTGACCACCCCCATGCCTTTTGGTGAGATGCTCCCGCTCTATGGTGACTATGCCGACGGCTTCTGGGACAAGGATATCCGTGAGGGCGTTGGCAGCTATTACAAGGCTTTCAACTTCAAGGGTTTCCGCAGTTCCACCGCTATTGGTACGGATGTCTTGGGAGAACAAAAGGAAACGAAGGAAAAAGGTGGTGATGACTATCCTTACTTCACCTGCGAGCTCGGTGGCGGCATGGTGACGGCCTATCATCGTCGCCCTTATATCTACCCCGAAGACGCTTATGCGATGGCATTGGTGAAACTCGGCAGCGGCTCTAACCTCTTGGGGTATTATATGTATCATGGCGGTACGAATCCCGAGGGACGCTTGCACACGTTGAACGAATGTCAGACATCACCCTTCACCGCCAACAATGATCTGCCCGTCTGCACCTACGATTTCCAGGCTCCCCTCGGTGAGTTCGGACAGCCCTATCCGCAGTATTATATGCTCCGCCCGTTACACTTGTTCATGAAGGATTTCGGGACATTGCTGGCACCCATGGAAGCTTTCTTCCCTGTAGCACAAGATTTGAAGCGAGGTGATGACAGCCATCTGCGTTGGAGCATCAGGAAGGAGGCTCAGACAAGCGGAGCCACGGACACACAGCAGCCGGCCTTCATCTTTGTGAATAACTATGAGCGATTCGCCCATCTCTCTGAGAAACGAGGGATTCAATTAGAAGCCTGCGGCGTGAAGCTGCCCAAGCTGACAATCCCGTCTGGCGCAATGGCTATCTTCCCCGTCAATGTCGAAGGCATACGTTATGCGACAGCTCAACTTGTGGCGAAACGTGATGGAAAGACTTATCTTATGCAGATTCCCGGCATCCCCACCACGATCGCACTGCAGAATGGGAAGGTGTTGAAGAATGTGAAACCTCGCGGCATCGAAAAGCCCGTCTGTCAAAACCTCTATCTTCTAACGCGTGAACAAGCCGAACGCCTCTTCCTGACAGAAGAATATGAATATGCTAAAGTGGAGGATATGCAATGGGAGAAGCGGAAGGAAGCAGGTTCCCTGCGCGCCATCCAGAAAGGAAAAGCCAAGGTGGCTGAAGCCCCCGCCGAAGCCGACTGGGAACAAGCTGCCATCTACCGCATTCAACTCCTCAAAGCTCCCTCGCGCTTCGCGGCAGCACTTCTGAGCATCACCTATCGCGGCGACTGCGCCCGCCTCTACGCCGACGGTCGTCTCGTAGCTGATAATTTCTACTATGGGCGTCCCTTCCTCTTCGGGCTTTGGCGCTTACCTGCGAGCTGCACAGAGTTAGAGCTACGCATTCTTCCCCTTCAACCCAATGCTCCCATCTATCTGCCCCGTGAAGCAGACAAACAGGCTGGTGAAGAGGTGAAGAAGATAGAAATGAAAAAGAGGTCGTTCCCATGAACGACCTCTTTCGCTTCTGTTGGGCTACCCGGACTCGAACCAGGAAAGGCAGGACCAGAATCTGCAGTGTTACCATTACACCATAGCCCAAACTGATTTTAGCACCTCATTGCTGATTTGCGGCTGCAAAAGTAGAGAGTTTTTATGAATCCTGCAAACTTTTTGCGAAAAAACAGCATTTCACCCCCTAAAAAACTATTTTATGATGGTGAGAACGGTGGGGGCTTTTCGTTAATTTTCCGAAATCCTTCGTTTATCTCAATGATTCTTCATACCTTTGCAGCCTCTTTGAAGACACGTAATGAATATTCAGACAGAAAAACTTATTGATCAGATTCAAGCTGGCATTCAGGAGAAGAAAGGGCATGAAATTGTTATTGCCGACTTTTCTGAAATCGAAGATACAATTTGCCAGGCTTTTATTATTTGCTCGGGCAACTCGCCCTCACATATCCAGGCTCTCACGGATTCCGTGGAGGAGTTTGTCCGTAAGAATACTGGCGCACGTCCTACAGCCATTGACGGCCTGCGCAATGCGCAATGGGTGGCGATGGACTATGGCGATGTCATCGTTCATATTTTTCTCCCCGAGGTTCGTGAGTTTTACGACTTGGAGCACCTGTGGGCCGACGCTATTATTACAGAAATCCCTAATTTGGACTAATCATGGACAAGCAAAATACGCAGCCAAATCAGCGACCGTCTGCCCCTAAGAACAAGAACAATCGCAACAAGATGCCTCGTATCAATCTCACGTGGCTTTATATTGTCATCGCTATCGCATTGGGCTACCTGTTTTTTGCCGGCGGTGATATGCAAGGAAGCAGTGGCGTTTCGAAAAACGTAGAATATTCTGTTTTCCAAGAATACGTGAAGCTTGGTTATGCCAATAAGATTATTGCGAATAAAGACGAAGAATATGTCAGGATGTACGTAAAGCCTGAACATATTAGGGATATCTTTAAGGCAGGTGTAGAGCAGACGGGGAAACAGCCATTTGTACAAGCTGATTACGGTTCTTCCGAAAAATTAGAAGAGTTCATTTCTGCTCAGAAAGAGTTAGGTAATTTCACGGGAGAACTCAGCTACAAGAAGAGCAATGACACGTTCATGCAGATTTTCTGGAACCTGTTCCCGCTGCTGATGATCATCTTTGTGTGGATGTTCATTATGCGTCGTATGGGCAGTTCAGGTGGCGGAGGCGGCATGGGCAGCATCTTCAATGTTGGCCGCTCTCGCGCACAATTAGTGGAAAAAGGCAGCGATAATGAATCTAAAATCACCTTCAAGGATGTGGCAGGACAAGCTTCGGCCAAACAAGAGGTGCAGGAAATCGTAGAGTTCCTGAAAAAACCGCAGAAGTTCACTGACCTTGGCGGTAAGATACCTAAAGGCGCATTGCTTGTAGGACCTCCGGGTACAGGTAAAACGCTGTTGGCAAAAGCGGTGGCCGGCGAAGCTGATGTACCTTTCTTCTCCATGAGCGGCTCCGATTTTGTGGAGATGTTCGTGGGCGTAGGTGCCAGTCGTGTCCGCGATTTGTTCCGTCAGGCCAAGGAAAAAGCGCCATGTATCATTTTCATTGATGAGATTGACGCTGTGGGCCGTGCTCGTGGTAACAACGCCATGATGGGTGGTAACGACGAGCGCGAAAGCACCCTGAACCAGTTGCTTACGGAGATGGACGGTTTCGGCACCAATTCCGGTGTCATCATCATGGCTGCCACCAACCGAGCTGACATCTTGGATAAAGCTCTGCTGCGTGCAGGCCGCTTCGACCGCCAGATTCATGTTGACCTCCCCGATCTCAACGAACGTAAAGAGGTCTTCCAAGTGCATTTGAAGCCTATCAAGATAGACAAGAGTCTCGATATTGACCTCCTTGCCCGCCAGACACCTGGCTTCAGCGGCGCTGATATCGCCAATGTCTGTAACGAAGCGGCGCTGATTGCTGCCCGTCATGGCAAACAGGCTGTGAGCAAGGAAGATTTTATTGCTGCTGTGGACCGCATCGTAGGTGGCCTAGAGAAAAAGACAAAGGTGATGACAGAGGAGGAGAAGCGCACGATTGCTCTCCACGAAGCCGGTCACGCCACCATCTCTTGGAACCTGCAGTATGCAAATCCGCTCATCAAGGTGACGATTGTGCCACGCGGCCGAGCATTAGGCGCAGCTTGGTATCTGCCTGAGGAACGACAGATCACGACGAAAGAGCAGATGCTCGATGAGATGTGTGCGACACTGGGAGGACGTGCAGCCGAAGAGCTTTTTACCGGACATATCAGCAGCGGCGCCATGAACGACCTTGAGCGTGTCACCAAGCAAGCCTACGGCATGATTGCCTATATGGGCATGAGCGAAGCGCTACCGAACCTTTGCTACTATAACCAAAACGAATATTCATGGCAGCGCCCCTATAGCGAGGCAACCGCCAAGCAGATTGACGAAGAAGTCAAGCGCATGATTGCTGAGCAATATGAGCGTGCTAAGAAGCTCCTTCTGGAGAAGAAAGAAGGTCACGCAGCTTTGGCAGATCTCCTTGTAGAGCGCGAAGTGATCTATGCCGAAGACGTTGAGAAAATATTCGGCAAACGTCCTTGGGTGAGCCGTACAGAAGAGTTGCTGGAAGCTCAGGGGGAAAAAGAACTGGCAGAACAGCCAAATGAACAACAAGCAGAACAGAAAGAAGAATGAAAAATCTGATTACCCGTGCCTTAACAGGCATTCTCTTCGTCGCTGTGATGATAGGCGGAATCCTGTATTCCCCAGCGACTTTTGGCCTCCTGTTCACCATCATCACCGCCCTCAGCGTGTGGGAATTCACGGGCATCGTGAACCAACGGGCTGATGTAACAGTCAACCGCATGATTACCACGATGGCAGGTGCGTGTTTGTTCATCGCCTTCTTCGGCTATGCCGCAGGCATTGACGGCGGCGCTGTGCTGTTCGTTCCTTGGCTGTTGAGCATGGTTTATCTCCTCATCTCCGAGCTCTACCTACAGCGTGAGAGTCCGCTGAACAACTGGGCTTATTCGATGCTCTCACAGATTTATGTAGCCTTGCCGTTTTCTTTGTTGTGTCTGTTGGAATTCTCTGATTTGGCTCCTACCGAGACGGAAGTTCCTATGGATTTCTCAGGCTCATGGATGGTGCTTGCCATTTATGTCTGTTTGTGGTGCAGTGACACTGGCGCCTATTGTGTCGGCTCGCTGATCGGACGCCACAAGCTCTTTCCCCGCGTATCACCGGGTAAATCATGGGAAGGCAGCATCGGTGGTGTTATTCTATGCCTGATTGTTTCACAAGTGGCCGCTCACTATCTGCCCTTCCTTTCATCCATAGAATGGGCGATCTTTGCACTCGTTGTCGTAGTGTTCGGCACATGGGGCGATTTGATAGAGAGTCTGCTCAAAAGACAGATGGGCATCAAGGACAGCGGTAAGATTCTCCCTGGTCACGGAGGAATGCTTGATCGCTTTGACAGTAGTCTTTTGGCCATTCCTGCCAGCGTCATTTTCCTCTATACGTTGGCAAGCCTCTAAATAAACGTTAAATCAACACTTATTCCTTAAACGAATATCCATGAAAGCCGTCACACATACCGACGGCTTTTATGTTTTTATTGAATATGAAATATTTTTTCTCTCTCCTCTGGACCCTGTGCGTGGCTACCGCAACCTTTGCGCAGAAAGGAACAGTCAGCGGATCAGTCGTGGATCAAACAGGCGAGCCTTTGCCCGGTGCCACCATTGTGATTATGAAGTTGGACAGCACACAGGTGACTGGACAGCAGACAAAGGCAGATGGATCGTTCAGCGTGGGCTCTGTGCAAATCGGTGATTATCTGTTGCGCGCTTCGTTCATCGGTTATAAGACCGTCTTTCGCCAGATTTCACTGACCAAGAAGAATCGGCAATTGGCACTTGGCGAAATCACGCTCATGGAGAATGCAAGGATGATGAAGGAGACGGAGGTGACGGCACGGGCGGCTCAGATGGAGATGAAGGCTGATACGTTCGTCTATAATTCAGACGCTTTCCGCATTCCTGAAGGGTCTAACTTTGAGGCACTGCTCAAGAAATTCCCCGGCGCAGAGATTACAGAGGAGGGAACCATCAAAATCAACGGTAAAGAAGTAAAAAAGATACTTGTCAACAATAAGGAGTTTTTTGGCGGCGACACACAGATGACACTAAAGAACCTGCCCGCCAAGATGGTGAGCAAAGTGAAAGCCTACGACCGTCAGAGTGACTATACACGTGTGACTGGCATCGATGACGGCGAAGAGGAAACCGTACTGGATTTGACCGTCAAGAAAGGGATGACAGAGGGTTGGAACCTCAATATCGACGCAGGTTACGGTACAGAGGACCGTTTTTCTGAAAAGCTGAACCTGACACGTTTCACAGATAACTTGAATTTTGCCCTCTTTGGTTCCTGGAACAACGTCGGCGACCGCGGCTTCGGCGGATGGGGACGAGGAGGCAATGGGATTACCACCGTGTTGAATCCCGGCTTGAATATTGCCTGGAAGAATGGCAAGGAACAGAACGAAGCGGGTCGCTTAGAGATTGGCGGAAACGTACGCTATCGCTTTCAGAAAAACGACGTGCAGACGAAGAGCAACAGTGAGTCATTTCTTACCTCGACAGCTTCACAATTCGCGAACAGCCGCAGCAAGAGTTTGAACCAAAACAAGAATGTCAATACCGACTTCCGTTTTGAATGGCAGCCGGATTCCATGACAAATATCATCTTCCGTCCTGCCTATTCATATAGCACCAGTGACAATGAAGGTGACAATACATCGGTCACTTTCGATTCGAGTCCTTACGATGCAGGTATGGCAAATCCATTGGAAGAGTTCGGGCAGAAAGCGAACGATGGCTCATACCTCTATAAGGACATTCTGTTGAACAGCAATGAGCGCTCCAACATGAGCGACAGCCATAGCTACAATGTCAATGGCTCCCTCCAGATCAATCGTCGCTTGGGCAAGGCTGGTCGCAATATTACCTTGGATATGGGTGGAAGCATCAGCGAAAGCACCAATAACAGCTACAGCCGCAGCTTGGTGCAGTTTTATCAGGCACAGATGAATGGCCGTGACAAATCCTTCACCAACCAATACACGAAGACACCTTCTGAGAGTTGGGATTGGCGCGCACGTTTGTCTTATAGCGAACCGATTTTCAAAGGTGCTAACTTACAGTTCAGCTACCAGTTCCAGCGCCGTTATTCAGATAGCGACCGCTCAATATACAGTATAGACTCCCTCTTGACAAAAACGGAATATGCTTATATGTGGAATGGTAAGAGTGAAGACCAAATCATTCAGGAACTGGTACTTGGTTATCAGCCAGATGACAACGTACTTGCGGGATTACGCAACCTTCAAAACTCGCAATACGCCACTTACAATATGTTTAATCACGAAGCCAGCGTGATGTTCCGTTATCAGATTGGCGAATTCAACTTCAATGCTGGCATGAGCTTCCAGCCGCAGACAACGCACATGGATTATGCCAAGAACAAGCTGGACACGACAGTCACCCGTCATGTTTTCAACTGGTCTCCTCGTTTGGATTTGCGTTGGAAGTTCTCAAACACAGGACAATTACGTGCGCGCTATAATGCCTGGATGAACCAGCCATCAATGACACAACTGTTAGATGTCGATGACACCAGCGATCCTCTGAACGTCAGTCACGGTAACACAGGTTTGAAGCCCTCGTGGACCAACCGCTTCAACATCAATTACAACGACTACATCGTTGACAAGCAGATGGGTTGGTTTGCTCGCCTATACTTCAATAACACCTTCAACAGCATCTCCAACCAGACGACCTACGACCTGAAGACAGGTAAACGCGAGACGAAGCCAGAGAACATCGATGGCAACTGGGATGCTGGTTTTACAGGCAATTTCAATACCGCATTGGATCGCGGCAAATATTGGAACATCAACAACTTCATGAATCTACGCTACCAGAATAGTGTCGGTTATATGACATTGGATCAAGCTTCTAATTCCGTGAAGTCAGTAACGAAACAGACGAATATCGGAGATAATTTGCGTCTGAACTACCGAAATGACTATGTGGAGGTTGGCGTCAACGGCGGATTGAACTATACCGTTGCCCGTAACGATGTCCGCGAGAGCGCAAATCTTAACACTTGGTCATTCAGTTATGGTGGTAACTTCCAAGTCAATGCACCTTGGGGCATGAGCCTCGCTACGGATCTCACACAGGAAAGCCGTCGCGGTTATGAGGATGCTTCGATGAACACTAACGAGCTCATCTGGAATGCCCAACTCTCACAGGGATTCCTAAAAGACAACGCGCTCACATTGTCTATCCAATGGTACGATATCCTGCACGAGCGTTCCAACATCAGCCGTGCCATCAGCGCAATGCAGCGTAGCGACACCTGGACCAACGCCATCAACTCCTATGTGATGTTCCGCATCGTTTACAATTTCAGTCTTTTAGGGAATAAGGAAGCACGTCAAGAAGGCTTCGGAGGTCCTGGAGGTCCTGGCCCCGATGGCAGACGCCCTGAAGGCGGTCGCAATGGTGGCGGCCGCAATTTCGGCGGTGGCCCAGGTGGCTTTGGCGGCGGCCGTGTGAACGTCTTCAGATGATCAGTCCGATACTATCTCTTTTTCTGAAAGAACTCCTTCATAAGGGTGGCGCACTCCGCTTCGAGGACGCCACCTTCAATTTTTGTTTTCGGGTGTAAGGCATTAGGAGCAAAACGCTGGAATCCTCGTTTCTCATCAGAAGCGCCATAAACGAGCCGTCCTAATTGAGACCAGCCAATCGCTCCTGCACACATCACACAAGGCTCTACCGTGACATATAGAGTGCAGTCCGGCAGATATTTCCCCCCAAGTGCAGTGGCTGCTGACGTTATCGCCATCATCTCCGCGTGAGCAGTGACGTCGGTCAGGCGTTCTGTCAGGTTATGGGCACGGGCGATGATGTTACCTTTCGATACGATGATGGCGCCGATGGGTATCTCGCCAAGCGAAGCTGCTTTTCGCGCTTCACCCAAGGCTTGTTGCATAAAGGAAATATCTTCGTTTGTCATGTGGCAGTTATTCTTTTTCCGGGACAAAGATAGCAAAACGGAGCCTATTGGAGCAAGAAAAGGGGCTAATATTGCATAAAAAGCCTTAAAACCTCCTCTCTTTCGGCCGAAAATTCGTATATTTGCAATTCTTAATATACACGTGTAAAGAATTATGGGCAAAATTATTGCTTTGGCCAACCAGAAAGGTGGAGTAGGTAAAACTACAACATCCATGAATCTTGCAGCTTCGTTAGCTACACTGGAAAAACATGTCCTGCTGATTGATGCAGACCCACAGGCAAATGCTTCCAGTGGATTGGGCATTGATATAAAATCCGTGGATTGCAGTATCTATGACTGTCTGATCAATCAGGTAGATGTGCATGAAGCGATCTTCGAGACCGATATCCCTGGTTTGGATGTTATACCCAGTCACATTGACCTGGTGGGCGCTGAGATTGAGATGCTGAACATGCCTCAGCGTGAAAAAGTGATGGCACGTCTGCTTCGTCCCCTTCTTACAGACTATGATTATATCCTCATTGACTGTTCTCCTTCCTTAGGACTGATTACAGTAAACGCCCTGACAGCTGCTCATTCGGTAATCATCCCTGTCCAGTGTGAGTATTTCGCATTGGAAGGAATCTCCAAACTGCTGAATACAATCAAGATTATTAAACAGAAGCTGAATCCCGGACTGGAGATTGAAGGTTTCCTTTTGACGATGTTCGACTCCCGTCTTCGCTTGTCCAACCAAGTCCGCGACGACGTGCAGCGACATTTCCAGGAATTGGTCTTCAACACCGTCATCAACCGCAATGTTAAACTGGCAGAGGCGCCAGGACATGGTGTTCCCGCTATCCTTTACGATGCAGACAGCGCCGGAGCACGCAACCACTTAGAGTTGGCCAAAGAGATTCTCGAAAAGGACAACTCCAAATAATTTATCTTGTCACCCTACATGATATGGCACCACATAAGAAATTTCCGGCATTAGGTCGTGGCCTTGACGTTCTGATTCAGACCGATGAGGTTCAGACAAACGGCTCTTCGAGCATCAATGAGATTGCTCTCTCACTGATTCACCCTAATCCTAACCAACCTCGTCATGAATTTGACGCTGAAGCGCTACAGGAACTGGCGGACAGCATCAAGGAAATAGGCATCATCCAGCCTATCACCTTGCGCAAGCTTGATGACGGCACCTATGAGATTATCGCTGGAGAGCGTCGTTGGCGCGCTTCACAAATGGCAGGTCTGGCAACGATTCCTGCCTATATTCGTACGGCAGACGATGAGAATGTCATGGAGATGGCCCTGATTGAGAACATCCAACGTCAGGATCTCAATGCCGTAGAAATTGCATTAGCCTATCAGCATCTTTTGGAGCAATATGACCTCACACAGGATCGTTTGAGCGAACGTGTCGGTAAGAAGCGGGCCACGATTACCAATTATCTTCGCCTTTTGAAATTACCGGCTTCGATTCAGATGGCATTGCAGAATCGTGAATTAGACATGGGACACGCCCGTGCATTGCTGTCTCTGGACAATCCAACGCTGCAATTGAAGGTGTTCTCTGAGATCACGCGTGACCATCTAAGTGTCCGTAAGGTGGAAGAACTGGTGAAACGCCTCACGGAAGGTGAGACGGTGAGCATCAGTGGCAAAAAAATCCAACCTCGCAAGGCACAGCTTAGCCATGAGTACACCCAACTGCGCCAAAACCTCTCGGAGTGTTTCCAAACAAAAGTGCAGTTCACCTGTTCTGAGAATGGCAAGGGAAAAATCACTATCCCGTTTGCTAACGAGGAAGAAATGGAAAGAATCGTAGCTCTCTTAGATAAATTAAAGCATTGATAGAGAAGGGTCAGACATATCAGAAGTGGTGGCTAATGGGATGGATGCTGCTGATGAGTCTTTCCCTTTCAGCTCAGGTGGAGCGCGACGATGATGAATTTCGCCTGACGCCTGACAGCATCTTGCTCCGTCCTGATACTTCTATCGCGCCTCCTTCCGTCCTCCCTGATTCTGCTGCTATTGACACCTTGGCGCTCTACCAATTAGCAGATAGTTTGGCTGTAGCGGCACAAAACCTCCGAAGAGAATCTTTCAAGCCAGACCCAATCCGTGCACTATGGTTGTCACTCATCTTTCCAGGTGCCGGTCAGATTTATAATCGGAAATATTGGAAGTTGCCCATTGTCTATGGTGGATTCTTAGGTTGCCTCTATGCGCTCACGTGGAACAATCAGATGCTACGCGACTATTCGCAGGCTTATTTGGATATTATGGATAAAGACCCTAACACAAAAAGCTATGAAAAAATGCTGCCTATCGGCTATGACATCAGCAATCGTGTGAGTCAGTTCCAAGAAATCTTCAAGAACAAGAAGAATTACTATCGTAAGTATCGAGATATGAGCATCTTTGCTTTCGTGGCAGTCTATGCCATTGCAGCCATTGATGCATACGTTGATGCAGAATTGTCGAGCTTCGACATCAGCGAGGATCTCTCTTTACAGGTAGTCCCAGCTGTCATCAGCTCACGCGCAGAGGGACAACGTCATCAACAGCTATCCGTCACTCCTGAGCAAACGCTCGGCATGGCCTTACGCTTGCATTTCTAAACCACTCATGAGTATGACTATCCATCACATCTATCCCTTCCGAGTTTTATGGATGTTTCTCATCCTGTTGCTGGCATCACCTATGATGGCACAGAATGAGGAGGGCGAAGATGAGATTATCCTTCCAGAAGGGATGACCGACGATATAGACAGCCTTCTCCATGAATGGCATAATCGCAATTATCTGTTTCCTACCGATGATTGTGAATCGTCGGCAGAGAATCCAGAATTTGACAAAGAGACCTATATCCATCGCCTGTCACGTCTGCCCAATGTCATTGAGATGCCTTACAACGATGTCGTTCGTAAATTTATTGATCAATATACGGGTCGTTTGCGCCGTTCCATCAGCATCTTCCTTGGCGCCAGCAACTTCTATATGCCTATATTTGAGGAAGCGTTGGAAGCCTATCAACTACCTTTGGAACTGAAATATCTACCCATTATTGAATCGGCGCTGAATCCTATGGCCACCAGTCGTGCCGGAGCTGTTGGTTTGTGGCAGTTCATCATCACAACTGGCAAACTCTATAGCCTAGAAGTAACCAGCCTCATTGATGAACGGCGTGATCCCATTAAAGCTAGTTATGCTGCCGCTCATTACCTCAAAGACCTCTATGATATCTTTGGAGACTGGACGTTGGTCATTGCTTCTTATAATTGTGGTCCTAACAATGTCCGCAAGGCTATCAGCAGAGCCGGTGGAGAGCGCGACTATTGGAAAATCTATCCCTATCTACCCGCAGAGACACGTGGTTATGTTCCAGCTTTCATCGCCGCCAACTATGCCATGAACTATTATTGTGAGCATAATATCTGCCCGGTAGGTGCCATCCTCCCGCCTGCCACTGATACCGTTCAGATTCATCGTAATCTTCACTTCGACCAGCTCGTGGCACTATGTAATGTCAGCATGGAAGAGTTGACCGCCCTGAAT
This sequence comes from uncultured Prevotellaceae bacterium, assembly GCA_947305005.1. Classification (GTDB taxonomy): domain Bacteria; phylum Bacteroidota; class Bacteroidia; order Bacteroidales; family Bacteroidaceae; genus Physcousia. The sequence continues at coordinate 31,088 of CAMZCM010000001.1, read as the reverse complement.
CCACAGTATCGTACATCGATGATTCCAGGGGATAGCCACGACTGCACGCTACGCCTTCCACACGCTGCGATGAAAAGTTTTGTGGAACTTGGAGACAGTATATATAACTACCGTGCAACCGAGCTCCTAACGAATCGTCGTGAGGTTGAGGTTTCTGACACACAGGCTGGAAAAGGACGGCGAGGAAGTCGTAACACTCGTGGCGGACAGACGGTAATTGTCCGAAGAGGCGATACGCTGAGCTCCATCGCCCAACGCTATGGTACCACAGTGGCTCATTTGCGTGAACTCAATGGTATCCGTGGAAATAACATCACGGTCGGCAAAAAATTAAGGGTGAAATAAGCATTTGTTTTCCAACTACTAATAGGAGACAACTATGGAAGACGTTAACAAACAAGCATTGCAGGATGAAGAGATGGTAAGTGCTGCTTACCAGAATCTGATTGAGACCTATCTGGCATCACCACATCGCAAGAAAGTCGATATTATCCAAAAGGCTTTCAACTTCGCCAAGCAGGCACATAAGGGTGTCCGCCGTCTTTCGGGTGAACCATATATCATGCATCCTTTGGCTGTCGCTCAGATTGTGTGTGGCGAGATTGGATTGGGATCTACTAGCATTTGTGCCGCTTTGCTGCATGATGTGGTGGAAGATACGGAGTACACCGTTGAAGATATCGCCAACGTCTTCGACCCCAAAATTGCACAGATTGTTGATGGCTTGACCAAGATCTCGGGAGGCATCTTCGGTGACAAAGCCTCTGCGCAAGCGGAGTCTTTCCGTAAGCTTCTGCTTACCATGAGCGATGACATCCGTGTCATCCTCATCAAGATTAGCGACCGCCTCCATAATATGAGGACGCTGGGTTCACAGCCTACACATAAACAATATAAGATTGCGGGGGAGACTTTATACATCTACGCTCCGCTGGCTCATCGTCTCGGCCTTAACATCATCAAGGAGGAACTGGAAGACCTCAGTTTCCGCTATGAGCAACCCGAGGTGCATGAACAAATCAGCATTCAGCTGGAAGAAATCAAGCCAGAGTTGGATAAAGCCTATGAGCTTTTCATTCGACCCATCCGTGCCAAATTGGACAGCATGGGTTTCCACTATGATATCAAAGCCCGCATCAAACATCCCTACAGCATATGGATGAAGATGCAGAACAAGCACGTTGCCTTCAATGAGATCTATGACTTACTGGCCGTTCGCATCATCTTCGACCCGCATGAGATAGATACAGAAATCTCGGATTGTTTCCAGATATACGCTGCATGTACGAGCATCTATAAAGCACATCCTGAGCGTTTCCGTGACTGGCTCTCCAACCCCAAGTCCAATGGCTATCAGGCTTTGCATACAACGTTGATGAGTCCTCAGGGCAGATGGGTCGAGTTGCAGATTCGTTCACGTCGTATGGACGATATGGCTGAACGTGGTTTTGCCGCTCACTGGAAATACAAAGAAGGAGAGAAAGATACTTCTACCAGCGAGCGAGAGTTGGAGAAATGGCTGGCGACCATCAAAGAGCTGCTGGATGATCCTCAGCCCTCAGCGATGGACTTTCTCTCCACTATCAAGCTCAACCTCTACTCCTCTGAAATTCTAGTCATCACTCCGAAAGGAGAGTTCAAGACAATGCCTTTAGGGTGTACGGCTCTGGACTTCGCTTTCTCTATTCACACCTTCTTAGGAACACATTGCATGGGGGCAAAGGTCAACCATCAGTTAGTGCCCATTAACCATCAGTTGAAGAGCGGTGACCAGGTGGAGATTCTTACATCCAATGCTATGCGTGTGGAAGCCGAGTGGCTTAATTTCGTCACCACGGCCAAGGCGCGCAATAAGATTGAAGCCGTGCTACGCCGCCAGAAGCGTGAGCAACAGAAGGTAGGCGAAGAACTCGTGGAAGAGTGGTGTCAGCAGCATGAATTGGAGATGACCAGCCAACTGGTGGATCATCTGTGCGTTGTTCATGACCAGCCTTCACGCGAAGAACTCTTCGCGATTATCGGCGCAGGATCTGTTGTTTTGTCCGATGCAGATATAACTGCAATCCGTCGCGTTGCTGAAGGACGCCAAAAGAATGAATCTAAGGGTTGGTCGCGTTTTGTTCCTTTCTGGAGGCCAAAAGCCAAGACTGGGGAGAATGTGAAGAATGAAAAGACAGTCACGGAGCCCGTCATTGACCGCAAGAAGCCTGTGATTCTCAATGAGGAGAACCTATCGCGTTACGTGATGTGTCCTCATTGTCGTCCTATTCCCGGAGACCAAGTGTTAGGTTATCTGGATGAACAGAACCGTGTGGTGATCCATAAACGCAAATGTCCGATTGCCGACCAGCTGAAGACCAGTCATGGTAATCACATTCTCGCTGCCACTTGGGATACCCACAAACTATTCGACTTCTCCACCACGATACATATTGCAGGTATTGACCGCGTTGGCATTATCAAGAGTCTAGCCGAGGTGATTACTCAGCAACTAAACGTCAACGTCCATCGTTTAACCATAGCCGCTGACAACGGTATTTTCCAAGGCGACATTGACCTAAGTGTTCATGACACTGAGGACGTAGAAATCATTATCCGAAATCTCAAGAAGATTGATGGTATAGAGGACGTGGTACGCCTGAACTAAACCAAAGAGTCTAATTCTTTTTTAATCAGCATCAATTGTTCGCGAACATTGGTCATGCGATTCAGTAAATCGTTGCTATTACGGACTCCATTACGATTCCGCTGAATCAGTTCGCGTGCCGCAGCCAGTTTCATGTTACGTCCTTTCACCAGATCGTTCACCAAGCGTATTTCTTCAATATCATCCTTGGTGTACATCCTGATGTTATTGCCACTTTTCTTAGGTTTGATGGTAGGAAACTCCTTCTCCCAATAACGCAGCAATGAAGCGGGAAGATGAAACATCTCACTGACCTCGGCAATGGAATAGAATTGCTTCAAGTCTTTGTCTAGATTCAAAGCCATAGCTGATTCTTTTTGGTTTCTGAGGGCAAAGGTACAAAAAAACGACAATACGCAAACGTTTTTCCCTATTTTTCTTTTTATAGGGTGTTACTAAGGCTTCGGGGACAGATTGGGCTTCAGTTCATCGGGCGAGTCGTTGGTGAACATATTCACGGCTGGAGCTGCACGCTCATACAAATGACGAACAATATCTGGTTCCAAGGTCAACGTGGGACGAAAGTCTAACGAAGACATGTATTTGAGAATGCTCTGACGAAGCTGACGCGCCACCATTCTGTGTTTCAGGTCATGAGTGATGTCAAAGGTTGTCATCAGCAATTTTCCTCCGAGGACGTTGGCTTCAAAGAGCATAGCGAGTTTGCGGGACAGATGCCAAGTGTCAATAGGCTGCACCACAGGCTGATAGTCCTTCGGGAACTCTGCAAGGTTCATACACTGGGCGCGATTGGTGAGCTCCCACCACTGCAAGTCTTGCCAGTCATCCGTCGGGAAATCCTGAAAGACGGCGTGCTTGTCTTGGATATAGGCTCCTGTCGTGTGAGGCGGTTTCATCTTGAACCAAGAAGTATTCCAAAAAACGGGAAGGAAACGATGTACCACATCGGCTCCATAACGGATACAACCTGAAGCAATCAGAAGAACAGAGCGTTTTGCGGCGAGAGCCGTGAGGGCAGAATCCATGTCGAAGGTAATCAAGATATCTTTTGCAGGAGCCACGACAGGAGCTTTCGGATAAACCCAGAAGTCCCAATGGTTCTTATGCTCCGCATCAGCCACGATGGTAAGCGTCAGTTTGGAGGCTTCTGGAATATCTTTGGGAACAAACGTGATATTATCGCCTGCCGCACAACAGCCTTTCTGCAATAACTTGTCACCACAGGTAATGGTATAAGCAAGGGCGAGATTGTTTTTTTCAGGTTGGGTATCGTACAGGCCTACCCCAATCTTCACGGTATCTGTTGTCTCAAAAGTAAAGCGCGGAAAGCAGGCGAGAGGCACTCTGTCTGAACAGAACTCGCGCCAATCCGCTGCCGTACAATAGCCTTTCTCGCGCCAATGGACATTAAGAGCTCCTACGAGTGCTGTTCCCTGACCACTGTAATCATTGAGACCTAAGAGCTGGAAGCCAGCATAGCCAGAGGTTCGGAGGTGGCGCTCTATCTCATACTTGTACGCTAGCACCTGAAGTCGTCCGCTTGCCATCAGGAACTTCTCAGCTTGTCCTTCCATGCCATTGGCTTTGAGCAGGTCACGAAAGATCTCGAAGTTAGCAGCCTTGTAAGCACCTGTGTATTGCGAGATCTCTCGGAAGTCTGGAAAAGCGCACCATTGTCCTTGCTCATGGCTGATAAGCGGTTCATTACAAATCTCGCCCTTGAAGTTCCTGGGATGCAGAATCAGTTCCGTAAAGTCATCGCTGCTATTCGGCTGTTGACGGTTCCATTCTAAGCCACGCGCCCCACCTTTGACATGATACTCAGAACCACTATCCCACTCCCAACCACCGCCCACGGAGGCAGTAGCGTAGATGCGTGAAGGATCGTGCTCTTTCATTTCTCTCACGAAGCGCACACCCCAATCCACCCATTTACCAGCAGGCTCATTACCAGCGGCCAACATAATGAAAGAAGGGTGATGGCCATAATGATCCAATATTGCCTTGCACTCTTGTGTCAGATAATCGTCAATAGCCATTCCATTGCCCAACTTCACCCCATGATTTGGCCACGACGGACCTTCGGGCTGGAAATAAAAGCCCAGACGGTCAGCGGCAACGAAGGCTGCTTCAGGCGGACAATAACTGTGAAACCTCATGTGGTTCAGTCCATAATCTTTGCATTGCTGGATAATCCGCATCCAGGAAGCAGTGTCAGTAGGTGGAAAACCTGTCTCAGGGAAGCAACAATTCTCCACCGTCCCTCGCAAATGAATGCGCTGTCCATTGAGCATAATATCTTGACCTTGGATAGCTACCTCACGGAAGCCGAAAGTCACACTGACAGGCTCTCCATCCACGTTGACCGTCGTGGTATAAAGCTGTGGTTGGTGCTCACTCCAAGGCTTGGCATTAGGAACCTGCGCCACATATTCTTTGTCATTAATGGTGATGCGGGCCGTGCCTGTAGCGAGATCAGTGACGACACGCTTCCGATAGATGATTGGTGCAGCCTGCAGCTCTATGCGACCCGCGATGCCGTTCCAGTTACCCTGCGTCTGGTCAGTGACACTGTGTGAGTCCTGTCCCACACAGACATTCTCTATACCATTGTAAACGCGAATCTCTATTTTATTCTCTTTCCCGAAGCGAATAGCATCTGTAATGTCATACTGGTGTGGCACACTGAGCGACAGCTGATGTCCTATTTCGTGTCCGTTCACTACAACTGTAGTCTCTATATGCGGACGCTCAAGAAACAAGGTCACACGCCGTTTCTTCCACGCCTTCGGGATGATCACTGTACGCTTGTAGGTCACTTCGCCCACAAAGTGCTTCGCAGGAGTTAGGAAGAAGGGCAACTTCATCTCTCCCGCTTTGCGATAACGCTCCATGAAGGGGTTGTAATAGTAGCTGGAATCGTAAAGCGAACCTGTCCAGTGGGTCTTGATACTCACCTCATCACCAAGTCCGTTGGTGAGCAACGAACCGGGCAGGTTTACAGAGGAAACCTCCAGTCGGGAGGACAATTGCCAGCTACCGGCAAGAGAAATCATACGTTGTGCTGTAACAGAACCGTAACACGCCACATATAAGAGGAGAAAAAGAAGACGTTTCATATCTGATGAACTTTTGTGGGCGTAAAGGTACAAAAAAAAACGTCACGCACGTGTACATATCCCTATTTTTCAAAGAATCTTAGCCTGAAATGTTTTGTTGTTCCAACCATTCTCGTGGCAGAAGACCGAACTCCTTCTTGAAACAGGAAGAAAAATACTTAGGATCACTATACCCAACGGCATATGCCAGATCAGCGATGCGGGTATTGGGATTCTTACGTAACAATTCAGCAGCCATTTTCATACGTATTGAACGAATGAAGGAGGTCGTGTTTTGTCCTGTGAGTGAGCGAATACGCTTATAAAGAGTGGAAACAGACACAGCCATCTCTGCAGCAAGAACGGGGAGCTCAAACTCTGAATCTGAAAGATGTCGTTTGACACATTGTGCACAACGGTCTAAGAATTCCTGATCGCTTTCGGCAAGTTGTACATCTTGAATGACACCATATAATTGCTCATTGACCTGTTGACGTGCCTGTTTCTTTTGCTGCAAGAGATTATTGATACGTGAAAGCAGGACATTGGTATTGAAAGGCTTGGTGATGTAGGCACTTGCTCCAGCCCTGTACGCTTCGGCACGGTCCTCATCATCACGTTTGGCTGTCAGCATAATAACGGGTAAGTCCTTCCACTCATTACGGCGTCTGATTTCCTCCGTTAAAGCTACGCCATCCATGATGGGCATCATCACATCAGTCACAACAAGATCTATGCGCTCATTCTCCAGTACTTCTATGGCCTCTCTGCCATTGTAGGCCGTAAGAATGTGATATTGACGACTCAAGAGATTCTCAAGCAAGTGCAGCAACTCTTCATTGTCTTCAACAAGAAGCAGATATGCAGCATTGTTGTCCAAATGTGTCGGCTGCTCTGATAAGAGCTCAGGCTGAGTATTGTTGTCCTTCTCTTCTATTTCATCTTCTGTATATGCTTCACGTGCGATGGGGATACTTAACGTAAAGGTACTACCTTCTCCAAGTAGGCTCTGCACACTGACAGTACCATGGTGCAATTGTGTAAGATCACGAACGAGAGAAAGCCCGATACCATTTCCGAAAGTATGAGCCCAGCGATGTTCTCCTTCGTAGAAACGTGTAAAGAGCTGAGGCAGTTTATCTTCTGCTATACCGATACCATTGTCACGCACGTTGATGATGGCTGTTTGCCCATCGGTACTAATTACTTCCACGTGTATATAGCCTCCCTCTCTACCATATTTGACAGCGTTTGAAATCAGATTGAAGAGAATCTTATCCAGTTTGTCATTGTCAAAATAAGCTGTAAGTTGTTCTGGTTGGCACGTGAGAGTGAGTTGAATCTGCCGCTGACGAGCCATCGGACGTATGCTCTCCAACTCATGGCGCATGAAATCAGCGAGATTGGCACGACTGACACGCAGATGTAGGTTGCCAGTCTCTGCTTTGCGGAATTCCAAGAGCTGTTGGATCATCCTCATGAGTCGATCTGTATTGGAAGCCACAAGCGGAAGTTCCGTTGCCTGTCCCGTCTGTTGCATCTGTGATACAGCTGAAGAAATAATGGTGAGTGGTGTCATCAGGTCATGGCTGATGTTGGTATAGAATTGCAACTTCTTGTGATTCAGCAGTTCTGCCTGTTCCTTTTCCATACGTGCCATTGCCACCTCCCGTTGTTCATGTTGACGTCGGCGCAAGTAGGCGATAGTAAATGCCATAAATACAGCAAATATCAATAAATAAAGCAGCCACGCATACCATCTGAGATAAACGGGTGCGAGCACATGTACCTGCAGTCTTTGAGTATGTTCGTCCCAGACGCCATTGGCATCCGTTGCTCGCAATTCAAATGTAAAGTTACCCGCTGGTAATTTAGTATAGACGGCTGTATTCACACCATGCAACGTATAGTGCCATTTATCTTCAAAACCTCGAAGCCGATAGGCATAGTGGGTCGCATCAGGCGCTTCAAAATTGAATGCAGAAAAGGAAATCGTCAGTTCTCGGTCGGAAGGTTGCAAGGTAATCGTTTTCGCAGGAACAAAAGCCGGATGACGTTCACCCTCTCCCATTATCTGACCATTAACGCGTATCTCTACAATCGCGACATGGCGCTTATGGCCTATGGTCATTCCAACAGGGACAACATCATGTGGCATAAAACAGACATAGCCACCAGAACCCGCAAAGCAGAGCGGGCCTCCATCAATCTGGTCCGAGGCTCCTTCAACGAAATATTCATTATAGGGAACATCATTGTTACGTGGGAAAAAGCGCAAGCCCACAACTTGATCATTATTATCCAGACGAAGCCATATAAGACTTTGACGAGCCGAAATCCACAAAGAACCGTCGGCTGTCGATTCTACGTTGAAAATATCTGTATCTGGTATTCCTAATGAGGGACCAGCGCTAATGAAGGCATCACGTTTTGCATCATAGCGCAACAAACCGGCTTCGACGGAACTAGCCCAAATGCGTCCTTTTCCATCCACAACAATTCGTAAGATGCGCGGTATCTCAAAATCAGAGTCAGCCAAACGGATATACGTAGTCTGCTTTAAGCTTTCAGGGTGCAACAGATCGCCTGTCAATCTGATGATACCCGATCCATCCGTGCCCAACCAAAGGGTGTCGGTAGAACTTCTTGTGATGTATCGGATACGTGCAGTTGCTAGAGAGGCAGCACCACTCGTCGCAAGATTTTCAAAATGTGTTCCTTGCCCGTCGGCCCGTAACAAGCTAAGCCCGCGCCACGTTCCGAAAAGCAGATGATTACCAGGAAGTTCATGGATAGCATAAACACATCGGTCACCTAACCACGAGGCATTGCCAGAATGATAAAGCGGTTGGAGGCCCTTTCCATCAAAGAGCATCACCCCATTGAGGTCAGTACCAACAAGTATTCGTCCATCAGAAAGAGGTTGTATGGTATGCAAGGTGGAGGGCGAGGCATAATACTGATTCTTCTCGCCACTTATTCGCAGCAGACCTTTATTGGAAACTCCTACCAATATCTCGCTGTCATCCATCAGTTTTATACAGGATATCATTCCCTCATCCTCCCAAGGCTTGGGCAGTCTGGCATGGAGAAAGGGAGAAGGACGAAGCTGAGCCGTCAGGATTCCCTTTCCTGATACATTGACCCAGAAAAGTCCATTCTCATCAATAAACAGGGGGTTAACTCCACTGCCTAAAAAGTAAGGCGAAGAATAGTTCCCGTCCAATAATGCAGAAGGCTGATCTGTTCCTTCGTCAATATAACTAAGTCCTGACTGCGTCCCCACCCAAAGGCGATGCGTGACAGAATCATCGCAAAAGCGCCAAATAATATCGGAGGAGAGGGCGCCATCGGTGTTTGCGTTCACATAATGCCGAAAGTTGAGGGGACGTCCCGTATCGTAGGGGTTCAGAATCTTATAAAGCCCGTGCCCCCACGTTCCTACCCATAAAGAACCGTCTTTGGCAGGTGTAATACACTGTGCAGAATTTGCATCATTGAAACGTGGAAGTTCATACCAAGAGCCATCGGACGGGTTGTAGCGATAAAGACCTTTGTCCCATGTCCCTACCCAGATATATCCTGCATGATCTTCCTTTAAACATGTTACAGAACAATGGGGAACGGCTGCATTTCCTCGTCGGTTGCAAAGAAGTTCCAGAGTATCCGCTTCCTCGTCCCAGATATAGAGCCCACCTTCAGTACCGACCCAAAGGCGTCCTGAGCGACTGTAGAGCAGACGTTTTACCATGTCGCTATTATCGAAATCTTTCAAATGGTAATGCCGCAATGAGCCATCTCTCATATTCATTCTCGTGAGCCCATTCTTCGTAGCCACCCACAACCTCTCATGATGATCACCAATGATATCGTTCACGCTGTTGGCCGCCAGCCAATGGGGATGCTCCGGCGTATTACGAATGGTCATGATGCGATAACCGTCATAACGGCATAGCCCCTGTTTTGTTCCTATCCAAACAAAGCCCATGTTATCATGGTACAAGCACCGCACTTCATTGTCAGGCAGCTGATCGTACAGGCGAAAGTTTTGGAATGCCAATCCCTGCGTCGCAGTCTGTGCCAAGGCCCAAACAGGGATAAGAAGGAACAATACCCAGCTTCTTTTAAATCTTTCCATTTTCTGTCTTTTCCTATTCTGCCCGCAAAGATAAGTATTTGCTGTTATATTCATCCATCTATATGGTCGAAACAACCTTCAATTATTTGTTTTTCGACCTTTTTCACCGTTATTTCCACTTCCATGATCTTCGTATGTCATATTTTTGCAGAGGAAAAATTTAATAGCCTAAGAAAAATAGCGAATTAAATGAATAAGTATCTCCTACTCTTTCTCCTCATGATGGCTTCTGCTACTATACAAGCGGCAGACCCATACCCTGCACAAAACTTTGAGCGCATCACTCATCCGCTCACTCTGACAGAAGCCATCGACCTTCATCTCACTGCCACCACCGAGGCCATAGCAGCCAATGCAACGATAAATCTATGCTCTCCTGATGCGTGGTTGTTCTTTGACAGTTTAAAGCCCAACGAGGTTCTGAGTAACTATGCTGATCGCATTCTCATCAATGGACAACCAATGGATGCCGACACGAATGCCCGCGTAGTCGTCTATCGCCATGGAGCCGTCGTCATGGCTCATGCCCGTGATTTCCAAGCTCTCTCCCTCTATGCAGAAACCGACTATAAAGGCGAAGAAGAGCTTATGTCGCCTTCTTATTATTACACCAATGCGGCTTCCGATGACGTCCCTGAGGATTTATGCCGCCCTTTTAGATTGGAGAATCGTGTGCACTCCATGGTGTTACGGCGTGGTTATGCAGCGACATTGGCTTGTGAGCCCGATGGCATGGGCTACAGTCGTGTCTTTATCGCCGATGATCACGATATCCAACTAACACAGCTTCCCCCAGAACTTGACGGCAAAGTCAGCAGCATTCACATCATGCGATGGCAGTATCCCTCCAAGAAAGGCTGGGCTGGTTCCAGTTGGTCCTCTATGCCTGAAGGACTCAAATTCGCACAACAGCAAGCCGACTTCACTAATAGCACCTGGTATTACAATTGGGGCACCAGCCCTTCGGGAGATACCGACGCCATTCGATATAGTCGCAATCAAGAATATGTCCCGGAAAAATGGGGAGCAGGAGGAAACCTGTCAAAAGTCTATTCGCTGAACGATGTCTCACACCTCATCGGGTACAATGAGCCCGATCACAGTGAGCAATCCAATGTCTCTGTAGCTCGCGCTATCGAGGAATGGCCGATGCTTCTACGGACAGGCCTAAGATTGGGCTCACCAGCCACAACCGACTTCACATGGCTCTATAATTTTATGGAAGAGGCGCGGCGACGGAACTTTCGTGTCGATTATGTTGTCCTCCATGCCTATTGGGGCGGACTCAGCGGCCGCGAATGGTACGAGAAACTAAGGACGGTACATCTGCGTACGGGTCGCCCCCTTTGGATAAAAGAATGGAACAATGGTGCTAATTGGACCAAGGAAGGGTGGCCGTCAGGCAGCGAGGCTCAACAGCAGAAACAATTACGCGATCTCAAGGACATTCTCACGGTTATGGACACCTGTTCATTCATCGAGCGCTATAGCATCTATAATTGGGTGGAAGAGAAACGAATGATTATTTCCTCTTCTGCAAAACTCACCCCTGCAGGAGAATATTATTCCGCAACTACTCCACCCTATTTCTTTCAGCGTGAGGGCGAGGTCATTCCCATCTGGAGAGTATATGAGGCGCCCTCTTTAAGCTATGATGGCGTCAACGCTGATGGAAAACTTCAGTTCCACTGGACAGACAAAAACGGTGAACAGATAGACCATTTCATCTTTAAGTGCAGTTATGATGGAGGCCTGAGCTATGACACACTATCACAGCAACAAGCCACGTTCGCTACACTCTCGCCTACACTATTGCAAACCAACGCACAGTTAGAGGTTACTTCCGCAAACGCCTCTGGTCCCTTGAAGTCTTCCAACACCATTAATGCCAGCATCGCCCTCCGCCAGCCTGACTCTCCAGTGCTCCTTTGTCAGTCACTTGTCCGTGAGTCGTGGCAGCCTGTGCTTCCCAAGCCTTCATTCAGCCAGACACCAGCGGTCATACTCGGCATACCCACTTACAAAAACAAAATGCCCCTCACAGCCTCTTTACAGAATACAACTTCCACTGTATTTGATCTGTGTCTTGGTACATGGGACTATCAAGAGCACCCCACCTTCCTCAATCCCGACACCCTCTCTCTCTTAGCCCTTCCCCAAGGACACTATGATTGGCAAGGAGTGCAAGCGTGTGTTGGAATAGCAGACAGTGTTGGAACACAATGGCAACATATCAGCTTTAAGCAGCCGTTTAATACCCTCCCTATCGTTTTGGCATCACTCAATAGCCGATGTTCATCATTGCCAGCAACCGCCGCCGTGAAGGATATCACCTGCGAAGGGTTTGATATACGATTACGTTTCGAAGGAAGAAACGCCAATGCCAATGCCTGCGAGCGTATCGCCTTCCTCGCAGCAACTCCAGGCACAGGCAGCCTTCTTGGGCATCACCTTTATGTCGGCCGCACGCCACAGGATGCTGTCGGAGATGCCTTCACAGACGGTTATCTGCTTCGCTATGGTATCCCATTCTCTAGCATCCCTCATCTCTTTGGACAGATGCAGACAGAAAACGACACCATAACCGCCACTTTACGCATCAGCCAACGTGACTGCGAAAGTGCCATTTTACTGAAAGATCGTGAAAAAAGCACCTCCTACACTCGGGTGAAAGCAGAGCAAGTCGGCTACCTTATCATTGGTGAAACCATCATGACAGATAACATCTCTGATGTCAGCTCTGATGATTTTTTCTACGATGATTCCACGCAATGCATACATTTACGTTCTGGCGTTGCACCCATTCATATTCAGCTCTTTGACCTCTCCGGCCAAGTTGTCTTGGATACATGGTTACATCATAGCCTTTCTCTTCATAATTTACGTCGGGGCATCTATCTTGTCAAACCCGATGATGGTCCAGCACGAAAGATCGCTGTACGCTGAACTATGGTTTTTCCTTCAAACAGGTTGACAAAAACGTAAATCCCATTTTTTCATCCTTTGTGAATGATGTTTCCCCTATTTCTTTACATTTTTCTCCGACCTTTGCCTACGTAATCAGCAACACAGACAATCTATTATATTAAACAAGTATTTTCTTCGTAACTGTATCTTAGGTTAGTAATGTGCTGCGGCGTGAGACGAGAGTCCAGCGTCGCAGTTTTTTTGTTGCATTTTTCACGTTTCACACAAAAAATAGGATTGTATACGTACGTGCGTGCACAATTTTTTTGTACCTTTGCGACCGCAAATCGTAATTATTCACAATAAATGCTTACAGCCAACGAAATCCGAGAGAGCTTCAAACAGTTCTTTGCTGACAAGGGACACGCCATTGTGCCCTCTGCTCCTATGGTCATCAAGGATGACCCCACACTCATGTTCACCAATGCTGGTATGAACCAGTGGAAAGATATCATCCTCGGCACCAAGGATCCCGAACCGCGTCGTCGCGCCGACTCCCAGAAATGTCTTCGCGTCAGCGGTAAGCACAACGACCTCGAAGAGGTAGGTCACGATACTTACCACCACACGATGTTCGAGATGTTGGGCAACTGGTCGTTCGGCGACTACTTCAAGGAGGGCGCCATCGATATGGCTTGGGAATACCTGGTCGATGTTATCGGCCTCGACCCCAAGGACCTCTATGTCACCGTCTTCGAAGGTTCTCCCGAAGAGAACATCCCTCGCGACGACGAGGCTGCCAGCTTCTGGGCTAAACACGTGCCCGCCGACCATATTATCAATGGCAACAAGCACGATAACTTCTGGGAGATGGGCGATACAGGACCCTGCGGTCCCTGCTCGGAAATTCACCTCGACAGCCGCACGCCTGAGGAGAAAGCCAAGGTGCCCGGCCGAGAGCTCGTAAACAAGGACGACCCACAGGTCATCGAGATCTGGAACATCGTGTTCATGCAGTTCGAGCGTAAGGCTGACGGCAAGCTCGTACCCCTCGGCATGAATGTTATCGATACGGGTATGGGCTTCGAGCGCCTCGTCCGCGCTCTGCAAGGCAAGCACTCCAACTATGACACCGATGTGTTCCAGCCCGTCATCAAGGCCATCGAGCAGCTTTCTGGTAAGCAGTACGGCAAGAGCGAGGAGGTAGATGTCGCCATGCGTGTTATTGCCGACCACATTCGTGCTGTCGCTTTCTCCATCGCTGATGGTCAGCTACCCTCTAACGCGAAGGCTGGTTATGTGATTCGTCGTATCCTGCGTCGTGCTGTTCGTTATGCATATACCTTCCTAGGTCAGAAGCGAGCTTTCATGCACCTGCTCCTGCCCACCCTCACTGCTGAGATGGGCGAGGCTTATCCCGAATTGGTAGCCCAGAAAGACCTCATCGCCAAGGTGATGAAGGAGGAAGAAGAGAGCTTCCTGCGTACCCTCGAGACAGGTATCAAGCTCCTCGACCGCGTCATGGCTGAGACCAAAGCTGCCGGAAAGAGCGAGATCAACGGTACCGAAGCCTTCACGCTCTTCGACACTTATGGTTTCCCTCTCGACCTCACGGAGCTCATCTGCCGCGAAAATAGTCTCACTGTTGACGAAGCCGGCTTCAACGTAGAAATGCAGAAGCAGAAGGAACGCGCCCGCAATGCTGCTGCCGTAGAAACAGACGACTGGCAAATCCTCGTTGAGGGCGAGAGTGAGTTTGTTGGATGGGATTACACGGAATACGAATGCCGCATCCTGCGCTATCGCAAGGTCGTGCAGAAAAAGCAAACCTATTACCAGATTGTTCTCGATAAGACTCCGTTCTATGCCGAGATGGGTGGACAGGTCGGTGACCAAGGCGCCATCGTCAGCGAGTTCGAGACCATTGACATCATCGATACCAAGAGTGAAAACGGTCTCACCGTTCACATTGCCAAAAAGCTGCCCGAGCATCCCGAAGCCAACTTCATGGCATGCGTGGATACTGACAAACGTCATGCCAGCGAGGCTAACCACAGTGCAACCCACCTCCTCGACCAAGCCCTGCGCGAAGTGCTTGGCACACATGTGGAACAAAAAGGTTCACTCGTGTCCCCCGAGGGCCTGCGTTTCGACTTTAGCCACTTCCAGAAGGTGACCGCTGAGGAGCTGCGTCAGGTTGAACGCATCGTGAATCAGCGCATCCGCGAGAATATCCAGTTGCTGGATCATCGCAACGTACCCATTGAACAGGCCAAGGAGCTTGGTGCCATTGCCCTCTTCGGCGAGAAATACGGCGATCGTGTCCGTGTGGTACAATTCGGGCAGAGTGTAGAGTTCTGCGGCGGCTGCCACGTGAAGGCTACAGGTCAGATTGGTATGTTCAAGATCATCGGCGAGAGTAGCGTTGCTGCCGGCATCCGCCGTATTGAGGCCATCACAGGTGCCAAGGTGGAGGAAGCCCTCTACCAGCTGCAAGATACAATGGAAGTTCTGCGCCAGATGTTCAACGGTGTGCCCGATCTGAAAGGCGCCATCGATCGCCTCATCACCGAAAACGCCAGCATGAAGAAACAGGCCGAGGAGTTCATCCACGAGAAAGCACAGGGCTACAAGGCAGAACTTCTGAAGAATGCCAAGGAACAGGGCGGTGCCTGCATCATCAGCGGCAAGACCCTTCTACCTGCAGAAGCTGTAAAGGATATCGCCTTCCAACTGCGTGCCGAGGTTGAGAACGCTCTTGTCTGCATCGGTTCTGTCAACGATGGTAAGCCCCTGCTCACCTGCGCCGCCTCTGACATGCTCGTGAAGGAACAAGGTGTGAACGTTGGCCAGTGCATCCGCGAAGCAGCTAAACTCATGCAGGGTGGCGGTGGTGGTCAGCCCCATTTCGCTACCGCCGGCGGCAAGAGCCCCGACGGTATCAGTGCCGCCATTGACAAGTTCATAGAGCTTGCACTCAACTAAACCAATCCTATTCAAAATCCAATCGAATGATAGCGCCAGTACTTCAGCGGGAGTACTGGCGTACTTCTTCTGGAGGACTCTAGTACTCTAGTAGGAGTACTGCAGTACATCCTAAGAGGGACTGTGTCTATGACTAGGGAATTACTATTATTCTTTCCCGTTGACACGTTTCGACAAGTTGCTCTCTGCGAAACGGCATATCTCTGTGAGCAAAACGGCCTTTCCCTTCGATTTACTATAAATTCCCACCGTAGGAATAAAAGAATCGCTTAGCTTTGCTATGAATCCTTTGAGTAAATGGTAAAGGAGAATAAAATATGCTAAAAAGGAACAAAAAATGAGGGTTTAGGACCTTGAAAGAGATAGTGTAAGAAGAAAAAGGTATCTTTGTAGCGCAAATCAAGATGATTAGTATAAATAATTTGGAAAAATGAAAAAGGTACATCTTCTTTGGGTTGCTGTCGCCATGATGCTGACAGCTTGTAGTGACAATCGTCTGACCATCTCCGGTACGGTAGAACGTGACGTGGATTCTCTGTCTATTGCTGTGATGTTAAACGACAATAACGATACGCTCCTCGCTAAGATTCCCGTCACAGATGGGGCTTATATGTGGGAGGGCACCGCTGACAGCGCCTGCATTATCCGCGTCTATTGTAAGGATTCCCGTGGATTCTATCGCGTCATCTGCGAGCCGGGAAACATCACACTTAACATCCCCAAGGAAGGTGTGGCATATCCTTCAGGCACGCCACTCAACGATAGCATCACGGCTTATTACGATGCCATTGCTAAGTATGAAGAAAAGTACAATGCTCTTATAGGAACGTATTTTGAAACACCAGCTGGCGAGAAGCATGACTCGATCGGGCAAGAGCTGGATGATATCTATCAAGAACAAGCCCAATGCATGGCAGGTTACCTGAACCGTCATACGAATGACATATTGGGTATCTATCTGTTGCGCGAATTCCAGCTTTTTGGGCATCCCGAGTATATCGAGGAAGCCACAAAGCAACTGCAGCAGAACTTCCCTGACAACTTCTGGACTAAGTTTATTAAAGAGCTTGTTGAAGGACAGATGCGTTGCCTTCCTGGACGTAAGTACACCGACCTTAAAATGGCGACTCCCGATGGCGGCGAACTCAGCCTTTCGGACGTTGTGCCCAACAACCGCTATACCTTCGTTGATTTCTGGGCCAGCTGGTGTGGTCCCTGCTGTGCTGAGCTTCCCAACGTAAAAGCTGTCTGGGAGAAGTACCACAACAAAGGATTTGAGGTGGTAGGCGTCTCCTTTGATGGCGATGTGGAGAAGTGGAAGGCTGCCATTGAGAAATATGGCATCAAATGGCTCAATATGTCCGACCTGAAAGGCTGGGGCTGTGCGGCTGCAAAAGTCTATGGAATCACAGGGATTCCACGTACACTCCTCATCGGGCAGGACGGCATCATCATAGATAAAGACCTCCGCGGCGATAAGTTGATGAAGAAAATGGATGAGTTGTTCGGGGATGAGTAAAAGACTGATAACTATATAACACAAATAAGCCGACTCGAAAACGAGCCGGCTTATTTATATCTTCTTCACTAAAAAGATATTTTCTCCGTTTCTACGGTATGACCGAGGAAAATAGTGGCGGCAGCAGAGAATTTCTGTGCATCGTCGGTACTAAGGAAACGGATATTGCCACCTCGCGTGAGTCGCTGATCCATCTCCGTATGGCGGTGTAGGTAATCTTGTAGGCTGGCAGCCACATACTCTCCCTGAGAGATGAGTTGCACATGCGCAGGTGTGTAGGCGCGTACCTTTTTATACAATAAAGGGAAATGGGTGCAACCAAGGATAATAGCATCTATCTGCGGGTCACGGCTAAGCAAGGTCTCTATATCACGACGGACAAAATAGTCAGCACCAGGGCCATCGAACTCATAGTTCTCAACCAGCGGAACCCACATGGGACAAGGCTGTCCAGTCACCGTGATATCGGGATAGAGTTTGGCCAACTCCAACTCGTAGGTGTAGCTGCTGATGGTTCCTTGCGTGGCCATCACGCCGATATGACGTGTTTTCGTGAGAGTGCCTACGACTTCCACGGTGGGACGAATCACACCGAGGACACGACAGGTTGGGTCAGGCATCTGAGGCAGGTCGTGTTGCTGGATAGTGCGAAGAGCCTTAGCGGAAGCGGTGTTACAAGCCAGAATGACCAACGGACATCCCATCTCAAAGAGATGGCGGACGGCCTGTAACGTGAACTCATAGACGCGTTCAAAGGAACGGGAGCCGTAAGGCGCTCGGGCATTGTCGCCTAAGTAGAGATAATCATACTCAGACATTAGCCGACGAATCTCACGCAAGACGGTGAGTCCGCCGTAACCACTATCAAAGATGCCAATAGGCGACATGCTCGATGGAAGCCTCGTTTATTCTTGCTTATCAGCCTCAGGAGCGCTGTAAGCAGATGCCAAGCCCAACTGCTGCAGGACAAAATCTGTAATGTCCACACCCATCTGAGGGTTTACAAAGGGTACAGCGTTGTCGTCTGTATTGAGCACAAACATAAGGTTGCGCTCGGCAGCTACAGCCTGAATGGAAGCGGTGAGCTTCTGGAGGATGGGAGCCTGCATCTCTTTCTCTGCCTTACGCAGGAGACGCTGTGATTCCTGACGGAAACTGACGCTCTTCTCCATCAGTTCCTGAAGTTCCACCTGACGCTTCTGCATGATACTAGCAGGGAAATCTTTCTGTCCCTGCAGGAACTCAGCGAACTTGCGCTGAAACTCCTCCTCGGCGCGCTTAGCCTCGGCTTCGTACTTTTCCTTCAGCTGGGCAAAAGCCACCTTCGCCTCAGCGTACTCAGTCATTCGCTCAAACAGAGCATTGAAGCTGACATAGCCATACTGGGTGGGAGCCACAGAAGCGGCAGAGGCCTCTTCCTGGGCAAACAGGCTCATGGTTGACAGGACCATGAAGCAAACGAATACGACTCTCTTCATAATTGTTGATTTATAGGTGAATTAGATCCCAAGAGCTTTTTTCAACTCTGCGGTGATATCCACGCTGAGCTTGGTGCTGATATAGGGGATACCGGAAGAGATATCCATGATATAGACATAGCCACCAGCATCGCCGATCTGCTTCACAGCCTGAGTGATCTTGTCAGACAGGGCCTGCATCTTCTCAGCCTGAGCTTTCTGGAAAGCCTGCTGGTTATCCTGATAGTTCTGCTGAATACGCTGCTGCAGCTCGAGCAGTTCCTGCTCACGGCGCTGACGCATATTCTCTAACAGGTTAGCCTGTTCCTTCTGATATTCTTCCAACTTGCGACTGTATTCATCCTGCAAGCGCTTGATATCATCTTCATACTGCTTAGCGAGGGTCTGAAGTTCAGACTGTGCGGTGACGTATTCAGGCATTAAGGGCACAATCTCTGTAGAATTAAAATGACCAAATTTCTGCTGAGCAGACATAGCGAGGGGAGCAATCATCATCAATGCTCCAATCAAAAACTTTTTCATTGTTGTCTATTATTGAGGTTTTATATTCTGTTAATTTGTTAATTGCCATAGCCTAATTTGGACAGTACTTCGCTGGAAATGTCAATCTTGGGCGAAGCAAAGAGGATGCCGGTGTCGCTGGCGCGATCCAATACAAGGCTGTAACCCTTGGCTTCACAGATGTCCTTGATGGCATTGTAAATCTCGTCGTTGATGGGGGTCATCAGACTCTCGCGTTTCTTGAAGAGCTCACCCTCGGGACCGAAGTACTTTTTCTTCAGTTCAGCGGCTTCCTTCTCCTTCTTGACAATAGCTTCTTCGCGCTGGGTCTTCTGCTCGGCGCTGAGGAACACGGCTTCGCTCTGGTAGGTTTTATAGAGAGTCTGGGCTTCCTTGCTCAGAGCCTCCACCTCGGCTTGCCACTTGCGAGAGATCTGATTCAACTGTTCGTTAGCACGTTCGTAGGCGGGTACATTCTTCAGAATATACTCCATATCCACGAGCACAAATTTCTGAGCCTGAGCCTGCTCACTCATTCCGAGAGTGAGGGCGGCAAAAAGTATGGTCAGTAACTTTTTCATAATGCTATTTAATAATGGGGTTCGTATAATATCTATAACTATTGGTTTTACTCTTTTGACGGATTCATGAGGCAAAAGGTTTATTCTGTCTTTCAACTTTCAACTATCAAAACTCTTGTCCAAGGATGAAATGGAACTGGCTACCTCCGTAGGCCGTACTGCCAAAGACTTTGTCGAAGCCATAAGCCCAGTCGATACCGAGCAAGCCGACCATAGGCAGAAAGATACGAACACCAGCACCGGCAGAGCGCTTCAAGTCGAACGGATTGAAGTTCTTGATCTCACTCCAAGCATTACCACCCTCCAGGAAGACAAGACCAAAGATATTGGTGCTGTTGCCAAGGATGAATGGATAACGAAGTTCCAACGTGAAACGGTCGTAGGCATAACCAGAGTAGCCACGGGGCGTAAGCGAGCCGTTGTCGTAACCACGCAGACCTATGGTCTCGGTGGCATAGCTATAACTGTAACCACTCATACCGTCACCACCCACGTAGAAGGTCTCGAAAGGTGACTTCTTATTGCTGTTGTAACTGCCAAGAAGACCGAACTCCACACGGGTCATGAGCACAGGGCATTTATTGCCGCCAAGCAGAGATGTATAGGTACGGCTCTTAAACTTCCACTTGTGATACTCAATCCAACGATATTTCTCCTGTAGTTCGTCCATATAAGTGCTGGAACTGGAGTTGTTGCCGAGGTTCGCATAATTGACATTATCGAAGAGCGAATAAGGTGGCGTAAGACCCAGGGAGAGGCTAAACTCAGAACCGCGACGGGGGAAGATGGGGTTGTCGGTGGAGCTACGACTCAACGTGAAGTTCAAGCTAATATTATTACAGCTACCATTACTGATGAGGAAATATTCCCAGTTCTTCAGGTGATAACGGGTATAACTCAAGTCAGCCATGAAGTGGAAATAGTCGTCGGGCCAATTCAGACGTTTACCCCAACCCAAAGAAAAGCCATAGATCATGACGTACTTGTCAGGATCATAGAAATTGGCATAATAGTTACCCGTTGACGTGCCGTAGCCGTAGAGATAGTTGTAATAAGAGTTGTAGTAACTGGAGTTATAGTAACGGTCACTGACGTCGGTCTGCTTGGAGAAGAAGGCCGAGAAAGATAGGGAGTTGGGGCGCTTGCCGCCAAACCAGGGATTCAGGTAGTTGATGGAGTATGCCTGATAATAGGTTCCATTGGTTTGACCATTGATGCTGAAAGTCTCACCATTACCTTGGGGTAACACGCCACGGCGCAAGCCATCTTTGGAGAAAAGGTTCTGCAGGGAGAAGTTGGTGAACTTCAAACCTATCTTACCGATGACACCCGTCATACCGTAGCCGAGGGAGAACTCCACCTGATCGTTGCTCTTGGGCGAAAGGCCCCACGAGAGATCAACGGTGCCGTTCTCAGGATCGGGATCAAGCTTATAGTCAATAGCTTCGGGGTCGAAGTGGCCCATTGTCGCAATCTCACGGTAGGAGCGTTCCAACGCATCCTTGGAGAAGAGGTCGCCAGGCTTGTTACGGAGTTCACGACGGATGACATTCTCATAGACACGGTCATTACCCGTGATGGTAACATGACTGATATAAGCCTGTTGGTTCTCCGTAATACGCATCTCCAGATCCACGCTGTCGCCTACGATGTTCACCTCAACGGGATCCAACTGATAAAACAGGTAACCATTGTTATAATAGAGGTTACCAATCGCGTCATCGTCAGTATTCAGACGCTTCTTCATGAGCGTCTGATTATAGATATCGCCCTTCTTCATTCGCAGATAGCGATTGAGGTAGTCTGAAGTGTAGAGGGTATTACCTACCCACTCAATGTTGCGGATATAGTATTTCTGACCTTCCTCAATCTGCAGGCTGATATCGACGGAGTTCTCGTCGAAGGGCTTCACGCTATCCCACACAATGCGGGCATCGCGATAACCATATTCGTTGTATTTTTCGATGAGGCGCTCCTTGTCTTCCTTCCAGCGCTCCTCGATGTACTTTCTAGAACGGAACCAACTGGAAAGTTTACCACGTTCATGGGTCTTTTTGAAAGCACCATTTTTGAAAAGAGTTCCTTTTATCTGAGACATCTTCAAAGCGGTATTACCCTGCACATCAATGCTGTTCACCTTCACTTTATCCTTCTTCTCGACATTGATTTCCAGAATGGTCTTACCAGGTTCGCTGATATCATCCTTTTGTACAATGTTAATCTCTGCGTTCTTATAGCCCTTATCATCGAAATAGCGTTTGGTCAGAGTGCGAGTACGGTCGATGATGTTCGGCGTGACCTGTCCGTCCTTGACGAGGCCAAGCTTGGCTTCAAGGTCTTCTTTCTCGCTCTTCTTGACACCATTATAGTTGATTTGGGAGATACGCGGACGACTGGCAAGGATAATATGCAGGTAAGCGGAGTCTGCCACGATGCTATCCACCCGAATGGCTACGTTACTGAACAAACCATTCTTCCAATAACGACGGATAGCCTTTGTAATTTCTTCACCTGGCAGGGAGATGAGCTGACCTTTCGAGAGACCCGACAAGCCGATGAGGACATAGTCATCAATGGTCTTCACGCCCTCCACGGTGATGTCACCAATATAGTATTGCTGAGGCGTTCGGGCATAGTCGATGACAGGATTCACCACACGTTCCTCCGTCTGAGCATAGAGAAGGGATGCCCCTTCCCAGCTTCCCCAAAAGGGAATGAGAAGGGTCATTAGGAGAAATAATTTGATATATATATATTGGATTCTATTCATCATTTAGTGTTTTCTGTTACTTGCTCACTCGTCTTACCGTAGCGACGTTCACGCCGCTGGTACTCAGCGATAGCTGCATGTAATGCATTCTCGTCGAAATCAGGCCAAAAAGTGTCACAGAAGTAAAGCTCAGAGTAAGCTATCTGCCATAGGAGGTAGTTGCTGACACGTATCTCACCACCCGTACGAATCAGCAGGTCAGGATCTGGCATGAAGTGAGTTTGCATGTGAGCGCTGACAACATCCTCGGTGACAGCCTCAGGTGTGAGGCTCTCACGGAGCATGGCCTGCACGGCATGAGTGATTTCCCAACGGGACGAGTAGCTCAACGCCAGCACCATCGTCATGGCAGAATTAGCGGCAGTACGCTCTATCATGCCTTCCATCTTCTGACGTACCGCCTCCGGCAGACGTCCGATATCGCCGATGACACGGAAGCGGACGTTGTTTTTCATGAATAACTCATCCTCCAAGTTATCAAACAGCAGGCCCATCAGCGCCTTGACCTCTTCAGCCGGACGATTCCAATTCTCTGTGGAGAAGGTATATAGTGTCAGGTATTTCACACCTAAATTAACACATTCCTCAGTAATCTTCCTCACAGAGTCCACGCCTTGCACATGACCCGCTGTGCGTGGCAGACCTTTGGCTTTCGCCCAACGCCCATTGCCGTCCATGATAATGGCAATATGTTCTGGTATGCGATTTCTATCAAGTGTCATTGTCGTTCAGTTGTTACATCTACGGTATTTGGGTGCTATATCGTAAGTGAGGGTTAATAATGCTTTGGTGTAACAGTCCTTGTTTTTCATTGGGCTGCTCTTGATGCCATAAGGGTCATCAAGGTGAGTGCTGTAATCGGCATCGTCAAGACGGTCACACGTAGTGAAGTTGACCGTGCATTCCAAGCCGAGATTCAGACGGGGCATCAGCTTGAAGCGGAAACCAAGGCCCACAGGGATGTTCAAACCGCCTGCCGTTTCCCCGCCTCCACCAAAGCCAACGACAAAACCGAGGCCAGCTAAAAGATAAGGGGTCCAACGTGACAGACCTTTATAAGCAGCGCCAAGGCCATAGCCCAAGAAGTTCAACTCAAAATCGAGACCGGCATCTACAAGGTGACGGTTGAAGTGGATCTCAGGGGCTGCATCACCACCGATAGCCGTACCGCTACTGGGATTTTCCGGAATATAGAGACCTTGTGTATTGCCGCTAATATGACCGTAGCCAGCATGTGTTTTCAACACCATGCGAGGGTTGAAATTACGTCGCCAGATAAGGCTTCCCGAAAAGCCAGGCTCTTTCAAGAAACCGCCAGAGGCATCGCCGAGATAACTGCTGATACCGACGCCACCACCCAATTCCTGCTGATACTCCAACAAATCGCCTTGCTGCGCGTAAGCGGAAGCACAGGCGAGCCAAAGAGCGGAGAGAAAAAGGAATCTATATCGGTTCATGGGTCGTCATTCGTTGATTTTTGCACGATAAGCCTTATCGCCAGCGAAAAGATAGAGGTAATCACCCTGAGAGGTTGCCGAGAAAGGTTGACCTTTGACAGGCATAACCAAGTTGCTGTTCTTTTTCCACGTGAGACCGTTGTCTTTACTGATAAAGGTAGTATCCTGCTGACTTTTCATCGCAATCAGATTCTTCTTATAATAGACTAACGACATCTTGTCCTCCCAAGGCAACAATAATTCGCCAGAACCAGTCTCGGACATCAAGACCCATCCCTCATCGTTTTTCTCATCCTTCTTCCAAACAGTCACACGGCCATCTGTCGTCTTTCCAGCTACAAGCACGTAGGGAGCGCCATTCAGGGTGTAGCAGACAGACGAGAAGATAGTAGGGAATAAGGATAAAGACTGATCTACACTCTCTGTGGTCCAATGGCTGCCATCGGTGGATCTGGCCAAGCGATCAGCTGGATCGTCTGCGGCATTGTGCAAACGTGCATAGAGGTAGTCTGAAGAGGCTGCGACCAAAGTGACCTCATCGCCAGCATGATCTTGAGCTACTGGTGTCCACGCTACGCCATCAGTCGAAAAAAGGAGAATACCTGTTGCAGTATTGCTCCAAAGCTTTCCCGCAAATTTTCTAAGGCCTTCCAACAAAATACCAGCAGTGCCGGTGCAGGGAGTGTCGGTACTCCATGCCTCCCCTGTCAATTGTGCTGCATAGATATTACTCGAGGCATCAGCACTCACCAGCAAGACACCATTATTCCAAGGCAAGGTGACGCGTTCTTGCTTTCCGGTCAGTACCACGCCATCCAGAGTTTCCCAATCATAACTTCCTTTTTCCTTATCACGCATCTTCACCGTAACGGTATAATCACGATAGCCTGAGTTGTCCGTTGCATAGACACGGAACTTAACGGGATTTCGGAAGTCGATATAACTAGAGGTCGAATAATATGTTTCTTCCCCATCAGAAGTATAGTAGGTGACAAGCCCCGTTGCCGTGACACTGGCTGTGACACTGCTGAGGTCTGTTTTGGTCTGCAAGGGGATAGGATTGGACATTTCGCCCGTAATCTGATTAATGTTCATAGGATAATATGAACCATTATAGCTCACTACCGAGGTAGAACCGTCTGAAGCAGTCACCGTACGCGTGAGGGTTCCTAACGCGAAATAGCTAATGTAACAATCGCTGCTCACTTCCGTTTCACTCTCTGAAGAGCAAGCCGAAAGAACGATGCTAAACAAGAATAATAAAGAACGATATATGTATCTGTTCATGATAGAAATCTCGTAAAACGGCGCAAAAATACACATAATTACAGAAGTACGGAAATATACATCTTACAAAAGTGTTAACAGCACGTGTTATTAGGCAAAATTAACGTGGATTAGCCGACCTTTAGGGTCTCTTTTGATTTGTGGAGCGGCTACACCTCCACCTAGAACAATGCCT
The DNA here is from genome assembly GCA_947305005.1 of uncultured Prevotellaceae bacterium. GTDB lineage: Bacteria > Bacteroidota > Bacteroidia > Bacteroidales > Bacteroidaceae > Physcousia. Next base: position 5,545 of record CAMZCM010000001.1, on the reverse strand, counting down.
GAACGTTCGATATATGCCTCATCCCACAAGTCTGCATCCAAAAAGGATTGTAAGGTCTGTGCACCACCTTCGACGAGGATGGATTGATAGGGACGAATGAGGGTATCGAGGGACGTCCCGTTTGAAGAAAGGATGAGCTTTTGAGGACTCTGTCCTGGCCATAAGCGAGTGGTCAGGCTCGGTTGATCCAACTCCCACGTACGACGTCCCACAAGGATAGCCTCATGGGTAGCACGCAATTGATGTACAAGCATTTGCGTCCACGGAGTAGAAAATTTGACAGGCTCTCCGTCAGCTCGACTATTGCGTTGGCGGTCGATGAAGCCGTCGGCACTCTCGGCCCACTTCAATGTGATATAAGGCCTATGCAAAGTATGAAAGGTGATGAACTTACGATTCAACCACTTACACTCTTTCTCAAGCACCCCGACGACTACCTTGGCACCAGCATCGCGTAAGCGCTGAATACCTCTTCCGCTTACCTTTTCATTCGGGTCCAAACATCCCACGACAATACGGCGAAAACCTTTCTCTACCAGCAGTTCCGCACAAGGCGGGGTCTTTCCCCAATGAGAACATGGCTCCAGACTTACATAGATGGTTGACAGGGGGAGCAGAGTTTCGTCCTCGGGGCGCACGGAGCGCACGGCGTTGACTTCGGCATGAGGTCCGCCATATCGGCGGTGCCACCCCTCACCTATAATGCGGCCGTCGTGAACAATGACAGCACCCACCATCGGATTCGGCATCGTCATACCTTCACCATTGCGGGCCAGTTGCAGACACCGCCTCATATATTTTTCGTCGTCTGTCATCAATTTCTTGAATCTTTAATCCTTAATCTTTAATCTTTTCTTTACCTTTGCAGCATGAATTACCGTGAACTCATTTCGGCCTTGACACCGTTACACGGCAGCGGCGAAGCACGTGCTATCGTGAGGATGGTCATGGAAGAGCGCTTTGGGCTCTCTATGACAGATCTTTTGCTCGGCAAAGATACGACATTATCATTAGAAAAACGTGCAGAATTCGAAAAAATTGCCCAAAGGCTCCTGACAGGAGAGCCCGTGCAGTACGTATTGGGGTACGCAGACTTCTTCGGTCATCGGTTCCGTGTTACGCCCAACGTATTAATTCCAAGACCTGAAACGGAAGAACTGGTACAGTGGAGCATCCAAGAAATGAAGTCGCAAACCGACTTGAAGATAGTGGATCTCTGTACGGGTTCCGGCTGTATTGCCACGTCTCTTGCTCTCGCGTTTCCTGAGGCCCAGGTGGTGGGTGTGGACATTAGTGAAGGAGCCTTGGCTGTGGCCCGCGACAATGCTCACACGCTCGGCGCCGACAACGTTTCTTTCATCCAACAAGACATTTTACATCTTCCCTCTGACATCTCACATCTCCCCTCCTCCATCTCCCTACTCACAGCCAATCCGCCTTATGTTCGGGCTTCAGAAGCAGTAGAAATGTCAGCAACAGTGCTGGACCACGAGCCCTCGTTAGCCCTCTTTGTTCCCGATGACGATCCGCTCCTTTTCTACCGCGCCATCGCCCACATCGGGCACAAGCTCCTTTCTTCCAACGGACTGATTCTCGTCGAGTTAAATACGAATCTATCCGATGAGACTCGCCAGCTCTTTGCCGATGCAGGCTACAACGATCTTGAGATTCGTCAAGACAATTTCGGCAGGCCGCGAATGCTCAAGGCAACTTTGCCTTAGCGAATATACACTTATTGTCATCACACAGCAGAATCCTCAACAATGAAATACAGAAAAAACATTTTTGCTACGCTACTCGTCATCATGGCGACTGCTGCATTTGCGAAGGACAACACGAACCCTGTCCTCAGCTTCACCATTGAAGCACCAGAGGTCGCCGAACAAGGCACTCCGTTCAATATCTGCTACAAACTGGTGGCAACCCATTGGGACAAATGGGAGATGATACAGGGCGGAAATGGTGTCGTGCTCTCCGATGTGAGTTATGCCACGACCACCGTAGATGCCATCCATTCAATGGAGATCAAAGCGACCGCCTACACCTCCAAGACAGGCAACGTTGTGCTACCACGTATGGCTATTCCCATTGACGGAAAGATGGTTTATTCCGATGTAAAACCCATTCAAATAAAACCCAATAAATCCTTTGGTGAAGAGATGACCGCTGCTCACCAATGGCTTGTCACTGAGGGCTGTCACCCCGATTCCGTGGTCCTGCGAGTGGAACATCGGGAGCAAACGCTCACCCTCTTCACGGACGCCCATCATCAGAACTTCGCCATCACAGCCAACAAGCCCTATTGGCCGTTGGTGGGCAATCCCATATTGGCTTATAGCACCGACAATAACTTTGTTATCCGCAAGAACGATGGCAGAGACTACTCAGACTTGCTCCAGCCCTTTAGCGAACAGATCCAAGCCTTGAGCAACTGCCCACAACCACAGCCTGCGCCAGCCTATGTCAACAGCGAACAGGATATCTCGCCACTCTTGGGCAACAAACGTTGGGGCCAGCACGCACCTTACAACGTCATGGCTCCCTCGCTACAACGTAACAATCAAAAGACGATTATCGGGTGCGTGCCGCTGGCAATGGCGATGGTCATGAGTGTTCACCAATGGCCTCAAGCGGGACATTCATACGCCTTTTACCAATCCGGCGACGACTTCCTTCGCGTTGACTTCACCACCATCAACCCCCAATGGCAGCAATATCGTGACAACTATGAAAAAGCCGATTCCATCGATGTTTGTGACCTGTCGCAGTTGCTAGTGTCCATCGGGCAAGCCATCGATGCATCGTTCAACAGCAAGGCCACTTCCGCTGCCCTTGGCCGTGTGAAACAAGTCCTTTGCAACAACCTCGGTTATTCTGGAAAAGTAACACAGCTCAAAAGTCCTGACATCCAAACACTCATCACCCTCCTACGCCGAGAGCTCTATTTCGGGCGCCCCTGCATCGTAGCTTCGGACTCACACGCCTTTGTCTGCGACGGCTGCAAACGGGAGTTCTTCCACTTCAACATGGGGTGGTACGGACTGTGCAACGGCTATTACCGCCTGCAGTTAGGAAACTACACACAGCCAGCAGACAAAAAACTCCTATGGTTGAGCACCATCATCTTCGGGATTGAACCTTATGTCCTGCCCAAGGAGAAAGAGGTCACAATGACAGAAGCCGGCACACTTTCCACTCTGCTTTCACAATCCGAAAAAGAAAATACGACTGCACTGCGCATCACGGGTCCTCTCAACACTGCAGACATCCTCCTACTCCGCAAGATGGCCGGTAGCACAGAAGGCTTTGACGCTCAGCTGTGGCAGGGCGGAGCGCTGAAACACTTGGACCTCACCCATGCCACCATCATCACAGACCAACAGCCCTATTACACCCGCACAGCCACTGGTACATGGTCACATTATGTGAAACTGGGGCGGCAACAGACCAAGGTGACCTACGACTTCAAGAACATGACCGAAGAGCAGTGGGAGCATTTCAAGGAAGACGTTGGCGAACAGCAGCCAGGCATCAGCTACACGCGTACCGATGACAACAAATACTGGGCCCACTATCATTGCACGGACAGCATCATCGGCAAATACATGTTTGCCGGCTGTTCTTCATTGAGCACCATTCTATTACCTACACAAATCCAGAAAGTCGATGACTACGCCTTCATGGAGTGCAGCTCCCTACAGCAAATCACCATCCCGTCTGCGGTAAAGACGTTGGGACAGCTCCCCTTCTACTTCTGTCATTCTTTGGAAAAAATAGAAATCCCGCAGCAATGCGTGACTGATAAAAAAGGCATAGCCAAAAACTGCTCGCCAGGTCTGAAAATAGAGCGCAAAGGGCCTTGATCGACAGACTAAGGCTGCTGTAGCTTCAAGGAATCTTCTCGCATTTGTTGTTCATAGGCTTCACGCACCAACTCCTCAAACGTTCTCACACGATCATAATCCTCCAGTAGTTTCAACGCATGTCGCTTACGTTTCTCCCTCCTTCGTTGTTTGAAAGCAAATGGATGGGTCACAATGTCATTTAATCCGGGCTTTATCTTCTCCAGAACGTCACTGAAGGTAGGGACGGAAGGCTGTGTGTAACGCTTCAGAGATTCGTCTATCACATTCTCAATAGGCAACCTTCTCAAAGGCAACACAATCACCTCACGCAAGGTATCTGACGGTATCGAATCCCTCACATCAGAAGCCACACGTATAGTGTCCAGCTGAAGAGACAAAATAAGCAACAACACAAACATGATGCAAAAGTATGAATAAAATCTATATACCACATAGCACCATTACAGCATTTAACGACTTCCCCTACCCTTCTTAACCATCATTAAAACATCATTATTCATTATATACCCAAAGGAAAAAAACATCTTCCTTTTTACACCCTTATACCTTTGGCTCTAAAGGTATAGACTTGTAGCCCAAAAGGTCTATACCTTTTGGCTCATAGGTATAGACCTTCAAGACGATACCCCTCTACCTTTGACTTTACCTGACTTTACCTGTTATAGGTGCACAAATTGTTACCTATGTTTACTGATGTTGTGCACACTTGTTATCATCTCTTCCTGAGGCAGTGCACATCCTCCTCAGTAGCTTCCTGTGTGACTTCACAGTGGGCATTCGGGGGCAAAAGTAGTATATTCCTTTCAAAAGACCTCCTTTCTTGTAGAAAAACATTAACCTTTTAATCTAAATTCCATGAAAGAAACACAAACCCTTGGTCAGTGGTGCACCACTGGCCAAGGGCTTGTATTCAGGCCAGCGATCCGCTTTCTTCGCGCTTTTGCACGGGTGTCTTCATCCCGTTGCTCATATGAGGACGACGGTTGTTGTAGAAGTCCACGATGTCACGGATGAGCTCGCGCGCCTCCCTCGTTCCCTTCGGCCGCTTCATGCGGTAGAGCCATTCCTGCTTGATGATGCCGTTCACGCGTTCTGCGATAGCATTGTCCGTAGGACAGTAGTCTTCCGTGATACTGATGCGGATGCACAGGCTTACAGCTGTCGGGTACCAGCTTTTTTTAATATGTCTACACCTTCCTGCTTGTTGTAGTAGTCGATGGCCATAGAGAAGGCCTCGACACGAAGTTCCGAGTACTCTAGGGCGGCTTTGAGACGACGGTTTTCCGCCTCCAGCTCGGCCAGGCGGGATTCAACACTGCCAGCGGCGGGCTTTTCTGACGCTTTTTTTGCCATTGATTCCAGTCGTTTGAGAGTTTCCGATGGCAAAGATACGGAATTTTCTGATAATGGATACAACTGAAGCCATCTTTGTATACAGCCCTTGCTTAGAGAAAACTTCTTGCATAGCTGATAATAGGTGCTGCCGGAGTTATAATACTCTTGAAGGACTGATAGCTTGAAGTCCTCACTATAGTGACGATGGGGGACTTTACGACGATTCGTTTCGATCATGATTACATTTGTTAAATCATGTGCACCTTTTCTGTATTAAGTCACTTTTTTTGCCCTCTTCGCCCACTCCCCGTGGGAGAGTAGGTAGCAGCCACAACAAGAAAAGC